>CAWGNG010000021.1:0-291210 GCA_963823895.1 uncultured Planctomycetaceae bacterium
GGTCGAGCGCAGCGAGCCCCACCACAAATCGCTCGGAAATGGTGAGGCTCGCTGCGCTCGACCCACCCTACAGGCGATTTCCTCGAAAATTCCGGCTCTGCCTATTGCATTTTCAATCAAAACCCGATAAACTACATAAGTGCATTAGTAAGCTAGTGCAGTAAGGACGTTGACATGAACATCGATCCGAGCAGCCACGTGCCGATCTACCTGCAAATCGCCGAGGCGGTTCGCGCGGCGGTGGCCGCCGGAGTCTATCGGCCAGGCGAATCGCTGCCGTCGCTGCGGGCCATGGCCATCCAGGTGCATGTCAACCCAAACACCGTGCAACGCGCTTACGACGAGTTGGAACGCGACGGCCTGATCTATTCGCAACGCGGCCGGGGGCTCTTTGTCGCCGAGCGCGGCGCCGACTCCGCCAAATCGATGGCCGGCGACGGCGTCCGCCGCGCGTTCGACGAAGCCATTCGCGCCGGCCAGGTCGCTGGCATGAGCGGCCAACAAGTTCAATCCATCTTCGCGGCGGCCTTGCAGCACGCGGCCAAAACCGGGAGTAAACGCCCATGAACGAACCTGCCACTGTTGACGCCCCCGCCGTCGCGTTGCTCGGTCTCACCAAGCGTTTCGGCCGCACGCTGGCCGTCGACAACCTATCGCTGAAGATCCCCCGCGGCAGCACCTTCGGCCTCCTTGGCCCCAACGGCGCCGGCAAGAGCACCACGATCAAAATGCTGATGGGAATGCTCTCGATCTCCGAGGGAACAGCCAGCGTCTTGGGCATCAACGTTCAACTTGATCCGGTGCAGATCAAGCAGCGGGTCGGCTACGTTCCCGAGACGCACAGCATCTACCGCTGGATGCGAGTCCGCGAGGCCATCGGCTTCTGCAGGGCGTGTTTCCCCGCCTGGAACGATCAGACCTGCCGCGAGATGCTCAACCTCTTCGCCCTCGATCCCGAAAAGAAGGTCAAGCATCTCTCGAAGGGGATGTTGACAAAACTGTCGCTGCTGTTGGCCGTTTCGCACGAGCCCGAGTTGCTGCTGTTGGACGAGCCGCTCTCGGGCCTCGATCCGATCGCCCGCGAGGAGTTTTTGGACGGCGTCTTGCGGACGATTTGCGATCGCGGCCAGACGGTGCTGATTTCCAGCCACATGCTCGACGACGTCCGCCGCTTGGCCGACACGATCGGGATTCTCAACAACGGCCGACTCGTCGTGCAGGGTAGCGTCGATGAGCTGCTCACCTCGACGAAGCGCATCCGCGCCACGCTCCGCGACGGTTTTCGCCCGAATCAATCGCTGGCCGGCAAAACGGGGACTGGCTCCGAGCCCGCCAACGTCGGCGGGGCGAAAAACGCATCCGGCGAGGTGCCTGTCCCCATTTTGCCCGGCGTGATTTGGCAACGGGTCGAAGGCCGCGAGTGGACCATCACCGTTCGCGATTTCTCGCCGGAAAAGGTCCAGCAAGTCCGCGCGATCGACGGCGTCGAGCGCGCCGACGTGATTGACCTGGGCCTGGAGGAACTGTTCAAGGACTTCATTCGAGGAGAAAGGGCGACGCAATGAACTGGCTGCTCTGGAAGGACTATCGGCACAATCGGCTGATTGTGTTGGCGACTTTGGTACTCCTTGTGACGCCATATTTGATCGGCGTCGCGGTTATCGTTGGGGGTCGTTGGATTCAGGACGGAACCCGCGATGGTCAGCCCGTGTATTGGACGCCGCCGTGGAGAGAAATCGTCGCGGGGACGGGCGGCTATAGCTTCATGCTCTGTCAGTTGGGCCTGGCCTTGCTCGGCGGTAACGCGATTTCGGGGGAGCGCGTGGATCGGTCCTCACAGTTCCTGTACTCCTTGCCCGTCACGCGACGAAAACTCCTGGCCAGCAAGCTCCTGTTTGTCTCGCTCGTCACCGCAATGATTTGCCTGGTGAATATGGCCGTATTTCTGTTTCTGGTAAGTGTAACGCGAGAGGTAGACGAACGTCTTTACGAGATGGTCTTCACGGTAGCAGCCTACATCGCGGCGACTGGATTGACGTTCTTTTGCGTCGCGTGGTGTCTCTCTTCGTTTGTCGCAAGTCCCGCGATTGACGTGTGTGGAGGCATAATTGCTCCGGCGCTTGTTGGAAGCGGCATCTATCTTGGAAGTGAGTTGCTGCACTTGCGCGTGGACGGTGATGTGCTTTGGCGGTGCTACTTGATAACTTGCCTGATACTGGCCCCGCTAAGCTTCGCGACCGGCACGTGGTTCTTTCTGCGGCGAGTGGAACCGTAGCGGCGCCACGCCGCGCACACACCGGGCCGCGGTGAGACAATAGCCGGGAGTCAACGACTCCCGGAGGAGCGGGGCAACGTAAACCACATTCCGGGAGTCGTTGACTCCCGGCTATTTCGTCACGATGTCGTGTGTCAATCGGCGGCCGCGCTCTACTCTTTCAGCGCCTGCACGATGCTCGTCAACATCGCCTTGGCGTCGCCGAACAACATCAGCGTGTTGTCGGCGTAGAATAGCTCGTTCTCGATGCCGGCAAAACCGGGGTTCATGCTCCGCTTGATGACGAACACCGTCTTGGCCTTGTCGGCGTCGATGATTGGCATTCCGTAGATCGGGCTCGATTTGTCGTGCCGGGCGGCCGGATTCACCACGTCGTTCGCCCCGATCGTCAACGAGACGTCGGCCTCGGGCATCTCCGGGTTGATCGCCTCCATCTCGATCAGCTTGTCGTAGGGAATCTCGGCCTCGGCCAAAAGCACGTTCATGTGCCCGGGCATGCGGCCGGCGACCGGATGGACCGCGAACTTCACGTCCACGCCCTCCTTCGTCAGCGCGTCGAACAACTCCCGCACCCGGTGCTGCCCTGCGCGACCGCCATGCCGTAGCCGGGAATGACCACCACGCTGCGGGCGGCCTTCATGATCTCGGCGGCGTCCTCGGCCGTGGCGCTCTTGACCGCCCCCTTCTCGGCCGTGCCCGCCGAAGCCTGCACCTGCCCGAACGCCCCGAACAACACGTTGGCGAACGAGCGGTTCATCGCTTTGCACATAATAATCGAGAGGATCAAGCCCGACGAACCGTCCAACGCCCCGGCGGCGATCAGGAGCTTGTTGTTCAACACGAATCCCATCGCCACGGCCGACAGGCCGGCGTAGGAGTTCAACAGGGCAATGACCGTCGGCATGTCGGCCCCGCCGATCGGGATGATCAGCAGCACGCCGAACGACAGCGCCAGCAGAATGATGATCGGGAACAACCACCACCAGCCAAAGATCACCAAAAGCACGCCGGCCAGGATGGCGACGCCGAAGAGCGAGAGATTGATGGCGTTCTGCCCCTTGTACGTGATCGGCCGCGTCGGGATGATCTCCATGAGCTTGCCGGCCGCCATCAAGCTGCCGGTGAAGGTCAGGAAGCCCAAAATCACTTCGGCCACCAACGCGCCGGTCTCGAATCGACTCAGCGGCTCGCGAAGCTGGTTGACCGACAGATAGAACTCCGAGGCCCCGACCAAGCCCGCGGCCAAACCGCCGAAGGCGTGCGACAGCGCGGTTCGCTGCGGCACGGCCGTCAATGGCACCATCGCCAGCGGCACGCCGAGCACAGTGCCCAGCAGCACCGCGATAATGATCCAGGTATAGCTGTGGATTTCGGGGAGCAAGAGCGTTCCGCCGATTGCCGCCAACATGGCGACGACGCCCGAGGTGATTCCCCGCCGCGCGGTGCTCGGATGACTCATCCACATTAGTGAGAGGATGAACAGAATCGCCGAAATCAGGTAAATCAGTTCTTTCACGGTGTCCATGTTCATGACTTGCCCGGCTCCCGCTTCTTAAACATCTTCAACATCCGATCGGTCAGCAGGAAGCCGCTGACGATGTTCGTCATCGAGGCGACCACCGCCACGGTTCCGAGAATTTTGGAAAGATCCATCTTCTCGCGGCCGGCCAGCACGATCGATCCCACCACAGCAATCGCCGAAATGGCGTTGGTCAGCGACATCAGCGGCGTGTGCAGCAGCCGCGAGACGTTGCGGATCACCAGCAGCCCGGTGAACGTGGCCAAGGCAAACACGAACAGCAACGCCAGATAATCCGGCCTCGCATGTTCGGCCCCCGGCGGTGGAGACGTCGCGGCCAGCAGAAATACTGAATCAAACGACATGGTTCATTTCGTCCTTTGGTTTCTCTCGTGTGCCATGCGTAGTGGGCAGTCGGCAGTGAACGGCCCCTCATCCCTAGCCCCTAGCCCCTACCCCTTGACCCGTTCGTTGACCACCTTCCCATCCCGGCTGATCAACGTGTCGCGGATGATCTCGTCTTCCAGGTTGATCTGCACCTGCTTCTCTTTGACCAAATTCAGCAGGAAGGTCACGATGTTCTTCGCGTACATTTGGCTGGCGTGGAAGGGGGCCTCCGAGGGCAGATTCGTCGGCCCGAGGATCGTCACGTTGTGCTCGACCACGCGCTGGTCCGCTTTGGTCAATTCGCAGTTGCCGCCGCGCTCGGCCGCCAGATCGACGATCACCGAGCCTGGGGCCATCTTCGCCACGGCGTCCGCGATTACCAACAGCGGCGACTTCTTGCCCGGCACGGCCGCCGTCGTAATCACGACATCATTGGCGGCGACAACCGGCACCAGCAATTCGCGTTGCCTGCGGTAGAAATCCTCGCCCATCTCCTGGGCGTAGCCGCCCTTCGTCTCGGCCGATTTCGTGTCGAGTTGCAATTCGACGAACTTTCCGCCGACGCTCTGCACCTGGTCTTTGACGGTCGGCCGCGTATCGTATGCGGAGACGGCTGCGCCCAGGCGGTGTGCGGTGGCGATGGCCTGCAATCCCGCCACGCCCGCCCCGATCACAAAAACTTTGGCCGCACTGAGCGTCCCCGCGGCGGTAATGAGCATAGGGAAGATTTTCGGCAGGGCCTCGGCCGCCAGCAGCACCGCCCGATAGCCGGCGATCGTGGCCTGTGACGAGAGCACGTCCATGCTCTGCGCCGGGTAATCCGCGGCAGCAATTCCAGCGCAAAGAGCGTAACGCCCTTCGCCGCCACTTCCGCCGCCGCCTGCGGGCTGCTCAACGGATCGCACAGCCCGATCACCACTTGGCCCGAGCGATAGTTGCCCAGATCGGCCGCCTGGGGGACTGTCCCAATTTTCGAGTCAGCGAAAATGGGACTGTCCCCCTCGCCGCCAGCCAGGAGATTCGCTCCCGCCGCTCGAACCTGGAGCAGGATATCGGCGGCAAAGACCTCCGCCCGCGTCGCGGCGATTTTCGCCCCTTTATCGACGTACTGCTGATCGGGATAGCCCGCCGCCAGCCCCGCCCCGGTCTCCACCACGATTTCCATCCCCGCCTTGACCAGCACCGGCACCGAGGCCGGAACCAGGGCCACCCGCCGCTCGCCGGGATGGCCTTCACGCGGAACCGCAATAATCATGTTCGGCAAACCCCTCGGATTGTTTAACCAGCCAGGTAATTCACCGTTGTAATAAGATAGCCGCCGTTTGTCGAGGCCGTCGCGTCAAAAACCGAGGGCTAATCAGTCTTCGACTGTAGGAGGCGACTCCTGTCGCCGATTGCCCGAAGACGGCCGAAGGATCGGCGACAGGAGTCGCCTCCTACAGCCCCATTTCGAAAAACCAACCGCCCCCCCTCCCTCTGGCTATCCTTGCGAACTCCCCCGCTTCCTGTCACAATGGGAACCGCGGGATCGCGCTATTCACGGGGGCTCCATGCTCGCCAAACTGAAAACCTTCTCACTCCTCGGCATCGACGCTCTCCCGGTTGAGGTCGAAGTCGACGTCTCCCCCGCCGGCCTGCCCAAAACCGTGCTGGTCGGTTCCTATTGCCTGAGGTGGTTCCCCAAACAAAGACCCGCAGTGGCAAATCTGCGATGGTTCCGATGATGCGTACTCTAACTGCTTTGTTGAGCATTGCGGCAGGTATCGCCATAGGTGCACTGTGGTTCGTATGCGCCCAAACCATCGAACCGTTCTATCCAGTAGACGTTCGTTTTTACTTCAGTCTCTATACGGAGATTGGTGCTGCGTCGGGTTTCTTTTCATGGTACATAGCGATGCTTGTCAAGGACGAACACATTCGTCTGCGTCGAGGCTGTTTCGTCTTGGCGATTCCGTTCTTCCCTGTTCTTCTGCTCTCGCTCGACCTAAATCCCGCCACGGCACTGGCGGTCATAGTGCTGTTCGTGCTCGCAGTGATTCCGTCGTGTGTGATTGCCAGAAGCAGCCATTCCTAAACATGGAAGGGGCTTGAATGCTCGCCAAACTCAAAACCTTCTCGCTCCTCGGTATCGACGCCCTCCCTGTCGAGGTCGAAGTCGATGTCTCGCCCGCCGGCCTGCCGAAAACCGTGCTGGTGGGGCTGCCCGAAGCCGCAGTCAAGGAAAGCACACACCGTGTAGAACGCGCAATAGTAAACTCGGGCTTCCAACGGCCGCAAAATCGCGTGGTCATCAACCTCGCCCCCGCCGATCTGCCCAAGGAGGCCGCCTCGTTCGATCTGCCCATCGCCCTGGGCATCCTCGCCGGCAGCGGACAGATCGCCGCCGAGCGGTTGGCCGATTACGCAGTCGTGGGTGAGCTTGCTCTCGACGGCGCCACCCGGCCGACCAAGGGCGCGTTGTCGATGGCCATCGCCGCCGCCGAGCTTGGGGACTGTCCTAATTTTCGTCCGACCGGGGACTGTCCCAATTTTCGTCCGACGAAAATGGGACTGTCCCCCTCCCGTCTCCGCGGCCTCCTCGTTCCCGACAGCAGCGCCGCCGAGGCGGCCGTGGTCGAAGGCATCGAGATCATCCCCATCGCCAGCCTCGCCCAGGCCGTCGGCTTTCTCACCGGCGAGATCGAGATCGAGCCGCAGCCCTCCCGGCTCGACGAACTGTTTCGCACGCTTTCGACCTACGACGTCGATTTCGCCGACGTTCGCGGTCAGGAGATGGCCAAGCGGGCACTGACCGTCGCCGCCAGCGGTGGGCACAACATCCTCATGCTCGGCCCGCCCGGCTCGGGCAAAACCATGCTGGCCAAGCGGATGCCGACGATCCTGCCCGACCTGACCACGACCGAATCGATCGAAACCACGCGGATTTACAGTGCCGTCGGCCGCCTCAAGCCCGGCCAGCCGCTGTTGGCGGTCCGCCCGTTCCGTTCGCCGCATCACACCATCAGCAACGCCGGCTTGGTCGGCGGCGGCTCGACGCCCTCGCCCGGCGAGATTTCGCTGGCCCACAATGGTGTGCTCTTCCTCGACGAACTGCCCGAGTTCAACCGCCAGACGCTCGAAGTGCTGCGTCAGCCATTGGAAGACGGCACGGTGACGATTTCCCGCGCGTTGAACAGCACGACGTTTCCGGCCAATTTCATGTTGATCGCCGCGTTGAATCCCTGTCCGTGCGGCTATCGTGGCGACACGCGGCGGAGTTGCCACTGCACGCCGCCGCAGATCGACAAGTACATGAGCAAGATCAGCGGCCCGCTGTTGGACCGCATCGACATTCACATCGAGGTCCCGTCGGTGGCCTTTCGCGAGCTATCGGGCGGGACGCCGGGCACGTCGAGCGGCGAGCTTCGCCGTCAGGTGGCGATCGCCCGCGCCGCCCAGGCCGCGCGGTTCAACGGCGTCGGCGCCCGTCACAACGGCGACATGACCCATCGTCAAACCCGCCAGTTCTGCAAGTTGGACGACGAGTGTCAGAACATCCTCAAAAACGCCATGATCGATCTCGGCCTCTCCGCCCGCGCCCACGACAAAGTCCTCCGCGTCGCCCGCACCATCGCCGACCTCGACAGCAGCGAGTCGATCCGCCCGAACCATCTGCACGAAGCGATCAACTATAGGACGTTGGATAGGAATTTGTGGACATGAGCATCCGAAGAAGGGGTTCTGTCCCCGGTTCGGCCCGCTTGAACTTGCCCCGATTCTAACGAGTGCATGAAAAAAAGATGGCCAACTCACATTCTCTTCCCGATGATCGAGTCGAGTGCCGCGGTAGTGAGGCGCAATTCTTCGGACGAGTTTGACCTCGAGTCGTCCGCTACTTTCTCGCGTTCCTACACAACGCCCAACGGCAACACCGACAGCAGATCAGGTTGGACTTCTCCGAATGCACCGAAGCGTATCCGAACTCGCTTCTGCCAATTCTTGCAAACGTCCAAGTGCTCATTCAGCGGGGTGCCAAGACGCAGTGCATCCTTCCGAAAAATGAGAGCACACGAAAGCTCTTCTTGAATGCGAACTACGCGTACTTCTTATCTCCTGACGAGTACTCTTTGAGCGATACTGCGCGTTACAGACACCTCGCCTGTCGTCGCTTCCTTTCGGACAAGGAGCAACGAGCGGCCGTAAACGACACGATTGATGTTGTGATGCGGACGCTTGAGCTCTCGCGGGATATGATTGGTGGCCTTGAATGGACGCTGAATGAGATCACTGATAACGTGTTGAACCATGCACAGTCGCCTGTTGGGGGATTCGTTCAGCTCACGACGTATTTGAGAGCAAAGCGGATCGAGTTCTGTGTTGCCGATGTCGGGCGAGGGGTTTTGAGCACGCTGAGGGAGGCCTTTCCAAACTTGAGGACGGACCGAAATGCGATTGATGAAGCGGTTCGTGCTGGGATCACGAGAAACAAAGATATTGGGCAGGGGAACGGGTTAAGCGGAACGCTGAAGATAGCAATTGCTGCGAAAGGCAGCCTCAGCATAACCTCCGGCGTAGACACGACCGTTTGGACACCGGGGGGCGTGCAACACCTGCCGTCATCCCCGTATTCTCAGGCGTACACAGGAACCCTGGTTGATGTCCAGATATCGACGGCTAGCCCCTTCGATCTTACCCAAGTGCTGTCTGGGTGGGGCAGCCCGGAGAGCGTAACACCGACAGGTCCAGTAGAACTACGGTATGCATCTCACACCTCAAACGTTCTTCCCATAATCATGGTGCGGGAAGAATCCGGGTTCGGCTCTCGGCGTGCGGGATCGCAGATGCGGATTAAGTGCAAGAACCTCTTGCAGGCAATGCCGGATCACACCCTCGTAATTGACTGGGACGGAATACAGATGATTTCAAGCAGCTTTGCCGACGAATTCGTCGGAAAGCTATTCGTCGATCTCGGGCCAATTACTTTCATGTCGAAAGTGAAGCAGACCAACGCTATGCCAGTCGTTCAGTCATTGCTGGATCGCGCGATTCTTCAACGGACCCAGCAGGAAATGCAGGCTACACAAGACAGCGCGCCAAACAGCCAATGAACGAAGAACGAACTGGAAACGCGCGGGTGCCGCTGCTGGCTTGTCCAGTAGTGCCGTCTGCGGGGGCCACCCAGGCTCGTTCAACCATTCGGCGGGCAAGCCGCGAACGCTCGCCCATGCGACTTCCGCTCTGCTGGACAAGCCAGCAGCGGCACCCGCGCAAATTCTTCGGTTTTTTGCGATACGTGAACATTTGTAGCTAACGGGGTTATTGAGAAGTTGCCCCCTTTTCGACCCCTCCCGAGCCCCTTTGACTATCCTGTCTCCGCCGGTTAAACTTAGGTGAGGTCTGTCGGAACTCGATCGTCCTATCACTCAGTTCTATCACTCAAATAAACCATGAAAACATCATCGCGAAGATCGTTTTTGAAAAAGGCGGGCATCGGCGCCGCCGGGTTGACGCTGAGCGGCTTTTGCCGAACTGATGCGATCGAAGCAAAAGAAGAGATTCTTCACGTCATGCCTGTGACCGGCAAAGTCATCGATGCCCATTCACATGCCGATGCGGAATCGATTGGGCGATATCTCAAAGTAATGGACGACAACTATATCCACTACGCTGTCAATATCGGCGTCACGGGCGATCAAGACTTTTACAAATTCATCTCCGCGGCCAAGCCTCACAAGAACCGCATCGGCACGATGTACGCCTTCGACTGGTCGCTGATAAAGAAAGACCCTGAGTTTTTCAGCAAAGCGCCGGATATGCTTACCCGCGCGGTCGGGGCCGGGGCGATAGGAGTGAAGAGTTTCAAGGACTTGGGCCTGATGGCCCGCGACGCAAACGACGCCCTGCTGCGTGTCGATGATCCCCGCCTGTTTCCCATCTGGCAAAGGGCGGGCGAGCTGAATATCGTGGTCGCTTTTCACACCACCGACCCGAAGGCGTTTTTCGAGCCCTGGAACCCGCGGAATGAACGCTGGAAGGAGTTGAAACTGCATCCGAACTGGTCTTTTGCAGACCGCAGCAAATACCCGCCGCGGAACGTGCTGCTCGAAGAGAGAAACAACGTCATCCGCAGATTCCCGCGGATCAAGTTTCAATGCTGCCATGTCGCCAACAATTCGGAAGACATCAAAACCGTCTCCAAATGGATGGACGAGATGCCGAATCTGCATGTCGATTTCGCCGCCCGGCTGGGCGAGTTGGGCCGCCACCGCGCGAAAGATGGTCGCGATTTCTTCACCCGCCATCAGGATCGCATCATGTTCGGCACCGATCGCATGTTTTATGCCGAGGGCGACATCCAGGGCGCCGGTCCCGCGAAACGCTTCACGAAAGAAGAGGACCGTTGGTTCTATCAAGTCCACTGGCGTTATCTGCAGAGCAACGACAAGCAGTTCGATCATCCCACCCCGATCCAGGGCGATTGGAAAATTGACGCGGTGGGATTAAACAAGACAATCTTGGAAAAAGTCTACTGGCAAAACGCTTATCGACTGTTCCGCCTGGACCGTTTTGGCGTCGCCTGACGGAAGAGATACGGGGTCAAGGACGAAAAAACGGGGGCGGGAGTCTTTGATTTATTCCGGGAGGCAAAACGTGGCTGCCGCGAGGGCCAGAATCAGAGTTCACGACGATTACGAGTCGCTTGTGCCCGTTGTCATTCCGGAGTTGGATGAGGTCCGGCGGTTTGCGGCCGAGCTTCATTCGCGTGGAGAAGCGTGGGCAGGCGAAGCTTTCGGCTGGCCGGCGGAGTATTTCCCGCAGCGGCCCGAGCTGCCGCTGGATTCCAAGTTGCCGTGTACGCCCCCGGATTTCTGCATCGGCGAAAGCGGTGTTTGGTTCTTCTCGCTCCTCTGGGAGCACCGCAAGCACGCCCCGCCCGTCGAATTCCTCGACAACAGGAATATCGTTGCGGAAAGCGCGTCCAGATGATCTACGTGCGGGACGAAAAGAGGGAGACGGAAAAGAGGTTGGCAACGGGGCTCGTCCCCTTTCCGCTGCAATGGAGAGTCCGCCCGCGGGGGAGCATTGGCCCGGATTGCAGCCTTGAAATCCACGGTTCATTCTGCTATATATACGTCTGTCCACTGATGGGCCGTGCTGCGCGCCAAAACACTCGCGCCGCGTGACGCTTCGCTGCTTGACATATTGATACGTTGCGACGGATCAACCACACGGTTCTCCCCCCGAAACCAGACGCTCCGCAATCTCTCAGCCCGGAGTTTCGCAACACCGCGTCCTCATACGTACTACCCGTGGCGGCGGCGCCGCCCGTTGTAACCCCATGAAAGACAAAAAGTTACACTCACCCGCCACCCCCTCCTCTGGTGCGCCGCATTGAAAGGGTGTTGCGAAATCTCCCCCATACGGAAACCAACGGCACTTCCAACATGTGCGAGAAGGGAACGCTGATCTCCACTAATCTCCGCTAATCGCCCGCCTGAATTAGTGTCAATTAGCGGCAATTAGCGTTCCTCCGTTCTTCCTCTTCTTCCCGCAATGACGTGGCTTCCTCACTTTCGATATAATGCAGCCGGACCGAAGGAGCGAAAAGCGACGCGGCGTTTCCCGCCGGAACGGTGACGTCCAACGCAAGCCTCCTTTCGCACAACGTGAGGAATTGTCGAACATGCGATCTGGAAAACTGTCGATTGTTGCAGTTGGCTGCGTTCTCTTCCTGCTCGGCGGCGTCGGCCTGGTTGCCGATGAGAAGGAAAAGGCGGCGATCGGGCCGCAAAAACCTTCGGCCGAGGCGATCCACTGGCTGGAACAGCAGAAAGGCAAGGTCTCGCCCCGCGACACCACGCTGCTGCGGCGGAGCCAGGAGACATTGTATGCGAACATCCTTGATGGCCAGTGGCGTCCGTTGCGCGGCATCTGCCCCTCGCCCTTCCGCTATCGCGGCGTGTGGAATTGGGACGCCGCCTTTCATGCCTTGGCGATTTCGCATTGGGACACCGGCCTCGCCCGCGAACAAATCCAGGTCTTCCTTGATCGGCAGTTGCCCTCCGGCGGATTCGACAACGTCGTCTGGGAGAAGGAGGGGGCGGTCGAGCAATTCGGCAAGCCGCCCGTGCTGCCGTGGGTCTGCGCGATCATCGACCGCCGCCGCCCGGACGACGAATATCTGAAACGGGTCTATCCGCAGTTCGTCGCCAACGCGAAGTTCTGGCAGCGCGAGCGGGGCGGAGAGAAAGAGGGGCTCTTTCACTACGGCGGGCCCATCCCCAATTTCGAGGCGGGCTGGGACGACTCGGTGCGCTGGGACCACGGCTGCGGCAACCTCTGGACCATCGACCTGAATTGCTACATGATCATGGCCTACCGCTCGCTGGGCTATATGGCCGATCGGCTCTCGTTGCCCGGCGAAAACCGGCGGTGGCTCGACAAGGCCGAGGCGCTCGGCAAGCGCGTGAACGACACCCTCTGGAGCGATGCCGAAAAAGCCTACATGGATCGCAACCGCGCGGACAAGAAGTTCACGGGCGTTCTCACGCCGGCGTCGTTCATGCCGCTTTACGTGGCAATCGCCACGCGCGAGCGGGCGGCGGCGATGCACAATTTGGCGAAAGACCCGAAGAAGTTCTTTCCCGGCTTCCCCTCGGTCGTTTACGACAATCCGAATTTCAAGAGCGGCGCCTATTGGCGCGGTCCCGCCTGGGCCAACATCAGTTACATGGCGCTCGCGGGCCTGAAACGCTACGGTTACAAAGAGACGGCCCAAGCCTGCCGCGAGCAACTGTTGGCCTGGTGTCAGCAGAACCAGGATTACCTTTGGGAGTACTACGACTCGAAATCCGGCAAGGGCTGCGGCGCTCCGCAATACGGCTGGACCGCCGCGTTCGTCATCGAACTGATCTCGAACTGGGATTCGCTCGATTTATTTCCCCCGATGGAGAAACGGGGACGTCAATGATTGTCGCTTGTCCAGTTCGCCAAAATCGGAGGCGTCCCCTTTTCCGCTCCCGCGGAACATGAGCGGTAACTGCGAAAAAAGGGGGCTATTCGTCAGCAATGACTTGGAGGCATCAAACAGCGGTGGTTCTTCGCGTTCTAATCCTGACGTTCGTTTCAAGCGTTAGTGCGATCGGGCAGGCCGCAATGGATGCAAGCCAGGCGGAGAAGGCCCGCTACAACGGCACGGTTGCGATCTGGTACGGCAGCCATTTTGAAGATACCGCCAGCCACGATTGGATACCGATCAAGGAATGGAATGGGCCTTACCATCCGCTGTTGGGAGCGTATAAGACCGACGATCGCAAGGTGGTTCGGCAACACTTGCGCTGGCTCCGCCGCGCCGGCGTGGACGTGATTGTCTACGACACTTGCCGAATCCAGCCGGAATTGACCCTTCTCGATTTGCCCAAGCAGAAGACGCTGAAACTGCTCGCCGAGGAGTTGTCGCACCAGAAAAAGGAGACTCGCAAGCTGAAACTCGTCGTCTGGATGGAGAGATGGAACTCCAATCCGACCGCCGAACAGTACAAATTTGCGCTGGACTACGTTCGCAAGAATCTGGCGGACCACGATTTTTATTATCGCCTGGACGGCAAACCGCTGGTACTGACCTATCTCAACGGGCCCGCGCCGGATGTTGACAAGATCGATCGTGAATACCGGCAGTTTTTCACGCTCCGCCGCGTATCGCCTTCAGCGGACGTGCCCGGCTGGAAGTACTTCGGTCCGTTGGGCGACAAAGAGTGCATGACCGTCAACCCCGGGGCCAATGGCTTCATGGAAGAGGCGTTTATTACGAAGGTCGTCAACAAACAGCCGATCGATGTCAACGCACTTCGACAGCGTGGCAAGGCCGCCATCGCTCAGCGTGCCGACGGCAAGTACTTCGAGAATCAGCTTCTCAAGGCCCGCGAAGTCAATCCCAAGGTGATCTTCATCTCCGGCTGGAACGACTGGGCGTGGTGTCTCCAGATCGAGCCGGCAAAAGAGTACGGATTCAAGTACGTCGATATGGCCGCTCGACTCCTCGGCCGCGAAGGCGAGACGCGGCCGTACCATCAACAGCAGTGATCGTAAAAGGGAAAAGGTGCTCTATGACCCATCCGATACACCGCGTTGTCGCTTTCCAGATCGTCGGGCCGTACGCGATTCACGTGCGGTTCGAGAACGGGCTGGAACGCACCATCGACTTCGCGCCGGTCCTTGCCGGCGAATTGTTTGGTCCGTTGCGCGACAAACTGTTCTTTGCACGAGTGCAACTCGATGCCGAGGCGCATACGCTCGTCTGGCCGAACGGCGCCGACTTCGACCCGGCGACATTGCACGATTGGCCGCAATACGCTGAGGCGTTCGCCGTGCGGGCAAGGCAGTGGGAACTCGCGCACGCGTAGGACGACAGTCGGATTCTCATCTCCCGTTTCGCCCGCCGCGTTGCGAGTTTCCCTTGGTTCTTGCCTATCTTCTTGACTGCCACCAATCACGTATTTGCTCGAAAGCAAACAGCAGAAGAGCGGCTAGAAACGGAAGCCAACACACACCAAAACCTGCAATCCCGATAACCTCGCCAACACGAGGGAGCCAGTGTGTCGGTCCGTACAAAGAACCGCCTAGGATCGTAACGCCAAGGCCCAAGAAGAGGCAGGCCGCACCTTCGAAGAAGCAGAGATACACAGGGCTCTTGAGTTTTTTCATCATCAGCCTTTTTGCCCCCGCAACGAGCTTATCGCAGCATCGTGCCGTCGAGCGGCGTGATGTGGCGGGCGATGATGTGGTTGGCGTGCTGGTCGATCAGGTAGCCGCTGCGGCTGCCGGTGATGCCGACGTCTTGACCGACGTAGTTATCCAGCCGCACGCCCGGCGCCGGAGTGACGTAGCAGCGAACGTCGCCGCGGCGGTCGACCAGGACGTAACGCGGCGCGCCGGTCGTTGGCTCGGGCACCCGCGCCAGTTGGCCGACGCCATCGTAGCGGGCGTCGATTTCCAGCCGCTCGGCCGATGGGTCACGATCGTCGTCGCGGGGACGCAGCCGGGCGTAGAGCCGGCCGTCGCGGTCGGTGCGGTCGCGCATCGCCAGCACCTCTTCCTGACGCCGCTTGATGTCCTCGAACTTCGCGATCTTGTTGGCCAGTTGCCGGGCACGGCCGCGCTCGACCGCCGTTTGCGATTCGTCCAAGAGGGTGTTCGTCCGGTTCCAAAGCGAATCGAACGACCAGGTCGTCGGCTCCTCGATCAGCATCACCGACAATTCCAACTCGATCCGCTCCAATTCATCCTGGAACTCCTTGGCCGAGGTTCCCCGCGGCGTGGCCGAACGGGCCAGCAGCGACTGGCCGCTCGTTTCCGACGGTTCGTAGGATGGGCGGCGCGACGGATCATCGACGAAACGCTCATCGGCCGGCTCGGCGTCGCGGCGGTCGGCGTGACGATGTCGCAGGCCGTCGTGCGGATACTCGGTGTCGAGATATTTGGCCGCCACCCAGCGGAACTCGCCCGCGGGAGGAGCGATCCTGTACCAGGGGCTGCTATGTCCGTCGTCGTGCGGCGATTCGAGGACTTCGACCACTTCGCCGCGGTGCAGCCGCACCTGAATCACGTCGCGAACGTCGCCGAAGCGGCTGCCGACCCGCGCCGCCACGCCCTCTTCGGTCACAACGGCCAAGTGGTGCTTCGTCGGCTTCAGGAATCGGCCGGAGACCCAGGTAAAGCTGCCGTCGGTGGGCCGAATCGCGCACCATCCGCCGGGATCGTGGCGATAGACCTCGACCTGCTGGCCGCGCTTCAATTTGTCGGTGGCATAGTAATTCTGCCCCGGCCCGCTGCGGACGTAAACGTCGTCGGTCACGGCGGAGGCTTTGTAAGGAAACGTGGTCTGGCCGTTTGCCGCCGCCGGCAACCACACGACGCAGCACAAAGATATAAGGAAGAGCGGACGCATCGGAATCCCTCCCGGCAAGAAATCGGTTCCCGATAAGAACAAGCGGACAAGCGCCCGGCAATGCAGGCCGCGGACTTGTAGCGGAAAACGGGGGGCGATTCAAGAGCAGTTCGGAGCAGAGTTAAGCGAGGGGAGATGCGAGCTGTAGGAGGCGACTCCCGTCGCCGATCATGCGGTTATGGCAGCGACTCCCTTCCGCAACTCGCCTTCGGATTGGCGCGATCGGCGACGGGAGTCGCCTCCTACAGGAAGACGCTGCTATCGCTGCTAGCACTGCGCTGCTCGCGCAATTGGGCCATCAAGACGATGATGGCGCGGAGATAGCCCGAAGCGGCGGCCGTCAGGTTGCCCCCCTTCGTGGCCGTGGCGGCCTGGGTGAGATGCTGGTCTACGGCGCGATAATCGACCGACCACTGCTCCTCTGTGGCCGCGTCCCGAAGTTGCCGCACAATGTCGGCGAACACCGCCAAGTGTTCCGCCTTGGCCGTGCAATCGACAGCGACGTACGGGCCGCGGCCGAAGTGGCGGTGGTCGGATTCGGGCTTGCTGCCGCCGCCGTATCGCTTGACCAAGACAGTAACCAGCGCCGCCGCAGCAACCGTCAACCCGACCACGAAGAGCCACCACTGCTGCAAAGCCGCCAACCCCAAAGTCGCCAGCGAGGCGACGCCCAACAGCGTCCACAACTTCGGATCGACGGGCCGAACGTTCGACCTATCCGATCGCTGCGACGGAGCGGCGTCGGCGGTCTCCGGGACTTGCGGGCCGAGAACGCGGGCCACCACGGCGGTGATGTTGTCGGGCCCGCCGCGCAGGCAGGCCAACTCGATCAGCGCGTGAACCGCCTCGGCCGGCGGCAAGCAGTTCAAGACCAACCCGATCTCCTCGTCCTTCACCTGGTTCGACAAGCCGTCGCTGCACAGCACGAACGTATCGCCCGCCTGAACCGCGTGTGGCCCCTCCAGATCGACCTGCTCGGTCGCGTGCGGGCCGAGCGAGCGGGTGATGCTGCTCTTGGAGATGAAGCCGGGGATTCCCCCCTCGGGCATTTGGCCTGCCGCCTGCATCTCCCAAACGTAGCTGTGGTCGAAGGTCAACTGCTCGATCCGCTGGCCGCGAACGCGGTAGCAGCGGCTGTCGCCGACGTGGGCGACCAGGGCGCCGCCTGGGAGCAGCACGAGAATTGTGGAAGTCGTCCCCATGCCGCGAAACTCGGGACTCGCCTGCCCACGGACGTGGATCTGGTGGTTGGCGTCGAGGACCGCGGACAAAATGGCCTCGGCCGGCGTCTGATCGAGCAGCTTGCGGTAGTCCAACGAAACGATGTCGGTGGCCATTTTGCTGGCCAGTTCGCCCGCCGCGTGTCCCCCCATGCCGTCGGCCACCATAAGCACGTGGCCGCGCTGCCGAAAATCGTCCTCGCTCCCCGCCAGCACCACGGTATAAGAATCCTGGTTGTTCGCGCGGCGCAGGCCGATGTCGCTCAAGGCGGCAACGTCGAGACAATGGCTCCAAATTCCGGCAGTTTGATCCATCGCAGGGCAATCCCGGGGCTTGGTGGCGCTCGGACAATTATAGCAGCCTCCCGCGAGCGGCACCAGCCTTGCTGGGGGGAATACAAGCGAGAATCGACCTCTTTAGCGGGCGTGGCACGTTCAAGACGGGAGCCACAGATAGACCCACAATTCGACGGTGGCGACAACGTTCATCAGCGAGTGCAAGCCGATTGTCAGGTAGACCGAGTTCGAGGTCGCGCGTGCCACGCCGAGCAAGATGCCACTCAAAAAGATCACAGCCACCTCGTAGGCACTGTATTGCAGGTGGATGACCGACCAGACGGCAGCCGTTATCAAGATAGCGCCGAGGTTTCCCAGTCGCGATTGCTGAATGCCCCGAAACATGAAACCGCGAAAGAACGCCTCCTCGAACACCGGCGCCGCAATCCAGAGCGAGGCCAAGAACAGCGGCGCAATCACTGCCGTGCGGTACGAATCGATCATGAAGTGGGGTACGACGTCGCGCCCCAGGAGCCACGTCGCTCCGTCGGTAATGGCGATGAAAATCAAGAGGAGAGACGCCCAGGCAAGAAAACGCCCAATCGATACTCGATGGAGCGAGAGATAGTCGCGAACCGACAACTGCTTCCTCAGTTTTATCAGCAGAACGACGAGCGCAAGACACGCGGATGCGGCGGCCCACGTCGCCAGCGATACCAACAGGCCGTTGCAGGCATATTCGCTGGTAATCGGCGTCTTCGGCAGTTGCGCCACTATGAACACGATCGTGATGGCTGTTTGGATCGCGACGAATGCGACAATCACGGCAAGCGAGAACGCGAGCGTCATCCAAAGCCCCCAAGGCGTCGGTTGAACCGACGGCGATGCCTCAACCAGTTCCGCAACAACCAAGCCTTCCGCGGGCAGTTCGCCTTGACTCATAGAATTCCCTCTTTCTTTTGAGCCATCTATGAATGCCGATATCTTATCTCCCCGAGGAGAATACGGCAACTCCGTAGAAAGCCCGGACCATCTGACGCCCTTGCTATGCTACACTGCCACCGGATTCAACTTGTCCGGATCGAGCCCGAGCGTCTTGATCGCCGCCGGGAGTTTCTCTCGCGGATAATTCCCTTCGCGGGCCAGCTCGACCAGGGCCGCTAGCGCGATATTCTCGGCATCGACCTCGAAGAATCGCCGCAGTTCTTTGCGAGCCTCGCTGCGGCCGAAGCCATCGGCGCCGAGGACGACGTAGGAAGAGATGCACGGTCCCCTCTCCCTTTGGGAGAGGGTTAGGGTGAGGGCGCTTGCATCGCCAACAGGCTCGCCAGCCCTCACCCCCGGCCCCTCTCCCGCAAGCGGGCGAGGGGAGAAACGCGTCTCGCCCCCGGCCTGCACCACCCATGGCGCGATCGACAGGCCGACGGCGGCGACGTAATCCAACGCCGCGACGACCGGGCCGGTTTCGCCTTGCAGAACCTGCGCGACGTACGGCCGTCGCCGCGGCTCCTGCGGGTGCAGGCGGTTCCAACGCTCGCACTGGCGGCCGTCGTAGTAGAGCGATTTGTAACTGGTCACGCTGTAGACATTGCTGCCGACCCCGAACCGCTGCTCCAATAAGTCCTGCGCGGAGCGACTCGCGCAGGATCGCCCCGCTGCCGAAAAGCTGCACGATCGGCCTGCCCGGCCCGGCGTCGCGCGACGAGAGCTTGTAGATGCCGCGGCAAATCCCCTCGGTCGAGCCCATTGGCAAGATCGGCATCTCGTAGTTTTCGTTCATCAGCGTGATGTAATAGAAGATGTCCTCCTCTTGGTAATACATCCGCTTCAGCCCGTCGAGCACGATCACCGCCATCTCGTAGGCGTAGCAGGGGTCGTAGGCCTGGCAGTTCGGAAAGGCCAGGGCGTTCAAGTGGCTGTTGCCGTCCTGGTGTTGCAGCCCCTCGCCGGCCAGCGTGGTGCGACCGGCGGTGCCGCCGAGCACAAATCCCCGCGCACCATGTCGCCGGCGGCCCAGAGCAGGTCGCCAATCCGCTGGAATCCGAACATCGAGTAATAGATGAACATCGGGATCATGCTCACGCCGTGGCTGCTCTTCGAGGTGGCGGCGGCGATAAACGACGACATCGCGCCGGCCTCGGTGATCCCCTCCTCCAGAATTTGCCCCTCCTGCGCCTCGCGGTAATAGAGCACCGTGTCGGAATCGACCGGCTCGTAAAGTTGGCCGACGTGCGAATAGATGCCGAACTGGCGGAAGAGGGCCTCCATGCCGAACGTGCGGGCTTCATCGGGCACGATCGGCACGATGTAGCGGCCGATGTTCTTGTCGCGCATCAAATGCGACATCAGCCGCACGAAGGCCATCGTCGTCGATACCTCGCGCTGCTCGCTGCCGGCGAAGAACTCGGCGAGGTTCTCCCACTTCGGCGTCTTCAGCTTGAACGTCGGCTCGCGGCGGCCGGGCACCACCCCGCCCAGCGCCGTGCGGCGCTCGCGGAGATACTCCATCTCGGGGCTTTCGTCGGGCGGGCGATAGAATTCCGCCCGGCGGGCGGCCGCCTCCGAGATCGGAATGTCGAACCGCCGGCGGAACTCGACCAGTTCGTCCTCGTTCAGTTTCTTCTGCTGATGCGTGATGTTCCGCCCTTCGCCGGCCTCGCCCAGCCCGTAGCCTTTGATCGTATGGGCCAAGATCACCGTCGGGGCGCCGCGGGTTTCGACGGCGGCTTTGTAGGCGGCGTAAACCTTGGCGGGATCGTGCCCGCCGCGACGCAACCGCCGAAGCTGCTCGTCGCTCAGATCGGCCACCAGCGCCTCCAGCCGCGGGTCCGTGCCGAAAAAATGCTTGCGGATGTAATCGCCCGAGCTGACGACGTATTTCTGATAGTCGCCGTCGACCGCCTCGCCCATGCGGTGTACCAAGACGCCGTCGCTGTCGCGGGCCAAGAGCGGATCCCAATCGGCGCCCCAGATCACCTTGATTACGTTCCATCCGGCGCCGCGGAATGCCCCTTCCAATTCCTGAATGATCTTGCCGTTGCCGCGGACGGGCCCGTCGAGCCGCTGAAGGTTGCAATTGACCACGAAGATCAGGTTGTCGAGCTTCTCGCGGCCTGCCAGCGTGATCGCGCCGAGGGCCTCGGGCTCGTCGCATTCGCCGTCGCCCAGGAAGGCCCAGACGCGCGACCCGGCAGCATCGGCCTTGATGCCGCGATCGACCAGATACTGGTTGAATCTCGCCTGGTAGATCGCCATGATCGGCCCGAGGCCCATCGACACCGTGGGGAACTCCCAAAAATCGGGCATCAGCCACGGATGCGGATACGACGAGAGCCCCGGGGTAGGCTGCAACTCACGGCGGAAGTTCTTGAGATGCTCTTCGCTGAGCCGCCCCAGCACGAACGCCCGCGCGTAGACGCCCGGCGCGGCGTGGCCCTGGAAAAAGACCTGGTCGGGCGGCTGGTTGCCCTCTTTGCCGTGAAAGAAGTGATTGAACGCCACTTCGTAGAGCGTGGCGGCGGAGGCGTAGGTCGAAATATGCCCGCCGATGCCGGGGCTCAGATGGTTCGCCCGCACGACCATCGCCATCGCGTTCCAGCGGATGGCGTGCTTCAAGCGGCGCTCGATTTCGCGGTCGCCGGGGTAATCGGGCTCTTCTCCGGCGGGAATCGTATTGACGTAGGGCGTCGTGGCCGCGGCGGCATAACGCACGCCGCACTGGAAGGCCCGCTCTTTAAGCCGATCGAGCAGATACGCCGCCCGCCGCGGCCCGCCGCTGCTGATGACGTAATCGATCGCATCGAGCCATTCGGCGGTTTCTTGCGGGTCGTCGTCCGAGTTTCGGAAGAAAGGGAGCGGCGTCGTCTTCATGTCATTACGTTGCACGGTCGTTGCACGCCTGTTCGGGGCTCGTTTCTTGCCGGTTGCACAGTTGTTGCACGGTTAGTCATTCTACGAAGGATCGCGCCACGGTCAAACCCCGGGGAATTGTCGGCGGTGCAAGCAGATGGTATGATGAGAAGCCATGATAAGAAAGGACCGCGGACCTTGGCCGAACCGATCATCAGCGTTTCCGGACTTCGCGGAGTGGTGGGCGAGACGTTGACGCCCGAGGTGGCGATCCGTTACGCGGCGGCGTTCGCGGCGACGCTGCCGCCGGGCGATATCCTGATCGGACGCGATAGCCGCCCCTCGGGCCGGATGCTCTCGCTGGCCGTGCAGGCCGGACTGCACGCCGTGGGACGCTCGACGCTCGACGCCGGCATCGTCGCCACGCCCACCGCCGGCATCCTGCTGCGGCACTACGCCGCCGCCGGCGCGATCGAGATCACCGCCAGCCACAATCCTGCCCCGTACAATGGCCTGAAACTGTTCTCCGCCGAAGGCCGCGTGATCCCCGCCGGACCGGGCCGCGAAGTTGTGGAGCGTTATCGCACCGCCTCGCCCGCCTGGCTGCCGCAGGATCGCCTTGGAACGATCGAGCGATGCGAGGACTCCGTCACGGCCCATCTGCTGGCGGTGCTAGACACGGTCGATGCCGAGCGAATTCGCAAGCAGCGGTTCCGCGTGCTGTTGGACAGCAACCACGGCGCCGGGAGCGTTTTGGGCCGGCGGCTGCTGCACGAACTGGGCTGCCGCTTGACCGTGCTCGGCGAAGAGCCGAACGGCCAGTTCGCCCATCCCGCCGAACCGACCGCCGAAAACCTCGCCGGCGTGCTCTCGGCCGTCAACCAGTGCGGCGCCGACGTCGGTTTCTGCCAAGACCCCGACGCCGATCGCCTAGCGGTGATCGACGGCGCGGGCCGCTACCTCGGCGAAGAATACACGCTGGCGATGTGCGTCGACCACGTGCTGCGGCAGGCGGTTTGTGGTGCAGGCGTCTCGCCTGCCCGAGCAGTTCAGGCAGCCGGGACGGCTGCACCACAAAAGGGTGCGATCGTCGCCAACTGCGCCAGCAGCCGCATGTCACAAGACCTGGCCGAGCGATACGGCGTGCCCTATTTCGGCGCGGCGGTGGGCGAGGCGAACGTGGTCGATGCGATGTTGGCCCACCATGCGGTTTTTGGCGGCGAAGGCAACGGCGGGCCGATCGATCCCCGCGTCGGCTACGTCCGCGACAGTTTTGTGGGCATGGCCCAACTGCTGGACGCGATGGCCGCGCGGCAAATGACGATCGCCCAGTTGGCCGACGAACTGCCGCGCTACGAAATTGTGAAGACGAAGTTTTCGCTGCCGCCACAGAAGTTGCCGGCGGCGTTGGATGCGTTGGAAAAGCGATTTTCCGACGCCGCCAGCGATCGCCTCGACGGCCTGCGGCTCGATTGGCCCGGCCGCTGGCTGCTGGTCCGCGGCAGCAACACCGAGCCGATCGTCCGCGCGATCGCCGAAGCCCCGACGGCCGCGGAGGCGACGTCCTTGTGCGAAGCGGCAGCAGAAGTGCTGGCCACGGTATAGAGCGACTGCGATCGATTGTTGTGCGAACAAGGATCACGAAAAAACGAAACGACGAAAACGCGAAAGATAACGGGGGGATGTGCTGAGGGTGGTTTGCCTATGCAAGCTCCGCAAAAGCATCGCTACTTTCGCGGAGCGAAAGGCGACTTTGCCGGCCTGTGAACGGTTACACTCCGTCTTCTCTTTCGTGCCTTCGTTCTTTCGTGGTTTCGTGATCCGTCCGCGTTTGATTCCCACCATTCCGCGCGTGACAATGTGCGGGCCGATCCAGAATGAAGTGGCAGAGGCTGACAATCTTGGACCTCCTGTTGCTGATGGTCGCCTACGCGCTCGCCGGCGGATATTGCACCCAACAGCAGGCGGTCGTGTCGCACGCGGCGTCGGAGGTTGGGAGCATCCATTACACGGCAACAGATATCTTCTTCCAGATCGTCGTTCTGGGAAATGTCCTCGCATGCCCCATCATATTGACAACGCAGTATCTCTTTCGCGGCCGAAGAACGTGGTTGAGCGAGGGCGAATGGCTATGGCTTTCTCCAATCGTATTGGGGCTAACGGCTATGTTCTGGCCAGGCGGAGACTCCGCCCTTCTGTTGGTGGGAGGAGGGTTGTTTCTTTGCTTGTGCCTCTGTCTGCTGTGTATTCTCTGTCGCTTCGGCGGATTTTGGGGATTGGCGACGTGTCATTGGACAGACACGTTTGGTTGTTTGACGTGTTTGTCCGTGGCGCTTTGGGTTTGGTATGAAGCGACTGTTCTTCTGGATTATAGTGGCTATTGATGCTTTGCTGAAGGAGCTGCAAGTTATGAGAACCGTTTCACGCATTGTCAACGTTCACGTGGTCTGGTTGGGCTGTTTCTTGTCCTGCGGTAGTCTTTGGCTCTCGGCTGCAACCGCCGCCGAGTCGCCGAAGAATCTGGCGCTCGATGCGAAGGCGACGGCTTCGGAAACACAGGATGATCTCTCGCCGGAGAAGGCGATCGACGGCAGGATGGATACCCGCTGGTCCGGCATTCCGGGCCATAACGAGGGCGTGTGGTATCAACTGGAATGGAAGGACCCGATCGAGGTGGGCGAAGTGGTGATCCGTCAGTTCGACACCTTCGCGATGGAATGGAACGTGCAAGTCCTCGATGCAAAGACGGCCGAATGGCGAACCGTGCAGCACTTCGGAAAGCCGGGCGTGAAACTGCCGCTGGTGGTGACCTGCCGCTTTACGCCGTGCAAGGTCACGGGCGTGCGGATCGCCGACATTACCAACGGCCCGAGTTTCAACGAGGTGGAGGTTTACAGCCGGCCGTTCGCCCGCGGTTTGGCCACGCGGGTGGCTTCCGATTTGCAGGGGCATTTCATCGGCATCGTCTCGGACGCCGATGGCGCATCGCCCGTCGAAGGGGCCGCGGTCACGCTCTCCGGCACATCGCCGGCCGGGCCGTGGAAAAGCACCGCGAAGAGCGACGCCAAAGGTCTGTTCACCGCCGACATGCCGGTGCGACTCACCGGGCCTGTCGCCATTCGCACGGCGCTTAAGACGCCGCAATTTGAAGTTGCCCCGAGCGAGTCGCAGGTGGGCAGCGAGGGCTTCGAGTTCTGCCTGACACCGCGTGAAGCCCGGCGGAACCCCGTCGCGTTGAACGATGGGTGGAAGTTTAAGCTCGACCCGCCCGAGGGCTTTTGGGCGGCGGATTTTGACGACGCGGATTGGGCAAAGATCAAAGTGCCGGCTCACTGGGAGATGGAGGGATTTCATAACGATACGGGTGTGGGCGGATACCGGCTGCATTTCACCGCGCCGACCGAGCCGGGACGAATCAAGCTCGATTTCGAGGGCGTCTACAGCGGCGCGGAGGTCTGGGTCAACGGCCAACTCGTCGCCACGCATGAAGGAGGCGCTCTGCCCTTCGAGGCCGACATCACCGACGTGGTTAAACCGGGGGACAACGTGTTGGCCCTGCGGGTCCGCGAGCACACCGTGGTCAGCGACAAGCTCGATCACATGAGCCTCTACGCCGATTTTCACCTGGCCGGCATCATGCGGCCGGTTTATCTGTTCACCACGCCGAACGTACACCTGGCCGATTTGAAGATCGTGACCACCTTCGATAACGATTACCGCGACGCGACGATGGTGGTGCGGGGACGGGTGTTGAACGAATCGGCACAGGCGTTTCGCGGGTTGGCCAAGGCAGAACTCGTCCCAACGCCTCCCAAGGGATCGTTGGTCTTCCAATTCGAGGAAGCGTGGGTCGAAGTCGGCGCTTGGGGAAGCCGCGAGGTTCAACTCGTTTTCGCGGCCAAGGCACCCGAGAAGTGGAACGCCGAGCAACCAAACCTCTACACGCTTACCCCGCAGATTCTGACGGAGGGGGAGAAAGTGATAGAGAAATTCGGGATGAAAGTCGGTTTTCGCCAAACGGAAATCCGCGGCACGGAGATTCTGATCAACGGCAAGCCGGTGAAGTTCCGCGGCACGTGCCGGCATGACGCCCATCCGTTGCTAGGGCGGGCGGTGACGGCGGAGATCGCCCGCCGCGACTTGCTGCTGATGAAAGAGGCAAATCTCAACGCCGTGCGCACGTCGCACTATCCGCCGGTGCGGGAATTGGCCGAAAACGCCGACGAATTGGGCGTCTACGTCGAGGCCGAGGGCTCGTTCTGCTGGGCCGAAGAGACCAACGATCTGCGGAACACGCCGCGGATCCTGCAAATGGAGGCGGAACTGCTGGCCCGCGATCGCAACCGTCCCTCGGTCGCCTACTGGTCGGTGTGCAACGAGAGCGAGTTCGGCTACGGGTTGCAACGTGCCCACGAGTGGATTCGCAAGACGGACCCCAGCCGCCCGACCGGCGCCGCCACCTCGGCCTGGCTGGAAATCGCCACCTGGCACAACCCGATGGCGGTCTCGCGCATCCAAGAGAACGAAAAGGTGAACAAGCCGCTGTTGTTCGACGAAAGCCTCGGCATTTTCCAGGGCATCTACGGCGACGGATTCCTGTTGTGGACCGATCCCGGCATGCGCGACTACTACGCCCAGCCGCTGCCGGCGGTGCTCGACGCCTTCATGAAGAGCAAGGTGACGCAGGGCACGTACATCTGGTGCTGGGCCGACAACGTGTTCTGCGTGCCGAACCGGGGCATCGAGTTCGGACGCGACGTGACGCAGTGCTTTTTCGTCGGCGGCAGCTACGGGATTCGCGGCCGCGGCATCGTCGGCGATGCCCCCTGGGGCGTCATCGACGGCTGGCAGCGGCGAAAACCGGAGTTCTGGATCACGAAGAAAGTCCATTCGCCGATCAAGGTGAAAGAGTCGCCGCTGCCGTTGCCCGGCGCGGACGGCATTGTCAAAGTGCCGGTCGAGAACCAGTACGACTTCCGCAACCTTTCCGACCTTCGTGTCCGCTGGACTCTCGGCGGCCAGCAGGGCGAAACCCGGGCCGATGTTCCTGCACGATCGACCGGCGAGATCGCCATTCACCTTGACGAAGCCGCGAAAGCCGGCGAAATGCTCTCGCTCGAATTCCGCGAGGCCGACGGCCGGCTGATCGACGCTTATCGCGTGCCGCTGGGAGGCGAGCCGCCGCATGTCGCGCCGGGCGAGAAGTGCTCGTCCGCGCCGCTGGAGATCACTCATACCAATTACCTGCAAGGCGCGATGACGTCGATCGTCGGCAAGGATTTTCAACTGGCCGTCAACGAGGCAACGGGACGGATGAAACGCTGCCTGATCAAGGGGCGAGTTCTTCTGCTGGAATTGCCGCTCTTGCACGTCTCGCCGGAGAAGCGGGTGACGCACCCACTGCCCGACGTCGAAAGTTGGCATCTCGACAAGTTCGATGTCCGAAAAGAGGGAGACAACGTCTTGCTGTCGATCGACGGCCGCTACACGAATTTCGAGGGGGGCTATCGGATTACCGTGACGCCAATCGGCGAATTGACCGTCGCCTCGACGTTCAAGTACAGCGGCGACAACCTCCTCGCCCACGAGATCGGTCTGCGGTTCTCGGTGCCCACGGATTGCGACGTTCTCGATTGGGATCGCCGCGGCGAGTGGAACGTTTATCCGTCCGACCACATTGGAAGACCCGTCGGCACGGCTCGCGCGTTTCCGAAACTCGCCAACACGGTTCCGCCGACCGATCCCTGGTCGCAGGAGATCTCGCCGATGGGGAGCAACGACTTCCGCAGCACGAAACGCCACATCCACTGGGCCGCGATCCATTATCCCGACGGGCCGGGCGCGATTGTCGAATCCAACGGACATCAGCACGTCCGCGCGATGGTCCAGAGCGACCGCACCTCGGTGTACGTCAACGATTGGTACGGCGGGGCCGGCACAAGCTACTGGGAATGGACCCGCAACTACGGCGAGGGCAAGCCGATCCACAAAGGCGACACCCTCACGTCCGGCGTGAGGCTGCGAATTTCGCCGCGTATCGGGGGCGTTGAAACGGAGACGCTTTCCCCCCTTCGACGGCCCCACGAATCCCCAAGAACGTACTCTTCACGTTCCGCGTGAAGCGGTTCGGGCTCCGCCTCCATCTCGCGGAGCGAGAGGAGTACATCTGCTGTCGGTCGTCGCCGACATAATCGGCCCGCCCGGACTCCGCTTCTTCTCCGCCCGTAAAAATTTGTCTCAGCTTTCCTTGACCCTAATCGGTGGCAACCTAGGGTCGAATGAACCTAGGCCGTTCGCCAGACATTGGGTGGGACAGGCACTCCTGTCTGCCGAATGTGCCGCATTTTGCGCGACAGACAAGAATGTCTGCTCCGCAGTGGGGAATAACGGGGGGAGCGGATTGTCGGGCGGTCCCGGCCACGAGTTTCCATGGCGTTCACCTATTTTTTTCGCGATTTGCAGACGTTGGAGCTGCTGGTTGGGCGGGCGTTGCCCGTCCTCTGCGGCCAGGCGTTCATTCGTATTTGGGACGCCGGCTGCGCCAACGGAGCCGAGCCCTACACGCTTGCCATGCTCTTGGCCGAGCAGATGTCGGACTTCGTCTTTCGCAACGTGCGGATTCTCGCCACCGACGTCGATCCGCAAGCGGGCCAGCGCGTGGCCGCGGGGATTTACAGCGAACAGGAGGTCAATCGCATACCGACCGCGCTCCGCCGCCGCTATTTTCAAGCCGCCGACGAGCCGGGCTGCGTGCAAGTGGTCGAGGAACTTCGCGGCAAAGTCTCCTTCGCCGAGCACGACCTGCTTTCGCTGGCGCCACCGCGCGAGGATTTCAGTTTGATCGTCTGCAAGAACGTCCTGCTGCATTTCGATGAGTCGCAGCGCCGCCAGGTATTCCACATGTTTCACCGCGCGATGCGGCCGGGCGGCTTCCTGGCGACGGAACACACGCAGAAGATGCCCGAAGGCTTGGAGTCGCTATTCGAGCCGATTTCGGGCCATGCCCAGGTGTACCGGCGTTTGGACGCTGCCGACGGCTTCCGCGCGCACGTCGACGGCCCTCACCCGCCGGCAGTTCGAACGTCGAGAGAATGTCAAAGAAATACAGAGACTGCGGGCAGCGGCCGTTGGGCAGGCGTTTGAACTGCTCTTTGGCCGACTTGTGTTAAGTATTGTTACGATTCGTTCTGAGAAACCGAAAGAAAAGGGTGCTGACAATGTTCGCCGAAATGAAGACGCGTACCAAGGTGTTGGCGGGATTTGGTCTGGCTATCGCCGTAGCCGTGATTGTAGGAGTTGTCGGTTACATTGGAATCAATAAGCTCTCAGCACACGTTGAGGAGTTCGGCATGGTGCGCTTGCCGAGCGCGCAATCGTTGTTCGACATTAAAGTTGAGGGCGAGCAAATCAAGAACACGCAACAGACGCTGCTGAACCTCGATATTGACGCCACCACGCGGCAGCGGCAATACGGCAACGTGAAGACTGCCAGAGAACAATACGAAGCTGCCTGGAAAACCTACGAGGCGCTTCCGCACACTCCTGAGGAAATCGAACTCTGGAAGCAATTTGTTCCCGCGTGGCAAGAGTGGCGGAACGACAACAACGAGTTTTTCCGGCTCACCCGGGAGGCCGACGAAATCGTCTTGAAGTGCCCCGGCGCGAAGAATGACAGCTTCAGCTATTCGGATGCACTTCAGAACTGTATGGGCCAGTGGGTTGCCCTGGTGCAAGCGTTTCAGACGCAAATTCACGAATGGAAGAACGTCTTGTTGCGCGGCAACGACAGCGCCGACTACGATAAGCACTTCGCGGCGTTCCAGCAGTACGAGTCGGCCGTGCAAGCCGGCCTGCAACGGCTGCAACCGATGGTAGCCAACGTCGGTCTCGATTCGCAAGCGGTGGCCGCGACGGCCAAGGCCCACGCCGAACTATGTGGCAAGTATCGCGCTGCCCTGAACGACTTCGGCAAGTCCAAGTCGGTTACCAGCAAGACGGTCGACAGCCAAGTGCGCGGGCTGGACCGTCCCGTGACCGCCATGATCGACGCCCTCGGCGCATCGATTGGTGAGAAGCAGACGAAACTGCACAATTTAGGCAAGAAGATGACTGCGCAATCGACCAACGTTTGCCGAATGAGCATGACGAAGGCCAACGACCTGTTGGATCAACTCGTCAAGATCAACATGAACATCACCGATGAGGCGGTCCAGAATGCTCATACGGCCGGCAGCACCGCCGTTTGGACGATCGTGGCGGCGATTAGCGTCGGCAGCTTCGTGCTGGTTGCCTTGGGCCTCTTCATCTCCATGAATATTGCCAAGATGTTGGCGAACGTCGTTGGTGAGGCCGCCAGGCTGTCGGACGATGCCGTGAACGGGAAACTTCAGAGCCGCGGCAATCCCGAACTGGTCAGCCGGGAGTTTCGTCCCATCCTCACCGGTTTCAATTCGACACTCGATGCAGTCGTCGGGCCGCTCAATGTGGCCGCGGAATATGTGGACCGGATTGCCAAGGGCGACATCCCCAACAAGATCACCGACACCTACCGCGGCGACTTCAACGAAATCAAGAACAATCTCAACCAGTGCATCGAGTCCATCAACGGCCTGATCGCCGAAGGCTCGACGTTGGCGGCGGCGGCGACCGAGGGCAAGCTCGACACAACCGCGGATGAGACCCGCTTCCAAGGCAGGTTCCGCGACATCATCCACGGCATGAACAACATGCTCAAGGGGTTCGTGACGCCGGTCCGCGACATCGCCACCACGTTGAAGCTGGTTGCGAACAAGGACCTTACCGAGGTGGTCACCACGCAGTACCCGGGCATCTACGGGCGGCTTCGTGACGACGTGAACCTGGCCATCACCAACATGCGCAGCGCGATCGAGCAGATCAACGAGAGCGCCGGCCAGTTCGCCGAAGGATCGCGGACGATCGCCGAAAGCGCGCAGAGCCTTGCCCAAGGCGCGCAAACTCAGAGCGCCAGCGTCGAGGAAATGTCAGCCTCCACCGAGGAGTTGGCCCGATCGGTCAACGCCGTCAAGGAAAACGCCAACGAATCGACGAAGGTGGCCGAGAAAGCCAGCCAACTGGCCGAGCAAGGCGGCAAGGCGGTGCAGCAGTCGATTTCGTCGATGGAGCAGATTCGCACCAGTTCGCAGCAGATCAGCGAAATCATCCAGGTGATTTCGGAGATCGCCAGCCAGACGAACCTACTCGCTCTGAACGCGGCGATCGAGGCCGCCCGCGCCGGCGAGCACGGCATGGGATTCGCCGTGGTGGCCGACGAGGTTCGCAAGCTCGCCGAGCGATCGAACCAGGCGGCCCGAGAAATCTCCTCGCTGATCAAGGAATCGACGCAGCGGGTGGAAGAGGGCGCGCAGTTGAGCGCGCAGACGGGAGAATCGCTCAAGCAGATCATCAAGGCCTCCGAGGAGACGGCGGCGAAGATCGCCGAAATCGCCACGGCCACCATGGAACAGGCCGCCAGTGCGCAGGAGGTGTCGAAGGCGATTCAGGGCGTGTCGGCCGTGACCGAACAATCCGCCGCCGGAAGCGAGCAGATGGCCTCCAGCAGCCAGGAACTCGGCGCCCAGGCGGCGACGCTCCGCGACCTGGTCAACGAGTTCCGCGTGGACGGCAATGCCTCCTCGCAGAAGAGCATGGCCAGCGTCTGATTCGTAGAGACTTTGGAGACGCCTGGGCGGCGGCCACTCGCCGCCGCCCAGGTTCTCCGACCTTCCAACAACATTACTTTCAGGAGATATCCGATGACAACCGCCACCGCCGAGCCGCGGGACGTGAAAAGCACGTTCACCGATGTCAATGGAACGATGCAACTGGTCAGCTTCACGCTGGCCAAGGAGCTGTACGGCCTGGAGATCACGAAGGTGCGCGAGATCATCCTGATCACCGACATCACGCGCATTCCCGAGACCCCTGCCTTCGTCAAAGGGCTGATTAATCTGCGAAGCACGGTGATTCCGGTCATCGATCTGCGTGCGCGGTTCGGCTTGACCGAGGGAGAGCTTACCGACGAGAGCCGGATCATGGTGGTTCAGGCGTGCGGCAAGACGATCGGCATCGTGGTGGACGCGGTGAGCGAAGTTCTTCGCGTCCGGCAAGAGCACATTGCCCCGCCGCCGCCGACCGTCGCCGGACTCGGCCGCGAGTACCTGATGGGCCTGGTCAAGCTCGACCAACGGCTCTTGATCCTCTTGGACATCGACAAGATCTTCAACGAGGAAGAAATGCTCGCCATGAAAAACGCAACGGCCGGGTGAAAGAACGGGAGCGGACCATGAACCAAGAGAACATTCGCGTCCTGGTGGTCGACGACTCGGCGGTGAGCCGGGCGGTGATTTGCGATCAGATCGAGGCCGCGGCCGGCATGTCGGTGGCCGGCAGAGCCCGCGACGGCCGCGCCGCCCTGGAAAAGATCGCCGCCCTGCATCCCGACGTCGTCACGCTCGACCTTCAGATGCCCGGCATGGACGGTCTTGCCGTGCTCGACGCGATGTTGGCCAGCGATCCGGTCCCGGTCATCATGGTCAGTTCGCTGACCTACGCCGGCGCGGCGGTGACGCTCGACGCCCTCGAACGCGGCGCGGTCGACTTCGTGCCGAAGCCGGAGAAGGGGGGCGCCCGCGACCAGGCGTTTGCCGAGGAACTGCGGGCTAAGATCCACGGCGCGGTCAACGTGGACGTTCGCCGCATGGTAACCCAGCGTAGGAAACGACGCGTCGTCGCTCGGCCGCCCGATCGGCCGGCCATCAAGGCGACTGCCGACGCCTGCCCCGCGGAACTGGCCGACAAGTGCGTCGCGTTGGGGATATCGACGGGCGGGCCGCCGGCGCTTGCGCGGCTACTGGCGGAGTTGCGCCCGCCCATGCCGCCGATCGTGATCGTGCAGCACATGCCGCCGCAGTTCACCGCACCGCTGGCCGCGCGGTTAGACTCCCTCTCCGCCTTGTCGGTGCGCGAGGCCAAGCAGGACGACGTGCTCGAACCCAACCGCGTGCTGGTCGCTCCCGGCGGCAAGCACCTGGAGGTCGCTCGTCGCGGCGGCCGCGTTCGCATCTCGATCCGCGACGGCGAACCGGTCAGCAGCCATAAGCCGTCGGTCGACGTGATGATGGTCGGCGCCGCGGAGGCGTTCGGTCCGAATTGCCTGGGCGTCATCATGACCGGCATGGGACGCGACGGCGTCAACGGCTGCGGGGCGATCCGCCGGGCGGGCGGCTACGTTCTCGGCCAGAACGAGGCCAGTTCCGACGTCTACGGCATGAACAAAGTTGCCTTCAACGAGGGACAGGTGGACCGGCAGTTCGCCCTGAGCGACGCGGCCGCAGCCATTACCCGCCAGGTCCGGCAGCTTGGCAGCGTCACCGCTGGCGCCTAACAGCGAAACCTCGCAACGAATCGTAATGCAAGCAAAACAAGCTCTCAAGCCGGTAGCGTCGATTGGCGGCGTCGAACAGGTGAGCGACGCTCAGTTGAGCCGCTACGCCGAGTTGATCTATGCGCGCACCGGCATTCGCGTTTCGCCGCAGAAGAAGCTGCTGCTCTCGAACCGCCTCCGCCGCCGGCTGCGTTCGACCGGCATCCGGACGTTCGAACAGTATTACGAGCATCTTAAAAAGCTGCCCCAGCGCGATCCCGAGTGGGACGCCTTCTTGCAGGAAATCACCACGCACGAGACGTACTTGTTCCGCAACGAGGCGCACTGGCAGTGGTTCCGCAACGACTACCTTCCCGGCCTCGCGGCGTCGAATTCGACCGGCCGGCAACGCGCGAGCCTGCGAATTTGGTCGGCGGCATGCAGCAGCGGAGACGAGGCGTACAGCGCCGCCTGTTGCATCGCGGCCCATCCGACCATTTCCCGCTGGCAAGTGCACATTCTCGGAACCGACATCGGCACGGGCGCCCTGGAGCACGCCAAAAGCGGCGTATTCGGCCAACGGGCGATGCGGCTGGTGCCAGCCGACTATCGCCGCCGCTTCTTCAAGAAGGCCGGCGACGTCGAGGCATGGACGGCCCTGCCGGTCCTAACTGATATGCTGGCTTTCCAGCAGCACAACCTGATGGACCCTCTGCGCGAGAGGCCTTTCGACCTCGTCTTCCTGAAGAATGTGCTAATCTACTTTAACCAGCAATCAAAGATGACGGTGCTTCACAACGTGAGGGGGGCGATGCGACCCGGCGGATTGCTCGTGGCCGGCATGGCCGAGGGGGTGGCCGACCTGCTCCGCGATTTCGAGCGGTTGCGGCCGTGGCTGTTCCGCAAACCGGCGCTCTCCGGAGTACGATCATGACAACTGCCGAGCAAACCGCCACCGCCAATCTGTTCGCCGGCCTCGAAGACGATCGCGAAGGGGCTTCGCAGTACCTCTCGATCTTCATCGACGAAGCGCAAACGACGATCGATGAGTTGATCCAGGCCCTGTTGGCGCTGGAAACCGGCGGCGGCAAGAAGCAGGTCGAACAGCTCTTTGTCGCCGCGCATCGCATGAAAGGCTCGGCGGCCTCCATCGGCCTAAACCGCATCGCCAAGCTCTCCCACCTGATGGAAGACCTGCTGCAAACGCTCGTCGACAAGGGGGGCGTTCCCACGCCGCAAATCACCGACGTCCTTTTGTCGTGTACCGACGGCTTGCGGCAAAGCGTCAACGCACTGCAAGGCGGCGAGACGGCGGACGACCGCTTTCCGGCCCTGGCCCAAGAGCTGTTGGCCGCCAGCGCCGATTTGGGCGCGAGCGCGACCGCTCCGGCTTCTCCGCCGCCCGGCAATTCACTGTCTTGCCAGCCGCCGGAAAGCGTGGCCGAGACTACTTTCACGTCCAGCGCCGAGATCAGCAACGATTTGCGCGGGCACATCGCCGACCTGGTTCTCCCCGAGCAACGCGGCGACGTCGTCGTCGGTCAGATCGTTTTTGAAGCGAATCTTCCCTTGGTCGGCCTGAAGGCCCAGTTGCTCGCCAGCAAGTTGGCGAACGCCGGCGAAATCCGCTATCTGAATCCGCCGGCGGAGGCGATGGAGAGTCTGGAGGAAATCGCCTCGATCGAGTTCGCCGTGGTGACCAACAAGAGCCCAGAGGCCGTGCTGAGGTTGTTGCAGGTGGCGGGCGTGGCCAACGCGGTCGCCGAGCCGCTGGAACGGCGACAGACGCCGGTCGCCGCACCGGCCGAAGCGCGTCCCGCCGAGCCCGGCGTCAAACCTGCCGAGACCCTGCGAGTCGACATCGAGCGGCTCGACGAGTTGATGAATCTGGCGGGCCAGTTGGTCATCGGCAAGGCCCGTATTACACAGATCAGCGACAGGCTGAAGAAGTCGGTCGGGGAGAAGGACTTCGCCGATGCCCGCGACGGCGTCGGCGATCTCTTCGAGGCGGTCCATCTGCTCGAACGCATCAGCGACGGCATCCAGCAGGGCGTGATGAACATGCGGATGCTGCCGATCGGTCCGCTGTTCAGCCGGTTCCATCGTGTGATTCGCGACCTGACCCGTGCCAACGGAAAGGACATTCGCCTGGAGATCAGCGGCGAAAGCACCGAGCTCGACAAACGCATGATCGACGAGTTGGGCGACCCGATGATTCATATCGTCCGCAACGCCGCCGACCACGGCATCGAATTGCCCGAGGTCCGCCGTGCGGCCGGAAAGCCCCGGCACGGCACGCTCAAGCTTTCCGCCTTCCATCGCGGCAGCAACATCATTATCCAGGTATCTGACGACGGCCGCGGGCTGGATACCGACCGCATCCGCGCCAAGGCGATCGAGCGCGGAATCGCGTCGCCGGCCGACGCCGAGCGGATGACGCCGCGGGAAATCCACCAGTTGATCTGGATGGCCGGCTTCAGCACCGCCGAAAAGGTGACGGAAGTCTCCGGCCGCGGCGTCGGCATGGACATCGTCCGCTCGAAGATCGAAGAGCTCAACGGCTCAATCGACGTCGACAGCGAACTCGGCCGCGGCACCACCTTGACGATCAAACTCCCGCTGACGCTGGCCATCCTGCCGAGCTTGATGGTCGAAATCGACGGCGACGCCTTCGCCGTGCCTTTGGAGTCGGTGGCGGAGATCGTCAACGTCGGCCGCGAAGCAATCCACATGGTGCAAGGACTCCCGATGGCGTCGGTGCGCGATCGCGTCGTGCCGGTACTCACGTTGGGCAGAGTCTTCAATTGGCGACAGCAAGCCCAGAAGGCAACGGCGGAAGACTCGAACGCCATCAGTTTGGTGATCATCGGCGAAGGAAGCCAGCAACTCGGCCTGGCGGTACACCAGGTCATCGGCGAAGAGGACGTCGTCATCAAGTCGCTCGCCGACAACTATCGTAACGTCGCCGGCATCGCCGGGGCCAGCATCCTCGGCGACGGCCGCGTGTCCCTGATCCTCGATCCGCACGCGCTGATCGAAATGTCTTCACGCTCCGGCATTGCCGCGGCGGCTGTTTCGGAGAAATACTCATGACGCATGTCGATTGTCCGGCTAATACGAAAATACACCTCTTGCGCGAACTTTTCGCGTCGGCCACGCACGATGCCTCGGCGGCCATGTGCCAATGGACGAACAGCCTCATCCGCTTGACGTTGGACGAGGTGTGCGAGATGCCCTTGGAGGAGGCCGTCGCCGAATTGAACCTCGGCGACGATCTGCTCACGATGGTCGTGCTGAACCTCGAAGGGGAGATCGGCGGGTCGATGGTGCTGACCTTCAACGAGGAGAACGGTCGGCAGTTGGCCGCCTCGTTGTTGCAGACCGAGCCCAACAACGGCCCCGATTGGAACGAATTGGAGCAGTCGGCGTTGATGGAGACCGGCAATATCCTCGGATGCGCTTACGTAAACGCCATCACCCGGCTGATCGACCACGAGTTGGTGCCCTCCGCGCCGTTCTTCGTTCGCGACTACGGGGCGAGCGTGGTCCAACAGGTGCTGGTGGCCCAGGCCGGCACCGCAACACGGCGCTGATTTGCCGCACCTGTTTCCACAACGAGGACAACGAATTGAACTGGTGGTTGTTGTTCGTTCCCTCGCTCGCGCTGCGTCAGGCGATGGAAGACGCCCTGCACAAGCCCGAATGAACCTCGACGCCGATCAGCAAACACCCGGGTGCAGCATGCCTTGCCTTGAATTCGCTCAATCAGTTGACGTGGCCGTCGGAATGGGCCAGGCGATATGCGCCGCCGAGCCCAACCGCTTGACGACGATCGTCGGTTCCTGCGTCGCCGTGACGTTATACGCGCCGCGCCGCCGGCTGGGCATGCTCGGCCATATCGTACTTCCGAAATCGCGAGGCAACGGCGACAATCTCGCCAAGTTCGCCGATACGGCGATTCCCTATATGATTTCCACGCTGCAAAGCAAAGGAGTCTTGTTATCGGATCTAACGGCCAAGGTCACGGGCGGCGCCTTCATGTTCGGCGATAGCCAGTTCTCGCGAATCGGCGAAAGCAACATGCAGGCGGCGATCGAAGCACTGGCGTCCGCCGGCCTGAGCATCGCCGGCCGCGACGCCGGCGGCAACAGCGGCCGCCGCGTCTGTCTCGATCTCGCCACCGGACTGCTCAGCGTGACCTGCGTAGGGCGGCCGGCACGAACCATCTGAACAAGGAAACTACTGTTATGGCAAAAACTCTGCTTGTCACTGACGACGCCGCAATCGTTCGCGAGAAGATCAAGGAAGCGGCCCGCGGCGCCGGCTGGGAAATCGTCGGCGAAGCCCGCAACGGCAAGGAGGCCGTCGAACGCTACGCCGAACTCCGGCCCCTGGCCATGACCATCGATCTCGTCATGCCCGAATACGACGGCATCTATGCCCTCCGCGAAATCATCGCGCTCGACCCGAACGCGAAGATCATCGTCGTCAGCGCGCTGGGGCAAAAGAACATCTTGAAAGATGCGTTCAAGCTCGGCGCCACCGACTTCATCGTCAAGCCGTTCGACAAGCGCACGCTGACCAACACGCTCGAGCAGTTCGTCGCCAGCGCGGAGCCGCAACCGGCTGCCGCCACGGTGTAGGAAGACGCACCGTTGCGTGGCAGCGGCATGCGGCAACGATGCGATGCCGCCCTGGGGCAAGGAATCAGCCCCGCCATCGGAACCGCATTCCCGCCGCCGCTGAGGTAGACGCTCCCGCCTGCCTTGCGAAATGCGGCCCACGGGCAGAGAGAAATGCCTGCTTCTCTTCTCTGTTCCTTCCGCGGCCGTTCGCGGAGCCGTTTCTTACGACCCATCGCGGGACAGTCATGCGAATTGTGCCGGAAATGCCGGCGGCGGCGGCGGCCGCCGTTCGTCAGCGGAAATTTCCTCCCGTGAAAACCCGGCGGTCGCGCAAATTTCTGCACGGCTTGAGTTGACAAGCCATTTTTCTCAACCTATTCGTTCTAGTAGTGGCGAGACTGCTGCACCCACGGTGTCCGGACGCCGTGCCGGTGAGCAGGATTCGCCTGCGGGTTGTTACTTTCCAAACATTCGCGTGCCGAGTGTCGGCGCACAACTCAAGGGAGAGACTCGATGAGTCGTACTACAGAATCTCGTAAAGGGTTCACGTTGGTCGAATTGGCCGTGGTCATTGTGATCATCGGCGTGTTGGCCGCTTTTGGCGTGCCGCAGTTCCTCAAGTCGGTCGAGCGTTCCAAGGCCGCTGAAGCGTTCAATTACCTCTCGGCCATTCGTTCGGCCCAAGAGCGTTACCTTGCCAAGGAAGGCCTTTACGCTGACAGTTCAACCAGCACCGCTCTGGACATCACTCAAGTTCCGCCGAAGTACTTCACCGTCGGCACGCTTATGCAGGACAACAGCGTTACTTCCTCGCCGAGCTGGGAATTGACGCTGACGCGGATTTCGGCCACGAGCAGCTACGGCGGATACACCGTGCGGTTCACGCAGATGGGATTTGACACCAACGGGGCCACCTGTACGATCAATTCCGGTGACTGCGCAGAGATTTGCCCAATGGGCAAATAGCAAGCAGTCGCCCCGATGGTCTTTGCCTTGCCACGCGGTTTGCGCCTAGCGGCCTCCGCACGGGCAAAGGACCGCGTGGTTGGATTAAACGCAGCGGGCGGCCGACTTGTTGGGCCGCCCGCTTTTTTGCCCACGCGGGTCGACGACCACTTGATGGGGTGGCAGTCCTGCTGTCGCCCCCGCGGACAACGCCGTCAATTCAGGGGCGGCAGCGCAACTGCCACCCCGACGCCGACTTGCCGTTGACGGCCTCCGCCGCGGCCGACGGCGCCCGTGCATCGTGGGAAGAAAGAGACGGATAGCGACGCCATGAAGTCCTTGCTCGCCAAAATGTCGATGCGCAGGTTCGTCGGCCTCTACCTTGGCGAGCACGAGGTCGCCGTCAGCGAGGTGGCCGTAACGCCGTTAGGACCGGTCGAAATTGCCTCGCGCACCGAGCCGTGCGCTCAAAATGAACTGCTCAACGTCATCGAGAGCATGTTACAGTCGCTGCAAGGACGCAAGCAGCGGCGTTTGCAGGTCGCCATCGGGCTGCCGAACTCGCGGGTGTTCTTCGGCACCCGGCCGCTGCGGAGCGGCGCCGACGCCTCGCCTGAAGGCGTGATGCAAAAGCTGCTCTGTTCCCCCAACGTCACCACAGACGACCTGACCATCGACATGGTCAAGAGCAGCATCAACAAGTCGCCGGTGGCCACCGTGACCGCCTGCCGGAAGAAATACATGGCGGCCATCCTCACCGTCTTGCAGCGGTGCGGCGCCCAGGCATGCCGCACCGAGCCGGCGCCGTGCGCCTTGGTTCGCGCCGCGGCGAAACAATATCGTCCGCCACGCCGCGCGAAGACGCTGCTGCGGATTTTCTTCGGCGCCACCGAAGCAGTAGCGGTATTGACCGTCGACGGCCTGCCCATGGCTTGGCGCTGTTTCGCGCTGCCGTCGTTCTCGGAAGGCATGTCCATTCTTTCCGCCGCACGGACTCTGATGAGCCAGAGCCGCCACTACGAGATGGAGACGCCGCTCGAATACGCGATCATACACGGCCGCACCGATCTTCACGATCGCCTGCAGAAGGAAGGATTGTCCAGCGAACTCGGCACCCGCACGGTCTGGCGCGAAGGGCCCGCGCCTACTCCCGAGACCATGGCTCTTGGTTTGGCGCTGGGTTGCGTCGATCAGACCGACGCGGGGTTCGATCTCTCCCGGCTGATGAAGCCCAAGGCTTCGTTGCGCGACATCTTTCCCTGGGGCGAACTGGCTTGCGAGTGCGTGCTCATCGTTCTTATGGGACTGTGTCTTCTGCACCGAAACGAGCAGGTGCGGCGGGCCTGCACCACCGCGCAAATGCGCTGCGACGGAAACAAAATCCTCGCCTCCGCCGACGCCGTCAAATTGGAAGCCGTGAAGAAGAGTCTGACCAAGAAACTCGAATCGCTCCATCAATTCCTCGACAGCCGCCTGATATGGACGGACTATGTTCACGACGCCATGGAGCGATTTCCGCCGAGCATTCAACTGATGACGCTGCGCGGAGACTCGGCGTTGCAGATCCCCGGCCCCGGCAAGAGAGCCCTGCAACTCGGGGCGTCCGTGAACTTGCTCCCCCGCGGGGCCGTGCCGCCCGCCGTCTTCCAAATCATCGCCGCCTTGCGCAACGATCCGCTCATGAAGCAGAACTTCAGCAAGATCGAATTGGGAAACATCGGCCAGACTGGCACGACCCCCGACGGCCACGTACGAGCCGGCTTCTTCATCAGTTGCCAGAGCACAAAATGACCCCGACACCAGGACAAGAACGCCGGGCGGATACAAAAAGTCAACTGCTGGAGCAGTTGCACGATCCCACCCGGCTCCGCTTCATCGTGGCGGCGGCCGTGCTGGGGATCGGTTACATCGTCGTCTACCTGCCGCTGGACCGCAGCACGACGGCGGCGACGCGCAAGCTCGCCGATTCGGAGACTCGCCTGGCGTTGGCCGACAACGTCGAACATCTGCGGAACCAGTACCGGCTGGTTGAGAAACGCCTGCCGGCGCGCGTCGATGCAGATGAATGGGTGCAGTACGTGTTGGGCGCCATTCGTCGGTCTCCACTGAGACTGAATGCGTTCAGTCCCAGCGTCGTCAAGCCACTCGGCCCCTACCAAATGGTCTACCTCTCGATCAAGCTGTCGGGACCGCTTGCCGATCTCGACGGGTTCCTCTCCTGGTTGGAATCGAACGAGCGGCTGTTTCGCGTGGAGACCCTAAGCCTAAGTCCGAAATCTGCAGAGGGAAACGAATTCAACATGGACATCGCCGTGTTGGGAGTGATGGGCTGATATGCAGAAGTCGATGATCAAATTCGCGCCGCAGGCGATGGTTCTCGCGGTGGCCCTCTATTGGAGTTGGCCGGCGCTGAAAACTGTCTTTCCTCAGGTTGCGAAACTTGCCAGCAAAGAAGAGGCAAAGAAACCGGTGGGACAGCAGTTTGCCGCCAAGGTGCTGTCGCCCAAGTTCCGCCCCTTCCCCAAGCATAATCCGTTCGTATCGCTCGACAGCAAACAAAAAGCAGCCGCCCTGGCGCGATCCGCAAAATCAGGGAAGAAACAGGACGGCACGTCCAAAGTAGCCGCCGCCCACGACGTCGGCCTGGTGCTGAACGCCACTTGCATCATGGGCCAGCAGCGGATGGCGATCATCAATGGGCACGTTTACAAAGAGAAGGAGGTGATCCCGCAGCCGGGCGACGAGACCCCGGGCTGCTTCGTCACCGCCATACTCCCCCACGAAGTGTTGTTGTCCTGCCGCGGGGAAATCGTGAAACTCGGCTACGTGAACGTCACAGCCAAGCCCGCCGCGGAAAACTGTCCGCAGAAGCCGGCGAAGTAATCTCCATGGCAACCACCAGCGAAATCGGCACGAATTCGCAATCGCTGTTGATCCAGCTCCTGCTGGAGAAGGAGATACTCACGCCCGATCAGGTCGAGCGCCTTGGCGAGGCGCGGGCCAAGGACCACGGCCCCTTGGAGGGTCTGCTGGTGAAAATGGGGCTCGTCCTCGACCAGCACATCGCCGAGGTCTATGCCGATTACCTCATGGTGCCGTTGTTCGACATTGCGCCGGACGAGATGGACCCGCAGCTTGCCGGCGTGCTGCCGGAGAAACTCTGCCGCGATCATCACTTCGTGCCCGTGGAAATCCGCGGCGATACGCTGGATGTGGCCTTCTCCACGTTCGAGGACATGCTCATGACCGACGAGCTGCAATTGCTCACCGGCATGAACCTCCGCCCGATGATGGCGCCGATGTCGGTGGTCGAAAAAGCCCAGGAGACGCTGTTCCTGACGACCCGCACCAAGTTCATCAGCCGCCTGAACGACTTTGCCAATGAGGAGGAAGACGACGAGCCGGAGGAGGAGGAGCAGGAGGACGAGAACGTCTTGGCGCTCGACGCACCGACGCCGGCCGGACCCGACGGACGCGTGATCCGCATGGTGAACCAAATCCTCCAGGACGCCTTGCGAATGGGCGCCAGCGACATTCATTTGGAGCCGTTCGAGGATTCCTGCGCCGTTCGGCTGCGCGTGGACGGCGAGTTGCGGGCGCTGTCGCCACCGACGAAGGCGCAGTTCGTCCCCATCGTCTCGCGCTTCAAGATTCTGGCGAAGATGGACATCGCCGAAAAACGCATCCCCCAGGACGGCGCCATCGCGCTCCGCGACGGCGTCAAGCGGGTCGACCTCCGCGTCAGCACGGTTCCGACCGTCTATGGCGAGAAGATGGTCATGCGTATTCTCGATAAAGGCGCCATCCCCATTGAATTGACCGGCCTGGGCTTCGACGAGCGGCAGTCGAGAGACTTGGTCGAATCGATCCAAATGCCGCACGGCCTGATGCTGGTGACCGGCCCGACCGGCAGCGGCAAGAGCACCACGCTGTATGCCTGCCTGAATCTGCTGAACGAGCCCGACACGAACATCTGCACGGTCGAAGATCCCGTCGAGTACAAGTTCAAGGGGATCAACCAGGTGCAGGTGAAGACGCAGGTCGGCTTGACCTTCGCGGGGGCGTTGCGGGCGTTCCTGCGGCAAGACCCCGACGTGATCATGGTCGGTGAGGTCCGCGACCAGGAGACGGCCGGCATCTGCCTGCGCACCGCGCTGACCGGCCACTTCGTCCTCTCCACGATTCACACCAACGATTCGCTCTCCGCCGTCAACCGTTTGACCGACATGGGAATCGAGCCCTTCTTGCTGGCCTCGACGTTGCGGGTGCTGGAAGCCCAGCGGCTCATCCGAAAGCTCTGCCGCGAGTGCCGCGAGCCGTACGAGTGCAACCCGGAAACCGCGAAGCTGCACGGGCTCGAGTCGGGGCAACAGTTGTATCGTCCCAAGGGATGCGATCACTGCCGCGGCAGCGGCTACAAGGGACGCATCGGCGTGTTCGAGGTGGTGCGGATCACGCCGCACATGGCCGCGCTGATCCAATCGCGAACCCCCTTGCCCGAACTCCGCACCGCCGCCCGCAGCCAAGGGATGAAACTGCTGATCGACAGCGGCATGGACAAGGTCCGCGATGGATTGTCCAGCCTCGAGGAAGTGTTGACCGTGGCCACGGCTGAAGAGGAGTGACCTATGGCGTTTGAAGACTGGTTTATCGCCCACGCCCGCGTGTCGAGCAAGATGCACAAAGGCGTCAAGATGGACGACAAGATGACGTTCTTCCATCAGCTCTCGACGCTGATCGCCTCGGGCACGCCGCTGTTGCAGGCGGTGCAGATCGGCGCCGAGCAGAGCCAGAGCATCAAGATGCGGCGGGTGCTCGAGGACATCGCCGCCCGCGTGGCCTCCGGCAGTTCGCTGCACGCCGCCGCCGCCAACTATATGAAGGTCTTCTCGCACCATTGGATCGAAGTCATCCGCACCGGCGAGGTCACCGGGCAAATGTCGCTGGTGTTGCTGGAACTCAACAAGCAAATCCAGGAAACCCGCGCGACGCAACGGAAGATTTCCGCCGCCATGATGTATCCGATCATCCTCGTCTGCGTCGCGGTGGGGGCCGTGACCGCCATGCTCTGGTTCGTCGTGCCCACCTTCGCCAAGATGTTCCACGACATGGGCGCCGAGTTGCCGGGCATCACGCAGTTCGTCGTCGACATGTCGAACTGGATCGTGCATTACGGCATCTTCGCCCTGCTGGGGATCGGCGCCGCCGTGTTCGCGTTCCGCTGGTACGCGCGCACCGACGCCGGCCGACGCCGCATAAGCGGCATCATGCTGGCCTTGCCCATGACCGGCGAGCTTCTCGTGCAGTCGGCGATGTACCAGTTCGCCTCCAACATCGCCCTGTTGTTGAAGAGCGGCGTGCCGATGTTGGAGACCATCGGCGTGCTCGAAGGCGTCTTTCACACCCGGCCGGTCTATCGCGAGGCGCTCGAATTGGTGCACAACCGCGTGGCCGCCGGCCGCCCGCTGGCCGTTTCGCTCGAAGAAACCAAACTCTTCACCACGATGATTACCAACATGGTCCGCATCGGCGAGGAATCGGGGCAACTCGCCGCCGTCATGGAGCAGATGGCCCCCTATTACAAGGAAAAAATGGAGAGCATGATCGGCAAGATCACGAAACTCATGGAGCCGATGATTATCGTCTTCATGGGATCGTCCGTGGCCGGCCTGATGCTGTCGATTTACATGCCCATGTTCGAGATGTCGGGAAAAATCCACTAGACGGAAAAAGAAGTCCCCTCTCCCTTTGGGAGAGGGTTAGGGTGAGGGACGTGGAACTGGGAAAGAAGATGCCTTCACCTCCGGCCCCTCTCCCAAAGGGAGAGGGGAGAAGATGGCGCCATGAGAATCACACCGCACACCGCCGATCGCGCTGCAGTGCGGCGCGGCTTCACGCTCACCGAACTGATGGTGGTGACGACGTTGATCGGCGTCATGGCGGCGATGAGCGTGCCCAGTTTCCAGCGCGCCGTGACCCAGTCTCGCACTGACATCGCCGCCGCCAATCTGCGTGCGATCTGGGCTGCTGAACGGCTCTATTGGCTGGAAAACCATTCGTACGCCGGGACGCTTTCGCAACAATCACCGCCGGGACTGATTCAGTTGGGCCTTCTCGACCCGAGCCTACCTCTTACCCAAGCCGGCGTTACCTACCAAACGGGCGGCTACTATTTCAGCGTCGTCCTGGGTACGGATTCCACGAGCGCATTCACGGCTACCGCAACCAACGCTCTCGCCGGACCACCGACCGCGATCACCATCGACCAAAATGGCACCGTAACGACATATCCGCCGAACACGCCCCTTACGTTCCAATAACGGTGCTGCGTATGATGATTAGAGCCACCTGCCATCGAGATCGCCGGACTCGCCCGGCAGCCGCAAGGCGTGCCTATACCTTCACGGAGTTCCTGGTCGCCTTGATCGTCTTTGGCATCGCCCTCTCGGGTATGCTGCCAATGGTAGCGATATTGTCGCGACACCTGCAGCCGTTGCCGAATGGAGCATCCTCGCCGGCCAGGGACTGGAGCAACCCGGCTTGCCCCGTGGTCAGCAATCGGCCCACAGCGTGGTCTCTGATGGCATGCAACGATCCGTGCAACGCTCTGTGGCTGCGCAAGCTGGGAGCCAGCGCTCAGGCGAGCTCTGGCACCGTCACCTTTTCTTCGCTGCCGCCAATCCAGCCGGCTGTCGTCTTCCTGGATGACTGCGGGCAGTATAGTCCAGCCGGCGTTTATGGCACGCCTTCGTTTTCAGTCGGTTCGGGTTGGGGAGGCACGGTGAGCGCCGCCTTGGCCCTAAACGCCGAGCAGTATCGTAAGGCCGCCCTCCCCGCCGGCTCGACCTCTACCGGACCCGCCCTTTGGACCATCGCTGTCAGCGCCGGTGGATGGTACTCCATCCAGGCGACGTGGGCGGCCGCTCCCGATCAAGTGACCGACGCACAATTCACGGCGCAGAAAACGACAAACGGTTCGACCTCCGCACTCGGCGCGGCAACCGTGAACCAACAGGCAGCCCCCGCCGGCATCGCGGATTCAAACGGGCGGTTCTGGGCACCGCTGACGTCGCTGGTGCAACTCGCGGCAAACGACATCGTCCAAGTGCAACTCAGCGACGTGCGGGCGACCTCCAAGGACCCGGGAACCTACTATGTCGCGGCCGACGCCGTGCGGCTCGTTCGCAACGATGTCGCGATTAACTCCATCATGCGCTCGTTCGGCTGCACGAAGCCCGACGGCACCGCACGGCCGGACGTGACGGCGAACGTGTCGGTTACGGTGAACATACCCCAATGATGTCCTATGCAACGCCGAAGCGGATTTACGCTGGTGGAAGTCTCCGTCGCTTGCGTGCTAACGGCATTTCTGGCTGTTGTACTATCCACGACATGGCGGCTTCTGATGCCCTCGACCGCGGACCTGATCGTCTGGGGACAGCTTTTTCAGGAGATGCAAATCGCCGTGGCCACGCTTAGCCGCGATGTTGGCGGCGCCCTTCCCGACAACGGCTACGCCGGCGCGAAACAACAAGGGCGCCTGCTTGCGTGCAGAAAAGACCCGGTATACGGCCATCTCCAGTTGTGTTTCGACGGGGTCTATCCCTACGGCGCGGGTTCCCAGGGCACCGCCGCGGACGGCGCGCAGGCCGACTGGAGCGGCAACTCGGACACGGTTATCGATTATTCCGTAGACGGCTCGTTCCGTCTGATCCGAACGAACACGGCGACCGTCGCGCAATTCACCGTGGCGACAAATGTGTACGGACTGGATGCCAGTGGAAATCAGATTCCCGGGATCAGCATTACCGACAATGGCACTTACCTTACGATCGTCCTGACGTTTTCGTCCGTCGTGAAAATGACCAACAAGACCCTTAGCCGCACATGCACCCTAATCGTAAACAAGACTCCTTGAGCAGACGCCGAACGAAGCGGCATGGCTACGCGCTAATGCTGGTAGTGGTGTTCGTCGTGCTGTTCAGCGCCATTCTTGGCATCGCCTGGCGGCGGGTCGCGTCCGCGCTGCGCGTCGAACACGTATCAGAGGTGCGGAAACAGTGCGACCAAGGCAGCTTGCAAGTTCTCGCCACCGCAATGAGGGTGCTCGAAACTCGCTTGCGGTTCGACGGCACCAACCTAGCCGTCGACACTACAACAGACCCTATGAACCCAACCTCCGTTGCTTTGCCTCAGTCGTCGCCCGCGCAATTTTATTGCACAACGCCGTATCCAGGAGATCCTCCGAATTACTGCCGGCAAATCAACTTTACCTACCAACAAGGAAACTCCGGGACCTTCGCTGTGTCCGTGGACGTCACCCTGGTCACAACGGAAAGTGTCAGTGGCTTCAGCCTATTGCCAAGCAACCCTCCATAACCGCGGCGACCAGAAATGGCCCCAACGAATTTGCAACCCCAGCCACCCGTTGAATCCGCTTGCAGCGACCCCCGATCAGCGGGGTCCGCGGATTGTCCCGCTTCTCGCGTCCATGAAGATCGAGCTGCCCCCGCCGATGCGCCCGAGGCGGATCGTCGAGTCCAGCCGGACCGCCGCGAGAAGCCCACCAGCCCGTGGGCCGCCCTGCCGCCGGCGGGGCGGCGCATGAGAAATCGCCGCACCGAGGAACACCGTCAGCCGTACTTTACCGACCGCTTTTCCCCCGTCATCTTCGTGGGCGTCTTGGCGCTCATTGCCGCCACGTTCGTCGATGCGGGCCTGACGGTTTACGTGCTCCACGGGGGCGGCTGCGAAGTCAATCCTCTGATGCAGCGGCTGCTCAGCCGCAGCGTCGAGGCCTTTGTGATCGGCAAGTATCTGCTGACCGTCGTCGGGCTGCCGGTGCTGCTGATCTTCAGAAACTATTACTTGTTCGGCACGCACCTGCGCGTCGGACACCTGATTCCCGTCAGCGTGGCGCTGTACGCCGTCCTGATCGGCTACCAGGTGATTCTTATCCAGCAGCGCATCGGGTGGTGACCACCGTTACTGCGGCGGATTCATCATCACGTAGACTCTGGTCACTCCCTTTTGCAGGTGCGCATTCAGCGCTTTCAACTGTGCGTTGATCTCTTTCAGTTGACCGACAGTGTCGGCATTCGCGCTATCATCGACGGTGGTGGCGGTCGTCGCCGGCGGATCGGCGTTGCTGCGCTGGTAGGAACTCGACACCACGCCCAACAAAAGTCCCGCGGCCACAAGAAAGGCCCAACTTAGGTAACGTCTCATTGCAATTTCTCCCGAGAAACATCTGGTTCCCATGCTCCGCGTCGGAACCCCGTTTGTTCCGACATTGGTTTCCAGGCGACGCGGAGCGCTTCAAGTGGTGCGTTCCCACGCGGAGCATGGGAACGAGAGAATGTCACTTCGAAAGTATAGGACGCGCCTGATGGACAGCCTGCCGCCGAAAAGGAAAATTCCGCCTACCTTAGCGTCTCGCTCTTCAGGCTGCTGGCCATTTCCTGATAATGCTGGGCCTGCTCGCGATTCCCCAGCTTCCGTTGCATCGATGCAAGGTTGCCGTAGGGGACGACCAACGAGATCCGGTCGAGCGTGCCCTGCTTGACCGCCTGCTCCATCCAGGCAACGCCCTTGCTGGTCAGGGCGACGGCTTTGTCGTGCTGGCCGGTCTCCCAATAGGAAACGCCCATGCCCACAAAGGCCTCCCCCTGCCGGCCGACGTCGCCGGCGAGGTCTTCGGGAGTTGCGCGCTCCAGCAGCGGAAGGGCCTTGTCGTACCAGCGGACGGCGGTTTGGTGGTCGTGCTTGCTCATCGCGTGAATCGCGCCCAAGCGGAAGTACAATCGCCCGAGCAAGAACGTGGAGGTGCTCGACGGTCTCGCCTTGATCGCGCGGGCCAAGTGTCCGGCGGCGGCTTCGCCGTACTTCAGGGCGTTGTCCGACTCGGAACGCATTTGGCAGATCTGCACGGCGTCGTAAAGCGCCATGCCAAGTTCCCATTGCAGCCGGGCTTCACGTCCCGGGTCGCGGGCTTCGGCGATGAGCTTCTCCCCCGCCGCGATCAGCCCGTCGGCCGCAGGCGCCGGGTCGATGGCGTCGCGCAGACCAACGTAAGCCGCCAGCGACCGGGTGTACACGCGGAAGAGTTGCTCCGGGCTGCCCCCTTCCTTGAGGACCACGTCGTCGGCCACCGCTTTGGCCCGCTCCAGCCACCGCGCCACCGCCCTCGGCTGGTCCTTCCACTCGCCCCAGGCAATGTCGTGCGCGGCGCCAAGATAGGCGTCAATCTGTACCTCTTTCGCCGCCAGCCGAATCGCCGGATGCGGATCGGACGAGAGCGGATCGGCCAGCTTCAGGGCCTGCGTATGAATCGTCAGCGCTTTCTTGAAGTCGGGCTTCGGCCCGGACGCCAACAGATCGGCGACCATGCAGGTCGCCCGCGCCTTCACGTGCGGCCGACCCTCGCTGATCGCAACCGCTTTCTCCGCCGCTTCCAGGGCCTCGGGCAATTGGCCCGCCTGGGCGAACGTTTGGGCAAGCGTCACGCGGTACTGCGCGTCGTCCGGATCGAGACGAACGGCCTCGCCCGCCGCTTTGACCGCCTTTTCGTAGTGCTCGGTAGCCGCCAGCACGCGGCTGTAAAGCCAGTGCGCCCGTGCATTGCCGGGTTCCAGCGACAATGCCTGTTCCAAATCGCGGCGGCTCAGATCGTGTCGGCTCTCCATCGTCGCCTCGGCGCGAAGCACGAACGACTCCGCCGAGATCGGTTCCAGGATGATTTGCGACACCTGCATCGAAGCCCTGCCCGGCTTGTCGCCAGGCTTGAACGCCAAGAGCACGCCGCGCTCGGGATACGCCCGGCCGAGGACTCCCCCCAATTCGTTGACGACCAACACGGGCCGAATCGCCGTCAGGTCGAGTTGTTTTGCCACGTCGTCGACGGGAAATGAGCGGTCGAGCCGAATCACGATCGACGACACCTTGCCTTCCGCATAATTCACCTCCACCCGCTTGAACGGCTCGACCGCATAGAGTTCGACCAGGGCGCCGTTGAGCTTGGTGGCCTTCCGCGCCGCGCCCCAGGCTGCGGCGACGTCCGCCTTGGTCGAGGTTCCCGGAGTAACACCCTTGAAACTCGCGGCCACCAGCGACACCGGCGGCCCTTCCTGCGGGTCGGGAGTCGGGCTGAGCGATTCGTCGGCCGGCTTCACCTTCAGTTGGTTGTTGGCCGGCTTTCCCTTCGCCGCCACGACCGTGACGTTCGCTTCCGCTGCCGGTCTATGCTTGGCTGGCGTAGGAACCCCGCCCGGCGGTTCCTCGAGGACCACCGGCGCCCCAGGTTGCTGCGCCACCGCAGTCTCGGCAGCCAGGACGAGCAGGGCCGCCGTCAACATCGCCAAACCTCCCAGGCATATCCACCGCATCGCGTGTTCCTCCTTGAGAAGGGAAAAGGGGACAGGCACCTTTTCCCCTTCGCCCAAGCCGGGCAGTCAACAATCCGCGCGGGAGTCTATCCATTTTATGAAGATCGCGTCCAGAGGGTTTTTGGCGGTTTTTTTCTACAGCTCGGGCCGGACATACATCTGAACGGCCGATCATTGCCGCCGGCGGTTGGCCCAATGGCACAACCGTGTCAACCTGGGCGGTATGTACGTTTTGGGCGGCTGTCGTGATCGTTCCCCTCTTTAGGGCCGTGAAGTTGACAGGACCGACCCTCCGCCTTACGATGCCGAGTTATCGCCCCCTTCCACGAGAACGAGGACCACGCCGCTCATGCCACTGTACGAAATCGAAACCGCCAACCACATCATCATCACCTGGGCTGAAGACGATCGTAGGGCCACCGACGTCGTTCGCGACAGCTACCCGCAGGAGCCGCCGGTGCGCGTTACCCGACGGCCGCGCGACACCTGGGTGATCTCGAAGTCGGCCCTCGGCATCAGCGGCGCGACCGACCCCTGCTCGACCGCCCGCGATTGCCTGGACAAGGCCGCCGGCGACAAGTTGCACGCCATCCGCCTCTACATGCAGCACACCGGCGCCGATCTGGAACGCTCGCGCAAGGCGATCGAATCGAACATGGTGATGGGCTGGTAGCCTCACTTGGCCCCGAAGCAATACAACTGGCCGGCGTCGTTGCCGATCACCAACCGGCCGTCGGCCACGGCGGGCGAAGCAGTCACCGCGCCGCCGGCTGCGAACTGCCAGAGCTTCGCTCCGCTCTTCACGTCGATCGCATACAGCCGCCCGTCGCCCGAGCCCACAAACACGCGACAGCCGACCACAACGGGCGAACTGTCGACGCGGCCTTTCGTCGAAAACGACCAAAGCGGCTTGCCGGTTTTCGGATTGAAAGCGTGAAGCTGGCGGTCGCGCGCGCCGACGATCACGGCCTTGCCCGTCACCGCGGCCGACGAACGAAACGCCGCGGCCCCTTGCGGAGATTCATAACGCCAGAGAACCTTCCGTCGCCGCAGATCGATGGCGAAAAAGTCATGCCCCTCGGTGCCCACAAACGCCGTATCGCCCATCACGGCGGGCGACGAGCCGGTGGGCGAATCGATCGTCACCTCTCCGGCTGCTGCGCCGCTGTTTAGATCAATGACGTGCAGACTCCCGTCGCAGCCGGCCACGAAGCAGCGATCGCCGGCCACCGATGGAAAGCAGCGGATCTGATCGGGGTTTTGATACTTCCAAACCAGCTTGCCCGAAACCGCGTCCATACAATAGAGAAACGTGTCTTGCGAACCGAACAGGACGTGACCGCCGTGGAAGTTGGCGCTGGAATCGATCTCGCCGTCGGTCTGATATTCCCAGAGCTTCCGGCCGGTCGCGGCATCGATGCAATAGAACGTTCCGTCGCTGTCGCCGATGTATACCCGGCCCTCCCGCACGGCCGCCGAGGCGGTGAACCCCAGCGGCGTCGAAAATTGCCAGCGCTTCTTCCCCGTGGCCAGGTCCAGGGCGTAGAGATTGCCGTCGGTCGAGCCGATGTAGACCACGCCGGCGACAATCGCCGCGGTCGATTCAAAGCCGCCCTTGGTGGTCGGGAACGTCCAAAGCAGTTCGAGTTTTTCCGGGAGACTTGCAGCGGCGACGCCCGTGGCTTGGGCATTGCCGCGAAAGACCGGCCAGGCGGAGGGGAGAGAAAAGAGGGGAGAGGGGAGAGGGGAGGGAGATTTGTGATTGTTGATTGTTGATTGTTGATTGAGGATTGAGGATTGCCGCTTAGCCGCCGCGTCCTTGCGGCGTTCGAGCGGAGCGGAACGCTCGCGGACCATAGTTGCGGAATCCGGCAACGAAGAAACACGACGACCCGGCCGATCAGACGATTCCGGCGCCGGCCCACAGCCGGACATGCCTATGGAAAAGACACACGCCGATAGAACAAAAACGACGGCCTGTGCATAATAAACACCGCGGTGACCAATGAACGTGACGACGTCGCTTCGCGCTTCATCACTCATCATTCATCATTCATCAATCATCCTTCCCCTACGGCGTATTCGGCGCGATAGTCGGATTGGGCGTCGCACTGAGTTGCGAGAGCACCTGGAGCAAGCCGTTGAGGTGGGCCATCCGCGGCCCAAAACGATCGACGAATTCGTTGAGCATGAACTCGCCGTCCAGCAGGTTCTCGTAATTGGCGCTGACCTCGGTCGTGAGGGATTCGAGAAACTCGGCCTGCACCTTGCCCAGGGCCTCGGCGGCCGCGCGGCAATTGCGGGCCAAACGCGGATTGGCCTGTTTCCACTGCCCCAACTCATTGGCACGCTGCTTCTGCGCCCTGCCGAGATGGCTGACCAACTCCTCCAGCAACTCGTTTTGCCGATCCTGGGCAGCCAGGATTTCACGCAGCAACCGCGTCTGCTCGGCATCCTGCCGGCCACTCGCGCTCGCGGCGTACGCAGCGGACGAAACGTCGATTTGATTATATAGCGCGGGACGGGTTCGCTGTGGCTCACGACTCATGGGGACAATTCCTTTCACTCTCCAGTATAGGCAGAAGGTGTCCAAATTGTCGAGCAGTTTGTGCGCAAAAAAATGCCGCGACTTGCCGCCCTCAGGTACGCCACTGGCCATACGTCATGCTTCAGCACCACGAACATTGCGGCAACCGCTGCTCGTTGGTCCCTTGAGGAACGGAAGCCATTGCGAGCCAGCGTGTTATGCTGGGGCATGACCTACGGCTTCTTTCGCGTTCCCCCCTCTCCCGAAGAGGCCGCAAGCCTTGCCGACGTTCCCGCTAAAGTCAGCGCCGCCGCCCGCCCGATGCGCCAAAGAGCCGGCCATACCGACGGTTGAAAGTGGGAAGTCTGCGAATCTTTTGCAGGACAGCTTTCCCGATAGGGGGGTAAATGGACGTGTCGGATTCTAAAAATAGGCCGACTCTGGGTTTCTTGACCGTCATCGAACACCCACAATACGGGCTGTTTGGGGGGTATTTGATCCTGAATACCGTCGGACGGCCGCTAGAGTTCCATTGCACCGCCCCGATCAAACCGAATCGAGCGCAGCAGATCCTCTACGGTCCGACGTTGGAGTCATTCATCTACGGTGAGCAAATCGGGCAGACGTTGATCAGCCACGGCAGCGCACCGCCGCTGCTGATATGCACCGATCGCCAACCGGCGTTGGCTGCCCGCGAACACGTGTCGTCGCCCGTCGTGCTCGTGCTGCCGCCGGAGACCCCGAGCGAGCCGGTGGACGAGGAGCCGACGCGCTTCTTTCGGATCGATCCGCCGCATCACGGCGGCCCTCGACTTGCCGTCTTCCAGCTTGGACGGAATCGCCTGGCCCTGCCCGAGCGGGCCGATGAAGACCGGCGGCTGATCGCCGAGCGGTTGGCCGATCTGGCCGAGTCGTTTGATCTTGCCGAACCGTTCCAGCGCATTCGCGATGCGATTGAACAGGCCCAACAGGCAGTGCGATGACGACCCACTGGCACGCCCCCCCGAAGCCGGCAACCACCAGCATCGATCTGCGGATTGAAGCTGTCGTGTCGCCGAACCCTTGGAGCGTGGACCTCGCGTCGAAGGGGGAGCGTTTCGATCGCGCTCCTCGCGTGATCTCGATACCGATTTCGCGGCCGCCCCTGCAAGTCCGCAGTTTCACTTTTCCCGACGTCGGCAACTCCCCTCCCGTTCTGAGAGAGGGGCAGGACGTAAGGGCCGACGGCGTCGCCACGAGGGATGTCGGCACCCTAGCCATTTCACAAGGGGAGAAAGGACTCGGCGATTTGCCCGGCAGTTGCACCCGCATCAAGCCGCCTGCCGACGTGATCAAGCTCGCCGACCGCCTGCATTACGTGTTGCAGCCGACGCTCGAGTCGTTGCTGGCAGAACGGGCATTGGCGTTTCCAGTCCATCCGTTTCCGTTTCAGTTCGAAGGCGTCGCGTTTCTCTACCCGCGTCATGCGGCGATCCTCGCCGACGAAATGGGGCTCGGCAAGACGATGCAAGCGATCACCGCGATACGCCTGCTGCTGCACCGCGGCCAGGCGCGGAGTGTGCTGGTCGTTTGCCCCAAGCCGCTGGTGACGAACTGGCAGCGGGAATTCGCGGTTTGGGCGCCCGAGGCGCCGCTGATGGTCGTCGAAGGGGATCAGGCCAAACGCCAATGGCAATGGCAACTGCCCGACGTCCCGCTGCGAATCGCCAATTACGAAGTGCTCCTGCGCGACCGGAATCTGCTGGCCGGCCTGCATTTCGATCTGGTCGTGCTCGACGAGGCGCAGCGGATCAAGAACTCCGACAGCTCGACCAATGAAGTCGTCTGCTCGATTTCGCGCAAACGCAATTGGGCACTGACGGGCACGCCCGTCGAAAACAGCGCCGACAACCTGCTGGGCATCTTCCAGTTTCTCGCCCCGGGCTTTCTCTCCACCGAAATGAAGCCGCGCGTCATCGGCCGAACCATCGGCGACCACGTTCTCCGCCGCACGAAAGATCAGGTGCTCCGCGATCTCCCCCCGAAGCTGCTCCACGACGAGCCGCTCGACCTGACGCCGGAACAACGCGAAAGCTATCGACTGGCCGAAAATGAAGGCACCGTGCGGCTGACCGAAATGGGCGACGCGGCCACGATCCGACACGTCTTCGAGTTGATCCTGCGGCTGAAACAAATCTGCAACTTCGACCCCCTCACCGAGGCCAGCACGAAGCTCGAACGCATCGAGGCCGACCTGGAGGAGATCGTCGAAAGCGGCCGCAAGGCGATCGTTTTCAGCCAATGGGTCGGCACGCTAGAGAAACTCGCCAATCGTCTGGCGCGTTTCGGCCCGCTGGAGTATCACGGCAAGGTTCCATCCGCGCGGCGCGACGCCGTCATCCAGCGATTCCGCGAGGATCGCAGCCGCCACGTGCTGTTGATGAGTTACGGAGCCGGCGGCGTCGGCTTGAACCTCCAGTTTGTCAACTACGTTTTCCTCTTCGACCGCTGGTGGAATCCGGCCGTCGAGGATCAGGCGATCAACCGCGCCCATCGCATCGGCGTCGACGGCCCCGTGTCGGTCACGCGATTTCTCATGCTCGACACGATCGAAGAACGCATCGACCGCATCTTGCAGGAGAAGCGCGAGTTGTTCGACGTCATCTTCTCCGGCGGCGACGCCCGCCGCAAGCTCGGGCTAACCCAGGAAGAGCTATTCGGTCTGTTCAAGCTCCGCTGCCCGAGCGGTCCGATCAGACTGGCGGCGTGACGTGACTTCACTCTCCCTGTAAAGCCGCGACCATTGGTCGCGGGGACCAGTCGGCGCATCGTCACCCGCGGCGCTCGGCGCTTATGACGCCCGCACGTCGTTTCCGCGACCACTGGTCGCGGCTTTACAGCCGCCGAAATAGTGCGACAATGCATGATATGAGGGATCTTGCTAGCGATTTCGACGTTCTGGTAATCGGCGGCGGACACGCCGGCGCGGAGGCGGCGCTGGCGGCGGCGCGGCTGGGCGCAAAGACCGCGCTAATCACCAGCAACCTCGAAACCATCGCGCAGATGAGTTGCAATCCGGCCATCGGCGGCGTGGGCAAGGGACAAATCGTCCGCGAAATCGACGCCCTCGGTGGCGGCATGGGCCTGGCCATCGACGCCGCCGGCATCCAATTCCGCATGCTCAACCGCAGCAAGGGCCCCGCCATGCACGGCCCCCGCGCCCAGGCCGACAAACTCGCCTATCAACGCGAAATCCGGCGAATCCTCGAATCGCAGCCGGGGTTGACCTTGTTGCAAGATACGGCAGAAGACTTGATCGTCGAAGAGGGGAGAGAGGAGAGGGGAGAGAGGAGAGAGGAGCAACGAGGGCTGGGCACTTCAGTGCCCAGCAGCCCCGCCGAATCGCGCATCATCGGCGTTCGCACATCCAACGGCGCCGCCTATCGCGCCCGAACCGTGGTCCTCTGCGCCGGCACTTTTATGCGAGGGCTGCTGCACGTCGGCGATGCTACCATGCCCGGCGGACGCATGGGCGAGCCGGCCAGCGCGGGACTGAGCAACGCGCTCGCGCGGCTCGGCTTCGAACTCGGCCGCTTCAAGACCGGCACGCCGCCGCGGATCGACGGCCGCACCATCAACTACGCCAAGACCGAAATACAACTGGGCGACGATCGGCCCGAGCCGTTTTCGTTCCTCACCGACCGGATTGACTGCCGGCAGATGCCATGCTGGATCACCCGCACCACGCCCGAGTTACACGAGTTGATCCGAGTGAATCTGCACCGAGCGCCGATGTACATCGGGCAGATTCAATCGACCGGCCCGCGCTACTGCCCTTCGATCGAAACCAAGATCGTCCGCTTCGCCGACAAGCCGTCGCACCAGTTGTTCCTCGAACCCGAGGGACGCCACAGCGACGAAGTCTACATCAACGGCCTATCGACGAGCTTGCCGCGCGAACTGCAAGATGCAATGCTGCGATGGATACCCGGCCTGGAGCAAGCCAAAATCCTCCGCTATGCTTATGCGATCGAATACGACTACCTCCCGCCGCTGCAACTGACGCCGTCGCTGGAAACGAAGCGCGTCGCCGGCCTCTTCTGCGCCGGCCAGGTCAATGGCACGACCGGCTACGAGGAAGCCGCCGCCCAGGGGCTCATCGCCGGCGCGAATGCGGCGCTGGCGGCCAAGGGCGAAGAGCCGCTCGTGCTCCGCCGCGATCAGGCGTACATCGGCGTGATGATCGACAACCTGGTCACCCGCGGCGCCGACGAGCCGTATCGCATGTTCACGAGCCGGGCGGAGTACCGCTTGCTGTTGCGGCCCGATAATGCCGACCGCCGTCTCACGCCGCTGGCCCACCGCCTGGGGCTGGTCGATCGCCGACGTTGGGAGCGGCTTGAAACCAAGGAGGCGGAAATCGCTCGCATCCTGCATCTGCTAGAGACGACGCATTGCGAGTCGGGCTCGCTGGCCAAAATGCTCCGCCGGCCGGAGACGCGTTGGCAGGAGATGGTCGCTCGGCTGCCGGAATTGGCATCAGGGGACTGTCCCAGTTTTCACGACAGCGAAAATGGGACTATCCCCCTGAACGCCGCGGTGTCACGAGAAGCGGCAGCCCAGGCGACGTACGACGTGAAGTACGCCGGCTATATCGCCCGGCAGCGGATCGACATTGCCCGGCAGGAGCGATTGGCCGCGCGTCGAATTCCCGCCGCGTTCGATTACACGGCAGTACCGCACCTTCGCGCCGAAGCACGGGAGAAGCTCGATCGAGTGCGCCCGACCAATCTGGCCCAAGCCGCGCGGATCAGCGGCATCACCCCGGCCGACCTGACGGTGCTGATGATCCATCTGAAGGCGTAGTGCCTCAACCGATCTGACTTGACAGGTTTTGGTGGAGATGGTATTTCGCTTTCCGGGGCAACAACCTGTCAGGAGAGCGAACATGGGCAAGGAAGCCAAGTACGTGGTTCGGCTATCGAACGAGGAACGAGGTCAATTGGAGGATCTTGTGGCGCGAGGACGGGTGGCGAAGGCGACTCGTCAGCGGGCACAGGTGTTGCTACGTGCCGATCAGGGGCAGGGAGGTTCCTGCGCCGTGGACGAAGCGATTGCGGATTTGGTGGGCGTCAGCTTATCGACGGTCCACCGAGTTCGGCAACAGTTCGTCGAAGAAGGTTGGGAGGCATCGTTGTACCGTAAGCCGGCCACAAATCGACAATATCGCAAACTGGACGGTGTGCAAGAGGCCCACTTGGTGGCTTTGGCCTGTTCGTCACCGCCAACGGGCCGGGTGTGTTGGACGATGCAACTGCTGGCCGACAAATTGGTGGAATTGGAGATCGTCGAATCGATTGGGCGCGAGGCCGTTCGCACCACGCTGAAAAAAACGTTCTTCAGCCCTGGCGCAAAGAGCAATGGGTATTGCCGCCGGAGCAAAACGCCGATTTTGTCTGCGCGATGGAAGACGTGCTTGAAGTCTACCAACGGCCCTACGATCCGCAGCGACCGGTCGTGTGTTTTGACGAGCAAAGCAGGCAATTGACCAAAGAAACACGTCGGGCGATTCCCGCCGCGCCTGGGCGTCCGGCGCGGGTGGATTACGAATATGAGCGTAACGGAACGGCCAATCTGTTTATGATCTTTGAGCCGCTGGCGGGCAAGCGTCGCGTGAAGGTGACCGACCGACGTACCGCGTTGGATTTCGCCGAGGTGATTCGGGAGTTGGTGGACAGCTATCCGATGGCGGAGAAAATCGTGTTGGTGATGGACAACTTGAACACGCACAAGATGGCTTCGCTCTACGAGGCGTTTGCCCCCGACGAGGCTCGCCGACTGATCGAACGGCTGGAGGTTCACTACACGCCGAAACACGGCAGTTGGCTGGACATGGCCGAGACGGAGTTAAGCGTGATGACCAAACAGTGCCTTCGGCGGCGGATTCCCGATAAACCCACACTGGTCCGCGAGGTTGCCGCTTGGGAATCCACACGAAACACCGCTCGATGCCGCATCGACTGGCGTTTCACTACAGCCAACGCCCGAATCAAACTCAAACGCCTCTACCCGTCAATTCAGGTCGGTTGAGGCAGTAGATTGTGCTTCCGCATGACCGTGGAACATGCCCGCCATCGTGCGGAGGCATAATTTCCTCATCTCCCCTACACCACAATTTGGGACGAATAGTAAATCTAGGAAGCACTCTGATTGCAAAATTGCTCTAGACATCCGCCCCGTTTTTTGCGACATTCCCGTCTCGATTTATCGGCGAGCCGAGCGGCTCTTGCCGGACGGGTCGGGTCTCTCTTCTTTCTGAGGCTGCGGAAGCACTTACGAAAGGGCGCCCATCATTATGCAGAGAATCACGAAAACCCTGCTGATCGTTGTGACGTTGCTCGGATTGGCACAGGCCGTCCCGTCGGTCTGCTTCGGCTGGTCACTGCTGCACCCCTTCGCCTCGGACGACAAGCCACAAACGACGATGGTTTCGCGAACGACACAGAAGCCGCCGTCGGCATGGCAGAAACTCACCACTGGCACGAAGAAGTTTTTCAACAAGACCGGCGAAACGCTGGGACTGAAGAAGAAAGAGCCCAAGAAAGCGCCGCCGATCGTCGCGGTCAAGCCGCGTACGATCCCGCCCAAGGCAAAACAATCGGACGGCGGGCTAACGGGTTGGCTTTGGCCGAAGGAAGAGAAGCCGAAGGACGTCAAAGGCTGGCTCGATTCGACCAAGCAGATCACGCCGTAACGTCCCAACGCCGTCCTGAACAACGGGCTGAAGCATCTTGCACACCAATGCCATCATGCGACGTTGTCTGACTCGCTGGATTGCCGCCGCCGCGATCGGCGCGGCCCTGTGCTTCGGTGGCTGCGCGGCCGACGGAACGCCGGAAAGAGGCTCCCATCCGTTTGCCAAGAGCGCGGGTGCCGGCGGCGACGACTCCGCCCATGGGCAGGCGAAGGCCCATTCTTTCCCCACGGCCCAAGAGGCCGGGCTATAGCCATCGCGGCTGAATAGGTTATACTGACGGTCGCTTCCGGCAGTACCCCTCCCACCGGCATTTTCGCTGCAATTGTTCCGCAAGCGGCCGCGCCGCGGGTTATACTGGTGTGGCGCGGCAACGGTTTGCTGCGCCCACGCCCCACCCCCCCGAGGAAACAGCCTATGTCTCGCCTGGTTTCTCGCGCGATGGCGCTTGTCCTGGGCCTTGCGGCGCTTTCCGCCTCGGGCCTGGCCCAGGAAGCCGGCATTCCGGCCGAGCTGCATCCTTGGGGGCGGTTCAAGCCGGGAACCTGGAAAACGGTCCGCGTCGTGACCGAGACGCTCGACGAGCAGGGCCAGGTGGTCAGCACCAGCAAGACCGATACGAAAACGACCCTTCTGAACGTCGGCAATGACGGCGTGACGTTGGAAGTCGAAGCTTGCATGGAAGTGGCCGGCAAACGGTTCCGCGTCGAGCCGCAGACCGTCAAAGAGGGATTCCACGGCGAGGCGGCCGGGTCGAACGTCCAACTCAAGGAGCCAACCGACGGCGAGATCACCATCGAGGACCGCAAGATCCCCTGCAAGATTCAACGACTGTCGTTGGTCGCTCCCAACGGCAAGACGAATCTCACTCTGCATTACTCGACCACGGTCCCGCCGTACGTGCTGAAACGGCAGTGCGTCGTCACCGACGCGGACGGCGACAGCACCGTCAGCGAAACGAACAAGGACGCGATCGCGCTCGACATGCCCGTGCGCGTCCTCGACCGGCTTCGCAACGGCAGCTACGTCCGCACGGTTCACGAGAGCGGGAAGACGACGGTCACGACGATGTCGGTCGTGGTGGGCGACGTGCCGGGCGGAGTGGTCAGCCACAGTTCGAAGGAGGTCGACAAGAGCGGCCGACTGCTGCGCCGCAGCACGCTCGAACTGGTCGATTACAACACCGATCCCGACCGCGAACGTTCCGGCCTGTTCGGCCGTAAGCGATCCAGCCGCCGCCCGAAGCCGTAGACGAACTCCGGCCGTGACAACCGCGCCGGGCGCGATTCATCGATCGCTCAGGGCGCCCACTGAAGCCGCAGTTTTCGGCGAGACTGGACGCAGTCGCTCAAATAGAGGTCGATCAAGTTCTGGTACGGAATGCCGGTTTCCTTCGCCATCTGTTGGAAATACCCAACGACGTCCACCCCCATCCGGATCGTCACCTGCCGCTTCAGACGCTTTGCGTAGGGATTTGGGCGGGATTTCATTTTCGACAGATCGTATTCGGCTTTCATCTGATTGATTCGGTTCTTCCGCTCGTTCCACTCGAACGATATTCGTGTCATACTGATATTGTAATTATACTGTAAGTATCACGCGAATCAAGACAATTACGGGAATCCCTTTTCAACTGCTGTCGCGGCGGCGGCTTTGCCCCGCATCGGCGCGATTCAGCACGACGGTGAAGGTGGTGCCTTGCCCCAGGGCGCTGCGAACTTCGATGCGGCCGCCCATTTCGGAGATCAACATGCGGCACAGCCCCAATCCGAGGCCGGTGCCGCCGGAATCGGCGCGGGTGGTGAAAAACGGCTCGAAAATCCGCTCCAAATTGACCCGCGGAATGCCGACGCCCGTGTCGCTGACGTCGATGGCCACCGAGCCCATCTGGTCTTCGTCCTTCCGTCCCAGGGCGTAGCTTCGCAAGGTGAGCGTGCCGCCCTTGGGCATGGCGTTTAGGGCATTCGTGCAGAGGTTGAAGAGCACTTCCTGCAAGGTATACGGATCGCCCTGCACCGCCGCGACGGCGCCGAGCTCCTTCTCGATCCGCACGTTCCGCCCGTGGCTTGTGCCGAGCACTTCGAGCGTCCCTTCGATCGCCTGATTGACGTCGGTGCTCTGCAGGGTGATGCCGCGCGGGCGGGCGAACGCCTGCACCCGTTTGGCCGTCCGTTCGATGCGATCGAGCGCTTCGGCCATCAGTTGCACGTATTCACTCAAGTGCGGATCGTCTTTCACCCGCTCGCCAATCCGCCGCAGACAATTCTGCACGCCGTCCAACGGGTTGGCGATTTGATGGGCGATGCCCGCCACCAACTGGCCGATGCCCAACATCTTCTCCTTCTGCCGAATCTCAGCGTGGGCACGATCGACGTAGCGGCGGATCGACGTAGTGAAGTAGACCGCCACCCACAACGCGCTGGCAAATGCGGAAAAGACACCGAGCATTTCGATGCCGCCGGGTGGCGGCGCGGCAGGTTCCGACGGAAAATGCAGCGGATGCGACGGAATCCATTGCAGGTACAGAAGCAGCATTACGCCGCCGACCATCGCCGTGGCGATCGCGGCGATCACGTAAGGGGCGCTGCCGCGCAGATACATGCCCGCGATGATCATGTGAAACACGAAATAGAACAAGAACGGGTTTCGCGGCAATCCGGCGTAGTAAAGCAGCAGCGTCAGCGCAATCAGATCGAAGAGAACCTGTAAGAAGATGTTGCGATCGACGTTGCCGGCGCCCGTCGAAATGCGGCGCTGGGCCGCGTAGAACAGCAGATTGTAGCCGACCATTGCCACGCCGATGAGGTACAACGGCCGAGGGTCTCTGATGATCGAGAGCTCCGCGGACGTCAGCCAGGTCGTCAGAAACACGGCCGCGCACGCGAGCCATCGCAGCGAGACCAACCAGCGGGCGCCTTCGGGGGGAAGTTTCATGAAGAGGGTTCAGCGTTGGCGATCCGAGAATCGGATATGATCGGCAATACTCCCGGCAATCGACATCCTACGCCCGCCCGCGTCGGTGTTCAAGGCGAAGACTTCGCCGCCGGTGAATCGTGACTCGATCTTGAAGCGTTGCAACGGCGTCTGGAGTTCTGCGTTCATTGTCCCCGGAAAAGTGATGCAACCCCTGTTTAGCGGCCGACAGCACGTCGGCCCTGTTTTGCCGCAAGCCGCCGTCCCGGCGGCTGCTAAATGTGCTGCATCACCTTCCCGACGCTCAATGGCTGATTCGGCCGGTCAACTTGCATCTCATTCTCCTTCGATGTCCGTTCGAGGCAACTGCGGCCATCCGCTTTAACCCATGTAATACCAACATGTTGCGAGCGCTCGCTATCTATTCCACGCTATTCAGGAAGAAACATTGTATTGATATATCGCGATATTACGATATATTTAAGGCATGGAGACGATTGATTCAGCCAAACTGCTCGCTTTGGGGAAACTCCAGGAGGCCGCTGAGTGCCTGCGGACGCTGGCCCACCCGGTGCGGTTGCGGATGGTGCAACTGATGCTGCAAGGGAAATTGACGGTGGGAGAGATCGCCCGCGCCTGCGAGATTCCCAGCCACATGGCCTCGGAGCACCTGCGAATGATGCAGCACTGCGGCTTGCTGGCCCGCCGGCAGGATGGACGGCGAATCTACTACGAAGTCTCCGAGCCGACCGTGGAGCGGCTGATGGAGTGTATCGAACGACGATTTGGGGACAACGAGGACAAGAAAGCAGACGACCAATGAGCACGCACGGGAATCTTCTGCTCCGCTCGATTCGATGGGCGCTGCAAGCCGTGGTCTTTCTCGGTTTCGCCGCCGGCGTCGTGGTACTGATGCTCTGGCTTTCTGGAACATTCTCGCCGAAAGTGCCAGCCAAAAACCCCGCCGCGCAATCCGAGACGTCGCCGACCGACCGGCAATCGGTCCCGGTTGAATTGGTCGAGTTGCCGTTGGTGGAATCGGCCGTCGGCACGATTCGCGCCGTGCATGAAACGAGCATCGGCTCGAAGTTGCTGGCACGCGTCGTCGAGGTCAACCTCAAGGCGGGCCAGAAAGTCCGCGCCGGCGACGTCCTGATTCGCCTCGACAACACCGACCTGCTGGCAAAACTCCAGCAGGCAAAGGCGACCGTGTCGGCCGCCGAGGCCGCCCTCGTTCAGGCATCCGCCGATGAAAGGCGCGTATGCGCAACTCGTCGTTTCCCGAACCGTCAGCCAGCAACAGTACGACAACTCGGTCGCGGCGCGGCAAACCGCCGAGGCAAATCTCCGCCGCGCCCAGGCGGCCGTGCATGAAGTTCAAGCCACGCTCGATGACGCCACGATCCAGTCTCCAATCGATGGAACAGTAATCGACAAAAAAGTCGACGTCGGCGACATGGTCACGCCGGGCCAGCCGCTGGTGACGCTCTACGATCCGACGCACATGCAGCTTGTGGCCAGCGTTCGTGAATCGCTGACCAGCCGCCTGCAAGTCGGTCAGGACATCGGCGTGCGCGTCGAGGGTCTCGGCAAGCAGTGCAGCGGAACGATCCGGGAGATCGTGCCCGAGGCCCAATCGGCCAGCCGCACGTTCCAAGTGAAAGTCACCGGGCCCTGCCCGCCGGGCATCTATTCCGGCATGTTCGGCCGTATCCTGATTCCGCTGGACAAGGAGAGTGCATTGGTCATCCCCCGCCGCGCCGTCCGCGAGGTCGGCCAACTAGAACTGGTCGAAGTCGCCGGCAACAATCAGACCAGCCGCCGAGCGATCCGCAGCGGGCGAGCGCTGAGCGAAAATGAGGTGAAGATGTTCCCCGACAAACTCCTGCCGGGCGAACCGTACGTCATCGTGCTTTCCGGCCTGAGCGAAGGAGAGCGGGTCGTGCTGACCAGTGCGACCGATTGACGCTCGCCCTGATGGAGACATAATAGTAGACGGTTACGGCGCTGGAGACAATTTCGGGGAGCAGTTCGCGGTGGAAAGGGCCAATCATGCCGAGCGTCTATGTCGAAACGACGATTCCGAGTTATCTGACCGCCGCGCCAAGCCGCGACTTGGTTACAGCGGGACGTCAACAAGTGACGCACGACTGGTGGCGGACTGCGAAGGAACGATTCGAGCTATTTGTGTCCGAAGCAGTGTTGCGGGAAGTCCGCGCCGGCGATCCGCAATTCGCCGCTCGGCGGCTGCAACTGATTGCGCCGCTCCCCATGCTGTCGGTGACTCAAGATATACGTTCGCTTGCCGATTGGTATCGAACAGAGTTGCATTTGCCCCAGAAGGCCGGTACCGACGCTTTGCATATCGCCTTGGCCGTATTCTACGAAATGGACTATCTTGTCACGTGGAATTGTGCCCATATCGCCAACGGGCACATTCTCCGTTCCCTGATGAAGTTGAACGAGGGTCTGGGTCGATACACGCCGATTCTGCTGACTCCGCAGGAATTGATGCCGGAGGAATACTCGCTAGGAGAGATCCAATGAATTGCGATCCGATTGTTGAAGAAACCCGTCAAGTCCGCGAACGTCTTCTTGCCCAATTCGACGGAGACCTGCGCAAGTACGTGGACCATTTAATCGAAGAACAGGCCCAAGATCGCGATCGGCTGGTCACGAAGGAAGAGGTCCTTCGGCGGAAGCACGAAGCCGCAGAGAAATAGCTCTGGCGTAATTCCCCGTGCGAGCGCTTGCGATCTATTCAGCGCGAGTTCGACAACAACGTTGGTCGGCATCCGCCGAAGCTGATCTCGCTAACAAAGAGACAAAGTGCAACTCATTGCCACTTTTGCCACGGAGAAGCACAATGCCGTTGGATTCCAAGGTTATGCTGGATCAGATGGACTACGCTCTTGATTGCTGGTGCAAAGCAATATCTCGGGCACAGCACGACAACCTCAGTGATCTTGGCGAGGCTCAGCTTGCCGAGTTGGTTTCGCTGCTTGCTCACACCATTGACCGTTTTGCCCCGACTGGAAGCCAATACCATACCAGAGCGCAAGAGGTTCTGAAGGCGTACAGTCCTTGCGCGCTTCACATGGTTCACGGTCCCTTGTACGGCATCCTCAAGTCGCTCCGGGACGTCTATGATCGTGGATACCTTCAGACAATCCAAGAATTGGTGCATGCTGACGTTTTCTCTGATTTTCTAGTGATGGCAAAGTACCTGCTGACTGAAGGGTACAAAGACCCCGCCGCTGTTCTCGCTGGAGGTGTTCTTGAGGCACACCTGCGGAGACTCTGCCTGAAGCACGGGATCAATATCAGTGATCCAACGAGCGGCAGACCAAGAATGTCGGGCGCAATGAACGACGACCTTGCCAAGACGGCGTATGACAAACTGGAGCAGAAGGGGGTTACGTTCTGGCTCGATCTCCGCAACAAGGCGGCTCACGGAGACTATGGAGGCTACGACGCGCGGCAAGTCCAACTGATGATCCAAGGCGTACAAGACTTTCTCGTTCGGCACAGAGCCTAGGGAGGAAAAGACTCGGGGCGGAAGCGGCTCCTGGCACTATTACAATCCCCTGAAGTGGAGTTTTCTAAATGGGGTGGGCGATCTTTCTCGGCGTCATTATCGTGCTGGCCATCGGATTCGCGTGGGGGATGTCGTCCCAGGAAGATAAATACAAGGTCGCATACGAGCAGCGCGAGAAGGCGCTCAAGCACGAGATGGCAACCAGAGAAGGATCGGTAGCGAACTATGCCGAAGAACGTCAGCAGGAGTTTGTGAGGCTTGTTGAACAAACGAAAGAGCTAGACGCGGCTCTGCGGGAGGGGATGCTGAAAGGACGTAATTGGCTCGCATCTGCCTTTGCGGAGTTTGTAGACACTCGCAATCTTGAAGTCGAATCGTGGCTCGTGGAAAAGCCTCATCCTGCGCTTTCAGCAGCGGGTCACGTGGCCCGTCTGCGCCAGAAGCATCGAGACGTCGTTCAACGTTTCAAATTTCTCGAAATGCAAATTGCCTCCTACGAAGAATACTTCCCATTTCTCGTCGATTACCGTGATGCTATCCTCGACGAGAGCATTGATCTGCGGCAAAACGCATATGACGTACTCGAGGACGCTGATCCAGCGTTGTCGCGAGGATATCTCTCAAAAGATGAGTACTCGGCCCTTTCCACCGCCGAAAAATTTCAATTGGCACTCGATCGCTACTGGGCGAGAGAGAAGAACTCGTGGGAGATTGGCCGGGTCTATGAGAGATATCTAGGTCATCTGTACGAAAATGATGGTTGGCGGGTCACGTATCACGGCATACTGAAGGGCTTGGAGGATTTTGGGCGGGACTTGATCTGCGTTTAGGGCGATGAGGTTCATATAGTCCAGTGTAAGTGTTGGAGTCAGAACAAACAGATCCACGAGAAGCACATTTTTCAGCTATATGGGACATCGGTACTTTTTCGACTCCACCTTCTTGGACAACTGGGAGAGACGACGGGGATGCAGAAGTTGCTCTGGCAACGGTCTAATGACTCAGTGGTGAAGGCGATCTTCGCCACCACTACGGCCCTTTCCCCCGATGCATTGGTTGTGGCGGCTCACCTCGGAGTTGTTGTGCGACACGAACAACTCAAAAGATATCCGATGATAAAATGCAATATCAACCCGACAACGGAGGAACGCATCTACCACTTGCCGTTCGATCAACAGTACGACAAGGTCGTCATCGGCAACGTCCCAGGTGAACTCTATGCGGAGAACGTTGCAGAGGCCGAAGATGCCGGTTTTCGTCGTGCTTTTCGATGGCATGGCATTCAGGAGGGCAGAAAGGAATGAGCCACTTCCAGAAAGGTAGATATGGTAAGCATCGGCGCCAGGCAACGAAGCGTTCAAAATCAAACGCTAATTCGCCCAAGGCGGAGATACTTTCCCAGGTTGCAGCGGGCCACATGAGCGTAGACCAAGCTGCTGTGCTTCTGGCAAACCTGGACAGAGTCCGGCGCGAACACCCACGGTGGATATACGTGATCCCCATCGCGCGATTGCGGAATACGTCAGAAGGGCTTTCCCCGGTATTGAGAAGGGGAGCCGCAAGTCGGTGACAATATACCTTTCTAAGCTGGAGAGTCTGCACGCCAGAATACGTGAAGCCGTGCATACCGTTGGAATTGACGACGCGGCCCGCGAAGAGGCTCTGCGCACGTTTCAAGAGGTATTCGGCAGCGGCCCGTCCAGGGGCGTTTAGCGAGGTCGCTCTACCGAGAACCGGCCCGGCTAGCGACGGAAAAGGAATCGCACCGTGACTGAAAAACACACGCTTTACGCCGAACCGCAGCACAACTTCACGAATCGCGTCGTGAAGATCTTTCTGGAGTCGAATCTCTCCATCATTCTGATTCTGCTGGCTTCGATCGCCGGGCTGGCAGCGCTGGGGCTGACCCCGCGGGAGGAAGACCCGCAGATCGTGGTGCCGCTGGCCGACGTGTACGTCAGCTTTCCCGGCCATTCGGCCGCGGAAGTCGAGCAACTCGTGACCACGCCGCTGGAAAAAATCCTCTACCAGATCGACGGCGTCGAGTACGTCTATTCGATGAGCCGCGAGGATCAGGCGATCATCACCGTCCGTTATTACGTCGGCGAAGACCGCGAGCGAAGCCTGGTCAAACTCTACAAAAAGCTCGACGAGCACGTTGACATCGTTCCGCCGGGCGTCGCCGGTTGGGTCGTCAAACCGGTCGAAATCGACAACGTGCCGGTGGTGACGCTGACGCTAGCGGGGCTAGTCGGCAGTGGGCAGTCGGCAGTGGGAAGTGGGAAGTCGGCAGTGGGCAGTAATCCGCCCTCCGCCCTCCGCCCTCCGCCTTTTGCCAATCCCAAATCCCAAATCCCTAATCCCTCGCTTGACGACATGACCCTCCGCCGCGTGGCCGAGGAGTTGACGCAACGTCTCGCCAGCGTCAAGGACGTATCGCGGGCGTATGTCGTAGGCGGGCGGCCGCGTGTGGTTCGCGTGCTGATGGACCCGGACCGCATGGCGGCCCATCACGTCTCGCCGCTGGAGTTGCGGCGGGCCATCCAGGCCGCCAACGTCCGCCAGACGGCCGGCGACTTCCGCGACATGGACAAGCTGATCCGCGTCGAGGCCGGAGAGCCATTCGGCAGCGCCCGGCAGTTGCGCGATCTGGTCGTCGGCGTATTCGACGGCAGGCCGGTCTTCTTGAAGGAGGTCGCCCGGGTCGAGGACGGGCCGGAGGAGATCGACAACTACGTCGGCCACGGCTGGGGACCGGCTCGCGGTTTTACCGAGCACGAGTTCTTCCCAGGCACAGTGTTGGGAAAGGAACAGGGATTAGGGATTAGGGATTGGGGATTAGAGGAAAGTTCAAGGTCGAAGGCTCAAGGTTCAAGAATTCAACCTCGTCACTCTGAGGCTTCCAATCCCCAATCCCAAATCCCCAATCCCTCCTCTCCCGCCGTCACTATCGCCATCGCCAAGAAAAAGGGCTCGAACGCGGTTTGGGTCGCCAATGCCGTCTTGCGCGAGGCCGAAAAGCTGCGCGGGACCATCGTGCCCGACAACATGGAATTGGTGGTCACGCGGAACTACGGCCTGACGGCCAATGAAAAAGTCAACGAACTGGTCGAAGCCCTGGCCGTCGCAGTTCTGATTGTCGTGGCATTGCTCAGTTTGGGCCTGGGATGGCGCGAGGCCCTGATCGTGGCGGTAGCGGTGCCGGTCGTGTTCGGACTTACCTTGGCGGTGAACCTGATGCTCGGCTTCACCATCAACCGCGTCACGCTCTTCGCGATGATCCTCTCGCTGGGACTGTTGGTGGACGATCCGATCGTGGACGTGGAGAATATCGTTCGCCACTTCGTCTTGCGGAAGAAGGCGACCCGGCGAATCGTGCTGGAGGCCGTTGCCGAGATTCGTTCGCCGCTAATCACCGCCACGTTGGCGGTTATTGTCAGCTTCCTGCCGATGTTCTTCATCACCGGCATGATGGGCCCCTACATGCGGCCGATGGCGCTAAACGTGCCGGTGACGATGCTGATGTCGATGTTGGTGGCGTTCACGATCACGCCCTGGCTGGCTTACCATGTCCTGCGGCGGAAATACGGCGGCACGAATCTCCCCTCTCCCTTTGGGAGAGGGGCTGGGGGTGAGGGCGGCGCGTCATCGCCTGCTGCCCTCACACTAACCCTCTCCCAAAGGGAGAGGGGACCGGGCGAGCCAAGCCTCTCCCAAAGTGAGAGGGGACATGAGCACGACCCGCACGATTTCGACGCGGTGAAACAGTCGCTGCTGTACAAGCTGTTCTATCCGCTGATGGCCCCGCTGCTCCGCTCGCGGCTGGTGGCTTGGAGCTTCTTGCTCATCATGGTCTTGCTGACGTTCGGGGCAATGGGATTGGCCGCGATGCGGAGCGTGCCGCTGAAAATGCTGCCGTTCGACAACAAGAACGAACTGCTGCTGGTGCTCGACCTCGACAAGGGAACGACGCTGGAACGATCGGACGCGGCGGTACGCGACTTCGAGGCGTACCTGGCCGAAGTGCCCGAGGTGGCCGACTACACCAGTTACGTCGGCTTGGCCTCGCCCATGGATTTCAACGGCCTGGTGCGGCATTATTATCTCCGTCAGGGGGACGACGTGGCCGAGGTGCGAATCAATCTGGCAGGCAAGAAAAACCGCCGGCAGCAGAGCCATGCCATCGGCCTGCGGATGCGGCACGAGCTTCAGGCGATTGCCGATCGCCATCACGCTCGCATGAAGCTCGTGGAAACGCCGCCGGGCCCGCCGGTGATCGCCAGCGTCGTCGCCGAAGTCTACGGCCAGCCCGATAGCCGATACGAAGAGATACTGGCGGCGGCGGATACCGTCGAGCGGCGGCTGGCCGTCGAGCCGGGCGTCGTCGATATCGACTCGGTGCGCGAAGCGGCGCAGCGAAAGCTCACCTTCGTCACCGACAAGGAAAAGGCCGCCTTAAACGGCATCACCACTGAGCAAATCGCCGGCACGCTGCAAGCGGCGTTGCAAGGAAGCACGGCCGGCCTGGTGCAGAGCGACACCGAGCGCAACCCGTTGCGGATCGAGCTGCGCGTGCCGGTCGAACTCCGCAGCAGCGCCGCCGAACTGGAGAGAATCCAAGTCCAGGGAAGCGGCGGCCAGCTCGTGCCGCTGGCCGAGTTGGGTCATTGGGAAAAGAGCCGCGTCGACCAGATGATCTACCACAAGAACCTGCATCGCGTCGCCTACGTCTTCGCCGAGACCGCCGGCCGGCCGCCGGCGGACGTGGTCGTCGATGTAATGACGGACCGCAAGCCGTTTTCCACGATTCTCGGCGTCGGCAAGCGCGATCTCGGCCCACAGCGCGTCGGGAGCGGCTGGATCGAGAACGTGCCGCCTCGGCCGGTCGCTGAGCGCAGCTTCTTCGACAACGGCGGCAACATCGACTGGGCCGTTCCGCAAGGGATCAAGATCGTCTGGTCGGGCGAAGGGGAGTGGCAGATTACGCTCGACGTTTTCCGCGACCTCGGCCTGGCCTTCGCCGCGGCGATGATCGGCATTTACGTCCTGTTGGTCGCTCAAATGAAGTCGTTCGCCATTCCGCTGGTCGTCATGCTCGCGATTCCGTTGACGATCCTCGGCGTGATGCCGGGCTTCTGGCTGTTGAATGCCGTGAGCGCTCAGGATGTGGGCGGATTCTGGAATCCGGTCTACTTCACCGCCACCGGCATGATCGGCATGATCGCCCTGGCGGGCATCGTCACCCGCGATTCGATTATCCTGGTCGATTTCATCCATCTCTCGTTGGCCCGCGGACGCACGCTGTTCGAAGCGATCATGGAGAGCCGCGTGGTGCGTCTGCGGCCGATCCTGCTGACCGCGGCCGCCGCCATGCTCGGCGCCGCGCCGATCATCATCGACCCGATCTTCTCCGGCCTCGCCTGGTCGCTGATTTTCGGCCTGTTCGCCTCGACGGTCTTCACGTTGTTCGTGATACCGGTGGCATATTGGCTTCTGTACTCGAACAAGCCCGGCCACGGGATGCCGCTGTCAACGATGGAGCAAGAAGACGGCTGACATTGCGTCCAGTAGGGCAGACATCCCTGTCTGCCAGATGTGTCGCCCTTTGCTGCGGCAGACAGGAATGTCTGCCCCACCTTGGTGAAAAATGCGGATCAACGCCCTGCCCGCCAGAAAGTGCCCAGCGAAGGCAAATTCTCCCATTTTGCTGTAACTTTGTGTTGGCGGTATCTGTTATAATAGCAGTTATCGGCGGGGAGCGGGGGCCGCGCGACCAAGCGTTAACATCCCCGTCAAACTGCTGCCATGAGAAACGCCAACTTGGAAAATCGCGCTGGGAAATGCCGGATAGGGCTCTTTTTGCTGCTTTGGGCCGCAAGCTCTCCCGCATTGGCCGACATGTACATTACGGGCAACGTCACGCCCGATCCGCAGCGATATAGCCGTTTCTACGCCGGCGACAACAAGGCGTTCATCGGCGCGGGGTTCGACTTCTCGGGCGTTTCGACCAGCGGGCCTTGGGCGACGATGATCTCGCCCCAGTATTTCATCACCGCCTATCACTGGTCCGCCAACTATAGTCCGACGCTCACTTTCTACGAGGGCAATAGCACCGCCACGGGCGGCCACACCTACAACGTCGATACCAGTTTTCGCGTCTACGCGACTTACGACGGCCAGCCCGCCGACGTGTGCATCGGCCGGCTGACCGCGCCGATCCCCGCTTCCGACCACATCGCCTACTATCCGGTGCTCGCGCTGCCGAACGTGAGCGATTACGTGGGCATGTCGATTTACAACTACGGCAATCCGAATCTCGTCGGCCGCAACGTCATCTCGCAGGTCGAGCCCTACGCCGAGGCCGGCGAAAACGGTTGGGGGATGTTCTACAACTACGACGTGCCCGGCGTCGGGCCGGACGAGACGTATCTGATCGGCGGCGATTCCGGCGGCCCGTCGTTTGCGGTCGTCAACGGCAAGCTGGCCCTCTTGGGCGAACATTTCAGCAGTTACGGCACCAGCGGCCAGATACCGTTCGACGGCGGACCGCCGAAAGCTTCGGATGGTTCATGGTGGTCGGTCGATGGTTTTCTGCCGTCCTACATCGACCAGGTCGATGCAATGCTGCCGGCCAATCAGCAACTCACCACGGTCGTGCCGGAACCGGGCACGGCGGTTCTTCTGATCGTAGGAGCAACGCTGCTATTGGCGAGGGCGTGGCGGCGCGAGAGGCACGTGGCATAGACGACGCATTTACGCCAGCCCGCGGTAACGGCGGAACATCCATTCCACCGTCAGCAGCAAGAGCAAGAGGAACCACAGGGCGGGATTGTCCCAGGCGGGTTGGCGGGCGATGACCGCTTCGCCGACCGTCGGCTTGATGCTCGCCAGCAGTTGGTTCAACTCGCGCGAGTCGTGCAGCACGCGGCCGCCGCTGATTTGCGCCAACTCCTCCAGTCGCTGCGGATCGGGACGAAGATCGCGGAACTCCGCCGAATCGTCGAGAACCTGCACGTCGAGCTCGCCGCGGCCGGCAATGTAGTCGCCGTCATAGGCGATCACTTCCAGCACCATGCTCCGCAGCGACGAGGCCGCCGGCGATTCGCTCTTCCGCGAGCTGATCGGCGGGGCCGTCAGCCGGCCGCGGTAGGCAAGCTCTCCGCCGCCGGGCAACAGCGGCGTTTCTTCCAGCGTCGGCGGCGAAGACTCCGCTACATCCGCCGCCGCGGCCTTCAGCCGCGCGAAAATCCGATACTTGCCGGTCTCTTCCAGCTTGTCGTCGTAGGCGTGGGCGACGACTTGGATCGGTTGGCCGGGGCGGTAGATGACCTTGTCGGTCTCGATCCGCAGCCGCGGGGTCCCGCCGATCGAGTTTTCGGCCAGCCATTTGACCACGTTTCGCCAGAACTTGCGGAAGTAGCGATTGTCGCCCTCGCCCCATTCGGATTCAAAATCTCGGCCCCAACTGCACGTCGTATCGGTGGTCATGGCGAAAGTCCGGCCGCGGCCGAACGACTGGCAGGCGAAGACCGGCATCACGCCCGCCAGCGGCAGCGGCCGGTCGGTCAGACCCAGCAGCGTCGCTCCCGGCTTGACGCGATCGATCAGATTCGTGCCGTAGAAGTGGGGCATGGCGCTGAGGATCGCCGCGTTTTGCTGCGGATCTTCCGCGATTCGCCAAATCGGATGCCGCTCGGCCGTCGGTGGGACGAGCACCTGGAACTCGCCGCCCGTATACCCTTGGCCGAAGGAGTTGGGCCGATCGCCGCTCATCTTCACCGGAATCAACTGGTCCCAGACGGTCTGGTCCCATCCGCCGGCGCCAAAACTGGTATTGCCGCCGACCATGGCAAACCCGCCGCCGCGCCGCGCGACCAGTTCGACCGTCCAATCGAGTTGCTCCGGGGTAAATGCTAGTCGGCTGATGTCGCTGCAAATCACCACGTCGTAGTGAAACAGCTCTTCCCGCGTTTCCGGGTATCCGCGGCCCGGGTCGCCGACGCGATAGAGGTGCTGGTTTGCGACGTACTGGGCGCTCACTTCCATCGGAATGCACTCGATCGTCGGATCTTCGACCAGTGCGTCGCGCAGCCAATGGTACTCGTTGCCCAGCGTCGCTTCCATGTAAATCACGCGAAGCTTCTTGACCTGCGAGGCGACGCGAAAGGGCACCTGGTTGTTGTCGGTCACCGCTTCGCCGGGCAGCGGCGGAATCTCGATGACCATGTCGCCACCGGGAGCCTGGTCGGGCTCGATCATCAGATCGTAGGTTTCCGGCTCGCCGGAGAGCGTCACCGGAAGCGAAGCCAACGGCCGGGCCCAGGGGTTGGCCGCCGCACGGATGCGGATTTCCGCCCGCCGCCCGGCAAATCCGTAGCCGGCGATCTGCACGCGGACGGGGACGCGGCTGCCCGGCGAAGCGAATCGCGGAACCACGAGTTCTTGAATCACCACGTCGCCCATCACGCCCCGGTCGCTCACGGGGAAGACGTGCAGGGGCGTGCCGCTGCGGCGATAACTCTCGGCCGCCTCCTGAAAGCCGGTCGTTTCCGTCGTCCGCCCGTCGGAGAAGATCACCACGCCCGCCGGCCGGTCGGCGCCGAACCGCGCCGGCAGCCGCTGCAAGGCGTCCAGCAGCAGCGTGGCGTCGTCGTCGGCGCGGAGTTCCTCGACGCTTGCAGCCGCCGAAAGCTGCCGGCCGAAGCGGAAGACGCTCGGCCGCACCGAGGGCCCCGCCGCGTTGCACTGCCGCAGGGCGTCCTTCACCTGCTCCAAGCGGTTGCCCGGCCGATTCAATCCCATGCTCTTCGAGCAATCGACGAGGAACACCACGTCCGCCGGCCGCGGCGGCGAGCAAATTTCGCTGCGGTGAACCGGGTTCAAGAGCATCAGAATCAGCAGGCTGAGCACGATCGCCCGCAGACCCAACAGCACGGGACTCCGCGCCAGCGGCGACGTGGCCCAACGCCGCGCCAGCCAAAGAACCAACAGACAGCCCGCCAGCAGGCACACGTAAACCGCGACGGAGTATACAGGCGACCATTGAAGCGTCGGCATGGCGTTATCTCAAGTCCTCGGAGAGCGTCCGCAGGTATTCTTCCACGCGCCGGCGGTATTGTTCCGGAACCGGCTGATCCTGATCCAGGATCGCGTCCTTGAGGATCAACTCCTGGATGCGTACCTGAAGGGCGCGGTCTACTCGCTGGATGGCCGACGCATAGAGTTCCGGCGGAACGAAGTAGCCCTGGCGGAACCGGGCCCAAACGACTCGGCCCGAGGCCCCGTTTTCGATCGCGTCGGACAGTGCATTTGCCTCTCTTTGCAGATTGGGGTCAGTCCCGCGCAAAGGTCCCAGCGCGGTCCGCAGGTCGCCCATCTTCTTTTCGATCTCGTTTTTTTCATCCTCGCTGACGGCTTCCCTCAGCTTTTTCTGCAATTCCGCCGCCTGCTTTTCGGCGGCCAGCAGCGCTTCGAGCTTCGGCTCGGTCAGTCCGTGCCGCACCTCCTCGATACGATCGGCCAGCGCGTCCAGCCGCCTGGCCGAGTCGCGGATTTCGCGCTTGGCCTGTTCGCGCTCGCCGGCCGAGAGGGCCTTTGCGGCCCGCTCGATCTCGGCGGCAATTTCCTTGGGCGAATTCTCGGCGGCGGCCTTTTCCAGCGCGGGCCAAGTCGGGATCGGTCAGTTTCGCGTCGCTTTGCGCTTCGTTGAGAATATCTTCCGCCGTGCGAACGTCCTCGGCCTGGGTGCGTTGCCGGTTGGCCGATCGCGTCGAGCGGGAACCTCCCGCCCCGTCGCCGCCTTCGCCGCTCTCGTTGGAAGATTCGTTTTCCTGCTGGCTTTTCCCGCTTTCGCCCGACTCCTGCCCCTTTTCTGCGTCGCGTTGTTGCTGGGCGGCCTGGCGGGCGATACTCTCGGCGGCCTGGAGTTTTTCGGCCAACTCCGCCGCCTTCAACGCCCCTACCTGCTTGGCCAGACGTTCCAACTCGGCGGCCGCCTCGCGGGCCTGTTGGCCGGCGTTGCCCTTTTCGCCGCGATCAAGCGAATCGGCGCTGGAGCGGATCGAGCGTTCGGCATTCGCCATCCGCTCTTTGGCCAAGTCGGTCATCGCTTCGTCCGACTGCATCTTCTTCGCCAGTTCGGCGGCTTTTTCCGCGGCGCGTTGCTGCCGTTCGGCTAACTTGCCCGGTTCGCTCTGCGACGGCCTGCCGGGCTGCGATGGTTGGCCCTGCTGTGGCGGCTGGCTCTGCTGTTGCGGCTGCCCGCTCTGTTGCGACTGGCCGCTCTGCGGTTGCTGGCTCTGCGAAGGGGGTGGCTTCGCGTTGTCGTTGGGCGATTGCGAATTGCTCGAAGCGGGGACGCTCTTGCCTTCGAGTTCGTCGGCCGTGTCCCGCTCGGTCTTCGCCAGTTCCGTAATCTGCTTCTGCAGGTTCTCGTCCTTTTCCTCTTCCTCTTCCTCGTCCTTCTCCTGCTTCGGTTTGTCGGGCGTGTTCTTCTCCGCTTGGTAGTCGAGCCGCTCGGTCTCGCCGCCGGTTTTGGGATCGATCAGCAGCAGGCGGAGATTCTGCCGCGCCTGGATCAGTTGGGCCAGGGCCAGTTCTTCCTTGCCGCAGGCCGGCTTCATGCTCTTCTTTCCGAGTTCCGAAACGGCCGCCCGCATCGACTCGACGGCCTCTTCCAGGCAAGGGATTCGGCCGACGCGCTCGGCCAGCGCGGCGGCGAAACCCTCGGTCTGCTTAGCCAATTTGTCCTCGGCTTTGGCGATCCGCTTGGCGATGCGATCATCGACCTTCGCTTCGCCGCATTGAACGAAGGTATGCTGCAAATTGGTGCGTTGCTTGCTGATGAGCTTTTCGAGGAAGATCGATTCGCCCGGCTTGCCCTGCGGCGGCTTGCCGAGGGCGAAAGTCCGCTTGTACGGCCGGATGTCGATGAATTGCAGGTCGGAGGTGACGCGGTGCGGGCCGGCGGGATAATTGTCTTCGGCAAAGGCGTAATAGACCACGGCGTCCTGGTAATTCAGCTTGTACTTCTCCAAGTAGAGCGTGGCGAGGCTCGTCAGCGAGACCGGCTGCTGCGGGTTTTCGTCGAGCCGCAGCGTCTCCTTCGGCCCGTCGCCGATCTGGTAAACGATCCCCACCTTCGTCAGCCCGAAATCATCCGTGGCCTCAAGCTGAATCGTCACCTCCGTGGTCGGCAGGGCCTCGATGACCACGGCCGGTTTGACGAAATGCAGCATCGGCTTGCGATCGGGCTGAACCGTGACGCGAAACTTCTGCGGGTCCAGCTTCATGCCGTCGGCGGCCTCGGCGTTGATCTCATAGTCCAAGTCCCGCGTCGCGTTTTCCAATGTGCCCGCCAGGTTTTTCCCGTCGATGCTCATCGGCACAAGCGGCAGCGGCCTAGCCGACTCGGCCCCTTTGCCGGTCGGGATAAACCGCAGCCAGGCGGTCTGCGCCGGCCGGTCCAACTCGAAACGGAAGCGGACGGCGGCGCCTTCGATCGCCTCGAAATCTCCCTCGTTGGTTGTCGAGGGCTGCTTCCGCGTGTACGCCGGCGGCTCGATCGACGCCTCGATCTTTCGCAGCAACAGCGGGTGCAGGATCGTCAGCCGGTAGGTCTCGCTCTCCACTTCGCCGGCAGTCGCGCGATAATCCACGTTCTCGCGGCAGTTCTTCAGCGACTTCTCCAGCTTGCCGACCAGCGGCGCCGGCTGCGAATCTTCCGGGGCAAGCGAAACGTCGGACCAGGAATCGTCGCTTCCCGCTTTTCGCAGATGCAATTCCGCCTTGGTCACGGGCCGGCCCGAGATGGTCGCACGGATGGTCACGTCGTGGCCGAATTTGACCGACTGGTCGCCGGGCTCGACCGTTAGCTGGGTGTAGTGGACCGGAATGAGGAACAACCGCAGGGCGGCGATCCGCGCCGACGGCCAGACGGCGATCGCCACGAGAAAGCCCGCGACCAGCAGAGCCGCGGCCAACGTCGGCAATCGCAGCCGCCGCCAGGGAATGACCTCCATGAAATCGAGCCGGCCGGTGCGCTCTTCGGTGTCGGTCGTCAGCGCCCGGACCAACGACGGCCAGGCCGGCATCGTGCTGGGCGTCGGCTCGGCGTATTCCAGCGTGGTGCAGACCCGCTGGCCGAGGTCGGGAAACGCCGTCTCGATCTCGGCGGCAGTGTCGAGCCGATTGATAGCCTTCCGCCGGCTGCGGACGATGCGCCAGAGGACCAGCGCTGCAACGGCCGCGGCCGCCAAAATCCAATTCGCCTGGCGGATCGTCCGGCTGAGCACCCAAAGATCATCGGCCAACGCCAGCAATCCCCCGACGATCAACGCAGTCAGGATTGTCCAGACTGCCCGCGCAGAAACAGGAAACGGTGGCACTGCCGCCGCGTTTCTTCCACGCGATCGACCAATACGGCTTGACGCCGAGCCAGCTCAGCGCCGCTTGGGCCCGGCTCTTTCGGCGGTGGCGCCACTGCAATCATGGAACGTCTCCTTCACGGACACTCGTCGCCTTTCGCTCCGTGAAAGTGCGCCGCTTTCGCGGAGCGAAAGGCGACAGTAATCAACTCACCGGTCCTCACGCATGGGTTCGATTCGCGACAAACGTCTCAATAGCCAACACGGCCAGCAAGAACCAGATCACCCAGGTCCAAAGCTCGCTGGGCCGCTCGACTCCGGGGGGCAATACCGCAGCGACCGCCTGCCGCGGCAATTCGCCGACCTTCACCTCCCCCAGTTGAAACTCGTCGCGGAATTGCTTTTGCGAATAACGCTCGATCCGCGATTCGCGGGCATCGACGTTCCGCACCAGCAGCACGTTGTTTTCGCTGGCCACGCCCGGCGGCTTGTCGGCCCCGGGCCCAGCGATCTCGCAGCGGACCCGCTGGTTCTCCGGCAGGCGATCCGTCAAATACCCGATGATCTGGTGCACCAGCGGCACGTAAAGGCGGGACTGCGGCCAGTCGCCCCAGTCGCGGTCGGCCGCCGAGGCGAACAGCAGGACGATGCCGCGGCCCTGCGTCCTCTCCAGCAGCAGCGGCTGGCCGCCGGACGCCGTCGCCAGGACTTTGGCATCCGCCGACGGTTTGACGCGGGTGATCCTTCGGAACGCCACGCGGCGGAGGTCGCCCTGCTGCGGGTCGCTCAACGGCCGGAAGATCGGATGGTCCTTCTCCCACGTTTGCAAACGGAAGAGCCCGGCCGGGCTCGCGCCTTCGACGACGCCGGGGAGCAGGCCGGCCTGTTCGAGCACGGCGTAACTGGCCGGTTCGACCTTCCCGCCGGTGAAGACCAGCAGGCGGCCGCCGCCGACAACGAACGCTTGCAGCCGTGCCAGGTCGTCGCTGTTCAGTCCGGCCACGTTGCAGAGCACCACGACGCCGCAAGAGGTCAAGTCGGGCAGGCGCGATCCGGCTTCGAGGGCCCAACGTACCGGCTCGTAAGGCGTCAGCGACGAGCCTTTTCCGGGCAAGGCCAGCCGCAGGGCCGCTTCGAGGTAATACGTTTCATTGCCGAAAACCGAACTGCCCGGCTCGCCGTCGACCAGCAAAATACGATCGGCGCCGCGGGCTTCAAACGCCAGCCAGCGGCGGTTGTCGACGGCAAATCCGTCGTCGGCCACCACTTCGACGAAGCCTTGATAGAGCCCCGGCCGATCGATCAGCGCCGAAAACTCGACCTGCTGCGACGACGACGGGGCGATCGAGATCGTCTTCGATTGATCCGCCAATTTCGTCCCGTTGCCCTGCAAACAGAGCCGCACCTGAACGTCGTGGGCCGGCAGCACGCCGGCATTGGAGACGTGGGCCGTAACGACGATCGGCTCTTGCGGGCGGATCGTCGGTTGCACGACTTCGGCCTTCTCGACGGCGAGATTGCCCATCAGCGGCTTGCCCAATTCGACAACTTCGATTTCGGCGTTCGCCGGAAAGCCCTTGCAGGGCGTGCGCTGGCCAGTGCGCTGGAGATCGGTCAGCAGATAGAGCTTTCGCTGTTGCCGGCTCGATGTGAGGAAGACGTCGTGGGCCCAGCAGAGGGCCTGGCCGAAATCGGTGCCGGCGTAACCGGGCTGGCGCTGGAAGTCGATGCGGGCGTCGGGGCTTGGCGTCACGCCGCGATCGTCGAAATAGCCCAGATGGACCTTGGCCCCTTGCGGAACGGCGGCCAGGATATTCTCCGCGGCCGCTTGAGCGCAGGCGAACAGGCTCTCGCCCGAGTACATTGCCGCCATGCTGCCCGACTGATCGATCAACACGATGATTTCGCGATCTTGTCCCATCCCGCCGACGGCCGCCGCGAGATAGGGCCTGGCGAACAACAGCGCCAGCAACAGGACGGCGGCGACTCGCATCGCCAGCAGCAGCCAGCGGCGAATCTTGCGGCGTCGCTTGGTCTCCTTCATCGCCAGACGAAGGAACCGCAGCGTCCCGATCGGCATCTGTCGCGGGTGCGGCCGCAGCAGCAGGTGGATCAAGATCGGGATCGAGACCGCCGCCGCAGCCGCAAGGAAACCGGCATGAATCAGATTCACTCCGAACATCAACCTCTCTCCCCTCTCCTCTCGAAAAATGCGCCGCACGCAGGGTGCCATGCCCACGCTTGCCGTGGGCATGTTGCTTGGGTCCGCAGGTCACATGCCCACGGCAAGCGTGGGCATGGCACCCACCGCAGTACAACTGCCCCCTCTCCTCTCTCCTCTAAAAATGTCCCGTACGCCGCGCCAGGTAATTGTGCAGCACGCCCACCAGCGGCTCGTCGGTGGTCATCAACACGCGGTCCAACTCGCGCCGCTGGCAGCCGTCGTCCAGATCGGCCAACCATTGCTCGATGACCGCCTGGTACGCCGGCCGAATCTCGTCGGCCTGGGTCGTCAAGTCCTGGCCGGTCTCCAATTCGCGAAAACGGACCGACCCGCCCACCGGCAGGCTCCGCTCCAGCGGATCGAGAATCTGGAAAATCAAGATGTCGTGCCCGTGGAAGCGGAGATGGTCCAGGGCCGAAAACAACTCGTCCGGCTCGTAAAACAGATCGCTCACCAAGACGACCAATCCGCGGCGGGGCATCAGTTCGGCGACTTCGTGCAGGATGCGGGCCGATTCGCCGTGCGGCCGCGGCGGCACGCGGACCAGCGTATTGAGGATTTCGTTGAGTTGGTTCGATTTCGCCCGCGGCGACAGATGCTCCTGGATCACGTTCGAGAACAACGTCAGTCCCACGGCATCGTGTTGCATCAGTGCAAGATGGGCGATCGCCGCCGCCAGGCAACCGGCGTACCGCTGCTTCGTCATTCCGCCGACCGAATCCGTCGCCATCGACCCGCTCCAGTCGATCACCAGGTGCAGGTCGAGATTCGTTTCCGCGTCGTATTGCTTGATGTAGAGTTTGTCCTGGCGTCCGTAGAGTTTCCAGTTGAGATGCCGCAGATCGTCCCCCTTCAGATACGCCCGATGCGAGGCGAACTCCAACGAGAAGCCGACGTAAGGGCTGCGGTGCAGGCCGTGCAGGAAACCATCGACGACCGTGTGCGCGATCAGGCTCAGGTCTTCCAGCGAGGTGAAGAACTCGGGATCGACCAGTTGCCGTGCCGCGGTCTTTAGGGGTTGGGTCACCATCGGCTATTTCACCACGGCCGCTTTGACCAGGTTGCTTTTTTCGGGCACGTTTTGCAGCAGCCGCGCCACCAGGGCGTCGGCATCGACGTTTTCCGCCCGGGCGTGGAAGGTCAACACCAGGCGGTGCCGCAGCACGGGGACGGCCACGGCGCGGACGTCGGCGAAATCGACGTGGAACCGCCCGCTGAGGACCGCGCGGGCCTTGGCGCCGAGGATCAGGTATTGCGTCGCCCGAGGACTGCCGCCGTAACGGATGTACTTGTGAACGCCATCTTTGCTCGGCTGCGGCTGGTAACCTGGCCGCGTTGCCCCCACCAGGTTGACCGCATATTGCACGACCGAATCGGCGACCGGCACGCCGCGGACCAACTCCTGCAACTGCATGATCTCGGCGGCCGAGAGGACCGGCTTGACCGTGGCTTGCCGGTTCGTGGTCGTGCTGGTGACAATCGCCTCCTCCTCCTCGGGCGTCGGATAATTGACCGGAATGTTGAACATGAACCGGTCGAGTTGCGCCTCGGGCAGCGGATACGTCCCCTCCTGCTCGATCGGATTCTGCGTGGCGACGACGAAGAACGGCGGCGGCAGCTTGTACGTTTGCCGGCCGACCGAAACCTCCAATTCCTGCATCGCTTGCAGCAGCGCCGATTGCGTCTTCGGCGGCGCGCGGTTGATCTCGTCGGCCAGCAGGAAATTCGTGAACAACGGCCCTTGCAGGAACTCGAGCCTTCGCCGGCCCGTCTGCGGATCCTCCTCGATGATGTCGGTGCCGGTGATGTCGGCGGGCATCAAGTCGGGGGTGAATTGGATGCGGTGGAAACTCAGGTCGAGCGTCTGTGCGATCGTCCGCGCCATCAGCGTCTTGCCCAGGCCCGGCACGCCGAGCATCAGCACGTGCCCGCGGCACAGCAAACCGACCAGCAAGGCGTCGAGAACCTTGTCCTGCCCCACGATAACCTTCGATAGTTCCGCGCGGAGCTTGTCGCGGGCTTCCTTCAACCGGGCTACTGCCGCGGCCGCATCCTGGTCGGCAATCTTGGTCGCTTCAATCAGTTTTTCCATGAATTTTCTCAACGGTTAGGTTTCAGATTCTTCGCTGGTTCCGGTCGTTCTTCCTTCGGCGGCGTGCTTGGGTAGGGCAAGATCGTAGAGAGCGAGAGAATCCCATCGTCGCCGGGGCCGATCTTCTTGCCCGGCTCGGGCACGAGCGGCCGCTCCGTGCCGACGCCGTCGCCGTTGTCATCGAGTTGCGCGTGCTCGGTCGATAGCCGTTTGTCGGCGGCATAGCGAGCCCGCACCTCGGCCATGACCCGATAATAGAGTTCGAGCACCGAGAGCTTGCCATCCTTGTTGACGTCCAACGCCTCCAACGGACGCGCGACAACCGCCGAGAGCGCTGGGGGAATTCGGGCTCGTTGTCTTCGCCGCTGCTGCGGGTGGCGGCAATCACGATCCGGCCCTTGGCCGAAAGGTCCTTCACGAATCTGCCCGATTCCGCCGTGGTCATCCAGAAGACCTGCTCGCGGCAAGGGAGCCCGGCGAACAGCTTGCCGATTTCATCCTCGCGCAGATCGGGCCCAGGAAGGTGGAACCAGGCATGTTCGCCGTCGTAATTGGCGTGTCCGAGGAAGAAGACCCAAAGCCGGTCGCCGGGCCGAAGCGATTGTCTCAAGCGGGCGGCCTCTTTCTCGATCGTCTCGCGGGTGGCCGGTCCCTGCGCGACGCCGTTCCGCGCCGCGCCGCCGGAGAGAATGCGGACGTCGCCCGGCCGAAAACCGAGCGGGCCGATCAGCCAGTCGCGCCATTGCCTGGCCGTGTCGGTAAAGAGTTTCTCATGCTCCTTGTCGCCTGGCAGCCCCATCAGGATCAGGGCCTGCCCCTTCAATTCCGGCGCCGCTTCCTTGCGTGCCGGTGTGTCATCTCCCCATACCGGCGCCGAGAGCGGCAAGACGACCAGTCCCAGCAGCGAAAGGCGAGACACCGCCACCGCGCTGACAAGGAGTCGAAAAATCATCGCGGCATCCTATAATACGAGCCGTGCCCCGGCTGCCAAGCAATTCGAGACGCGAGCGCTCTTATTGGGTTTTGTCTCTCCCCCCGCGGCGAATAATCTTAGGACGATGCTGGAGCCGCAAAAGTTCGCACGGAAGTCGCCGGCCGGCATCGTTTTCCCAGATATGTCCGATTCCCAGATTCGTCCGAAGGTTATGTGGCCGATCCGCACCCTTCGTTAGCCCACCGACTAGGGGGATGTTCCTAGCACGTGCCATTAGACTCGCCGAACGGGGGATTGTCAACTAGGTGACACGAATTGGGCCACACTGACGGATTTCGGCCCCCTTTCGCCGTCCAGCGGCCGACCGAACCTCGACCCGCGCCCTAGCCGCCCTGCGGGTGGCGGCCAAACAGCGGTGATTACCCATTTTGACAACCGATAACTTCTACGTTCATCAGAACTCCGCAGCTTATCCCCAAGAGCGCACGGCTCTGACGCCACTTTCTCTCCGACACTCGGGCGTTTCTCGCGATACAGCTCCGAATGCTCGGAAAAAGCGTCAAGGATGAACAATCGGGGTGCCGATAAACGTGGCGTTAAGGTCTGCCTGTCTTATCTAATGTACGCACGGACGGACCCGTACGGGGGCAAATCGCTCGTCTGGATACCGATCATGGCAACATCATTTCCTGTTTGGCTTCGCGGCGCTCGCTCCGCTAGTGCCAGGACCGACCTGAATCGGCAGGTGCCAAGAACAGTGGGGCGGGCATTCTTGCCTGCCCTGGGCAGACAGGAATGTCTGCCCCACCTGTCAACTGAGGTCGGTTGGGGCACTAGGGTCTTCTGCGCCGCCCTGCTTGTCGGCGTCGGCCTTATCGCATCGCAGGCCGCGGCACAGTCCGATGGGGTGGCGGAGGCTCCGTGGCAGGCGCATCCGTGTCAGGGGCAGATGGTTCCGCCACCGGCCAGCCCGTGCCCATCCTGCGGCGGCAACGATTGCGGCGGCGGAGCGTGCGGCGACGCTCATGGGCCGTGCGACGACGAGTGCAGCCAGTGCAGCGTTACCGATTGGTGTCACTGGCCGATTTTCGAGCCGTGCGGGCAGCTCTCGTTCCGCGGCGAGTATCTCGGCTGGTGGACCAAGTCGTCTCCCATGCCCGCCCTGGCCACTTCCAGCCCGGTAGGAACGCCTCGGGACCAAGCGGGGGTGATCGGCCAGCCGGGCACGCAGATTCTATTCAGCGCCGACGACGGCGATCAGGGCACCCACTCCGGCGTGCGGCTTGGGCTCGGCTACTGGTTCACTCCCTGCCGCGAAAGCGGACTCGACCTCAACTATACGCTTCTGGGCAACAAGGCTACAACGTTCGCCGCGACGGACACAACCAACCCGATTCTCGCGCGGCCTTTCTTCGACGTATCTACAGCCGCGCAAAACTCCCTCATCATCGCGTACCCCAACGAACAGACCGGCTCGCTCAACATCAGCGACGCCAGCGAATTGGACTCTGTAGAAGTGCTATTCCGGCGCGGTCTGTTGCGACAGAGCAACCGCGAGTTGGACCTCTTGATCGGCTACCGATACGGCCGCCTCGATGAGAACATCGCAATCGACCAAGCATCAAATTACCTCGTTACGGTGGGCGGTATCCCGGCAGGAACAGCGATCACCGCATCCGATCTGTTTGCAACAAGCAACGAATTCAACGGCGGCGAGATCGGGTTTGCCGCCAGAACCCGCTGTTGCCGCTGGTCGCTCGAATTGCTGACGAAACTGGCCGTGGGCAACACGCGTTCACGGACGACCATCCTCGGCAACACCGTGGTGACGCCTCCGTCGGGCCAAGGACAACAGGTCCAGTACGACGCCGGCGTGCTCGCGCAGCCGACGAACATCGGCTATTACGAGCGAAACGACTTTTCCGTCATCCCCGAGTTCGGACTAACGCTAGGCTACGATGTGACGTGCCGGCTAAAGGCCACCTTCGGCTGGTCGTTCCTCTACTGGAGCAGCGTCATGCGGCCGGCCGACCAAATCGACACCAATGTCAATTCGACTCAATTGCCGCCGGGAACGCTGCGCGGCGTCCGGCGCCGGTATTTCGGCCGGTCACCACCGACTTCTGGGCGCAGGGGTTCAACCTCGGTCTCGAATACCGGTATTGAACTGCTGGAAGTTGACCGCCGTTGTCGTGCCGGCGTAAGTCTTTTCTTGCTCGACAGCGATCGACTATACCTTAGGGCGTGGTCGTATCGAGGGTGGCGTGCGCCGTTTCGGTCGTGCTGTTGCCGGCCGCGTCCGTCAGCGTAACCGTGAAGGTGAGATTGCCGTCGGGTAGCGATGAGACATCAATGTTGCCGATGGTTTGCGTCGTCAACGTGAGTGTGCCACTTGCGGTCACTGTCTTGACGTTGCCGTCGCCGTCGCTGGTGATCGTGTAACTGTACGTGGTGAATGCCTCGCCGCCGTCGATGGTGAAGCCCGTCGAAGTTGCCTTGCTCGAACCGATCAGGGAGTCCGTCGGCGTGACCGTGAACGCCGCCGGCGCCACCCGATCGAGCACGGCGGACGCCGTCTTGTGAACTCCCTGGTTGCCGGCCGCGTCGGTGAGGTAGACGTCGTACGTCAAGGTTCCATCGGGCAACGACGAGACGTCGATGTTGTTGACGATCTGGTCTTGCGAGGTGATGGTTCCCGTGTTGGTCAACGACGCGGTGGCGCTCCCGCTGCTCGTAATGGTATAGGTATAGGTTGCGCCGATTTCTGCGCCGCTGAAGGTGAATCCGGTCGCCGCCGCCTTGGCGGCGTTTAGGTTGGCGTCGATGGCGGTGATGCTGTAGTCGCTCGGCGCGATCGTGTCGAGGATCGCGTGCGCCGTTTCGGTCGTGCTGTTGCCGGCCGCGTCCGTCAGCGTAACCGTGAAGGTGAGATTGCCGTCGGGCAGCGATGAGACATCAATGCCGCTGATGGTTTGCGTCGTCAACGTGAGTGTGCCGCTTCCGGTCACTGTCTTGACGTTGCCATCGCCGTCGCTGGTAATCGTGTAACTGTACGTGGTAAACGCCTCGCCGCCGTCGATGGTGAAGCCGGTCGAAGTTGCCTTGCTCGAACCGATCAGGGAGTCCGTCGGCGTGACCGTGAACGCCGCCGGCGCGGTCTGATCGAGCACGGCAGTGGCTTGCACGTGGCTTCCCTGGTTGCCGGCCGGGTCAGTGAGGTAGACGTCGTACGTCAAGGTTCCGTCGGGCAACGACGAAACGTCGATGTTACCGACGACCTGGTTTGGCGAGGTGATGGTTCCCGTGTTGGTCAACGACGCGGTGGTGCTCCCGCTGCTGGTGATCTTGTAGGTGTAGGTGTCGCCCGTTTCCGCGCCGGTGAAGGTGAATCCGGTCGACGCCGCCTTGGCCGCGCCCACGTTGGCGTCGTTGGCGGTGATGTTGTAACCGCTGGGCGCGGTCGTGTCGAGGGTCGCAGTGGCCGTGGCAGGCACGCCGGTCACGCCGCCGCTGGTCAACGTAACGCTGTACGTCAAAGTCCCATTTGGCAGCGACGAGACGTCGACGTTGCTGACGGTCTGCGTGGTTGAGTCGGTAATCGTGCCAGTTCCCGTCACTTGGCCGCTGCCGCCGTCGCTGGTGATCGTGTAGTTGAAGGTGGCGCCGAGCGGGGCGCCGGCCATGGTGAAGCTGGTCGCCGTGGCTTCGTTGGCATTGATCAGGCTGTTGCCCGGCGTTACGGTGCAACCGGGCCCCTGCACGACCGATACCACGGCCGTGGCCACCTGGCTGTTGGCGATGCCGTCGTTGGCAACGACGGTGATGGTCCGCTGTCCAACCTGCGGCGAGGACGCCGTGTCGCTATAGACGATCGATTGCAGCACCTGCTGATAGTCGGCAGGAGTGTCCACGCCGGTGAGCGTGAGGACGCCGTCAGCATAGGCTGCCGTAATCGAGGTGCCGGTGGTTGTCGCAGCCAGTGTCTCGGAGGCGCCATCTTGCAGATTCGTGATGGTCGCGGTCATCGAAGCGAGATAGGCGCTGTCGGAGTCGCTGACGGTGGCGGTGGATGCGGCAATGGCAGTCGCGGCAGTGCCCGCTGCGTAGGAGACACTGTAGTCCTTGGCCGACTGCGACAGATCGACGACGGGAGGGTAGTCGCGTGCGACAATGCCGCCGTCGCTGGGCAGCGACGAGGCCAGCGACATGCTCAAGGAGATATACTGGACTTTCAGCCCCAGTTCGCCGAAGTTGTAGCACGTGGCGTTGTCGCCGTCGGCAAGCGTGATCGAAAACTGATTGGCGCCGGTGGTTCCCTCGCTCACGCCGCCGATCGTTCCCAGCGTCTCTTCGCCGTCAAGGTAGATGGTCGGCTGCGTCTCCGTCACCTGGTAGGTGCCAGCCGCGAGATCGTCGAAATGATAGTAGCCGTTCTTGTCCGTCATGGTCTTGGCGACGTCGGCCCAACTGCTGCCGTTTTGCAGCGACAGGGTGATAACCACGCCCTGAAGGACCGCGTGCGTCGCGTCCATCTTCTTGAGTTGCCCGTCGCCGACGTAGACATAGCCGGAGATGCTGCTCGTATTGACGACGGTTAGCGAGGCGGTATCGGTGGCAGTGCTATAGGCGGTCGAGCCGCCCGTCGCGTTGGTTCCCGAGAGGTCGACGTAACCGGTGGCGGCCCCGCCGGTGGTGTCCCAGGCGTGATAGGTAATCGTAGCATTTTCGCTGGCGCCGCTGGGCGCATAAGACAGTGAGGCGTCATGGGGGAGCAACAGGGCCGAACTGGCCGAAACCGAGCCGATGGCCACCGGGGTCGTTGTCCCGTTGAGGATATACGACCAGGTCCCACTGCCGGTCGTGCCGACGATGGCGATGCCGCCCAGCACGGCGGCGGGATTCGTGTCCGAGTCTGTAATCTGCGTCGTGGTTCCGCTGCCGCCGTTGATGAACGTGGCAAGAGCAATCGTTGCGGTCTTATCGGAGTTGATGGTTCCCAGCGACGGCGACGCGGCCGTAAGCACCGGAGCGGCGTTGCTCGCCAGGACGTTGATCGAGTAGGACGTCGACGCCGTGTTGCCGGCGAGATCGACCGCTTGCACATTCACCTGATCCGTCCCCGTCTGCGAAGGCGTCCACGTGATCATGCCCGTGTTCGCGTCGATCGCCATGCCGCTGGGCGGCGTTCCGGTCAAGGAGTAGGTTACGCTGGTGCTGTCGCTCACCGAAACTTGGCACGTGTAGGGGACGCCCACCACGGCAGTGTTGGCTTGCGGGAAATTGAATACGGGCGCCGTGGTGTCGACCGTCACTTGCACCGCCGCCGAATTGAAGCTGGGCACGTCGGCCGTCTTGCTCAGCGCCGTCGTGCCGCCTGCGCTGGTGCTCTCGTTGACGCTCACGGTCTGGCTCTCGGCGATCTGGATCGCGGTGAACGAGTGAGCGCCGTCGCTCAACGTCGTCACGCCGTCGGTCGTCACCGTGACGCTCGTGTCTGTGGCGGTCGCCTGGCCGATGACGTTGCCGTCGCAGAGGATCTCCACGACGTCGCCGCTGGTAACGCCCGAAACCAGGAACTGCAAGGCGCTGCTGCTGCTGGAGTTGTTCGAGGTCGTTGCCGTGCTGCTGCCGCCGTTCGCCGGGACGAACGAGAGAGCGCTGGGCGTGGCGGGGATCACCGCGCTAAAGGGATTGGCGGGATTGCTCGGGTCATCGGCGGCTGTCGTGACGGTGAACGACTGTGTCACCGGCGTATCGGTCCCGTCGCTGGCAGTCACCGTGACCTGGACCGTGCCCGTCACTCCGGCCGGCGCGCTGATCTGCAACATGCCGGTCTGGCTGGTGGTGATGATCGACGCCGAGGTGATCGTCACGGGATTCAGGAGATACTCGCCGTTCTGGCTGGACGGGTCGTTCGGCATGGCCGCGATCGTGTTGAACACGTCGAATCCGCTGGTTTGCATGCCGAATATCGTGTAGTTGAAGTCGAGGCTGCGGGTAGCTTCCCCCGTGATAAAGAATTCCGACGAGCTTGTGCCGGGGTCCGACCGCGCCATGCCCAACATGCCGGGCGCAGTGTATTCGAGATTCGGACTGAACTCCTCGGCCATATCCGCCGCGTCCGTCTTGATGGGGCCGCTGGGCGGGTCGTTGCCGCCTTGGAGACAGAAGGTAACGCCACCGGTCGTGGCGTTGCGGTAAATCTGCAGGCCGTTATAGAATCCCGAGTTGACCAGCGCTTCGATTGCGGCGGTCGTGGCCGGCGCGAGATTGTCGAACAACTGAAAATCCATCGTCTCCGTCGTGCCGTTGACGTCGACATCAAACTCCAGGGTCTTGTTGCTCGCCGGCATGATGACGGGCGTGACCTGAGAATAGTCCGAGGCGGTCACGGCATAGCTCAGCGTCTGGCCGGCAGCGGTGCCGGAAAGCGGGACGTACATCGTCGTCCCCGCCGGCAGCGTTACGTTAGAAAGGGCCGGCAGCGTGATCGACAACAACTGCCGCGATTCGAGCGCCTCGAAGCGGCAGCGCCGGCCCGTCTTTCCCGAATTGTTGATTCCCCGATTGCGTCCTAGATTTCCCGACCGTGTTCTGAAGGGTGTGTGCATCGTTGTACCGGCTCGATGAGAAAACTTGCCCGTGAATCCTTCCATATTACTTCCACCGCCCCCCGCGTGTCGAAGAATTTGCACGCCACGCACCACCCAAGAGGGGCATTCTTCGCAGATTATCCCCGAAAGCGCCGTCTACAACTGAAAAAGCCGGCAAGAACGGACCCAAGCGCGGCCGGAATCCCACCCCCGTTTAGCCGGCAGCCGCAGGCGCGGGGTGCCATGTCCACGCTCGTCGTGGGCATGTGAGCCGCCGACCGAAGCAACATGCCCACGGAAAGCGTGGGCATGGCACCCGCCGCGAGAATCCCACCGCCGTTTAGCCGGTAGCCGAAGGCGCCCGCCAACCCGCGGTTACGCCGACTGCACGCGAACGGCCACGAAATAGGCCACCAGCACGACCGCCATCACATACATCAGCCACTTCACCTCGCGCCCCTGGCCGGAAAGCAGCTTCACCAGCGGATAGGCGATGAACCCCAGCGCCAGACCGTCGGCGATCGAGTAGCACAACGGGATGCCCGCAACCACCAGGAACGCCGGCAGGCTTTCGGCATAATTCTCCCAGTCGATCTTTGTCACGTTCCGCATCATCATGGTGCCGACGACGACCAGTGCCGGGGCGGTGATCGGCGGATAGCTGCCGATCATGTTGATGATCGGACTGAAGAAGAGGGCCAGCAGGAACAGGGCCGCCGCCACGATGGCCGTCAGGCCGGTCCGCCCGCCCTGCTCGACGCCCGCGGCGCTTTCGATGAAACTGGTCACCGTGCTCGTGCCCAGCATCGCGCCGGCCACGGTGCCGACGGCGTCCGACATCAGGGCCTGCCGCGCGCGGGGCAGGCGGTTGTCGCGCACGAGCCCGGCCTGCTCCGCCACGCCGATCAGCGTCCCCAACGTATCGAACAGCACCATAAATAGGAAGATCAGAATGAACGGCGCCATCGCCCAGGACAACGGCGAAACCAGGTCGAGTTTCAACAGTGTCGGTGCAATCGGCGGCGGCAAAGCGACTACCCCCTTGGCAAACGCGAATTGCGTCGCCAGCATCGATTTTGCCACCAGCGGCGCGTCCGCCACCGGTTGGCCGAGCAGCGGCAGGCCGAGTTTCAGCGCCGCCGCAAACGCCGTCGATGCCGCGATGCCTAAAATGATCGACCCGCGCACGCGGCGGGCGTGCAGCGCCGCCGTGACCAGCAGGCCGAGGAAGAACACAATCAGGTCGGGCGAGGCGAACTGTGGATTGAGCTTCCAGCCGCCGTCCTCCTTGTTCCCGAGGAGCAAATGGGCGGTCCTCATGCCGATGACAACGATGAACAGTCCGATGCCCACGGCGATGCCGTTGCGCATGCTGGGGCTGATCGCCTCCATCAGTTTCTCGCGCACCCCCAGCGTCGAAAGCAGCAGAAAGACCACGCCCGAGTAGAAGACCACGCCCAGTCCGGTCTGCCACGACATGACCGGCGCCGCGCCGGCAACCAGGGCGACAAAGAAGAAGTTCTCGCCCATGCCGGCGCCTGGGCGATCGGATATCGTCCGTAGAGTCCCATAATGGCCGAGGCCAACGCCGCCGCGATGCAGGTGGCCGTGGTGACGGCGTCGAAGTCCATGCCCGTCAGCCGCCCGCTCATCCTGCCCGACAGAACCATCGGCTGCACGACGATGATATAGGCCATCGTCAGGAAGGTCGTCAGCCCGGCCAACAATTCGGTGCGGACGTTGCTGTGATTCTCCGAGAGGTGGAAGAAGCGATCGAGCATGTTCGGTCCTCCTCTTGCTTGGGCAGCCCGTAGTATGCGACTCCCCGCCGAAGTCGGCAAGCCCGGCTCGTAGACGCGGCGTCCCGCCGCGTTGCTTGGTCACTTCGGAGGCTGCGGTCTCGCCACAAAGCGGCGAGACGCCGCTTCTACACCTGCCCGGCCGCTGTCTCGTTACGGCTTGCCTCCCACGCCTGAGAGGTTAGAATGCAGCGGATGGATAATTCGATAAACTACGATGAGAACGACAACCAGGACATTATCCAGGCGGAACTGGTCGAAGAGGCGGAGCCGGGCGCGCCGTGGGAATGGCGCGAAGTGCGCCCCGTGCGGCCGCGGCGGCGGCGAGTCTGGCTGCCCGCGATATTGTTTATCGCCACGTGCTTGAGCACGTTCGCAACCGGCATTGGAGATCCGGAGAAGTTGGGATGGCTTGCGCGCTTGCGACCGGCCTCTGGTACGCCGTGCCGGTGATGACGATCCTAGTTTGCCACGAGATGGGCCACTTTATTCAGGCCTACCGCTACGGGGTCTACGCGAGCTTTCCTTATTTCATACCTCTACCGCCACCCGTCTCGCCATTCGGCACGCTCGGCGCTCTGATTGTGATGGAGCCGCGGATGGGGCACCGCAAGGCCCTTTTTGACATAGGGATCACTGGGCCGCTGGCGGGGCTGGTGCCAACATTCATCTTTCTAATCATCGGGCTGCATTTCTCGACGGTCGAAAAGCGGCCTCATGAGGGCGTGTTGTTTGGAGACCCGCTGTTGTTCAAGTTCCTTGCAACTCATATAATCGGTCACATTCGCGAGGGCCAGGAGGTGATGACGCATCCGATGGCCTTCGCCGGCTGGGTCGGCCTGTTCATCACGTCGTTAAACCTGATGCCGATCGGACAACTCGACGGCGGACACGTCCTTTACGCCCTGCTGCCGAAGAAGGCGAACCGCATCGCTCCGCTGCTGTTGCTCTTCGCCGCCTTCATGGTTGCGTTGAACATCCGCAAGCTCTGGATGTGGATCCCGATGATACTGCTGGTTTACTTTGCCTTGGGAACGGTCCATCCCCCGACCGCCGACGATAGGGAGCCGCTGGGGATCGTGCGAACCGTGCTCGGCTGGCTGACGCTCGCCTTCATCATCATCGGCTTCACGCCCACGCCGATCATCCAGTAGCGTCGCGTATTTCAACAGCAATAACCACTTCCCGCACTTCGCTACCGATACAACTCGTTCGACTTGCGCGTCAACACCTCGCCTTTGTCATTGTCGGGCAGCACCAACTTCATGCCGGGCGTCAGATAATTGAAGTCCTTGCCGAGCACCTCGCGGTTCAAGTCGTAAATCTCGACCCAGCGCGACGCCTTGCCGAGCTCGTAGCGGGCGATGTTGAAGAGCGTGTCCCCTTCGGTCACCGTGTACGACCGCCCGCCGCGATACGATTCGCGCGTGCTGACGGCCATCGCGCGGCTCTCCTGCATCTCGTACCGCCCCGGCTTCGGACACAATTTGGGATACGTCTTTTCAAGTTGCGCGACCGGAGGCGTCAAGATCACGTCGCCCGGCGTTAGGCGGTCGACGTCGCCGAACTTGCCGCGATTCTGTTCGGCCAACGCGCGAAAGTACCCCTTTGTGCCGTAGACCTTCTCCGATATCGTCCAATAGCTGTCGCCGGGTTGCACTTCGTACTTGCCGTCGTGCCGCGTCGCCCGATCGCCGTACGACGGCGGGTCGTAACGATGCGATCTCTCCCGCTCGTACGACGACGGGGCGGAATCGCGAGCGATATCGTCGTCATACTGCGAGCGCGACGAGCCCGCGTAGGAACGGCCTTCGTCGTCGTGCGGGGGCCGTTCGCGAGGCGGCTCCGGCGCCATCAGCGCCGCGGACGGCTCGTATCGCGATTTCTCATGATGGCCGGCACGCGACCCGGAGTCGGTGTCGGCAAAACCGCTGGACTCGCCGCGCTCGAAACTCTCGCGCATGGTGACCGCTGCAACCGAATCGGCGTGGATCGGCCGCTTCTTCGCCTCAGGCAAAGGCAGGGGCGGAGGCAAGTCGGTCGCCTTCCTGCCGAAACGGCCCGGTTTCTCCGGCTCCAGGCCCGGCAGCGAATTGTTGCCGGCCAGGTCGTAGCGGCTGCCGTGGGTGGGCTTCGGCGGATCCACCGCAAACGACGGCGGCAGGCTCGGCGGCGCCATCGGCGCGGCGTACCGGCTCTGCACCCGCTTCGCCTCGTTCCGCTCCGATGGGGTTTTCCACTTGTCGAGGTTGCTGTCAACGCTGCCGGGCAAAGAACCCGAAGAGGACTTGGCCGGCGGAACCAGCGTCGGGTGATGGCCGAACGACTTCTCGCTCACGCCGCTGAACAAGGGATCCTCCTGCGTGGCCAGCGGCTTGTGCCTTTCGCCCTCGTGCTCGGCGACAGCCAACTGCTTTTCGTCGGTATCGCCCTTCGTCATCTTCACGGCCACGACCGCCGCGAAGGTGCCGAGCAACAAGAGAATGACCGCCACGCCGATTTTGGCTTCCTTGCCCAATCGCGACGGCTTGGCGGCTTTCTCCTTGCGCTGCTCCTCGCGGTTCTTGTTGTCGCGTTGGTCGGCGCGATTCTTTTCGTCGCGATGCTCCCCGCGGTTTTCGATTTCTTGCGGATTCATGTTCGAGCCTCCTTGCTGGAACTTTTCCCGGCACAAGTGCCGGGGCTAAACGTTCTGCTTCGGAAAAAACGCGCTTCCCTTCGGGGCGCGGCTAAACGTCCGATTGCGGGGTGCCATGCCCACGCTTGTCGTGGGCATGTAGGCCGCGGACCGAAGTAACATGCCCTCGGCAAGCGTGGGCATGGCACCCGCCGCTCCCCTATTCCCGACGTTGTCAATCTGACTCTCAATAAACGTCCTATTGGATACCGATTCCGCTATACTCGTTCCGCAACCCGCAACTTGGCGCTGCGGGACCGCGGGTTGTCGGCTATCTCTTTTTCCTCGGGACACACCGGCCGGCGGGTGAGCACCTTCAGTCTCTCGTCGGTCCGAAACGCCTCCTTCACCCGCCGGTCTTCCAACGAGTGAAAGCTGATGATCGCCATCCGCGCCCCCGGCCGCAGGCAGTCGGGAATCCGCCGCAGCGCGATCTCCAGCGACTTAAGTTCGTCGTTCACCGCAATCCGCAGCGCCTGAAACGTCCGCGTCGCCGCATCGATCCGCGATCCGCCCGGCGGGCTGGGCACGCAATCGCGCACCAGCTCCGCCAACTCGGCGGCCGTCTCGATCGGATGCCGCCGACGCCGCTCGACAATCGCGCGGGCAATCCGCGGGCTGTATCGCTCCTCTCCGTAGCTGGAAATCAGTTGCGTCAAATGCTCCACGCTCAGCCGGTTGACCAGCCGCCGCGCCGGCTCGCCGCTGGTCGGGTCGAATCGCAAATCCAGCGGGCCGTCGGCCGAAAAACTGAATCCCCGACTCCTATCCGCCAATTGGTCGCTCGACAAACCCAGGTCCAACACCAGGCCGTCGATTTTTTCGATTTCTAATTGTTCCAGCACCTCGGGCAGATCGCAAAAGTTGGCCTGCGCCAGCCGCACCGGCAAACCCGACAATTCCCGCGTGGCGGTTTCGATCGCGGCCGGATCGCGGTCGATGCCGATCACCGTTCCATCTTTGCCCACTGCGGCCGCCAGCGCCTTCGCGTGGCCCGCGCCGCCCAGCGTGCCATCGACCATTACCGACCCCGGCCGGGGCTGGAGCCAATGGACTACTTGGTCCAGCAGCACCGACACGTGCAGCGACGAGGGTTCGGACATGATTCGGGGATTCGTGTACGCGGAAGAGACAGGACACTCAGCCTCGGGCGCTTCCGTGCGCCCATAGTGAGGTTGAGTGTTTGCGATCAACTCACCGGCCGCAGAGGCCGGCGTCTCACGCATTTCGCAACGGAGAGGCCTCCTTCACTCCCCATCCATGAGAACCGACCTCGCGCTGGCAGCGGCGAAGGTCGGCGCCGACTCGGTGGCCGCAGATCGGCGCCGCGGTTCTCACGCGTAGCGAACGGACGGATGACTAGCGACGCAAAGGTTCCTGGTGCCACAACGCTCCCCACGCGGCCCCAAAGATACCGATTTGCAGCCAGCCGTACAATGCCGCTTTTTCGCACGAAAGAGCACAAGAAAATTCGCAGAATTGGCAGCGTTTTTGCTCCTGCCGTCGGCTGTCCGCGAGCGGCAATTGGCACTCACCGCCAGATCCGCGCAGGCTGGTTGTGACCACAATCTCTTGCGTTGGCAGCATTGCTATCAGCACGACAGATTGTGCCGCTTGCGGCTTCGCATGTGTACTCCTCACGCTCCGGGGGAGGCGTACTCGGCCCACCGCTCGCCTCACGCGAAGCGTGAGGAGTACGTTTCTGCCAACGACGCCCAAAGGTCTTCGTAAAGTCCGACCATTCGCTCGATCCCGAACGACTCCTCGGCGCGGCGGCGATTTTCCAGCCCAATCGCTCGCGATAAGACGGAGTCGAGCAGCAAACCGACAATCGCACCGGCGAAACCATGAGTGTCGCCGTGGGCGACAGTCTGCCGCGCAGCGTTCGGCCCGAGCAATTCTCGAACCCCTTCGACATCGGAAGCGACGACCGGCAGGCGGCTGGCCATCGCTTCCAGCACGACGTTGGGCATTCCTTCCCACAGCGAGGGGAGCACTAAGAGGCTGCTGGCGGCGAGGATTTCGGGCACGTCGGGCCGCCAGCCGGCAAAATGCACGCGGTCGGCGACTCCCGCGGTCCTGGCGGCCGCCTCCAGCGACGGCCGCAACGGACCGTCGCCCACCAAGAGCAGATCGCAATCGGGCAGCTCGCCAAGCCACTTCGGGGCGGTCGCGATCAGGCAATCGACCCCCTTTTGCGGCTCCAGCCGGCCGACGAACGCTGCCGCCCGGCGCCCCGCCGCGATGCCGAACGCCCGCAGATCCGCCGGCTGCCGAGAAGGGTACTTGTCGAGGTCGATCCCGTTAGCAATTACAACCAGTTTTTCCGGCGGCAAGCCGCCCTGTTTGGCAGAGAACTCGGCGACGGCCTGGCTGACGCAAACGTAGCGATCGACCCAGCCTTGCGTGAGCCGGTCGAGCCGAAGATGCCATCGCGCCGCACGTTCCGCCACGCGAATGCCCGAAACAACCGCCTTTACGCCGGCACGACGCGCGGCGATTCGGCCGAGCAGGTTGGCGTGAAAAAGAAACGTCTGGATAACCTGCGGCCTTTGGGCTGCCAGCAGTCGCTTTAGGCGACGAGCGACGATCGGAAACTGCCAAATCCCCCGACCGCCGAGACGGTGAACCTCAACGCCGGCCTTGTCGAGCGCCGGCAGGCAGGAGGCTTCTTCCCGCGATGGCCGGGGCCCGAGGCAGTAAACAACCGGAGTGAAGCGGCTGCGGTCCATGCGGACGGCGATCTCCGTCAGGCACCGTTCGGCGCCGCCGATGTCCAAGTCGGTGATGCACAGCGCGACGCTGATCTTCGCCATCATTGCGGCACGGATATGGCGCCCGTCCCCCTGCAACTTGCCGGGCCAAGGGCTTATACTCGTTTCCAACTACCCGGTAAAGGCTACAATGTGAGATGGAGCGGGGCAAGGAGCGGCGCGATGGTGGAATTGGACCAGTACGATTACGATTTGCCCAAGGAGTTAATCGCCCAGTCGCCGGCCGTTTGTCGGTCGGACGCCCGGTTGCTGGTGGTCGATCGCCGCCGCAAGTCGTTGGAGCACCGCCACATTCGCGATTTGCCCGAGATTCTCTACCAGAACGACTGCCTGGTGATCAACGACACGCGGGTCGTGCCCGCCCGGCTGGTGGGCCGCCGCCGCAATTCGGGCGGCCACTGGGAGGGGCTCTTCCTGGAAGCCAGCCCCAACGGCCTTTGGCGGATTCTCTGCAAAACCCGCGGAAGACTCAAGCCGGGCGACACGGTGACGCTGCTGAACGCGATCGGCGGCGAGGACGTGCAACTTGAACTGGGGGCGAAAGAGCCCGGCGGCACCTGGATCGCCCGGCCTTGCGGAATGGAAGACACCTTCGCGCTGTTGGATCGGGTCGGCCGCGTGCCGCTGCCGCCGTACATCCGCAAGGGGCAGATGGTCGAGCGCGACCGCGAGCACTACCAGACGGTCTACGCCCAGGTGCCCGGCGCGGTGGCGGCGCCGACGGCGGGGCTGCACTTCACCACGACGCTGCTTGAGGAGTTGGTCGAGCAAGGGGTGGAACTTTGCGCCCTGACGCTTCACATCGGCCCCGGCACGTTTCGCCCGATCACCGCCGACACGCTGGCCAGGCATCAGATGCACGCCGAATGGGGAAGCGTGCAGCAATCGTCGGTCGATCGGATTCTGGCCTGTCGCCGTCGCGGTGGCCGGGTGGTAGCCGTCGGCACCACTTCGGTCCGGCTGTTGGAGACCGCCTCGGCCAGTGGAGAGTTGCGACCGTTTTCAGGCGATACCGATCTGTTCATCCGCCCGCCTTATCAGTTTCGCGCGATCGACGCTTTACTCACGAATTTCCATCTTCCGCGAACGACTCTGCTGGTGCTCGTGCGCACCTTCGGCGGCGATGCGTTGATCCGCTTGGCCTACGACGAAGCAATTTGCGAGCGCTACCGCTTCTACAGCTACGGCGATGCGATGCTGATTCTGTAGCCGCGCTTTCTCGGCTCGGTGGGACAGACATTCCTGTCTGCCGCTGTTGGTGCGGCATCCGAGGGAACGGTTGGTGCGGCAGTTGCACTGCCGCACCCGCGGCTCGGGGTGGCAGTACAACTGCCACCCCAACGCAGATATCGGTGGGGCAGACATTCCTGTCTGCCGCCGAAGTTTGGCAAATCTGGCAGACAAGAATGTCCGCCCCACCGGAGAGTGCGCTGCACCGTCATTCATACCGCAGCGCTTCGATCGGATCAAGCCGCGAGGCCTTCCAGGCCGGATAGAAACCGAAGACGATGCCGACCGTGGCCGAAACGGCGACGGCGGCGACGACGGCGGGCAGCGAGACCTCGGTGGGGAAAAGCCTCAAGTACCGCATCAACTCCGAAAAGCCGCGCCCCAAGGCGATGCCGACGATTCCTCCCACCAGGCACAAGACGACGGCCTCGACCAGGAATTGCCGCAGGATGTGGTGGCTGCGTGCGCCGACGGCCATCCGCAGGCCGATCTCCCGCGTCCGCTCGGTGACCGACACGAGCATGATGTTCATAATTCCCACGCCGCCGACGATCAGCGAGATGGCGGCTACGGCCAGGAGCAAGCCGGTCATGAGAGTCGCTTGGGCGCCCATGGCGTTGGTCATTTCGGTCATGTCGCGGATGTTGAAGTCGTCGAGTTGCCCGCTGCGGATGCGATGCCGTTCGCGCAACAGATCGGTTATCTGGTCGATGGCCTGCTTGATCTCGTCAGTGGCGGCCGCCTTGACCAGGATCTGGCTGACGTTGACGAACCGCACCGGCTGCGGCGTGTCGAGTGCGGCCAGCGGCGATGCCTGCGGATAGAGGGCCGTCGCGGTAGGATAGAGGTTGTTGAGCGTGCTGGTCGTGGCGGTGCTCGAGGCGTTCACCGTCCCGGCCGTACTCTGGTTGGTCGCCCCGCCGCCGCTTACGCGGTACTTGATCGTCGTCCAAGGAGCGAGGATGATGTCGTCCTGGTCCATGCCCATCATGTTCGAGCCCTTCGGCGAAAGCACGCCGATCACCCGCAGCGAGACGTTCTGGATGCGAAGTTCCTTGCCGATGGGCGATTCGTCTTGAAACAGTTCCCGTCTGATCGTAGTGCCGATTACACAAACCTTGCTGCCGCTCAGCACGTCGCGATCGCTGAACATGCCTCCATCGAGAATGTCGTTCCAGTCGCGCACGTCGAGATACGAAGGCGAGGTGCCGTAGATGCTCATCGGCACCCAGTTGCGGTTGCCGTAGATCACCTGGCCTCCGGTGCGGACGATGGGGGCCACGTCGCTGACCGCCGGGCACTGCCGCCCGATCTCCTCGGCGTCCTGCGGGGTGAGGGTCAAGACGCTGCCGGCGCCGAAGCTCACCCCGCCGCTGCTGGCCGCTCCGGATTGTATCATCAAATTGTTGGCCCCCATGCTGGCAATAGTCTTCTGCAAGGCGGTTTTCGCCCCCTGGCCAATCTCAGCGACGCCAATCACCGCCACGATGCCGATGATCACGCCCAGGGCGGTCAGGGCCGAGCGCATCTTGTTCCGTCGCAAAGCACTTAGAGCCGTGCGGAACGTGGGCGGAATCAACGCGCTCAACGGCACCGCCGACGCTTTCGCCTCCTCGTCGCCGTAGAGATGTTCCACGACCGGCCGCATGGCGGGAACGGATGCGAGACTGCGCTCATAGGCAACCGGTTGGTGCGAGTCGTCCCCCTCGATCAGCCCGTCGCTGATGCTGATCGTACGGTGGGCAAAAGCCGCCACCTTCGGATCGTGCGTGACCAGGATGACGGTGATCCCCTCGGCGTTGAGTTGCTGGAACATTTCCAGAATCTCGACGCTGGTGTGCGAGTCGAGATTGCCCGTCGGCTCATCCGCCAGAACCAGCGATGGTTTGTTGACCAACGACCGTGCGATGGCGACCCGCTGCTGCTGCCCGCCCGACATCTGCGACGGTTCGTGGTCCATTCGATCGGCCAATCCGACGCGCTCCAGCAGCCGTTGCGATCGGGCGCGGGCCACGGCGCCGGGCGGCCGCTGCGGCGAGTAGTCCAACGGCATCACCACGTTCAGCAGCGCACTGGTGCGGGCCAGCAGATTGAAACTCTGGAAAACGAACCCGAGCTTGGCCGTCCGCACCAGCGCCCGCTGGTTGGGCGTCAACTGGCTCATCTCCTCGCCGTCCAGCCAAAACTGCCCGGAACTGGGCCGGTCGAGACAGCCGAGAATGTTCATCAGCGTCGTCTTGCCGGAACCGGACGCTCCCATCAGCGCGACCATTTCGCCGCGCTGGATCGAAAGCGATATCCCCTTGAGCACCGGTACGTCAACCTCGCCCAGGTGATACGTCTTGGTGATGTTTTCCAGACGAATCAGTTCCATGGGAAACCTTTTCGAACTTGCCGCTATTGGGGTGGCAGTTTAACTGCCACCCCAACGCTGTCTTGCGGTTATGGTCGAGCCTTTGGCGGACCGCCGGACTTATTGAACAACTTCGGCGCGAAGGGGTTGCTCACGTCGCCGCCTGCCTGATCGGGAGTCGCCTCGCCGACAATCACTTCCGTCCCCTCTTCGATTCCCTGCCCGGAGATCTCGGTGTCGCTGCCGTCGGTGACTCCGATTCGCACGCGGACGGGCTTGGCCAGCAATCCGTCTTTGACCCAGACCTGGCCGTGCTCGTGGCTTTTGGGCTTCGCGGCATCGCCGACGGCCGCTTGAAGCTTTCCGTCCTTGGCAGGGTTTGCGTCTTTCCCGCCGTGCTGTTTGGCGTGTTGCAGCGCGGCGGCGACCTTCGGATCGACCGGCGTCTTCGCATTCTCCGCGCTGCCTGTCTTCACGGCCTCGCCGGCCGAGGTGGCCGGGGGCGTCTGTCCCCCTTCACGTTTCCCTTTGCCGGCCGATGCCAACATGCCGCGGTATTCCGGCGCTACCATTTGCGGCCGCGGCTTCCACCGCAACGCCCCGTTGGGAACCTTCAACACGTTGTCGTGATGCTCCACCTGAAAACTCGCGTTCGCCGTCAGGTAAGGATAGAGCCGCAGGTCGGGGTTTTCGGTATCGACGACGACCGTGTACGTGACCACGCTCTGCGTGGTCGCGGCGTTTAAGCGGATTTGGTTGACCGTCCCTTTGAAGGTCTCGTTAGGGTAGGCATCGACGGTGTACGTGACGGACATGCCTGGGCGGATGCGCCCGATGTCGGCCTCGTTGACCTGCAGCCAAGCTTGGATGTGCGTCAGATCCTTGGCGATCAAGAAGCAACTCGTCACGCTCATGGTCGAAACCACGGTCTGCCCGATGTTGACGCGGCGATCGATAATCACGCCTTTGATCGGTGATTTGATGGTGCAGTAGTCGAGGTTCCGCTGGGCCATTGCCAGGGCCGCCACGCATTGCTGGACCGTCGCCTTGCCCACCTCCAGATTTGCCACGGCGACCTTCCAATTCGCCTCGTCCAGGTCGTAATCGGTGTCGGCGATGGCCTTCATCGGCCGTAACACGCGGGCACGGTTCCATTCGGCTTTGGATTGAGCGACTTTCGCTTCAAGTTCCCCGAGATCGGCCTGCGCGTGCAGCAGATTCGCCTTGGCCTGATCGACCTGTGACTGGTAGACGGCGGGGTCGACATTCGCCAGGACCGTGCCTACTTCCACCTCGGAGTCGTAATCGATCGGCTTACCGGTGAGGTCCTTCCCCAACGAAAGGATCGGGCCGTTCACCTGGGAACCGACATCCACGATCTCCTGCGGCTCCAGCGTGCCGGAGGCGCTGATCAACGCCGTGATGTCCCCCTTCTTGAGGACAACGGTTCGGAACATCGTCGGCGGATCGGCATTGCGGTGTTTGACGTAAATCGCCGCCCCGGTTCCGACAATCCCCACCGCAGCCAACAATGCCAGTATCTGTTTCACAGCAACACCTCGGAAGTTGAAATCTGTGGGCCGGCGGCTTTGCCGTCGCCGTTGTTAGCCCGAGCCGCGATCGATGCGCGGAGCAACGTCGCCAGCGCGGCTGCGGCCTGCTCCCTCGCCTCGGGAGTCAGATGCTCCAGCGCGGCCGCCATGCGGCGGATGCGCTCCTCGTCGTGCAGTCGCAACAGCTTCTCGCCGCGGGCGGTCAACTGCAAACAGCGAACGCGGCGATCGTTGTCCTCGGTCACGCGGCGGACCAGACGGACCCGCTCCAGGCGGTCGGCGATCTGGGTGATCGCGCTGAGCGACACGCCAAGCTCCCGGCTGATCGCCGAAATGGATTGTAGCCCGTTGCTGAGAACACGGCAAAGGCGAAGTTGTCCCAACGGCAACTCCGTCGCCGGGTCGTTCGAGCCGACCGTCAACTCCCGCAACAGTGCTTGCAGGAAATCGACGAAGGCCGCCGCCTGCTCCCGATAAACCGTGTGCTCCATTGCACGCCTCAACTCATTAACGCCCCTATACTATTAAGATACATTAAGTATTTATCGGCGTCAAGACCCCTGTTTACCTCTCCACTCATTGAAAACCCGTGAGTGTTGCCGGAGCTTCGCACGGAGCTGCCGCGGGAGACGTATGGCAACCGGGCAAGCGCAGAACGCCGGCTACGTTTCAGCATAACGTAAACCGTTATACTCCTGGACGTTATGCTAAAGCACCGTCTAGACGCAGAGACGCAGCCCACACTCGGCGACTAGAGCGCGTCCGAGTTAACTGTAGCGTTTCGTGTGCCATGCCCACACTTGCCGTGGGCATGTCTTCCCGCGCAAACCGCTGTATGGCCACGCAAGCGTGGCCATGGCACCCGCTAGTGCCTCAACCGACCTGAATTGACGGGTAGAGGCGTTTGAGTTTGATTCGGGCGTTGGCTGTAGTGAAACGCCAGTCGATGCGGCATCGAGCGGTGTTTCGTGTGGATTCCCAAGCGGCAACCTCGCGGACCAGTGTGGGTTTATCGGGAATCCGCCGCCGAAGGCACTGTTTGGTCATCACGCTTAACTCCGTCTCGGCCATGTCCAGCCAACTGCCGTGTTTCGGCGTGTAGTGAACCTCCAGCCGTTCGATCAGTCGGCGAGCCTCGTCGGGGGCAAACGCCTCGTAGAGCGAAGCCATCTTGTGCGTGTTCAAGTTGTCCATCACCAACACGATTTTCTCCGCCATCGGATAGCTGTCCACCAACTCCCGAATCACCTCGGCGAAATCCAACGCGGTACGTCGGTCGGTCACCTTCACGCGACGCTTGCCCGCCAGCGGCTCAAAGATCATAAACAGATTGGCCGTTCCGTTACGCTCATATTCGTAATCCACCCGCGCCGGACGCCCAGGCGCGGCGGGAATCGCCCGACGTGTTTCTTTGGTCAATTGCCTGCTTTGCTCGTCAAAACACACGACCGGTCGCTGCGGATCGTAGGGCCGTTGGTAGACTTCAAGCACGTCTTCCATCGCGCAGACAAAATCGGCGTTTTGCTCCGGCGGCAATACCCATTGCTCTTTGCGCCAGGGCTGAAGAACGTTTTTTTCAGCGTGGTGCGAACGGCCTCGCGCCCAATCGATTCGACGATCTCCAATTCCACCAATTTGTCGGCCAGCAGTTGCATCGTCCAACACACCCGGCCCGTTGGCGGTGACGAACAGGCCAAAGCCACCAAGTGGGCCTCTTGCACACCGTCCAGTTTGCGATATTGTCGATTTGTGGCCGGCTTACGGTACAACGATGCCTCCCAACCTTCTTCGACGAACTGTTGCCGAACTCGGTGGACCGTCGATAAGCTGACGCCCACCAAATCCGCAATCGCTTCGTCCACGGCGCAGGAACCTCCCTGCCCCTGATCGGCACGTAGCAACACCTGTGCCCGCTGACGAGTCGCCTTCGCCACCCGTCCTCGCGCCACAAGATCCTCCAATTGACCTCGTTCCTCGTTCGATAGCCGAACCACGTACTTGGCTTCCTTGCCCATGTTCGCTCTCCTGACAGGTTGTTGCCCCGGAAAGCGAAATACCATCTCCACCAAAACCTGTCAAGTCAGATCGGTTGAGGCACTAGACTTACCTCGATGCGCTCTACAGCGCGCGATTTGGCGGAACGACATCCCCCAACCAAGGCATGTTCGACGGCATCTGCAAGTCGGCCGCGGTTGGCCCGGCGGGAAGTCCCGGTTGTCTGAACACGGACGATTCGCGGGGAAACGGCGGTTCTTGCGGTAAGGCCGGCTCCGGCGGGAAGGACCGTTGTTGCGGCTGGGTTGGCTGTTGTGATGTCGCCGGCTGCTGCGGGAGGGCTGGCTGCTGTGGCGGCGGTGGCTGTTGCGGCGCGGCCGGTGACGTGGGGAGCGGCGAGGGAATCTGCTCGATGCCGTTCGGAGCGGCAGGTCCGGGCTCGGCGGAGCTCCCCGGCGGTGGCGGCAACTGAGGGCCGCACAGCCGGATTTCCCAGCCCCCGCCCAATGCTTGGTAGGTCTGGATCAGCCCCAGCGCGATGTTGCCTCGCGACTGCGCCGCCTGGTCTTGCTGGGTGACCATGTTCTGCTCGATGGTGGCGTAGCGGTTGAAATCGGCCGACCCTGCCATGTACTGGGCCACTACGATGTCGACGGCCTCTTTGGCGGCCGCTACGCTTTCGTCGAGAAGCCTGCTGGCGCGCTGCGACCGGAAGAAGGCCACGATCCCGTCCTCGACTTCCTGGCTGGCCGTGAGCACCGTTTGTTGATAGATCGTCACCAATTCCTGGAACCTCGCGTCCTGGAGCCGCACGTTGTTGACGATCCGGCCGTAGTTCAGCACGTTCCACTGGAACGATGGTCCAACGCTGCCGGTGAAGGCGGTGTTGCGGAATAGATCGGGAAAGAATTGGGCCGAGTAGCCCAACGAGCCGTTGATGAAGAACGAAGGATACAAGTCGGCCTCGGCGATGCCGATCGCCTCGGCCTGCGCCGCCGCCAATCGCTCGGCCGAGCGAACGTCCGGACGACGCCGCAGCAGATCGGCCGGGATGCCCAGCGCCACTTCCGGCGGAGAAACCGGGATCGGTCCGATGCCGAGCATCGGCTCCAAATTGATTGCGGGTATCCCCAGCAGGATGCACAGGGCGTCCTCGTACTGGCGTTTGCTGATTTCCAACACCGGAATTGCGGCCTCGTCTTGTCGCAGGTTGCTGAGGGCTTGGGCATAGTCGAGCTCGGTTTGCTTATAGCCGGCCTTCAATCGGTCGTCGATGAAACGGAGTACCCCCTGTTGCAACTTCACGTTGGCCCGCAACAGATCGATCCGCTCCTGCGTCGTGCGGATTCTCACGTAATTGCTGGCCACGTCGCCCAACATGGTGACCAACGCGGCGTCGTAATCGGCCACGCGGGCGTCCAAGGTGTCTTCGGCCGCCGCCACCGCCCGGCGAAAACGGCCCCAGAAGTCGAGTTGCCAACTCAGATCAAAGCCGTAACTCCACAAACTGGTGTATGCTACCGGCGTGGTCGGGCCGGTGGGGGTGGCGATTCGTGCATAGGCCCCGCGGCCGATTTGCTCCTGCGGGAAGAGACTCCCGATAGTGCCGTTCAGCGTGGCCCTGGCTTCAAGAATCCGGAAGCCCGCTTCGCGCAACGTCAGGTTCTGCCGATACGCGCAGGCGATCAACTCGTCCAGCTTGGGATCGCGAAAGACGGTCCACCACCGGCACTGTATCCCGGAAACCTCGGGCGCGTGAAGATCGGCTGCGTCGATCCAGTGTTTCGCCACCGGGGCGGGGGGCCGGCAATAGTTGGGGCCAACTTTGAAACCGTTATGGATATAGTCGGGCAGGCTTGTGCAGCCGCTCAGACAGACCGCCAAAACAGAAGCGGCCGCGATCGCGGCAAATCGGGCACAACAGAATTGGGTCAATCGATACATTCCGAAAATCCCCTGTGCTAGGAGCGGGCTCACCTATCGACATCATCGGCATAAACGTCAGAATCAGAACAATGGAAAGGCGTTTCGGTCGATCAACGGGGCCGCAAATCCTCCGCATGTTGCCTAGCACTGACTTCCCGGTGATTTCGTCCGCTGGAGACACGCCCTGAGCAATCAACGGCGTCACAAACGAGGCTCTCTGTCCGTCGTCGCTTCGAGGCCCGCCACCTGCCCGCATATTCTTCTCATTTTTCCACGGCTTTGTGATCGGAAAAGCCGCTCGGCGATCAAGGCACCCTTGCGAGCCCGACAGCGGCAACCGATAATGGCGCTGAACTGCCCTTGCGGCTCCTGGAGTCCTTGTATGCACATCCTTCCGGTGTTCCTGGTGGCCCTGTTGGGCGGCCAACAGGTTTTGGACGACTTCCGCTATGCCGACACCGCCGCGGCGCGGGCCGTCTGGAAGGCGGACGAAAGCTCTCCTCCGGTGGAAGTCGTCCGCGAGCAAGATCGACCGATCATGCGGCTTAGCGCCCCTTTTGCGGCACAGCCGAAGCTGCGCCGAACGGTGGTCGATCGCCGCGTCCGTCTCGACCTCCGGTCATCGGGCGGATTCGTGCTGGAAGCCGCCATCGACAACCCGGTGTTGTTGGGCGGATTGACGCTCTATTTCCGCAGCGGCAGCGGTTGGTACACCGCGGACAAGCCCGCCGGAAAGAAGGGCTGGCGAACGTTGCGGTTCGCAAGAACTTCATTCGCCGTCGAGGGAACTCCCGCCGGCTGGGACAAGATCGATGGCATCCGGCTGTCGGCCTGGCGGCCACTCGGCAAGGACGTCGGCGACACCGGCGTCCGTCTCCGCCGTCTCGCCGCGGTATGGCATGATGTCGCCCCGATCGTTCCGGTCCCGACGCACTCCCGCACCGACGCCGAGTTGGCGGTCGCCAAGGAGGCGTCGCACCGGCTTGAGGTCATGTTGGACGAGCTCGGGCTGGGGTCCGATCCGCTCGATGAGGAGGCGATTGCCCGCGGCGATCTTGGCCGACGCCGAATTGTCGTGTTGCCCTCGAATTTCACGCCGACCGACGCTTGCATCGCGGCGTTGGCGAAGTTCGTCAACTCGGGGGGCAAACTCGTGATCTACGCCGCCGCCAACGTCCCCCCGCAACTCCGCAACGCCCTACGCCTTGCCGACGATCCTAACAGTGCCGTGCAAGAGAACGATCGCGGCGCCATCTTCGATTACGACGTGCCGGCCGACACCCGCGAGGCGCGAAACCAACTCGCCGCAACCGTGGGACGCCTGGCGCCGCCACTTTGGAAGGAGATGGCCGAAGCCGAGGCTCGATTGTGCCGGCAAGGTCGGGCATTACGCGACGTTCGCCGAGGCTTTAGATGGTATCCGTTCGCCGAAATGGGAAGTCTGCAAGCGGCTCCGCCGCGCGCAGCTCGAATGGAAGAACGCCGAAGAACTATTCGCCCAGGAGGCTTACGATCGGGTGATCGAGCGAGCCCAGGCAGCGCACGATTCGCTGGTGGCAGCATACCTGGCGGCCGTAGAAAGTCCTCCGCGCGAAGGCCGCGGCGTCTGGAACCACTCGGGCACGGGGGCTTTCCCCGACGATCCCGACAGTTGGAACCGCTCGGCCCGACTGCTGGCCGAGAACGGCTTCAACATGGTCTTTCCCAACATGCTCTGGGGCGGACTCGCTCATTACCCCAGCCATGTGTTGCCCCGCAGCGTCACTTTCCGCCGCTTCGACGACCAGATCGAGAAGTGCTGCACCGCCGCGAAGCAGTGGGGAATCGAGGTCCACGTTTGGAAGGTCGATTTCAATCTGACGACCGCGCCGAAGGATTTCATCGAGAAGCTCCGCCACGAAGGCCGCACGCAGGTGAGCGTCAAGGGGGAACCCGCCGACTGGCTCTGCCCGTCGAACCCCGACAACCGCAAGCTCGAACTCGACAGCCTGCTCGAGGTCGCCCGCAAGTATCCGATCGACGGACTGCACCTCGACTACATCCGTTATCCCGGCCGCGAATACTGCTATTGCGACGGCTGCCGGCGGCGATTCGAGGCCGCCAGCGGGCGAAAGGTCGTCAACTGGCCGAAGGATTGTTTCTCCGGCGACCGGAAAGACGAATACAACGAATGGCGCTGCCGGCAGATCACCGATCTGGTGAAGGCGGTCAGCCGCGAGGCGAAGAAAATTCGGCCCGGCCTGAAGATTTCCGCGGCCGTGTTCGGCTCGTATCCCGGCTGCCGCGAATCGGTCGCCCAAGATTGGCCGGCCTGGGTCAAGGCCGGCTACCTCGATTTCGTCTGCCCGATGGATTACACCGCCGACGATGCCGAGCTTGCCTCGCTGGTTCGCAACCAGATGAAACTCATCGGCGGCCGCGTGCCGCTATACGTCGGCATCGGCGCCACGGCCACGGGCCTTCACCTCACGCCCGATCAAGTGGCGAACCAGATTATTGCCGCCCGTTCGCTCGGCGCATCGGGATTTTCGATTTTTAATTTCAGCCCGCAAACAGCGGTCGCCATCGTCCCCGCGGTCGGCCAAGGGGCCGGCTCCCGCCGCGCCCTGCCGCCGCATCGCACGCCGTAGTCCCTTCTCGGTATGAATCAGCCGCGAACCCTGAAAACCGTCACCCTCGGCTGCAAGGTGAACCAGTACGAGACGGAGTTTGTCCGTCAGGGGTTCGAGCGGCTAGGATATCGCAAGGCAAGCGAAGCGGAGCCGGTCGATCTCTGCATCGTCAACACTTGCACCGTGACCGCCGAAAGCGAAGCGAAGTGCCGCAAGATCATTCGCCGGCTGGCCAAGGCGCATCCGCAGGCGGAAATCATCGTGCTGGGCTGCTTTGCCGCACGAGCCCCGGCCGACGCCGCCGCGCTGCCCGGCGTGGTCGAGGTGCTCGCCGACAAGCGAGACCTGCCCAATCTACTCGCCCGGCGAGGATTGCAGGACGTGCCCGCCGGCATCGGACGCTTCGACGGTCGTCGCCGGGCTCTGGTGAAGGTGCAGGACGGCTGCCGCATGAAGTGCAGCTACTGCATCGTCCCGACGGTTCGGCCCCATCTGATCAGCCGGCCCGTCGACGAAGTGCTCGACGAGGTCCGCCGCTTGTTAGCCGCCGGCCACCGCGAGATCGTGCTCACGGGCGTTCACTTGGGAGATTACGGAGGGGGGGAGAGGAAAGGGGCAAGGGGAGAGGGGACAGAGGCATCGGAGAACGATGGGGCGTCATCGTCGAAATCCGAAATCCAGCCTGTGAACTCTCATCACTGCCCACTGCCGACTGCCCACTGCCGACGTTTCCCTCTCCCCTCTCCCCTCTCCTCTCTCCCCGCGCTTCTCCGGCAGATCACCGATCTCAACGGCGACTTCCGCGTGCGGCTGTCGAGCATCGAAGCAGCCGAGGTCACGCCGGAGTTGATCGGGCTGATGGCGGAGCGCCGCGATCGGGTTTGTCCCCATCTGCATCTGCCGCTGCAAAGCGGGTCGAATGCCGTTCTGCGCCGCATGAACCGCCGCGGGACGGTCGAGGAGTTCGTCGCCCGTTGCCGCGCGATTCGAGCCGCGCTCGATCGGCCGGCGTTGACGACCGACGTGATCGTCGGTTTTCCGGGCGAGACCGAGGCGGATTTCGCTGCTACGTTCGCGGCAGTCGCGGAAGTGGGATTCGCGAAAGTCCACGTCTTCCGCTTCAGTCCGCGGCAAGGCACGCCCGCCGCCGAGATGGCCAGCCAAGTCTCCGGCCGAATCGCCATGCATCGAGCGACAAAGCTGGGAAAGTTGGGCAAGACATTGCGAGCGGGGTATTTTCGAGAGCTTGTTGGCCGCTCCTTGCAGGTTCTGGTCGAAGGTGCCATGCCCGGGCGGCCCGGCTGGATCGGCGGCACATCCGAGTACCATGCCCCAGTTGCCCTGCCCGGCGGCCCGGAATTGTTCGGCCAGTTCGTCCGCGTCGTCGGCCAGCGGGTCGAAAACGGCCGGATTTGGGCGTCGCCCGAACTTGGCCCGGAATTGGACGACTTCACCTTGATCGCCGGCGGCGTTTCGGGGTACATTACGCACGCTTTCTGCCAAACTCTGCCACAGGCAACAGGAGGTTGCAAAAGCCATGAGGACGGATCCTCTTCCCTACGAGGTGCGGGAGCTGGTCATTCGCACCTTCGAGTACTACGACGTTTTCCTTGACAGCCCTTGGGATCTCGAGGAGACGATACTGATCGACAACGGCCGCTATTCCGCCCGAACTTACGAAGCCGACGGCCACATGGCGATGTGGCTCCTCGACATCGGCGTCGTGCAGTTCTACGACGCCCACGGAAACATGCTACGGACGGTGAATTTGTTCGAAGAACTGGAACCGCTGCGCATCGCGGCGTGATTCCCGAAAGATGCCCTGCGTCGCAGTGCCGAGTCTTACACGTGACGGCCGTTATGGCCGGCGTCGGTGGACGGCCGCAGCGGAATGCTCGGTGGCAGGACGTCGTGGGCCTGACCGACTGCCGGTTTCCGCAGATGGATTCACACGGAGAGAGAGAAAGGTGACGGACACGCTTATCGGCACGAATTAAGGCAATCACGCCTGATAGTCTGTGCCAAGATAAGCGCGTCCCCCTTTCGTACTTGTCCCCAAGTGGAGAGACATTCCGCTGCTTTGGCTGCGGCTACGCGGGCCTTTTGCAGCGACTCTCCTGCGGGCGACGCGCGGTTGAATATCGCTTTCGATGGCACGCCCGCGACGCTGCCGCCCCCGCATGCCTGCTGTGCCGACGTTCTGCGTTCGACAACGGTCCTTCGTTGGACTCCGCCGCTGCGCTCTCCGGGCGAGTCTCGACGGTGAGCGTTTGTCGCGTGAGACGTTGGATTGCCTGAAGATTCGACCGCTCGTCGCGATCGCAAAACGAGACGGCGACCCCGCTCGCCCCGGCACGACCGGTGCGGCCGATGCGATGAATGTAGTTGTCCGCATCGGCCGGCAAATCGAAATTCACCACGTGCGAGACCCCGTGCACGTCCAAGCCGCGTGCGGCGATGTCCGTCGCCACCAAGACCAACGGCTTCGCCGCTTTGAAGCGGAGCAGCACTCGCTGTCGGGCCGATTGACTCTTGTTGCTGTGAAAGGCGTCGGCCTCGATGCCGGCCTTCAGCAGCGACTTGGCCACTTTGTCGGCGGCGTGCTTGGTGCGCGTGAATACCAGCGTGCGCGTCCATGCGGTCCCCAACAACCAATGCGTGAGCAGTTGCAGCTTCTGTTTCTGGTCGACGAAGAACACCGATTGCCGAATTGTCTCCAAGGGGACCGAGGCGTGCGCGACGCGCACGTCCACCGGATCGTGCAGCCACTGGCTGGCAAGAGTGCGAATTTCCGCGGGCAACGTCGCGGAGAACAACAGCGTTTGCCGCCGCGTCGGGACCTTGGCGACGATGCGGCGAAGATCGTGGATAAAGCCCATGTCGAGCATCCGGTCGGCCTCGTCGAGGATCAGCACTTCGACGTGGGTAAGATCGACGAAGCCTTGCTGCATGAGGTCGAGGAGCCGCCCGGGCGTGGCGATCAAGACGTCGATGCCGTCGTTCAAGGCTCGCACCTGCGGCGACTGGCCGACGCCGCCATAGACCGCGGCTTGCCGCACGGTGGTATAGCGGCCGTAAGCCCGGAAACTCTCGCAGATTTGCAGTGCCAGTTCGCGGGTCGGAGCGAGCACGAGCGTGCGGATTTTTCGTCCGCGCCCATTGACGCGGCACTCTTTTTGCCGCAGCCGCTGCAAGGTTGGCAAGGCGAAAGCGGCGGTCTTGCCGGTGCCCGTCTGCGCAGCCCAGCACATCGCGTCCTTCCATAATCGGCGGGATGGCGGCGGCCTGAATCTTGGTGGTAGTGGGGTAGCCCAGCGCGCGAACGGCGCAGACAACGGCTCGGCAAGGCCGAGTTCTTCAAACTTCATCAACGCTTCCTTCAGTAGTGGCTTTTGCAAACGAGCGTCGCCGCGGCAGCCAACCGGGCATAAGGGGCCTAGCACCCGACCTCAAAACTGATCGAGGTCCTCCATCGAGACATCGGCACGAAGGCACGGCCATCAGGCCAGGTGCAAGAGAGATCAAAGGCAGCCGTAGGCATGAAACTCCGCCGGGCCGTTGGGCCAGGCGAAGAGGCCGCTACAGAAGAAGCAGATGAACGCACGGCGCCAACTTAAGCTCGCGCCGCTCTCGCACGTCACGAATATCCTAGTTTAGCACTTCCGCCGCCCGTGTCAAGCCGTCCTTGAGCGCTGACGCTGGATTTCACTTGTCTTCCGGCGGCGGACTTGTCCTGCGGCGGAGAAAGGTGGTATAATCGGAGTTGGTTTTGTGGCGAAGGGATTGCAAACCCTTCAGCTTCCTTCCAACCGTCTTCGCTTCGCGTCGCCGTCTGGCGACCTGCCGCGGATGTCTCTTGGATCGCGGCTGATCTGCTTGTTTATCCGCGGGAGGCTCGTCGTCTTGCCAGTCATCCCAGAGTTGGGACGAGGGCAGTGCGGCGACTGCTGCCGAGTCATCGGCTTAGTCAAAGTCCTTGGCTTCAAGTGGCCGGGAAGGAGGCTTCATGGCAAGAGAGGGCAACACCTACGCGAAAAAGGCGAGGGAGACGCTAAAACGGCAGAAGGCCGAGGCAAAGCGTGAACGTCGTCAGAAGCGCAAGGAACTGCCGGAAACCGGCAACTCTAGCCCGCCCGATCCTCGCGCGAACGAGGTTGAATCTCATTCGCCGCAGCAAAGCCTGAGCGTTCGCTTGGGCTCTTCCGAAACATAACAAAGCGTTTGGTTCCAGTCTGCAAAGGAGCAGCGAATGGCCTCTCTAGGCAAAATCAAGTTAACGAGCGCATCAGGCGAGCAGTACCGTTTCAGAGTGTTTCCGTTGGGAACGCGCTTCCGCAGCATCAGCGGCGTCTATCTCATTTCGCGGCGCGCCACCCGGACCAAGGGCGGACATCGACACAAGATTCTGCACGTCGGCAACAGTGCGGACTTTTCGCAGCCGTTCGACGGTTACCGCAAGGCCCAGGAACTCGCCCGCTTCGGCGCCAATTGCATTTGCGTCCAGCCCGACAAGTCGGCGGAATCGCGTCGCGAAAAACAGCGCGACCTGGCCGCCACGTTCGCTCCTAAACGCGATCTTGGAAACAAGGAATCGGTCGGCTAGGCCGCATTTCTCACCAAGGTGGGGCAGACATTCCTGTCTGCCGCAAGATAGGGCGGCACATCTGGCAGACAGGAATGTCTGCCCCACCAAACACCGTGTCGCCCGTTTTCCCCCGTGTGGAGAGAAACGCGAGCTAGGCCGCGGCGAGAGCGAGCAGGCTGTGTATGCCTCGCTGCAAGTCGTTCAGTTTCACGAGGAAATGATCGCAACCTGGCCCGGTGAGCTGGCCGGCATGTTGCCGATAGTATTCGATGCCCTGAAGAAGGTTGCCGATGAATTCGTGAAAAAAGCCGGGCGAGTTGGACGACACGCCGATCTTCTGTTTGGCCAGTTCGTTTCCCAAGTATTCGATGTTCAGGGCAAGCTCGCGCAGGAACATGTGCGGTCGTTCGGCGTTTTTCAAGAGCGACAGCCGACCGTAGATGTGCCCGACCATCTCTTCCAGCGTCGCGATGCGGGAGAAATTCACGATGTTCGGACCGGGGCAAACTGCGGGCGTCGCCGCGGGGGCAATGCCGTAGTTCCGCGTGGCGGCCCCGGCGAGATCGTGACAAATGCAGGACTTGGCCAAGACGATTTCGCGGATCGCCGCGCGTTGCGTTTCGGGAATGTCCGCTTTTTCGAGTTGTGCGAGCTTGAGCTTCTGGTATTCGCGCGACGCGGTGCAGATCGGCGTCTCCGTGAATTCGGTGTCGAACAGCTTGATATAGCCCTTGAAACAAGAGCTGCCAGGTTGGTTCTCGGCGATGCGGCGTCGCCGCACTTCCTCGCTGGCCGAAGTGCGCAGGTTCCAAAAGGGAAGGCCGAAAGGCGAACTATCGCTGAGGTAAACGTCGTCGCCGCCCGCGCTGCACAGCTTGCGGCGGTGCTCGTCGTCGAGATTCGTGACTTCGGGAACCAGAAGGAAGGGGCTTGCCCAGCCGGTGCCGTCGACGCCATAGTATTCTCGCAGCAGCAGATCTTCCGCGGCGGTGCCGATGCCGCCTTGGGCGGTAATCCGCACGGCCAAAGGCGTCGCGGCGGCGATTCGGCCACGCGCCAGCAAGGCTATCGTGTAAGCGGCGTGCAGTTGGGCGATCAGTTCTTCCCGTCTCTCTTGGAACTCGGCCAGGATCGGTCCCAGCAGCAGTCCTTTCGTGGCAAACGCATGACCTCCGCAGTTCAGACCCGATTCAACCCGGTATTCAGAGACCCACAAACCGCGTTTGGCCAGGAACTTCCCTTGCACGACGGCCGAATGGAAATCGCTGACCTTCAGCACGATCTTCTTCTTCAGCCGGCCATGCGCGTCGGGGGAGAAATCGGGGAACTCGGCGGCGTAGGCGTAAAGCCGCGTGTTCGTGCCGGCCGAGAACACGATCGACGAGGTCAACGTGCTCTGGGCGAATCCGCGCAAGGCCGCCGAGGCGTCGCTGTACCGGGGCGGCAGTTTCTCGCCGTCGCGGTAAACGTCGCGGTCGCCCTTGACCATGATGTTGGCGTCGATGCTCCCCGGCAGTGCCCGCAAACGCAACTGCCCTTGCCGTAACGATCGTTCTTGCACGTCATCGGCTGCGAGCATCGTTCGATACTCGTCGGCCAACGGCCCGTCGGGCAGCATTTCATAATAGCGGGTGATCTCGCTTCCCGGCTCGAAGGGAGAAGCCTGTAGGGCAACGGACTGGCGGCGGACGAGTCGATCGAGCAGGTTCAAATAGGCGGTGATCCGCCGGGCTCGCGCGTCTTCCTCTTCGCCGCGGATCTCGTCGTAGGGCTCCCCTTCGCGTTGGCAGTGAAAGCGACGCATCTGCTCGATCAGCACGTCGTCGACCAGCGAGATCACCGAGGAGATGCCATATTTCGCGACCCGCAGGGGCGCGTCGATCATAAAGCCCGTGCCCATGACGGGAATATGAAAAGAATGGGGACTTCTCGCTACGGCGTTCGTCATCCAGCCACCCGCAAGTGCCAACGAGCGACTGTGAGAGAGAGCCGTGTGCCTGAGCCCCGGAGATCAGAGCAGTCGCGAATCCGTGAAACCGGCCGCTCATTGTAGCGGACATCGCGGAGAATGTCCCGGCCAATTGTGGCTTGGGAAGCAAAAAGATTCGATTTTGGCCGTCGCCCAGTCTTCCCCCTCTGCCTTGGCACCTCAGAGTGCCGGGGTTTGGCATGGTTTGGGGCAAACATTTTCTCATCTGGCGAAGAGAACGCGGCATATTTGACAGGCGAGAATGCCCGCCCGATCGGACACGTCGGTTCCGCTCTTCCATAAATGGCAAGAAATGCCGGCCAAGAAAGACGGAACCGGCTCGTGCGGGGGGCTCATTTAAGCACCGGCAGGTGGGCTTGACTATAGTGTACTACCGCCCTAGGCTTTCTGGGTTGGGGCCGATGGTCACTCTCTGGTATTAGATAGGAGCCTGCCATGAACAGACGGTTTAGCGCATTGGTTTTCTTAGCTGCTGTATTAGGTGTTGGGATGGTCAACTCGGCGGAGGCGTGTTACTGCGGCGGGGCGCAATGCGCCGCATGTTGCTGGACCTCCTGCTGCTGCACCGTGCCGCAGCAATGCTGCACCGTCATGCAGACCTGCCAAAAAGTCATTTACGAACCGCAGCGGCACACCTGCTACCGCACCTGCTACGAGCCGGTTTGGGAACAGAAACCGATCACCTGCGTGCGTTACGTGCCCGAGGTGCATTATCGCCAATGCGTCGAGACGGTTTGTCGCCCGGTCTATGAAACCCACGAGCAACAAGTCTGCTATACGGTATGCCAGCCGGTCAAGGAGATGGTGACGGTTCCCGTCTGCTCGGGCCACTGGGAGACGCACAACGTGCCGTGCTGCTCATCGTGCTGTGCGCCGAGCCCGTGCAGCCCGTGTGCGCCATGCCAGAGGACGGTGCAATGCCAGGTCTGGAAGCCGGAGATCATCCAGCGGCAGGTCGAGTGCGTTCGCTACGTGCCGCAGACGATGACGAAAATGGTGCCCTGCACGACTTGCAGATTGGTGCCCGAGCAGCGGACTTTCCAAGTGCCGTACACGGTTTGCAGGCCCGAGCAGTATCAGACGACGATCCCCTGCGTTCATTACGTGCCCAGGCAGGTGGCCTACACCGTGACGTGCTGCGTGCCGCGGGTGGTGACCGTGCAAGTGCCGGTGCAAGTATGTTGTCCGGTGCCGTCGTGTTGCGGCGGATGTGGTTGCGGCCATTGACGATATCCGGCAACTCGGAATGTAGGAGGCGGCTGCCGTCGCCGACTTGCGGTGCTGTGCCGCTACGGTCGGCGTCGGGAGACGCCTCCTACAGCCATTTCTTGCGCCGTTGATCGTCGAAGACGTTCTCCGCGGCGCAATGCGACAACGCCGTGAGACGTCAATACTTCAGGTCGAGCGTGATGCCTTCCTGGATTCCCTTGGCATCCATCGCGACTTCCTGGCCGAAAACGGTTTCCTTGTTGTACTTGGTGGGGATATCCTCGCCGGCCTTGGTGATCTCGATGCGATAGAAACCGGGTGCGACGCCGGGCGGCCCAGGTTCTTGAGCCGCGATCATCGCGACGCCGTTGGCGTCGGTCTTGCCGGTGGCGACCTTGAGATTCTTGCCGAGGAACTTCTCGGGCACAAACTTCACTTCGGCCCCGGCCAAAGCTTCGCCGTTGTGCAGAACTCTACAGCCGAGCGACATTCGCCCGAGCCTGGAATCCTGCCAGGCTTTGATTCTGGCGGCGATCTTCTCGGCGGTGATCTCCCCCTTGCCGCTACGGTCAATCTGATCGATGGCCGCTTTTAGCCCCGGGCATTTGTCCAACTCTGCGCCGCTCAGCTTGCCGTCATGATTGAGATCGAATTGGTTGAGCGCTTCCGTGCCGGCGGCAACGGCGTCGATTTTCGGGGGTAGGATTCGCGGCGGTCGTTTGGCTTCGTTGCGCCCGGCCTCTTGCCCCCCGGCGCCGGCCGACGGCGTCACTGTAAGGGGTTCCGACTCGCGATCCAACGCATCGATCAACTTGTCCCGCTGATCGGGCCTGAGAATCTCCATCACCGCCGCGCCGCGCTCGCGAAAGTTCTTCATTAGCAGCGTCGCCTCTTCCTCCATCAGCCGGCGCAATTCTCTCTTCTGCTCGGCCGTGGCCTGAATGCGATCGAGAAAACCGTAGGCTGCGTCGTTGCCGCCGATTCCAAACTGCATGGGATAGCGTATGCGGTTGAGGAACTCCTGTCCGAGGACCGCCTGCTTCAGTCCCGCCAATTGCTGCGGCGTGAGCATTGCCGCGATCTCATCGCGATCGTGCTTCTTAATCTCCTGTTGCTTGCGATCGAGAATACGCGACGTTGCCGCCACCTCTTCGATCGGACGCGGCCCGTTGATGTCGCTAACGAGCTTCTGCAATTCCTGGGCCTTAGCGATGCAGTTGGCTAAGAGCTTGTTCACCTTCACCTGTTGCTCCGCGCTGAGCCCTAGTTTCTTGGCCGTGTCGGGATTTACCAACTGTGTCAATTCCGGGCCGGGGAACTGCGGGGGGAAATCCGTGGGGATCTTCTCGATCTCCTTCCACTGCTGCGGGGTAATCAACGCCAGCGCCGCTTCGTCGTTTTTCTTCAACTCGTCGACCAATCGCAGCTCGCTTTCCCTGGCCGCCCTGCCCTCAATCATACGCGACAACAGTTGCTTCATCTGCTCTTCACTGAGACCAACTCTGTCGCCAAGTGCCCGATCGTACCGGAGCCGCGAGACGCCTTGGCTTCCAACAGCGATCGTCTGCAACTCCTTGAGTTGGGCCGCGCTAAGGAGCTGCTCCAGTTCCTTGCGGACAGCGCTACGGACTTCCAGCAGTCTCGCTCGGTACTGGGCAAACGCAGCCTCTCGTTTCTCCGGCGGAAGCGTCTCCATCATCTTCCGCATCTCCGCGCCGGCCGCGGACTGTTGTCCCGAATACTTGTGGGAAACGTCGCGGAGCCGCTTCTCCTGCTCGTTTGTCAGGCCAATCGCCTTGCGCGTGCCTGCGGAATTCAGTTCGCCGTAGACGATACTCGGAATGTAAGAACTGCCTGTCGACAGCGTGGTAGTGCCAAAAATCGCCAACCTGCCGCTCTCGTGCGATTCGGCCTTCGATCCTTCGACTGCCGACGGTTTTGCCTCCGCCGGCTTTTCGCCGGGCGCTCCTGTAGTCGCGGCCACGTTGCGGTCGGACGATTTCACCTCGTCGATTGCAGCCGCGGCAAAGTGGACGGTCGGCAGGGCCATCAGCAGCACGGCCGCCGCGGCGAGCCACAACAGATTGCTTCGCGAAAGCACGAAACTAGTTCGGCTGGCCGGCGTGAGCATGGTCAGCCGATGCCGCCAAAACGTGCTAAGCTGCGGACGGCCGCCGAGGTCGATCATCGTCGCCCAGGGACCATATCGATTCAACATGACAACGCTCCTCTTGCGAAACTGCGATTACTTCTGATGCGGATGTGTTTCCACTAATTGTAACCGGCCGGGCATACTGCCGGCGTTGAGGGTCTTCGCCAGGTCCGAAACCTCGTCCTTGCTGAAATTGCCAGTGATTTGACCCTGGTTATAGATCGTGGACCGGATCGTGGGCGCGGAGAACAGTTCGCCATCGAGAATGATGGCCAACTTGTAGCCGAGGCCCGTCGATCCGTCGGGCAGATGCTCGCTTGTAAGTTTGCCGAAGAACTCCCCACCCTTCTTGTTGAACGTGAAATTCACGGTTGGCTTTCCCATGGAGTCCAGGCCGGGCTCGACCCGTGTCAGAAAGTCGCCGGTGACGTTCTGGGCGTCGGCGACGACAAGGATTTCCTTGATTTCCCGGCCGGCGTTCCTCTTCGTGCGAACGGCGATGTCGGGGAATTCGACGGAGCCGCTTAAGTCCTTGATGTTCTTCACCGGCACCCACCACGCGATCTTCTCGCCGGAGGCGTCAAGCACGGCGTCCTTCGATGCGTCTTTTTGGGCACGGCCGATGATCTCGCTGTCTACACGTTTATCGGCAACGATGCGAAATTCCAAGGTGCCGGGCCGGGCCAGCAGCCGCTTGACGCGCTCGCAGTTCGCGTCGCTCGGCTCGACTAGGGCGACTTCAATCCGCCGATCGTCGAGCTTCTTCACCGCGGCAAGCTTCTCCTTTCCCGCGTTGAGCCGTTGGTCGACCACTTTCAAGATTTTCTCCACGTCGGCGGCCGTCAGCGGGGCGGAGGCCGGCTTCGGATTGATCTGGTAGATCAACACGCCCGGTTTCTCTTCGTCGGCCGCGGGGGCGGCGTAGAGAGTCGGCGGCAGGAACGTGAGCGCCGCCGCCGCCGCAAGCCAAATCAGATTTCGCCGCGAGAGCATCGGGCTGGTTTGGCTGGCAGGCACGAGCATCGTCAGCCGCCGCCGCCAGAAGGTGCTCAGTTGCAGATTGCCGCCCGCTTCAATCATCGTCGCCCAGGGACCGTATCGGTTCAACATGACGTTGCTCCCTTCAGGAATCGTTTGGTTTCGACGGTTGTTTCGGCGGCGGTTCGCTGCCGTTCAGGCCGGCGGAGATGGCGGCGACTTGCACCACCGGCGGCTGCGAAGCATGGCTGACGACCTGAACCAACGTCTGGGCATAGTCGGCCGGCGTGTGGCCGCTGCGGGCCATCGCCAGTTGGTCGCAGGCCAACTCCCGCTCCAGCCGAAGTTGATACGCCGCCCAATACACCAACGGATGAAAGAAATAGACGATCCGCGCGATCTCGACGGGCCATCCCCACGCCAGATCACGCCGTTTCACGTGCGCCAATTCGTGCAAAATCACCTGCCGACGCTGGGCCACTCCCAACGAGGTCATCAGCCGATTGGGCATGACGAGCCGCGGCCGCCACAACCCACAGACAAACAGCGGGCAATCGCCATCGACCGACACGACTGTCGGCACGCGGCGAAGCCCGACTTGCGCGGCCAACTCCGCCGCCATTTCGGCAAGCTCGCCGCCGGCGGGAAGGGCCCGTCTGAGCAACCTGCCCAGCCGCAGCCGTTGCCCCAACAGCCGAACGACCTGCCAGAACACCACGACGCACCAGATCAGCAGAAGCCACGCTTGCCAGCCGATCGCCGCGAGCAACTCCCAGAACGGCGCGGGCTGCGCTGCGTCCGTCGCGTCCGTGGCTCTCGCCGATGGAGGAGCGTTTGGAAACGCCGGCTTGAAGCCGTTCTTGCCGAAACCCATCGGCGGTTGAAACGACGCCGACCGTTCAGCCGGCTTGCTCTCGGCCCAGGAGGGCAGCGGGATGGCGAACGTCCAAACCGGCATCAGCAGCAGTTTGATCGCCACGATCTGCCAGAGCCAGTAGCGCACGACCGGCGACGAGCGGCGGAGCAACCAGGCAATCAAGGTCGCAATGACCACCACCAGCGCAAGTTGCCAGATAACGGCCCACATCACAGTCAGCCACCGTTGGCCCCAATCGTTCATCGTGGAGATCAATGTGAACATGGCGCCGCTCACTTTGGTTCCGACTGGCCGATCTTTTGGGCGATCGCTCGCAGGGTTTTAAGGTCTTTGTCGGAGAGCTTGCCGGAATCGGCGAGATACGCGACCAGCGGCCCGGCGGAGCCGCCCAGCACGCGCTCGACAAACCGGCCGATCATGGCCGGCAGGACGCGGTTTTCGTCGAGCACCGCGCGGAAGCGGATGGGCGTTTCGCCGGGCACGCGGGCCAAAAGCCCCTTGGCCTCCAGCCGCTGCAAGGTCTTCAGCACCGTGGTGCGGGCGACTGTGCGGTCCTGCTGCACCAGGTCGCTGACTTGCCGTTCCGTGCAGGGCTGGTGTTGCCAAACCAGCCGCAGCACTTGGATTTCCACTTCGCCCAACGAGGCAACCGACTTGGCCATCGAATCCTCCCTCTCTTACGGCAGGTGCCGTATGATTGCCTGATTCTACGACGGTTGCCGTAAGATGTCAAGAGGCGTCGGAGAGAATTTTCGAAGACGCCAGTTCTTCCCGAAAAAACAGCCGGGAACCAACGGCTCCCGCAGTGCGGTGGGGCAGACATTTCTGTCTGCCGGCGGGCACCCCGCGCATCTGGCAGACAGGAATGTCTGCCCCACCTAATGTCTTCGTCGCTTTGCGCGCCGGTTCATTCCGGCAGGGCGAGATTGGTGCCCCATTGCTTGTTGGGCTCGGGGCCCATGGTGAAGACGAGCGTGCCGCCGTCCCTGATTTCGCGATGAGGCAGGAACGGCGAGTTCCAGGACTTGCCGTTAACGGTCAACGACTGCACGTAGATGTTCTTGTCGGAAAGACCGTCGGCGGTGACCGTCAGCGTCTTGCCGTTCGAGAGGCGCACTTCGGCCTTCTTCAGCCCCGGGCTGCCGATGACGAAATAATCGCTGGCCGGACAGACCGGATAGAAGCCCAGGGCGGAGAAGACGTACCAAGCCGACATCTGGCCGCAGTCGTCGTTGCCGCTCAGCGACTCGGGCTTGCCGCCGTATTGCGTCTTCATCACCTGGTGTACGCGATACTGTGCTTTCCACGGCTGGCCGGCGTAGCAGTAGAGGTAGATGATGTGATGGCTCGGCTCGTTGCCGTGCCAGTATTCGCCGATGAAGCCGTGCATGTCGGGCTGGGGGTTTTCGCTCACGTGAAACAACTCATCGAGCTTTTCGGCGAACTTCTCCTTGCCGCCCCGCAACGCGATCAGGCCGGGCACGTCCTGCGGAACGAACCACGAGTATTGACAACTCGAGCCTTCGGTGATGTCGCCGCCTTCGTAACTGTGTGGATCGAACGGGGTGCGCCACTTGCCGTGCGAATCCTTGGCTCGCATAAATCCGGTCGACGAATCGAAGACGTTTTTGTAGCTGGCGGCCCGTCGCATGAAGTGATTGTAATCGTCGGTTTTGCCCAGCGCCTTGGCCATCTGGGCGACGCAATAATCGTCGAAGGCGTATTCGAGCGTCTTCGAGACCGATTCGTTCTCCTTGTCGAAAGGAACCCAGCCGAGTTTGTCGTAGAGCGCCACGCTGTCGTAATGCGGATTCATCGCGGTGGTCTTCACGGCCTCGTAGGCGCGCTCGGGATCGAAGCCGCGAACCCCCTTCAGGTAGCCGTCGACAATCACCGGCACGGCATGATAGCCGATCATGCACCAGTTCTCGTTGCTGGGCAGTTGCCAGACGGGCAGCAGATGCTCGACGCTCTGGTCGTAATGGGCCAGCAGCGAGTTGATCATGTCGGCGTCGCGCGGCGCTTGAATCAGCGTGAAAAGCGGGTGCTCGGCGCGAAAAGTGTCCCAAAGCGAATAAAGGGCGTGGTTCGTGAATCCCTTGGCTTGATGAATGTTGTGATCCAGTCCGCTGTACTCCCCCGTCACGTCCTGGTAGAGATTGGGCGTGTTGAAGCAGTGATACAATCCGGTGTAGAGCGTTTCCTTGTCCCACTGCGAGCCTTCGATCTGAATCTTGCTCAGTTCGGTTTCCCATTTTGCCCGGGTTTCGCGGCGGACGCGATCGAAGTCCCAATCGGGGATTTCGGCTTCGAGATTTTTCATGGCGTTGGCGGCGCTGATGGCCGAGATGCCTACCTTGACCAGGATCGACTCGTCCTTGCTGGTTTTGTACTTGGCGAGGAAGCGGAGATTCGCGCCGGCGGCTTCGCGGCTGCTGCGGAAACGGTAGCCGTTGTAGACAACGGGTTTTCCGTCGCTGAAGATAGTGAAGTCATCGAACGGCCGCGAGTATTTCGCGGCGAAATAGAGGTGTCGATCCGGTCCCCAGCCGGTGGCGATATGAAAACCCGTGACGGTGTCGAGGGCGTCGGAGCCTGGCGTGCTCTCGACGCGCACCCGCGACCACACCACTTTGCCGAGCACGTGACTGAGATCGGTGAGGATCGACGCCCGATCGCTTTGCGGGAAGGTCATGCGGAGCATTCCGGCGCGATCCGAGCAGGTCAATTCCACGTTGACGCCCGATTTGAGCAGCTTCACCTGATAGTAGCCGAGGGAGGCCGACTCGTCGGAGTGCGAAAACAACGACTGATAGCCGGACTTCGGGTTCTTCTTGTCGCCCGCGGTCAGTTGCGGCGGTCCGACTTGCGGCATGAAGAGGAAATCGGCGAGGTCGGCACAGCCGGTCCCGCTCAGATGCGTCATGCTGAAGCCGAGGATCGTCGGGTCGGAATAGGCGTAGCCCGAGCATAGACTTCTGTCGGTGTCGGGGCTAAGTTGAACCATCCCGAAGGGCGCGGTGGGACCGGGATACGTGTCGCCTTCGCCGTAGGTGCCGACCAACGGACGGACGTAATCGCCCAGCGGCGTCGCGGCGTTCGTGCTTGCCGTCCCGTCATCTTGGGCGGCAAATCCCTGGGTTGACAGCAGCAGCATGGCCGCGAGAAACAAAAAGCTGAAAGACGTCTTCATGGAAAAGGCTCCTGATTCTCTTGGTTCTTGGAAGTATCCCGTTCGTCAATTTACTACCGCGGCCACTGCTTGGCAAGCACGCCGCTTGCGGGATCAGGGTTGCGGCGGGTGCCATGCCGGGTGCCCCACAGTGAACGTGGGGTTTAGCCGCGCCCCGTAGGGAAGCGCTCCCCCGCGGCGGTTTTTCCGCTCTTTTCGCGTGATTGTTCTGTGGGAGGGGAAAGGGTAGAATTCTGATGTGCCGAAGGGTAGATGCCGGTTACCCCTTTTCTGGTGAAACGTGTTCCATCGTCCCATCGATTCCGACCTGCCGTGCGATGCCGACCGCGAAGAACCCGCCGGGCGGCAGGAGGGCGGTCGTTTCGTAGCGGCGCGGCGGCAGATGGTCGAGGAGCAGCTTTGGGATCGAGATATTGCCGATCCCAGGGTGTTGAAAGCCATGGGCGGGATTCCCCGCGAATGCTTCGTGCCCGCGGAACTGAGGACACACGCTTACGAGGACCATCCGCTGCCGATCGGATTTGGACAGACGATCTCGCAGCCGTACATCGTGGCGTTGATGGCGCAACTTGCCCGGCCTTCGCCCGAAGATCGCGGGTTGGAGGTGGGAGTCGGTTCGGGCTATGAGGCGGCCGTTCTCGCCGGACTGTGCAAACACGTTTACGGCATCGAAATCTTGGACGCCTTGGCCACGGCGGCTGGCCAGCGGCTGGCCGCCCTCGGATATACGAACGTCAGCGTTCGTTGCGGCGACGGCTATCAAGGTTGGCCGGAAGAGGCCCCCTTCGACGTGGTTCTCGTCGGCGCCGCGCCCGATCACGTGCCGCCGCCCTTGATCGATCAGCTTGCCCCCGGCGGCCGCCTGGTGATTCCCGTCGGCGGTTACAACCAGGAGCTTCTCCTGATCGAGAAGCGACTTGACGGCGGTTTGCAACGCAGCAGAGTGGCCCCAGTCCAATTCGTGCCGATGACTGGCGAGGCCAGCAAGCCAGTGGACCGCTAAGAACGTGTTTGGAAAGCCGCACCGGCCGCCAGCGGTCAGCAATCAGCTTTCAGATCTTTGCGAGGCTCAACTGCCGTGTTCCCATTTCCTTACGATGAACTCCCGCAGCCGGCAGCTTTGATCGCCCGGCTGACCGCTGAAAGCTGATCGCTGACCGCTTTCCAGTTAACTTTAAGGTCTCCAAGCTCGTTCTACGATGATGCCTGGGGACTGCTCAAGAAAACAAGCGGAGCGCGAGCGATGAGCTCGCACTCCGTGCGATGGTGGGCTTTTTCTCGTGATTTCTTTGACCGATCGCTTATTGCGAATCCGACCTGACGGTATTGCGAGTTGCGGGAGTCGGTTTTGGGGCCGGGCCCATTCCCCGTTCTGTCTGTGGGTTGAATTCCGCCCCGTCGGACATCGGCGAACCACCGTTGCCATAGCCGCCGGAAACGTGACCAGGGTAGGAACCGCCGCAGTTGTGGCAGCCGCAGCCCGCGTAGTTGCCGCAACCATCGCACGGGTCGCAGCAGTCGGGCGGATCGCTGTAGAAGTCACCCCAATAGCGCGGACCGCAACTCGGCCCGCACCAGCAATTCGGGGTAAACAGGGCGAACAGGCAACTCAACGGTCCGCGATACCAGGGACGAGCGTAGCAGCAGTTGCCGCAGGGGTCGGCACAAGGATCGCAACAGCAATCGCCGCAGGGAGCACAACTGCGACAACCCACCGCGCCACAGGGCTTTGTGCAGCCGCAACCGCATCCCTCATCGCCGTTGGCAACTACTCGGTGCGGGGCGGAGGGCGCGCAGCCGGAACCGCAGCAGCCACCGCACTCATCGCCGCAGCCGCCGCACGGATGACAGCAACAGGACTGGTTCACGCCGCAGCCGACGCCGGCCGCCAACAGTCCCACGAGCAGGCCGAAGAGCAGTACCCTTTTCACGATTTTCTTCCTCCCCTAGCGCAGTCAATAGCAGACCTTCTAAAAACGTTATCGTCCAACAAATCGGAAGAATCGAGAAAATCGTTAGGATCGTGCTTTTCCGCATATACCGTAGTTTACCAAATCTACCAACCCCGCGCAATCGATGGTCAAAGCGTGAACTCGCTTTTCTCACCACACGGGGGACCAGTAAAGGCAGTGTGTCCGGTGGGGCAGACATTCCTGTCTGCCAGATGTGCCGTCCTTTCCCGTGGCAGACAGGAATGTCTGCCCCACCTTAAGGAATGGTCTGCTCCACCGCGGTGAGAAATGCCGCCAAAACATCCGCAACGCCATGCATCACCGCCGCGTGAGTTTGCTCGGACGCGGTCGTCCTAACAGACCCGTCCGAAGTTGCAACTACCGTAGCCAGGGCTGGCCCACCCCACGAAACGCCTCGTCCGGCGGCGTCGGCAGGTCACCAGGCGAGACGGAACTGGGCATGGCGGAAGGTTTTGGCGTCTGATGTGACGAATCAGGAATCGGCGGAGGCGGGGGCACGGGCCGGGCGCTGGGCGAACCGGAATTTGGCCCGAGCGACGGCATCGGAGCCTCTTTGGAGGGGCCGGCAGCCGGGGCGAGAGAAGTCGCTGGCGGCGTGCCGGCAGCAGGAGCGACCACGGCGGGCGGAGTCATCGGCTGCGAAGTCGGCGCCGAGCCCCCGGAACAAGTCACGCAGCCACCGGCTGGCATTCTTGGCGTAGCACACGCACAGGAGCCACGCCCTTTCGGCACGCCGACCTGGGCCCAAAACGCCTGAGCCCTGGCATGATGAGCACAGTAGCCGTCCCAGGCGTTGTTGCAGCAGGGCTGCTGATTCGCGCAGCAACAACACGGACCCCTCCAGGCACTCAGCGAGAATCCCGGCGGTGAGCAGCAGGCTTCGCCGCTTAAAGGCCCCCAACCCATCGAATACGCGCCGCATTCCTGGCAACAGGGCTGGCCGCTGGCCATCCCCGCGCAGCCGACCGTCATCGCCGCCAGAATCCATCCCGTCCACCGCATGGCTATTGCTCCTATAAACTGTTGGCCACTACAGTTCCTCCTAATTGTTTTCGGACGCCGCGGGATATTCGAGCACGTAACTAGTCCCAAAAGTTGCGGAGCGCTCTGCGAAGTGGCAGTTGTAACGACCTGTAGCCAACGGCTGCCGCTGCGCTCGCGAGGCACTGGGCCGCAAAAAGCGAATTGACGTTAAAGTGGACCCAATCGGACCCACAGAGTACAATTCCGCCAAATCTCGACAAGGCCGCGACGCCGCAGCGGTGTCGCAACTTCTTTACAAGAACCGGAGGAGAACATCATGGGCATGTTGAGCGAGTTTCGGGAATTCGCCGTCAAGGGCAACGCGGTGGACATGGCCGTGGGCATCATCATCGGCGGCGCCTTCGGCAAGATCGTCACCTCGTTGGTCAACGACATTATTATGCCGCCGATCGGGATGTTGTTGGCCAGCATGCCTTTCTCCACCCTGGCCATCCCTTTGAACAAGAGCACTTCCATCAAGTACGGTTCATTTCTCAACACGGTGCTCGACTTCGTCATCGTGGCATTCTGCATGTTCCTGGTGGTGAGACAAATGAACCGGGTCAAGAGCGCGATGCTGCCATCGGCCGAACCGACCACAAAGACGTGCCCTCAGTGTCTTTCGACGATCCCGTTGAAGGCGAAACGATGTGCCCACTGCACGTCGCAGCTTGAACAGTAGAGCGCAATCGAGCTTCTCGCAACGTGGTCGTCCGTTTAGCCCGCGGCGTCCTCGCCGGGATCATCGCCGCGTGGACGCGGCGGCTAAACGCGGGCTACTCGGCCCCGCTGCACAACCCGAAACCGTCGGCGAACTGCTGGGCAAGCGCATCGAGAACCTGCTCGGCATCCGGGCCGGCCGCCGACAGGGTCAGCTCGGTTCCCCGCGATGCGCCGAGCGAAAGGAGTTGCAGCACGTCGGCGGCGTTGACGGTCTGCCCGGGCATGTGGATTTCGACCTTCGATTGTGAGGCTCGCACCGTCTGCGACACCGCCAAGCTCGGCCGGGCGTGGAGACCCGCCGGATTGATGACAATCACCTTGCGCATCGCCGAGTTGTTCACGGTCTCTTCCATCGCCGTTAGACCGTAACAGATGCCGATGGGCGAAGCAAGCTCTTTGCCCAAGAAAAGGCCTGGCCCGAGGGAGCGACCTGCGGCGGACGCCCCATCGGGCTCAGGACCGTGCCAAGTGCGTTAGTGGCTAGTGCGAAGCCGCAAGCGGCTTTCCAATCCCCAATCCCCAACCTTTAATCCCTTCTGTTCTCAAATGTCAAAGTACAAGCAGAACTCGTAGGGATGCGGACGCAACTGCATCGCCTGGACCTCGTTGACCGTCTTGTACCAGATCCACGTATCGATCACGTCGGGAGTGAAGACGTCGCCGCGGAGCAGGAACTCGTGGTCGGCCCGCAACGCCTTGAGCGACTCTTCCAAAGAGCCGGGCGCCTGCGGCACGTTCTTCATCTCCTCGGGATCGAGGTCGTAGATGTCCTTGTCCAACGGCTCGCCGGGGTCGATCTTGTTCTGAATGCCGTCGATCGCCGCCATCAGCACCGCCGAGAACGAAAGGTACGGGTTGCAACTCGGATCGGGGCAGCGGAACTCCAGCCGCTTCGCCTTCGGATTCGGGCTGTACATCGGAATGCGGACGGCGGCCGAGCGGTTTCGCTGCGAATAGGCCAAGTTGACCGGCGCCTCGAAGCCGGGCACCAGCCGCTTGTAACTGTTCGTGGTCGGGTTGCAGATGCCGCACAGCGCCGGGGCGTGCTTCAAAATGCCGCCGATCGCGTAAATCGCCATGTCGCTCAGTCCGGCGTAGCCGCTGCCGGCGAACAGGGGCTGGCCGCCCTTCCAGATCGAAATGTGCGTGTGCATGCCCGACCCGTTGTCGCCGTAGAGCGGCTTAGGCATGAAGGTGACCGTCTTGCCGTACTTCTTCGCCACGTTCTTAATGATGTACTTGAACATCATGCACTTGTCGGCCATGGCGACCAGATTGTCGAATTTCAGGTCGATCTCCGACTGCCCGGCCGTGGCCACTTCGTGGTGCTGGGCCTCGATGCTCATGCCGCACTCGATCATCGTCTGCATCATCTCGTTGCGGATGTCCATCATCTGGTCGGCCGGCGGGACGGGGAAGTAGCCCTCCTTATACCGCAGCTTGTAGCCCAGATTCGGGTTTTCCTCGCGGCCGCGGTTCCACTGTCCCTCGATGCTGTCGAGGAAATAGTAGCCGCAGTTGGCCGTCTGGTCGCAACGGACGTCGTCGAAAATGAAGAACTCGGCCTCCGGGCCGATGAAGCAGGTGTCGCCCACGCCGGTGCTCTTCAAGTAATTGACCGACTTCCGCGCCACGTTCCGCGGGTCGCGGGTATAGTCCTCGCGGGTGATCGGGTCTTGAATGTTGCAGATCATCGACAGGGTCGGGATCTTGCAGAAGGGGTCGAGCACGGCGGTTTCGGGCTGGGGGACCACGAGCATGTCGCTCTCGTTGATCGCCTGCCAGCCGCGGATGCTCGAGCCGTCGAAGCCCAGCCCGTCTTCAAAAACGTCCTCGTCGAGCTTGTCGACGGGGATGGTAAAGTGCTGCCAGAGTCCGGGGAAGTCCATGAATCGCAGATCGACGGCCTTCACATCCTTTTCCCGGCATAGCGCTAACACTTCCTTCGGGGTCATTATCCCCTCCTTTTTGTGTGAATGGTACATTGGATTCCTTCGGTACGCTCAGCGTGTAGCCGGTAGATTGGCACGGCCCACAGGCATACTCTACAATGCTCGGCCGCGTTCTGCAAAGACGGTGCCGCAACGCTAGATAATTGTCGCGCAGCAACGATAAGTCACCAGTAGACTTAGGGTTGAAGCCGTATCAGTTGGATCGCAATTGCGTGGGAGGCGGGACACCTGCCAAATGTTCTTGCAGGAGGTGTCTAGCTGTTGGGCAGGCCAGCCGAATAAAACCAGGTTTGCTTGGCGAAACAATCACCGCGAGTCGGGGTTTAGTGATTACGGGCAACAACAGTTGTCCAGCATTCCGTGTACAACGGTCTTGAACGATCTTAGCCAAAGGAGAGTCGTATGTTGAGGTTCGCGAGTATTGCACTGGCGGTGATTGCGTCGCTTGTTTTTGTCGAGAGCCTGTCGGCCCAGCAGAGCGCCCGGGGACATAGGCGTCAGGGGGGGGGCACTTCGTTGATCGAATGGGTCGCAAACAACAAGGATCTGAACCTGAGCGACAACCAAAAGACGAAACTGGCCGAGTTGCAGAAGCAGTATGCCCCAAAACTAAAGGATCTCGCCCAGACGCGCGACAACGTGCTCACGGCGGATCAGAAGAAGGCCCGCCAAGACGCCATCAAGGCGGCCAGGGCCGCCGGCAAGAGAGGCCCGGAGGTGCGCGAGGCGATCCAAGCGGCCATGAAGCTCACCGACGCACAGAAGGCCAAGCTGGCGGACGCCCAGAAGGCAAGCCGGACGCTGAATAAAGAGATCATGGACAAGGTCAACCAGGTTCTCACGCCCGATCAGCAGGCAACGCTGAAAAAGGCCCGCGGAAATCGCGGACGGCGCGGAAATCACGGTGGCGGCGGGAATAACCAGCAGCCATCGCAAGTCAACTAGATCCTGTCGTTGCCTAACTGCTTCGACAGCGGGGCAGTCGGTTGCACGAGGGTCGGTCTCGCTCCCTGGGATCGACCCTCGAGCATTTTTTTGTCTCGCAGAAGGGCAATGTCGCGTTCCGTTTAGCAGCCGCCGGCACGGCGGCTCGGGTTTTGCAACAAGCGCCCGGGCCGCCGTGCCGGCGGCCGCTAAACGGAACCAGCAAGTTGCGGCCGCGGTTCAACGGCGGCCCCGACCGTCGGTCATGCTACCGCGACGGATGGCGATGGTCTATAATCGCTGGCCGTATGCCGTCTGGCGCAGGAATGGCGGAACGCGCCGGCCGTCCCAAACAGGAGGATTTGTCGCCCAATGTTCGAGCAGGTCCACCCGGTTATTGGCAGCTACGCGAGCCGTCCGCCGGCGTGCTTGAACTACGACCCCCGAGCCGCCGAGGTCGCCCGATTGGTCGCCGCCTTGGTTCATGAGCATCTTCCCCGACTCTGCGTGGAGCACGTCGGCAGCACCTCCGTGCAGGGTTGTGCCGGGAAGGGGAACATCGATCTGCTGATCGCCGTGGGTGGCGAGGAGATGGCGGCCGCCAAGGAGCTTCTCGACCGGTTGGGATTCCAGCGGCAGACCGGCGGAGACGCATTTCCGGAAACGCGCCCCATGCGGCTGGGATCGTTCGCCCACGACGGCGAGACGTTTCTGGTCCACGTCCACGTGATCCCGGCCGATTCGCCCGAGGTGGTGGACGAGATGCGGTTCTTCCGCGCCTGTTCTGCGCCGACCCGGAACTACTGCACGCCTATGTCGCCCGCAAACGCGAGATCGTCGCCGGCGGCGTGACCGATTCGCTGGAGTATTGCCGGCTGAAAGGGGAGTTCATCAAGGAGGTGTTGGGATAGAGCGTGCCTGCCGAAAACCGGCTGTAGGAGGCGACTCCAGTCGCCGATCTTTCGGTGTTTAGGGCGTGCGATCGGCGACAGGAGTCGCCTCCTACAGCGCGCATTCGGCGGCGGGAGTTGCTCCTGCACTCGAAAGCTCATCGGCCATATTCGGCCTTTCGCGCCCTTGCGGCGGCCCCATCGCTCCCTTAGCATAGAGGGGTTGTTTGCACCAATTTCGGGAGAAATGCCATGTCTGCTTCGCACGCCAAACTCGCGTTGGTACTTATCACATTGGTAACGCTGGTCGCCGATTTTGCGATTGCCCAGGAAGGGGGCCGGGGGTTTCTGAGGAGACGCCGCGGCGTTTCGACGCCTCAGACAACGGCCGCCAGCGAAAAGAACCAAGCGACCGAAGCGCAGGCCAAGAAGTTCGTCGCATACTATGAGGCGAACGTCCGCCCGCTGGAAATCGAAGCCGGCCGCCTCTCCTGGATCGCCAACGTCAGCGGCAAAGAGTTGGACTTCGAGAAAAAACAGGCCGCCGAAGACAAACTCGACTCCTCTCTGGCCGATGCGAAGCGTTTTGCCGAATTGAAGGCGATCAAGGATGCCGGCGTCCGCGATCCGCTCCTGGCCCGGGAAATTGACGTCCTCTACCTCGAATTCCTCGGCCGGCAGGTTCCCCCTGAACTGCTCAAGAAGATATCGGCCAAGTCGAACGCGGTCGAACGCGAGTTCAACGTCTACCGCTACGACGTCGGCGGCAAGAAGTTGACCGAAAACGACATCACCAAGATTCTGGTCGAATCGCGCGACTCGAACCAGCGGAAAGCCGCCTGGGAAGCCCGCGTGTCGATCGGTCGGGCGGTGTTGGCCGATCTGAAGGCCGTGGTGGCGCTGCGGAACGAGGCTGCCCGCAAACTCGGCTTCTCCGACTTCCACGCGATGCAGCTCTATCTGAACGAGCAGAGCGAGGAGCAGGTGCTCAAATTGTTTGACGAGATCGACGCCCTGACCCGCGAGCCCTACCACAAGGCGAAGGCCGAGATCGACGCCGCGCTGGCCAAGAACTGCGGCATCCCGGTCGATGAGCTTCGGCCGTGGCACTACCACGATCCGTATTGTGCCGAAGTCCCCGCCGTGTCGGGCGATCTGCCCGAGTCGGTTTACAAGCCGATCGACACGCTGAAGGTCTGCCGCGAGTTTTACGAAGGCATCGGAATGCCGATCGACAACGTGCTAAAGCGGAGCAGCCTGTACGAGCAGCCAGGCAAGTGCCCGCACGCCTTCGAGACCGACATCGACCGCACGGGCGACAACGTCCGCATCCTGGTCAATATCGTGCCCGGCCGCGAGTGGCTGGCCACGACGCTGCACGAACTGGGCCACGCGACGTACAGCAAGTACATCCCGCACACGCTTCCCTATGCGTTGCGGGTCGAAGCCCATCCACTGACGACCGAAGGGGTGGCGATGATGTTCGAGCGCTTCGCGCAGAACGTCGATTGGCTGCAAGCGATGGGGGCGAAAGTGCCCGATGTCGAGCAGTTTCGGGCGGCGGCGGCCAAGTTGCAGCGTAACCGCCTGCTGATCTTCTCCCGCTGGTGCCAGGTCATGTTCCGCTTCGAGCGCGAGTTGTACGCTAATCCCGGCCAGGACTTGAACAAGCTGTGGTGGAATCTGGTCGAGAAATACCAGGAAGTGCAGCGGCCGGCGGGCCGTTACGAGCCCGATTTCGCCGCCAAGTATCATTTTGTCGGCGCACCCGTGTATTACCACAACTACATGATGGGCGAGCTGTTCGCCTCGCAGGTGCACCACGCCCTGATTCGCTCCGTCCTGCCAGGCACGAATCCCGCCGGGGCGGTCTACGTCGGCAACAAACAAGCCGGCGACTTCATGCAGCAGCGCGTCTATGCACCGGGCCTGACGCTGAACTGGAACCAGTTGACCCGCCACGCCACCGGCGAAGAACTCAACGCCAAGGCGTTTGCCGAAGACATCAAGTAACAGACCGAGCGAGGCCCCATGAGCCAACCGAACCGCGGCACTCAGACTCTTGCCAACCAGGCCACGCTTTTCGGACACCCCGTCGGTCTGTATACGCTCTTCTTCGCCGAGATGTGGGAGCGGTTCACCTTCTACGGCATGAGGGCCCTGCTGGTCCTTTTCTTGGCGAAGGGCTTCCTGAAGTACAACGACACCGACCAGTATACGATCTACGGCGCTTATACAGCCCTGGTCTATATGATGCCGTTTTTCGGCGGTATGCTGGCCGACCGACTGCTCGGCTCGCGGCGCTCGGTACCCGTCGGGGCGGCGCTGATGGCCACCGGCTCGTTCTGCCTGATGGCGGACCAACTCGAGTCCAGCCTGATCTTCTACACGGGGTTGGGACTTCTGGTCGTCGGCAACGGTTTCTTCAAGCCGAACATTTCGAACATGGTCGGCGTCCTCTACCGCGACGTTCCCGCCAAGTGCGACGGCGGTTTCACCATCTTCTACATGGGCATCAATCTGGGTGCGGCCATCGGGCCGCTGTTGTGCGGCGTCATCGGTGAAACTAAAGGCTGGGGATGGGGCTTCGGACTGGCAGCCATTGGAATGTTGACGGGCATGGCGATCTTCGTTGCGCCCCGCTGATTGCGCAAATCGTCATCGCCGCCGGAGCGCTCGCGGCGGCTGCCGGGTTGGTCTACCTCTCTCCCGCCGACTTAGTCTCCACGATCGTGAATATCTCCGTCGGCATCGCGACGTTGGTCTCGGCAACGATCGCGATCGTGGCAATTCACCGCGGCGGTCTGCCCGCCGAGGCCGGCGCCGCGCCGATCCACCTCGGCTGAAGAAGCGTCTGGCCGGCATCCTTCCAGTAGAATACGCGATTTACCTGGTCACGCTGCTGATCATCCCCTTGTTTGTGTTGCTCGTCTCGGGGGGAGCCCCGCTGATGAAGGACCACCGTCCCCGCACCTTCGTGCAAGAGAGTTACCTCAAGGGTCTTGAAAACAGCCCAGACGCCATCACCGCGGCCTACGGTGTTTTGCTGCGACAGGTCAGCACGCCTGCCGGCATCGTGCTCTCGATCGCCACGTTCCTGGCCGGCGGTTATTTGCTGGTCGAGCTCTTTCGCCTGAAGGGAATCGCGCGGCAACGCTTGGGCGTCGTCCTGATCCTCTTCATATTCTGCTTGTTGTTCTTTGCCTTCTATGAACAGGCGGGCAGCTCGATGAACAACTTCACCGACCGCAACGTCGAGCGGGTCTTCGGCGGCAAAGACGCACGGGTCATCACCACCGCCGACGTGGGAAGAACCATCAAACTCGAACCCACGCAGAAGCAACTCGGTTATCACAATGGCAAACAACTCTTTACCCTCGACGAGTTGACCAAACTCCGCGACGACAACAAAGACCACCTCAGTTTTCGGATCGCCTGGAAAGTGGCCGACGACAACGTCGGGATGACCGTCGCCAGCCGCGGCGATGAAATCACCACCAGCGCCTTCCAGTCGGTCAACTCGATCTACATTCTCCTGCTGGGCTTGCCTTTCTCGGCCCTGTGGACGTTCTTGGGCTCGCGCCGGCTCGAACCGAGCACGCCCTTCAAGTTTGCGCTGGGGCTGCTGCAGTTGGGGCTCGGGTTCGTCGCACTCTGGTATGGCGCTCGCGTGGCCGACGCCCGCGGCATGGTCGGCGTCGAGTGGCTGCTGTTGGCCTACCTGCTGCACACCACCGGCGAACTGTGTTTGTCGCCGGTCGGACTCTCGATGATCACCAAACTATCGCCCGCCCACCTGGTCAGCACAGTCATTGGCGGCTGGTTCCTCACCACCGCGCTTTCCGAGTTTCTCGGCGGTATCATCGCCCAATTTACGCGGGTCGGCGGCGAGGGAGCCGCGGTCGTGGTGCCCGCTCCGATCAAAACCGTTCATGTCTACGGCGACGTTTTCGGCATCATCGCCATCGCCTCCGGCGTCGCCGCGCTAGCCTGCTTCTGCCTGGTTCCGCTGCTGAAACGATGGATGCACGAAGGGGAGGAGAGTTCGTAGTTGCGGCTTCAGCCGTGAGATAATTTCGTGCCGACCGTTTAAACGGTCGATCGGAAACTGATTCTGCGAAGCGCACCGCGTATGTCCACTGCCGCTCAACTTCGCCGCGATGCCCTGCAAATTTGGCGGGCGGGCGTCGATGCGGTGCTGCCGCAACGACTCGTGCCGCAGTATCTGCGCGTCGAAGGAGAATCGCTCCTGATTGGCGACGATGCGATCCCGCTCGATGCGATTGGCCGCATTGTCGTCGTCGGCGGCGGCAAAGCGGGTGGCGGTATGGCCGAGGCCGTCGAAACGGCCCTGGGGCCGAAGCTCATGGAGGAGAAGCAAGTCAGCGGCTGGATCAACGTGCCGGCCGACTGCGCCCGCCCGTTGCAGCGGATTCATTTACACGCCGCCCGGCCGGCGGGCGTGAATGAGCCGATGGCCGAGGGTGTCGCCGGCGCGATGGAAATCCTGCGATTGGTCGAATCGCTCAGGCCGAGCGACCTTTGCCTTTGTCTGCTCTCCGGCGGCGGCTCGGCGCTGATGCCGGCCCCGGTCGAAGGGATTACGCTGGCCGACAAGCTGGCGATTACGCGGCATCTCAGCGCGGCCGGCGCGAACATCGAACAACTCAACGCGGTGCGGAAGCAGCTAAGCCGCATCAAAGAGGGCGGGCTATTGAGGGCGTGCCGTGCCGGGCGGTTGGTCTCGCTGATTATCTCCGACGTGCTCGGCGACCCGTTGGACATCATCGCCTCCGGCCCCACCGTGCCCGACACATTGACGCCGCAAGCCGCGTTGGACGTGCTCGAACGATTCGGGGCACTCGCAGCGAATGTCGCCCCCGCGGCAATCGAATATCTGGAACGTGCATGTGCTACGCAACAATCGTTTAGCCGCCGCGTCCACGCGTCGTCGGAACCCGGCGTGGACGCCGGGGCTAAACGGGAGAGTGACATCGGCACGTTACGTGACGAAATTGGGCCGAAATTCGTTCGAAATATCATTCTCGCCAACAACGCCACCGCCGTTGCCGCCGCTGCGAAAGAGGCCAAGCGGCTCGGCTACTCAGTCGCCTCCGGGAGCGCCACGCACGCGGAAGGGCCGGCGGAAGAGATTGCCCGCGACTTGGTGGAGAGGGCTTTGAAGATGCGAGCCGGCGCCGGGCCACGAGTTGGGGCGGCAGTTCAACTGCCGCCCCAACAGAGGCCGACGTGCCGTCGGCCGCTAAACGATAGTGGCGGCGCACCGAGCTGCTTCATCAGCGGCGGCGAGCCCGTCGTGAAACTGGTGGAATCGTCGCGGCGCGGGCTGGGCGGGCGAAACCAGCAGTTGGTGCTGGCCGCTTTGCTGCGACTGCGCGACGACGGCGCCGACGGGATCGCGCTGTTGTCCGGCGGCACCGACGGCGAAGACGGACCGACCGACGCCGCCGGGGCGCTGTTGGATGCCGACGTGTTGGCGGCTGCCCGGGAGAAAAACCTCGATCCGGCCGATTTTCTCGCGCGGAACGACGCCTACCACTTCTTCGAGCCGCTCGCCGCGCTCGTAAAGACGGGTCCGACGCAAACGAACGTGTGCGACGTGCGCGTGATGCTCTGCGGTGCGAAGCCGCAAGCGGCCAACGCGAAACCGCGGGCGGTTGTTTAGTCCCACCACCACTGGCCCTTGGCCAGGTTGAGCTTCACGCCTTCGCGGGTCTTGGCCACCTTGCCCTTCTTGTCGGCAAGGAGATTGTCGTCCTTGAGCGCTTGGGTTGCCTCGATGGTGACGCCGCCGCCGATGGGGGTCATGAGCGAATGCCCCTTCCAAACCGCGTTGACCGCCGTTTCCACGGTCTTGGGAATGCTGTAGACCTCAATCGGGAACTCCCGCTCGCTGCCGAAGAAGGGCATCTTCCAGTCGGTCTTCTCGTAGTAGCCCTGCTCCTGGATGTAGGCCGCGGCGATCGACAAGTCGATCAGATTCCGCAATTCGGCATAGACCGGCGACCGCTCGGCGAGCTCGGGATAGCGGCTGGTGAAGTTGACGACGAAATCACGGCTGGCCTTGCTGCCGCGTCCGGCGGCCGTCCGCCGCTCGCCGTTACCCATCACAAGCTCGTCCTCGCCGACCAGCTTGACGCCGTCGCCGACCAGTTCCATCGCGAGTTTATCGTCGCTCTGGCAGACGCATTTGTAGTCGGGGACGAAGAACCAGCGTTGCAGGGCATTGCGGCTGACCTCGCCCGGCCTGGCGCGGTCGACGTAGCTGGCCATCCTCACCGGCGGCCTTTCGAGCCCGATGCCGATCAGCTTCATGCGGTAGTCGGCTTCGACCATCACTTGGGCGAAGTGGGTTTTGGGCGCCACGCCGTTGATGCTGACGATCTGATAGCCGAGACTGTTGCGGAGCGCCTCGACGAACGGTTCGACATTGCCGGGACTCGGGCGATTGCCGCGGAGGAAATTCTGCATCGATGCCAGGCCGTCGGGGGTCGGATCGATCGAGCAGCCGATCATCGTGGTTTTGTCGCCGCTGGCTGGAAATGCCCGCAGCGCCGCGACGAGGTCCTGCAATTGCACGACGGGCCGGCCGGTGCCGATGCCGATGGTTCGACCGGAGGCATCCGCCGCCCAACCTTCCGCCGGACCCGCCAAGACGATGTCCTTGCTTTCAGGATAGTAGAAGACGTAGCGAACCCGCTGCAAGCCGGCGAGGTATCGCATCTCGTCGGTCAGCGTACTTTGATGATCGAGGATCGCCTGCTCCAGACGATTCAACGACACCTTGCGCATTTTGCTGTAAGAAGCCAGCTTCGGCCCGAGGTTGGCCTTGGCAGCGGCGATCCGCTCGCGCATGAGTTGTCCGCCGGGATCGCCGAAGGTCTTTACTCGCAACACGCCCTCGGCGTCGATGGCGATGCCGGCGGACTGAATACCGCTGACGCCGCTTCCGTTCGGGTTAACCCCGTTGTTGTTGCCGCTGTTACTATTGCTGGTCTGCGCCACGCTCGTCGAAGCGGCCATTAGCAGAATTCCCGCCGTCGACAGCGCAAGGGACCACAAGCCGAGTGCTCGACAACGCATGGGTAATATCTCCATCCAGTTTGCGGGAAGAAATTGTCCGGTACGCTCCCACGTCGTCGCGATGCGGCTGGCCGTGGGAGCGAGTTAAGTGCTACAGATACTTCTACACCACTGATTTTAATTAGGCAACCTAGGCAAAGCAAGCAATTGGACCGGAATCGGCCGGAAAAGCGGGCGATCACTTGGCGAGGATTCCCCCACAAAGAAGGGGCCGCTGGTTCCCATTCGCCTGCACCGCCCATACGAGGCGGCATGTCCGGGCGCGGCCAACGATATAATTGACCGAGTTCTGGGTGTCCCCAAGTCTTAGGGTTGCCGGCTGCCATGAAAGCCATGTTGTTGCGTCGCATTGCTCCGATCGGCTCGCGGCCGTTGGAATTGGTCGATCTGCCGACGCCCGAGCCGGGGCCGGGCGAGGTGCGGATTCGCGTCCGCTGCTGCGCCGTTTGCCGCACCGATCTGCACGTGATCGAGGGGGACTTGCCGCAAGAGAAGATGCCGATCATACCTGGGCATCAGATTATCGGGACGGTCGAGAAACTCGGTCCGCCGCTTGCGGCTTCGCAAACCGATACTCCCCTGCAGCTCGGCCAGCGTGTCGGCGTGGCGTGGCTTCGTCACACCTGCGGCCGCTGCGGCTTTTGCACCGCCGGAAAGGAGAATCTCTGCGACTCGGCCCGTTTCACCGGCTACCACGCCGACGGCGGATACGCCGAATACACGGTGGCGCCGGCGGCGTTCTGCTACAGGCTGCCCGAGGAGTTCGGCGACATCGAGGCCTCGCCATTGTTGTGTTCCGGCATCATCGGCTATCGGGCGATGCGGCGCTGCAATCTACCCTTTGGCGGCCGGCTGGCGCTCTACGGATTCGGCTCGTCGGCGCACGTGGTCATCCAGATTGCGCTCCACCGCGGCTGCGAGGTCTACGTGGCCACGCGAGGCGAGAACCACCGTGAGTTGGCGCGGCGGATGGGGGCGGTTTGGGTCGGCGAAGATGCCGCAGCAATGCCGGTCAAGGTCGATAGCGCCATCATGTTCGCTCCGGCGGGCGAACTGGTGTTGCCGGCTTTGGAGTCGCTCAAGAGAGGGGGCACGCTCTCACTGGCCGGAATCTACATGACCCCGATCCCGCAAATGGACTACGAGCGCTACGTCTTTTACGAGCGCGACATCCATTCGGTCACCTGCAACACGCGGCAAGACGGCCGCGAATTGTTGGCCGAGGCCGCCGCCATTCCCATCCACCCGCACACGGCGCTCTATCCCCTTGCCGACGCCAATCGGGCGCTTCAGGAGTTGAAGAGCGACCGGAGCAGCGGAACGGGCGTGCTGGCGATCGGGGAAGGATGATCGTTCGGTCGGCCATGGGACAGCGTGGTGTCCTCTCGTGCAAGTGTCCAACGGCGGAATTTTCCCCGATTTCCGCCAGTTTCGGCGGGCAGCCCGAGCGCCGACATAGAATTTCAAACGGATTTGGCGTGGGCGAGGGGAGAAGACAAGCGAAGACCAACGGGAGGTGCGATCATGTTCGGTGTGGCGACAGCGGAAGAACTGAAAGTGGGCGATCTCGCCCCCGATTTCAACTTGCCCGGCAGCGACGGCAAGACGTATCGACTTTCGGATTATCGCGGCAAACAGGCCGTGGTGTTGGCGTGGTTCCCAAGGGCGTTTACGCCCGGCTGTACGGCCGAGTGCAAATTGATGGCGCAGCACGGGCCGAAACTGAGGGAGTTCGACGTGGCCTACTTCACCGCCAGCGTCGATACGCCGGAGAAGAACCATGAATTTGCGCAATCGGTCGGGGCCGACTACCCGATCCTCAGCGATCACGGCGGGGAAGTCGCCCGCGAGTACGGCGTCACCGGGCTGGTGCAGCGTTGGGCGAGCCGATGGACGTTTTTCATCGGCAAGGACGGCCACATCCTGTTTATCGACAAGGACGTCCATCCCGCGACCCATGCCGACAACGTCGCGGCGAAACTCGAAGAACTGGGCGTTGCGAAGCGGACATAGCCGCACGCCCATAAGTTCGCTCCCCTCTCCCTTATCATCCTCATCTCGGGGAGAGGGGACTATTTCGTCGGCGCATTCTGAGGCGGGTGGGGCAGACATTCCTGTCTGCCGGATGTGCCATCCCTTGCTGTGGCAGACAGGAATATCTGCCCCACTGCTAATCCGCGTGGAACACTTCTTCCATGTTCGCCCACCACTCGCCTGTCTGCCGATCGGCCAGCGGGGCCTGGCAGGGCTTGCAGCACTCCCACCAGCGCTGCGTGGTGGGATCGGCCGCCATCTTCGCCATGTCGGCGGCGAAATCGGTGCCGGTGTATTCGAAATAGCTGAAAAGGTAATAGCGGCCCTCAAGCCGCCGCAGGTAGATCGAGTAGTTGCGGATGTTGCACTGCTTGATCATCTTGAGCACGTCGGGCCACACCGCCGCGTGCAGCCGCTTGTACTCGTCCAACTTGTCGGCGTTCAAGCCGATCACGCTGCCGTATCGAGTCATCAAATGTTCTCCTTGTTTAAGAAGCGAGACTGCCCAGGTAGTTGCCGCGGGTCAGCAGGAGCACGGCGGTCACGAGCACCGCGACGGCCAGCACGATGGCTGCCCAGGTCCGCGGGCGGCAGCCCTTCCATTCGCGGAAGATCAGGGCCAGGAGGTTGCTGAACAACACGATCATGATCATCAGCATGGCCCAGCTCGAAAACTTGTAGGCGTCGCCCAACCGCACGCGTCCCAGAGTGTAGATGAAGAATTGCCCGTACCATAGCCCGCCGACGAGGATCGAGAGCAGGTAGTTCACCGCAAGGCTGCCGCGCTCGGGGCCGGGGCGAAGCCGCGTTAGCTCGCCGAGGGAGCGATTCTTGCGGGCGAGATACATTGTATAGACGAAGGCCGTGAGAAAGGCGCCGGGATTGACGAAGAGATACGCCACGTTGCCCTGCCAGTATCCTGCGCCGTACTCGGCCGCTTTTTTAACTACCGGCTCGGCCACGTCGTTGGTGCCGATGCCATAGATGGCCGAAAGGACGCCGGCCAGCAGGGCCAACAGCAACCCTTTGACCAGCGAGAATTCCCCGCGGCCGCCCTTCTGTTGCTCCAGGTCGAGTTCTTTGAATCGCCCGGCGACGCCGCACAGGGCGATGCCGAGCACGCCGACGGCCACGCCCGCCATCAGCCAGCCCGCCCCGGGCTTTTGCAGCGTCTCGCCGAGAGTCCCTTTCACCAGCGGCGTGACGAACGTGCCGAGCACTCCCGACAAGCCGATGGCGATCGAGTAAGTCAGCGCGAAGCCGATATAGCGGATGGCGACATTGAAGGCCGTGCCGCCGATGCCAAAGGCCGCGCCCATCAGGAAGCCGTAGAGCATCGGCAGTTTCGGCGATTCCGCCAGCACCCGGCCGAGATGCGGGATGGTACACAGCGCCCCGATCAGCGGCCAGAGAAGCCAGCACCAGGCCGCTTGCGTCATCCAAAACGTCTCCCACGACCAACGCTTGATGTACTTCTGCGGCGCGTAGCAATTTGCCGCGAACAGGGCGGCGACGGCATGAAGAAAGACCCCAAGGATGACGGCGTTCACAAGGATGACGGGGTTCATGGGTTTCCTTGCAATGCTGAAGGCGGACGAGCGTAAGCGTTTGCGGGAAATCGGCGACTGAGGACGCGACAATGTTATTGTAGGAGGCGTCTCCAGACGCCGATCCGCCGGCGTTTTCGCATTGAAATCGGCGTCTGGATACGCCTCCTACAGCGGCATGGCGGTCACTTTAGCGACTATCCGGCAGTTTGGCAAGCGAACAAACGACGTCCTTGCGCCGCGACTCGGGCTCGACGCGGAGTTGCTCGATGCGGCCGCCGCGATAAACGCATTCAACCGTCGTACCGTGCGGGGCGTGCAGCTTGAACTGCACGTCCCACTGCTTCGGCCAGGCCGGCAGCAAACGGATCGCGTCGCCGTCCGCTTGCAGCAGCATCAACTGCGTCGTCTCCAGCAAGTTGCTGCCATGATCCTGGTCAGGCAGCCAGTCGAAGTTCGGTCCCCAGGTCGCCGGCCAGCGATAGGCGGGATGCGAGTTTGCGGCCTTCACCTTGAGAATGCGCGCCGCTTCGTCGCTCAGACCCAACAACGCCGCGGCGCTGCCGTCGTAACCCCAGCCGACGTCAAGATGGTTCAGTCGGTGCGTGTAGGCGGCGACCGCCTCTTCCAGCCCCGGCTTGCCCAGGCCGTAGAGCCGGAAGGGCCAAATCGGGTACAACTCGGGATTCTCGCAATTCGTCCGCTGCTTCGCATATTTTTCGGCGGGCGCAACTTGCGGACCGTTCGGCCGTCGTGCTTCGCTTCTTCCACGGGCACAACGGGGCAGGCGGTCTTCATCTTGGCGAAGAATTCCCGCTGCTCGGCCGTCGTCAGCCGCTCTGGCAACGCACAGAGCCGAGCCGTGATATTGTTCAGGCCGGCCGTTGTCGGAGCGTCATTGATGACACCGCTCCAGTAGGTCTCCACCGCCTGCGTCGGACTGAGCACGATCTTCCCGTCGGCGCCCTTCTTAAATCGCGTGTTGAAATAGGCCAGCACCGATTCGGCCATCGGCAAGAGCTGCTGTTGGAGAAACGTCTCGCTCTCCGTGTAATCCCAGCAATCGAGCATCAACGCGACCAGTTCGGGGCCTTGGTTCCATGCGTAGGCCCAGTAAGGACACAGAACGTCTTTCGGCTGGTGGCCGGTGCGATTCCAGCCGTAATCGGCGTTCGCGTAGGTGCCCCACACGGTCATGGTTTCAGGGAAGTAACAGCCCTGGACGCCGTGGTAGATTTTTGCCCTCGCTTCGCACAGCGGGCGAACCGATGTGTAGAGACGGAACAACGGGTCCATCATCTCGAAGTCGCCGCTGGCCAACATCGGGTGACAGGGGAAGCGGGCGTTCTGCCACCAGTGACAGTCGCCCCAGGCTCGCCAATCGGCATTATGGGGCCTGCCCATGCGTTTGGGCTCGACCGTGAAGATGCTGCCGTTGAACTTGATGGGGTATGTGCCGCGACCGCCGCAAGCCTGCACGTAACGCTGAAGGGAATAGCCTCGCGTGACCGGAGACACCGTGCTGCCCCGCCGCTCGGCAACCAGCTTGCCGTCAAGATAGATTCGCAGGGCTCCGGTGGAGGGATCGGCTGTCGCCGCGGCGTGATGCCACGCGCCCGCCTTGAGGATGCCGCTCGGTGCGGAGAGCGTCCAATCGCCGACGATGAGGCGCAGGGTGTCGCCGGGCTGCGTGTCGAAGATGAACCCGTCGGTTCCGCCGGCGGTCATTTTGTCGAAGATGCGGGCGGGGGCAACGCGGTCCGGTTGTATCCAAGCTTCCAGCGTCAGCCCGCGGGAAAAGTCGCACTTTTCGTTGGGAATATCGGCGACGTTTCCCTCACCGATCGTCATTCTGTCCTTCGAGGGCGGGCCGGCTTGCTTCGATTTGTCGGCGGCAAGTTGGGCGACCTCGGCAGCAGAAAGAGCATGTCCGTAGACGCTGGCTCGTCCGCGCTTGCCGGAGAATCGATTCTCATTGTTGGAATCGTGCCCCACGCGCAGCGGGTGCTGCTGGCCGGAAATTGTCAACTGCTGATCGCCGTTGACGAAGACCCACGATCGTCCCGAGAACGCCCGCCACCACGCCGCCGTTCGCTGCATGGCTTCCGGAGCGTCGGCCGACTGATCGGAGAGTTCGCTGGCCATGTCCAGCCAGGTTTTTGCATCCGGCGTCTGTTTGCAGGGTACGGCGACGCGAACGGCGAATGACGTGACCGGCGCCGACGTTGCCAACGAGCGCGCATCGACCGCCTTGAATCCCGCCGCGGCGATCCAGCCGCCAAACGTGCGGTGCAGCAGCGGGTCCCGCACCTTGTCGGCCGCCGCCGCGAGCCCTTGGTGTTTTAGCGTCAGCGGACAAACCGACGTCTGGTTGCGGTGATACCATGCCACCTCGTCGCCGAGGTTGCCGGGAAAGACGTCGGGCGACTCGGCAATCTCGAAAGGCGCTTCGCGAACAGTCCAGGCGGAGAGTTGCTCGTCTCCGCGGGCGACCACGTGCCGGGCTGTCCGCCAACTCTCGATCGTGGCCTTCACCGACACCGGCGACGCCGACTCGCCAACGACATACACGACGGGGCGATCGGCGTCGACAAACACCGACAGCGTCACCTTTTTGTCGCCTTCGCCGGCCGTGATTTCGCAGCGGCCCTCGCGCAGGCGAAGCTCCTGCTGGAACGGCAGCCCGGCCGCAAACGGGTTGGGTGAAATCGAAACGCGGACCTTTCCCACTTTCAACAGCCGCGAGATTTCGCTGAGCGAATCGGTCCGGGAGATGTAGAAGTGCAAGTCGCCGCCGGCTTCGACCCAGAGGTTGATGCCCACCTGCCCGTTGCCAAGCGGCATCGAGTCGCCGGCATCTTTGCCGGGCGTCGTCCACACGACGTTGCAGCGGTCGAGTTCGTCAGCCGCTTGCGGCTTCGCAGCCGCGACGGCAGAGAAGCTCCAAGCACTGAGAAGACCAACAAGGATCGCAGTGTGACATCGAAGAATCATCTTCACGTTATTTCTCCTCCGTACTTGGAGCCGGCTGGTCGAACTCGCCGAGTTGGAGCGGATAGTTGCCGTACCGGCGCACGAGCTTGACGATGTAGTCATACGTTTGGCCGGAGACGGCGCTGGAGACGGAGTGATCCGACTGGAAGATGAACCCGCCGCCGCGGGCGGCATTCAGCTTGGTCAAGACCTCGCGGCGGATCGCCTCGCGGTCGCCCGATTCCCAAATCTGGATATTACTGTTGCCGCAAAATCCCATGTGATGGCCATAGCGGCGGCGGAGGTCGAGAACGTCCATGTTCGCCTTGACTTCCAGCGGGTTCATGGCGTCGATGCCGGTTTCGATGTAATCCGCGAAGATCGAATTGACGTTGCCGCAGCCGTGGTAGATCACGTCGAGCCCCTTCGCGTGGGCGTAATCGACGATCGCCTTGACCCAGGGCTTGTAGTTCGCCCGCCAATAGTCCGGGTGCATGAAGGTGCTTTTCTTATAGGCCACGTCGCCCCAGATGACGAAGCCATCGAGCCACGGCCCGGCGGCGTCGATGGCCGCCTTGGCACAGTCGAGATAGAACTGCCCGACGCGACGGAGCACTGTCGCCATTCGCTCGGGTTCCAACGCGATCCACATCATGTGGTTTTGCGGGCCGATCATCCGCGTCATGCACTCCGAGCATTCCGTCATGCTGCCGTAGACCGGAAAATCGGGCCAGAGCGACTTGACCGTGTCGAGCCAGGGGGGCGAGTTCCGCTCGAAACCGTCGCCCACGCCGGCGATCTGATTGTCGCCCGCCGAAAAGTAACGCCGCGGGTCGCGCGGATCGTCGAACTCGGCCGCTTCCAGCTTCTCCAGCGTGTCGGTCTCCCAGCCGATGAACTCGGGCATCGGGCAGCGGAACAGTTTCCGCATGATCGCCCCGTAGCCCGTTTTGACCACTACCTCGTCTTGCGTCTCCTTGATCGTCTCGAACGGGCGAATCCAGGGGTCCATGTTCGAGACGGTGACGATCCAATCGAGGTCGTAGTAAAAATACGGATTGGCGTCGGCGGGCAGGCCGAGTTCCTTCCGCCAGCGTTGGATGAAGCCGCCCCAGAAGAAGTCGCTGACCGGCACGCGATCGGGCTCTTCGTGGCGGAGCGTCTTCTTCATGCGTTCCAGCTTCCGCAGCGTGTTCTCCTTGCGTTGCCCCTGGCCGGCGGCGGTCCCGACCGTATCGAACATGCCCATCTGGCGGCTCCTTATTGACGTGAATGGATTGCGCTGCAACACCATCAATGTACAGGCGCAATCCCATCGGCGTCCAGAGAGGGGGGACAACCGGCAGGGCCAATCAGTTTTCCAAATTACGTGGCACGGGCATCTTGCCCGTGGCCGAAGAACACGGGCAAGATGCCCGTGCCACGCCGGATGTTGTTACCCAACTTGAACAATTGATTGGCCCTGGGGAAAAGCGGGGCCGTAGCCTGGTTGACATCCCCATTTTCATCTGTCATATTGGGGGCATTACTCGTCACCTGAAAGGGAGTCTCCGTCGCTCCCGGTGCATCCGTGAACAACATCGACGTTTGCCTCCTCTGCCATGCCCTACGACAGCAGCACTACCGACTCGTTCGTTCCCGCGCCCCCAAGTTCCACTTCCTTGAGTCTATTGCAGCGAGTCAAAGACCAGCACCCAGACGCATGGCGGCGGCTGGTGCGACTCTACGGGCCACTCGTGTTTCTCTGGTGCCGACAAGCTGGTCTGAGCGTGTACGATGCCGGGGATGTTGTTCAGGAAGTCTGGATGGCGGTGGCCCGAAACATCTCTGACTTTCGTCGCGACCGGGGCACAGATACCTTCCGTGGCTGGTTGCGGCGGATTACCCAATACAAAATCGTTGACCGCTGGCGCGACCGAGAGCCTGCGGCCATTGGGGGAAGCGACGCGCGACGAATGCTCGACCAGGTTCCCGACGAAATGCCCGATTCGGCCGAACAAGTCGCCAGCGACAATGATTTGCTGACCCGCACGGCCTTGGAACTGATCCGAGCGGAGTTTGAGGAGCGGACTTGGCAGGCTTTTTGGCGGACAGCCGTCGATGAACGGCCGTCGCCCGAAGTCGCTGCCGAACTGGGAATGACGAAACACGCCGTCCGTCAGGCAAAGTGTCGGGTCGTTCGCCGGGTTCGCGAAGAGTTGCAGGGGATATTCGACTGACTGCGGCTAACACGGATGTACTCCTCACGCTCCGCGTGAAGAAGGGCGCGGACGGACGGCCTCACGCGGAGCGTGAGGAGTACATTCGTGTTAGCTTTCTGGTGGAAACTCTACGAAAAGTCGTGTGGCGCGTCCGCGTTCTTGTAGTTAGGCAGATAGAAAGGATCGTAACCGTGTCCATTCGAAAGTGCCCAACACCTGAAGAACTTTCGAGTTACGTCCAAGGCGGTCTGCCCGAGGATCTGACGGAAGCCGTGGCGGAACATATCGAGACCTGCGTTATCTGCGATGCCACGGTCGAGGAACTGGGGCGTCAAGGCAACTCGCTCTTTCGGGGATCACGGCGTCCGGCGCCGCCTCCTCCAGAGTTGGAATCGCCGGAGTACCGCCGGGCAATGGAAGCCGCCGAGGCAGCCGGTCCGGATGGCGGCGATCCCGTCACTGCACCTGTTGCCGAGCCGTCGTTGTCCGAGTTGGGGCGATTGGGCGAGTATGAGTTGCTCGCGAAATTGGGCGTGGGCGGCATGGGCACCGTCTACAAGGCCCGGCAAACTCGGCTCGGCAAGATCGTTGCGCTGAAAGTCCTGGCGAGCGAGCGCACCCGCAACCCGCGGGCGGTGGCCCGCTTCGAGAACGAAATGAAGGCCGTCGGCCAGCTTTCCCACTCGAATATCGTCCAAGCCTATGACGCCCGTGACATCGACGGCACCACCGTGCTGGTGATGGAGTACGTCGATGGCGTCGATCTGTCCAAACTGGTCCAACGCGCCGGACCGCTGCCGATCGCTGACGCCTGCGAATTGGTCCGGCAGACGGCCATCGGGCTGCAATACATTCACGAGAACCACCTGGTGCATCGTGACATCAAGCCATCCAACCTGATGTTGACGCCGCAAGGGCAAGTCAAAATCCTCGACCTCGGCCTGGCCTTGCTTGGTTCGGAGCAGACTCCGGGTAAAGAGGTGACCTCGAACGGCCTGGCGATGGGCACGCCCGACTATATAGCCCCCGAACAAGCGGACGATAGTCATCGCGTAAACATCCGCGCCGACATTTATTCGCTCGGCTGCACGTTCTACCATCTCTTGACCGGCCGCGCTCCGTTCAGTGGTCCGAACTACAAGACGCCTCTTAACAAGGTGGTGGGCCACGCCCGCGACACAGTGCCCACGGCGAAGACCTTGCGCGCCAGCGTTCCCGACGAGTTGTCCAGGATCGTCGAGCGGATGATGGCCAAGAATCCGGCTGCCCGGTTTGCGACGCCAGCAGAGGCGGCGGCAGCCTTAGCGCCGTTTGCTGCTGGCTGCGATCTTGCCGGTCTGTTCACCGATTCAGCCTTGCCAGGCCAATCGCCAACCGACGCTGGGCTTATTCGGCTTCCACTAGCATCGTCACCACCGTGGTGGCGCAGGCGATCAACTCGGATTGCTGCCGCTGCGGCGCTTCCGCTGCTCGTGGTATCGGGTATCACCCTCTACGTCGCAACAAATAAGGGCACGTTGCTGCTCACGGTTAATGTGCCGGATGCTGTCATCAAGATTAACGGGGAACGGGTAGAAATCAAAACGCCCCGGGACGGACTCTCTCTGAATGTTGGCGACCATAAAATCGAGGTCAGTAAGGACGGCTTTGAGACGTATACTGAATCGTTTGAGATTCGCCGCGGCGGGAGCAAGGAGTTGAGCGCTGTCCTAATCAAGTCTTTTCCTCCCGCAACTCCAGGAGGTCAATCGTACCCGCCACGCGTCGGCGAGGCTGTAGCCTTCCAGCTCACAGGCATCCTGCCCGCAGTTGACTGCAACACCGTCGATGTATCGCCCGACGGAACAAAGATCTACGTGGGCGAGTGGGACCACCCGCGTTTTCGGGTCTTTGATGCTGTCTCTCGGACCGGGATCCGTGACTACGCTTCTCGCGGCTGTAGAGGCGGGAACCTGGTGTCGGGGGACGGAAACTACCTGTGGTACAGCGACTTTTACGCGGGCACAGTGAATAAAGTGAACCTGACAACCGGCAAGGTTGACAAGTCGATCAAGGTAGGACCGTGGCCGGGTAATCTGGCGTTCGACAGCAGGCGACGGTACTTGTACGTTGGTCAAAACGTTCCTGGCAGGGGCTCGGTGGGATCGCTTCGAGTTGTCGACATGACAACGGAATCCATGATTGGGAGCGGCGTTACTCTAAATGGCGAACCCAATTTTCCAATTTGCGTCAGCCCGGACGACCAGTACGTCTACATAGCAAGCCGCAACAGTGGCTCCGAACGGCTCTATAAGATTCGTTCTACGGACCAAAGCGTTATTAATACGCTCGACGTGGTTGGATGCAACTCGACGCTGAGTGGGGAGCACCGTGACTGCGGTTTCTCGCTGTCTCCCGACGGCTCGAAGGTGTACATGCCGTATCGCACGGCAGGAAGAATTGACGTAATCGACACGGGCACCATGAGTGTCGTTGACCATATTAGGGTCAGCAACCCCGGCGGGGTTTGGGCGTTTCCTGATGGAACTCGCGCGCTCGTTGTTTCGGCTTCCGGGATAATGGAAGCCCGGTTCCAATTTCTCGACCTTTCAAACAAGTCGGTGCTCCAGACGCTTTCGGTCACGGGTCTTAAACAACTTGACGCACACGGCGATCTCGACAGCAAGAAGCCATACTTCTCTAGTTCTAACGGTATCGTTAACGCAATTTACGTGCCTCTCGACGCGGAGGACGGTGGCGGCGTGGCTATTCTGGTGCCTGCACCGGCTTCGACGCCAACGCCTAGCACGCGGCAGTCGGGGTATTCCTGGCAGACGGTTTACCATACGGACTTTTCAACCGACCCAGAGTGGACGACTAATGACCCGTCGCACTTCTATTGGAATCAATCGTCCTGTACCTACCATTTCTACAATGACAAGAAATCAGACGAGTACGCATACACGACTCTTTCCTACTCCGATTCGGCCAGTTACAAGCTTGAATACGACATCGAGCTTATTCGTTGCGACTGGGCCGCATGTTCGTCATTAGGGCTCTTTGATACCCAGATGGCGGAGAAGTCACAGACGAATTGGCAAGTCCAGTTTGCACGCGTCGATGCCGGGAGGAGCGCGTTCCTGCTTTACTGGAACCCTCTGCGGCGGTGCCTGCCTAGCCAGGAGCAAGCGGCACCGTTTGCAGCAATGTGTGGTACCACGTGCAGGCGATCTATGACCACGATGTTGGAACGTTGAGCCTAACGGTAACCAATCGGGCAAATCGATCGCGAGTCGGCGCGAAAACACTGAACAGTGTAGGCACGTTTCCCGGGATTGCCCGGCTCGGGTTCTCGAATGTGGGGGATCGTTATGCAGCGGGGGCGGTCGCCGAGGGCTGCATTGCCAACCTTTCTTTGGCATCTTGTGCGTCCTCGACGACAGCAGCACGGACGCCGACAACCCCACCTTCGTTACCAACTGGCGATCTTACGAAATAGGACGGTACTTTGTCAGTACCTCGCTTTGTTGACCTAGGGCGACCAGTCGTCCGCAATTTCTTGGGAGGTGTGTGATGAGAACGTTGAAAGCCTTGTTGGCGATTGTGACAGGGACCATCGTAGCAATGGCTACAGCCGATGCGAAGGCGGAATGGCAGACGGTTTATCAGACGGATTTCTCGACGGACCCGGGATGGACGACGGACCAGCCAAACAACTTTTATTGGGACAGCACGAACCAACAGTATTTTCTCAGCATGACCAATCAGAAGCAGGCATACACCCCAAGCCGGTATACTTATACAAACACGACATATGGTGGTGGCTCGTTCAACCTGGAATGGGATCAAGAGATGACTCGCTCCGACTGGTCTGGTGGGGTGAATTTTGGTTTGTACGCCTCCGACCTGAACGGTGGCTTTGCCGACGCAGGCTTGCCGCCAGGCAATGGTACAGTTAATCTGGAATATGCAAACCCCGATGCAGGTCACATGCTGATTCTGAGAGCGACCGATGCTTCGGGCACGTCTGTGATGGACTATGCAGCAGGCAACTACTACTCGTTGAACACTTGGTATCACAACCTTATCGAGTATGATTCGACGACAGGTGTGATTACGGCAACGGTCACAGACATGACAACCGACAATGTGATTCAAGAGTTGAGCGTTTCGGGACTCGGTGCCTTGAGTGTCGATATGACAAGACTTGGTGGCTCACGCTATCCATTTGGAGAGGACGGAGCCCCTGGTGCTAACCCAAGTGCGATTGCCGATGCCGTTATTGACAACGTGGTTCTATCAGAAGCTGTCCCCGAATCCTCCACCTTCGTCATGTGGGCAACCGGTGCCATTGGCCTGCTTGCCCACGCTTGGCGGAAGCGGCGCGTTCGCTACGCGCACCTCAATCCCTTCGCCCAACAAACTCGACAAGGCCATCCCCGCGATGGCCTATTTCTTTGCGCGTCATTCAACGTCAGCCTGCCGAGTCGGCTCTTGGCGGCTACGAAATCGATTGGCCTCGCGTGCAAGTTACACTTTGTAGGGCCGTTTACGGCCCTTTCCGCCGAACGCGGTATTCGGGTTACCGCCTTTCTGGGCGAAGCGGCGTGTTTGGCGGCGCTATGCCCATGTGCCGAATGCGATCCCTTCGATTTCCACGAGCAGCCAGGGGCGGCAGAGGTCGGCGATGGTGTAGACGGCCGGCACGTCGCCGAGGCGCGAGCGGCAGGCGTTTTCTACCGTGTCCTTGCGGCAGCCGTGAAAAATCTTTGATCGCCGGGCGGTGGTGACGGCGACGGACGGTCGATGATCGGAGGGCGATGCCAGACGCGATGTGCCGCCACGGGATCGGCGACGAGAGGTACGAGGCGAGGTGTCACGACCGTGACGCCTCAATGTGGTTTCGCAGTGCCCCAAGTTCCTCGTCACAGATGAAGCCCACGCTGTCGGTTGCCGTCATTCCCTCGCACCATGCGATGATCTCGGCCGGCGGCAGGTCGCACTTCTTCAGGGCCTTGATGATCACCGCGAAACACTCCTCGATGTCTGCCGTCATCATTCCCTCGTCACTCATTTCCACCTGCTGGCTCCCTTGCTTCATCAAATCCAGCGAAAGCTCCATCGCCGGCCGCAACTGTCCCAGATCGACCAATCGGCTTAGGTTGTGTTTCACCGCTTCATAGGCCGCGTAGTCGTAGCTGAAATTGCGGTTGATGTCTCGTTCGTCGAAGTCGGTCGCGTCGGCGATGGCTTGCCGCGTCGCGGCAGCCAGTTCTCCGGCCGGGGCCTGCAACTCGAATCTGGCGTCGAGTTGGCGGAGAATCGTGCGGTCATCTTTCGCCAATTCCAGCAGAACGTCGATCAGGTCGCCTTTGCTGCGTTTCGCCAATGCCTTACGCAGCCTAGCCGCGGAATCTGCCGTCTTAACGGCTTTCTTCGGACGGTGTTTTGACATGTCGCGTTCCTTTGCTCTCCAGCGCGTCTCGATAGTTCCACGGCATCCAGTGCTCTGGATTGGCGGATAACTCGCCCGCATGCCGCTCAAGCTCAGTCAGGTAGTCGAACGGGTTCGCGCCGCACAGTTCGCAGGTGTGGATCAGGCTCATAAACAAATCCCCCACCTCCGCGCCATCGACGTTCTGCTGGAATTGGCGAAAGATGACCGCACGATTCTCCGCCAACTCGACGCCAGATTCGAGTTGCAGGCCCCGGCCGGAGAACTGGCTGCCGCGACGCGGCAAGCCATCGCCGACGCGACCGACTTCGACGAACGAGACATCAACCGCAATTTCAGCTACGACTACGCGGCCTATGAAGCGGTGAAACACAACCTAAGCCGATTGGTCGATCTGGGACAGTTGCGGCCGGCGATGGAGCTTTCGCTGGATTTGATGAAGCAAGGGAGCCAGCAGGTGGAAATGAGTGACGAGGGAATGATGACGGCAGACATCGAGGAGTGTTTCGCGGTGATCATCAAGGCCCTGAAGAAGTGCGACCTGCCGCCGGCCGAGATCATCGCATGGTGCGAGGGAATGACGGCAACCGACAGCGTGGGCTTCATCTGTGACGAGGAACTTGGGGCACTGCGAAACCACATTGAGGCGTCACGGTCGTGACACCTCGCCTCGTACCTCTCGTCGCCGATCCCGTGGCGGCACATCGCGTCTGGCATCGCCCTCCGATCATCGACCGTCCGTCGCCGTCACCACCGCCCGGCGATCAAAGATTTTTCACGGCTGCCGCAAGGACACAGTGGTTTGCGCTGGAGTGCGCCAGGAATTGAGCCGAGTCCAAACCGACACTGGTGACGACTTCCTGGTGGGTTGATTTGCGAGATGAGATTACGGGATGAACTTGTAGTCTTGGCTTGTTCTTGGAATCACAGCGCGAGCACCCCCGAAATAGGAACGTTTGTCGAGACGGCCGACTGACCACTTGCTTTGGCCCAAGCGACTCACCTATTTTTCCCGGTGGTGGCGGTGACGACAATATGCTGGCCGGGCGCCAATACCCGGCTGACTTGGACCGTGTTTCGGCCGAGGAACGTGCCGGTGCCCGAGGGCTTGACGAGTTGATCCCCGACTTTCATTTTCCGATAGATGTCCTTGTCCGGCAGGATCAATTCCACAGTCGAGGTAATTGCGAATGGATTACGGTTGGCCACCTCGGCAACGATCAGGCCCGGCCTGCGCCGGTGGGCCACGCTGAACCGACCGCTGCCTAACGGGAAATCTTCCCATGTGAAATCGCTGGAGGGGTTGAAGGGCCGAAAGTGCAGGCTCCGCGTCGGCGCATCGTATCGAAGTCCCAGGAATTCCGAAGTGTAGAGTTCGAGAAACACCCCCGGAGCAAAACCACACTCGAACAGTCCCCGTATGACTTTGCTACGCTTTGCCGCCTTGCCATAGGGCCACCACCACATGCAGCCGCTGACATCCGCCAGCCGTTCAAGTTCGGTCATGGAACCGTTATTGCCGATCATTGACTCCCGGTCCGTCACATTTGCCAAAGCCGTGGCGTAAGACGACATGGTCCCATCGCACATCAACGGTCCCGACGGTTTCTCCTTCGCGTTCTTGCCATAGTTCTCCCAGACAATGCCGCGGGTCTCCGGGCAATAGGCCACATTGTGCGGGGAGAAGGCAAAGCGATTATAGTTTCGATAGGCGGGCGCATCGAACGGAGCGTAGCCATAGAACGGCATGAGGGTGACATCCGACTCCTCGCCATCGTGGATCATAACCGGAATCGATCCGTCACGATTGACTCCTTCGATGTACTGTTTCCCGAACGGTCCCTCGATGATGTTGTGTTTCTCCAACGCTTTCTTGATCTTTCCGGTGACGTCCCGATAGCGTTTCGCCAGTTCTTTGTCGCCATAAGCCTCGTCGAGAATCCTGGCAAAGGACTGGAACGAGTACCAGGCGCAGACATTGGAACCTGTATGGTAATCGCCCAGGGAACGGCCATCGGCAATGTAGAGCGAAGGGAACAGCCAAACGTCATCAGTCTTCCGCGATTTGATGACGCTCTCAAGGGTATCAACGAGATTCTGTTTCAGTTTGGGGTTCTCGGCGAAGAAGGCCCGATCGCCGGTTGCGGCGTAGTAGAGCCCCGCATAAACCACGCCTTGCAGGGTGCTCCCGAGCGAGTGCGAAATGCCACCCGGAAAATGCGTCGACCCTGGGTGGACGGCGTATCGGACACTCCAGGGGATGAAACGCCGAAACAGCTTGGGATCCCGCTGACATGCCGGCATGACGGCATAATAGATTTCCCTCATATTGATACCGTTGCTTGGCGGATAGGTTCCGTACATCCCCCCGGCGATCTCACCTTTTTCATCAAGTATGCAAGTTGACAGGCATTGGACGGCCAGGCGCTGGAAGAGTTCCGCACCAAGGGCGTCGTCGGGCATGGAGAAGCGGCCCGTACTACCGTTGAAATAGCGGCACGTCTCGGCGAGCCAAGGCAGCGGTCCTGACTTCCTGATCTCCGCGACCGCCGCGTCATCTCCTGCCGCGGCGATTACCAGCGGCACCCAGACGCCCTCTCCCGGCGAAAGCGAGAAGGCGATCTTCTCGGGTCTTCCGGCGTACCGGCCGTCCGCAATTGTCATAAGGAGCTTCGGATCCCAAGGCGGAATGATGTTTCCCTTCAACCCACCAGCCGAAGTGTTACGCAGATAAAGCCCATGGATGGCCGCGCGCGGCCGTCGTTCGCCGCTGGCCGACACTGGGGCAAAAGTCACGATATCGATACACGCCTTCTTCGCTTGGTATTTGGTAAGGGGGATCACATTGGCAAGAAAGGACGTTCGGCAAGGCCAATTGCTTTTGGCCGGAACCTCACGTTTTCCGTCGATTTCGATCGCAAAAGAATAGGGGCCGAACGTGGCAATCTTAAAACTGAACCAACCGCCCGGATAATTGTATGCTTCAGGATTGAGGTAGGTCGCGCCGAAGAAGGAGATGCTCCGCAATTCGCCGTTTGGGCCGACGTTGCTCAACACCTTACCGTTGGATACATCGAACGTCGGATTACTATCGTCGATCGACGGAGCATAATAGGACGTCCGATGACCGGTAGTCCATTTGCCCGAGCTGTCGCGCTGCACCCAGAAATGGGAACTCGTTGGTAGGCGCAGTGCATCACGGAATGTGTGACAAGTCATGGTGTCGGCATCGGAAGGCTGGGGCAATTGTTGTGCGAGTCCCGAATTTCCGGCCATGAGCCATCCCAAGATCAACCCAACCGCGAAGACGGTGTGTGCCTAATAAATCATTGCGTTCCCCTACCCGATGGCTTGGGTAATGGTCGCCCAGTCCGCCCCCTTGGGCATGGCGAAGAGGCACGCGCCCTTTGCTCTAATCAGCCCGCATTCTGTATCTTGCACGTCTCGGGAATCGTCGGCCGTGCCTATTCAGACCACGGTCGTTGTTCCCGAGTTCATCGCTTCCACGTCGGCCTTGGCCGCTTCGGCGCGGGATCGACGGGCAGTCCAATCGAATGCCGCAGCCTTCACCTCTTGGTAGTTCTCATCGAGCTTCGGTTATACCAGACGGACGGCCGCGTTGCGCCCGTCCGTCTTTACAGTTTCTCCAAGTCCTCTATGAACTCTACGCGCGAGCACAAGACACCCACGACATCCCTGCAAAACGCATCGTAAGCTTCTTTACATGCTTGCACCTCTTTCGGCAAGTCCACGATCGCTTTTTCGGAGGCGTGAATCATCTTCTGCGCATCAAGAGCCGGCCACGACTCTTCAACCATCTCACGCCTAACTTGTTCAATGTGCTCTTCAGCCCGTCTAATGGTCTTCTTAAACCTCCCAGCCGTGCTCTTCGCGCAGGCAACTGTTAGCAAGTAGCTGATGAGCGAGAACACAACGTATTCGCAACCGTCAATAAATCGCCAGCCGTATAGGGCATGGTGAGCTTTCTATGACTATCTCCTACCTTCACTTGTCGTAGGGGGGCGTCAGGGGGGAGCGGCCTTCATTCTCGATTTCCAGGGCAGGGAGTTGCGACTGGAGTTCGCGAATGGCTTCCTTGGCGATTTTTGTCTGATCCAAACGGAGAGATCTCAGGTTCCGCAGAGTACGAAGGTGTCGCAGACCGGCGTCGGTAATGCGAGTGTCAAAGAGATTCAGTTGTGCCAGGCCAGGATGTCCGCTTAAGTTCGCCAGAACCGGCGTCCGTGATTAGCGTACCGCCAAGGTTCAAATCCTCAAGCGTCGGAATGTCCTTCAGGTAGGCCAAGCCGGCATCAGTAACGCGGCTGCCCACAACGTTTAGGCGTTTGAGGTGCTTGAATTTCCTCAGGTCCGAGAGATCGTTGTCGCCGAGGGATCGAATTAGAGGATCAGAAGCCGTCCAAACATCCGTGACATTTTCGTGCTCGTCAAAATGGACGCTGGCCCCACGCTTGTACCATTCGTTTGCGATTTCCTTCTCGTGCGAAGTTGGCCAGCCGCCGGAAGGACGGGCGCATCGATAATGCCAGCCTTTCGTCGGAAATAGGATCGCAGCACCGCGTTCGGTCCTTCGCCAAACTGCACACTGCCCCAGCCGGCATGGATGACGTCGAATTTTGCGTTGTCAGAGGCCAAGGATTGCTTCCGTAACTCTTCGGGATCGGCTTGGAAATCGATGAAGATCCGCTTTTGGAACTGTTCGAATGTGCCGCCAACATGTCCCAAATATCCCCTGCCCGACTCGAAGTTCTCGCGCAATGCTTCCCAGTTCGGTGGCCAGTGACCGTCGTGGGTCTCCATATACTCGATGACCATATCGGCCGCGCCCCATTGGGCGTAGCCATCGTTGAAGTCGAAAGAAAGAAAGCTGCTTCCGACCCAGATCACCGCGATCACAAGCAGAACCAGTGCGGTCACAAACAGAACTAGAAAGCCCCGCAAAATCTTCCGAGAAAGGTGCATTTGGGCGGCTCAGGCTGAAGATCAGTCAACGCCAGATTGTATCGTTTCTGCCCACATCCGTCAATTTACGAGGCAACGGCAACGCGGCGGGCGGCCCGTTTCTGGCGGCGACGGGCCTGGGCTTCACGAGATTCTTCTTCCCGCTGCTCAAGCCGCTGCTCGGGGTGGGCAGCAACCCAGCGATCCGGCAACAGGGCTTCCAGGGCAGCCGTGTCGCCGGGGGGAATGGCTGCAATGCGGCGCAGTACGTCTGTAAGATACGGCCACACGTCCACATGGTTTCTCCTGCGCTCTGCACCAGCGTGTAAAGTGTCGCCGCAGTCTTCCCGCCCTTCTCGCTTCCAAAAAAGAGGTAATTTTTCCTGCCGATAGCGATGGGCCGCAGAAGCCGCTCGATCGTGTTGTTGTCTATCGGGATTCTCCCGTCGCTGGTATACCGGGTGAAGGCATTCCAGCGGTTCAACACGTAATCGATTGCCTCGGCCAGCTTGGCTGTGGGGCGCAACGTCGGCCGCACCTCATCGAATCGGGCTTTCATTCTCGCCAGGATCGGCAACGCTTCTACCTGTCGCAATTCCCGGCGGTCGTCCGCCGACATGTCGTGGGCACGGTCCTCGATGTCATAAAGCTGCTGCGTCCAGATCATGGCCTCGTGGACCAACGGGTGGCTGGTCGCCGGGATCGCTTCCTCGAAGCCCCGCCGACCGTGAGCCCAGCACGCGACATCCACCAAACGGCCTTCCGAATGGCGAACCAGCGAGGTGTAGACCACGTAGCCATCAGTCTGCAAGTAACCCCGGTAGTCTCCCAGCACCTCTTGTGGCCCGTCTCGGCTGCGGCTGGGGCGGAAATCATAGAACACGTAGCGATGATCGGCGTCACCAGCGAACCCATTGAGGTAGCCGGTAATCGCCTTGCCGTGCCCAGGTTTGAGCATCTTCACCTCCGTCTCATCGGCGTTGATGACGATGCTGGCAAGCACCTGCTGACGAATCAGCCGTTCCAGGGGCCGGAGGGCCTGGGCCGTCCGGCTCAGCAGCCCGCACAGCAGTGCCCGCGACAGCCACCGCTTCAGCGGACCAAGGAGCAGTTCCTGCTGCCGATAGACTGGCAAATGGTGCAAGAACTTCCACGTCACCAGCCACGCCAGGACGCTCGGCCCGAAGGGGCTCTTCTCCACGGCCTGTGGCGGCCTCTGTGTGGTGACCATCTGCGAGCCATCGTGGCAATGGGAGCAACCGTAGGTGTACCGCACCTCCTCGACCACATAGAGCTTGGCCTCTTCCATCTCCAAACGCTTCGTGATGTGGGTGCGGGTGATAACCCGTTGTTGACCACAGCAGCCGCAAGGCAATTCAGCGTCAGGAAGCGGATACTCAGTCCGCCGGTGTTCCCAGAATTGCGGGAACGTAATTCTCGGTCGTCGTGGCTTTCGCCGGGTTCGAAGCGGTGGCAAGTCCGCGTTGGCTTCCCCAGAGTTCTGCCGCTGAGCCTCCAGCCCCGCCACGGCTTCAGGAACGAAAAGCAACTTCTGATCGGGCGAAGGGGCGTACCGTTCGCGTCGTTGGCCGAACATCGCCCGCTTGAAGAACCGCAGTTGCTCGGCAGCCTTCGCCAGTTGCTCCTGATAGCTGGCAATCAGTTCTTGTTGTTGCGAGATGACGGCCTGCCGTTCGGCATCCCTCTGTTTCAGCTCACGGATCCGCTGCTGGCAGGCGGCCAGTTGATCGGCGAGAGATGGACCTTCGTACTCCATGCCTTGTTAAACGCTTGCCGCCGTGATTTGGTTCTGCTGTCACAGAGATTTCTTTCAGAACGGCAGGACTGACATCATGCTCGTCGCCATCGTGGACGACGGCGCACGCTGGCCAAGTCGATACCTTCCAAGATCAGTGTCAAATCACTCAGTCGAATCTCGATTCCAGCAGGCGACACTGAACCATCCTCCCGCACAGCCCGTGCCGCTTTCGGTATCTCGAAGGTTCCGCTTTCCAATCGCCTGTACCAAATCACGAGCCCGTCACCCGCGAACCAGAGTACCTTCACGCGATCGCCACGCCGATTGAAGAAGAGGAATAGATCGCCCGACTCCACCTGCTGGTGCAGTTCCCGCTCAACAATTCCGACGAGCCCTTCGAAGCTCCGTCTCATGTCCGTGGGGCCTGCCTTGGCGAAGACACGAAGCGACGTGGGGAGCATCAACATCGTCGCATCCTTCGCGTCGAAGGAGAAGCCGACAGGGCAGTAATCGCCGCGACGATCGTCTGCACGTCACACGCCTGGGACCGAAGAAGGACACCACCAGGCCATTGAACTTCCAGGATTCCTGCGAGACTGCCTGGGTCGGTCACGATCTGCACGGGAACCAGTGGCTCCTTTGCCTCTCCTCGCCGGATTTTTTGCGGGGTACGGCGAAGTCGCCTCTTCCAAGCGTGGAACGACGCCAAGGACAGCCGTTCCCTGGCACAGAACCCCACAATGCTCTGCCCGCTGGCTTCCTGACGTTCGATCGCCTCCTGCCAACTCCGCCGCCGATCCGCGTTGCTGGTCCCCGCCATTGCTCGGTCCTCCGAATGTCGCTGATCAAACTGAACCCACGCATTCAGCGTACCACGGGCCGCAAGGCTGGCGATTTATTGACGTTTACGTATTCGGCCCGACGTTTACGTCGGGTTCGGCAGGGCAAGTTTTGCGCGAGTGGTCAGGCCCGTTTACGGGCCTCCTGCTGGCCCAACTGGCAGGACGCCCGTAAACGGGCGTGACAACGTGGAACGTAAACGGCCACCGCGAACCCGTGCTGAAGCACGGGCCGAATACCGCCTACGGCGGAAACGCCCGTAAACGGGCGTAAGGAATCGCGCCAAAATAGGCTGATCACTTTTCTGAGAATACTAATCTCCGCTAATCGCACGCTGACTGCTGCGAATCAGCGTCGATCAGCGGCAATCAGTGTTCCTTCTTCCATCAAAGAGAACCATCCTGTTTTGGCGTGGCGCAAAGACCCCTCGACGATATTGCATGGTGCAACTTACACCGATTGGCCGTTGCCGGATGCGGATTTCCCAACCGGCGGCTTGGACGCGTAGAACGCCAAGACTGTGTCCGCCAGGCGACGGGCTTCGGCGGGCGGCAGCTCCGGGTAGAAGGGGAGAAAAACGACGTTGGCCAACAGGTCCTCGGCGGCGGTCGCTTTCTGAGCGGCGCGATCGGGCGGGGGAGCGACTACGCACAGGCTTTGCCCTTGGGTGGCATCGAAGCCGGCCCGCGTCAAGTGCTCCATCAATTCGGCCGGCTGCCCGACGATGACGGGAAACACCCAGTAGGTATGGGGCGCCACCGCAGCGCCGGGACACGGCATGGCGTCTCGAAGCTCTTCGGCCAGGGCCATGCCCTTGGCAGCGTGCCGCTCGCAACGGTCGGCATCGCGGCGTTTCAGGCGACGTTCGAGCACTGCCAGCAGCGACGACGACGGCCGATGGCGGATCTGAGCGAAGAAATCGTCGCCAGGAAAGCCGCGGGCGGCGGCGTTGACCTTCCGGTCGTAATCGCAGCCGAGGGCTCGACAGACATGCACGAACGAGGCGCAAATCGGACGGGCGGCAAGACCTTTGAGCATCGCATATTTCGCCAGCCGCTTGAAATACGGCCAACGCGGCTGCAACGGATACGCTTCCTGGGCGATCCGCATCCGCGCGAGCACTTCGCCGTCGCGGACGCGAAGAATCGCGCCCCCCAGCGCCGTGCTGTTCTTGATCGTGCCGAAACTGAACATGCTGGCGTCGGCCTGCGGGTCGCCTTCGTACTGGGTGCCGGCGAACGCCTGGGCGCAGTCCTCGACCACGAGAAGTTTGTGCCGCCGGGCCAATTCCAGAATCGGCCCCATCTCGATGCGGCCGCCGAACAGATGGGCGACGAGAATCATCTTTGTGGCCGGCGTAATCGCCTGCCGCCACTGCTCCGCGGTCGGCGCCATCCGTTGCGGATCGAGATCGACCGGCACCGCCACCAGCCCGTGGTGCTCGATGATGCGGATCATGTCGGGAATCGTGATCGCCGAGACGAGCACCTCCGAGCCGCGAAGCAAATCGAGCGCGGCCAGGAAGAGATCGAATCCGCTCCGCACGGAGAGACACGCCAGCGTATTGCCGGCCGCCGGCCAGAGCGACTCCACCCGCCGCGAAACGGAGGCTCGGTCAGGCGGAACGAAGACGCGGCCAGCCCCAAACAGGAGATCCGACCAACCGATATCCAATCTCTTTCTTGACCACACGATGCGTTTTTTCAGTCGTAGGAAGCGCGTTTCCGTGAATTCACTATTGTCCAGAGCGTCAACCGGCTGCCGGTATAACGCACGGCGATAGCCTATTGTCACTTTTTTTCGGTTTTCTGCAATCCCGTTGCACGGCCAATCAGCTTTCGATTGTAGGAGGCGACTCCTGTCGCCGATTGCCCGAAAATGGCCGCAAAATCGGCGACAGGAGTCGCCTCCTACAAACCCATTTTGAAAAACTGATCGGCCCTGAATCGCGCCGGTCGCGTTTCGGCATAACCTAAGAAGGTGGTGTCGGCCGTTTGGCCGCCGCCCGCAACTGCCGCACGAATTCGGCAAAATCGCGGGGCGGGCGACTCTCGAAGTGCATCGGCTCGCCGCTGACCGGATGCACGAAACCCAACTCGACGGCGCAAAGGGCCAGCCGCGGCGCCCCGCTCGTGTCGGGCGTGCCGGCGCGAAACAACGGCTGGCCGTAGACTTTGTCGCCGCAGAGCGGGTGCCCCTGCTCGGCCAGATGGATGCGGATCTGGTGCGTCCGTCCGGTCTCCAGCCGGCATTCGATCAGGGTATGGTCGCCGAGTTGTTCGACCGCCCGAATGTGCGTCACCGCGCGGCGGCCGACGTTCGGCAGCGTCGTGCTCCCCCGCCGGCCGTCGCCACGATCACGAACCATTCGGCTCTCGATCGTCTGCGACTCGACCGCGCCGCGGGCGACGGCCAGGTATCGCCGCTTCGTCGTATGCTTGCGAAATTGTTGTTCCAGGTGTTGCTGTGCCTCGGGGGTTCTGGCGAAAACGATCAGGCCCGAGGTGTCGCGGTCGAGGCGGTGTACCGCGCGGACTTGCTTCATGCCTCGCCTTTCGTTCTGCTTGTCCCGGGTGTTCTTCGTTCCGCGGGCCTCGATCTTGGCAATCACCCGCGGAAGCAGTTCGTCGAGCGTCGGTTGAAGCTGCCGGCGGCGCGGCGACATGTCCTGCTCCTCGGAGTGCCGCGTGCTGGTGATTCCGGCCGGCTTCTCGACCACGACGACGTGTTTGTCGAGATAGACGATGCGAAGGTCCTGTTCGTCGGGCGGCGGAGCGAGCGATTGCGGCAGCAGTTTCACCACGTCGGTAAGCCGCAGCCGGCGGCCGGCATCGACGCAGAGGTTGCCGTTGATCGTGACCCTTCGCGATTTCAGCAGCCGGCGGACCTCCGACCACGATTGGCCCGGCAACCACTCGCGCAGCGCCGCCGAGACGGTCTGATCGACTTGCCGCGGCAAGACGCGGAAGAGCTTTTCGCCCGAGTCAGGTTTGGTCTTGGCCACGCTCACGTCTCTTGCCAACGAGTTTCGCAAGCAAAAGCACAAGATACCATGCAGGCGCGCGATAGGGCAATGGATCGTGGTCGCCGGTCGGAAGGTATCTCGTCAACCGGAGAGTATCCGGCACACGCCGTGTGCCGTTAGGTGGAACGCGGAAACCTCGCGAAGGCCCTTGAAACGGCACACGGCGTGTGCCGTTAGGTGGAACGCGGAAACCTCGCGAAGGCCCTTGAAACGGCACACGGCGTGTGCCGGATACGCTGATTGCCGACGGGCAACTTGACACCCGGCGTTGCCGCCCGTAGTATGAGGTTTCGATTCTCTCCCATCGTGCGTGGAGTCGCCGGGCTTTTTGCCGGACGGCCACGCTGCTTCCCGCCTAGAGGAGATATTGGCCATGAGCCGCTTATTCTTTGTAGTTCTGTTGGCCGGTTGCGTCTTTGCCTCGATGAGCCGACCGGCTCGGTGTTCCGATCCGACGCCGCAAACGTCGTACATCGAAATTCACGCCGGCAAGACTCGCGCGCCGCTCTCGAAATACGTCTACGGCCAGTTCATCGAACATCTCGGCCGCTGCATCTACGGCGGCATCTGGGCGGAGATGCTCGAAGACCGGAAGTTCTTCGATGCCGTTGGCTCGAAGCAATCGCCCTGGAAAGCGATCGGACCGGCTGGACAGGTGACAATGGACCGGGTCAACCCCTTCGTTGGCGCTCAGACGCCGAAAATCACGCTGCCCGGCGGCGGCCAAGCGGCCGGCATCGTCCAGGCGGATTTGGCTCTGCGGAAGGGAAAACAGTACGTCGGCCGGATTTGGCTCGCCTGCGATCCAGCGGACATGCCGGTCACAGTCAGTCTCGTTTGGGGCAACGAACCGAAGCAGCGCGAGACGATGTGCTTCGCCCGCCTCGACACGATCGCCGCCTACTACGCGAGATGGCCGTTGCGATTCATTGCGGGCGGCGATACCGACGCGGGCCGATTGGAAATCACCGCTGCCGGCAGCGGTTCGTTCCACGTCGGCACGGTTTCGCTGATGCCGGCCGACAACGTACACGGCATGAGGGCCGACACGCTGGAATTGCTCAAGCAACTCGACGCGCCGGTGTACCGTTGGCCGGGGGGCAATTTCGTCAGCGGTTACAACTGGCGCGACGGCATCGGCGATCCCGACCGTCGCCCGCCGCGGAAGAACCCGGCGTGGCGAGGCATCGAACACAACGACTTCGGGCTCGACGAGTTCATGGCCTTTTGCCGGCTGTTGAAGACCGAGCCCTACATTAGCGTCAACAGTGGATTGGGCGACAGCCGCAGCGCCGTCGAGGAGATCGAGTACGCGAACGCCCCCGCCGATCGCCCCGGCGGCCAATTGCGGGCGAAAAATGGTCATCCCGAGCCCTACTGCGTGCATTGGTGGAGCATTGGCAACGAAATGTTCGGCGATTGGCAGCTCGGCTACATGGGGCTGGAACGGTACATCCCGAAACACAACCAGTTCGCCAAGGCGATGCGGGCGGCCGATCCTTCGATCAAGCTGGTCGCCGTCGGCGCCGCCGGGCCTTGGAGCGAGGGAATGTTGCGGAAGTGCGCCGGCAATATGGACTTGATGAGCGAGCATTTCTATTGCGGTGAGAACGCCAAAGACCTTGTCGCCCACGTCCGCGAGATTCCCGACGAAATCCGCCGCATCGCCGATGCCCATCGCGATTATCGCAGGCGGCTCGATTCGCTGCGGGGCAAGGACGTTCGCATTGCGATGGACGAGTGGAACTATTGGTACGGCACGGAGCCTTACGGTCAGATCGGTTGCCCCTTCCACCTGAAGGACGCCCTAGGCATCGCCGCCGGTTTGCACGAATACGCCCGGCAGAGCGACATCGTCTTGATGGCCAACTACGCGCAGACGGTCAACGTGATCGGCTGCATCAAGACCAGCAAGACGGCGGCCTGCCTCGACACGACTGGGCTGGTGCTGAAGTTGTATCGCCAGCATTTCGGCACGATCCCCGTCGCGGTCGAGTCGCCTGCGCCGTTCGATGTGGCCGCCGCCTGGACCGCCGATCGCAAGGCGCTCACGGTTGGCATCGTCAACCCGACGATGAAGCCGCAGAGGCTCAAACTCGGCATCGCCGGGGCAAGTCTCAAGTCCGAAGTTGCCGGCTGGCAGATCGCCGGCAACGATCCGATGGCCCACGATGCCCCCGGCAAAGAGCAACCGGTGAAAATCGAAACACTTCCGCCCCCGCGACTCGAACGTCTGGCCGGCGGTACCAGCGGATTCGTGACGGTTTCGCCGTGCAGCGTCACGCTGCTGCGGTTCGACGCGGAGTAGCGAGTCTGATAGTGTTGTGCCAACGACGTACCTCAATCGCGGAGGAATCAACATGTTGCGCGGCCGGTTACGAACGATCGAAATCGCTTGCCTGGCATTCTGCGTTCTCGGATGCCGCGGGGCGCACGGCATTCAGATTACATCCGATTCCTTCGACTCGAAGGGGGTCAAGGTCGCCTACACCGTCCGCGGCAAGGGGGAGCCGGTCATTCTCATCCACGGCTGGCTCGCCTCCGGCTGGCTCAACTGGGATTTCCCCGGCATCACCGATCTGCTGGCGAAGGACTATCAGGTGATCACGATCGATATGCCGGGCCACGGGCTTTCCGACAAGCCGACCAAGGACGAAGCCTACGGGCCGGAACTGGTCGAGGACGTCGTCCGGCTGATGGACCATCTGAAAATCAAGAAGGCCCATATTGTCGGCTATTCGATGGGCGGCATCATCGCCGCGAATCTGATGGCCAAGCACCAGGACCGCGTCCTCTCCGGCACGCTCGGCGGTATGGGCTGGCTGCGCGAGGGTGGGGCGGCACAAAAGGTCTTCACCGCCGGCGGCAGGGACCGGAAGCCGGTCGGCGTCTGTTTCCACAGCCTCGCCAAACTGGCGCTGACCGAGAAGGAGATCCGCTCGATCCACGTGCCCGTGATTATCCTCATCGGCGACCACGACGATCTCAAGAAGCTCTACGTCGAGCCGTTGAAGCCCGTCCGCAAGGACTGGCCGGTGGTTGAGATCAAGGACGCGAACCATCTCACTTGCGTCGGTCAGCGGCAATTCAAGGAGGAATTGCAGAAGTGGCTGGCGAAGCAGGCGCACAAGCGAAGCCGAAAGTTTTCTGGCATCATCCAGCGAGGCACGTCGCAGAAGGACCGCGACAAACCGCTTGACCATCGGTAGTGAAAGTGGAAAATAGGGTTGGAGACCCAGTTGCAATCTTTTGCAAGGTTTGGTAGACTTGGCATCGAACCTGCGCGACTATCTCACGGTCAGTGAGGCTGCCGATTTTCTCGGCGTGTCCGCGGCTACGTTGCGCAATTGGGATCGGGCAGGAAAGGTGAAGGCGACTCGCCATCCAGTCAACGGCTACCGTCTGTATCGCAAGGAAGTTTTGTTAGGTCTCCTCAAAAAGGTGAAAGATGGACCAAACGGAAGGGCTGGCGTTTGATTACACAACAGAACGCATCGGGCAATCGCGCATCATTCATGCGGACTGTCTGGAATGGCTTAGCCGCCTCTCCGCGAACACGCTGCACGCGATCGTGACCGACCCACCCTACGGTGTGAAGGAGTACGATCTTGACCAGCTTGAAAAACGCGCCAACGGTAAGGGTGGCATCTGGCGCATTCCACCGTCATTCGATGGGCACACTCGCGCGCCGCTCCCGCGCTTTACCGCTCTGAATCGCGACGAGCGCAAACGGTTGGCTCGATTCTTCCTGGACTGGGGCAAGCTGCCGTTTGCCGCGCTTCGACCGGGCGCCCACGTCTTCATCGCCACGAACGCGTTCATTTCTCAATTGCTCTATACGGCCCTTGTCGATAGTGGGCTGGAGTTCAGAGGCGAGATCATTCGCCTAGTGCGAACTTTGCGCGGGGGGGACCGGCCGAAGAACGCCGAAGAGGAATTCCCCGATGTAACGTCGATGCCGCGCGGGTGTTACGAACCGTGGGGCGTCTTTCGCAAGCGGTTGCTGCCGAACATGAAAGTCAGCGATTGTCTGCGCAAATTCGAGACGGGCGGCTTGCGGCGCTACACCGAAGGCCTGCCCTTTGAGGACGTTATTGCCAGCGAACGGACCCCCCAACGCGAAAGGGCCATCGCTGGACACCCCAGTATCAAGCCGCAGTCCTTCTTGCGCCGGGTTGTGTATGCCGCCTTGCCGCTTGGCGTCGGTGTGATTGCCGACCCATTCATGGGATCGGGCTCAACAATCGCGGCGGCCGAAGCCATTGGGCTTTGCGCCGTGGGAGTAGAACGTTATCGAGACTACTATAATATGGCAAGGGCAGCGATTCCCCGCCTTAAGCGGCTCGAGATACCAGCGGTTGACCTATCGGTTGGCGCACAGAAAGTGCTATTCTGACTCGGCTCGATAAATCCAGTTGGCTTCCATCTTATCGAAGCCGGCTCGCGTGACACTTGCCGTGATTGTCCGGCGGCTTGTTGCCGACCGGCCAGAGAATGCCCAGTCTTCCTTCTCGAGTTGGGCCCCAACCACCTTGGTGAACCGAGTTGCTGATTGACAAACCCGAGGAAATCCAGAAAATCGCCCATTGCCTTCCTGATGTGTTCGATCTTGCATCCATAGGGGATAACAGCGTCGGCATTGAAACCTCTGGGTTCAACCGGCAGTGGGTTGCACGCGATGCGTTCGATATCCTGCGGCATGGCCGACCCTTCCGCTTGCGGGTTTTGGGGACTGATCATGCGGGGAGTGTACTTGGACTGGGAGAGCGAGACAAGGTGGTTTTTCGTCTAGATTTCCCATCCTGCCGCCGCGCTCACCCGATGAGTTCTTGAGGAGAATGAGGGAGAACGGAAAGGGAGATAGAAGTGATGGTCGAAGATCGCTCCACTAATATCGCCGCCGTATCTGGTTCGCGCCAATCGTCGGCGGAAGGACCGGGCGGGGCTGCCGGCGGAAACGGAGTCGGGCGGTGGCAATTCTCGTTGCGGGGGCTGATGCTGTTTGTGCTGCTGGCGGCGATGGGGATAGCGCTGTTTACGACCGGCTGGAAATTGCTGCGGGCGGAGAGGGAACTGGAGGAGTATCGACGCGAGTACGGGATTCTGAAGGTCGACAATCCGGCGATGCTCTGCGCCGTGGCCCGCTGGATGCCGGAAGTGGGGCAATGGCGATGGCAGGTGCATTTCCCGCCGGGCAGATACGAAGTCTGCTATGTGACCAAGGGGATTGCTGCGAATGGACTGCCGAAGCCCGCGGGCCGGTTCACCAGCGACCTTTCCGGCGACGTGACAATTTCGGCCGCCCTGCTGAAAGACCCGAAGAACGGCAAGTGGGTCTGTAACTTCGTCATCGGCCCGGCGAGCGGCTCGCGCGGCGTGCCGGACACCGTGGTGAACCCCATTACGTGGACGACCGACGGCGTGCTATGGAATAAAGAGCCGGCCGCCGTCTCTCCGCAAACGCCGCTTGTCCTCTTGCGGCGACGAGTCGGAATAAAGGAGAAGAACGGTTCGTTCACCATCCCGCCTTCCGCCGATGGGCTGCTGATTTGGATCCGTCGCGTAGGCGAGCCCACCGGCGGGGGCGGCGTCATGTGGTGATTGGGCTCGCGGGAATGTCTCACTCGCTGCCAGCTATCAGCAATCAGCTTTCAGCGGTCAGCTTTCAGCCGTCAGCGATCAGCTTTCAGCGATCAGTCGGACGCACACTGGCGTTGCCGTGGTCTGCCATCGTAAGTCGTTATGCACACGGCTGTTACGTTCTCGGCGAGCTGATAGCTGACCGCCGAAAGCTGATCGCCGACAGCCAATACATGCACGCTCCCAGCGAATTGAGAGTGGGAAGGCGGCTCTGTCCAGACCTGCCGCGGCCGGCTCCGCTAACCTCTTACATGCCATCCTTGAGGGGGAGGGCAGACAAGACGGCAGGGTTCGGCTACACTTGTATTGGTTTTCGGCCCGTATCTCTTACCTGATTTGCCTAAAGGAATATTGAAATGCGACGGTATCTCCTGGTCGGCTGCATCGTGTCCGTGTTGGCTCTGTGTTTGTCGTCCGCCGAGGCGGCGCCTGCGGCGAAAAAGGGGGCGAAGCCCGCGGCCAATAAGGCCGAAAAGAAAACGCTCGTCGTGGCGATGACGCTCGAAGGGGAGTACTCCGAAGGGCCGACCGCGCCGGGCGTGTTCGGCGACGTCAAGCCCACGCTGGCGAAGCTGATCGAGCGGCTCGACGCCGCTGCCGCCGACCAGAACGTGGCGGCGGTCTGGTTGAAGATCGACAACTTGGACATCGGCCGCGCGAAGGTCTACGAGATCCGCGGGGCGATCGCTCGGCTGCGGAAGGCGCACAAGCCGGTGTACGCGCAACTGACGACCGCCGACTCGCGGCAGTACATGCTCGCCACGGCGTGCGATCGGGTGGCGATGCCGCCGTCCGGCGTCCTGCTGATTCCGGGCGTGCGGGCCGAAGTCACCTTCTTCAAGGGCCTGCTCGATAAGCTGGGGCTGCAATTCGACGTCTTGAAGATGGGCAAGTACAAAGGCGCCGCCGAGCCCTTCAGCCGCAAGGACATGAGCAAGCCCCTGCGCGAAAGCTACGAGTCGCTGGTTGACGACTTCTATCAGGACCTGATGGGAGTGATCGCCGCCGACCGGCATCTGAAGGACTACCAGGTCAAGACGTATGTCGATCGCGGTCTGTTTACCGCGCCCGACGCGAAGAAGGCCGGCCTGATCGACAACGTGCTCTACGCCGATCAACTCGAAGACCAGATCAAGAAGGACGTCAAGGGGAAGAAGGTCGAGATCGTCAGCGACTACAAGAAGAACAAGATTGAATCCGATTTCTCCGGCTTGGGCGGCATGATGAAGTTGATCGAGATTTTCACCGGCGGGAAGCTGTCGTCGGCGGCCAGCAAGAAGCCGAAAATCGCGGTGGTTTACGCGGTCGGCCCGATCATGGAGGGCAAAGGCGACGGGGGAATGTTCGGCTCCGCGGTGATCGGCTCGACAACGATGGTGGCCGCGATCAAGAAAGCGGCCGACAATCCGAAGGTGGTCGCCATCGTGCTGCGGATCGATAGCCCCGGAGGATCGGCGGTGGCCAGCGATCTGATTTGGCGCGAGACGGTCCATGCCAAGAAGCCGGTGATCGCCAGCATGAGCGACGTGGCCGGCAGCGGCGGATACTACATCGCCATGGGGGCCAAGAAGATATATGCCGCCCCTAGCACTCTGACCGGCTCGATCGGCGTGATCGGCGGCAAACTGGTAACCCGCGGGCTGTACGGCAAACTGGGCCTGAATACCGAAGTGATCTCCCGCGGCGCCAACAGCGGGGCGATGTCGTCGAATCAGCCGTTCACCCCCGGCGAGCGGAAGGTATGGATGGAACTGTTGGAGGACACGTACCACCAGTTCGTCAGCAAGGCCGCCGAAGGCCGCAAGATGAGCTACGACCACCTGCAAGAGTTGGCCCAGGGCCGCGTCTATGCGGGCGTGACCGCCAAGAAACTCGGCCTGATCGACGAGATCGGCACGTTGCAGGACGCGATTGCGGCGGCAAAGACGGCAGCGGGCCTGAAGGCCGACGCCGACGTCGAACTGTTGACGCTGCCCGAGCCGAAAACGATCTTCGAGCAACTCTTCGGCGACCAGTCGGCCTCGACCGACTCCGACTCGCTGCTGGCCGAGGGCATCCGCTTGCTGCAACAATCGAAGATGCTCCGCCAGATGCTCTCGCAGCCGGTCCTGATGTGGATGCCTTATGAGGTGCAGGTGAAGTAGAATAAAATGCAGTGTTGGTTAAGAGAAGAAATGTCGCAGTAGCCAGGAGCCAACGCTCCCGGCTATTGCGGTGCGAGACTGGAAACCTGAGCAACGAAAACGCCGACTGGTGCGCCATGAGTACGACAACGCTTGTAACGGCCGAGCAACTCCTCTACATGCCGAACGACGGCTTCCGCTACGAACTCATTGCCGGAGAAGTCAAGAAAATGTCACCAGCCGGTTGGAAGCATGGTTTAATTGCGGGACGATTGCACGGTTGGCTCGGCCGGCACGTCGAGGACCACGGCTTGGGTGCCCTTTTTGAGGGTGACACAGGGTTTCTGCTAGCCTCCGATCCCGATACTGTCCGCGCGCCCGACATCGCCTTCGTTTGCCGTGAACGGCTTTCCGCCGAAACGCCGACCGAAGCTTTTTGGCCCGGTCCTCCCGATTTGGCGGTGGAGGTCATCTCGCCGGGCGATACGGTACACGAGGTTGACGAGAAAGTGAAGAGCTGGCTAGATGCCGGCACGCGGATGGTTTGGGTGATCGACCCGAAGTGGCGGAGCGTGACGGTCTATCGTTCGGCCGCCCGCGTCACCGTGTTGACCGAAAACGACGAGCTTTCCGGCGAGGAAGTCATCGAAGGCTTCCATTGCGTCGTCGGCGAACTGTTTGCCGCGTAGGCGATCGGCCCGCAAGGCCATTCTGCCCCTTGATTTGATAGGCTCGCCCCCAACGGCGATATTTCCACGTCGAAGTGAACCACGACGATGTCCAAAATCAACCGCCGGCGGTTTCTGCGAACGACGACCACGATTGCCGTATCGGGTCTTACGGTGCGATTCAGTCTGGCGGAGGACGCGGCGTCACGGAATGCTCCTTTGGCCGGGCAATTTCGCGGTCGATTGAGCGCGGTGAAGACGCTCCCGCCTTCGGCGACGCCTCGACCCGACGACTTGGATTTGTCGGCGATGGCCAAGGCCGCGCTCAATTATCTGCGGGGAAATCCCGAGCCGCGGCGGGATTACGAGTGCCGTTTCTCGCTGGGGCTCTTGGGAATTCCCAACACCGTTCCGCTGTTGCCGTCCAACCGCTGGGGATTCGACCCCGTGTCTCTCGGCGACACCGACTGCCGCATGGAATGGCAATACGCCCACATGCGCGAGATGTCGGGCCAGAAGGAGGCCGACGCCGTCGAGCGCGGCGTTCGCGCGAGTGCGGGGCTATCTGCACGACGACGATCACCTCGGTTGGATCAATCCCGGCGCCTATGTCGGCGAAGCGATCGAAGGAGAATGGGTCGGCACGTGGACGACGGCCAAACTTCTCTACAGCATGGCTGAGGAGTTCCAGCGGACCGGCGATCGAGCCGTTCGCCGCCGTGCCCGGCAGACGTTCGTTGCTCTCAAGGGCCTCGCGCTTTGGGACGGTCCGCGCGCGTATTACCCCGGTCTTGCCCCGTTCAAAGACGGCCAGTGGCTGCGGAGCGGCTGGTGTGCCGATCACAGCCGGAACTATCCGTTTATTGTCGAGCCGTGCGTGCGCTATTACGAAGCGACGGGCGATTCCGAGGCATTGGACTTCGCCAAGGCGGTGACCGAGGGCTTCTTGGCCGGCAGTCAGAAGGACCAACGCGAGTTGCGGGTCGATCCGCGGACCGGGGCCTTCCTGGGCCACACGCACATCCACACCCATGCGGCGTGGGGCGTAGCACATCTGGGCGCGATTCTCAAGGAGCCCCGCTATCTCGATTGGGCCCGCAAAGTCTATGATTTCGTCTTGAGCCAAGGGACCGATTATGGTTGGTATCCCGAGTCGATGCCGTCGTCGGGGCGGGCGGAGGTCTGCGCGGTCGGCGACATGGTGAGCCTGGGGTCGTGGCTCGCCCGTGGCGGCCGGCCGCATTACTGGGATCACGTCGAGCGCACCGTCCGCAACGAACTTCGGCGTGCGCAATTTTCGCTCACCCCCGCGTTCTTACGGCTTTTCCGCGAGATTCACCGGGAGAAGCCCAAGGAAGTCGTTGACGGGGCGATCGCGGAACTCCGCCGATTGGAAGGCGGATTTGTCGCGCAGCCCACCTACAACGACTGGGTAGGCTATCCCAATAACCCAAAACTGGGCACGCCGGGCATGAACAATAACGGCGTCCAGATGATGGGCTGTTGTCCGCCGGAAGGAATGCGCGGACTTTGGGAGGCGTGGTCGGGCGCGGTGATCGAGCGGCCGGAGGGCGTGCTGGTCAATATGACCATCAACCGCGACCATCCCGCCGCCAAAGTCGAGACTTATGCCGCCGAATCCGGCGGGTTGCGGGTAATCGTTCGCAAGCCGGGAAAGTTCTTGCTCCGTCCCCCGGCCTGGGCCGCACGCGACGGGGTTCGCTTGACCCGCAACGGCGGCGGCGTGCCGGTTTCCTGGGCGGGGCCGGCCGGCGCCTACGTGCTCTGTGACAACGCGGCGGCCGGAGAACAACTCGGTCTGAGGTGGCCGGTGCCGGTTTTCCAGCAGACATTCGCGCCGCAGGGCGCTGCCGGTCAAAATCGGCCGCTGGTCGTCGGTTGGACCGGAAATCGCGTCGATGCCATTGAGCCGCGGGGAAAGTACCTGCCGATGTTCTAGCGGGCCGCAGATTCTCCTCAAAGCGGGCGGCTGACGGTGTACAGGGCTATTCAACCCTGGAAAAATCCCTTACATTGTTCTCGGATTTTTCCTGATGCCCATCAGTGGGCGTCACGGCTAGCATTGCTTCCGGGCTGATTCGCCGCTCGCTGGTGCTGGCGGTTCGTGCCGGGGTGACTGCTGAACTTGGGAGCTATGGATGCCGCAGCTCTTCCCAGCCAGGATGAACGTGCTGGCACGTGTTAGCCTCTTCGGCAGCCCTTTCTTGCTGGCCGCCTTGGTCTGGGGCGGGCTGGTCTACACGCAATCTTCCTATGGAACCGGAATGGGGCAGTCGATCGTGCAGCCGGTCCCCTTCAGCCATCAGCACCACAACGGCGTTCTGGGGATCGACTGCCGCTATTGCCATACGACGGTCGAAAATTCCGCCTTCGCCGGAATCCCGCCGACGAAGGCCTGCATGAACTGCCACAGCCAAATTTGGGTCGGCAGTCCGATGCTCGAACCCGTCCGCGAAAGCTATCGATCGAAAAAGTCGCTGCGTTGGCATCGCGTCTACGATTTGCCGGGCTTCGTCTACTTCGACCACAGCATCCACGTGCAGAAGGGGGTCGGCTGCTCGACGTGTCACGGCCGGGTCGACGAAATGCCCTTCACGTACCAGGAGCCGACGCTGCTGATGCAGTGGTGTCTCGACTGCCATCGCAATCCGGCCGAGAACGTCCGCCCGCGCGAAGAGGTGTTCAACATGAAGTACCAGCAGCCCGGCAATCAGCAGCAGTTGGGGCGGAAGCTGGTTGAGCAATACAAGATCAAGGATTCCAAGACGATCACCAGTTGCACGACATGCCACCGATGAAGCACGGGAAGGAATCGACGCCGCCAAACGAGAAGCCGCAACCGCCGGTTGCGCCGTTTGGGAATCGCTATTGGCGCAGCATCGAAGAACTGGCGCGGCTGTCGGGAACTTCCCATCCGAGCGAAACGCCCCCCGATTGCAATCGGGGGGCTTTGCAGAGCGGCAATAATCTCTCAGGGCTCGCCGCAACCGGCGAGTTCGAGACTTTGTTGCGAAATTCCTTTGTAGGAGGCGACTCCTGTCGCCGATTTCACGCCGAAAACGCCGGGAATCGGCGACAGGAGTCGCCTCCTACAGAAGACCACGGCCCCGGCACGTGGCTCGACGGCGTCAGTCGGCGGCAGTTCCTGGCGCTGATGGGGGCGTCGCTGGCCTTGGCGGGCTTGAGCGGCTGCTCGGTGAAACCCGCCCCGTCGGGCGAGATCGTCCCTTACGTCGATCCGCCCAAGGACATCACGCCGAGCCATCCCTTGTTCTTCGCCACCACGATGACCATGAACGGCAACGCCGTCGGCTTGCTGGCCGAAAGCCACGAGGGCCGGCCGACGAAGATCGAGGGCAATCCCGATCATCCCGCCAGCCGCGGCGGCACCGACGTCTTCCACCAGGCCTCGGTGTTGACGCTCTACGATCCGGACCGCTCGAAAACCGTCACCAGCCAGGGCAAGGGCTTCACTTGGGACGACGCGCGGAAGGCGATTCGCCCGGCCATAGAGAAGCAGCGGCGTGAGCGAGGCGCGGGGCTGCGGCTGCTGACTGAAACCGTCGTATCGCCGACGCTGGCCGAGCAGATTGAGCAACTGTTGAAAGATTTGCCGGAGGCGAAGTGGCACGTCTACGAGCCGATCCACCGCGACACGGCCTGGCGCGGGCGCAGATGGCCTTCGGCGAAGCGGTCAATCCGGCCTACGATTTCAGCAAAGCCGACGTGGTGCTGTCGCTCGACGCCGATTTCCTGCAATGCTCGCCGGGAAATCTCCGCTACGCGGCCGACTTCATGGAACGGCGACGGGTGCGAACCACCGCGGAAAACGCCGCAACCGCCGGGATGAACCGCCTGTACGTCGCCGAAACCGCCGTCACTTGCACCGGGGCGAAGGCCGATCATCGGCTGGCCCTGCGGCCGAGCCGGATCGAAGCCGTCGCCCGAGCGATTGCGGCGAAACTCGGCATGGACGTGGGCGGCGACGCCGGCGGCACGGAGGAGAAGTGGGTTTCGGCCGTTGCCGCTGATCTCGAAGCGCATCGCGGCCGCTGCCTCGTCCTGGCCGGAGACCGGCAGCCGCCGCAGGTCCATCTGTTGGCCCATGCCATGAACGATCGACTCGGCAACGTCGGCCAGACGGTGGCGTATACGCCGCCGATCGACGCGAAGCCCGGCGACCGCACCGAATCGCTCCGCGAATTGGTGCATGACATGGAGCGAGGCCGGGTCGAAGTGCTCGTGATCCTCGGCGGCAATCCGGTCTACAACGCCCCGGCTGATTTCGATTTCGCCGCGAAGTTGAAGAAAGTGCCGCTGTCGATCCGTCACGGCCTGTACGAGGACGAAACCTCGCGGCAATGCCAGTGGCACCTGCCCGAGACGCATTACCTGGAGGCGTGGAGCGACGCGCGGGCGTACGACGGCACGGCCTCGATCGTGCAACCGCTGATCCAGCCGCTCTATGACGGCCGCTCGGCGCACGAGTTGATCGCGATGCTGGCCGGCGGCGTACAAGTCACCGGCCACGAGATCGTCCGCGCGCACTGGCGGCGGCAATGGGAAGAGCGACACGAGCAGGGCGGCTTCGAGCCCTTCTGGCAGAAAGTGCTGCACGATGGGCTGATTCCCGACACGGCGCTGAAGCCGAAGAGCGTGAAGTTGAAGGACCGCTGGCGAAAGTCGTTGGACGCGGCCTTTTCGGGAAAGGGGCCAGGGGCTAGGGGTCAGGGGCCAGGGGCCAGGGGGACGGGGGACGGGGGACGGGATTCAGAATCTGCAAATCTGCAAATTTCAGATTCGCAAATCTCAAATCTTCAGATTTCAAATCTTCAAATCTCAAATCTCCAAATCCCAAATTCCTCCAACCAACTCAGCCCTAATTTCAAACCCGTTCCCAAGGAAGTAGCCGACGCCGAGGACTTGGAACTCCTCTTCCTGCCCGACCCGACAATCTACGACGGCTCGTGGGCGAACAATGGCTGGCTTCAGGAATTGCCGAAGCCGCTGACGAAACTGGCCTGGGGCAACGCGGCGATCATCAGCCCGGCGACGGCCAAGCGGCTCAAGGTCGAGCAGGGCAGTTACGCGCACGGCGGCGAGCACGGTGGATATTGGATGCCCGTGCTGGAACTGCAACTCGGCGACGGCAAGTTGTCACTGCCGGCGTGGATCATGCCCGGCCAGGCCGACAACACGGTGACGGTCTATCTGGGCCACGGCCGCGAGCAGGCGGGCCAGATCGGCGGAAGCGGCGGCGAGACGATCGGCTTCAACGCTTATCGCCTCCGCACGGCCGATCAGCCCTGGTTCGCCCCGGGCGTGCAGGTGGTTTTGACCAGCGCGACGGAGATGGTCGTCTGCACGCAAGAGCATCATTCGATGGAAGGCCGCGAGCCGGTGCGCAGTGCGACGCTGGATAAGTTCCGCAAGGATCCGAAGTTCGTCGAGCAGGAGGACTTCGAGCACGAGCACGGCGAAGTGAAGATTCCGCGAAAGGAGATCACGCTCTACAAATCGTTTGATTACGCCCCGCCGAAAGAGCGTTGGGGGATGTCGATCGACTTGACGGCCTGCATCGGCTGTCATGCCTGCGTGGTGGCGTGTCAGGCGGAGAACAACATTCCCGTGGTGGGCCGAGACCAGACGAGCCGCGGCCGCGAGATGCACTGGATTCGCGTCGATCGTTACGTGGAGGGGACGGCGGAGAGCCCCGCCGCGTTCCATTTTCAGCCGGTGCCGTGCATGCACTGCGAGAACGCCCCCTGCGAATACGTCTGCCCGGTCGAGGCGACGGTCCACAGCGCCGAGGGGCTCAACGAGATGGTCTACAACCGTTGCGTGGGGACGCGGTTCTGCTCGAACAATTGCCCCTACAAGGTGCGGCGTTTTAATTTCCTCGCCTTCTCCGATTACAAGACCGAGACCCGCCGGCTGCAATACAATCCCGACGTGACGGTTCGCTCGCGGGGAGTGATGGAGAAGTGTAGTTATTGCGTGCAGCGGATTCGCCGCGGCGAGATCGACGCCGAGATGGCCGATCGGCCGTTGATCGATGGAGAGGTCGTCACTGCCTGCCAGGCCGCCTGTCCGACCGCCGCGATCACGTTCGGCGACATGAACGATGCGAAGAGCAAAGTGCGGCGGGCAAAGGACTCGCCGCTGAATTACGCCCTGTTGGGCGATGAGAACACGCAGCCGCGAACGACGTACCTGGCGGAGTTGCGGAACCCGAATCCCGAAATTGAGTAATAACTCACCTTGGGGTGGCAGTTCAACTGCCACCCCAACGGAGAATCCCGAACTGGAATCGTAGCGGAATTCACGTTGGGGTGGCAGTTGAACTGCCACCCCAACAGAAGCCTCAACAGAGTGGAATCGTAGCGGAATGGCCACTAGCAGCAGCGAAAAACGAGACGAGGCGTGCCCGAGCCCGAGCGGCGTCGATCGGCCCAACTATGTTCCCGTCGGCCACGATCTGACCTCGGTGACGGAGCATATCAGCGGGCTGGTGCTCACGCGGCCGACCGGCCGGGGCTGGCTCGGCTTCTTCGGCTTCAGCAACGTGCTGTTGGTTGTGCTCCTGGTGGCGGTCGCCTATTTGCTCGTCGTGGGCGTGGGCATCTGGGGCATTCAGATTCCGAACGGCTGGGGCTTCGCCATCACCGATTTCGTCTGGTGGATCGGGATCGGCCACGCCGGCACGCTGATTTCGGCCTTCCTGCTGCTGATGCACCAGAAATGGCGAACGTCGATCAACCGCATCGCCGAGGCGATGACGATTTTCGCCGTGATGTGCGCCGGCCTGTTTCCGCTGCTGCACATGGGCCGGCCGTGGTTCTTCTACTGGCTCTTGCCTTACAAGGACACGATGGGTTTGTGGCCGCAGTTCCGCAGCGCACTGGTTTGGGACGTTTTCGCCGTGAGCACGTACTTCACCGTGTCGCTTTTGTTCTGGTACATGGGCATGATTCCCGATCTGGCCACGCTCCGCGACCGCGCCAAGCACCGATTGGTGAAGATCATCTACGGCGTTCTGGCCCTGGGTTGGCGGAACTCGGCGCGGCATTGGCACCGATTTGAAATGGCGTATCTGCTGTTGGGCGGGCTGGCCACTCCGCTGGTGATCTCGGTGCATTCGGTGGTCAGTTCCGATTTCGCCGTTTCGATGATGCCGGCCTGGCACGAGACGGTCTTTCCGCCGTACTTCGTGGCAGGGGCGATCTTCTCCGGCTTTGCGATGGTGCTGCTGTTGTGCGTGCCGATCCGCCGCTTCTACCGGCTCACCGCCTTCATCACCATCGACCATCTCGACGTGATGGCCAAGTTGGTGCTGGCCACCAGCCTGCTGACCTCCTACGGCTACCTGAGCGAGCAGACGCTCGCCTGGTACAGCCACGACAAGGTCGAATGGTACACGTACTGGTTCCGGATCTCGCACTTCGGCCAGTATGCCGTCATCACGTGGATATTGTTCTTTTGCAACACGATCGCGCCGCAGATCTTCTGGTTCCGCTCGATGCGGAGGAAGGAATCGGTGCTGGTGCTGGTGTCGCTGCTGGTGCTGGTCGGCATGTGGCTGGAGCGGTACATGATTATCACGACCAGTCTCAGCCGCGACTATCTGCCGTCGTCGTGGGGCTTCTTCAAGCCGACGATCTGGGACTTCTTGACCTATATCGGCTCGGTCGGCGTGTTCTTGGCGGCCTTCCTGTTGTTTGCGCGGTTTGCGCCGCTTCTGTCGATGTCGGAGACGAAGGCCTTGCTGCCCGGCGCCCACGGGCCGGAGGTGGGACGATGAAGCCAACCACTGCGATCTATGGCCTGATGGTCGAATTCCTCACCGCCGGCGAGGTCCTCGACGCCACGCGCCGCAGCCGCCAGGCGGGCTATCGGCAGATGGACGCCTACACCCCGTATCCGGTCGAAGGGCTGGCGGCCGAATTGGGACTGAAAAAGACGCGAATCCCTTTTCTCGTGCTGATGGGCGGGCTGGTCGGCATGTGCGTGGGATTCTTCATGCAGTACTATTCGATGGCGGTCAATTTCCCCTTCAATGTCGGCGGCCGCCCGCACAACAGTTGGCCGGTGTTCATTCCGATCACGTTCGAGGTGTTGATCCTGGTGGGGGCGTTCTCGGCGTTCTTGGGAATGATGTTTCTCAACGGTCTGCCGCGGCCGCATCATCCGGTGTTCAACGTGCCGCAGTTCGCGCGGTCGAGCCAGGACCGTTTCTTCCTTTGCATCGAGGCGACCGATCCGCAATTCGACCGCCAGGCGACGGCCGAGTTCCTGGCCACGCTCCATCCGCAAGGCGAAGTGATCGAGGTGCCGCATGAGTAGCGATGCTCGACAACTCGTCGCTTTCAATTCCCATAGCCGGGAGCTAACAGCTCCCGGAGGGCACGCGCCGGAACAAGTTCGTGGATCGGCCGTAGGACGGATTTCCAAATCCGTCCGGTTTTCGGGGACGGATTTGGAAATCCGTCCTACGGAACGTCGTAGTTTGTTCTTTTGCTTGCGCGGAGGGGTGCCGCGCACGTTCCGGGGGCTGTTAGCTCCCGGCTATTTCTTGTGGATTGTGGTCTTGGCGATGAGCGGGTGCCAACAGAAGATGGCCGATCAGCCGTACTACAAAGACCTTCAGCCGAACAAGTTCTTTGCAGATGGCCGCAGCGCGCGGCCGGCGGTCCCTGGCACCGTGGCGCGGGGACACTTGCAGACGGATGTGGCCCTGTTCACCGGCCGGCGGACGGGCAAGAACGGCGAACCACTTGGCGCCGCCATGCCGACAACGGTTCAACCTCCGCCCGGCAGCCGCGAGGCCGCCGCCGCCGAGAAGGCCCAGTACGACTTTTTTGTCGATGAGTTCCCGTTCCCCATGAGCAAGGAGGTGCTCGAACACGGCCGCGATCGCTATACGATCTACTGCGTCGTATGTCACGATGTGTTGGGCACGGGCCGCGGGAAGATCGTGGAGCGCGGCTATACGCAGCCGCCGTCCTATCATATCGAACGGCTGCGGAACGCACCGCCCGGCTACCTGTTTGCCGTGATGACTGAGGGCTACGGTTCGATGCCCTCCTACGAGGCTCAAGTCTCGGTGCGCGATCGCTGGGCCATCGCCGGATACCTGCGGGCGCTGCAAGCCAGCCAGCATTTTCCTAAAGACTCCCCTCTCCCTTTGGGAGAGGGGCAGGGGGTGAGGGCGGCGGGCACAGTGCCGCGACGATCCTCACGTGAGTCTTTATCGCCGAGCCCTCACCCTAACCCTCTCCCAAAGGGAGAGGGGACCGGGTACAGCGCCATGCCGGAGGGGAAATCGCCATGAGCAACGCGACTCTGATCGACTGGACCGTTGCGGCCCGCTGGCGATTGCTGTCGTTCGGCATCGGCGTCGTGGCGCTGCTGGTCTGCGCGGCCCTCGCCGTGTTCTGGCCCGTGCCGTTCTTCCAGGCGTATCTGGCGGCCTATCTCTTTTATCTGGGCATCGCGCTCGGCTCGATGGTCCTGATGATGGCGCACCAGTTGACCGGCGGAAGTTGGGGGCTGTTGATTCGGCGGATTCTCGAAGCGGCGATGAAGACGCTGCCGCTGTTGGCCGTGTTGTTCGTGCCGATCGCGGCGGGCGTGGGCTACATCTACGTCTGGCGCAGCCGGCGGAAGTGGCCGCCAGCCCGAAATTGCAATATCAGCGGTTCTACCTGCAACCGGCGTATTTCTGGATTCGAGCCGCGGTCTGCTTCGTTCTGTGGCTGGCGATCGCCTATCTGTTGGCCCGCTGGTCGCGGCGGCAGGACGAGACGGGCGAGCCGCGGCTGGCCTGGAAACTGCTGAAGTTCAGCGGCTTCGGGGCGGTGCTCTACGGCGTCAGCTTCCATTTCGCGGCGGTCGATTGGGCGATGTCGGTCCATCCGGCGTTTCATTCGACGATTTGGGGGCCGATGTTCGCCGCCGGCCAACTCCTCTCGGCCCTGAGTTTCGCATTGATCGTGCTGGCGCGGCTGATCGATCGCCCGCCGCTGGCCGAGGTGGCGTCGTTGCAAGTGCGAAACGACCTGGGGGGCCTGCTGCTGACGTTCACGATTCTCTGGGCGTACATGGTTTGGTTCCAGTTCATGCTGGTGTGGATCGCCAACATGCCGGTGGACGTGATCTGGTACGTGCCCCGCGCGGCCCTCGGCTGGCAGATCGTGATCGCCGCGGTTGCCCTGTTCAACTTTGCGGTTCCGTTCTTCTTGCTGGTGATGCGGCCGATCAAGCGGAACAGCCGGGCGATGGCCTGGATCGGTGGATTGATTCTCCTTATGCAATTGCTGTTCATGTTTTACGAAATTCTGCCGGGCCTGGCGGGCGACGGCGTGGCCGCGTATCTGTTCGGGCTCGGGGCTTCGATCGGGCTGGGCGGCCTCTGGTTCGCCGATTTCTTGTGGCAGTTGCAGCGGCGGCCGCTCTTGCCGCTGCACGATTACAACCGTGAAGCCGCCTTGCACCTGCGGCATCTCGATGCGGAAGAGGCGACGCGGGAGGAGATCGCTTATGGCTGAGGAAAAGACCCACGAGAACGTGAAATACGAGCGGAAGGACATCACGCTTCGCTGGGTGCTGGCGTTGCTGTTGCCGCTGGCCGGCTTCGTGATCTGCATGTTGTTCGTCATGCTGAAGCTCTATTGGTGGGAAGAGGAGGCGGAGAGGAAGATCAAGGGATCGACCGAGGCGTTGGCCCCCGCCCTTCCGCCCGAGCCGCGGCTGGAGCAGATCGACAATCTGGCGGGCGTGGAGGCGTCGAACGTCGATGCGCGATTGGCCGCGCAAGAGGAGAAGCTCAACAGCTACGGGCCGAGCGACGAAAAGGGATTCGTCCACGTGCCGATCCAACGGGCGATCGAGGCGGTCGTGGGCAAACTGCCGGTTCGCAAACAGTCGCCGGGCGAGGCCGCAAGCGGTCGCGGCCCGATCACCGGCGGGGCCGCCAACTCAGGCCGCATGATCCGAGGAGAACCGCAATGAGAACGGCAGTTGAATCTTGGGAGAGCGTTGCCGCGTTCCGTTTAGCAGCCGCTGGCACGGCGGCTCCGAGCGGCAAGAGACGCCAGGTCGCCGTGCCGGCGACCGCTAAACGTTCCGATATTGCCCGTTCAATTCTCGTTCTTGTCCTGGCGACGCTCGTGTTTCCATGCGGCGTCGCCCGGGCGGCGCCTGCGCCGCCGCTGGAGAAAATGCGGTTCGATCAGCGGCTCGACCATCAGGTGCCGTTGGATTTGCCCTTCGTCGATGAGACGGGCAGGGCGGTGCGGCTGGGCGACTATTTTGGCAAGAAGCCCGTCATCCTGGTGCTGGCCTATTACCACTGCCCAAAGCTCTGCACAATGGTGCTCACCGGGCTGAGCGAGGCGATGCGGCAGCTTCCGTTCACGGTCGGCAAGGAGTTCAACGTGGTGACGGTCAGTTTCGACCCGCGGGAAACGCCCGAGTTGGCCGCCAAGAAGAAGGAGACTTACATCGCCAGCTACGGAAAGCCGGGGGGCGCCGAGGGCTGGCATTTTCTGACCGGCAAGCAGGACGCCATCGACCGGCTGACCGAGGCCGTGGGCTTTCACTACGTTTATGACGCGAAGCAGGACATGTTCTATCATCCGACCGGCATCATGGTGCTAACGCCGGCGGGCAAGATTTCCCGCTACTTCTACGACGTGCGGTTCGTGCCGCGCGACTTGCGGCTGGGGTTGGTGGAAGCCTCGGCCGAAAAAATCGGCTCGCCGACCGACCAGGTCTTGCTCTTCTGCTCCCACTATGATCCCGAGACGGGAAAGTACACGGCGAACGTAATGATGTTCGTGCGGGTCGGCGGGGTGCTGACGATCGTGGTGCTGGCCGGCATGATCTGGTTTCTGATGCGCTATCAGCGGCGGCGGCAAGCGCGGCTGGCCGTTGCCGGGCAAACGGCGTCGCCTGAAGTCCCATCGGTGGCGGCCACGCCGGGAGAGAGTTCATGATGTTCGCCGAAATCGCCCTATTTCCGCAGGAAGCATCGACCTCCGCCTGGCAGGTGGACATGCTCTTCTTCTTCCTGCTGACGATTTGCGGCGCGGTGACCCTGCTGGTGGGGTTTTTGTTGGTCGGATTTGCGATTTACTTCCGGCGGCGGCCGGGCGAAACGGGCAATCCGCCGGAAACGCACTCCTCCGAACTGCTCGAATGGTTCTGGACGCTCACGCCGCTGGCGATCTTCGTGGCGTTCTTCGCGCTGGGGGCGAAGGTCTATTTCAACACCTATCGCCCCCCGTCCAACGCCGCGACGGTCTACGTCGTCGGCAAGCAGTGGATGTGGAAGTTCCAGCATCCGGAAGGGCAACGCGAGATCAATTCGCTGCACGTGCCGCTCGGCCGGCCGACGCGGCTGCTGCTGACTTCCGAAGACGTGATCCACAGCCTCTTCATTCCCGACTTCCGCATCCACATGGACCTGCTGCCCGAGCGGTACACGTCGGTCTGGTTTACGCCGACGCGGGTGGGAACGTACCGGCTGTTCTGCTCGCAGTATTGCGGCACGAACCACGCGGGAATGACCGGCGGCGTGACCGTGATGGAGCCGGCCGACTATGAGAAATGGCTGCACCTGAAGGCCGAGGGCTCGATGGCCCTGCAAGGCCGGAAGGTGTTTCTCAAGTACCGCTGCGTAAGCTGCCACAGCGCCGACAACGAGTTGCGGGCGCCGGTGCTGGAAGACCTCTTCGACAAGCCGGTCGTGTTGAGCGACGGCCGGGTGGTGAAGGCCGACGAGGACTACCTCCGCGAGTCGATCATGTATCCCAGTGCGAAGATTGTGGCCGGCTACGAGAACATCATGCCGACCTTCAAGGGGTTGATGAGCGAAGAGGAGGTCTACGAGTTGATCGCGTATTTTAAGTCGCTGCGGCCGGGCAAGACGCCCAGTCGGGTCGAGAGTTTTCCGCCGCCGTCCGCGCCGCCGCCGGCCGAGCCTAATGATGAGAAGAAGTGACTAGCCATGAATGCAGAACCCTCCAGCGCGTTGGCCGCCGCCGGTCTTGCTGATTCGCCGCCGAAGAATTTCTTCAACGCCTCGTACAGCGTTACGTCGTGGCTGCTGACGACCGACCACAAGCGGATTGCGATTCTCTATCTGATCCCGATCACGCTGATGTTCTTCCTCGGCGGGCTGGCGATTACGATCAACCGGCTGAACCTGATGACGCCCGAGGGCACGCTGGTCGACGGCGATATGTACAACCGGCTCTTCACGATCCACGGCATCATCATGGTGTTTTTCTTCCTCGTGCCGGTCATCCCGACGGTGCTGGGGAATTTTCTCCTGCCGATGATGATCGGCGCCAAGGATCTCGCCTTCCCGCGGATCAACCTGCTGAGCTGGTACCTTTACATGTTCGGCGCGTTCTGGACGCTTATCGCGGTGTTCGCCGGCGGCGTCGACACCGGTTGGACCTTCTACACGCCCTACAGTTCGCACGCCTCGCATTACAACGTGGCGCTGACGATGACCGGGGTGGTGATCGCCGGGTTTTCGTCGCTGCTGACGGGCTTGAATTTCATCGTCAGCATCCATTGGCTGCGGGCGCCGGGGCTGACGTGGTTCCGCCTGCCGATCTTCGTGTGGACGATGTACGCCACGAGCTTCATTTTTCTGCTGGCGGTGCCGGTGATCGCGATGGCGCTGATCCTGGTGATTATCGAGCGCGTGGTGCAGATCGGCATTTTCGATCCGGCCTTGGGGGGCGACCCGCTGCTGTTCCAGCATCTCTTCTGGTTCTACTCGCATCCGGCGGTGTACATCATGATCTTGCCGGGCATGGGCGTGGTGAGCGAAGTGATTCCCTGTTTCGCCCGTAAGAGGCTCTACGGCTACAACTTCGTGGCGTTTTCGAGCTTCGCCATCGCGGCGCTCGGCTTCTTTGTGTGGGCGCATCACATGTTCGTGGCGGGGCTCTCGCTCTACGCGGCGCTGGTCTTCTCCGGTTTGAGCTTCCTGGTCGCCATTCCCTCGGCCATCAAGGTCTTCAACTGGACGGCCACGCTCTACAAAAGCTCGATCACCTTCGAGGCGCCGATGTTGTACGCGCTCGGGTTCGTCTGCATGTTCACCTTCGGCGGCATGGCGGGCCTGTTTCTGGCCACGCTCGGCATGGACGTCCACGTACACGACACCTATTTCGTCATTGCCCATTTCCATTTCATCATGGTTGGCGGCATGGTGATGGGCTACATGGCCGGCTTGCACTATTGGTGGCCGAAAATCACCGGGCGGATGTATTCCGATTGGTGGTCGCGGATTTCCGCCATCATCCTCTTCGTCGGTTTCTTCATGACGTTCCTGCCGCAGTTTGTCGTCGGCTACAACGGCATGCCGCGGCGCTACCACATGTACGACGCGTCGTTCCAGGTCTGGAACGTGATGTCGACGGCCGGGGCGTCGATCCTCGGCATTGCCTACATCTTGCCGCTCTGCTACCTGATTCCCTCGCTCTGGTTCGGAAAGCCGGCGGGGCGAAATCCCTGGCACGCGACGGGCTTGGAGTGGCAGACCCCCTCGCCGCCGCCGACCGAGAATTTCGAGAAGACGCCGGTCGTCGTCCGCCCGCCTTACGAATACCATTTGCAGAAGGCGCAGAATGAGCCCTGACAACGCCCTACTGACCGATGAGGGACTCGGCTCGCTGGAGCACACCGCGCTGGTGCGCCATCGCCTCGAAGAACAGTACGAGAACCTGGAGCAGCAACATCAGGCCGCCACCTTGGGGATATGGGTCTTTCTGGCCACCGAGGTCATGTTCTTCGGCGCGCTGTTCGTCGCCGTCTTCGTCAACCGCTCGCTCTATCCGGTGGAATTCGAACGGGCCAGCTCGCGGCTGAATTGGGTCATCGGCGGCGTCAACACGCTCGTGCTCTTGCTGAGCAGCCTGATGATCGTGCTGGCGGTCCATTATGCGCAGCGCGGCGTACGCAAGCGAGTCGTTGTGTTTCTGGGCTTGACGGCTTTGCTGGGCGTCTGCTTCCTGTGCTTGAAGGGCGTCGAGTATTACGGCGATTACGTGGAGAACCTGATTCCCGGCTGGCGATTCAACGCCGAGGAATGGGTCAGCCGCGAGGGGCTTCGGCCCGATCAGGTGCCGCACGTCAAGTTGTTCCTGTTCCTGTACTGGGTGATGACGAGCCTGCACGCGCTGCACGTGACGATCGGCATCTGCGTCGTGCTGATTGTGATGGTTTTGGCCCGGCGCGGGCGTTTCTCGGCCGAGTATTACACGCCCGTCGACGTTACGGGCCTCTACTGGCACTTCGTCGATGTCGTTTGGATCTTTCTGCTGCCGACGCTGTACCTGTTGGGTACGCATCACTGGTGAGGAGCGTATCGGGCACACGCCGTGTGCCATCGGACAGATTGGGGACCATCGCGGCACACGGCGTGTGCCTGATACATGAAGGAGACGATTCATGAACGATCTTACGGAACGGCTTCTTTCGCCGGTCGGTTACGTGACGGTCCTGGTGATTCTCATGCTGTTGACCGTTTTGACGGTCGCGTTGTCGTTCGTTCCGGGCTCGGCCGCCATGCACGTCCTGGGCGGACAATTGATCGCGGCCGTCAAGGCGTCGCTGGTGGTGTTGTTTTTCATGCACGTCTTGCGCGGCAGCGCACAGAACGCGGGCCGTCATCGTCGTAACCATCTTCTGGTTCTGCCTGCTGATGGGATTGACATTGGCCGATTATTTCACGCGAGGAATGATCCCGAATCTGCCGGGACACTAGGCAAGAAATGGGCGAGGCGAGTCGGCTCTAGCGAGCGGAGAGTCTGCGATGAACAAACTTCTTTCAGCGAGCGATGCGCCGGTCGGCGCGGCGGCGGCCGCGGTGGTGCTCGGGGCGGTGGCGGCCCTGCTCTTCTTCCTGCCGATCCTCAGTATTCCGTTGGGCTGTTGTGGAGTGCTCTTCGGTGTGGCCGGCATCGTGTGGGCGTTGGGCCGGGACGTGCGCAGCCTGCGCTGGTCGATCGCCGGACTGGTCGTCTCGACCGCGGCGTTGTGCGTCGGCGTTGCCATCGCCACGGCTCCGGCAGACCAGCCGCGAACTCCGAGCATCCCGCTGCACCTGCAACGCACGCACGCGCAGCCCTACGTTGCGCCGCCCGCGCGGCCTGGCCAGTAGCGCAGCCGTCGCTGCGTTCGCGGGACGTATTTGTGGTCGGAAGCGCCGGGAATCGGCCGACCTCTGGTGTTGCAAACCCCCAGTTAGTAGCGATGCTTACGAGCGCCGCAGGCCGCACTGTTCTTGCCCTATCTTGCCGGTAAAATCGGCTTATTCCCACAGACGCAGGATGGATTCGCGGGCGAAAAGGGAATTGCGGGAGACCACTCGCTGCGGTGGCTCGTTCCTTTTGTATGTGCCGATCCGCAGAATTGAGCGGCTGCGTGGATTAGATTCCCAGGCCATAAGCTAGATTTCTGCAGGCAAGCGGACGTGGATATCCCCGTTACGCGCGTCCACAGTCGATTCCCCATCGCATCAGTCGAATGTCGTGACAACCGATTTCAATACTTCAAATGCGGCGTCCGGCGAGTTCGCCGCTGGCCCGCCGACAACATCGCTCGCTTCCGGCGTGCTGGACCTGGAAGAACTGCGCAATCGCTGCATGGGAGACGTCGATCTCGTGCAGCAGGTGCTCAAGAACTTTGAGCAGCGGATCCCCGAGGAAATGGAGACGATCGAGAAGGCTCTGCAACTGCAAGATACGGAGCAGATCGCTTGCATCGCGCATCGCGTCAAGGGAACCTCGGCAACCGTCTCCGCCGAAGGTCTGATGCGTGCCGCGGCGGAAATCGAAAAGGCCGGCCGCCAAGGCCGCCTAAGCGACCTGCCAGCGGGCATCGAACATTTGCACGACGAGTGGGAGAAGTACTTGAACTGTGCCGCAGCCTTGCTGTCGGCGGCGGGTACGATGTGAAAGCGAAACGGCCGCCCGAAGGCGCGGCATTGTTGGTGCGGCAGTTGTACTGCCGCACCCGGGCTTCGGGGTGGCAGTGCAACTGCCACCCCAACGAGTACCATGTGAAGAAGCAGCCGCCGCCGGCAAAGACGCCACGGCGACCCCGGAGTCAACATTATGCGGATCCTGATCGTCGATGACGATGACATTGCCACCGAGGTCCTGGCCAATGCGCTCACGCGGTTCGGGCACAACGTGACCGCGGCCAGCAGCGGCGAAGAGGCATTGGAGCTGATGCGGAACTGCTCGTATCGGCTGGTGGTCCTCGACTGGGAAATGCCGGGCATGACGGGAATCGAGCTGTGCCGGCACATCCGCCGGCGGTATTCCAGCGGCTACGTCTACGTCATCTTGTTGACCGCGCGGCGGGGGACGCAGAGCATCGTCGAGGGACTCAACGCCGGCGCCGATGACTTCATCAGCAAACCATTCGAGCCGGAGGAACTGGAAGTCCGCATTCACGCCGGCGAGCGCATCTTGTCGCTGGAAAGCCATGAAGTCACCATCTTCAGCCTGGCGAAACTCGCCGAGTCGCGCGATCAGGAGACCGGCGCCCACTTGGAACGCATGCGCGAGTATTGCCGCGTGCTGGCCGATCATCTCTCTGCGCAGGAGAAGTTCCGCGAGGAGGTCGATAGCGACTACGTGCAGTTGATCTACATGACCAGCCCGCTGCACGACGTCGGCAAGGTGGGCATTCCCGACAAGATCCTGCTGAAGCCCGGCCCGCTCACGGCCGAGGAATTCGAGATCATGAAGCGGCACACGGTGATTGGCAGCAAGACCCTCGACGCCGCGCTCGATTTGCATCCGGAGGCCAGGTTCCTCTGCCTGGCGCGGGACATCGCCCGCAGCCATCACGAGCGGTTCGACGGCAGCGGCTATCCCGACGGGCTATCGGGCGAGGACATCCCCTTGTGCGGCCGGATCGTCGCCTTGGCCGACGTCTACGATGCGTTGACAACGAAACGAGTCTACAAGCCGGCCTTCAGCCACGAGAAATCGCGTGAGATCATCCTCAAGGGAATGGGCAGCCACTTCGATCCCGACGTGGTCAGGGCCTTTCTGCAAAACGAAGATCGTTTCGTGGAAATCTTGAACCAATATGCGGCGCGAGAGGAATTCGAGGTCTGCTCGCTCTTGAAGTCGCGGGCGGAAATGGCCGCAGTTCTCTGATCGTCCGCCTCGCGGTGCGACACGCCGGATTTGTCACGCAGGACGGATTTCCGAATCCAGGCGTGTACAGAATGTTGTGTCAAAGGGCACATATCACAAGTCCCGCCCGGCAGGCGGGACCTACCTGCTCTCGCTGACACGAAATTTCGGACAGTTCCCGAATCCGTCTCCAGAAACCGGACGGATTCGGAAATCCGTCCTGATACCCGACACTTTGACTGTGTCGCACTACGAGCGTAGTGTCTCGCAAACAACATTCTGTAGGGAACGGACTCTGTGCCGTTCCAGGCGTAGGGAACGCCGCGGAGGGCGTTCCCTAATGGGTTTTGACAAACAAAACCGGTAATGTATCTGTAGGGAACGCCCTCCGTGGCGTTCCGGGCGGCGGAACGGGACGGAGCCCGTTCCCTACAGCGCTTGAATTCACTGCCGGTTTTGGCTGTCAAAACCCATCAGGCAACGACGCTAGTGTAGTGATTCACAATTGAGTGACTTTACGGAAGGGCAACAGGTGGGGCAGACATTCCTGTCTGCCAGGGAAATCGGGCAAGCCTGGCAGACAGGAATGTCTGCCCCACCTGTCAATCCCGTGATTTATAAAACCCCAATAGCGTGACGCACTACACTAGTTGCTCGTAACCATCTCTTCCACGTGAGCATGTACCGCCGAGGCTAGCGGCTCGGCGACCAGCGGCTCGGGCCGGTCGATGCGGACGACGCGCTTCCTGTTCGAGCCGATAAAGTTGATGATCGAGCCGGTTGCGTCACGCGTCATCTTCAGACCGTACATGTCGTAGCCCGCCTGCTCGAACAGGCCGCGGATTTCTTCTTCGGTCCGCGGGAGAAAGTACCAGTCCATGTGCCATTGGTAGATCGTGGGCGAGTACTTGCGGATGTCCTTGAACGCCACGTAGACGGCACCGTCGTCGCTGACGGTCTCCCGCCAACCTCGCAGCATGGGCACGAGATACCGGTCGGGAATGTAATCGCACAACCCGATGCTATAGAGGATATGGGGGCGGCCGAATCGCTTGATGTTGCCGTGAGCGGAACTGGTCCGAATGGCATTGTACGCGATGCAGTCGATTCGCAGTCTGCGCATTGCCGGAGAGGCGCTGCGGGCTTTCACGTAATCCAAAGTCTCGCGGTCCGTGTCGACGCAGGTGATGCGGACGTTGGTGCCGTCCGGATGTTCAATTCCGCCTTCGTATTCCCGCATGCAGCCGCAAGCCACGTTCAGGATGGAGACGTCGCCGCGGCGGCGGCTCAATTCCTCGGTCAGAAAGGTCTTTGCGCAGAGAAGCCGTTCTCGAATCGCGGTGGTCAAGGTTATGTTCAATAAGTAGAGATCGACGTAGCCGGCCAGTCCGCGGCCTTTGGGCGCGTTGTCGTACAGCACGGTGAGAAGCTCGTAATCGCCGGGATAACCGCGAGGCTTGGTGAGGGCCCGATTGTACACCCAGCTTCGATCCAGCCAGGGACGTATCTGCTCGCGGAATTGTGATTTTATCTGCATGAGCCGCTCGGGATCGTCGGCGAGCGCCGCTTCCACCCGGCGGCAGGCGTCGCACGACCGCTCGAACGCCTCCGCGAGCGCACGATAGTTGTCGTCCATGCGCGGCTCGGCCGTCGGCGTCAGTCGCGACTCCAGAGCGGCAAGCGCATCGGTAAACATGGGTACATCATTGCTGAAGAATCTTTCCATATCAATATCAATCTCCATCGTTGTGTTGCCGTCGATAACGGAATCGAGAAGAAACGTGACAAGCGTCTTCGCAATTACGATTTGGCGTTTCACTGTTTAGTGTGGAAACCGCAAGTCCTCGCTCCTTGCGTTGCATTGCGAGAACCGGCATTCCCCATTATGCACATTTGCCGAGAATTTTGTCAACCATTTTGCCGTGATTCTGGATGACAAAAAACGCGCGCAACGATTCATGCTGCAAGACAATTCACGAAGTTGCGCGGAGGCGTCGTTGCCGCGCCGGAATCGTCGTCACAATCGCTACAACCGCCGGCTGTCTAATCGCGTTGCTTCGACTTTGACGCCTAGGCAGAGAGTCGCGACGAACCGTAAGAGCAAACGGAAGAACGTAAACTTGCTTGATCCGTAGCGCGCACGGATTGTGCGTGAGGAGATGATACGTGGGTGCACAAACGCCGAGAGAAACATGCAGACAGCAGCGGGCTCGAGTGCGGAGATGACTGGCGGCGATCGCTATCACGTTGTACGCGCTCTCAAGAAGGGAAAGCACGTCGAGACGCTGCTGGCGATCGACGCCACGAGCGGCGCGGCGGTGGTCGTCAAGCTCGTGGACGAGAAATCGCTCTCCCGCGACGTGCAGTTCCAACTGGAGCGCGAGATTTCCGTGCTCGGCCCCGCGAAAATCGCGCATGCGGCGCCGACACAAGTCCTTGGCCGTGAAAAGCAGCGAGTATACGTCGTTCGCCCGTTCGTTCCGGGCGTTACGCTGAAACTGCTGTTGCAGCAGGGGCCGCTGAAAGTCGCCGAAGTGCTGAAGATCGGCGATTGCCTCTTTTCGGCGCTCAAGCAGGTTCACGCCCGCAAGATCCTTCACGGCGACATCCGCCCCGCCAATCTGATTGTCTCGGAAGGAGGGCCGAAGGACGGGGTGGTGCTTGTCGGGTTCGATTTGCCGCGGGTCATGCCGCCGGACCTGTTGAGCGACGAGGAATCGATGGAGGCGGCCCGCTATCGCTCGCCGGAGCAAGCCGGCACGCTGGAGCACGGCGTGGCTGAGCCTTCCGATCTGTATTCGGCGGGGGCGGTACTGTTCGAGTGTCTGGCGGGGCGGGCTCCGTTCGACGGCGAGAACGTGGGAGCGCTGTTGTTCGAGCACATGACCGGACGTGTTCCCGAGTTGAGAAGCCTGGGACTTGAAATTCCTCGCGCTGGACGAGGTCATTCAACGGCTCCTGCGCAAGGATCCCGACCAGCGCTATCAATCGGCCGAAGCCGTGCTGGCCGATCTGGCGAACATTGCTGCCGCGGTCGGGGCGGGCGAACGCGAGCCGGCGTGCGTGGTCGGGCTTCACGACCGCCGGCCGACACTGACCGAACCGGCCTTCGTGGGCCGCTGCCGCGAATTGCAGCAGTTGGACGAGCAGATTCGCCGCGCGCGGGCCGGACGCGGCGCGTTGGTCTTCGTCGAAAGCGAATCGGGCGGCGGCAAGACTCGCTTGCTCAGCGAACTGGCGCTGCAAGGGGCCCAAGAGGGAGTGTCGGTGTTTCGCGGGCAAGGCTGCGAGCAAGTGGGACAGCGGCCGTTCCAGGTGCTTGGGGGCGTCGTCGCTCAGTTGATTGAGACCGCGCGATGCGAGGCAGACGCCGCCGCCGGCGTGCGCAGCCGCCTGAGCGACCATTGCGACGCGGCCGTCGCCGCCGTCCCCGCGCTGATGACGCTCGATTGGCACTCTTCCGAGTCCTTGGGACCGGAGGCCTTCGGCGAAGCCCGCAGCATCCCAGCTTTGGTCGCTCTCTTGGATGCGCTAGGATCGGAGCAGCGCCCTGCGATGGTGGTGCTGGACGACTGCCAGTGGGCCGACGAATTGACGGTCAAGCTCATCGGACAGTGGTGGGCGAATCGTCAGCATTCGTCGCCGGCCGGGCGGCACGTCTGCCTGGTGGTTGCGTTCCGAACGGAGGAAGTTCCTGCCGACCACTCGTTTCGCAAGCTCACGCCCGCGCTTCATCTGAGCCTTGACCCGCTGGGGGCCGACGAGGTGCGGCGTTTGGCCGAGTCGATGGCGGGGCCGCTGCCCGATGAGGCGGTCGACGTCGTGGTGGGGCTCGCCGAAGGTTGCCCGTTCATGACCTCCGCGATGTTGCGCGGAATGGTCGAGTCGGGAGTCCTAGTTGCCGAACCCAACGGCTGGCGGGTCGAGCCGCTAGCCCTGGCCAACCTGCATTCCTCGAATTGGGCGGCCGGCGTTCTATCGCGGCGAATCGAATTGCTGCCGCAGCCGACCATCGATCTGTTGGTTGCCGGCGCGGTGTTGGGTAAGGAATTCGACCTGCCGCTGGCGGCGGAGATTGCTCAGCAACCCGCTGGCGAGACCGCGGCATTGTTGAACAAGGCCCGCGAGCGGCACTTTGTGTGGGTGCAGCCTGACGGCGTGCGCTGCGCGTTCATTCACGACAAGATTCGTGCCGCCCTGTTGGCGCGGCTGTCGGGCGAGGCCCGCCGCGACCTGCACCGGCAGATCGCTCTTTCGCTGCAGAAGAGTCTCCCCGAGCGCGTATTCGACCTGGCCTATCACTTCGATGCGGCCGGTCACCACGAGCGCACTCTGGAATATGCCCTGTTGGCTGCCCGCCAGGCCCGATCACAGCATTCGCTCGAAGTGGCCGAGCAGCAGTATCGCATTGCCGAGCGCGGGCGCGGTCGGCCGACCGGGCCGTGCAGTATGGCATCGCCGAAGGTTTAGGCGACGTGTTGATGCTCCGCGGGCGATACGATGAAGCCGCGGAACTGTTCCAGAGGGCCGCACAGTTGGCGGACGGCGAGTGCGTGCAGGCGCAAATCACGGGCAAACTCGGCGAGCTGGCATTCAAACGCGGAGACATGGAGAGCGCCGTGATCGCTTTTGAGAGGGCGATTCGTCTGCTGGGGAAGACGGTTCCACGGCGTGCCTTCATGGTCTTGGCAATGCTGGTGTGGGAATTGGCGGTTCAGACGCTCCACACGCTTCTTCCCAAGGTGTTCGTCGGCCGCAAGAAGCGGGCCTGTCCCGAGGCCGAGTTGCTCGCGGCGAGATTATTCAGCCGCTTGGCATACGGATACTGGTACGTGCGGGGGACATCTCAGACTCTCTGGGCGCACTTGCGCGGCATGAATCTGGCGGAGCAATACCCGCCCACGGCGGAACTTGCCCAGATGTATTCCGATCATTCGCCGGTCATGAGCCTCACCGGCTGGTTCAATCGCGGCGCGGCTTACGCGGAAAAGTCGTTCCAACTCCGCAGGTCGTTCGGCGATCTGTGGGGGCAGGGTCAATCGCGCAGTTTTCACAGTGTCGTGCTCTATCATGCCTCGCGGTTTTCGGAATGCGTGGAGAAGGCCCGCGAGGGCATTCGCCTGCTGCAACGCACCGGCGATTATTGGGAGTTGAATATCGGGCGGTATCAGATGGGTGCCGCCTTGTACCGCATGGGCGACCTCCGCGGCGCTTTGCAAGTGGCCCAGTGCATGCACCAATCCGGCCTAGAACTGGGCGACGTGCTGGCATCGGGCATCAGTTTCGACATCTGGGCCCGCGCCACGGGCGGCCGCGTGCCAGACGAATTGCTCAGCGAGGAACTGAAACGCAGCCGCGATCCGCAAGGAACCGCCCAGGTGCTCTTGGCCGACGGCGTGCGGCTGATGGCCACCCAGCAATACGAACAGGCGGCCGAGCGGTTCTCGCGTGCTTTGGTGATCGCGAAGAAGGCGGGAATCGTCAATGCCTACGTCGCGCCGAACCTGGCATGGCTGGCGACGGCGTTGCGCTGCCAAGCCGAGCAACAGCCCAGCTTTGCCCCGTGGAATCGCAACATCTTGTTGTTCCACGCGGAGATGGCGGCCCGCCGCGCGCTGCGGACCGCCCGCTGGCTGCGGAACGATCTTCCCCATGCCCTCCGCGAATACGCGCGGATTCTGGCGATCCGCGGCGACACCCGCCGCGCCGCTCGCTTCTTCAAGAAGAGCCTGGCGGCGGCCGAGAAGCAAGGAGCGCGATACGAGCACGCTCAGACGTTGCTGGCCTACGGGCGGATGCTCCAGGAGATGGGGCGAGAAGGGGCCGACTTGCAGGTGGCGGCGGCCGAGGCCGCCCTGCGCGAAATCGTCCTCTCCGACAAGGACGTCAGTTGCGGCGACCGCGACGCCGCGGCACCGACCCTATCGCTGGCCGACCGCTTCGACACGGTGCTGAAGATCGGCCGCCGCATCGCCGCGTCGCATTCGCGGCCGATGGTCTTCGCCGAAGTCCGCAACGCCGCCCTGCGGCTTCTACGCAGCGAACACTGCCTGGTCTTGGAGGCCACGGTGGCGAATGGCGAAGACCTGTTCATCCCGGTCGCGGGAACCGTGCCGTTGGCTTTCAACCGCTCGATGCTCGCGCGCGCGATCCAGGCCGGCAGGGCCGTCGCCTTCGCCGACGCGACCGCCGAATTCGAGCGGAGTTCCGTTCCCGAAGAGCACTCGACGCTATGCGCGCCGATCTTCGTTCGCGGCCGCATCGACGCCTGTCTCTACGTCGCACACTATCAGACGCAGTGCCGGTTCGGTTCGCACGAGGAGCGGCTGGCCGATTTCATCGCCACGATCGCCGGGGCGGCGTTGGAGAACGCGGAGGGATTCCAGCAGTTGCAGCGGCTCAACGAGACACTGGAAATTAGGGTCGCCGAGCGAACCGCCGCGGCCGAGGCGCGGGCACGGGAGTTGGCCGCGTCGAATCGCGAGTTGCAGCGCGTTGCCGCGGAGTTGCGGCAGACCGAGGAGCAATTGCGGCAGGCCAAAGATTTTGCCGAAAAGGCCAACCGCGCCAAGAGCGAGTTCCTGGCGATGATGAGCCACGAAATCCGCACGCCCATGAACGGCATCATCGGCATGACCGATCTGGCGCTGGCGACCTCGTTGGACCGCGAACAGCAGCGATACCTGAACACGGTCAAGCAGTCGGCCGATTGCCTGTTGGATCTGATCAACGACATGCTCGACTTCTCCAAGATCGAGGCCGGCAAAATGGAACTTGAGAACATCGCCTTCGACGTCCGCGAGGTGGCGGGCGATGCGGTGCAATTGCTCAGCCTGCGCGGCCGAGAAGGGGCTCGACTTGATCTTCCGCGTGGCGCCCGAGGTGCCCGCCGCTCTGTCGGGCGATCCCGGCCGGCTGCGGCAGATCATGGTCAATCTGCTGAGCAACGCGGTCAAGTTCACCGAAGGCGGCGAGGTGTTCGCCGATGTTTCCTTGGAAGGGTGCATGCAGGGCGGGGTAGTTTGTGGTGCAGGCGTCTCGCCTGCCTGGGCAGCCGGGACGGCTGCACCACAAGACTCGGAAGCCGCCCTTCGGCAACGCGTGCGGCTGCACTGCGCCGTGCAAGACACGGGAATCGGCATTCCCGCCGACAAACGCCGGTCCATTTTCGAGTTGTTCAGCCAGGTCGATAGCTCGACGACGCGGCGATTCGGCGGCACCGGTTTGGGATTGGCGGTCTCGTCGCGATTGGTGGAGTTGATGGGAGGCCAGATTTGGGTAGAGAGCGAGGTGGGCCGCGGGAGCACGTTCCACTTCACGGCCGAGTTCGGGGTGGCCGCCGAAACGCTCCCGACGCCGGTCGCGACCGGCGATTTCGACCCGTCGGCGGTTATCGTCTTCGCCGATCATCCCCGTCGCCAGCTCATCTACGAGGAGGTGCTCAGGAAGCACGGAATGCGGCCGATGGCCGTCAGCGACGAAACGATGGCGCTGGCGGAAATCGACCTTGCCGCGTTGACCGGCACGCCTTTCCGCCTGGCGATCGTCGATTCCGGAGGACCGGGCGCGAACAACTGGCAGTTGCTCGACCGAATTCACGAGGCCGGAACGGACAGCGGCTGCGCAATCATCGTCTTGGTTCCTGCCAGCCGCGAGCGGCTGCCCGCCGACTATCGTCGCTTGCCGCGCACGCAATTCCTGGCGAAACCGGCCAAGGAGTCGGAGTTGATCGATGCCGTTCGCGCCGCCCTCGGCGACAACCGCCAGGAGCCCGTTCTCGGCAACGGCGTGGGAACGAGCGTCCGACCTCTTCAGATTCTGCTGGCCGAGGACGGCGTGGTCAATCAGGAAGTCGCGGTTGGCCTGCTGAAAATGCGAGGACACCACGTCGAAATCGCCGAGAACGGCAAGGAAGCGATCGCAGCGATCGAGCGGCAGCCGTTCGACGTCGTGTTGATGGACTTGGAAATGCCGGAGATGGACGGCTTGGAAGCGGCCAGGGCGATCCGGGCGAGAGAATTGAGCGACGGCGGCCACCTGCCGATCATCGCCATGACCGCTCACGCCGTCAAGGGATTCCGCGAACGCTGCCTGGAGGCGGGCATGGACGATTACATCACCAAGCCCATCAATCCCGAGGAACTGTTCAGAACCGTGGAAGCCGCGGCGAATTGCGAGACGGCGGGCACGACGTAGTCGTAGTGTGGGTCGAGCGGAGCGAGGCCCGCTATGATCTTCATCGTTGGTGCGGCAGTTGCACTGCCGCACTGGGAAAAGGGATGGCAGTGGAACTGCGATCCCAACAGAGAATCGGCGACAGGAGTCGCCTCCTACAACGGGGGTGCAAAGCAGCTTCCGGCCTCGGCTCAGGCGGCCGAGGTGACGGTGGAGCGGCGGACATAGGCACACCCCGGCCGAGTGCGAAGGTAGCGCCCGAGACGGTCGTCGTCGCATAGAGTAGCGGCCCGGACTTGGAGTATCGCTTCCGCCCCCTCTGGGTCGTTCCAAAACATCTCCGTCCCCTTCACCCGGTAGTTCACCTCTTTGACCAGCGACTCCATCAAGGCCGACGTTACCGGCAACCCAAGGCGTCGATAATGCGGATAGTCCATGCGACCGCGGTTGTTCCGCAGATAACGTGCGGCATCGACGATCGGTTTACGCGGATCGTTCTCGTCCAGCTTGGCCGTGTCGTCAAGACCGTGCGGAGCCAACCAACGCTTCAGTTCGTCCATCGCCTCCATCGCCCGACCTTGCCAACATGCGCGGGCCATGCGCAGATAGCACGACCACGCAACGGAGAAATCCGGGTGCATCGCCAGTGCCGCAGCGTACAGATAACTCAGCGCGTGGATGAAATCAAGGATGGGCACAAAGTTTGGAAAGTAGTGCTTCCACACAGACCAATGCCAGGGAAGACCGTCTCCCACAAAGGCACGCGCAGCGCCTGCGGAAAACGACGACAGTCGGCCTCCCGCTTCATCTGTTGCCCGAAGACGCTGGCCTCTGCCATGCTCGAAAGACACGTGCGCACCAGACGCTGGGGACGCCAAGCCTTCTCGCCAGGCGGCGCGGCAGATACCGCCGAAATCGCTGGCGGAGCCTCTTTTTCCGCTAATTTCGCCACTCGCTTGGGATCGGTGAACGCACGCGGAAGTTCCGGTTCGGGGTCTTCCGCAAACGTCTGGTGCGTCATTCGCAGCAAATTGGCGTTCTTGGTCTCGCGCCAAGCCTCGCCATGAACGCCGCGACCTTGGCCCGGTTTCCGTGTGCGAATTCGTCCGCCGTCAGCTTCCACGACGGCCAACTCGGGTGGATTCTCGGGGGCTTGGACCAGTTCGGCGCATCCCCTTCATCTCGCAACTCCGCCAGTTCCATCCCCACTTGGTGCGTTACACGCTGCACCGTGCTCGCTGAGACCTCGTTACCACCGACGTGCTTCAGCACCAGCGACGCGCGTTGGCTCGATCGCGTCTCGGCCGAGGCATACACGATCCTCTGCGTCATCGCCGGCGTTAGTTCCCGACTGTCCAATCCCATCGCTGCCCGCAGAGGGAAAAAAATCCCGCCGACAGCGGGTACAAGTCCCTTTCCATTCCAAGATGGGGACCGCACCGTCGGTCGAGAGAATCGTACGGGCCACCAACTCCAGCGAACAAACTTCGCCACAGGTCGGACAGGCGGCGCTGTCGGGACTTTCCGCCGTCATCTCCCGCGCGGCCCATTCCTGAAAGCAACAACTCCAACGGGTCGCCAACCGATGGGAAGCCGCCTCGATTTGACTGAAATGGAGCGGGGTCTTCCGGTCCCAGCCCGCCAAAATGGTCTCGATGATCGCATCCTTCGCCTCAAGCAAAACCCGCTCGAATTTCCGCTGTAAATGCTGCGAAATGCCGTCCATGACAGATCCTCCACGATCCAAAGTGACTTCCTATCCTGCGACAAATTGCCATCTTAACCGAAAAACGCCAGATTCTCCTATTGACGTTTGCTTGAGCCACGTTGGGACACCGGAAGCTGCTTTGCACCCCTACAACGGCCTCCGCGATCTTGCATCTTTTCGCCACGGCGGCTATTCTCGTGGTTGAAAGGGTCGCCGAATCATCGGGAAGAACGAATCATGCCCAACGTCAAAGTGATTCCGATCGAGCAATTCCGCCGCCAGTTCATTCCGCCGGAGTATCTGCCGCCGAACCGGGACGAATTCTACCTCCGCAACGAACAATTGGGCCGGCAGCCCGCGTGGCGGCATCTCCGCGCCGGCGAGATCGAAACCCTGGTAAAAAACGCCAACACCTGCGACAACTGGGACCTGTTCCTGGTGGCCGATCCGTTCGATCCGCGGCTGATTCGCAGCAGCGAGTTCTCCGGCCTGGTGCGGATCGCCCGGCTCGAAGCGGTCATGCTCGAACATCACGACATGCAGATGCCGGCGGGCATCAGCGACAGCATGGTCATTTCCTGCGACGTGGGCGAGAACGCGGCGATCCACAACGTCCGCTACCTCGCCCATTACATCATCGGCGACAACGCCATGCTCTTGAACATCAGCGAGATGCACGCCACGAATCACGCCAAGTTCGGCAACTGCATCGTCAAGGACGGCGAGCCCGAGGACGTGCGGATCTGGCTCGACCTGGTGAACGAGACGGGCACGCGGGCGGTGATGGCCTTCGACGGCATGATCGCCGCCGACGCCTACATCTGGTCGAAGTACCGCGACGACGCCGCGATGCAAGGCAAACTCGGCGAAATCACGCAGCGGCAGTTCGATTCGCGCCGCGGCTTCTACGGAACGGTGGGGGTGGGCTGCGTGCTGAAGAACTGTCAGATCCTCAAGGACGTGAAGATCGGGCCCGCCTGCTACGTCAAAGGCGCCAACAAACTGAAAAACCTCACCATCAACTCGACCGACGACGAGCCGACGCAAATCGGCGAAGGGGTCGAGATGATCAACGGCATCGTCGGCCTCGGCTGCCACGTCTTCTACGGCTGCAAGGCGGTGCGGTTCGTGATGGGCAACAACTCGAATCTCAAGTACGGTGCGCGGCTGATTCATTCCTATCTCGGCGACAATTCCACGGTGTCGTGCTGCGAACTGTTGAACAACCTGATCTTTCCCGCGCACGAACAGCACCACAACAATTCCTTCCTGGTGGCTTCGCTGGTGCTGGGGCAGAGCAACCTGGCCGCCGGGGCCACTATCGGCTCGAACCACAACAGTCGCGCCAACGACGGCGAGATCGTCGCTGGCCGCGGCTTCTGGCCGGGGCTGTGTACGACGCTGAAGCACTGCTGCCGCTTCGCTTCGTTCACGCTGCTGGTCAAGGGCGATTATCCGGCCGAACTGAACGTCCCGCTGCCCTTCAGCCTGTTGAACGACGACCGGGCGAACGATCGTCTGTTGGTGATTCCGGCGTACTGGTGGCGCTACAACATGTACGCCTTGGCGCGAAACACCTGGAAGTTCGCCGCCCGCGACCGCCGCAAGACCAAGACGCAACACGTCGAGTTCGACTGCCTCGCGCCCGACACGGTCGAGGAGATTGTCATCGCCTTGCGATTGCTCGAAGTCTGGGCGGGCAAGGCGAAATTGCGGGCCGACGGCAAGGCGGTGGAATCGATCGACGAAAGCGAACTGGCCGATGTCGGTCGAGCAATGCTCAGCGGTCCCGCAACGACCGTTGCCGATCCGCAAATCCTCGGCGAAAACATGGAAGCGTCGAACCGGCCGGTGGTGATCTTGAAGGCGCGGCGGGCGCACGCCGCGTACCGGGAAATGCTCCATTATTATGCAGTCAAGAATCTGCTGGCCTATATGGAGGCCAACCCCGACGCCACCTGTCAGACGATGTGCCGCGATCTGACCGCCCCGCGGGAGAAGAACTGGGTCAACCTCGGTGGCCAGCTCGCCGCAGAGCCGGAGGTCGAGCGGCTGCTGGACGACATCAAGGCCGGGCGGTTGAAAAACTGGCAAGAGATTCACGGCCGCTACGACGAGATGTGGCGCGACTACCCGCGCCGCAAGCAAGCCCACGCCTTGGCCGTTCTCTTGGAACTGCTGGGCGGGGACTGTGCCAATTTTCGCGGGCACCGCGGCGAAGCCGTGGTCGACGAAAATGGGACTGTCCCCTTGATCACCGGCGAGCTTACGCTGGAGTCGTGGAATGCGGCCTTGGACGAGGCGGTGCGAATTCAAGAGTACATCCGCAACCAGGTCTACGCGAGTCGCAAGAAAGATTACGATAATCCGTTCCGCCGAGTCACCTTCCGCAATGACGAGGAGATGAAAGCGGTATTGGGCACCGCCGAAGACAACAGTTTCGTCAAGCAGGTGCGGGAGGAGACCGAAGTCTTCAAGCAACAGGCGGCGTCGGTCAAGGCCCGCGGGTGACGGTGGGCGCAGGCGTCTCGCCGGTTCTCGATTGCAAGTCGCGCAAGAAAAAGCGGCCGCCGCCAGCTTGGGGGGGGAAAGCCGGCGGCGGCACAGGGAGGGCTCTCGCCCTAATGCTTGTCGAGTCTTCGGTGTACGCCCCTCCGTTTCGACGGGGCGCGGGCCGGCGACTCTCGGTTACGGCTGGCTTTCGATGCCGAGCTTCTCCTCTTCCTCTTCCTGAATAATGATCCGCGGCGTGACCATCATCATCAGGCTCTGTGTCTCGCGGCCAATGCCCACGTTCTTGAACAAGCGATTGATGTAAGGCAGCTTGTTCAGCAGCGGAACGCCGAACTCGTTGCGTCCCTCGCTAAGCCGCTTGATGCCGCCCAGCAGCACGGTGCCGCCGTCGGGCACGCTGACGGTGGTCGACACCGTCACGTAGGAGAACGTCGGCAACTGGACCGTCGTGCCGGTATTGGTAACCGTGTTGTTATTGACGTTATTGTTGAATATCTTGCTGGGGTTGGTGATCGGCGTGAGCAGCCCCTGCCGAGTCGTGTCGGACGTGCTCGTGGTCGTGCCGGTGAACTGGAAGGTGTTCACCTGGCCGATGTTGCTGAAGTACGGCACGACCGTGAGCCGGACGAATCGCCGGTCGTTCGAGACCACGGCTTGCACCGTCATGAACGTGCCTTGGGAAAGGACGACGATCACCGGTTGCTGGGCGGCGGCGAAGTCGCCCACGACGGGGATCACGCTGATGACGAAGGGGCTCTGCGACGTGTCAGAAACGTAAGCCTGCTGGCCGTTGAAGAGCGTGACCTTCGGGGCCTGCAACACGTTGGTGCGCTTGTCTCCCTGGGCGGCGGAGATAAAGAAGTATGCCTCGACGTCGCTAAGGATGGCGAAGCCGAGCTGCGCGCCGGCCGTCGCGTCGAACCCGCCGAACTGCGGCACCGCCAAAGCAAAACTGTTTTGCGTGAAGGGGATGTCCAGGTCGGAACTGAACACGTTCGGCGAACTCATGCCGACGGTAACTGTCCGCGTGCTAGCTTGGGTGGAGCCCGGAATTCCAGCCGTGTTGGCGAAGTCGGTGTTCCCCGCCGCGATGTTGGGGGGCGTGGTCCGGGCGTCGAACGTGATGTTGTTGCCGACAATGTTGTCCTTGACGTCGAAGTCGAAGCTCACGCCGATGCGCTCGAAGAAGTTGTCGTTTAACGTGATGAAGCGGACTTCAATCGTGACTTGCAGATCCTGCAATCGCCGCAACTGCTCCAAGAGGTCGACGATTTCTTCATGAACGTCCTGGGTTTGGCTGACGACGATGCTGAGATTCGTTTCGAAGGGCATGATCGAGCCCGGCCCGCCGACGCCGTCCCAGGTGGTGGGCTTGATCGTCGAGGTGATCAGATCGATGAGGCTGTCGAAGTCCGGCTGCGCACCGCCGCCGAGTCCGCCCGGTCCGGGGTCGCCGGCGAGGCTTCTTGCCGCCCCGGGGGGAGCGAGGTGGCTGCCGGGAACGCCGATTTGGTTGGCCAACAATTCGGCACCGGTGGTCATCTTGCCGTGTTTATTGTTGCTCACGACCGACAACGGCGTGGACGTGGACGAGGGCCCCGTCAGGCCGCCGTTGAGGTAGCTGACGTCGGCCATGCCTCTGGTGTACGCACCAGCCAAGCCCATCTGCGACGTGGCCACGAAGTTCGGAATCGGAATCACTAGGTCGCCGACGGGATACGACACCGGGAATACCTGCACGTCGCGCATCTGCTCGCTGGTGACTTTCAACACCTCATCCCTGATTACGTAGCTCAAGTGCAGCGGCTCGAGGATCAGGTGCAAGGCGCTTTTGAGCATGATCTCGCTGGGCAGGTTGATGGTGACCGGGGTATCGGGGGTCACCCCCTCCTCGGTCAAGCCGGTCGGATCGAGGTGCAAGTTGACTTCGGCCAGCTTAGCCAGGTAGCTCATCACCTGGTTCAACGGCGCATTGGTGAACTGGAGCGACACCGGCGTGCGCAGTTTCTTCTCGATTTCGATTTCGCGCTCCGATTTCGGCCGCGCGCGGCCGCCGGCGTACTTCATCCGCCGATTTTTGAAACGCGCCCCAGTCTTTTCCGTCGTCGGGGAATTGGTACGGTTTATTGTCGTCAAACGGGACGGCCGCCCATTCCGAGTTGTTCAAGGCGCGGACGAATCCGTCGGCCTTCGCGTCGCGGATAGCCTCGGCCTCGCGGAAGTTCTGAATCAACTTGGACTCGGCGAGCACCTGCTTGACGATTGGCTCTTGGGGGGCGAGTGTGGCGGCCTGTTTTGCCTTTTGCACGGCTTCCGGGTAGCGCTGCTCGTCGAGGAGCACGTTGTACTCGTCGATCAACAGGGCGAGCTTCGTTTGCACTTCGAGTTTCACCCGCTGCCGGCGTTCAACGTCCTGTTGGACGCGGTTGTTCTTCTCGTTCAACTCGATCTGCGGACGGTTTTGGGCGATCACTTGGTTCGTCTCGGCGATGGCCCGATCGACGCTTCGCAGGAATTGATCGCGGACGGCCGGCTCGAGTCCGGCGGTCATTTCGACTTTTTTCCGCGCCTCCTGCAAGATCGCCAGCGCGCCTTTAGGATCGGTCGCCCGCATCGCCCTGGCGTTCGATTCGCGGTGGGCCAGATCGGTGCGGATTTGATTGACCAACAACTGCTGCTGCGCGGCCGCCTGACTAGCCATGGTCGGAGGCTGGCCCGCCGGGTTGGACGGGCCGATTCGCCCCGGCCCCGAGAGGAGTTGCAGGTGGTCGTGTAGGCGTCGCGCGGTGTCGGGATCCAAGTCGTTCGGGTAATTGGCGGCCTGACGGAACAGTTCGTAGGCGCGGGTGGCGTCGTGGGCCCTCAGCGACGCCTCGCCTTGCTGGAACAACGCCATCCCCTGCGACGGTGCGCCGCCGGCGCCTTCGGGCCGCGGCGGTTCCGGCGGCCTCATCGGATTCGGCGGCGAGACCTGGGCGTATCGGCTGCCGGGCGCCACGTCCTGGTTCGACGCGAAGTTCGGCTCCATGTTCGATGCCGGCACGTTCCGCGTTCCATCGTTGGCCGAATTGTAGACGGCGGGCATGGCGGCGTTCGGATCGCCCTGGCCGGCATATTGGCCGCCCGCGGCTACGACGGCCGACAACGTGCGCTGCCGCAACCGTTGCAGATCGAGCAATATGAGTTCCGGGCAATCTTCGCCCGGGGCAAAAGCGCTATTGGGCACGATGCGTTGGGCCTGACGGGCGAGCGCCTCCGCCTGATCCAGCCGGCCCGCGCCGACGGCATCCCGCGCCTGACCGACCAACTCCACCGCTCTCTGCCGCAATGCGAGACTCACTCCGCCGGCCGACGCACTGGCGTAGCCCGGCGATTCCATAACGGCCACGGCGCTGCGGTCTTGGCGGCGGGCACTGGCGATCTGCTGCATCAACTCCTGCGGCTTCTGCTCGAACGGGCCGTAATCGATCCGCAAGGCCGCCGCCCGGCGGGCGAGCCGCTCGGCCTCGTCGTATTCACTCCAGCGCAGCAGCGCGTCGGCCTGCTCCATCAAGTTGCGCGAGGAGGCACGGGCGAAGGCCTCCGTGCTCTTGTCGAGCCCCTGCAAGTCCTGTTGCCGCCGGATCGCGGCCTCGACTTTCTCGGGCGTGTCGTCCGAGGGCTGATAGTTGATTCGCAACGCCCTGGCACGTTGCACGAACTCTGTCGCGCGGCGAAGATCGCCCACGGCAAGGGCCAGGCGGGCGGTGCGAAGCGGATTGTTGCTCAACCGGTTGGCGGCTGCTCGCGCATTCGGATCGAACTGGCCCGCAGACGTTGGTGGCGAGCCCAGCGGCGACGCGGAGTCGATTCTCGGCAGCGGCGTGACTTGCTGGCCATCGGCGGCGGCCGAGTCGATCGGATGTGCGGCGAACGGGTCCGACGTGGGCGCCTGGTCTCGTTTGCCGGCAAGCGGCGAGAAGAGCCCGCTGGGCTTCGCCGGTGAAGCGCTGTTGCGACTGCGCTCCAGATCGCGGCGGGCGCGATCCGGCGTGTCGCCCTGGTAGAAGATGCTGTACTTCACGCCGAGGGCGTCGGCCTGGGAGATCAACGAGTCGGCCGCGACGAAGTCTTTCTCCGCCATGGCTTGCCGCGCGCGGCGAAGCAGATCGGCCGATTGCCGACGCGGATCGGCGGGCGGGTTGTCGGCCGGGCTCGATTGTCCCAGGGCCGCGGCCGCTAGCCACGTTTGCGACGTGCCATTGAAGGATCCCGCCGTTGCGCTTCTCGCCGAAAGAACCAGTGCCAGCGCGATCCAACCGACAAGTGCGTATGTTGTCGTTTTCAACAGAGCTCTCCTTGTGAGACTCATCCGTTCTGTGCCGGCGTTTTTTCGCCTGCCGGACATCGAAGAAGGCCGAGTTCGAGATCGAATCCTGAAATTCCGGTTGATGAGGACGGTTTAAATAACGGCGGGCGACAAACCGGTCAAGACCAGTTCGAAGAGATTCCATCGCCAAAGAGACAAAAGCCCCGCTTGTTTGGCGTGCCGGCGGCGAATTGCCGTTGCCCCGCTTGCCAAGAATGCCCAGCCGATAAGGAGAATGGTGGGAAACCGCCGCCGGGAGTTCGGTTTGCCGCGGCCCGGAAAGCCGGGTCGGAGCGTTTCGTTCAGAACCCGCCTTACAACCCGACAGGCTGGGATGGCAGTTGCACTGCGATCCCTTATTCCCGGCAAGGGAGCGGCAGTGCAACTGCCGCCCCAACAGGCGACGCGTTGTTCAGCCGGCGAACTCGTTCGCCGCGGCTGATGCCGAGAACCACGCCGCGCGCGGCGAATAAGTTCGCCGTCTAAACGGCCGTACACTGTACTTCCGCAGGAGATTCTCTGACCGCCAAGAACCGTATGAGACCGCTGCGGAGAGTTGAGCGATTTTTACGGTTAGGGCTTTGGTTTGTTGCCATTTCCGCCTGGCCTCCGATGGCCACCCGGGGGCTGCTTGTCGTGCGGGCTTCCCTTCGGAGCTGGTCGCTCACGAGGGGGCTTTTTCGGTTGAATTGGTTGCGGAACGGGTGTTTCGCTGGGAACAATCTGTTTGTAGGCCGCCAGATCGTCCAATTCATCGCGCACGACCAGATTTCCGTCGCGATCCTGCAACAGAATCGCGCCCGGGGCGGAGAGGTGCAGGCTGTTGGCTTTTCGGCCGCGCAAGGGCTCGCCGCCGCGGAAATCGACGACGGTTGCGCGAGTGATGTAGTTCACTTTGAACGAGCCGCCGCCGGCGACGGGGAACATTCCGGGCGGCATTCCGCCGCGCCCACCGCCGCCGTAGCCACCGACGCCGCCGGGCATCAGCGGCATTCCACCGCGCCCGCCTCCGCCGACGCCGCCGAAGCCGCCTCCGCCGACGCCACCGGGCATCAGCGGCATTCCACCGCGCCCACCGCCGCCGACGCCGCCGGGCATCAGCGGCATTCCACCACGCCCACCGCCGCCGACGCCGCCGGGCATCGGCATCATTCCACCGCCGCCGATCGGCAGCATTCCGCCGCCGCCAGGACCACGAGGGGCCGCCCCCGCGCCGCCGCTCTGGTTCTCAGGTTTGGCGACCCGGTCAAGAAAATCGGCCACCTGTCCGCGGACGACGTCGAATTCGTCGTGCGTCTCGCAGCCGTGCTTCTTCGACCACTTGTTCACGAGGATTCGACCGACGGGATCATGCGCTTTGGAGGTGACGGAGACGGCCAGAATGCGAGTGTCGTCCGGCACGGAAACCAGCAGAGGCGGATCACTTTCATCCGACCACTTCGTTTTCAGGTACTGTGCGGCGGCCAGTTTGGCATCCTTCAGCGATGTTGCCTTGAGTTTGTAGTTGGGATTTCGCAGCACCAGCCGCACGCGATACACGTACTGTTTTCCGGGCTGGACGTCGAAATCGAAGAAGCGGAACAGAAGGGCTGTCGACACGGCTGCTCCGGGGGCGGCGGGGCCTTCGCTGGGACCTCCGCCGGCCGGGGCGACCGGTTCGGTCGGGTTGTCGCCGTACGGATCCTCGTGGCCGCCTGCGCCGTCCGGCGGTTTCGGTCCCGGAATCGTTGGCGGGGAGCCTGCCGGCGGAGCCGTCGGGCCGATTCCTCTCCCTCCGAATCCTCCGCCCATTCCTGCCGGATTGGCTTGGCCCAAGTCCAAGAGCGGAATTTCGGGCGGATGCGCCACGCTCTCAGTCCACGGCGACCCGGTCACGGGCGGCAGGGGGAACGTCAGCAACGTCGGTCTTGGCTGGAAGAGATGCTCGGGCGCGACCATGTCTGCCATGGGCGGCTGGCCCCACCGTTTCAAGGCGTCGGATAGGGCTTTGTTGGACAGAATTACCGGGACGTTGTCCCAGTTGGGCTTCGCCCCGTCGGCGGGACTGACCACTTCGGCACGCTGCACGTCGCAGGCGATGTAGTAGGGCGTGTCGCGTTGCGGATCGTAGCAGCCGGTGGGGCCGGCATTTCGCAAGGCGTCGTCGAAAGCCCGCAGTTCCTTGTCGTAGGACACCAGGCCGGTCAGCACGATCCATCGCTGGCCGCGAATTTCGACCGCTCCCTGGGCCACGATCCCAGGTCGTTCGTCGCCGGCGGCGGGCTGTTCCGCCACAATCGGCATCGCGCCAAAACCGGCCGTTCCGCGGAGTCCCTCGACGGCGAACAACGCCGGCTCGCCACGCGATTCCCGTGTCGAGAAAACGGCCGGATCTATACGTGCCAATCTGCCGTAAGGCTTTTCGTCGATGGGCGTCCTATTCTGCTTGGCCTGGAGGTCGTAATCCTGCACCTGCTTGTCCGTTTTCGGCTCGTGGCCACGAATTTCCGTCTTCCCCTTGGCGACGACGGCATTGAGTTGCTCGGGCGTCTTGTCGTAACGATTGCCTGTGATCCTGATCGCGGAGTAGACGAAGAACACGAAGACCAGCGCCAAGAGCCCAAAGACGATCTTCTCGGCGTTCTGAATGAAGAACTCCTGGATGGCCGCTTTGTCCAATCGCAGTTTTGGCTTCTTCATAACTCACTTCCCTGGAGTCGGGTTGGGCGATGGCGGCGTTGCTGGGACATTGGCGGGCGGCGACGTGGCAGGGGCGGCCGCCTCGGCTGGATTCTTCTCCTCCGGCATGCCCAGTTTCTCGCGGTTGGGTGGGTTGTAAATGTAGATGACGGCGCAAATCTGCACGGGAACGTCGAATTGTCCGGTAACGTCTTGCGGCCCGCCGCCGCCCGCGGGCGCGCCGCCGGAAGGCCGGGGTGGGGGCGCCATCGGTCCTTGTCCCCTCATGCCGCCCCGCATTCCCCCAGGCGTCATCGGGCCCATGGGCGGTGGCATTCCCGACATGCCGTGGCCCATTGCCCCGGGCATGCCCATACCGGCCGCCCCACCGCCCGGGTCGAACGGTGGGACCGCCTCTTTGAGAACACGAATGCCCCGGACTTCGATCGGCATGCTGGAGTTGGCGCAGGTCACCAAGAGTGTCGGCAGGCGGCGCTGATCCATCACGAAGCTCATATAGACCGGCATCATCTTGTATTCGAATTTGGGATGTTTGGCGTGGGGGTATTCGGGATCGTAGGGGAGGAACGCCCCTTTCTCGCCGATGTAGCGGTTCTTGAAGAGCGTTTCTTCCGCTTGTTGGTCGTGTGAAGCGGGTCCGCCCATAGCATTCCCGCCCATACCACCCATACCGCGAGGATCACCCTGTTGTCCGGGCGTACCGGTCATGGGCTGGACAAACACGGCCTGCCGCGCTTCATCCCAACCTGGGACCGAGTCCCTGCCGATTTCCAGGGCAACGATCCGTTTGATCGAGGCGTTGGCCTGCGTGTTGGCCTCGGCGTTGACCTTCTTGATGATTTGCAGCAGCGCCCGGTAGACGCAGAGATCCTCCTGGGCCATCGCCACCTCGATCGTCGTCGGCGCATGGTTACCCCAATCGAAGTGCGTCGCCAGCAGAGCACGGTCGGATTCGTCCCAATCGACGATGCCGGTGTACTCCCTGTCTGCATCGAGGCCGGCGCCGGGCGGTCCGAGCGGGCGCCCACCGCCGCCGAAGCCGCCGACGCCGCCGGGCATCAGCGGCATTCCACCGCGCCCACCGCCGCCGACGCCGCCGAAGCCGCCGACGCCGCCGGGCATCAGCGGCATTCCACCACGCCCAGCGCCGCCGACACCCCCAAAGCCCCCAAGCCCAGGCTGACGCGGACGCATGGGCGCGCCCCCCGGGGCCGTCCCATTTCCGTTGTCAACCTCGTGACGAACTTTTACGATCTTTTCAAGCTCTGGCAGATAGTCCTTGATCTTGTTCTCGTAAATGTCCAGATACTTGGGATCCAGTTCGTCCTTAGGTAGCCGAAGCTTCGCGAACGCCTTTTGGAACTCCTTGCCCAAGACATCGACGGGAAAGTAGTCGTTCTTCTTCTGTTCGTTATAGAGCATCTCCCAGGCGTGATAGACTTTCTGCTTCAGTTCGTCGTCTTGTTGCTTGACTTTGTCGATGATCTTCTGGTTGGGAGCATCGGGCTGGACGGTGGCCCCGGCAAAATCGGCATCGATTGCCGTTTTCCGTCCGTCATAGATTTTTGCCAGCGCCGGACGCCCACCACCAGCAGCCGAGCGAGGTCAACAACATCACCCCGCAGCAGATCCAGAACTGGTATTTCTTGGCGTTGGCGAGGAATATCTTGAGTTTGTCCATAACCGCCCTACGATTGACCTGTATTGTTTGCGGCCTGTGCCGCTTTCTTGGCTTTCTCCGCCGCTTCCTTGGCCTTGCGACGTTCTGCGGGGGTTTTGGGCTGCCAGCAGAACTGCACGACGAACTCGAACTTTAGCGGCTTGATCACCTTCGCGGGCGAGCCGTCGCCGGACGGCGCTGCGTGGCCTCCCAGCGGGCCGATCATGCCCCCGCCCTCCGAATCGTCCAAGTTTGGATCGTCCAGAGGACACTCCTCCAGGGGCGACTTCTTGATGATCGTCGGGTAGCTGACGCCGAGTTCCTTCATCGACACGACTTCTTTGCCCTTGCCGTCCTCGGTGGGAAGCTCGATCGTCTTCTCGCGGAGCGCTTTGATCAGCGTGTTGTTCACGTATTCTGCGCCCTCGTTGTCGAGAGTGGCGTTGTGGAAGTGGTGTCCGGCGATCTGGATGATCCACGTCGGCCCCTTGGCGGCCGTCGCCTCGGATGGATTCGACGGATTATCAGCCGGCGGGTCGGCGGCCGGAGCGGTCGCGGTGGCCGCGGCGGTGGCATCGGCCTTCTTCCCACGCATCGCGTCGGTGGCGGTCTTCCACGCCGTAATGTCGTCGACTGCCAGGCAATCGAGGTTGGTGATGTGCAGTTCCGGCCGCTGCATGATTTCGTTCGTACGGGCGGCTTCCTTGTCCTTGGCCTTTTCGTCGATCGGCTTGGGTTCTTCGGCGGGCGGCAGGCAGGCGTCGATCGCCTTGAGTAATTCCAGCCAGCGAATGCGGCCTTCGACGTTGTTCACCAGGTCCTTGCCGACCTGATCGGTCGCGGTGAACTTTGCATCGGCGTCGGATTTCCCTCTGCCGAGTTTTTCAACGTTCCGCTTTAGCTCGCCCGCCTGCCGTTGCGCGGGCTGCCAGGCGGGGTCATTCACGCCGCCCAGCGCCAACGAACGGGCTGCATAATTGACGGCGCAGCCGAGCAACACCAGCGCCGCGGCGGCCACCGCCCAGGGCTTCTTCCGCTTGATCAGCCGGCTCTGCACGATTTCTCGCGGCAGCAGGTTTGTATGGACCGCCCCTTTTCCCAAGCCCTGCAATGCCAGCCCATAACTTACGCCGAACGACAACAGGTTCTCCTGGAAGTTGGGCGAGCCGACGACCTGCGCCCCCTCGAGGCTATGGAACGAATCGATCTTCTGGATGTCGTAGCCCAGGCTTTGCGAGAGATAGCGGCGCAGGCCGGGCAATTTCATGGCGTTGCCCAGCGCCACGACGCGGCCGATCTTCGCCGCCCGATCGAGATTCGAGAAGTAGCCGATCGAGCGCTGCAACTCGGTCAGCAGATCGCTGAAGGTCGGCTTCATCGCCTGAAACACCGCCTTCGGATCGGCGGCGGCCGTGGCGTTGCGCTTCAGGTGCTCGGCCTTGGCAAACGTCAATTTCAACTCGCGGGTCAGCGCTTTGGTGAAATGGCTGCCGCCGATCGGAATGCTCCGCTGCCAAACGCGGAACCCGTTCGTGATCACCAGGTCGGTCGCGTCAGTGCCCATCGAGATGATGACCGCCGATTCGGGTGGATTCTCGGGATCGAACTCCTCGGGCGGTGGCAGCTCGCCCATCTGGTCGAAGACAAGGAAGTTGTACAAGACCAGCGGCGTAAGCTGGACGATATCGACCTCGATGTCGAGCTTCAGGAAAGGATCGAGCGCGCGAAACACCGCGTCGCGTTTCATGGCGAACAGACCGATCTCGGTATCGAGCGCGAATCCCTCTTCCACGCTGCCGCCGCCCATCCGCTGATAATCCCAAACCACGTCGTTCAGGTCGAAGGGGATCTGCTGCCGGGCCTCGTATCGGACCAGGTCGGGAATTTTCTTCGCTTCCAAGGGGGGCAACTTGATGAAGCGGGCCAAGCCGGCCTGACCCGAGACCGACACCGCCACCCGATCGCCCAGCACCGTGTTGCGCGAAAGGAACTGCTTCAGCGCGTCGCCGATCATCTCGGCCGGATCGGAGCCGGGCTGGCTGAGAATCTTGGGGTACTCGATATAGTCGAACGCCTCGGCAACGACCTTCTTCGGGCTTTCGTGGGCGCGGCACCGCAAAGCTTTTAATGCGCATTGGCCGATGTCGATGCCCCAAACAGCACCACTTGCCATAAGGTGAACCCTCCGTCGAGACCGGCCCGAAGCGGCTCGATAAGACGCAGATTCTCCGTTCCTGACAGCCCCAGGCCCGAGGCTGGCCTGCCAAGATGTGTTCCAAAAAGGCTGCCTATCCCGATGTCTCTAATTTATCCTCGATTGGGGGCGAATGTCAACCGATTGCCGTGGCCGGCCGGGGAAGGTATGGTAGGGGCAGGGGTTAGGGGCTGGGGACTAGGGGCTAGGGGCTAGGGGTCAGTGGTCAGGAACACGGACACGGAGACGCGAAGCGGGCCTGTGATCTTCTCGGTGGGCAGCGTCGAGCCGCAGACAGACTTCGTTATCTTCGGGGACTCCTCCCTGCTGATCCGTGACCCCTGGCCCTGATCTCTAGGCCCGACCACTGACCCTAGCCCCTAGCCCCTAGCCCCTGACCCCATGTTTACCCGCCTGATAGCCCTGTTCCCCTGCCAGACTCTCGAGGATTTCGACCTGGAGCGGCGGGAAGAGGACGCCGAGCAGTTGCTCGCGGCGTGGTCGGCCCTATGGCATCCGGCGTTGCTGGCCGACGCGGAGACGATTCCGGGGTGGCTGCCCGCTTCATGCCCCCCTTCAGAGTCAGCCGGGAATCTGATTTTCGCCCCCGACTGCTGCGAATCCTCCTTGCCCGACGGATGGCTCGCCGAGGCCGAGGCGGCAGGAGCGTGCGTGCTGCGCGGCTTGCAGCACCGCGAGCAGATCGTGGCCGCCGCCCTGGAACGGCTGGGGGACTGTCCCAATTTTCCCATTAGCGAAAATGGGACTTTCCCGCTCGCCGATGGCCCGGAGCGTCCACCAGTCGAACCGGATTTGGCGGCCGATTTTCTCGCCCTGGGCCATTGTCATCTTCAGGTCGAGTTGCTGACGCGAAAGCTGCGCTACATGAGCAACCTCGACGAACAGGCGCTGCGAACGTCCGTCCTGGCGGCGGCGCACGAGGCCGTCGCCGGCAATGCGGCTGCCGCCCGGCAGCACCTCCAGTCGGCCTTCGATCGCCTGCACGAAGCCCGCGAGTATTTCTACCCGCTCGAAGCCCGGCTGCTCGATCTGACGTTGGTGGCCACCAGCACGTTGGGCCAAGCCTTGCGCGACGAACTCTCGTGTAGCACGGGCATCTTGCCCGTGGCTGAGGAACACGGGCAAGATGCCCGTGCTACGGCAAATCCTACTCTGCCGCGCAACGTGCTGGTCTGCGGCGAGGTCATCGAGGAGATGGCCAGGCGCGAGCCGGAGACGCTCGACGCGATCAAGCGGGCGCTGGCCGCCGGGGCGGTCGTTCTCGTCGGCGGCGAACGGAGCGAATTCCCCTTGCCGCTGCTCGACTCGGAGGCGATCGCACAACATCTTTCCCGCGGATTGGCGGTCTACCAGGAATTGTTGCAGCAGCGGCCGGTGATCTTCGCACGACGCCGCTTTGGACTGACGCCCACGTTGCCGCAAGTGCTGCGACGCCTCGGCTTCGCCGCGGCCGTACACTGCACGCTCGACGACGGCCGTTTTCCCACCAGCGATCAGAGCCTGGTGTCCTGGGAAGGGCTCGATGGGACGGCGATCGAGTCGCTCGGCTGCCTGCCGATCGACGCCGGCCGGGCGGAGTCGTTCCTGTCGCTCGCCAAGAGATTGGCCGACTCGATGAGCTTGGACCGCACCGCCACCGTGATGTTTGCCCATTGGCCGAGCCGGTCGAGTTGCTGGTACGAAGACCTGCGGCGGATCGCGGCCTATGGGGCGGTGCTGGGAAGTTTTTCGACGATGACCGGTCTCTTCGATGAGGCCAGCGCGGTCGGCGAGTCGAAGCACTACCAGCCCGACGAGTACCGCTCGCCCTACCTGAAGCAAGACGTGGCCGCCGGCCGTCCCGATCCGATCTCCCGTTGGGTGCGATATTTCTCCCGCCGTGCGAAATCCGACGCGGCAACAACGCTCGCCGCCTTAGCGAAGTTGTCCGGCCGCGGCCCCGGCGTAGGGCTGGGCGTAGGGCTGGGCATTTCAGTGCCCAGTGTAGAAGAAGTAGGGCTGGGCACTTCAGTGCCCAGTCGCGAAGCGGATCGCCCAAGCGAGCCCCTCGCCCATCGCATCGAAGACGCGCTCGCCGCCGATCCCGAGTTGGACTGGGAACTTGACGCCGCACTGCGAAAAGCCCTCGCCGATTTCACCCGTTCACTAACCGGCGTTCCCGATTCTTCAAAACGCGGTACCCTGATGGTCAATCCGCTGAGCTTCTCGCAACAAGCGTCGATCGATCCCGCATCGCAACTGGGCACTGAAGTGCCCAGCCCTGCCTCTCCCCTGGAAATCCCTTCGATGGGGTTCTGCTGGATTGATCGCGATGTCTCGCCGCCGCCGGTCGAGCCGAAGGGCTGGTTCGGGTGTCGCCGGCCGAAAGGGCCGCCGCCGTTGGCCGAAGAAAACCTGTTGCGAAACGAGTTTTGCGAAATCCGCTTCGATCCGGCGACGGGGGCCATCCGCTCGATCAAGGACTACCAACACCGCGATCCGCGGCTGGCGCAGCAGATCGCCCTGCGGTCGCCGCAGGGCGGCGAACCGGGCGGCGACGCGAACTACTCAATCATGGCGGCCGAGCGGATCGAGGTGACTTCGTCGGGGCCGATGTTGGGCGAGATCGTCTCCCGCGGCCGGCTGCTGGACCGCGAGGGCTGCCGTGTGGCGGGCTTCCGGCAAACGACCCGGCTGCGCCGTGGCAGCCGCGTGATCGAGTTGTCGATCGACCTGGACATCGACCGCCAGCCCGGCGCGAACCCGTGGGAATCGTACTATGCCGCCCGGTTCGCGTGGAAGGACGAGACTTCCACGCTGCACCGTAGCGTCGGCCTGGCGAATCTGCCGACGGAGCTGGTGCAGATCGAATCGCCCCATTTCGTCGATATACGTCTTGGCGAGCAGCGGACGACGTTGCTCTGCGGTGGGCTGCCGTATCATCGCCGCCTGGGATTGCGGAAACTCGACACGATCTTGGCCGTGCAGGGGGAGACGGCGCGCTCTTTCCGGCTGGGCATCGGCATCGACGTGCCGAGTCCGACGGCGGCGGCCGTGGGCTTTCTCGCGCCGCCGCTGGCGTTGCCCGACCAGCCCCCGCCGCCGACGCCCACCGGCTGGTTGTTCCACCTCGACCGCCGCAACGTCCTGGCCACGCATTGGGAAGCGTCGCTGCCCGTCGCAACCAATACATGCGACAACAATAATAGCCGGGGGCCAACGGCCCGCGGAGAAGTTGCAAGAGAATCAGCCAAGCAGACCGCCCTTCGCGTCCGTCTGCTCGAAACCGACGGCCGCGGCGTCACGCTAGGCCTGCGCTGCTTTCGTCCCGTCGTGTCGGCCGAAAAGATCAACGCCGGCGACGTCCCCGCGGTGCCGCTGGTCGTCGAAGGCGACCGGATCGACGTTCCCATCGGTCCGCACCAGTGGATCGAGGTGGAAGTGATTCTGTCATGAAGCGGGTTGTATCCGGCACACGCCGTGTGCCGTCCGGGCGACGCGGGGGTTTTCGAGTGACGAGAGACGGCACACGGCGTGTGCCGGATACGATCAAATGAATTCAACGCTTCAACTGATTCTGCTGCCCGGCCTCGGCGCCGATCATCGGCTCTTGGAACCGCAGCGGGCGGCGTTCCCGCAATTGATCGTGCCGCCGTGGATTCCGCCGCGGAAGCACGAATCGCTGCCGCAGTACGCCGAGCGGATGGCCCAGACCGTTGCGCCGCCGCACGACGTGCCGCTGGTCCTCGGCGGCGTGTCGTTCGGCGGCATGTTGGCCTATGAGATGGCCCGCTGGCTGAAGCCCGACACCGTCGTGTTGATCGCCAGTTGCCGTACGCGAAAAAGTCTCCGGCCGATCTACTCGCCGGGGCGTTGGCTCTTGCCGCTGATTCCGGTGCAGACGTGGAACGTGGCGAAAATGCTTTCAGGTCCGCTGCTGCGAATCAAGCATCGAAGGTCCATCGCCAAACGCGAACTGCTGATCGCGATGTTCCGCGACGCCGATTCCCGCTTCATGCACTGGATTCTGCAAGCGCTTCTCCGCTGGGAACCAACGCCGCTGGAGGGCATTCCCGTTTTCCACATCCACGGCGGCCGCAACCCCTTGATTCCCGCCCGCCGCGTAGAGGCCGACGTCGTGATTCCCAACGGCGGCCACCTCATCAATGTCACTCATGCCAACGAAGTGAACGATTTTCTCCGCAATTTGCCATGTCTTCGTGCGTAGCGCCCCGCCTTGTTGCTATTCTGCCGAGGGGTACAATGATGCTTGTTTTGCGAGAGACCTCGTGTCTAAGCCGGAGTCTCGTTGATATGTGGGCCGTCAAGGCGATCTACGACAACGGTCATCTCACGTTTCTGGAGGGGAAGCCTCCGGGAGGCCGGTGGGAGGTCGTGGTCGTCTTCCCCGACGAAAGCGAGCAGTCTCCGCCATGTGACAAGGACGCGGGCAGGCGATTTGTGGACGAGTCGCCTGACGTTCCGAGAAGATGCAATATCGATGATTGGAGTGACGAAAAGGCTGCCCACTCGAAGGAAATGCCGAGCGAATAGCCTGCTTGATGAAAAGTCTCTTCTGGACTCAGCCAAGGATATGACATGCAAAGGCTCGTTAGTCGCACCAAGTTGTTCCTTTGCTGCTTTCCCATTATGGTGCTGGCCGGGTTTGTCACATTGTCATGCACTGATAGGACTTCCGAACAAGGAAAGCCTGCGTCGAAGAGCGATTCGGATCAAGTTCTCACGGTCGTCAGTAACGCTATCCGTGCCCATGGAATACCGACAAATCTGGCTGCAATCAAAGGGGGGCGAATGAAGGTGTTTACTCACGGAACTCCGGGGATGGGATACGAGGATAAGATTACTGAGGAGGTGGTGTTTTGGATGCCGGCCAAGCTGAGACGCGTGACAACATTCACTACGGAATTTACGGATGGGCGCAAGGAATCCGTCCGGCGGGTGTCAGTTCAAAATGGCTTGAAGGCTTGGGACAAGAACGAGGATGGGAGCGTTACCCGAGCCGCACAAATGAACGACCCAAGGCGGTTATTCCCTCTCTCGCATCTCTTTGACATCGGGACTTTTGAAGACCCAAGATTTAGTATTACGCTCGTTCCTGCTCAAGAAGATCACGCTACATGCACTGTCCACTTCACAATTGGTGGCCAATGGTTTACGGATGTCGTGTTTGATCATGCTTCGATGCTTGTCGCGGGGACAAGTAAGCCGTTCTATGACCCTCTTACCAAGAGGTCTGCCGTAGCGGAGACGCGACTGTCGGACTATCGTAGGGTACGTGGCATGATGATCCCAATGTCGACGTCGACATTCCTCGATGGGCGGAAATTCACTGAGACAAAATGCCTTGAATTTGAGCTCCTCGATGAGTTGTCGGATAGCGAGTTTACCGAGCCAAAGCCTGGATGGTAGTGGTTGCAGAGAGGTGCCACTTGGCAATTGTGGGTACGGCTTCCGGTCCGTTGATAGATGTAACAAGCTGGTCGCTCGCATGATCATCACCATTGACGGACCCGCCGGAGCAGGAAAGAGCACGGTCGCCCGCGCACTGGCGCGGCGGCTGGGGTTCCGCTTTCTCGACACCGGCGCGATGTATCGGGCGGTGGCGCTGGCGGCCTTACGGCGGGGGCTGGATTGGGATGCGGCCGACGATTTGGCGCGGCTCGCCCGAAAACTCGATATCCGAACCCTCGGCGAGCGAATCCTGCTGGACGGCGAAGACGTGACCGAAGCGGTGCGAACCTCGGAAGTGACCGCTGTGACCCGCTACGCCGCCGACAACCCGAAGGTCCGCGAATTCTTGGTCGAACTTCAACGCAAGTTGGCGGCCGACGACGACGTCGTGACCGAGGGGCGCGACCAGGGAACCGTCGCCTTTCCCCGTGCCGAGTGCAAGGTCTTTCTCACGGCCAGCCCGGCCGAGCGGGCTCGGCGGCGGCTGCTGGACTTGCAGTCGCAAGGCGAGCCCGTTACGCTGGAACAGGTCTTGGCTGCACAGGAGCGCCGCGATCGCGAAGACGCCGCCCGAGCGGTCGGCCCGTTGCTGCCCGCCGCCGACGCCGTGACCCTCTGCACCGACGGCATGACGCTGGCGGAGGTCGTCGTCAAGCTCCAATCCCTAATCCCCAATCCCTAATCCCTCTCGATGTCGCGTTCCCTGCTCAACCGTGCTTGGTATCAGTTCTGGCGGCGCGTGCTGCAAGTCGTGGCGGTGCTGGTGTATCGCGTCCGCTACTCGGGCCGCGAGAACATCCCGGCCAGCGGAGGCGTTTTGGTGGTGTCGAATCACCAGAGCCACCTCGACCCGCCGCTGGTCGGCATCGGCTGCCCGCGGCAGATGAACTATATTGCCCGCGAAACGCTCTTCGATTTTCGCCCGTTCGGTTGGATTCTCAAGTCGGTCGGTGGCATCCCGATCGATCGCGACGGGTTTGGGCTGCGCGGGATCAAGGAATCGCTCAAGCTGCTGAAGAAAGGGGAGATGGTGCTGATTTTTCCGGAGGGGACGCGCATGCGCGACGGCGAGATCGGGCTGTTCCGGCCCGGCTTCACCACGTTGGCCGCCCGCTCGAATGCGGCGATTCTGCCGGTGGCGATCGACGGGGCGTTTCGCGTCTGGCCGCGCAGCCGGAAGTTTCCCGGCCTCGGCAAAATTCGCGTCCGTTACGGCAAGCCCATTCCGAACGCCGAAATCGCCGGCCGCGACGAACGCGAAGTGCTGGCCGAGGTCGAACGCCGCGTCCGCGAGTGCCTGGAGCAACTTCGATGCCGCGCGCCGCTGAAGTGAAGCGAACGGCCGCTCGCCGTCACTTGCCGGGCTGTTTCTCCGCCGGCAGGGGCGAATATTCGATCGGCACCCAAACGTAACCGTTCTTGCCGTCGCTCCGCAACCGGCCGATGCCGGGAAACGCGATGTGCATGTCGGCCACCAAGGTCTTGCCGTCGGCGATGCGGCGGAACAGGGCCTCGCGCATCGCCACCGCCTGTTTCGGGTCGGAATCGAACGACACCGCCGCATCGGGCCGGGCGAACTGTACCGCCGCAACGTGAACCGTGTCGCCGATCACGATAAACCGCTGGCCCTCCGACTCGATCTCGTAGGCCGTGTGCCCGGGCGTGTGACCGGGAATCGCAATCGCCTTGATCCCTTCGACCGGCAAGTTGCCGTTCTCGAACGTCTTCCACCGGCCCAGCGCGAGATACGGCGCGGCGATGTCCCGCGCCATTTGTCGGGCGTGCTTGAGGTGCTCTTTGTACACGTCCGGCACGGTCGGCTCGACGTCGGAGAGCCAATAATCGTTCTCCGCCTTGGCCAGGTAAATCACCGCGTTCGGAAAAGCCGGCTTCCCCGCGGCATTCAGCAAACCGCCGACGTGGTCGCCGTGCAGGTGCGTAATCAGCACCGCATCGACCTGTTCCGGCTTGTATCCCGCGGCCGCGAGATTCTCGGGCAAATGCCCGAGCATGGCCCCAAACGCCTTGCCCCCGCCGGTATCGACCAGCACCAATTTTGAGCCGGTGTTGATCAGAAACGCATTGGCCGGTATCTTGTGCGGGTTGTCGATGAGCGCGCGAGCCAGCAAGTCGCGGACCTCCGTTTCCGAGACATTCAGCAGCAGGCCCGCGTCGAGTTCGACCATCCCGTCGAACAGCGCCGTGATCTCAAACGTTCCAACCATCATTCTATAGAACCCCGGTGCCTGCGTCTTCTGCATCGGCGCCGCGGCCGTGACGACCGTTGTGCGGCCGAGGAAAGCGAGAATTGCGAAAACTGTGATCCACAAACAGCGACGGTGAATTGATAATTCGTTGACCATGCGAGCAGCTCCTTTTCTGGCTATTTGTCCACCCTGCGGGCGCATTGTAGCCGATAGGATCGTGACTGCAAGGGGAGGCGAATTGGCGGATGCAGTGGCGGATTATAGCGGTCGCCCCTGGACCGTTTAGCCGCCGCGTCCACGCGGCGCAGAATCGCCCGCGGCCGCAGCGCCGCGTGGACGCGGCGGCTAAATGGTCTTCGCATCTTCGCCGCCAACGATTACTGCGCCCGGAATTGGCCCGCTCGGGATAGTGCGCGCGCCAATCTTCTGGTATAGAAATGCTTGTGTACCAGCCAGAAGGACCTCGCCAACGCCTGCGATTGTTCGACGCGACCACCTTGGTCGTCGGCTCGATGATCGGCTCGGCCATCTTCCTGGCCCTGCCGCTGATGGCCCAGAAAGTCCCTTCGCCGGCAATTCTCATCGGCCTCTGGGTCTGCGGCGGGCTGTTCGCCGTCCTCGGCGCGAGTTGCTGTGCCGAACTGGCCGCGATGCTGCCGGGCAGCGGCGGACAGTACGTCTTCTTCCGCGAGGCTTTTGGCAATCTCTGGGCGTTCCTCTTCGGCTGGGCGCAGTTCCTCATCGTTCAGACCGGCATCAACGCCGCCGTGGCCATCGCCTTCGGCAAGTATCTCGGCTCGCTTGTGCCCCGCTGCGGCGAAGACAACGTGCTGGCGACCGTCCCCCTGGGCAATCTGCTGCCGGTCGCGATGCAGGCCCATGTTCCCGAGGGGCTAGAGTGCCTTCAGATCAATTCGGCTCAAGTGGCGGCGGGCGCGGTGATCGTCCTATTGACGGCCGTGAACATTCGCGGCCTGCGCGAAGGCGTCTGGGTGCAAAACGTCTTTACCGTCTTGAAGGTGGCGGCCCTGGCGGCGCTAATCATCGCCGGCCTGTCGCACGGACTGGGCAGCCCCCGTTTCATTCCGCCCGCCGCGACGCCGACCAAGGAGTTTGTCTTTGGGGCCGCGTTTTTGGCGGGACTGGCAGTCGCCTTGTCGAAGGCACTCTTCGCCTACGATGCCTGGTACACCGTCACGTTTGTGGCCGAAGAGGTCCACGACTCGAAGCGCACGCTCCCCTACGCGCTCCTGCTGGGCACGGCCATCGTGACCGTTGTCTACGTGTTGGCCAATCTCGCCTACCTGGCGGTGCTGCCGGTGGATCGGATCGCGACCGTGAAAGACGACCGCGTGGCCGTGGCGGTGGGAGATGCACTGTTCGGCGACGTCGGCGCGAAGTTGGTGATCGCGGCGGTGCTGGTTTCGACGTTCGGCTGCCTCAACGGCCTGATTCTCGGCGGCGCGCGGCTCTGTTTCGCCATGGCCCGCGACGGGCTCTTCCTCCGCAGTTGTGCGAAACTGCACCCCCGCTCGGGCACGCCGGCGACCGCGTTGGTCTACCAAGGCATCGTGTCGCTCGTGCTGACCTTCAGCGGCTCGTATTCCGGGCTGCTAACGTACACGATGTTCGCGTCGATCCTTTTTACCGGCTTGATGGTGGCCGCCGTCTGTCGCCTGCGTTTCACGCAGCCCGACCGCCCCCGCCCCTATCGCTGCTGGGGCTACCCGCTGACGCCGGCGTTGTACCTGGTGATGTCCGCGGCGTTTCTGGTGTACGTGATCAAGGGCAACCCGTTGGGCTCGGCGATTGGCGTCCTGCTAATCGCGTCCGGCATCCCCTTCTACGCGATTTGGCGGCTGAGGGGCGGACCGAGAGAAAAGACTCCCGACCGGTTTTAAGGTCCCAAGAGGGGTATTTACAAGAGGTCGTTTTGGATTCAATGGCGGTTTTGGGGCAATCACAAGGAGAAGAAAAATGACTAACTGCCCGTTGAAATAGGTCAAAATCTCGATGCTTGACAGGAACTACGCGGCGGTTGCACACGGCGATAAGCCAATGCTGGTGAACGAATGGGACTGATAGCAACGATGCAGCAGACCCTGAATGTGAATCCACACAAGCAGCACAAGGGACGCAAGGCCGCCCGCGGCCTGGAGGCCGCGCGGCGTGCCGATTCCGAACACCTTGCGCATCAGCAAGCCCAAGTTTCGGGCCATCGCCGCAATCGAGTAACGCTTTTGCACTTTCTCAAGCCCGTGAAGCCAACTGCGTCTCGCGCCCCCCGTCTCGCAGATATGGGCAAAGCTCCTTTCCACCCGTTCGCTTCGTTGGCGTTGCAACCGCTTGCTCTTCGCGCGTCGCACGCGACGCCGATTGTTGAGCACGGCCCGACGCTTCTCCTCCGGCACGTCGCGCCAGTTCCGCTTCCCCTTGGGCTTCCGTTCGGGAATGTAGGTACGAAGGTCCAAGCTTTCAGCCAACTCAATGGTGTCGGTGGCGTGGTAGCCTTTGTCAGCCACGGCTTCCTTGATCTCGACATCGACGCCCGCCTCCGTCAAATGCACCCGTGCATCGACCACGCTATCCACCATCGTGTCCACGTCGGAGTAGTCGGCGGGGTAGATCGACGCCGCCAACACCACCTCGGTGTCGAGGTCGATCACGTGCTCAACCTTGTACGCCAAGTGGGTCTCCCCGTTCTTCATCTTCGCAATGCGGCTGTCGGGATCGGTCTTCGAGACCCACTCCTCGTTCGACACCCGCTTGTCTTTCCGCGTGCGATCGAAGCGACGCAGTTCGTCGTCGGTAGGGTCTTCCACGCCTTGTTGCTCCTTGAGCAATCGCCGCAGATAGTCGTTCCAGTCCTCACCCGTGTCGCGTCTGACGATCGACTTCATGGCGGCGTTGGCCTCCAAGAACGTCGAGTCGATGGCCGCCGTCTTGCCTGGTAGAAGCCCTTTTTCCGCCACCAGCCGCAACGCCCACTCGAACACCGCGGCATGAACTTCCAGCGGCAGGCGGTCACGCACGCGCGTCAGGCTCGAATGGTCGGGCGTGTCCTCAGTCAGCGGCACACCAAGGAATTCCCGCAGCGAAAGGCTGTCGGCGCACCGCCATGCTATGCCTCGCTGCGAGCCGATGCCCTCGAAGTAACCCACCAGCAACATGCGGAAGTACACGCCGGGCGGAATCGACGGCCGGCCGATGTGGCTGTGATAGTGAGACCGGCACAACTTCTCGGCCATGCGGTCGAAGCCCGCCTCGGCAAACACCTCGTTGAGCTTCCGATAAAACACGTGTCCCTGGGACTTCGGCAGGTTCGTGGTCGCCACCCACATCTCCTGCTGCTCGTCCTTCCGCTTTCCCAACGCCATCGTCGTCGTCCTCCTGCGATCCTCGATGGCAATACTATATTCTTGCGCAAACACTTTTGCAATTCTTGCTCACAGCTTTTTTTCAACGGGCTGCTAAGCCCGTTTTAGTGGAACTTACAGAGAAGAAGTGGAAGATGTGGCAACTGGTTGGATGGTGTGTCGCTATCCCATCGTTTCTGGTGGCCGCTGCCTGTTTTTTACTTGGCTTGGCGGCTGATAGAGTCTCCCCAGCAATGGTTATCATAGGGTCTGTTGCTGTGATTGTTATGTTGCTGGGTATTGGGGCGTATGCGTACGGTGCGATAAATGCTTGGTGGCACCATGGATAAAGCCCGCCCCATGCGGCTTGTTACGGCTCGATATACCCAGCAACCTCAACGGGTAACCCCGATAGCTCGCCTATCGGGGTGGCGGAGCCGCAGGAGGAGTTTCGTGTTTCGCCGAATCGCTCTTGTGCTGGCACCCCGATAGCAGAGCCATCGCGGCCACCCGCGTCATCCTGCAAACTCCAGCTATTTCCGCCGCTTCGGGGAGACCGTTTTCATGGAAACGATGCTTATCGCAGGTCGATTCTTCCCTTCATAATCGCGCACATGAACAACCGCAATGATCTCGTACACGGCCGACTTGTCATGCACGTAGCTCGAATATGTGAAGAGCGATTGTCCTGCGGCGAGAAAGTGATCCCCGTTGTCGTTAAACGCTCCCGTCGCCCTGAGATAGCACCCATCGAGTTCGCTGATCTTCGTGTCTTTCGTGAGGGGTGTAATCGTCGGCCGATCGATGCTGACGTTCCGATAGGTTGCTGAGTGGTTTAGCAAGTGTGAGTACTCTTTGCGATACTCGACTGTTAGAACAAGTATCTTGTCCTTTTCAGAAATCCAGAGATTCCCGCTGGTAAAGTAATCATGCTCGTCAATCAGGTCTTTCCCCAGCGTATACTTCTGGAGGAGCAACCCGTCGCGTTCGGCCGGACTGCCGTCACCGATGGCCACGAGCGTTGTCTCAGCGGACCATGTGGGAAATGGTCCCTCGGGCGTGAGAAGCAGCAGCATCCTACCATGGCTTGAGATCGTAACCTTGTACGTATCTTCGATCGCAGTGATGCTGACGATGTCCTTACCGCGCGATAGATGTTCAGGAAGATAGCCGCCCGGAAGCATCAATCGAAATGGAAGCAGGCAGAAGACGCAGGCGATCAGGACCAGGGACGAGAAGCAACCCAAGAGCCTCTTTCGACGAAATCTCATGCTGCATCCCCACCAAGCCGGTCTGGTATGCCCCTCGTGCCACCCTCCGGTCCCCCGGTGCCCGCCATGTTGCCGTTCTGGAATGGCCCTCCGAGCCTACGGCAGCAACTCACGCACCGCAACGTTCGCGATATGGCTGCCATCAAGCAGCAGCTTAATCTCCGTGTCGGCCGCGAAGTCGCGGCGTTGCTGGTAGTCGGCATTCTCGCCCGACGTGACTGGGTCAGTGTACTCCTCAATCCAGCGATCGACAAGATTCACCAGCCAGTAGCAAGGGATGCCGGCTTGGGCGTAGATCGACTTCTTAAGCCCCTGGTCGCGTGACAAACTTGTGTCCGAGATTTCGACAACCAAGGCTACATCTTTGGCACCTGGCAGATGATCGCGGTACGATTGCCGGTTGCCTCGGATCACCATCACGTCAGGTTCAGGCATACTGGTGGCCAACCGCATGGGTTGCTGCGATTGGATGCACCAACCGTCCGGCAGAATCCGGCCGATTTCGTCGCGAACTGATTCCAACGACAAAACATGGGGAGCGTTCTTGGTCATTTTTGGAGTTATCCATCCGTCGAGCAGTTCGATGGGATCATCCTCATTGATGATTCCTGCCCGAATCATCTCCTCGTATTTTTCCACCGTGAAACGGCAGACCGGCAGCGGAGGGAACGCGGCCCCAAGAGAAAAGCCGCTGGAAAGATCGGTAACCGTTGACATGGGCGGAATCCCCTCAGATCGGGTTGCAGGCTACAGATGCCGCGAATCAACGAACAGCAAGGGTGTCGCGCCCCCTTATTGTAGCGTGCGACGCCGAGAGCAGAAAGCACTTGCACGCCCTTTTTTCTTGCCGATGCAACTCCTACGAGGGGGTTGCGCGGCTTCCGCCGCCATTGTCGCTCATAATCATAGTTGGTAAACTACTAGGTTCATCCCGATGGCCCGCGGAGAGTTTCTCGGTGTCGAGAGACCGGGCGAACGGGCTGGTGAGTGTGTTCGTGCGTACAGAAATAACCGTCCCTATGGTCAATCGTAACCTGATTCGAGGACTCGATCTTACTGAAGATGAATGGCAGCATGAACTAACCGCGGCGCTCGACGGCACCCCGCCCGACGAAATCGCTTGGACAACCCAGGAAATGGAGTTGAACAAGATCGTCACCGGCCGGGTGCTCCGCGTCGAAGGCGACGTGGTGCTGGTCGACGTCGGCTACAAGAGCGAAGGCATCATCTTCCGCAACGAATGGGAAGAGGGCGAACTGCTGCCCGAGCCCGGCACGATGGTCAAAGTCCTCATCGAGGACGTCGAAGACATCCACGGTCTGGTCGACGACTCGCGCGGCATGATTACCCTGAGCAAACGCAAGGCCGAGAAGATCGAGGCCTGGCTCAAGGTGATGGAGACGGTTCACGAAGGCGACGTGGTGACCGGCGTGGCCACGCGGAAGATCAAGGGCGGACTGCTGGTCGATATCGGCGTGAACGTGTTCCTGCCGGCCAGCCAGGTCGACGTCCGTCGCCCGGCCGACATCGGCGATTACATCGGCCGCACGATTCAGTGCCTCGTGCTCAAAATCGACGAGGCCCGGCGAAACATCGTCGTCAGCCGCCGCGCGTTGATCGAGGCCGAGCGGGCCGAGAAGAAGGCCCAACTGCTGGCCGAGCTCGAAGTCGGCCAGCGCCGCAAGGGCATCGTCAAGAACATCGCCGAGTTCGGGGCGTTCGTCGATCTCGGCGGCATCGACGGCCTGCTGCACATCACCGACATGAGCTGGGGTCGGATCAATCATCCTTCCGAAATGGTCTCGATCGACCAGGAGATCGAAGTGCAAATCCTGCACATCGACCACGAGAAGGAGAAGATCGCCCTGGGCCTGAAGCAGCGCACGCCCAGCCCGTGGGAAACGGTCGATCAGAAGTACCCGGTCGGGTCGCGGATCAAGGGCACCGTGGTCAACGTGATGAGCTACGGGGCGTTCGTGAAGCTCGAAGAGGGGATCGAGGGCCTGGTCCATATCAGCGAAATGTCGTGGACCCGCCGGATCAGCCATCCGAGCGAACTGGTGCAGCCCGAGCAGGAGATCGAAGTCGTCGTGCTGGGCATCAACAAGGAGAAGCAGGAAATCTCGCTGGGCATGAAGCAGACCCAGGAGAATCCTTGGGACCGCGTCGGCGACCGCTATCCGCTCGGCGCGGTGGTGAAGGGGACTGTCCGCAACCTGACCAATTACGGCGCCTTCATCGAGATCGAGGAGGGGATCGACGGCCTGCTGCACGTCAGCGACATGTCGTGGACCCGCAAGATCAGCCATCCCAACGAGATGGTCGAGAAGAACCAGGAGCTCGAATGCCGCGTGCTCTCGGTCGATCAGGATCGCCGCCGCATCGCGTTGGGCCTGAAGCAGATGACCGACGACCCGTGGGCGACCGACATTCCGAACAAGTATCAGCCGGGCCAGATCGTCAAGGGACCGGTCACCAAGATCACCAACTTCGGCGTCTTCGTCGGCCTGGAAAACGGCCTGGAAGGGCTGTTGCACATCTCGGAACTGGCCGACCACAAGGTCGAGAATCCCGAGGAGATCGTCAAAGTCGGCGAGGTGATCGAGGTGAAGGTGTTGCGGGTGGACGCCGAGGAGCGGAAGATCGGCCTGTCGCGCAAGCGGGTCGAATGGGCCGAAGACGCCGAGGGCGGCGAGGCGGCCGGAGCGCCGAGTCATCCCGAAAAGCCTGGCCCGGCCGTCGACGAGACGGAACTGAAGGGCGGCGTCGGCGACGGCGGCGGCCCGCTGTTCAAGCATCCGTCCGAAGTCGAATAATCGGCGGAGTAGTCCCCACTGAAGTGTTGGTTCGCGGAAGAATCTTTGCCGTATAATTGACTTCTAGTGCATTACTATTGACTTCTGGGTCGATACATGGTAGTATTCCGACCAAAGAAAGGAGACAAGAGTTATGCTCACCGATATCCACCGGTCCATCGACCACCGAAACGTGGAACTGGACGGCATCCGCTACGTCATTTTGCGCAAAAGCGCCTTCGAGATGCTCTGCCGAAAGGCGAGCATTGAGGTGGATCGTTCCTCGTCTAGCGACCGCGTATCCTCGTCCGAATTCGACTTGGACCAGCCGCGCTTGGCACAAAAGCTAGCGCGGCGACGCCACGCGGCCGGTTTGTCTCAGGCCGAATTGGCCCGGCGGGCGGGCGTGCGGCCGGAGACGCTCAACCGCATCGAGCGCGGGCGAACCACGCCCGACTTTGCCACAATCCGCAAACTCGTCGTTGCCATGAATGCGGCCGAGCAAACGCACGCCGCAGCAGCAATTTCCGCATCCAATCGAGAGGAGTCTGAAAATGTCGCTGGAAAATAGCCCCGTGTGCGAAGCAGTTCTTTCCCGCAGCCAGGTCTTGGAGCAGGTAAGGCGAATCGTGGCCGAATCGTCGGGCGTTCCGCTCGACGAGATCGAGGAAGAGCGTCCCCTGCTGCGCGAACTGCCTTGGGACAGCCTCGACCTGGTCGAGTGCGTAATGGAGATCGAGGAGGAGTTTGACGTCTCCGTTCCCGATGCGCTGTTCGACGAAGCGAAGACGGTCGGCGACATCACCGATGGCGTGCTGGTCTTATTGAAGCAGCCGTCGTCAAAGGGTTGAGAAAGACCGCCGATGCGAGGCATTTCGCACAGCCTGACGATCACGCACCGCGAACATCGACGGCGACGACTCGCCGAATTCGTTCGGCGAGTTCGTCGGGCTTGACGTCTCGCAGCAGGAATCGCTTTTGGTGCGAGGTCTCGCCGTCGATCAGCTCGATTTGCGATTTCTTCAAGCCGAGCTTTTTGGCGAGCAAGTCGATGACGGCTTTGTTGGCTTTGCCCTTTTCGGGAACTTGAGTGACGGAGACCTTCAACATGCCGTCCTGCACGCCGCGGATTTCGTTGCGGCGGGCGCCGGGATGGGCTCGTACGGGAAGAATCGTGCCGTCGGGATGTGCGTCGAGGTGAACCATTGTGGACGATCGAGATGCCGCCGGCGCCGTTGCGCGGCTCAAGTGCCTGAGCCGGCAGTGCAGCGGTGTTCCAGGTACTGGCAGGCTTTGCTGAAGCTGCGAAACACTTTGCATCCTTGGTCTGCGAAGGTCTTTACAAGGTCGGGGTTATCACTGAAGTGCTTGTCTTTCGCGATGAAACAACTCTCGACCTCGCCGGCCGCTGCCAAGTGACGCATGACCGACAAGTAGACGATTAAGTCCTGCGGTTTCAGCACGGACTTCTCCGGCGAGGAGCTTGCACTTGAGATGATGCTCGCATCGAGCGGAATAAGTGTTACCGTTCTCGATATTCGTTGCAAAACGGCAGGCAGACGCTTTCCCTCCTCCACCTCGCTTTGCACAAATAAGTTAGCGATAGTGTTCTGGAGAGGGTCGATTTGATCCCTGTACGGCTCCGAACGTCTCAACTGCTGCAACTCTCTTTCGACATCTATTCCTATCTGTTTGCGTTCTTTCGCGCGACGAATCAACGCCTCGTAGGATTCGGCAATGCAAAACGCAGGAAGTACAAGGGACGCACGGCCAGCCTCGCACAAACTCAGAATTCGGTCGCAGTTCTCACGTTCTTCCCGAAGGAACGCCAGCTCGAAGACGAAATTGGTTTCAACGTAGACGTTCATAGAGACGCTTCGACCGCAAGACTTCCCCCCTTGATTGCGTCGAGTAGCCCCGACTCCGTGAGGAAACGCCTTTGTGGTTCCGCCATATTCGCCGAAGCGCCCGAATGAACGAGCTCGTTGAGCCAAAAAGTCACGATCAATTCAAAGCTCTGCGCGGTCAACTGATCGGGCGAGACTTTCGCCGCCGCATAATACGGCTGAAAGAAGGGTATGGCATCGACCTCATAGGTCGGCTCAACCAAGTCAGGAGCATTGCCCGCGTCTTTCCATAGAAAGAGCCGATCGGGAAGCGCCAACAAGAAAAAGCGGCTATTGGGAACTCCCCCGTATGCAAGCATGTTTCGACGCAATTGCGTTGCCCATGATCGCGACCTGTTCATTCTCCCTTTGGCCTCGGCGATAAGCGCAATTTGCCCGTCCGGACTGTACGCTATAAAATCTGCGATTTGCGACATGGCCGGCCCCTCTTCGGAGTATCGTGGCACGTGAACCGTCACTTGCGCTCTGATACCGCGATTATAGGCGTATCCCCCCCTCGCGTAAAGCACGGTTGGACCTTCTCGCTTCCGGCAGTCCGAGAAGCTACTCAATTCCCTCAAACAAGGCGGAACCGACACGAACGATCGTAGCCCCCTCTTCAATAGCCGGCTCGAAATCGCCGCTCATGCCCATCGAAAGCTCATCGAGCGCCACACCCGGCGGGCAATTCGGTCGCAAGCGATCGCGGAGGTCACGCAAGGCGGCGAACTCGCGGCGGGCGACGTCGAGGCCGCCTTCGAGACTCGCCATGCCCATCAGACCGCGAATCGACACGTGGCGATAATCGACGGCACTGGCCAGGAACGGTTCGATCTCGTCGGGGGCAAGACCGCCCTTGGCCGTCTCGCGGGAGATGTTCACTTCGAGCAGAATCGGAAGCGGTAGTTGTTGGGGCGGCAGTTGCACTGCCGCCCCTTCCGACGTCCGACTCGGGGTGGCAGTGCAACTGCCACCCCAACTGTGATGCTCTTCGTCGATTGCAGCCAGCAATCGCGGACTATCGACCGAATGGAGCATGGCCAGCAGCGGTAGCGTGCGGCGGACTTTGTTCCGCTGCAAGTGGCCGATCAGATGCCAGCGAATCGGCAAGCCGGCCAATTCAGCGGCCTTTTCCCAGAGCTGCTGCGGCCGGCTTTCGCCGAGATCATGGCAACCGGCCTCGACCAACAGACGCGCGACGCCGGCCGACACGTACTTCGTCACCGCCACCAGCGTAACGGCCTCGGTCGTCCGCCCGCTGCGAACGGCGGTCTCGGCAATTCGCCGGCGAATCGCGGCAACGTTCTCGGTAATTCGCGCGGCGTCATTCCTCATCCCCTAGCCCCTCATCTTCCACGACTGTCACGTTTGCGGCATTGGAGAGCAGGATGCACGAGCGGTGCTTGCGGGCGAGCCGGGCCAACTCGTCTGCTCCGCCGATCGGAATCATCTCCAAGTCCTCGACAACCGCGGCGTCGAGCCGACTGAGCAAATAGACTTTCGAGTGATCGAGGGCGTGAACCAACTGGGCGGCGGGCAGGGCATCGGCCGGTCGCTTCTTGGCGACGTGCCGCAGGGCCGCTTCGCGCGAGGATTCGCCTGCCAGATGCTGCATGGCCGGACCCGGTGGCGCCGACAACTCGCAGCAGACGGCGATCGCGCCGCCTGCGCTGACGAAGTTCTCGGCAACGTGCAGTGCCCGACCGAGGTTTTCCCAGGTCTGCTGACCGGGACCGCCCTCGATGGCGGCCAGAACGAGATCGGCCTGCCGTTGCACGGGCCAATCCCAGGCGGCGTGATACTGATCGCGTCCCCGTCGCCGCACGGAATCGCTCAGGCCGGCCAAGACCTGCAAAACCCCTTCGCCGGCAGCCGGAACGAGTTGCACAGTCAGAGTAATGCCTAAGAGCCACGCGACGTGATCGACGTCGGCGACCAGTTCGCGGCGGCGGGCGGCCTGGCCGTTGAGGGTCGCAATCGCCCGAAACCGCTGGAGAGTTCTAGTGTCGGAAAACGTCGGATAGATGACGCCGTGAATGTCGAAGTAGCCGGCCGATTGTTCGCCGCGGAGGCAGCCCACCGGCAGGACGACGTCGGCCTCGTGCAGGGCGCGGTTGATCAGAATCGGCTCGCCCAGCCCGTCGGCGGCCAGGTAGGCAAGCTCGCGGCGATCATCGGGGTCGTGGGCCGCCAGCGATACCCGTTGCCGCAAGGGGGCCGAGAGCAATTGGCGGGGATCGCCACCGCCGGCGCGGCGGCCGGCTTGGCTTTCGAGCACCGTGATTCCGTCGGCATCGACACCGGCTTCGACCAGTGCGTTGACCACCGCCGCGGTGACTGTGGCCTTTTGGGGGAGGCCGCGATCGAGGGCGACCACCACCCGATCACCGGGCGTCGTGCATTGTGCGAGGGTGGGATAGTCGATTGGCTCGCGGAGTGCGGCGATGGTGGCCGCCGCAAGATCGGCCAACGGCTCCCCCCGCGGCATGCCTAGCTCCAGCGGAGCGCCGTCGGCGAAATCCAGCCGCACGCTCGAATTGCTCCCGTAATGCAAGACGGCCATTGGACAGACTGGTGAAAATGAGGTGGTTGGGCAATGCCCTGAACAGCTCTTGACGCGTTCGTGGTTTCGTAAGGCTAGCGGTGCAGCACCTCTCCCTTTTTCCAATGTTCTCATTATCCCTCTGTCGTGGGCGATGGTCAAGAAGTCGAGCTTTACGCCAAAGGCCGGTTTGAGAATAATGTGGCCCTCACGTCCCGTTGCGATTGATTTGGGAGAAGAAATCCGATGATCCGGTCTCTTGCGACTCGTTGCCACACATTTCCATTGCACGGCGCAGTAATTGCTACGGCCTTTCTCGCGTTAGCGATAACCGCCGGCTGCCAACGCGGCGAGTCGCCGAAAGCGAAGGAAGCGGCGAGCAGTCCCGCGACAAAATCAGACAAGGGGGACAACAAGACGGCGTCAGAGGACGCCGCCAAGCCGCCGACCGCCCGCGAAGTGCTCGAACGCATGGTCGCCGCCTATCGCAAAGCGGCGAGTTACATCGACTACGGCGCGGTGCGCCACGTGGTCGAGGCCGATGGCAAGATAGTTGAGGACAATACGGCCAAGTTCTCGCTGGCGTTCGTTCGTCCGAACAAGCTGCGTTTTCAGGCGTACAAAGCCGAGTTGGTCTGCAACGGCAAGACCCTGTACGCTTACATCAGCGACAGCGATATGTCCGGGCAGGTCTTACGCCGCCCGGCGCCCGAGCGGATGACGATGAAAAACGTCCTGCCCGATTGGGCGATCATGATGGAGATGAACGGCGGCTTCGCGCACGGCATGCCGCAGATTCCGCTCTTGCTGGGAAAAGAGCCGCTCGACATGTTGTTGGGCGACCAGGGAGCCCCGGAGTTGTCGGAGCCGGGGGACATTGCCGGCCACGGCTGCTACCGAGTCAAGGTGAAAGGCCCCGACGGGACGGCCACTTTCTGGATCGATCGGGAGAATTACGTGCTGCGGCGCATCGTCTTGCCCACCGAACGATTGCGCGAGGTGATGAGCCAAGAGGCGCCAATCAGCAGCGTCTCGCTTGTGGCCGATTTCACCGGCGCTGAGCTCGGTGGCGAAATCAAGCCGGAGACGTTCGAATTCGAGGTCCCCAAGGACGTGAAACTCGTCGACTTCTTGGTTCCGCCGCACATGGGCCAGTTGTTGAACAAGAAGGCGCCGGACTTCAAATTCACCGACCTGGCGGGCAAGCCGGTTACGCCCGAGACCTTCGCCGGAAAAACCGCGGTGCTCGCTTTCTGGTCGATTCGTAACGAGCCGTGTCGAGAGATGCTCAAGGGGCTCGACGTCGCGTTTCAGAAGTACAAAGGCAATCCGAAAGTCGCGTTCTATGCGGTATGCGCCGATCCGTCGCAGTTCAGCAACGCCGACATGGAGAAGGCCGTCGCCGAGTTGAACCTGCACGTGCCGATCGTGCGGGATTTCGAGCGCTCGGGGGCGGTTTTTAATCCCGGCGAGCCCCCCACGACGTTCATCATCGACGACAAGGGGATCGTGCAACACTGCGAAGGCGGATTGAACCCCAAGTATGCCGAATCGCTGCAAACCAAAGTCGATAAGGTGCTGGCCGGCGAAGAGATCTATCAGGAGCCGAGGAAACAGTATCTTGAACAAATCGAGGGGTTGCGGCAGTTCGCCGAAGCGACGAAAACGGAGCGGCCCGAGCCGAAAGCGGGCGACGCCGTGGTGGTGAAGGAAGAGCCGCTTCCCAAGGCCGAAATCGCCCCGCGCAGCGAGCCTCGCGTGCTGAAGCTTACCCCGGCGTGGAAATGCGCCGATCTGAAGATGCCGGGCAATATCCTGGTGGTCGACGGCCCAAAGGGGCCCGAGCGGCTGCTGGTGATCGAGAACGGAACGTCGGTGGCCGAGGTCGGATTGGACGGCAAACTGATTGCCATGCACCCGCTCGAACTGGCGGAAAAGGAGGGCGTCGGCAGCCTTCGCACCGCGGTCGGGGCCGACGGCCGCCGCTACTTCGCCGCCTTCCTGGTTTCGCAGCAGCGCTGCCACGTCTTCGATGATAAGTGGAATCTGCTGGCCCACTTTCCCAAGGACGCCCTCGAACATCCCCACAGCGGCATCTCCGACGTGCGGCTCGGCGACCTCGACGGCGACGGAAAAGTGAAGATGTACGTCAGCTATTGGGGTGTCGTCGGCGTGCAGGGGGTGTCGCTCAACGGTAGTCTACTCTGGAGGAACCGCACGGCCGTATCGAGCGTGGCCTGCCTGGCTATCGGCCCTCCCAGTGGAAAGTTCGAAACATGCGATCTGTACTGCGCCGACAACTCCGGCGTGCTAGCCGACTTGGACGCCGGAGGCAAGCACGTTGGTTACGACGTGAAGGTTCCGGGCAGACTCTTCTTCCGAATCGCCAACGCCAACCTTCGCGGCAACGGCGAGCCGCTCTGGTGCGGCTTGGCCGAGACGAAGCCGGGCGTAGCCACGGCGATCGGGTTCTCGTTGGCTGGCGACGAATTGTGGAGCTATCCGCTGCCGGTGGGAGTGCCGTCGCAGCCGATCGAGCCGATCGTCGCCGGCAGACTGACTCGCGACGCCGCCGGCCAATGGCTGTTCCCCGGCCCCGACGGTTCGATCCACGTCCTCTCGGCCGACGGCAAGCTGCTGGACAAATTCAACTACGGGGCAGTGCTGCAAGGACTGGCGGCGTTCGAGAGCGGCGGCCAACGCGTACTGGTAGTAGCGTCGCCCAACGGGTTAGAGGCGTGGAAGGTGGAATAGGCAGAAGCGGGCGGGGCGGGCACGCGAACGCCGCGATCTGTCAAAGTCTTTCACCACAATTCTATGGTTCCCTCATACCCAAAATGGTTGTCTGCCGAATCGTTGGTGCCGATTCGCCTGAATATGTCTGGTATGATAGGCATAAATGATAGTTGTGTTCACGGCTTCCTACCGAAGGAGCCATCTGTTGCCGCTCCGCCGAGATTAGGGCCTATAGTTGCACAGACAGTCAAACCATCGTTCCGAGTCAAAAAAGAGGTGATGGCAATGGCCAAACAGAATTGCTGGGAGTTTAGGAAGTGCGGACGAGAGCCCGGCGGCTTCAAGGTCAACGAACTGGGCACCTGTCCGGCAGCGACAGAGAAGCGAACGGATGGGATCAATGGAGGCAAGAACGGCGGGCGTGCCTGCTGGGCGATCACCGGCACTCTTTGCGGGGGAAAAACTCAAGGGACTTTCGCCAACAAAGTCGGCAATTGCCTAAAGTGCGAATTCTATCAGACGGTTGGAGCCGAAGAGGGCCCCAATCAAGAAGGTGCAAAGGACATTCTCGCCAAGCTCACTTAGGCCGACGGAACCGGCGTCCAAGTCCCCTGGTCCTCCCCACGGAGCCACGTGCAGCCGTAACAGCGCAGTTCTCGACCAGCAGGGTCGATTGACAGTAGTGCCACGGCGGGGCACACCTCAATTGCGTCTTCGTCCCCCGCCCGCGATTGAGCGTGTGCGGGGCCAATACCTCCGCGGCTGCCCCCTGGTTCATCCGATGGCAGTCTGCTATGCTGCCAGCGATTCTGACTGGCCAAAATCACCCCTGATTGCAGGAGTCGTTTCGAGCCCGGGTACGTTGGTATGGCAGTTGTACTGCCATACCCCAACGAGGCGGCAGTTCAACTGCCTCCCCAACAAGTGACCAAAATCACCCCTTGAAACAGAAGAGAACCGGAGGTTTGTCATGCCTGTTACTACCGAATCAATGGCGGCCTGGTGCCGCAAACTGTTGGGGGCCGATCCGAATTCGCCGCGTCTGACATTGGAACAATATCTGGCTGCCATTCCACGGATGGAGTGTCTCGGCAAGTTGCCCAGCGGCACGCCGGTGCTGGTCCGCGGCGATACGGACGCCAAGCCCGGCAAGACCATCGGCGAAGGGGACATCCGGCTGCGGTCGATGAAAGAGACGCTCAAATACGGCCAGGATCTCGGCTGGAAGCAGATCATCTTCGGCCACGTCGGCCGCGAGCCGGAGAAATCGCTGGCTAAGGTCGCCGCCCGCTTGGGCGAGATCCTCGGCTGCCCGGTCACGTTTATCGCCGACTGGCTCGACCCGGCCACGGTGACCATCAAGGACGATGCGGCGAAGACGATCGCCGCAAGCGGTCCGGGCAGCGTCATCATGCTGGAAAACACGCGAAAATACGACATCGAGCGCGTCCTTTGGAAGGCGAAAGCAGCCGACATCGACCGACTGGCGGGAAATCTCGCCAAGTTGGCCAACGAGTTCGCCGCCAAGGTAGCCAAAGTCTACGTACACGAGGCTTTTTCCGCCGGCAGCCTCGACGCATCGAGTGTGGTGGTTCCCGCCGCGATGGAGAAAGTAGCCCTGGGCAAGTACGAGGCCGAGCAGTTCGATGGCCACTTGAAGCAATGCCTCAACGCGCAGATGGTCATCTTCAGCGGCTTGAAGATCGACAAACTCGACGATCTACAAGCGATGATCGCCCGGGGGAAGATCCGCAAGGTCATTGCCGCCGGTTCGCTGGCGGCGGGACTAAAGAAGGCCGCGATGGAGATCGAGGGCAAACAGTTCGACCTTGGCCTGTCTCAAGATGCGGGGCACAAGGACAAGCCCTATTACATTCCGCAAGAGCGGATCGAGCAGGCGAAACGGATGCTCACTGAGGGAAAGGCCAAAGGGATCGAATTTGTCTTGCCTGTCGATTTTGTGCTTCAGGACGGCAAGGTCTCAAGTGGAATCGGGCCCGGCAACCAGCAGTTCGACGTCGGGCCTGCCTCCAGCGCTCTTTACGAAAAGACGGTGGGCGATTTCATCGCGGCGCACAAGTCCGACAAGCCGGCGGCGGTGGTGTTTCACAACGGCGTATTCGGAATGTTCGAAGACCCGCGATTTGAACAAGGGACGCGGAAGTTCACGGCCCAACTGAAGCGGATGACCGACGCCGGCATCAAGGTCTACGTCGGCGGCGGCGAAGGGGGCGCGGCCATCGAGAAATACGGCCAGCCGGACTGGATCACCTACTGTTTCACCGCCGGGGGAACGGTGCTCAACGCCCTGGGCAGCGAGCCGGTGCCCTACCTGGTCGCGTTAAGGATGGCGGCCGAAGCGATGGGGCCTTGCCCGCATAAATGATCGACAGCGTTGCAAAGCGGTCAAGTATCGGCGGCCAGCTATCAGCTATCAGCCATCGGCGACCAGCCCGCTGACGATAGACATGGCGGCGGTATTCCATCGTGAGCCGACGGGCGAACGCCGGTTAAATTCCCGACAAGCTGGAGGCTGATCGCTGACGGCTGGCAGGCAACTGCCGACGTATGTGTCCAGATGCGCTCTCAGCGAGCCTGAACGCTTACCGCGGCTCTCCGGAGCGAACGCGGTCGCAGAGATCGACCAATTCCTCGATGGCCTCGCGGATTTGCTCCTCCGGCTCAGCGTCTCGGATAGTGCTTTCCAACTTGCCCGCGGATGGAGAGATGACGGCGAATCCGTAGCTGCCGGCGGCCCCCTTCAATTGATGTGCGCTCTGTCGCAGGCCGTCCCAGTCCCGCCGCTCGAAATGATCGAGCAGAGATGCTACGCGTTCCGGCATCTCCTCGACGAACATGTCGACGAGCTCTCCAAGGTCGGGATCGGCTGCAAGGGAAGAGTACACACACTCTGCACCGGCATTTACCTGGGGCATAACGTGATACCTGATCGGTGTTGGTGACGGATCGAGCCGTCGGCGATATCTTGCCAAGATGATACGGCAACGCGCAAGCATAGGTCATACGCTGTCCCAATTCCACGTGATTCCGACGGCTTGGAAACGACAGGCGCTGACGGAAGCGGTGGAACTGCCCCGTTGCACCCATCTCTTGGGGAACTTCGTCGAGGCGAAGACGACGATTTGTCGCCGTCTTGTTAAGATACGAAATGTACGTCGCCTATCAGGGGGGTATGTGGTGCCGTCACGCACGGAATGTGCGGCATAAGCATACTGGAGAACCTACAAGTTTTGTTGCACTTCGGTTGTCTGGTTAAGGGCAGTGATCTTCTCCGTCGATAGGAAACGGTAGATCGGACCTAGAACCCGTATCTACGCTAGTTTGCGTGAGTATCCCTAACGGTCTTTCCTAACGAAGGAGTACCTCCCATGTTGCGTCGTATCTTGTTGCCGGCACTGGCCGTAGCCGCGTTGGCGGTGGTCAGTGTCTCCAACGCCCAAGCGGGCAATGGCTGCTGCGCTCCGGCCTGCTGCACTCCCGCTTGTTGCGCGGCTCCGGCCTGTTGCGCTCCTAGCTGTTGCGACACTTGCTGCGGCCATCGTTGCCATCGCGCTCGGACCTGCTGCGGCAGCACGTGCTGCGCTCCGACCTGCTGCGCTCCGAAGTGCTGCCAGCCCGCTTGCTGCGCTCCTAGCTGCTGCGAGACTAGCTGCTGCCACGAGCGTTGCCATCGTTGTCGGACCTGCCGTCCGAAGTGCTGCGGCAGCACCTGCTGCGCTCCGGCCTGCTGCGCTCCGAAGTGCTGCGCGCCGAGCTGCTGCCAGTCTTGCGGCTGCGACACTTGCTGCTGCCACGAGCGTTGCCATCGCTGCCGGACCTGCCGTCCGAAGTGCTGCTGCAGCACCTGCTGCGCTCCGACTTGCTGCGCTCCGAAGTGCTGCGCGCCGAGCTGCTGTGAGTCCTGCTGCGGCGAGACTTGCTGCCGCCATCATTGCCATCGCGCTCGGACCTGCTGCTGCAGCACCTGCTGTGCTCCGACCTGCTGCGCTCCGAAGTGCTGCCAGCCCGCTTGCTGCGCTCCTAGCTGCTGCGAGACTAGCTGCTGCCACGAGCGTTGCCATCACGTTCGCTGCCGGAAGTGCTGCGGCTGCGAGTGCGGATCCTGCGGAACCTGTGCGCCGGCTTGCTGTGCGCCCGCCTGCTGCAAATGAGGACGTTGAAGCGAGGCTGCTCAAGCGGTTAGTGAAGTCCGTTTGAGCGGCGCGCCTATGCGACAATTTCGAGCGGCCCGGTCGAGATTCGATCGGGCCGCTTGACTTTTTTATGAGGGGCTAGGGGCTAGGGATTGGGGGCCAGAGATCAGGGGGCAGGGGCGGGAGGGAAACAACCAAGAACAAGAACAACACAGCGTCTCCGGAATCGGCTCGCCAATCTCTAGCCCCTAACCCCTGGTCCCAAACGTTACTCCGGGAACAATTTCGTCGAGAGATACCGCTCGCCGAGGTCGGGGAGAATCGCGACGACCAGCTTGCCGGCGCTTGCCGGGCGGCGGGCGAATTGCAGTGCCGCCCAGGCCGCCGCTCCGGCGCTGATCCCGCACAAAAAGCCCTCTTGCCGGGCCAGTTGCCGCGAAGTCTCCATCGCGTCCTCGTCACCGACCTGAATCACCTCGTCGATCACCGACAGGTTGAGCACGTCGGGAATGAAGCCGGCGCCGATTCCTTGAATGGCGTGTCGGCCGGGCTTCAGCGGCTGGCCGGCCAACCGCTGGCTGATGACCGGGCTGGCGGCCGGCTCGACCGCCACCACGCGGACGCCGGGTTTGCGGGCCTTCAGCACCTCGCCCACGCCGGTGATCGTGCCGCCGGTGCCCACGCTGACCACGACCACGTCGATCGCCCCGGCGGTGTCGCGCCAAATCTCCTCGGCCGTCGTCTTGCGGTGAATCTCGGGGTTGGCCGGATTCTTGAACTGCTGCGGCATGTAGTAATTCGAGTTTTCCGCCACGAGCTCCTCCGCCTTTCGCACGGCGCCGGGCATTCCATCGGCGGCCGGCGTCAACACGATCTCGGCGCCGAGGGCCTTTAGCAGCCGGCGGCGTTCGAGGCTCATGCTTTCGGGCATGGTCACGGCGAGCTTGTATCCGCGCGCGGCGCAGACGTAGGCTAGCCCGATACCGGTGTTGCCGCTGGTCGGCTCGATGACGACGGTGTCGCGGCCGATGAGGCCCTTTTGCTCGGCGTCGTCGATCATGGCCACGGCGATGCGGTCCTTGACGCTCCAGAGCGGGTTCATGTTCTCCAACTTGCCCGCTACCGTGGCAACGCACCCTTCGGCGATGCGACGCAGGCGCACAAGCGGCGTATTGCCGACGCACTGGGTAATGTCGTCGAAGACGCGGCCGAAACTGGCGACGGTCATGGCATGGCTCCTTCGGTTCGAGGAATGTCTTCTCTACAGGTCCGCCGGGCCCGATTCCTTCAGATCGGGCTTCTTGCCGCGGTCGTTCTTTTCTGTTGCGGGCGGCGGGAACTCCGGCCAGCGATCGCCGTCGAAGAACGGACGCACCAAGCCGAACAACGTATTATACCGGTCTCGTACAGTGGCGTTCGGCTCCAACATCCAGCCAGGCGACATTGCCTGCTCTAACCGCGGTCGGAGCTTGCCGTCGGCGCCTCGCTTGAGCTTCCAGCCCGGCACGGCCTCCGCAGCGGAGTCTACGAGAAGATTGCCGTTGGCGTCGAGCGGGCCGACCCACGTCTCGCCCATCGCCATGTCGTTCCACAACGAGCCGAACCCGACGGCCATGACTGAGCCTTTGCCATGGCGGAGGACGGCGGCAACGGGGCATTTGTCGAGTTTCACGACGGGTTTCCCGCCGACGATTTCGCAGACGCTGTCCACCTCGACCGCGGGCATCTTGACGGCGGCCGTCAGTTTGCCCTTCCGGACGCGGTCGTGGGGGATCGACATCCGAAATGGCCAGAGGAGGCTGTTGGCCGTCGAACTTGTGTTTTCCGGCGAGTCGATCACCAGCAACTTGCCACCGGCGTCGACGTACTGCTCGACTTGCCGACGAAACTCCGCCGATACTGCCCGGCTCGGGCAGATGGCCACGAGCACGTCGCCGCTGAACGCCTCGGGGCCCTCTTTCCGCACTGTATGGCAGTCGAGGCGGGCGAGCCATTGCTCGAGCAGCCCGTAGCCTGCGCCGCCACCTTCAGTATAGGGCCCTTTGGAGAGCGGCACGCTCGAGGTGGTGCGGTCGATGACCACGCATTTTTCGGGCCGCAAGCGTTCCGGCGTCGGCATGGCCCAGCGATGAGCCCCGACAACGGCCAATGAAGCGAGAACCCAGCCGCAGGTGCCGGCAGCCAGCAAGACGAGCCACACTCCACCAGTCGGTCGCCTGATCGCAATCCAGAGCCCGGTCGCCAACGGCACGAGGCCGAGCAGCAGCAGCCACGGCCGCGGATTGAGCCAGGGCTCGGCACGGTTGAGCCATTCGACCATGCCGAGCATCACCTCGGACTTGCCCGGCTGGCCGACGCAGAAGTTCGAGAAGACGGTCGAGTCGGCGAAGGCGACGGCGCGGCCTTTTCCGTAGCCTGCCGCCCAGGCTTGCACGAACGCCCCGTAGCGCATCTCCGGACAGTGATTCGGCACGGGATGGAAGTTGTCGGCATGGTACTCGGGGCCCATGCTCCACAGGCCGGTGTTGACGATGACCGGCCGGCCGCGGCTGTGGCCCGGATCGATCGAGCAGGAGACGGCGAAATCCATCGGCGGCATGTACTGCACGGCGGGATGGCATACCGCCGGGGGAACGTACAACTGTTCATAAGGTGAGTCGCCGAAGCTGAACAAGACGTCGTCACGGAAGATGAAGCCCATCGGGCGGATGATGTCGTTCATCGCCGTGCTCGACCGCTCGTAATCCGTGTGATCGCCGATCAGCAGCAGTCCGCCCCCCTCTTCGACAAACCGAGTGACCGCCGCCGCTTCCTCCGGGGAGTATCGCTCGGTGGGTATTTTGATAATCAGCACGTCGCACTTGGCCAGCGTCTCCTTGTCGATCTTGTCTTCCTCCGACAGCCGCGACATCTCGTAGTACTGGCCGAGATACCGGTAGATACGGGCGTAGTTGTAGCCGGAGTTTACCTCCGGGTAGGGCTCCGGCTCGACGAACCATTTGGTATCGTAGGGCTTCGTGGTTGGTTCCCACTTCGAGTGCCGCTCGACGAACATGACGCGGCCCTGTTTGCGTCCACCGACCGGACACCAGTAGATCGCCGCCGTGAACAGGGCAACAGCCAGTGCGATAAGGCCGGCAGCACCGGCAAGACGAAAGCGTCGCGGGCTGGGTACTTCAGTGCTCGGTTGCGCACCGGGTCCAGGGCTGGGCACTTCAGTGCCCAGTTGTGTGCTGGATCGCTCCGATTCCTCCCCCTTTCCGTTCGCCCTACGCCGCGTGGACGCGGCGGCTAAACGATCGGTATCTGCGTCGCGACATGTCGGCTGCTTTCCCGCTCGCACGAACCGCCACGCTAGCAGCACCGGCATGATCAGCAGCAACAGTAGCATCCAGGAGGAGAAGAAGTGGTTCATCGCGTGCAGCGGGCGATCGGGATCGCTGCGCAACACGCGGTGCAGATAGATCGCCATCAACAGGCCCGCTCGCATCGGCAGCCAAAGGACGACGATTAGGATCAGCCTCCGCAGATTGGCGATCCAACTTCGCCATCCCGCCATGAAGCCGCAGGCCTGAATCTGTTGTGGCTCAGGCGTCTCGCCTGTGTCTGCTCCGGCAGCCGGGACGGCTGCACCGCAAAATAGCATCATCAAGCCGCCGACCAGGAACAGCAGCGTGGCCGGATCGAGCAGCAGTTCCCAGGTGGCCCCGAGACGGTGAACTTGCCGCATCGAGTGCATCACGATGGTCGAGCCGTCGGCGGTCGCGTCGATTCCCAGCAGCGCGGCGACGCTGGCCAGCACGTCGGGCAACGGCCAAGGCAGTTCGTGGGTGTAGGCGGTCTGGGCGGCGTAAAGTTCCAAGGCTAACGCCTGGACCAGGAGCACCACGCCCGCAACCACGGCTCCGCCGGCCAGCCAGTCGGACCATCGCTTTCGGATCGGCAGCAGCGGAACCGCCAATCCCGCCACGATCAATAGCGGCGCGGCGCGGTAAGGCCACGGGGCAAACCAGAGGGCGGGCAGGAAGAGAAAGAGTGCAACAATTCGGATTTGCAAAGCCGCACGCGGCTGCTTCGTGTTGCCCAGTAGTATCACGCCGGCGGCGATTGCGGCGAGCCAGGCATACGGGTTGGCCGGATAGAAATAGTCCAGCCCCAGCAGCCAGGAGCCCGCCAACAGTGCAGTGCCGATCCAAAAACGAATCATGCGGTTAGTCCCATCCCCGTGTCGTCATCGTACGATCTCCGCGGCGTTGTTCGCATCTGAGGCTTCGGCCCCGATTACTTCTTGGTTCTCCCAGCGTCCTTTTTTGAGCCGCTCGACGACTCGGCACTTGTGGCGGCAGGCGGATCCCACGGCTTTTGGCCGGGAAGCCGAGTCAAGAGCCATCGCCAGAAAGCGATGTTGTCGGCAACCGCTCCGTCGGGTGTCTGCAAGTTCTCGTTCGCGGCAAAATGCGTGTCGCCGATCACGAAAACTCCACCCGACCCGTCGGGGTGGTAAACGACGATGGGAAGCTCGGTGTTTCGGTCGGACCAGTAAATCCACGGCTGCACGGCAGAGCCGTCGGCGTCGATCGGCCAGCCGGCGTAGAACTGAACGTATCGATTGTTGGTACTCTCGGAAAACGTCTGCCGGAAGCTGCCCAATGGCGGAAATTCGCGGGCGGTCTCGGCCGGCAGGACCGGCGAGTGGGGGACGGTGAAGCCGAAGTCGGCCAACAGCGGAGCGATCGACCGCGACTCTTCGCCGCCGACCATGCACAGGAAAGTCCCGCCGCCGTGAACGAATTGCTTTACGGCAGCGAGCTCCGCTGAGGAGAACTCACGCGACGGCGCGATCGAGACAAACAGCCGGCAACGTTCCAATCGTTCCGGGGTTACATCGGGCGCCAGCAGCGGCAGGTATCCTTGCCGCATCAGCGTTCGCTCGAACTCGGCGATGCCGTGGTTCACGCCGCGCTCGATCTGCGAATCGCTCTGGTAGGCTTCCAAGTGGGAGGCGTCGATGTAGGCGACGTTGCCGCCGGATTTGATCGAACGCCAGTCCGGCAGCACGCGGCTCGACGAATGGCCGGCGGTCACGCAGCAGAGAAGTGACACGCCGAGGACCGCCGGGGTCAGCATCGTCTGCCACGCCGCCGGCCGGGCCGCCATGAGCGCCAGCATCGCCAAAAGCGTCGCCAAAATCAGCCATTGCCGCCACGCCGCCTGCGGGCTGGATGGCCGGTTGGCAAGATACGAGAGCAAGCGGCCGGCGAAGGGAAAGGCGGCGGGCAATCCGTCGTTTTGCAGCGGCAACGTATCGCCGAGCACGAAAACGCGCCCGCGGCCAACCGTCTGCTCGGCCGCCAACACCAGATCGCCGAGCCGGTCGCCGACGGCGTACGACCGGCCGCCGGTCGAGATGGCGTCATTGCCCGGATCGCTCCAGCCCCAGCGTCCCACGAGCGCGGGTCGGGCGGGCCAACTCGTGCGGATCGAAGAGCCCAACTGGATGCCGAATTGGTTTCGCAGGTCGTCGATCCCCATCATGGCCGGATGCGCCATGACGTCGTAGGACTGTTCCCAATTGCAAACGCGGGGAACCGCGGTGTCGAAACGCACCTCCATCGCCGACGGCGCCAGCACGTCGTTGAAACTACTCGACGAATCCTTTTCGCGGATCGCCGGCTCGGCCGCCAGCAGGAGCGAGCCGCCGCCACGAACGTAATCCCACACACGATCGAGCGTCTTCTGCGGCCAGGGCTGATCGGGATGAATCAGCAACAGGACATCGGCTTTGGCAAGATCGGCTTCCGCGAGGTCTTTCGAGTGCTGGAACTTGCCCCCAAGACTTTCGACGAAGAGCGGCAACATGCCGAAACGGCCGTCGATCGGCGAGTCGTACTCCGGCTTGAGCCAGTTGAGATAACCGTGGTCGTAGGCGACGATCTTCTTGCCGGTCAGGTCTGAATGGTTGCCGCCCAACGTTGCCAGCAGTGTGACGGCAACCGCCAACATCGGGGGACCAAAGTGGAAGAGCATCTCCTTCGCCAGCACCGAGCCCGGCACCTCCTCCTTTTCCTCGCGGGCCTTCCGCCGCTTTAGTTCCTCGGGATCGATCTCGACGACGAACAGCCAGGGCGAATTGCGAACCATCGCCGCAACAATCACGATGTCGATGAACATCGCCGCCAGCGGCACGTTCCAAGGGATGAGCGTTCGCAAGCCGTTCGTCCACGTCCAAATTCCGACGTTACTGATGTCGGACGCCGGCGGCAGGACCACGGGGGGAAGCAGGGCGAGCAACTTTTCCGAATAGGCAAGCAGCACCAAGTAAACAAAATGGCCAAGGAGAATCGTCGCCGCCATCCACAGAGCACGAGAGCGACGCGGGGGAACGGTACAGATTATCCAGCCTGTGTAAACGGCGAAAGTGAGGATCAGGAAGTCGATCCCGCCGAAAGTCGCGCCGACTTCCAAGCGAGAGCCGGCCAATCCGCCGGCCGCACGTCCCATCAGCCATCCGAGCCCTTCGGCGGCGTGCCAGACCGTCAGAACTGTGGTAGACGCGAGGCGAAAGCAGCCGAGCGCCGCCGTGCTCAGCGCGGCGATCAAGGCCACGCGAGCCGGTAGGCCGCGACTAACCTGGGCGATTGCCGCCAGCACGACGGCGATGGCCAACACGTTGAGCGTGGGGATGGCCGAAGCGGTGAAGAGAAGCCCCACAATCACCCCGCTTGCGAGAACTGCCCAAGTTCCGAACGAACGGGCGTTCCTCGGCCGCGTGGCGATCAACGCAACCGCCAGCGCGAGCCACGTTCGCGCACGCTGAAGAGGATGTGCGACGAGCCCGGTCGAGCCGGCCGCGAACCAGGCCGCAGCCATGCCCGCCGTGAGCATCACGATGGCGTGGGCGGGAACGGCCGCAGCGGGCTCTTGCCGGGCGTCGTTGGGGATGTCGTTCGCGGGCGCCGTTGTCATGCTACATCATCCATGAGAACGAGTAGTATGTTCTTGACGGCACGATTCGGCAAGGGGAGTCATGGCGGACGGGTCCCCGCGTGGACGCGGGGGCTAAACGGTGAAGGCAACTGCTGTTCGATCACTCCGCCGTCGGGCGTTTCAACATGATGCGGCTGTCGGCCACCGAGCAGCCGGCGCCCTTGCAGTGGACGATCAACGGGTTGATGTCCAACTCCGAAATCTCCGGATGGTTGCACACCATCGCCGACAGCCGCAAGAGCGTATCGACGATCGCCGGAACATCGGAGGGGGGATTGCCGCGGAAGCCGTCGAGCACTTTGAAAGCGCGGATCTCGTGAACCATGCGCTCGGCCGAAATCTGCCACATCGGCGCCAGACGGAACGAGACGTCCTTGAGCACTTCGACGAGCGTTCCGCCCAGTCCGAACATCATCAGCGGTCCGAAGCGCGAATCGCGGCTGGCGCCCAAGATCACCTCGACGCCTTTGCGGGCCATCTCCTCGATCAGAATCCCTTCGATCTTCGCGCCGGGAACCGCCTTCTCCACGTTCCGCAGGATCTTGCGATGAGCCGCGCGGGCCTCGTCGCCGCCGTGAACGTTCAGGATCACCCCGCCGGCGTCGTACTTGTGAACCATGTCGGCCGACATGACTTTCATCACGACGGGCGAGCCGAACGACTCGGCGACTTGTGTCGCTTCGTCCTCGCTCTGTACAATCTGGCTGCGGAGCAACGGCAAGCGATAGCACGTCAGCAACGGCCGGCACTCGGCTTGCGTCAGATAGCGTTTCGGATGATCGTTCAACAGATCGGCGATCATCTTCTTGGCGCCGGCCACGTCGAGATCGTCGAAGGTGGTCATCTGGCGGCGGGGGATTTCCAGCGAGTTGACCAGCCAATGGGCGGCGGCCAGGCTCTTCACGCCGTCCTCGGGGAACGGATAATTCGGCACGCCCGCCGTGCGAAGAATCTTCGCCCCCAACGCCACGTCGCGGGCGCCCATGAACGAGCAGATCACCGGCTTGCTGATCCCCTTGATGGCCTCGGGCACGGCGGCGGCGGTCTCCTCGATGTCGGTCATCGACTGCGGCGTGAGAATCACCAGGCCCATGTCGACGTTTTCGTCCTCCAGCACGGTTCGCAGCGCGGCCTTGTAGCGGTCGGCGCGGGCATCGCCGATCACATCGACCGGATTGCGGAGCGAGGCGGTGGCCGGCAGGGCGGGCTTAAGTTTCGCCTTCGTGGCGTCGCTAAGCTCGGCGAGCTTCAGGTTGTGCCGGACGGCGGCGTCGGTGGCCATGATGCCCGGGCCGCCGGCGTTGGTGACGATGGCGATGCGTCCGCCCCGCGGCAGCGGCTGCATGGTGTAGAGGGCGGCGTAGTCGAACAGTTCGGCGATCGTCTCGACCCGCTGCACGCCGCTTTGGGCCAGCAGTGCGTTATAGACCGAGTCGGAGCCGGCCAACGAGCCGGTATGGCTGCTGACCGCCTTCGCCCCCTCGGGCGACCGGCCCGACTTGAGGCAGAGCATCGGCTTGTGCGTTTCCCAGAAAATATCCCGCACCGTCTCGATGAATCGCCGCCCGTTGGTCACGTCTTCCAGGTACATGGCGATGACCTTCGTCTTTTCGTCCTTGGCGAGATAATCGAGCAGGTCGATCTCATTGACGTCGGCCTTGTTGCCGAAGCTGATGAACTTGCTGAAGCCCATCTGCCGCTCTTCGGCGTAATCGAGAACTGAGGTGCAGAGCGCGCCGCTTTGCGAGATGAAGGCGAGGTTTCCGGGCTCGGGCATCTTGCGGCCGAACGCGGCGTTCATCGAGACGGTCGGGTCGGTGTTGATGATTCCGAGACAGTTGGGGCCGATCAACGGAATGCCCGCCTCACGCACTTTTGCGGCCAGCTCTTGTTCGAGGACGAGCCCTTCGCCGCCGATCTCTTTGAAGCCCGCCGAAATCACCACCAACCCCTTGACGGCCTTGGCGATCGCTTCGTCGACCACGCGGAGAATGGCCGCCGACGGCACGATCAGCACCGCCAGATCGACGTCGCCGGGAATCTCCATCAACGAACCATAGGCATGAACGCCGAAGATCGACTTTGCCTTCGGATTTACCGGATAGACCGACCCTTTGAACTCGGCGAAAATCAGGTTGCGGAAGATGTCATTGCCGACGGTGCCGGGGCGGGTCGATGCCCCCACGACGGCGATCGATTGCGGGTGAAATACCGGGTCAAGCTTGGCGGCGAGCGCGGAGTGGTCTTTCATGATGTTGCAGAGAACCTCTTCTCATTGGCGGGCGAATTCCGGGACGGGAATCTCTCAGTATCGCGCCGGCTCGATTTCGCCGCAAGAACCCCGCGTCGGGGGATTCCGGCCACTCTATGGTCTACGAACAATCGCCCCACTGTTCGACCTCCATCCGCAGAATCTCCCGCTGCCAGCCCTCTTCGTGGATCGGCCAGCCCTGAACGAGGCTCGGGCCTTCGCGGGTCTGCAGCGGGCGGCAACGCTCGTGGACGCTGCTCCAGCACTCGATTTCGGCCCGGGACGGCGGCGGCACGCGGCCGGAGACGTTGCTGCGGCGAAATGAGAGCCGCTGCTGGTCGAAAATGCTGATGACCACCGGCGGCCGGCACTCCAACATTCGCCGAGCGATCAGTTCGTGGCTGGCGGTTTGGTAGCGGTTTTTCAGGATGAGCAGATCCCACTGGCACGCGGCGGCGTCGGCGGCGAACCATTGGGTTGGCAGCAGCAGCCGACCCGCCAGCCAGTTGGCCACCTGTTCGCGGGCGTTGGCGGCCGTTTCCCGCGGGTCGGCCCCCCACTGGGCGAATACGCGATGGGCGACGTGCTCGCCGATTTCGTGGGCGATGGCCCAGTGCCGCCGCTCGAAACGCGGCTCGGGCCGGAGCAGGATCGTGGCCCGCGAGCGTGCGGCCCAGCGGTCCCCCAGCCGAACGTATCTCGCCCGGCCCTCCTGCCGGTCGTCCAGGGCCACAACCAGCCCGAGCGTCTGCGCCATGCTCAGGGCATCGACCGGCGGGGTGCGGATGCCCGCCTCGGCAAGGACCTCTTCGACCACGCGGTCCATGCCGGCGGCCAGTTCTTCGCGGGTTAGTTCAGGAAGCATGGTGAGCCCCTTCAACGTTAAATGTACTTATGTATACTATATCACGCGGATCGTGCCGGCACAAGCCGCCGGATTGTGCCACTTACCTCTGTGATTCGGATGGGGTACGATGCAGGGACTGTAAACACCGCTATTGCCTTCTTTGCTTCTCGTTCACCGTGGCTCATAAAATCAAACCGCACACCTACGCCCTGATCAGCCTCGGCTGCCCTAAGAACCTCGTCGATAGCGAGCGGATGGCTGGGCTCCTGCAATTGGGCGGCTATCGGTTGGTCGACGATCCCCGCGGCGCCGAGCTGGCGGTGATCAACACGTGCGGGTTCATTGCCGACGCCCGGGCGGAATCGTGCGATGCGATCGAAGAGATGCTGCGGCTGAAAAAGCAGGGGCGGCTGGGGCGGGTCATCGTTGCCGGATGTCTTGCCGAACGCCAGCGGGAGAAATTGCTCGAGCGGTATCCGGAAATCGATCAACTGCTCGGCGTTTTTGCGCGGGACGAGGTCGCCAACGTTGTTACACGATTGGATGGGAAAAAAGGGGACAGTCCCCGTTTGCCGGAATCGCCCGAAGCGAGCTTCGCAGAAAAGAGGAGCGTCCCTCTTTTCCCACCGGCGCCGAAGCAGCCACTGCCCGACAACGGCCGGCTGCGGATTACTCTTCCGCACTTGGCGTACCTGAAAATCGCCGAGGGCTGCAACCGGCTGTGCAGTTTCTGCTCGATCCCGCAAATGCGCGGCCCTTATGCCAGCAAGCCGATCGAGCAAGTCGTGGCCGAGGCCGAGGAACTTGCCGCCGACGGCGTCCACGAGCTTGTGCTGGTCGCCCAGGACACGACTTTCTACGGGCTGGACACCGATAGCCGGCCTCGGCTCGCCGAACTTCTTCGCCGGCTGGAGGAGATCGATGGCCTGGCGTGGATTCGGCTGATGTACTTGTATCCCGCCCACATCACCGACGAACTGGTCGATGTGATCGCCTCTGGCAGGAAAATCCTGCCGTATCTGGACGTGCCGTTGCAGCACATCAACGATGAAGTGTTGCAGCGGATGCGGCGGCGAGTCGGCCGGGGCGAAACCGAACAGTTGCTCGAACGCCTTCGCGGGCGGATCGACTCGCTGGTGTTGCGAACCACGCTGATGACGGGTTTTCCCGGCGAAACCGAGGGGCAATTCGAGGAACTGCTCGATTTTGTCAGGCGGTGGCGGTTCGAGCGGCTGGGCGCGTTCGCCTACTGCGACGAGCCGGGCACTCCCGCCGTTGAGCTTGACGGGCATCTGCCGGAAAGGGTAAAACAGGCTCGCCGCGATCGGCTAATGGCGGTGCAGCAGGAGATCGCCTTCGCCTGGAACGCCTCGCAAGTGGGACGACGGTTGGATGTGATGATCGACCGTTGCATTTCGGCCGAGGAAAACGCCTATGTGGGGCGAAGTTACGCCGACGCCCCCGAGGTGGACGGTCAGGTTTACGTGACCGGCGAGGGCCTCGTGCCCGGCCAAATCGTGGCGTGCGAGGTTGTCGCCGCGGAGAATTATGATTTAATAGCGGTCAATGTTTAGCCCCGGCGTTTTCAGCGGGAGGGACACCGCGCGGACGCGGCGGCTAAACGAGGAATACTCCCCACGTGGGTGATTATGTCTACTGACGCCAAGTCCGCGAAACACGTCCGCTCGGCGATGTTCAACTTTCCCAATCAGTTGACCTCGCTGCGGCTGTTGCTCTCGGTCGTCATGTTCTGCTTCGTCACACAGGATTACTATCTGACGAGCTTCGTGTTGTTCGTGATCGCCGCCGGCACCGATTGGCTCGACGGATACTACGCGAGGAAGTATGGCCAAGTCACGACGCTGGGGCGAATCCTTGACCCCTTCGCCGACAAGGTGATCGTCTGCGGCACGTTCATTTTTCTGGCGGCCGACCCGACCATGCACGGCGTTCCCGGCGGATTGCGGGCGTGGATGGTCGTGGTGATCGTCGGCCGGGAGTTGCTGGTGACGGCGCTGCGGAGCTTCATCGAGGACCGCGGTTCCGATTTTTCGGCAAAGCTGTCGGGCAAGCTGAAAATGGTGTTCCAGTGCGTCGCCGCCGCCACCTGTCTCTTTTATCTCTATTGGTACGAAAGAAAGACGCCGCCGCAGCACATCGCCGACTGCACGTCTGACTGGATGTGGTGGATGCTGGTCGGGTTCGTCTGGTCGTCGGTCGCTTTGACGGTGTACTCCGGCCTGGTTTACGTGCGAATGGCGGTGCGGCTGCTGCGAGACGCCTGAGGGAGAGGGGGACGGAGGAGGGTGTCGGCAAAGCGTCTTCCGTCTTGTGGCGACTTTTTCCGACAATGTCCTCCGTCCCTTTTTGTCGATCCAAACAACAGCCCGCCGCTTGCGGCTTCGCAACAGCATGAACCCGCCCGCTTCTGCAAACCTGCCGGAAACGATTGTCGGAACTGTGGCGCTGCTGGCCGTCGTAGGCTGCGTCGTGGTTTGGACGAAGATCGTCATGCGCTGGCATTCCCGGCTGCCGGTGCTCCCCTATCAGCCGCGCCGACGTGTGCCGTGGCGGACATTCGACGTTATTCTGCTGGCGGCGATGTACATCCTCGTGCCGGCGTTGGTCGCGCGAATTGCATATTGGTGGTTCGATTTTCCACGCGGCGGCTTATCAGAAACGATCAAGACTGCTCCCCTCAATGCCGAGCATCCCTTGTCGCGAGTGTTATCGGAGGGCCATGACGTTTGGACGGTGCTGCTGTGCGTGGCCACAGCCGTGATCGTTGCGCCGATCACCGAGGAATTGTTGTTTCGACTGGTATTGCAGGGATGGCTGGAATCGCTGGAGCGAAGGATGCGCCGACGGATTCCGGCGATGCAGCGACTCCTGGCAGGATTGATGCCTGTAATGACGGTGGCAGTTCTGTTTGCCGCGATGCACATCCGTAGGTCCGAGCCGCGCGAGGAGTTACCCATCGTTGTGTTTGGACTTAGGGTTGTCTGCGTGTCTGGCTTGCTGACGGTGCTCGCAGTGCTATTCTGGTTACGGTGTGCCGCCGGAGCGACCTTGGCCGACTTGGGCATCGTGCCGAGCAAACTGGCCGGCGATCTGCGAATTGGCCTAGTGGCGTTTCTTGCCGTTACGGCGCCGGTCTACATCGTGATGATCGCCGTGAAAGTGCTGTTGCCCGAAGTCGCGGTCGCCGATCCGATTCCCATTCTATTTCTGGCAATGGCCTTGGGAATACTGTATTATCGTACGCATCGCATCATCCCTTCGCTCGCCTTGCACATGGCATTTAACGCCGTCGGAGTGTTCATGGCGATAGCGTCGGCGAAGTAGTTTCTCCTCTCTCCCTTTGGGAGAGGGGACTCATGCTGTGGAGAAGCAAACCATGTCCATCGGTTTTGGCATCATTGGTTGCGGAACGATTGCACATTTCCACGCCCGGGCGATCGCAGAGGTTCGCGGGGCGAAACTTGTGGCCTGCTGCGACAAGGCGTCGGCGGCGGCCGACAAACTGGCCGAGGCTACCGGCTGCAAGGCTTACCATGACCTCGATGCGATGTTGGCGGATACGGCGGTCGACGTGGTCACGGTGGGCACGCCGAGCGGGGCGCATTTCGAGCCCGCCCTGGCCGCCGCGCGGGCCGGCAAACACGTCATCGTCGAAAAGCCGCTGGAAATCACCCTGCGCCGCTGCGACCAGATCATCGCCGCCTGCGACGCGGCCGGCGTCATGCTCTCGACCGTCTTCCAATCGCGGTTCCACCAAGCCAGCAGGGAACTGAAGCGGGCGATCGAGCAAGGCCGCTTCGGGCGGCTCACGCTCGGCGATGCCGTCGTCAAGTGGTATCGCACGCAGGAGTATTACGACAGCGTCGCCTGGCGGGGCGGATGGCAACTCGACGGCGGCGGCGCCCTGATGAACCAGGCCATCCACAGCGTCGATCTCTTGACGTGGCTGATGGGGCCCGTCGTCGAGGTCCGGGCGACAACGGGGCTGTTGGCCCACCAACGGATCGCCGTCGAGGACGTTGCCCTGGCCACCGTGACCTTCGCCAACGGCGCGATGGGGATCATCGAGGCAAGCACCGCCGTTTATCCCGGCTATCTGAAACGCATCGAAATCCACGGCAACCAAGGCTCGGCCGTGATGGAGGAGGAGGACATCATCCGCTGGGATTTCGCCAAGCCGTCGAAGCACGACGACGCAATCCGTCTGGCGATGAGCCAACGCAAGAGCAGCGGCGGCGGGGCTTCCGACCCCAAGGCCATCAGCCATCACGGCCACGCCCGGCAGTTCCAAGACGTGCTGACGGCGATTAAGAAGGGGACGAAGCCGTTTGTCGACGGCCGAGAGGGCCGCCGCTCGGTCGAGATCATTCTGGCCATCTACAAGGCCGCCGAAACGGGCAAGGCCGTAAGGTTGCCCCTGGCGAGCGATCCGGCGTTGAAGGCGCGAAAAACGGGGGTTCCGGCGGCGTAGGCTGGGGCTCTGGCCGCGGTGGGGCAGACATTCCTGTCTGCCTGATGTGGCAAGATTCTGCTTGGCAGACAGGAATGTCTGCCCCACGGCGCAGCTAGTTTGGCGAAGCCGCAAGCGGGGGTGCAAAGCAGCTTCCGGCCTCGGCTCAGGCGGCCGAGGTGACGGTGGAGCGGCGGACATAGGCACACCCCGGCCGAGTGCGAAGGTAGCGCCCGAGACGGTCGTCGTCGCATAGAGTAGCGGCCCGGACTTGGAGTATCGCTTCCGCCCCCTCTGGGTCGTTCCAAAACATCTCCGTCCCCTTCACCCGGTAGTTCACCTCTTTGACCAGCGACTCCATCAAGGCCGACGTTACCGGCAACCCAAGGCGTCGATAATGCGGATAGTCCATGCGACCGCGGTTGTTCCGCAGATAACGTGCGGCATCGACGATCGGTTTACGCGGATCGTTCTCGTCCAGCTTGGCCGTGTCGTCAAGACCGTGCGGAGCCAACCAACGCTTCAGTTCGTCCATCGCCTCCATCGCCCGACCTTGCCAACATGCGCGGGCCATGCGCAGATAGCACGACCACGCAACGGAGAAATCCGGGTGCATCGCCAGTGCCGCAGCGTACAGATAACTCAGCGCGTGGATGAAATCAAGGATGGGCACAAAGTTTGGAAAGTAGTGCTTCCACACAGACCAATGCCAGGGAAGACCGTCTCCCACAAAGGCACGCGCAGCGCCTGCGGAAAACGACGACAGTCGGCCTCCCGCTTCATCTGTTGCCCGAAGACGCTGGCCTCTGCCATGCTCGAAAGACACGTGCGCACCAGACGCTGGGGACGCCAAGCCTTCTCGCCAGGCGGCGCGGCAGATACCGCCGAAATCGCTGGCGGAGCCTCTTTTTCCGCTAATTTCGCCACTCGCTTGGGATCGGTGAACGCACGCGGAAGTTCCGGTTCGGGGTCTTCCGCAAACGTCTGGTGCGTCATTCGCAGCAAATTGGCGTTCTTGGTCTCGCGCCAAGCCTCGCCATGAACGCCGCGACCTTGGCCCGGTTTCCGTGTGCGAATTCGTCCGCCGTCAGCTTCCACGACGGCCAACTCGGGTGGATTCTCGGGGGCTTGGACCAGTTCGGGCGCATCCCCTTCATCTCGCAACTCCGCCAGTTCCATCCCCACTTGGTGCGTTACACGCTGCACCGTGCTCGCTGAGACCTCGTTACCACCGACGTGCTTCAGCACCAGCGACGCGCGTTGGCTCGATCGCGTCTCGGCCGAGGCATACACGATCCTCTGCGTCATCGCCGGCGTTAGTTCCCGACTGTCCAATCCCATCGCTGCCCGCAGAGGGAAAAAAATCCCGCCGACAGCGGGTACAAGTCCCTTTCCATTCCAAGATGGGGACCGCACCGTCGGTCGAGAGAATCGTACGGGCCACCAACTCCAGCGAACAAACTTCGCCACAGGTCGGACAGGCGGCGCTGTCGGGACTTTCCGCCGTCATCTCCCGCGCGGCCCATTCCTGAAAGCAACAACTCCAACGGGTCGCCAACCGATGGGAAGCCGCCTCGATTTGACTGAAATGGAGCGGGGTCTTCCGGTCCCAGCCCGCCAAAATGGTCTCGATGATCGCATCCTTCGCCTCAAGCAAACCCGCTCGAATTTCCGCTGTAAATGCTGCGAAATGCCGTCCATGACAGATCCTCCACGATCCAAAGTGACTTCCTATCCTGCGACAAATTGCCATCTTAACCGAAAAACGCCAGATTCTCCTATTGACGTTTGCTTGAGCCACGTTGGGACACCGGAAGCTGCTTTGCACCCGCAGTGGGCTGGGCGGCGGAATCGCTCTTCCAACAAACGCCCCGTTTTGCGACAATGGCGGCACCATCTGGAGTTGAAAGGACGCTCTCCATGCAGCGCCGACAGATCGTCGATTATCTCGTTTACGTTGCCGTGCGGATTTTGATCTGCCTTGTGCAAGCGATGCCGGTGGAAACCGGCCAGCGGCTTGCACGGCTGTTGGCGCGGCTGTTCTGCGACGTGTTGCACGTTCGCAGTGGTGTGGTCGACGACAATCTGGCTCACGCATTCCCGCAAATGTCGGCGGCCGAACGGACCGATCTTGCCCGGCGAATGTGGGAACACCTGTTCGTGCTCGTGCTGGAGGTCGCCCACACACCGCGGAAGATCCATGAGACCAACTGGCGCGACCATGTTGTGCTGCGGAACGAGGCCGAACTGGTGCGCGACCTGATCGAGGATCGCCCGTTGCTGATTATCGCCTCGCACTTGGGCAATTTCGAGGTCGGCGGCTACGTGCTGGGGATTCTCGGGTTTCCCACGTACACCGTGGCGCGGACGCTCGACAATCTCTATCTCGACCGCTTCGTCAACGACTTCCGCGGCAGGACCGGGCAGCACATGATTCCCAAGAACGGCGGCTTCGACCAGATCACGCGGGTGCTGGCCGGCGGCGGCACGATGACCTTCCTGGCCGACCAGTACGCCGGGCCGAAGGGTTGTTGGGTGGAGTTCTTCGGCCGGCCCGCTTCGGCCCATAAGGCGATCGCGCTGTTGGCCCTGGACAATAACGCGCGGATGTCGGTTTCCACCGCGCAGCGTCTCGGACGGCCGATGCACTTCGAGTTGTGGAACTACGCGACGGTCGACCCGCAAGAGATCGCCAATTCCGTGGGCACGGTCCGCGAACTGACCCAGTGGTACACCACGCGGCTGGAAGAGCTCATCCGCCGCGCACCCGGTCAATACTGGTGGCTGCACCGCCGCTGGAAAGACACGCGCGAGAAGAAGCCGCAGAAGAGAGCGGCTTGACGATTGAAGATCGGCGTTCTTGCTTGACAGTGCTCCCCCCGCGTTGGTAGTCTATTAGTGGAACATACTATGTCCGCGGAGCAGCGAAAGGCTCGGTGTGCCAATGATTCGACGAAGACCTCCCTCTAGCCGCATGAAGCTGGTGCAGCGTCAGATCACATTCTCCTTGACACTCGCGCTGAGTGTGATGGTCCTCGGGATGGCTCTGCCCGTCTCAGCCCAAGTTGCTGGCGGCGGGCACGGTGGCGCTCCTCGCGGTGGCACCCCGCACGGTGGCAATCAACACGGCGGCGCGGTGGAGCCACAAGAACCTGTAGAGCCCGCCGAGACTGAAGAGGGTCTGCCCGAACAGAAGTACGATAGCCTGCCGGTCGATGCGGGGCTAAAGCATTGGGACGGCAAGATTCGCACGAGTCTGCGCGACGGGAAGTATCCCGATCCACAGCCGCCGGCGCAGGCCGATTTCGAGAAATTTTACACCGACTATTTTCTCTCGCGGTGGTCGGTGCAGGAGGACATTCGCAACCTGCACCACTACCGTCAGGAGTTGGCGAGCCATTTTCGCTCGGCCGTTCCCGGACAACCGCGCGATGATCTCACCCGCCTGACGCTCGACATGCTGAAGAAGCTGGTTGTCGGCAATTTTCACCCTGCGGTGAAGATCAACGCCATGCTGGCGATCGGCGAGCTCAACAGCGTGGAAGCGAGCGGGCACGTCGCGGCCGTGCCGCTGCCCGAGGCGCTCGACGTCCTGATTGCCGCGGCCGGAAGCAACAAGTTTTCCGACGGAGTTCGCGTGGCGGCGATGGTCGGCGTTCTACGTCATGTAGCGGCGGGCATTCCCAGCAGCGACGCGCAGAAGAAGGTCTCCGACGCCATGCTGCGGCTTGTGGCCGCCGACGTGCCGGCGGGTCCGGCCTTGTCTGCCCGCGCGTGGATGGTCGCGCAGGCGGTCGAGACGCTGGGCGCGTTGCACGCCATCGGTGAGAACAACGAGATGTTCACGGCGGTGTTGAAACTCGCCGCTGACGCCAAGCTTCCGTTGGCCGTGCGATGCGCCGCCGCCGACGCATTAGGGCATCTGAATTACTCGTCGGCCAATGGAATCGATTCGGCGGAAACGGCTGCCGCACTTTGCCGGCTGGCGATCGACTCGTGCAAGGACGGCCTGGCCCGCACGAAGGATACCGCCAGCCCCGGCTTTCGCCGTCGGATGCTGTGCCGCCTCGATGCCGCGCTAGCAGCGCTCGATGGAATCGCGCCGCTGGCGAAGCAGAAGCCGCCCGATGAGGCGTTCGTCGCCGCATTGCAGAAGGCGATAACGGATGCGATCGAAGTCCTCGACTATAAGGAAAAGGACACACATAACGAACCCTTGTCTCCTAACGATACTCACGCTTCTCCGCCGCGGCTGAAGGACATGAAGGAGACCGTCACGAGGCTGCAGAACACGCTCGAGCAATTGCTGCAAAAGAAGCCTTGACGGAAGGGTCGTGAGCTCTTGTAGGAGGCGACTTCTGTCGCCGATTTCCGGGCTTTTGCCGCTTCTGTCGGCGTCGGGAGACGCCTCCTACAATTATCGCTACGGCAGCAGCGTGCAGTCCGGCTCGGCCATTTCATCGCGAGTTGACGTGCGGACGGACGTGCGATAGCCCGGACGCAGCGCGGCGGCGCTCCATTGGCCCGAGGGATGCACTGCGATGATCGCCGCCTGGTCTTCCGCTACGAGTTCGTAGCTGTCGGCAATGCGTTGGATCACTTCACGGGCGGCGTCGGCAGGCGAGGCGCCCCGGCCCATCAACTCGACGGCGAGAAAGCTGCCGCACACGCCCATGATCAGTTCGCCGTTGCCGGTGGCCACGGCAGCGCCGCGGCGGGGATCGACGTACAGTCCGTGGCCGATGATCGGCGAATCGCCCACCCGCCCCGGTGGTTTGAACGGCAGCCCGCTCGTCGAGCACGCCCCCGAGAGCGTGCCGCTGGAATCGATGGCAAGCACGCCCACCGTGTCGTGGTGGCGGTTGTGTGGCAGCGTTTCGTCGTCGGCCGTGAAGGGGGCGGTAAAGGGGACAGTCCCATTTTTGCTAGCGCGAAAATCGGGACAGTCCTCACCGGAACATTCTTCGTGATTGCTCGGCGGAACGTAGGGTGAATCGTCGCGGCATTGCAGGTCGGGATGTTCCGCGGCCCATCGTTGCCATTTTGCCTTGGCGTTGTCGGTCAAGAGATCGACCGGCGCCAATCCCTGCCGCAGTGCGAAGCGGTCGGCCCCGTCGCCGGCCAACAACACGACGTGCAATCGCTCCATTACCATGCGAGCGATTGTCACCGGATGCTCGAACCGCCGCACGCAGCAGACCGATCCGCAACGGGCGGGCGACTGCATGATCGAGGCGTCCAACGAAACCTCGCCGCAGCGATCGGGCAGCCCGCCGCGGCCCACGCTCGTCACCTCAAGGTCGGACTCGACGGCGCGGCACGCCTGTTCGACGGCGTCCAAGCTCGATCCGTTCGGCCCGCCAAGATACGACCAGCTCGCCGCGGTGGCTATCTTTCCAAAACTCCAAGTGGCGAGAATAATCGGTTCAGGCATGGGGGCGTGGTGCTCTGTCAAGGTGTGAGGTTCATCGTTTGACCGGCTGGCCAAGGCAGGCATCAAGATGACACGGCAGAACCGGCGGTGTCAAGATCACCGGGCATTTAACCCCCGACTTGCCGCACACGCCGCTACCTCATATTTTGCCTCAGGGCCGATCAGTTCTTCAAAATGGGATTGTAGGCGACTCCTGTCGCCGATTTTGTGGCCATTTTCGAGCAATCGGCAACGGGAGTCGCCTGCTACAATCGAAAACGGATTGGCCGTGCATTTTGCCTGTTGATGGTTGAAGAATGGCCAGCCGTTGTTTAGACTAAAGGTGTCCGATTGTCCCATTATCAGAGGAAACCGCCATGAACCGTGCACCATATTTGTTGGCCGTTGTGTTGTGCTCTTTTCTTTTTATCGGTCAAGGATTCAACGCTGCTTTCGGGGACGGCCTCGATCAGAAAGCGATCGACCATCTCCGCGATTCCTGCAAGCTTACCGGCGCGAACCGGGCGATCTACAATGCGGCCACCGGCAACTCGCTTGCGCAACTGGCGCTCAGCCGCGAAGTCCTCGACCAAGACAATGATCTGTTTACCAATGCGCTAAAGGGCCAGAGCATTACCAACCAGAAGGGGAGCGAACGCTGCTGGCTTTTTGCCGCGCTGAACGTGCTCCGGCCGGAAGTTATGAAGAAGTTCAAACTGGACGCCTTCGAATTGTCCGAGAACTACCTCTCCTTCTGGGACAAGCTTGAGAAGGCCAACCGCTTCCTCGACTACATGATCGAGCTTGCCGATCGGGATCCGCTCGACCGCGAAATGTCGTTGCTGCTCAAAAGGCCCGTGGACGAAGGAGGCTGGTGGGATTACGTTGCGGCCTTGATCGAGAAATACGGCGTCGTTCCCGCCGACGCCATGCCCGAGGCGTCGAATTCCGATAACTCCGGCCTGCTCTTTTCGCTTCTAGGGCAGAAGCTTCGGGTCGATGCGGTCACGCTGCGGAAGATGAAAAAGGACGGCAAAACGCCAGCCGAACTGCAAGCCGCCAAACAGAAAATGCTGGCGGAAGTCTATCGGATGTTGGTGCTCAGCGTGGGCGAGCCGCCGCGGCAGTTCGCCTGGCGCTATGCCGGAAAGGATGGCAAGCCCACCGCGGCGGAAACGATTACGCCGCAGCAGTTCTACAAGAATAAAATCGGCATCGATCTCTCGCAGTATGTGAGCGTGATGAATCATCCAATGCACCCCTACGGGAAGAATTACCTATTCGCCCGGTCGCGAAATATGAGCGACGGAAAGGACCTGCGCTTCCCCAACGTCGAGATCGCGGAGATGAAAGAATGGGCCGTCAAATCGATTTGCGATGGCCAGCCGGTCTGGTTCGGCTGTGATGTGGGCCGCGACCAGGACCGCGGCATGATGGCCCTGGGTTTGCACGATTACCAGACGCTTTTCGACGTGGACCTCACGCTGGATAAGGCTGACGGGCTTTCGATGCGCGGCAGCATTTCCTCCCACGCCATGGTCCTGGTGGGCGTCGATCTCGTACACGGCAAACCGCTGAAATGGAAGGTCGAAAACAGTTGGGGAAGAGACAAAGGCAAAGACGGCTACTGGCATCTCTATGATTCCTGGTTCGACAAATACGTTTATCAAATCGTCATTCGCAAAGCCTACCTCCCGGCAAGAATCCTGAAACTTCTTGACGAAGAGCCAACGACGCTTCCGATGTGGGATCCGCTGGCAGAATGACTGGCGATTTGGTCCCGACGGCTGCTCAAAGCGGAAGCGTGGAATTGCGGGCGCAAACATCTTTTTCTGATTTTGCGGTAATGGAGTAATGGAGCAGGCGTCTTGACGCATGGCCGCAAAACCGCACAATGAGAAGGGAAAAGGGGACAGGCACCTTTTGTGCGAAGCACCCGAAGGGCCGTTCCGGCAAAAGGTGCCTGTCCGCTTTTCCCAGAAATTGTGCAAAAAAGGGAGACGCCGGCATGTCGAAGTTCGCCGTGATTCTGCCTGCCGCCGGCCGCAGCCGCCGGTTTAGCGATCAGAGCTATAAGAAAGTGTTCGCCCCGCTGGCCAACAAGGCGATCTGGCTCCACTCGGCCGAGCGGTTCTTGGGACGCGACAACGTGATCCAAACGATCCTGGTCATTGCGCGCGAGGACCGGCCCGACTTCATGTTCAAGTTCTCGGCCAACATTGCCATCCTGGGGATCGAAGTGGTCGATGGCGGGGCGGAGCGGGCCGGTTCGGTCGAGGCCGCGTTGGCGCGGGTCAAGCCGCAGGCCGACTTCATCTGCGTTCACGACGCCGCCCGGCCCTGCTTGACTGCCGCCTGGATCGACCAGGTTTTCGCCGCCGCCGAGAAGTCGGACGCCGCGATTTTCGCCATTCCCGTGGCCGGCACGCTCAAACGCGTTGGAGCCAACCACAGAATCGAAGAGACCGTCTCGCGCGAGGGCCTCTGGGAAGCGCAGACGCCGCAGGTCTTCCGCCGCCAACTGCTGTTGGACGCCTACGCCAAGCGAGCCGGCTTTAACGCGACCGACGAAGCCCAATTGGTCGAACGGATCGGCCATCCTGTCACGGTCGTTCCCGGCTCCGTCATCAATATGAAGATTACCACAAAGGAGGACCAGCGACTGGCCGAGCAGGCGTTGAAGGCCCTGCCGAAACCGAAGTTGCCCGGGATGGGGAATCCGTTCGCGGATGATGATAAGTGGAGGTGAGTGGAGAGTGGAGAGTGGAGAGGAGTTGGGGAGAAATAGAATCATTGTCGAGAAAAGGGGACCGTGATGACTGTGAAGGACTATCGGGAGTTGATCGTCTGGCAGAAGGGAATGGATTTGGTGGAAGCCATCTACGAACTGACCGCAGCGTTTCCAAAGGATGAACTCTTTGGACTGACAAGCCAAATGCGTCGCGCCGCCGTCTCCATTCCATCGAATATCGCCGAAGGACAAGCAAGAAACACAACTCGCGACTTCCTGCACTTCCTCGCCATCTCCTATGGGTCGCTGAAGGAGATCGAAACGCAGGTGCTGATTGCCGAGCGTCTCGGATACATCAGTAACAACCAAGCTGACGCCCATGTGTGTTTAACCACAGAAGTCGCGCGACTGATAAGCGGGTTGGTCAATTCATTGAAGAAAAGGTGTGCATCGTGAGTAATCACTCTCCACTCTCCACTCTCCACTCTCCACTCCCGTCCGATGTCATCGCCGAGCTCTCCTGGCGCGGACTGATCAACCAAACCACCGACAACGCGAATCTGCCGAAGTTGCTGGCGGAGAAGCCGCGGACGGTCTACGCAGGCTTCGATCCGACGGCCGACAGCCTGCACGTGGGGCATCTGATGGCGCTGATGATCTTGCGGCGATTTCAGCAGGCGGGACATCGGCCCATCGCGGTGGTCGGCGGCGCCACGGGAATGATCGGCGATCCAAGCGGCAAGAACGAGGAGCGCAACCTCTTGTCGATCGAATCGTTGCGGGCGAACATCGCCGGCATGGAACCGCAGTTGCGGCGGTTCCTCGATTTCGATTGCGGACGGCAGTCGGCAATCTTGGTGAACAACTATGATTGGATGGGCCAGTTCGGCTACCTCGAATTCCTCCGCAACGTCGGCAAGCATTTTCCCGTGAACGTGATGCTCGCCAAAGACTCTGTTCGCAATCGGCTCGACCGCAGCGAAGCCGGCATGAGCTACACCGAGTTCAGCTACATGCTGCTGCAAGCCTACGATTTCGTGCATCTGAACGAGCAATTCGGCTGCGAGATACAGGTGGGCGGGAGCGACCAGTGGGGCAACATCACTGCCGGCATCGACCTGGCCCGGCGACTGCGCGGCGTACAGCTTTACGGCTGCACTTGTCCGCTTTTGACCAAGGGCGACGGCACGAAGATGGGCAAGACCGAGTCGGGGGCGCTGTGGCTTTCGGCCGAAAAGACGAGCCCCTACCAGTTCTATCAATACTGGATCAACCTGGACGACGCCGACGTGGGCCGCTGCCTGTGTTTCTTCACCGACATGGGAAAAGGCGAAATCGACGCGGTGCTGGCCGAGCATCAAGCCGACGCGGGCCGGCGTTCCGCGCAGCGCCGGCTGGCGGCCGAGTTGACGCGGTTGGTACACGGGCCCGAGGGCCTTCGCATCGCCGAACGCGCGACTGAAATCTTTTTCGGCGCCGAAATCAGCGATTTGAGCGACTCTCAACTGGCCGGCATCTTCGCCGACGTGCCCAGCCGGCAACTGCCGCGCGGGCGGCTCGCGGGCGATGGGCTGCCGATCATCGACGCACTGGTCGAAGCGGGACTGGCCAAGAGCAAGGGGGAGGCCCGGCGAACGATCACGCAAGGCGGTGCGTATGTAAATAACCGCCGCGTGGAAGGGATCGAAACGCAACTGACCACCGGCAATTTGGCGAGCGAATCGACAATGATCTTGCGTTCGGGGAAGAAGAACTACGCTCTGTTGCGGTTCGTATAGATGCCATCGAAGCGGCTCTTCTCGGCAGGGCTCTTGCCATTCGGCGGAATAAGTAGTAAAATAATCATAGATTCAGATATTCGGACATTCAGACATGCGCGGGAGTGCAAGCCTATGGCGGCCCGGGAAATCGGCAAGATCGGCAAGCGGGGGACCGTGGTGATTCCGGCGGCGTTGCGGCGGCGCTTCGCTCTGAACGAAGGGGCAATGGTCATTATCGAAGAGGGGGAAGAAGGGGTCTCGCTGCGACCGGCGGTTGCACTGCCGGTCGAAATCTACTCGCCGGAGAGGAAGGCCGAGTTCCTTCTGAACAATGCCGTGACGAAGGCCGATTACCGCTGGGCGGTCAAAGAGGTCCGCCGGCTGGGGCTCGATCCCAACAAGATCACACACGAAAAACCGCCGGGAGTATGACGCTTGGACCGCGTTTTCCTGGATGCCAACGTGCTGTTTTCGGCGGCGTACGCGGCGGAGAACCGCTTTCTCGAATTGTGGCGGCGAAAGGGGATTCGGCTGCTCTCGTCGGAGTACGCGGTGCAAGAGGCGGAACGCAATCTGGCCGGCGCGGCGTGTCTAAAGAGGCTGAAGCGGCTTCTGGCGGATATGGAGATTCTGCCCGGCCACGCGGCGCTGGCGCCATCGCTGCCGCCGGCGGCGGGCGAACTGCCGGAGAAGGACCGACCGATTCTGACGGCTGCTATTCACGCCCACGCCACGCATCTTCTGACGGGCGATCGGCGGCACTTCGGGCAATGGTACGGTAAACGACTCGGCGGAGTGCTCGTGCAGTCTCCTGCCCAGTACCTTCAACACCATTCCAGACGACATAAGGGAGCCTGATCGGCATGTCACGGAAAGGGCGCCGAATTGCAGTCATTGCGCTTGCCGCGATCCTGATTCTGATTGCTCTGGCAATCTGGGCCGTGTATTTGGCCATTCGGCACGAGCCGGCGTTCTATCGTGAGGCGATGGAAACCAGAGCGGACGTGCTGGAAAAGGCGAGCGACCGAATGCTCAAGAAGATCGGCGCACTGCAGAGCGTCAGGAATCGGTCGGGGCGCTGGCAGGAAGTCATCACCGCCGAGGAGATCAACGGCTGGCTGGCGGTCGATTTGCGCAAGAACCACCCAAACGCGCTGCCGCCGTCGGTGAGCAACCCGCGGGTGGCGATCGAACCGAACGAGATGACCGTCGCCTGCCGATTCGAGCGCGGCGGCGTCACAAGCGTTTTGAGCCTGACGTTTCAGCCCTACCTGCCCGAGCCGAGCGTGGTCGCGTTGCGGATCGTCCGCGGCCGGGCCGGCATGTTGCCGGTGCCGTTGAAGGATGTTCTCGACGGCATTTCGAAAGGGGCGGCCGAGTTGCACCTTCGCCTGCGCTGGGCACACGCCGGCAGCGACCCCGTCGCCTTGATCTCCCTGCCCGACGATGACGATGCCGACCGTGTCGTCCGCATCGAGTCGTTGGAGCTTCGCAAGGGGAAAATCTGCGTGTCGGGGATTACGGAGCGGCGAAAGCGATGAGATCGCCGATTAACGAGACTCCTGTTTTTTGAACGAAAATCGCCATTGCTTCGGATTGTCGCCCGAGCAGCGTAGCGTGGCGCGGCCGGCGAGTTTGCCGCCGGCGAGCATTACGGCCCATTCTCGGCCGCCCTGACTTTCGACCGTGTACGCCCCGCCGTCCCAGCGAGCGACGGCACCGCGATCGCCGGAGATCGGGCCCTCGTAGTCAAGATATGCGAGGCGATGATCCGCAAGGGCTTCACAGTCCATCTCGACGCCCGTTTCGGGCGCGTGGGGCAACGCCCAGGTCTTTAGCACGCCGTCGGCTTCGAGCATGAGGTCGAAGTGCTCGCCGCGCGGGCTGTCGTGGCGGAGAATGACGAATCGTGGCATAACGGCTCCTGGTTCCCACGCCTTCCTGGCTCCCGCGCGGAGCGTGGGAACGAGGGGAATTTGCCGCACGGTGACTCGAACCGCGCGTTAGTTGCGCACCTCGACCTCGTCGGAGTCGCCCGACGTTTGCGCGGACGGGTCTGACGTGGTCAATTCGAGGCGAAGGTGATATGTACCCGGTTGCTTCGCCAACATCCGTACTCGATACGTCTGCGTCTTGCCAGGCGGCAATTCGGCGATCGGATCGAAGCGAATCGCCTGGCCGTCGATACTTGCCCCCACGGTGCCCAGCGCAATGGGCATCAGGCCGTCGGGGACTCTTGCCGTAATGACGACCTGATGATACGTGACGTTGTCTTTGTTGGTCAGCCGAATCTCGTAGGTCAACTGCCCTCCGGGGCGCACCGGATTCGCTAACCCAATCGCCCGCAAGAGCAATCCCTCGGCGGCCGACTTCATAGGTGGCGTGGGAGCGGTCGGCGGCAGAGCCGGCGGGCCAGGCTGTTTCTCGGGCTGGAGAATTTCGACGGAAGCCTCGTTCGCCGTTTGGCCGCCATCGGGCAATGCGACGGTGACGCGACTGTACGCTTCGGGCGAAGCCGCCTGGCACTTGCATTCCACAACGAACCGAGCCGCCTGCCCGGCACGCAAGCTGTCGATGTTCCACACGAGCGATCTGCCGGCGATCTTCCATCCCACCGTCGCGTTCGCCGGGGCCAGCGGCGGGTCGTAGCGATCGGCGACTTGCACGTTCTGCAATGCCGCTCCGCCCGTGTTCTTCACGTCGATGGTGAATTGCGCCGTGTCGCCCACGGCCAGCCGTTTTTCGGGACCGGTTATCGTCACCGACAACGGATTTGCCGCGGGAGGCGCCGACGGCGCCGCGCCGCCGACGGCCGTCACGACCGCCTGCGCGCTGGCGGGAGCGATGCCGGGCACAGCCACTTCGACGCTTAACGACGCTCGCCCCGCCCTCACCACCCGAACCACCATGGCGAGCGGTCGCGTCTCGCCCGCCCGCAGATCGGGCAATTGGTGCTGGATGAGATTCTCGATCTTGACGCCGGCCTTCTCGTACACCAGTCCCGGATCGAACCGTACGCGAATGACGCCGCCACTGATCGTCGTTTGGCCATAATTGCTGACGGAGAAGATGAATTTCAACTGGTCGCCGACGGTCGCCGTGGTTTGGGTGGGAGCTATCAACACCGCCAGGGTCGTCCCGGGCGCGGCGGGCGGCCCACTCGGCGAGAGTCCAGCGGCGGGCGGCCCACTGGGTGAAGGTCCAGCGACGGGGGGCGCGGCGGCCACGGCAACTGTTGTCGTGGCGCAGTCGCGCGCCTTTAGTCCGCCGGCCGCGGTCGCATCGCAACAAATGACCGCACTGCCCGGTTTTTCGGCGCGGAGACTCAATTGGACTGGCAGCCGCTGTCTGGCCCCGAGATCGCCAAGCCGCCAGCGAAGCTGCCGGCCCGCAGTCTCCGCCGCCGGATTGCTGTTGATGTACGTTAATCCATCGGGCACATCCACCGCGGCCATCACCTCCTTGGCCGCCAGATCGCCGGGGTTGGAAAGGTCGATCTGATAGGCGAGGGTTGCGCCGATGTTCGCCGTCACCGGGCCAAGGACATGAATCGCCAAGTCGGGCGCCGACCAGGTCTTTGTCGTCGTGCCGTTTCCGACCACCAGCCGCTGCCCACCGGCCCCCGGCGCGTCGGCGGGCCGAATCACCTGAATGGCGATTCTGTTGACGCCCGAGGCGGGCTGCTTCTCGACAATTTCAACGGACGCTTGGCCGGCGGAGTTGGTGCGGACCTCGGCCGACGCGGCGCACGTGGGTGAAAAACCGGCCGGCGGACCATCGACGATTTCATACCGTACGATCCAGTTCTCGCAGGGCGACTGGTTCGAGCTGCGGGTGACCGTCGTGGTGAAGACGTGCCGCGTGCCGGCCGGATTGATCGCCGGCGGCGGATACTGCGGCACGGCATCGACCCAGTGAACCGCGGCCGTTTTGCGGCGTGCGTCCCAATTGTACACCTCGGGCGCCACGACGTTCACGTAGCTGGTGCCTTCCATCGGCGAAGTCAACGAAACCCAGCCCTGCCCGCGGCGGACGTATTTGTCGCCTTCCCGTGTGGGGGTGCCGCGGTTCAACAGGACGTTGCTCCGCGAAGTATCGCCGATCGCGGTGGTGGCGTTGACGATTCGCGGCCAGGTGAAGTCGCCCAAGAGGAGATCGGTGAACCCGCCCGGCTCGACAGCCACGAACTGCCCGACGCTGCCCGGCGAGATCGACCATTCGAGCCGGCGATTGGTGCGCAGATATCCGTCAGGACCGAGCACGCCGGCGATGACGATCACCTCGCTTCCCACGGGGGCAACGACCTCGCGCGGCTCAATCAGCACGGCGACGTCGTCCCAGGGCAACGGGCCCATCGGATCGTCGAAATACCGTTCGTTCGGCGGGTAGGGGCTCGCCGGAGCAACAGCAACGGCGGCAGGCGGAGGAGGCGGGGGGGGCGGGACAAAAAAGTGCTCGCCCGTCGGATCGATGCCGGACGACTGAAAGCTGTTGCAGCCGGCCATGCCCACCGCGCAGAATATCACCGCAGCAATCGCTAGCCAGCCAGTCGTCCATGAGCGCCACATGGCCCTATCCTCGGGACCACTTTACTCGACCATGCAATTCTACTACGTTTTCTGGCAGGATGGGGATTTTTCGCAACATGAAACGATGCGAAAAGAAAACGCGGCGGAAAAACCGCTAGAAGTGGAAGAGTTGAGGCATTACCAAGGTGGGGCCGACATTCCTGTCTGCCTGGAACAACCTACCCCATCTGGCAGACAGGAATGTCTGCCCCAGCGGAACGCTACAGGCGGAAGCGAAGGAACGCCATCAGCGACGTCTGGTTCGAGGAGACGGATACGCCGTTGTCCCAGCTATAGTCCTCGCCGAGCGGCAGGTTCTGAAGCCGATGCGTTCCCGAGGTGCGGATCTCCATGTGGTCACATTGAAAACCGAGAGAGACGTGACAACCCAGCGGTACTTCCGCCGTAAACCCGAGGTGCCACGTATTGCCTTCCGTCGCCTCCATCGTGAACAGATCGCCGGCGCGGACCAGATGATGGTCCGTGTTGTAACCCCAGGTGTATCCCCAATCCGCTTGAAAAGTCAACAGGACTGATCTGAGTCTCATGCGGAACTGGCCGCCAAGATAGCCCATGTAGAACTGCTGGTTGAAGGTGATGACGTCACCGGGGTACTGGTCGGGCGGGTCGAGCCATTGGTTGTAGAATTTCACCTGCGTGCCATCATAGGCGGTGATGTCGAATCGCTGCCAGCGGAACCCGATGGTGGGCCAAACCTCGATGGGAAACCTGCAGACGTGATCGCACAACTGAAAGTCGAGCCCAAGGTCGATCATTTGACCATCGACAAACCGTTCCTGGGCGAAACCGAGATCCGTGAACTGCTGATCCGGCCCCGGAGGCCCCGAGAACTGCCAATCGCAATCGGTCAACTGGCCGTTGATGCTCTGCTGCGGGGCCATCCACTCAAAATGGACTCCCCAGGTCGGCTGGTCCCGTTCGATCCGTATGCCGTGCCAACTTGAGTTGAGCGGGAAGTTGAGCTGGCTTAACGGGGCATAGCCGGTCGGCGGCGGCGCGCTCGTGCCGAAAGTGCTGGTGACGCCGCTGCTCACCAGGGCGCGGTAGCGGTAGTCGATACTCCAACCGCCAAGACCGAATCCGTCGAGCCAACGCTCAAAGTCGCACAACTCTTCGTGAAACTCGCTGCCGTCGTCGTCCAACATGGGTTGCGCGGGAGTCTGGGGAGGCGGGGTGGCGATGGGCTCCGCCGTGGGCGACAGGAGTGTGGGTGATTGGGCAACGGAGGATGCCGAGATCGGCTGGGCGGCGTTGTCTTGGATCGGGTCGAGCGTCCGTGGCGACTGCCAAGCCACGCCGACAACGGTAACTTCTCCCCCGCCCCATGCGGGGGCGGCGGCGAAGAGGGCGGCGATTGCCACCACCGCACAATACGCTGTCGTCCTTATTCCGTTCATCGGCAACGTTTCTTGTCTCTGCTCTTCTCCTTGCGGAGACGTTCCCGGCCACGCCGCCGACTCTGCGGGGGGAGAAATGGCGAGGGAGCGCCCGCGGAGTTGGAGGGTATCTCCTAGTGTTTCGGCCTGGTTGAGGGCGGAACATAATCCGATTACGGAGGTTTTTCCGATTGCATCGGCAATAACGGTCAGATTGAGAGGATGCGCAAAGATCCGCCCCCAAGGGCCATCGCGCAGCAGGGGTGAGCTATAGATGATTAGCGTTACCCAAACGCCCCAGCCGATGAATTTCTCGCCTTTTGCCAAAAAAGGAAGCTTCCAATGTCTAGTGCCATTGTTCCTTCCCACCGCAGCAGACGTCGCCAACACTCAGACGGGCGCGCCCAGGCCGCCCGCCGCAACGCATTCCATCGCTGGCTGCGATACGAGCCGCTCGAAGATCGATGTCTGCTTTCGGCTGGCGGCTCTGACGTGGGGAGCATCGGGGACAAGATCGTAAACATCTCGGCGCCCGATCCCACGGCGGGAGAACCCTTAGACACCGGCACTTTTCGGATTACACGCTCGGGCAGCACGACCAATGCGCTTACTGTGAACTTCTGCATGACGGGCGACGCGGCACTCAGTCCGACGGGAATTGGCGGCGATTACTACCTGGAAGAGGGCACGACGCTGCTAAGCGGCAACACCGTGACGATTGACGCTGGGCAGGTCTACGTGGACATCACCTTGGTGCCTTACGACGATGGACAGCGTAAGCCCGATAAGACGGCCACGATGATCCTGGAAACCGGGTCGGGCTACGAGGTCGGCACAGCCTACGAAGCGAATATCACTCTGCACAATGAGATCACCACCACATTGCCCTCCATAGCGGTTGAGGCGACCCAGCCCACGGCCTCCGATGTCCCGCTGGTCGACGGCGTGTACCGGATAAGCCGCCCATCGGACGCCGACACGACTTCGGCGCTTACGGTGAACTTCCAGATGAGCGGCACGGCCGTCCAGGGAACGGACTACACCCTCAGCTATACAGACGGCACCGGCACGCACCCAATAACCTCTCCCGACAGCGTGACGATCGCGGCGGGCAACGACTACGTCGATGTCGATTTGACGGTTATTCCCAGCACTCTGGTGGTGGCACCCGAAACCGCCACGCTCACCTTGATGAGCGGAAGCGATTATGCGATCGACACCGACAACAGCAGTGCGAGCATCACCGTCACGCATAGCCACAACGGGACGGCCGTTACGGTGGCGGCCACGGTCGCCACGGCCGGCTTCCCGTCGGACACCGGTACGTTCCTAATCACGCGCGCGAGCTCCGATCTGACTTCGCAGGTTGCGGTGAACTTCCAGATGAGCGGCACGGCCGTCCAGGGAACGGACTACACGCTCAGTTATACGGACAACACCGGCACGCACACAATAACCTCCCCCGACAGCGTACCGATCGCGGCGCAGAGCACCTACGTCGTTGTCACCTTGACGGTCATCAAGGACGCCACGACAACGGAAACGGCGCTGATGACATTGGAGTCGGGGGGGTGCAAAGCAGCTTCCGGTGTCCCAACGTGGCTCAAGCAAACGTCAATAGGAGAATCTGGCGTTTTTCGGTTAAGATGGCAATTTGTCGCAGGATAGGAAGTCACTTTGGATCGTGGAGGATCTGTCATGGACGGCATTTCGCAGCATTTACAGCGGAAATTCGAGCGGGTTTGCTTGAGGCGAAGGATGCGATCATCGAGACCATTTTGGCGGGCTGGGACCGGAAGACCCCGCTCCATTTCAGTCAAATCGAGGCGGCTTCCCATCGGTTGGCGACCCGTTGGAGTTGTTGCTTTCAGGAATGGGCCGCGCGGGAGATGACGGCGGAAAGTCCCGACAGCGCCGCCTGTCCGACCTGTGGCGAAGTTTGTTCGCTGGAGTTGGTGGCCCGTACGATTCTCTCGACCGACGGTGCGGTCCCCATCTTGGAATGGAAAGGGACTTGTACCCGCTGTCGGCGGGATTTTTTTCCCTCTGCGGGCAGCGATGGGATTGGACAGTCGGGAACTAACGCCGGCGATGACGCAGAGGATCGTGTATGCCTCGGCCGAGACGCGATCGAGCCAACGCGCGTCGCTGGTGCTGAAGCACGTCGGTGGTAACGAGGTCTCAGCGAGCACGGTGCAGCGTGTAACGCACCAAGTGGGGATGGAACTGGCGGAGTTGCGAGATGAAGGGGATGCGCCCGAACTGGTCCAAGCCCCCGAGAATCCACCCGAGTTGGCCGTCGTGGAAGCTGACGGCGGACGAATTCGCACACGGAAACCGGGCCAAGGTTGCGGCGTTCATGGCGAGGCTTGGCGCGAGACCAAGAACGCCAATTTGCTGCGAATGACGCACCAGACGTTTGCGGAAGACCCCGAACCGGAACTTCCGCGTGCGTTCACCGATCCCAAGCGAGTGGCGAAATTAGCGGAAAAAGAGGCTCCGTCAGCGATTTCGGCGGTATCTGCCGCGCCGCCTGGCGAGAAGGCTTGGCGTCCCCAGCGTCTGGTGCGCACGTGTCTTTCGAGCATGGCAGAGGCCAGCGTCTTCGGGCAACAGATGAAGCGGGAGGCCGACTGTCGTCGTTTTCCGCAGGCGCCTGCGCGTGCCTTTGTGGGAGACGGTCTTCCCTGGCATTGGTTTGTGTGGAAGCACTACTTTCCAAACTTTGTGCCCATCCTTGATTTCATCCACGCGCTGAGTTATCTGTACGCTGCGGCACTGGCGATGCACCCGGATTTCTCCGTTGCGTGGTCGTGCTATCTGCGCATGGCCCGCGCATGTTGGCAAGGTCGGGCGATGGAGGCGATGGACGAACTGAAGCGTTGGTTGGCTCCGCACGGTCTTGACGACACGGCCAAGCTGGACGAGAACGATCCGCGTAAACCGATCGTCGATGCCGCACGTTATCTGCGGAACAACCGCGGTCGCATGGACTATCCGCATTATCGACGCCTTGGGTTGCCGGTAACGTCGGCCTTGATGGAGTCGCTGGTCAAAGAGGTGAACTACCGGGTGAAGGGGACGGAGATGTTTTGGAACGACCCAGAGGGGGCGGAAGCGATACTCCAAGTCCGGGCCGCTACTCTATGCGACGACGACCGTCTCGGGCGCTACCTTCGCACTCGGCCGGGGTGTGCCTATGTCCGCCGCTCCACCGTCACCTCGGCCGCCTGAGCCGAGGCCGGAAGCTGCTTTGCACCCGAGTCGGGGACTGGATACGGCGTCGGCGCGGCACCCGGCAACAGCGCGACCATCAACATCATGGACGAGGACCCCGACGTCGTCACGGTGTCCGCCCCCGACTCCTCGGCGGCAGCCCCGTTGGACACCGGCACCTACCACATTGCCCGCACCGGCAGCTTGATGTCTGCGCTGACGGTGAACTTCAGCACGGGCGGCGATGCCGTGCTGGGGACGGATTATACGCTGAGCGCCGGCGGAACGCCGCTGGCGGGCAAAACGGTGACGATCGCCGCCGGCCAAAACTATGTCGATGTGACGCTGACGGCCATCACCAGCAGTACCAATACGTCCACCGAGACGGCCACGCTTACGATTCAGACGGGAAGCGGTTACCAGATTGGCGTGTCGAGCAGCGCGGCCATCAGCATCGTCGAAAACAACGCGACCTCTGTGTCCATTTCGGCGATCAACAACTTCGCCGCCGAGCTGACCGACGGCACTGTCAACGGCACTTTCCGTATCACCCGCACGGGCGACACGACAAACCCGCTCACCGTCGACTTTACCGTCGGCGGAACCGCCGTCCGCACGACCGACTCCAGCGCCGATCCCTCGACGTGGGACTATGAACTTATGACGAATTGGATCGCGAGTTCGGCCGGGGACGGGACCGGGAGCGGAACTTTGGTGACGGGTGATTCGGTGACCATTGGCGCCGGTCAATCCTTCATCGATGTCACCCTGGTCGTTGCCGATCACGTGACGCCGGATTATCCCAGAACCGTCACCATGACGCTGACCGACGGAATGAGCCTCGGCGACAGCGCAACCATCACGATCGGAGACGATAGGGTGCAATGGCAGACCGTTCTTCCCGAGGACCTCTGTTCGGCGGCCGGAGAGCCGATCAGCATCCCCGTCCATTACACCACCTCGAACAACGATACGGCCGTGTCCGGGCTGGGGCTGAAACTGTACTACAACTCGAGCTTCATGACGTTCACCGGACTGACGGGCGTTTTGCAGGCGGGACTGGTCTCGCAAGAGGTCGTTCCTATGGACGATACGGCGAACGGCGACTCAGACGCCAGCACCGACAAATACATCATGGTGTCGTGGGCGGACCTGGCCGGGAATTGGCCGAATCAGGCCTTGCCCGCCACTTTGTTTACCGCGAACTTCACCTTGGCGAGCAGCGCATCCGCAACGAGCAAGGTGAATTTCTCCGCAAATGCCGCGGCCGGCTACAGTTTTCAACCACGGTCGACCACCGTCACTGTCGCCCCCATCAACCTCGACGTCGACGGCAACGGCGTCTGCGACCCGTTGACCGACGGCATCCTGATCATGCGATACCTATTTGCCCAGGGCGGAACCTGGTCGACGGATGGCGCGATCGGCACGGGCGCGACAAGGACCACATACGATCAGATCAACTCTTATCTCGACGCCGCGTTTTCGACGATGCTCGACGTCGACGGCAACGGTCAGGCCGATGCCCTGACCGACGGCATGTTGATCATGCGATACTTGTTCGATCCATCCGGCGATTGGACGGTAAACGGTCTGGTCGGCCCGAACGCGACGAGAACCACACAGGCCGCGATCAAGACTTTCTTGGATTCGTATGCCATCGGGGGTGCAAGTCCACACGTGCTGCTGAACGCGCTGGCGTTGCCGCAAGAAAGCTCGGCAATGGTCCTGGACGCATCGGCGGACGACCAGTCGGCAGGCGAGCAGATCGTTACGCCCAGTCAAACCAGCATCTCGGCGGCTCCTGGTGGCGATGTCAGCTTCGATGTAGATTACAGCACCAATCCTCCCGACCCGGCGCTCGCCGGCCTGGGGCTGCGGATTTACTACAACTCGTCGCAGCTCACCTTCAACGGCCTGAGCAACGTGCTGGCAAATGGCGAGATTACACAGGAGACACCGCAGAATGACACCGACGACGGCGACGGCGATCCGAGCACCGACAAGTACGTGCTAGTGCCGTTTCCAGCAGATGACTTTCGCGCGAAACGACAGCAAGTGCTAGCAGTGCTGGCACTTAAGTCGCGACATTTGGTATGAAATGAGTAGGGGAAGTCTCCACATGGTTGCAAACGTGACCCCAATGCGGAGACTTCCCCATGAACAGTGTACATGTGCGTCGAGTTGCGCCGCCGGAGCGGCGCAAACTTCGTCACTGGAAGCGGCAACGAACCAACCTGGTCAACAGTTGTCGCGCCAGAGTTATTCTTCTTTCCTCGGGGCATGTGGGCAATCGGGAGATTGCCCAGCAAGTTGGTTACACGCCTCAATGGGTGCGAATCATCATCCATCGGTTCAACAAAGGCGGGACGGAAGGAATTGCCTGGTATCCGTACTTTCACGGCCCAAGCGGCCCGAGGAGCTTCACCGCGGACATCGTCGAGCAGATTGCCGCGGTTGCCCTCTCGCCTCCGAAACAGTTGATCGGAATGACCCAATGGTCTCTGGCCAAATTGCGCCAATACTTGGTCGAACAAGGGCTCCTGGCCAAGATCAGCCTGGAGTGGCTGCGACAATTGCTTCGCCGTTGTGGGATCCGCTGGCGGCGGACGAAGACCTGGAAGGAATCGACCGACCCCGAGTTTTGGCCGAAATATCGGCGGATCCGAAGACTCTACGCCGAACGCCCGCGCGGCGGTCGGCGCTTGTGTGTGGACGAATTCGGTCCCTTGAACCTCCAGCCACGACACGGCCACTGCCTGGCGGGGCGAAGTAAACGAGTGGAACGATTGCGGGCAACATACCATCGCTTTGGAGGTGTTCGCCAGTGCTTCGCCCTCTACGATCTGGAAACGCGGAAGCTGTACGGACGGTTCACCCGCACGAAGACCTGGAGAGACTTCCTCAGCTTCTTCCGTTGGATTCGTCGTCGTTACCGCCAGGAGGAGCGGCTCTACATCGTGATGGACAACTACGCAACACATTTGCGGGCCGAAGTAGTCTCGTGGGCCAAGAGCCACAATGTCCGCCTGTATTTCACTCCGACCAGTGCCTCGTGGCTCAATCGTATCGAGTGCGAATTTACACCTCTGAAGAAGTACGCCCTGGACAACTCCGACTACCGCACTCATGAAGATCAGCAAACCGCCATCCAAAGCTACCTTCGCTGGCGAAATGGCCAAAGAACGATCGCAATTACGCCCTGGCCGCAACTACATAGGCGTCATCCGGCAGCATGACTCGATCGAGAAACTCATTGAATGGAAACGGCACTAGTAGGCTGGGCCGACCTGAGCCAGAACTGGCCGGGAGCGGCGACGCAACGGCTCTGCACCGCCGACTTCACCCTGAACTCCACCGCGACGAGCGCGACGCACGTCAATTTCGGCGCCAGCTCGACGGCCGCCGGATGGAGCTTCGCTTCGACTCCCGTGACGATTACCACCAATCCGGTGGTTCCCTCGGGCCCGACGATCGGCAGCGTGGTGTTCTCGGCGGCGAAGAACGTGATCTCTTGGAACGCCGCCGACAGCGACGGCGTGGCCGGTTCTCATCTGCAAATCGACGGCAAGAACGTCTCGCAGGTTTATGGCCCCTACCAAGCGGTCTCCGGCGTAAACTACTCCGCGGCCATCGCCGCGCTCGCCGCCGGCACCCACACATACGTGATCACGGCCACCGACAAGGCCGGCCACTCTTCTAGCCACTCCGGCTCGTTCGACGTGGTTGCGCCGCTCAACGTCGGGCCGACGATCGGCAGCGTGGTGTTCTCGGCGGCGAAGAAAGCGATTAGCTGGAACGCCGCCGACAGCGACGGCGTGGCCAGTTCTCATCTGCAAATCGACGGCAAGAACATCGCGCAGATTTATGGCCCCTACCAGGCGGCCTCGGGCGTGAACTACTCGGCATCGACCGCCGCGGTTGCCGCCGGCGACCATTCCTACGTGATTACGGCCACCGACAAGACCGGCCACTCCTCCACGAACAACGGCACGTTCACCGTCGTCGCGGCGCCCGCAACGGCTCCGACGATCAGCGCCGTGGTCGTGGCCCTGGCGAAAAACGCGATCACCTGGAACGTCGTTGACCCCAACGGCGTGGCAAGCGTCTCGCTGTTGATCGACAACAAGAAGGCGTCGGGCATCAGCGGCCCGTACGCCGCCGCGTCCGGCGCGAATTACTATTGCTCGCTCGGCGCGCTTCCCGTCGGCAATCACAGCTACGCCATCACCGTCACCGACCGACTCGGCCACTGTTCGACCGTGCAGGGCACGTTCCACGTGGCATCCTCGCCGACGGTGGCCAACAATGCGGTATTCGCGGCGTTGGCGGCAAGCGCGGCAGCTTCCGCCAAGACGGACTGGCTCTACGACGGCAGCGAATTGGTAGCAGTGTAAAAGGGACGGCAGTGGGCAATCAGACCGCCTTGCCGCCGCCGGCCAGCATGAGTTGCGCCAGGGTCTTGGCAAGCGAGTTTAGAGCATTGCGGTCGGGTAGGGTGATCGTCAGCCGCTGCCGGCCGCTGGCGTCCTCTTCCGCGCATTCGGCCAACCGGCTGCTGACCTCCGCCACAAGCGGCTCGGCCGGCGGCTGCGAACCGTCTTGCGAAACCAACTCGCCCAAGAAGTGGAACACGGCGCCGAGCATCTCGCCGCCGGCCGCCGCCACGCGATCGCGCTGATCGACGATCCGCTCGACTTGTTCGACAACCTCCTCCCGTTTCGTCACGTCGAGCGGTGCCTCGGGCTTTGCCCCCAGCAGCACTTCCAATCGCCGCCGCAGTTCCTCGACGCCGCTATGGAAATCAACCTGCGTCACGTCCGATTCGGCGTCCAACGCCGCCAGCGCCAGATCGTGCTTGGCCGAGAGTGTGCTCAGCAGACTTTCCTCGATCGTCTCTTCCGTGACGAGCACGTAGACCTGCACCGGCTGCTTCTGGCCCATGCGATGTGCCCGGCCGATGCGCTGTTCGAGCACCGCCGGGTTCCAGGGCAAATCGACGTTGATGACCGTGTTCGCCGCTTGAAGATTCAAGCCGGTCGACCCGGCGTTGGTGGTGATGAACAGCCGGCATTGCGGGTCGTTCTGGAAGCGGTTGACGATTTCCTGCCGCTTCTTCTGCGGCACGGAACCGTCGAGCCGCACGAAGTCGATTTTCCGCTTTTTCAGCAGCGGCTCGATCAAATTGAGCATCGTCGTCCATTCGGAGAAGAGCAGCGCCTTGCAACCCGGCTCGGTGAACAGCCCGTCGAACAACTCGTCGAGATACCCCAACTTGCTCGAATAGTTGGGCGTCTGCTTGTCGACCAGGAAGGTGCCGTCGGCCGACATGCGGCACATCAGCAGCGCCTTTTGCAGCCGCAACAAGTCCATTTCGGAGATGAACGGCTTGCGCGCGATCATCGACACCGTCTGCATGTGGGCGGCGTGCATCGCCGTTTGCTCGTCGGTGGGCGGAATGCGGACAATCTCGTTGGTGCGCGGCGGCAACTGCTGCAGCACCGAATCGCGCGTGCGGCGAAGCAGGATCGGCCGCAAGTTCTCCCGCAGTTGGTCGAGATTCTTGTAGCCGAGCACCTTTCCCTTTTCATCGACGACGCGGTGACGATGAAAGAAGCGGAAGGCGGGCGGCAGGCGGCGGTCGTCGACGAATTGCACCACCGAATAGAGCTCGTCGAGCCGGTTTTCCAGCGGTGTGCCGCTTAGCACCAGCGCGAACTTCGAGCGAAGCCCCTTCATGATCCGCGCCGTTTTCGACTCCCAATTTTTGATCCGCTGCCCCTCGTCCAAAACGATCAAGTCCCAACGCGCCCGCTCGATCGGCAGAATGTCGCGCAGCACCTGCTCGTAGTTGCAGACGGTGAAGAAGCCGTCGTTGTCGTACTGCCGCGCGCGTTCGGCGGCAGTGCCGGTAATCAGTTGAACCGTGCGGTCGGAGAAGCGGTGGATTTCGTTGCGCCACTGCGACTTCAACGACGCGGGACAAACGATCAGAACGCGGGCGATGCCGGCCTCGCGGGCGAGAATCTCGGCCGTGCCCACCCCCTGAATCGTCTTGCCCAAGCCCATGTCGTCGGCCAAGATGGCGCGGCCGCCGCCGGCGGCAAATGCGATCCCTTCGAGTTGGTATGGGAGCAATTCAACCTTGAGCAACGCCTTGCGGAGCGGGTGGTCCGCCGGATTCTTGCGAATCTCGGCCATGCGCTCGGTCATGTGCAACTCGAAAAGCCGCCGTTCGATCAATTCCTCGGCGTCCGGATAGACCGTAATGCCGTGCCCCAGTTGCTCCAGCCGCTTGATGCAATCGACCAACTTCCGCACGTCGTCGATCGGTCGCTCGGCGAACTCGCCGACTGCTTGGGCAAGCTCGGGCGCGGGGCGATCGGGCAATTGCAGCCGAAGCGAAACCTCCTCGCCATATAGCACGTGGACGAACGCCTCGCCGTTGCGATAGGGCTTCTTTCTTGCAGAGTCGGGGAACCGCCGCTTCACCCGGTGCAGCACGTGCATGATGTGTTTGCACGTGCCGAGCGTGTTCGTGCGAAAATCGGGGCAGGAACAGAACGAATCGCCCCGCTTCTCTCCGCGCAGCGCCACGCGGTAGGTCTTGCCGGAAAGCGCGCTGGCGATCGTGTAATCGGCCCACGGCTGCTGCGGATCGGACGATTGCAGGCGGAACTTCTCGGTTTTCGCCCGCTCCAGGCGATCGCGCAGCGCCTGTTCGAGCAGTTCTTGCTCGCTGAGCATCTCGATGGGGCGGCGTTCGTCGGGCGCCGCAGCCAAACCCAAGGCGGTTTTTTCCTCCAAGATCAACGAAACCGCCGCGCCGATGTGTTCGCAAACCGTCTCGCAGGCCGTGCAGTTCATCCGCAGCCGGTTCTTCGCCTCGGCCATCGTGGTAATGGTTGCTACGACGTCTTGTCCTCTCGCGCCGATCCCCCGCAGCTTCAGGCGGAACAGATCGCCGCGAAAGTAGACGTCGCGGTCGATGTCGATGTTGTCGTAGGTCGCGCCGCGGCGGATCAACTGTTGCCCTTCCGGCCCCAAAAGCTTAGCGGCCTGCACGTACGTCAGCCTGGAGAGCCGATCCTTGAGATTGAGTGTTTTGCTCTTCTTGGTCTTTGCCTGGCGGATGATGGCCTTCATGACGGGTAACTCCTTCAACAATCCGTCGTCCTTTTCGGGGGAAAACGGGAGCGACGTCCCGTAGTGCGGTCCATTGTCGCCATCTGCCGCCAATGTGTCAACGCCGGCAGGATCTCCCGTGCCCGCTCTCGCTGGCTAACGACAGTCGCGCCTCGGCCCAGTCCGCAAAATTCTGGGCGATGTGGCCATGCGCATCTTGAGGGACCACAACCAGTTCAAGGCTCTTGGCTCCCGCAACATCGACATCTACCAGCCTTGCCGGCTCGGCGGGATCGGCATTCCTGACGGGCCCGGAATCCCATCGCTTCTGCCCGTCCACCCAAACCTCGAACGCAATTGCGGACCGGTCCATGTAGTTGTTCATAATCGCGCTATCGAGGCCTGCCAATGCCTGGAACCGTCGATACTTTCCGTCGAGGGAGACCGATATTCGCGACGGGCAATCGACGCCGAGCCCTCTCCAATAGCGGCGGCTGGCGATTACGATCGGCGTTTTCGCAATGCTCAGGTTTTTCTCACATCTGCCCGAAGTCTGACGCACGAGCGCGGGATCCATCGCGTCCAGGAACACTCCATCGATGCGGTCGATCGGCCGCGCTGCGATCCTCGTCGCCTTCGCCGCGATCGTCTCATCCACTGGCCTGAGCAAGGCGGCCCCGTCGAGCGAGATGATCTCAGGTTGGGGAAGAGCATCGGGAAGGGATTTGTCCTGTTCGGAACCGGCCTTTTTCCCCCAGACCCAGGCCGACACCACCGGCGCGCCGCCGCGAGTCAGGAGGTTCAGGCTCACGTGGCTCTTGCCCTGGGGCAATGGCGACGTGAGGAACAGCCAGCGTTCCGGCTTGGGCAATGAAGACGCAGCCCAGCCGGTCTCGGATCCTCCGCTGGAAAGGATGGCCTCTCTCCCGTTGACTTTCAGCCGACACATCGGGTCAACGGGGGAATTCTTGTCTTCGACGAGGATAAGTAGATCCGCTGCCGGCGCATCCGACGTGACTGTCGCTTCCAGATTCACGCGGATACCCGAGGAGGCGTTTCCGGTGACGCACGTGGAATCAACGCCAAGAGCGCTGGCACGGCCCGCGAACTTCTCAAGGCTCACCTCGTTCTTGGCGACCGCGATGTCAATCCGGCGGCGGATCACTTTTGACGCCGAAGGAATCACCGATGGCGGTTGGGCCGCGTCGAACGACAGCACCACGGTCTCGTAGGGCGCTAGCGGAACGTTCAGAATGTCACCGGGTTTCAGGTCCGTGCCGTAGACGCGAGCCTCGGGATAGATGCTGACCGCCGAGAGCTTGGTCGCTCCGGAAGCCGCGTGTGGGTCAATGGCCAACCTGACCGGGTATGTCTGCGGCTCGATCCAGGGGTTCCGCAGCAACACCAGGCCGTGATTATCGTGCCAGTGTGCGTAGCCGTACGGCTCCCTCGGCATCCTCGCGTCATTCGTCACCCTCGGGCACTTCCCGTCCTGCCAGGAGCGGGGCAATAGCGGTTCCGTGGTCTGCAAGATTTTCACGTTCTGGCGTGCCCACTTCAACAGCGACGCAAACTGCCGCCAGCGGACATCGTTCATGTAGATGGGATTGATGGCGCAGTGTTGCTCCATGTTCCCCCGCAGCATGTCGGTTACGGCGTCGTTCAACAGCGGATCTTTGCTTTGATGGATGATCCCGAAGGATTCCTGCGCCGCGATCGGCGTGCTCAGCCAATAGGCGCCCTGCAAATTGAAGTAGTCGCGAGCGGACGTGTAGCTCTCCCGGTACACCGGCGACGGGACGCGGCCGTAAGGAGCGTCGTCGCCGTAGCAACCGATCACCGAGTTGACGTGGAAGCACCACCACGGGCTCGCGTTCCAAGTGAAACACGTGGCCGCGAGCCAACCTTCGGGGGACGCCTTGCGGAGGGCCGCGATAATGTCGAGCAGACCGTCGCACACGGGTTCCGCCGATAGAATGCCCGGCTCGTGGCCGTGATCGCTTGCCGGGCACTCGAACAGATAGCCGTCGAGGAAGACGTGATTCGCATTATAGCGACTGACCAGATCCACGATCGCCTTCTTTGTCTCGCTCTGGTAGCGCTTGCCGGCCAGGCAGAGCACTCTCGTTCCGCCGCTGACAAACGTCTCGTAGCCCTGTTCTTTTGCCCACTGTGGATCGAGTGCAGGCGGATACCTGCTGCTGGGCGAAAGGAAGATATCGAGGTGTGAGCCGATGCTGCTGCACGCCCGATGCAAATCGGTCAGCCCGCGAGGAAATCTCTTCTTGTCAACTTTCCAGATGCTCTTGGGGTCCGTAGTGAAGACCGTCAGGCCGCAGGAGTCGAAGGTCACGCCGTAGGGCCGGTACAGGTTCTCCCCGAGGCTCCGCATGATATCCTGGATGTCTTGCTGCGACGGCAGCGTCGGCGTGCTCCAATAAGGGTTGTAAATGAAGTGGTGGCTCTTCTTAGGCGCGGGGCGATGGGCATTGATATATCGCTTGAAACCGTTCTTCTCTCCGCCCACCGCAACGACTCCGTAAACCGCCTTGCGAGTCTGGTACCAAGTCCCCGGCTGGATTCGCAAGCCCGGCCGATGGGAAAGAACCAGCCGCTGATTCTCCGCCCGGCACCGCGCGACGGGGTACTCGATTCCCGCGAAAAAGCCTTCCAAGAAAACGGGCCGACTCTGCACACCGTCTGAGTCGATCGGTTGTTCGGGGAGCAAACGGAGCCCGGCGGCTTTCGTGTCCAGATCTTCCAATACGATTTGGCTCACGAGTTTAGGGCCCTTGGCGTTGTCGAGGCGGTACGCCGCCCACTTTCGCAGGACCGACTCGCCGGGCGACCACTCGACGTAAAGCTTGACCTCCAGGCAACTCGAATCCCCCAGGACAACCGGGGCAAAGGGCAACTCTAGTGCCTTGCCCGATTCCATTTCGCCGATGGGGCCAGTGGGCAGCGTCTCGCCTTCGACTTCTGCGCCGTCAATCGTGAAGCGCGGGCACCTGAGGCTCACCGGCAACCGCCGATCACCCTGTTTCAGCAACACGGCCTCCGGCGTGATCTCCACGATAGCGGCATGATCGCCGGCATAGGCCAGGTTGGGAATCAAGATGGCAGGGGATACGCCACATGCCATCACCGTGAGAAGCGTACGAATAATACACTCGTTCATTGTGGGTTCTTTTCGGCAAGAAGGCCGCGATTGATGGAGCGTCAACTCTGTGCAGCCGTCTCGTCGCCGCGGGCAGGCGCCGCGTCTGCTTCGAGCGCTTGCCGTCCCGACGATTCTGTCCCGGAGGCATGATGATCGGGGGCGACCAACGGTGAAGCACCGTCGCGCCGGATCTCGCTAAAATCTCCGCTCGCCTCGATCACGGCATCGCGCCACTCCCGCTTGAGCGGAAGAATGGGCGGCATCGGCGCCACGTCGGGCGGCTCCGTCGGTTCGGCGATCGCGCTTTTGCGATCGGTGGCGGCGCCCCTCTTCATAAAGAGATTGTAGATGGACCACTGGAGCCGGCTACGTTTGCCACGGAGGGGGAAACGACGCGCCAGGGACGAGAGCGAGTAGAACGTCTCGTAGGCCGCGGCCTGACCGAGACGGAGCTCATCGCCGGACATCTGCGCCGGCCGATAGACCACGTTGGCCTGATCGTACTTATCCCAATCGAAGGAGACAATGCGGCCGGCCTTCTTCATCTCGTACCAGGTGAGTGTGCCCGGATAGGGCGTGAGGACTGAATAGGCGCAGGCGTCGAAGTCGGCCTCGATATTGAACCGCGCCGTCTGCTGGAACACCGACGGGTCGTCGCTGTCGAAGCCGAACATGAACAGACCGAATACCATGATGCCGTACGAGTGAACTTTCTTGACAAGCGGAGCGAAGGTTTCCGGCCGGTTCACGTGCTTGTGGACGCTCTCTAACGTGTCGCGCGAGATCGATTCGAAGCCGATGCTCAGCATGGTGCAGCCGCTGGCGGCGGCGAGTTCCAGCATCCGGTCATCCTGCGCGAGCTTTGAGGTGACACCCGCCTGCCACCTGATTCCACGGCCCTTGAGCGCCCGCATGATTTCCTTCGGGCGCTCCGGCATGGCGAAGAAGTCGGCATCGTTGATCGAGATCGTGCGGCAGCCGCAGTTCTCGATCTCCCGGATCACGTCCTCCACCGGCCGGTAGCGGACCTTCAGCCCGTTCATCAGCGGCTCGGCGCAGAACGTACAGCCCTGGTGGCAGCCGCGGGAGGTTTGCACGAACGTGCGGTTCACGTAACGGTTCCGCTTGATCAGGTCATACCGCGGCATCGGCAAACCTTCCATCGGATGCAGCCGGTCTGCTCGATAGGCGCCGCGCATCCGGCCTTGTTCGAGGTCTGCCAAGAGCTTATCGAGCACGAGTTCCGCCTCGCCGATGACCACCGCGTCGCAATGTTTGAGCGCCTCCTGCGGCATGAAGCTCGGGTGGATTCCGCCCATGGCGACTGGCACCCCCCGCGTCCGGAACGCGCCAGCGATCTCATACCCGCGCTTCACATAGCTTGTCATGGCGGAGATGCCGACTAAGTCCGCCTTCAGGTCGAAGTCGATCGACTCGATATTCTCGTCCGTCAGCACCACGTCGTAGCGGTCGGGCGGAATGCCGCCGGCGACGGCAAGCAGGCCCGCAAGTGGCGAATAGAGCGCCCGGTTGAGATACAGGGGCCGGGTGGTAAGCGAATCCGTCTTCGGATTGATGAGATGGACGACCCGATGGCGCATGAGCCTGACTCCTTACCGCGACCTACTGGCTAATGAGGATTCGATGGAACCGATTGGCCACTGCGAAAGCCAAAGGCGCACTCATAGGCCACAATACAACGTTTGCGCCCATCAGTGTATCAGGCCGTTGAAACTGCGCAAATAGGAGAACGGCAGCGGCCAGCCCAACCGTGTGAGAAACAACTGCTTTGACGCGCCACCCAATCGGCTCTTGTATCCGACAGGGACCGATGTCATGCTCCATCCGCGCGAAGTTGTTTTCCCGCTCATGTTCGCGTCTGACGGGAAAAGCAACGATGGACGCACCGTGGGATCGTTTTTTGCGGAGGAGTTGCTTAAAGAGACGCGTGAAACCACGTATGCGGCGCTGCAGATCAAGAACGCGCCGGCTGGAGCACGGGCGGGCAAGTTCGTCACCGGCGAGACAAACGGAGAAGCGGCCGCGTGCAAGCCACAGGAGAACGAATTACAGCGGCATTCTGGGACTTCTAACGGGGTTCTGGCGGGTGTATCTCATCTCAAGGCGGGACTGCCTCGCCATTGAATTGAGGGCTCTTCCGGTTTTAGGTGCAGAACCCGAGAAATACGGCCTTCAGGCCGCTGACGGTCTGGCGTAGTTCCGCGATGCTCCGGCCCACCGCCTCCGACGCCCGGTTCAGGTCCAGGATCAGGCGGTTCCAAAGCGTGCCGGACGACTTCACCCCGTAGCAACGCTTGGTAATCACGCGGGCCTTGTTGTTGATGCCCTCAGCGGGGGCGGCTTACCGCCTGCCCCTGGTGGAAGAATAGCGGGGACGGGTTTCCCCGTCGTCGAGTAAGAGGATTGTCACAGGGATTTGTATCCAAGCTTCTTCGCTTGGGCAAAATCCGCTTCTGCTTTGGCCGTCTTGCCCCCTTCCTTGTAGGCCGCGCCACGGTTGTAGTACGCCTCAGCATACTTCGGATCGAGCCGAACGGCCTCGGTATAGTCGGCAATTTCCTTATCGTAGCTGCCCATAATCCCATAGATGATGCCGCGGCGACCGAACCACCCGGCATTTTTTGGGTCGAGCCGGATGGCCTTGGTATAGTCGGCAATCGCCTTTTCGTTGTCGCCCATAATTACGTGGACACTGCCCCGACCACCGAACGCCTTGGCGTCTTTCGGGTCGAGCCGGATGGCCTCGGTGAAATCGGCAATTGCCTTGTCGTAGTCGCCCTTTATCTCGTAGGCCACGCCACGGTTGCGGTACGCCTGAGCATCTTTCGGGTTTAGAGTGATGGCCTTGGTGAAGACGGAAATGGCCGTGTTCAAGTCGCCTTTATCCAGAAATGTGTTGCCTTTCTCAAATGCCTCCGCTGCTGATTTGTATTCCGCAGCCAGCAACGATATGGGGCCAACGAACACCAGCAGACAGACCAACCCGCCCCACCATCCGAGCCTATTCATGGCAAATCCTCCTGAACTTGCCGGGAAGTATACTACGAAAGGCGGTTTTCGTCAGCACCAGTTTTTCTGTTCGACCAGACGCAGGCATCGCCTCGACTTCTCCTGTCCAGAACGCTCTCACGCCGCCCCAGTACCAAGAATAACATCCCAGAAATTCCGTGTGAAATCCTCTGACGCTGGAGTCCCTTGCCGGGGCCGGTGGAGAAACAGCGGGGGGCGGCTTCCTTCGTCAAGGGAGCCCGACTGAAGCCAAGCAAGTGGAAGACTCGCCTTCCCATTGCCACCCATTGGTTCGGCTGGGAATCCATAAAGGTTGGTCATCTCGTTGGGCGGGCTCTTGGCGAGAAGGCGGGGGCGGGCTTTTCGTCAAGGGTTGCCGACCGAACTCAAGCAAAGGGAAGGAGAACCGAGTGATGAAACGACCAAGACGAGAGCGGTTAAAACCGAAGACCACCCGTAATTGGATACGCTTCGCTTGTTCCAGAAATTGGATATAGAAAGCACAAAAGAAAAACGCCATAACCCCTTGTGGTTTATGGCGTTTCAAGTATCCCCGCCGCGATTCGAACGCGGAACCTTCGGCTCCGGAGGCATCCGCACAACGCCGAAATCCTTGCGAAACAGCACCTTACGATTTCTAAGAATAGCAAGAATTGCTATGAATTACAAGGGTTTAGAACGGATTTAAGACGGCGGACTACATCTTTCTTATCAAGAACAAGTGATTCAAAACTCTCCAATCTTGCTCTTTGCAAGATAACAAAGTTCCCGTGCAAAACAAGCGGGAACCAGTCAGCCATTTATCGGGGAATCGTGTTGCCCTTTGGAGCAGGAGGGCAATCATGAGCGACCCCCGCGAACTCGTCATGCTGACTCAAGCTGAGAGGCTTTTGGCCCAGGCGAAGACCATCAACGAAGTCAAAAGCATTTGCGACATGGCCGCGGCAGCCCGAGTTTATTATCGGCAGATCGAGCTTGCCAGAGACAGTGCCATCCACGCGGCGACGATTGAAGTCACAGCGAAGCGGAAGATGGGGCAACTGCTCAAGACGGCCAACCTAGCGACAGGGGCCCGCGGAAATCAGCACACGGGCAAAATGAACGGGTCGCAGGACGCGACCGGACCAACTCGTCCCCGTCTCCGCGAGCTAAATGTCACTAAGAGCCTGTCGTCACGATCCCAAGCGATCGCCGGCCTGCCGGCCGCGACCTTCGACCGATACGTCAACGAGCGTGTCGAGTCCCGACAGGAGCCGACGACCGCTGGTCTCCTGCGACTTGCCAGACAACAGGTGGTCAACGATACGGTCCTGCCTGAGTCCCACTCCTCCAACCGCTTCGTCCGCGACCTCCGCAAACTGATCGCGGAAGGTCGCCGCTTCTCCACGATCTACGCGGATCCGCCTTGGCGATACGACAACCAAGGCACCCGAGCATGCACCGACAACCATTACCCGACTTTGTCCGTGGAGCAGATTGCCGCCGAGCCTGTCGTCGAACTCGCTGCCGACAACGCACACCTTCACCTTTGGACCACCAATGCCTTCCTGCCGGCGGCCTTCTACGTCATCGAGGCATGGGGGTTTGAGTACAAGTCCTGCTTCGTCTGGGTGAAACCCCAATTTGGAATAGGCAATTATTACCGACTCGCACACGAGTTCCTCCTGTTAGGCGTTCGCGGAAGTCTTCCCTTCCGCAACCATAGTCAACGAAGTTGGATCGAATTGGAGAGGCGAGGACATAGCTGCAAACCCGAGGAGATCAGGGCGATCATCGAGCAGGTGAGCCCTGCTCCCTACTTGGAACTCTATGGCCGCACGCTCTTGAAGAACACCGCGTGGACGGTGCATGGCAACCAATTGCGTCGGGCCACCAATGGCAGAACCCATGAGGCAGACGCAAAGCGATCATCGTGTCGTTGATCGCATGTTCCTATTTCACTTCAACCCGTTACGAAAAGGAGACTTCCCGAATGACCGACAAGCAACAGACCACCAGCAAACAGGTTCCGATCAAGGTGCTTGTGTTTGGCGAAATCACGGCCTCTGTTTTTGAGAAGCAGTCGCTTACGGGCTATCGCTTTTACGACTACGAACTTACCCGTACCTGGAAGAGCATGAGCACCAAGAAAGAGGCTCACGGGAGTACTTTCTTCGAACGCAATCTTGACGACATCGTGACCGCCGCCCGTGCGGCGTCGGCCTGCATCCATGCGATGCTCAATCCGACTCTCCCGGCGGATGCGTCGAATGAGCCGTTGGAGGACTACGAACTCGAAAGCCGGAAAATGCTCGCCGAGGATGAGCGGGTACGCGGCGAGTAGGAGACACTCGCGGTCATTTCCGCATGGCGATTCGAGTTCAAAAGCATGTTCGTGTGGTGTAAACGACCTAGCCCCAGTTCCGCCCGCGTTGTACGCCGAGGCCGGAACAGGAAAAAAGTGAAAAAAATGGAAAACGAACGCCATCTTCAAGAATCGCTCTACGTTCGGAGCCTCAAAAGCTCGTGCCACGAGAAGGCGGGACGCCTACTCGCGGCCGAGCCAGACGACAGGCCGCGACTGGATTGTGGTGAACGTAACCCGTGTCCAGTGATGATCGCACTCGACCGATGGCGTCGAGTGCGGGGAAGCATCTTGTTTTATGTGTTCGGTTTTGCCGCATCGGCGATCCTAGCCTATTGGGGAAACGAGGCTTTGCGTATCGTCCTAGCCGTAATGACTTCTGTGATTGTGCTCTTAGCATATTTGCAATTGAAGCAGTTGGCATTGCTGAAATCAATAGATGACTCATTACGGCACACGCACGAGAAGCCGCTGCTGACCGAATCGTGCCCACCTCCGGCAACGCGAATTGAACAGTCGAACAATTTGGCTTTGGATCAGTTGCCTCCTCCCCCGGACGATACCACCGCCAGCAACCCGCCCTTTTAACAAACCCCTTAAGGAAACTACCCCAACGAAAGGTCGAACCAATGGGATACAAGCTTGGCTCCGATATCGAAGTCCCAACCAGTCCGAGCAATACATACAGCACGGACGATCTGTTTCATTCTGTCGGCGTTTCTTCGGAAGAAATGCTTTTTACAGAGTCGCCGGAAGGCGAATTTGTGCCAATTGAGCGTGGCCAGACTATCGTCCTTGACCGTCTCGCCACAATCTGGTCTTGCTCCGCATCGTTCAGGGAGTCGCTCGGTCCGCTGAAAAGACACTTTGACCGGTTGAAAGCAGCCTGGAGTGCTTTTGTCGCAATCCCCCGATTGCCGGAAGGTTCGCAAAATCCAATGTCGAATGACATGCTAACCAAGCTCATGGAATTGGACTCCAACACTCCCGACGGGCTGGTACACCACATTTTCCTCCCGATCTGGCCCATGCCCGAAGCTGGGGAGACTGTTCCGCAGCCAGCGATGCCAGTCGCTGCGGGGCCGGTAGCTCAGCCCGTGCAGCCGGTATTGTCGCCGGATATACAACAATCGGGCCTTCAGTCAGCAACACAGCCGGTCCCGACGCCGCCAACACCTTTGAGTACGGCGGACAACATCCTGCCCGGCTCGCAACCGATGTCGGTTGAGCCGATCGCTCAGAGATCGCTTGCAGGAGGCTTGGAAAGCCCGGTGGTGGAGATGGCCATCGCTCCCCAATCGGCCGCCGACTTCTTGGACGCTGTCACATCGCCGCCGGTCGGACCATTGCCCGAGGTGTCTTCCGAACAAATCGTCCACTCGCCGGTGCAACCGGCGGTTGTCGAATCGGAACAGTCCGCCGAAATGTGCCGGCGTCCTCGCAAAGCCCGAGCCAAGACGCCGCCGAAGCCCTCAGAACGGAAGGCGGAGGAAGATCGTCCACGCTCCCCGGAGACGCCGGCGTCGCCACCGGCTGGGAGTGAGCCTTCTACCCAACGTGTCCGAGTACGAAGGAAGCTCCGTTGGCCGGAGAATCCCGAATCGGACAACCAGTCTGAATGAACATGTAACAAGCCGCGAAGCTTTTCTCCTGCATCCGTCGCCCCACGGCCGCACCGATTGGCTCCGTCTCCCGTGTAATCCCGCAGAGGGACGAACTGTATGGAACGCTTTCCGAGACCGGTCGTCAGGCGAGCACGTGAGCACCTTCTGTATGCCCTCGGCATTCAGCAGAAGCTCTGCTACGTGCAAAATGACATCGCACACGACGAAGCCCTCGTTTCGGCGGACGGCGTGGATTCTGCTTGGCACTGGCCGGAGGCACTGATCCGCCAGGCGGCCCAGCAACTTGAGCGGGCGGGGCTGGTTGAGACTGCCCTTATTCGAGAAGACCGTTTCAGTTGCAAGCCAGTGTTCATGATCACTCTCACTGCCAAGGGATTAAAGTCTCTTCCTAATCGTAAGAGGCTTAAGAGGCATAAGAGCAGCGTCGAATCCCCCGCTCGCCGCTCTTCCTGTTCCGCCGATGGTGCCGCCGTTCCTCCATCGCCGGCCGTCGTTTCCACGCCCTTGCCCTTCTAATTTCCATGCCGACAAAAAGCCTTAATACCCTGGAATTAGCTGCCTCACACGTAACGCACCGCGGGTGCTACGCCTGCCCTGTCGGCAGGAACGTCCGGCCGGACGTGGAAAGCTCTGAAGAGCCAATGACTTCCGATGTCGGCTTTTTGTCGGCATGGAAAGGGCGGATTCGTGTAAGTCCAGAAACGGCAATGGGGACGGATGTCTACAAAACCAAGAAATACCACTACAGCATAATATAACACCCCACAAGGAGGCGAGTAAACGCAATGAGTAGTAGAGCCCAAGAAATCCCCGATCGGGTCGAGTTTCGTTGGCGGGAGCACGAGAGACCGTTCGCCGAACTGCTTGCCGCCGCTTGCCGCAAAAGCGGCCGCAGTCCGAGTGAACAGGCCCGCGAAACTCTCAAGGACGCCCTGACTGCATCCGACCGGCTTCAGCACGCCGTTGAATCCCTCCAGGAGGAAGT
>CAWGNG010000022.1:0-25974 GCA_963823895.1 uncultured Planctomycetaceae bacterium
ACCGCGGCAAACGCGGCGGACGCTCGGCGAAGGACGACGAGGGCAAGCCGCTGTCGTCGTTTGTCTGGAATGAGGTCATTTATCGTAGTTTTCAGGCGGGGTATCTCAAGAAACTCGATTTGGAGTTCCATCACACGCTCAAGTCGGCAGTCTCCAAGCGGATCTATCGCTTCTTGGACAAGCGGTTTTATCGCCGCCATAAGTGGCGATTTCGCCTTGTCCAATTTGCTCGTGAGCATATCGGCCTGAGTCGGCGGTACGATACGGCCCAATTGAAGCGACGCTTAAATCCGGCGATTGCGGAATTGGAGCAGGCCGGCTTCCTCACACGGCTTCCGCCAAAGGAGCGGTTTCGCCAGTTGCGACGCGGCGAGTGGGAAGTTGTATTTGTCCGTGCTCCGAAGGCACAAGAGCCGATGCGGCCGATGGCTCAGTGGTCTGACCTGGAGAATCGGCTGATCGATCGGGGCGTGACGGCAACGTCCGCCGTTCGTTTGGTCCGTGAGCATCCCGCCGATGTTATCAATGCGAAACTGGCGGTGTTCGATGCGTTGCGGCGGGCCGGCGATCGCCGTGTATCTCGAAATCCACCGGGCTACTTGGTCAAGTCAATTCGCGAGGACTACGTCACGCCTGTTGGCCTTCTGGTAAAGGCGTGCCAGTCATCATCCGAGTCGGCGGTCGTCGTCAAGGATATTGCCCGCGATAGAGTGCAACGACGGGCCAAGGAAATACGCCTAAGTGAGTCCGACCGCCGAATTGACGAGTATCTCGCGGCACTCTCGGTAGAGGAGCGAATCAAGTTGGAATGTACCGCCGTTGCGAAGGCTCGGGGTCTTCCGGCAAACGGGCTTCGCCGGTCTATTGCATTGGGAAAAGAGGCGGTCGCCGCCGATTACCGGCAGGTAATCGTTCGACAGCATGTTGAACGTTTACTGGAACAGCGGGCGGCCTAGCCGGATTGCCTAAGCCAGTATTTTCGACTTGCAAGCGTTTTCAACGGCCGCTTACGCGGCGATGGCGATCGTGGCTGTCGTTTTCTTCGGCTGCCGCTTCTTTCCTGACTTTGCCGGGGCCTTGCTCTCTGCGGAGGGCCTTACCGTGAATCCGGTTGTGTCGTTCTTCGCCTGGCCTTTTGCCTTCAGTCCGACGATGGTGCCGGCCTGGTCAAGGAATCTGGCGTCGTGTTTGTCGCCATCAATGACGGGCTTTCCCCAGTGCGATTGTGGAACTTTGGGCCAGAACACTACAGCTACCGTGCCCCCTTGGTCTAGGAAATTGCGTGCTGCGTCGTGATTATGGGGCTGAGCCGAGAAGGTTAGATAGTAGTTCCTTGGCCACGTCGGGTCTTTGAGGAATCGTTCCATCCGAGCGGGAACCTTCGTGTAGTCGAAGAATTGGATGTTCGGGAACTCTTTGAACAGGTCCGGGTGAAGCCGTTCCCACGGGATGTCGCTGGAGCCGTTGAGCCTTACGGCGGGGACAAGCCCAAGTCGTCGGGCCTCTTCTTCCAAGCGGCTCAATTCGACGGTCAGTATTTGTAGGAAGAGTTGCCGTTTCTCCACGTAGAGGGCGGTTCGGCGGTCACGAGCTAGTGCGTGGGTGGGCATCTGCATCCGGCCGCTGGAGTGGCCCAGGCACGCTTCCAAGCAACCCTGCGTAGCGTGAGAACAGAAGACCCCTGGAGTGAGAAAGAGAACCTTGGCCAGTACGCCGATGCCTAGACTCTTCTCCGTCTTTAATGAGGAGCCGAGTAAGAACTTCGGAAGGCCGTGTTTCTCGATGATCTCTGTTGGCGACATCTGCCCGAAAGCGGTCTTCGGATCAGCGGAGCGGAGTATTTTGAGTTTTGGTTCTGAGTGTCTTGTTTGTCTCTTTTCCATGAGTTCCTCCTTTCGGTTTTTGCCCAACTTGTTGGAAGCGAAAGGAGGAACGCTACGAGCCCTCGGGTTCGTCGCGAACAGGAACATTGGCGGCTGAAGGCAAGGCAAGTGACAGCTTCGCTGGCACGCTCTTGCCGGCCGCTTCCGCCCGCGGCGAACCGGGCTCGCGTCGCTTGGAAAAGAGACAATCAAGACACTTGGGACAGCAAACATGGAAACTCGCTCTGATCTCTTGCCGACCGTCAGGCGGGATGAAGCTGACAGAGATTATCGAGAAGCACGGCTGTCCATGTCTTGCTCTCGCTCAGAAAAGTGCGGGTGAGGGGTGCTTAAGGCGGCTGGCTCGGGTATTCTCTTCAGTGCAGGACTATGTTCTGCGGTCGTCAGTGGTGCCAACGTGCCGTTGCGGCCTTCTGATCGGGCAGCACACCCGGCAAACTCGGCCACCAACCGAGCTAAGGGGATGGAGTAACCAACCATCAAGTGCTGTGCCGGTAGAGCCGGATGCACGGAGACGTGCTTGTCCGTGCTCGACGGAGGCTCGTCGGCGTAATCCTGACCGTGGTTCTGGCTTTGTATCCCAGGACCGTCGTTCAGAGTAATCCCGACGTTCTATCCGATAGCGTTGCTCCGGGAATGGGGGCGATGCGGAAAGACCTCGACCGTGTGGTCGAGGACGTCATGTACCAAAGTCGGTGCGTAGCCCTAAGAGGCTGCAAATCCGCCCACGGGGCTCGGGCCTGCCTGTGATGACAGGTTCGTGCAACGTGAGCCGGCGTGGGGAGCCTTCAGGCTGGCGACAGCCGGAGCCGGACCTTGACCAGGTTCGGGGACCGCTGGAAAATCCAGTGGCCGCGAATAGCTCAACCATGAAAGGCCCGCAAGGGCTTGCCGGTGAGTATCTTGAGAGACGATGCCGAAAACGCTGTTTGGGAGCCCAATTTGGACCGTACAGCGGCGAAAAGCGTTGGTCGAAGGGTAACGGGTAGCTTCTGTGTTCTGACCCGTGAAATGGCAAATACGGCCTTCAGCCGGTTTGCTGAAACTATGGCAGGCGGGAGCCTGCACATACGGCCAATAGCCCGAGGGATAACACCCTCTAGCCACGTGACTCAAGATGCGAAGTGCATGACTAACGCAGGAAGGACTTCAGCCGCCGGCTTGGTCGCCGGTGCGTGCCCTTGGTCGGGTACGTGTCAAACGCTGAAGTCTGGGAGTGGGGCCTGAGTAGAAGCCGGGGTTGGGCGTGGTGAAAACCACGTGCGAGCCTGGGCGGTGTCGCGGCAAGGCAGTCGCGACCCGTTGGCGTGCTTACGGATGGTGCCGGGCACAAATGCCAGGACGAAAGGGCTGACTGGCCATTTTCTGTGGCCGATCGGAAGGTCGGGCGGCTGGGGCGTTGCCCCGGTCGCCAGAATCCTTGGCAGGATGCGGTTGCGGCTGCAAGCGGCATCTCGGGAGAGGTGTCTTTTGCAGCAGCGGCTGACGAGTCAAGTGGTGCGTGCATGTTGCACGCGCCGGTTTTCTTGGAGGTTGAGTGAGCGGAACAATTATGAATTGGCGGGGTCGCACTGTGGAATACAGTTGCGACCCCGCCGAGTGTCCGCTCGGAGAGGTTCTCTGTGCCGGACGCCGCTTCTTGCGACGGATGCCCGATTTGTAGGCGGGCTTCGCTGCAAGGTCGGCTGACGGCACTCGGAAGGTTCTCTCATTCAACGGCTTGGGGGTTGGCCGCGAACAACCCCCTCTTTTGTTCGATCCGCATGGCGGCGGTGTCGTGAAAAGCGTTTCGATTAGGATGTTTGCAAGGAAGTTAGAAGCAACTTGAAACGCTGTTCCGACTGGTGGGCATGGACTATCGTTGTGAAGCCAGTTCGGTGACGGGATTTGTGCAGCAACTTGTGAGTTGTTACTTGCCGCATGGCTACTGGTTCTACGTCAGTGGCGTTGTGCCGCTGAACAAAGACCCGCGAACAGTGGACCTAAAGCTGCTCGAAAAGTACGGCATAGGTATATCACGGCAGTCGCGGGCACGCCGTAAGGTGGCGGGAATGGCCAACGTCCATTACATCCGCTATCAACGCCGATTCCTGCTCCTAGCAACCCACGGCCATCATCCGTTCTACGACGATGAAACCCAGAACATTCGGGATGTCCGCCGGGTTCCAATCAAGTTTGCCGGCTACTCAATCTCTGTCGCCCCCGGCGGATTCAAGGCGAAGCGGTCAACCGGCGGTGTCCTAGTCCGCGATACTGCGTGGCGAGTCCGGGTTCAGATTGAGAAGGAATGGTATTTGGGGCTGAAAGCGTACCTCACGGACATTGCCCCACACCGGTCCGCTGCCGGGTTAGCCTCGGAGCTTTGCAATCTGCCCTTTGAACCCTACGCCCCGGTGCGGCGGCAATTGCTGAACTTGGTTCGCTATATCAATGAACGCCGGGATGCGGCCGATCTGGAACGAATTGGCTTTGACGTGCTTCGCTTCCGTCGTCGGATCGTGCGGCCGTTCGAACTGGGATCTGCTGAAGACGAAAGCCTTGTGACGGCGGACCAGAGCGACCAAGAAAATCTTTCTCAGGGGGCCTTGCTTCGTGCGACACGGCCGTTATAATAGATATACGCATGTCCATTCCACACCGGCCACAATGCGACAATCGGTTCCGTGGTCTCCTGCCTTCCTTCTCGGCGGGCTGCCATGAACACGTCTCTCTCCAACGAGAACTTTGGGCTGGTAATCGCGTACATCTTGCCCGGCTTCGTGGCTCTGTGGGGCGTAAGCTACTTCTCGCCGACGGTGGAATCCTGGATCACGGCCTCTCAGCAGGGGGCTCCGTCGGTCGCCGGATTTATGTACGTGACGCTGGCGTCGATTGGCACCGGCCTTACGGTCAGCGGCGTCCGCTGGCTGGTGATCGACAGCATTCACCACCTGACCGGCCTGACGCGGCCGGCGTGGAAGTTCGGCAACCTGGACGACAAATTGCAGGGATTCGTCACCCTGAACGAGGGCCATTACCGGTACTACCAGTTTTACGCCAACATGTTCATCGCGGCCGGCTTCACTTATGCGGCGTGGCTGGTCTGGAACGGGAAGGGACTGCGGGCTGCCGGCTGGGCCAACCTGCACTTCGTCGTCTTGGAAATCGTCTTGTTCGCGAACTCGCGGGACACACTTGCAAAGTATTACTCGCGAGTCGCTCAATTGTTAGGTACTCTCACCAACCCCAAGAAAGGAGCGTGTCCTATGTCCAATGGCATCGGTAAGCATCATGCCAAGAACGAACCGGTATCCAAGCCGGTCGTGAAGACGCAGGCTCCGGCGGCGAAGCCAACTTCGCCCCGGACTGAACAAACCCAAGGTCGCTAATTGACGGCGGCCCGACGGCAATGCCGGCAATCATGGCCAGCAAGCATTGTCCTTGAGATTCCCCGCAGCCGCCGTTCCCGAACCGGGATGGCCGGCGGAGTTCCCGCGAATCCGCCGCTCAACCGGAGCCAGAGTTGCTGCTATCGAGGTTTTCTCCTTCAGATTTCCGCGTTTGCGTCCTCTCGGCCCTTATCATGGGGCAGGAACATCAAGCGGGTGTATTACGTTCTGCCCGAAGAAATGTGCCAATGTACCAAGGGCACCTTTGAAAAGCTCCTGAGTAAAGAGCAAAACAAGTCGTTTCTTCGGCGGGAAGCAAGTGGCGACTAGCGGGCGGTGCGGCCGGCGAGAAGTGGGAGGACGACTAGGCTAGATTGTAGTGTGCCGCTACAATTGAGGCGATGTATACACTCCCCGACAGAGGATAGTCGTATGACCTTGCTGAAAGAAGGACAGAAGCTCCGAGAGACGTATGATGTGGAACGGTTCCTCGGCGAAGGGGCCTTCGCGGAGGTCTATCGCGTCCAGCACTGTTTCTTGGGCCGGCAGGCCATGAAGGTACTGAAGATTCCCGGCGTGACGGTCTGCGAGATCGAGCAGATGCTCGGCGAAGCCTTGCTCCTTTCCAGAATCGGGCATCCGAACGTTATCCGGGTGTTTGATGCCAATGTTCTTGAGATGGCCGGCGGCCAGTTTGGGTTCTTCACTATGGAATACGTGGCCGGTGGCAGCCTTGACCGCTTCTGGCGATCATACCGCGACAACCTCATGCCGGTTGAACAGGCCATCGAGGTAATGAAGCAGGTTTGTGCCGGGATCACGGTGGCACACGCCGAGGACCCCCCGGTTGTCCACCGCGACATCAAACCTCAAAACATCCTCGTTGGCTATGACGGCGCGGGGCTTCGCGTCCGCGTCAGCGACTTTGGGCTGGCGAAGCGGGTCAACCCGCTGACATTGTTGGTCAGCGCCAAGGGGACGCTCAGCTTCAAGCCGCCGGAGTCTTTCGAGAACCAGGACTCGCCGGCCGCCGATGTCTGGGCATTGGGCACCACCTTATACCTGTTGCTCACCGACACGCTTCCCTACCCGGAACTTGACGAGCGCGATGTCGCTGATGCCAAGCGTTTCGTGCGTCCGCTCCGGCCAGCGAGTGTGTACAACCTGGCCGTGGATTCCGCACTCGATTCGATCTTGTCCCGCTGCTTGGCGTGCAGACCTACCGACCGATACCCGGATGCGTCATCCCTCTTGAAAGACTTGACTCGCTGGCGCCCAGGACGCCCTGACATTAGTTCGTCTCCAACGACCAACGTTCAACCGCGAGAGAGTAAGAGCGCTATGGGAATGCCCTCGCCCACAGATGCCAGCGCAGCAGAGAACATGGTGCGGAGCGCACTAACGATGGCCAAGAATCCTGGCAGTCTGATGAGCGCCGCCGATCTGCTGGAAGAGGCAATTAACAAGGCACCCGAATTGCAGGAGCGTTACCAGCCCCAGTTGAAGCTGTGGCGACGAGGAATCTGTATGTGATCGAAGGAGTTGGCTCTCGTGTCTGAGTCGAGTACATTATTGGGCGCTGATGGTGAAAGCAGGGCGATGCTGGAACTCGCCACGCCCGATTTGTACCGAGTCAACGTGTTCCGCGTCCTCGGCCTGCCTGTGGATGTCTCAAGCGGTGAACTGGTCAAGCAGCAGAAGAAGATGAAGATGCTGGAGAAACTCGGGGCGGATTCCCACGCTCAACCCGCCGTCCTTCCGCTTGATCCGCCACCCAATGGCGACGACATCCGAAAGGCAGGCCAGCGATTGCGCGACCCTGAGTCCCGGCTGGTTCACGAACTCCTTTGGTTTTGGCCAGCGGTCCACGGAAGAGATTCTGATGGCGATAGCGAGATCGGCCTTCTACGTCATGGCGACCTAACTGGCGCACATCGTCAATGGACTCGACTCGCCGAACAGGGCGGTAGGCATTGGTCGGTCGCCGCCCACAATCTGGCCGTTCTCCATCATACCATCGCGCTCGACATGGAGCGTACTCTTGCGGAGGTGGAGCCTCCCGATCCCAAAGCTGCCGCCCGACTCGCCAAACACTGGGAACTCGCCTTCAAGCACTGGAGCGCGGTGGTTGGGGATGACGCGATTTGGGATCAGGTCACAGGCCGCGTCCGCGAACTAGATGATCCACGGCTGACGACCGGCGTTGCAAGGAGGCTGCGCCGCACGCTTCCGATCCTTCTGGTCTCGATCAGCGTCCGGCTCGCCATCGCTTCAGCTAGACGGGGCGATGCCAACGGAGCGCGCCAACATTTGGCCCGCGCCAGCGGGCTTGATTCGTGTCGTGTCGCCGCCGTTCTTGAGCGCGAGGCGACCCCTCTGGTTGACCAGATCAAGCAGATATGTGAACGCATCCCCGAGAGGTCCCAAGCCGACCCTGGGCACGCTGATGAGCTAGCACAGCAGTTGATGAGCGACACGAAACCAATGTTGTCGCACATCTGCACCGTCCTGGATCAAGACCACTACCTGCGACAAGCAGCGATGGACATAGTCGCCGAGACGGTGCTCGCTTGCGCCGCGCATTTGGCAAAGAAACCGGGAACTGGCACAAGTGCTCAGCGCTATTGGAACAGGCTTTGTCATTGGCCGCGTCGGACAGCCTGAGGGAACAGATACAGGCAGACAAGACAACTGTCGCAGGACTTACGCAGTCTGATGAGGTAGCACGCTTTTGTGAGGCAGCAGTCGAAGCCGTTGAGGCGAACCGGGCGGCGGCCGATGGTGAAGCATCTCGGGTGTTGCGTGAGGCGTCCGTCCTGATTGTCCGTCTACAGCAGTCGGGCCTAGATGAGGCAGCAATATCGCAGGCCAAAGACATGCTCGCCATGACCGCCATGCAATGCGCCGTGATATACGGAAACACGACTGAAAATTGGACAGCGTGCGCACAGATTCTACGTGGGTGCTTGAACTTGGCAGTAGGCCAAGAGGCGCAAGGTAAGATCGCGGAGAATCTCCACACTGTTGAGAAGAATGCAAAATTTGGGGACCTCCAACGCATTAAGTCAGCGCCATCGCTTGAGAATTGCAATGGTTGGCTCGGTTTCACGTTGTATGGATGTTCAGATTACGACCCCGAAACGGCCTCTCACATGGCAACGTACTACTTCATCTTGGCTGCTATCCCGGTTTTCCCGATTTGCAGATATCGGGTTATTCAGAACGGCAATTCGTACCGCTTCCTTGGCAAGGCACCCTTGCGGCGGGGGGACAAGATTCATCTCCGTATTTCAATTGGGCTCATCCTTCTTTTGATTGCCATTTGGCTGATTAGCTCGGCAAGCGGAACAGGGAATTCATCGTCGAGATCGGCAGTACCAAACGACAATCCGACCCCTCGCTACTCGTCGCCACAGCCGACCGTTCCCCCGCCGACCTATGGCAATTCAGGGCTTTCATCCCGAATTGAATCAGGGAAAGCTCGCGCCAACTCGATGGAATCAGAGATTGCGAGAATGGACTCCAATCTGGAATCGCTGTCCAGCCAGATCAGTCGCTACAAGCGGGAGATCGAGGGATACGAACGACAATCTCGGCTCGGCATCGACGTGGATAGGTCTCTTTACCAACAGGCCCTCGACAGCCACAATACTCTTGTTGGTCAATACAATTCACTATTGGCTGAGCGAAAGGCAAAGTATGCCGAATACTCCCGCGAGATCGACTCCGTGAACGACATGGTGCGCCGCTATAACAGCGGCGAACGATAAGGATTGTCACATGAATGATAACACGACAGATGGTGATCGAGAGGGCCGCCGTAGGAGCAGCAGGATTATGGTGATCGCGCGAGGTGCCATTGACGGCGCGCGACAGATGATGCGGGTCCAACCTTTCGGAGCCAAAGAGCCGCCTGACCTCGTGACCGCTGCAAAGCAGGCTGACAAGGGGTTGGGGGCGGATTCCAGGCATTTGCTCCTGGTCATCGCGGCTGTGGCAACCGCTATCTGGCGGGCGCGCACCAAGTTGGAGGGCCAGCCCGGCGTGGAACTGCCCTCCGAGTTTCGGTATTTGCCGAGACACATCCAGGCAGCATGGGACGCCCTGGTTTCGGGCGGCATCGAGGTCCAAGACCCCAAGGGCCAACGCTACGTTCCCGGCATGGCTGTGAACCCCCTTGCTTTCCAGCCTATTGAGGGTTTAGGCAGCGAGGTCATTCAAGAAACTATCAAGCCGACCGTGTTCTACAAAGACGTGCTTATTCAGCGGGCGGACGTGATCGTTGGTCAGCCAATCGACGATAAGAGCGCGGCGACAAAATCGGGTCTGGCGCACAATAACACGAGCACGGATGGTGAACCGACAGGCTCGACCATGCCGGATGGGGCCAGACCAGGCGTTCCCGGCCAGCAACAAGCGAATCACGCAGAGTGAAAGGACAAACGCCGATGGCACGAACAACCATTGATTACGGGATCGACCTGGGAACGACCAACAGTACCATTGCCGTCCTTCATGGCACGGTTTCAGAAGTGATACCAAGCCGGGAACCCGGTCAGTTTGGCTCGGTAGTCACGCCCTCGGCCATTTGGTACGACAAACGCGGCAAGCAGTACGTTGGCGGCGTTGCCAGGGCTCATCAAATTGACGACGAAGAGAACGCCGCCGTCGAGTTCAAGCTGCGGATGGGCCAGCAATGCCAAAAGACATTTCGGCGGAGTGGACGGAAGATGCTTCCAGAGGAAATGTCGGCGGAAGTCCTCAAGGTTCTACGCCGCGATGTGCAGGATGAGAACATCACCGCTGCGGTCATCACTGTACCGGCGGCCTTCGAGTTGCCGCAATGCGAAGCAACACGTCGAGCTGCCGAACTCGCAGGGTTCTCCTTGAGCCCCCTCCTCCAGGAACCCGTGGCGGCGGCGCTGGCCTATGGCTTCCAGTCAGCCGCGAACAAGGTCTTTTGGCTGGTGTACGACTTCGGCGGTGGAACCTTCGATGCGGCTGTCATTCAGGTGCGCGACGGAGTGATTCAAGTCGTCAACCACGCTGGCGACAACTACCTTGGCGGCAAGAACATCGACTGGGATATCGTGGAGAAGTTGCTGATTCCGCGACTGAAGAGCGCGCACAAGGTAGCTTCTTTTCCAACCAACCGCAGCACGCAGGACCACCGCTGGAAGTCTGCTTTGGCGAAGTTGAAACACCATGCGGAGGAGGCGAAAATCTCCGTATCACGAGCACAACAGCCGGCCGAAATCTGGATCGAGGCATTGTGCGAAGACGACCAGGGCAACATGATTGACTTTGCCTGTGAGCTTTGCCCCGCCGATCTTCAGCGCATCATCGAACCTTGGGTTTCGCAGTCAATCAACTTGTGCAAAAAGGCTCTTCAGGAAAAGGGCTTGGCGGGGCGGGGCATCGACAGGACGATTCTTGTCGGCGGTTCCAGTCTGTTTCCGTGGCTCCAGGAGAGAGTGGCGGGCGAACTCGGCACAAGACTGGACCTTTCCATTGATCCGATTACCGTCGTCGCCCGAGGGGCCGCCGTGTTCGCCGGAACGCAGCGCCTAGACGCTGAGCCGGGGGCCGTTGCACCGACAACCTACAAGATTCAACTGGAGTATGAGCCGGTCGGCAGCGAAACCGACCCAATGGTCGGCGGTCGCATCTTGTCCCCGGCTGGGACAGGCACGAGCGGCTTGTCGGTGGAGATCGTCGAGACACGCAGTCAGTGGCGCAGCGGAAGCATCCGCATCTCGTCGAGCAGAACCTTTATGACCGAGGTACATGCCGAAAAGGGACGCAAGTGCGAGTTTCAGATCATTTTGACGGATGCCCGTGGAACAAGGCTTGCCTGCTCGCCGGACCAATTCGCCTACACCATCGGGATGGTAATCACGAGCCCGCCGCTGACGCACAATCTGGGCGTAGCAATGGCAAACAATAAACCGATATGGTTCTTCCGCAAGGGCGATGCTCTGCCCGCTCGCACAACCAAGGTGCTCTACACTGCGGTCCCGCTACGCAAGGGGCGGCCACAGGGGGCTGACAATATCATCAAGATTCCTGTAATCGAGGGAACGAATGACCACAAGGCCGACCGCGACGGGCTTATTGGTTGCTTAGAGATTCTGCCGACCGACCCTCGCGTCAAGCGAGACGTGCCCTTGGGCAGCGAGGTCGAGGTAACAATCGAAATCGACACGTCGAGGACGACAAAAACCAAGGCTTTCGTCCCCATCCTGGACGAGGAGTTCGAGTCCGTCTTTCGACCAGAAGTAATCGCTAGGTCGCCGGACATTTTGCGTCGAGAGCTTGAGAGCGAGGTCAGTCGATTGGAAGTGCTGAGGGAAAAGACAGCGGAAGTGGCCGACCACAAGGCCGAGGCGGCAATTGATCGCTTGGACGAGGAGCAAGTCGTTGATACTGTTCAGCGTCAGGTGGCGGCGGCCCAGGGTGATCCTGACGCAAGGGGCGAAGCCGACCGAAAGCTGCTTGACCTGAAGACCGCGATAGACACCGTGGAAAGCGCCTTGGAATGGCCTGGGCTTGTCCGTGAGGCACACCGGCAACTTGAGGCCACGCGAGAAGTGGTCGCGGCAAATGGCGAACCAGAGGAGCGTGAACGGCTGGAGGAACTGGCTGCTGACGTTGACCGCGCGATTTCTGACGAGCGCATCGAGTTCCTGCGGACCAGAACCGAGGACTTGCGTGTTCTTGGCAATCGCGTTGTCGTGCGGCAGCCAGGCTTCTGGGTTGGCTTTCTTGAGTATCTTCAACAGCAGAGCGGCCAGATGCGGGAACAAGCGGCGGCTGAAAGGCTGTTCGTGCAGGCGCAGCGGGCGATGAACAACAACGACTTGGAGGCGCTGAAGGCGGCAGTTCGCCAGTTGTACAGCCTGCTCCCACCCGATGAACAAGAGGCGGCTGAAGCCAGGGGCGGGTTCGGTGGAACTATCATCGCGCAGTAAAGCGCGGAAGGTGCCATCCTGCCGCAAGTCGAGTTTGGCCAGGTTGCATTTGACCGGGCGTCCAGGCAACAGCACGTTACTTGGCCCAGAGGAGACGGACAGTGACCGACGATGGCACTGGCGAGCCAGTGCCACCCGCCCGGCATGGGAAGGCCAAGGTGACGGCTGTGCTCTTGGCCTGTTACCGGCTACAATGGCCCTGGATCGGGTCAAGATGTCGCCAAAGCGGTTCCTTATGGCATTCCCACGCCGAGTCCGTGCTGAGAACGCCACGTTCGTGGTCGAATCCATAAAGGCACTTGGGCTTCCGGTGCCGGCCGGCTCGCGCGTGATGCAGATGTACCGCACGCTTACAGATGAGAGTCGGCCAATGATTCGGCCGACGGACCCGGATTTTGAAACGGCTGTCGAGGCAGAGCGCGATTTGCAAGTGCTCGCGTTCGTGTTCGACGTGGCTGCTGCCCACCCAACGGACCAGAAGTTCCGCGACCTCATCAGGTTCGCGCTGGGCGACTCGGTACTACCGCAAGACAACCGCGGGAATTCCAGAGGCCGCGACTTTCAATTTGAATTGTTCATCGCTGCGATTTGCCAGAATGCCGGCCTGACACCCATTGAGCGCGAAGAGCCCGACGTGACGTGCGTTGTGGAAGGCGTGAATTACGGCATCGCTGCAAAACGCATAAAGGGCGTCGGAAATCTGCACAAGCGCATCTCAAAAGCCGCCAACCAGATCGAGAAAGCAGGCTTGCCCGGCATAATAGTTTTGGAGACTACCCTCCTCTTCAATCCCAACAATACCCGCATAACCAAGCCAATGTCCGACAACGACTTCGGAAAACTTCACCACCAGGCCCTTTGTCGTTGTATAGGCAGATACGCCGACCAAATCCACGGATGGGTGCGCGATAAGGGCGTTTGTGGGCTCGTCTTTCACGACCAGCAGGTCCGTCTCGATCTGAGCGGCAATTGGTTCCTTGAGGGAATGAACCTGAAATTTCCGCTCACGCACCATCGGCGCGAATTTCATTGTTTTGCCGATGGTTATTTCGCTGGCCTGCCGAACCGAGTGAATTGAGCCGCGGCAAATCGCCGGCCGGCCCTTCGGCGAAAGCGAGGATTGTCTTTACGTAGTTCGATGACGGAGCGTCAATCGTGTTTGCAAACGAGGACACGTCCTTGAGAAGCTCCTGCGTCTGCGCTTGCCAAAGGTTGCGCGCCGACCGTGTTGCGCGGCTCGGCCACCTGCGCCGTGGCTTCTAGTTTCGGCTTTTGGAGGGCCTGCCGAATTCCTGACGCGGAATTGCCCGAACCGGCCGCGCAAGGACACGGATCGGGGATCGCCACGCGGAAGAAGACCAATCTGGAAATTCTATGAGGGCCAGGATGAGGCTTTTATCGTGGCTGTGACCAGAAATCGGGTAGCCATCTTTGATAATCCGTCCAACCACTTGGGAGATTCAATGCCTGCCGAACCTCACGATCCGAGAGTGCATGGCGATCTTCCAGCAACGACGCGATCTCTCCAAGGAGGGGTTTACTAAACCAGTTGTACTCCCGAACTCTAGCCGCATCACCATCGAAATCAGTTCCACCGCACCGCTGATGCCCGTGACGGTCGTCACGGCATCCCAATTCTCGTCGCCGTCCAAATACCACGTCCTCGGCAGCAGCCCCCGCCGCGTAGCCAAGAAGGTAATTTCGTCTATCCTCAGCCGTCACCTGCTCAGGATTACCAATCGAAATGACATCGACTTCTGCCTCGTAGATGACCCGCACCGTGTCGAACGGAATCCCCAAGTACGAGGCGACGACAGCATGACCAGCCTCATGGACGGCTTGGTAATGGACGAAGCCGAGCATCTCGCGGGGCGCGGGGTCGGAGTCTGATAGCCCCTGTCCTAACTGTGCGATCTCCTCAATGTCCGCCTCGAAATCGGACAGGCACTCTGGCCCGATCGCCTGTCGCGCCGCGGCCGACACTCGTTCCGCCGCACGAATGAGTTCTTGTCTGCTCATCGCCGAATGTGCCGCTGCCGCGGTCTCGGATGCGGCCAAGGCCGCGTGAGCGGCCTTGGGCTCATTCGCACTGAGAGCACGTTCCCACGCGATCTTCGCTAATTCCGCTAGTTCCAGTGCTCGCTCGCCAACGTGTCCGTGCTGCGCGGACTTTTCGGCAACTTGAATGGCGTCATTTACTGCATCGCCGTCTGATTTGCTCAAACACGCGGCGGCACCCTGGACTTGCCGAGCAATCCTCGATGCCACCGCCACCATCACCCAGGACGGCATATCCCTAAAACAAAGTGCCATGTCATCCCCAATTGTCACCCACTAGCCTGTCGCGCATGGTTTGCATCGAAACCTCTGCCGGCTCCACTCGCAATGACACGGAGAAGCTGGCGTTGGGCCTCAGCGCCCTCGCGCGGTCGGAGCAAGGGCGTGTCGTAACGACTTGTGCCGTGACTCCTCATTGATTTTAACAAGTTCGGACTCGCTGACCGTGTAGGTCATTCGGGGATTAGGTTTCGCTATCGGATCAGCGCCTATCGAACATCTCCGCAACCACGGCTTTGCCTTCTTGCTGGCCCTAACCGCGATCAATACCCTCTCGGATAGGACAGCTTCATGGCCTCTCGAAGGGACGGGTGAGTGTCCCGGATTAAGCCCAGAGCATACGCGATCCACGTCCCCTGAATGTACTGCCTTTGCTTGAACCAGCGGTGCTGTAACGCCACGAGCCGAATCTTGTCTGCGCTCCATGCAACCATTTCCTTGCGCGAGTAGTTAGCGATACGCCACAACCCACAGCCACTCATGCCCTCTACTGGCGGTAGTTCGCGCGGCTCTCCCGTGAGAGCGTTAATAGCGCTCCGCTCAAAGGTCAAAGCGATATGCACCTTCGGATCGAAGAAAGCATCTGGGTTTAGTTCGCCTTCATAGATTGAGGCGACGAAGGCGAGCGGATCGTTTCTCTGCACGTCCTCAACCCTACGATACCATGCCGTTGGAAAGCCGAAGACCGCGTAGAATCCCCGCTTGGCCTGCGACTCGGTATCCACGTCGGCCATTGTGAGAAATCGCCTATGGGCAGGCAGGTCCGCGACAACCGAAGGGGGAATGAGTATTGCGGCAACGTCGCGGCCCCCCTTCTCTTCGGTCGTGCAGAATTGTCCTTTGGCAAGTGGAATCGGGATTCGGTGCCTTGTACTGAAGTCAGCGAGAAGCGGAATTCCCGCCTGAATGATGTCTTGCAAGCCGTGGGCAGCGGTCAGGATGAAATGCGAGTCCGCAATTCGGAAGAGGACGCCCGTGCGGTCTAGTTTCACCTGCTTGTCCTGAAACCCGTAGATTGGGACGGTGGCAGCGTCGATGTGAGGGAAAGCCTCGTCATTGACACGGCGAAAAAAAGCGTTTTCGTCGCCCAGTTCTCTATTCTCTCCCTCTGGTGCGTTCGCTTCCCGCATTTCCAAAGAACACTGTGGTCCCCGCTCACCGCTATCGCTTGCCTCCAAGGCCAGTAGCCGCTCGGTCAGTTCCTTGCGAGGGCCTTTGCTCGGGATGCCCGAGTCTTCACAGAGGAGTCTGAGCTTGGCCTTGTTCAAGTACCGCAGCAGCTTCTCGGGAGTTGCACGGCGAGCTTGTTTCAGGGACTTGCGCAATGACGACGGACTGCGGCGATCCACGTTGGGCAAGCCAAGGTCGTTCACAGCCTGCTTCAGTTCGTCGCGGGTCAGGGCGGGGATGATGATGGCCTTCAGGTTCATGCTCTCTCCATGCGGCTCAGCACTCGGTCATGCAAACAGCTATCGTCCTCTCCCTTTGCTGCTCGCTTACGAGCCTTTGTTGTCCTGATCTTCGCTTTCGTGGCCTCAGAGTGTTTCTTGCCGCGTCTCGCAGCCGCAATGTTCGCTCGATGCTCGGGAGAACGTGGGGGCTTCTTCTTGCCCTTGAAGATCAGCCGCAGTTTGTCCTTCTGTTCTTGGCTCATTGGGCCGTGTTTCTTACCGAGCAAAGCCTTGCTGATCTTTGCACGTATCGTAGGGTCGGAATTATGCTTTCGGTTTGCCTCCACAATCTTCGCCAACGCCTCCGTGGATTGCTTTCGTCCACGTGTCTTTGCGGCTATCTTTGCCGCGTGCTCAGCGGTGCGCGGCGGCTTTGGCTTCCTTAGTTTCTGTCTGTGCTGTTCCGAAATAATCCGCCCTTTTAGGCTCCTCGCAATGTGTTGCCGGTGTTCCTTCGTCAACCGCCTTCCTTTTTGCAGTGCGCTGATGCGTGCCCTCTGGTCTGCGGTCAAGGGCACTCCACGCCGTGCCAAATTGGGACGTCCTTTATGAGCGGCGCTAATCTTCGCCCTCATTTCGGGAGTTATAACCCGCCCTTTGTTGGCATCGCTAATGCGCGCCTTGTGTTCGTCCGAGAACTTGCGTTTCCCCTTCTGCCACACACTCATTTTGGCGCGGGTTTCAGCGGATACCGCCGTACCGGGGGCACCGTCCCCGCCGTCCGTCCTGTTGTATCCAAAAGGCACCTTTGTATTCAGTTCCCTGATGAAGTGGCGCTCCATCCGAGACAGTTCAGCGGCGTCATCGCTGCAAAACAGGATCGTCCACTCAAACATTTGCGCCCGTATTTGCGAAGCGCGCCGGCGAAGCAGCATCTTGACCCCGCATTGACCGTCGCAAAATGTCCGCTCTTCCTGAGACGAAGTATCCGGTTTGTCTTTCCAATATATGACTTGCCGTTGAGCTTGTTTCGCGCTTGGTACACACAGCCCTTCGGAGTGGAATTGGAATCAGGCATGACGGAACCTCGCTTCCTGATCGGTTAGGAGCCGCGTTTCAAGGTTCTTTCCCCAAGCGACAACGACATGCGGATGATCGCTCAGCAACAGCCTCGGCGGCGGCGAATCGGTTTCGTCGCCACCTGGAATCCACTTGGGATCGACGATTTCGTCGTACAGCTTTGGTTCCGCAGCAACTTGCTCCAAGCTTGTGGCATCAAACCAATGTTCGCACTGGGCCGGCGGCCGGGGCAGGATCGGCCTTACGGGCTTGTCGATCCGCAACCAGTTCTCTTCGTCGGTTGTCTCCCCTCCGTCCCAGGCGGGGGTGTAGCACTCCTTTTCACATGGCAATTCACTGAACCAGAAGACGGCCTCGTAGGACGCCACATCGCGCACAGTCTTTGCGCGAAGCTCGGCGAGGGCACTCAGATACCGGAACAACCGGATCGCCTTTTCTCGAATAGGGTCCGGCTCGGATGCCGCCACGATGGGCGTGTCGTTTGTTCGTTTAGTTTCCGGCATAGGCTTCGCCCCCGAGTACCCTTTGGCTGCGTGCCCATGAGGGGGGGAGGCTGAGTATGGGTTGTGTGTGGCGGAAGCCATCTGCTAGTATACTTCCCACTGGTGGGGCGATAAAGAGGCGGCAGTCCAAGCGGTGAGGGCCGCCCCGTTTCGCCGAACCGAGCAGGGTGGCCCTGCTGCCGGCTGTCGCAACCCGCCCGATTCCGGTGACAATGGTGCTTCGGCCGTCTGAAGAGCCCGGCGGGTCGGCCGCCGTCATGCGTCGGCTGTGTTGCCGGATCGGCCGTCGGCCGCGGCCGTCGAGAGGTTGCAGTATCCATGATGGCCGCTTCGTCACGGAAGTAATCGACCAGGGCGGCACGCATGTCGGCGGCGGGGGAGCCGGAAACGCGATCCGTACCGGCGTGTTTCTTGAGCCATGCCTGGTAGATTTCTTTGGACGTGGGGTCGGTGTTCGTGCCGTTGAAGACCATGCCGGCCCGGATGAAGTCGTTGAACGTGCGGGCTTCCAAGATGGCCGACGGCAGGAAGAACGTATCGGCCAATTCCTGACTCCACTGCTTCCGCAAGTTGGCCGGCACGAACTTATCAAGCGATGGAAGGACGTGAATGGCCTTTCTGGTTTTTCCCAAGCCCACTTCATCGGTTAGGATGGCATCACGGGAAAGCGGATTGCGGAAGGCGAAGAGTGCCGCTTTGATTTGATGCGGATTGAGATCGACCTGGGCATCTGACAGTACCGCCGTCAGCTTTTCGATGCTGTCGGAAGCACACCGCCGTGTCAATTCGTGGGCGATGTACTTGGCGTGGTACGGCGTCAGCTTCATGGCATCACTTCTACGGGGCGGTCGGTAACGGATTACGGCTGCGGTCTGGGAAGGAATGGACGGATACGACTATCTTTCGGGATTAACTTTCGGCGACGGGGTGACTGGGCCTCGCTGGCGGAGCCACTCGTCAACGGCGTCCTTGTGGAATCGCCAATGTTTGCCGACCTTTTGGCTCGGGATGCTGCCCTCCTGGGCGAGTTTGTATAGCGTCGATTTCGAGATTTTCAGGTACTCAGCCAATTCGTCGATGGTGAGCACGCTGCTGGCACGGTTGGCCGACATAAACAATCCCTCGCACAAGGGCAGTCAGTACCCGCTGAGGTAAAAGTATTATTATCGGTTTCTGGCAGTTGCTGTCAATCGGCCGGTACGATCGGTGCCGTTTTTCAACAGTCGGGGGGGGTGTCACCGCGTTTCCTGCCGTAATATCAGGAGATTTCGCCGTGTTGCGGTAGCCGCGAAGCACCCTGTCGCGAAGGGGAGCTTGGCTGCCCCCCTTCTGCTGTGTGCTACTGGTAAGCTCGGCTGCCGGCCAGGCGGCAGAAGTTCTTGGTCTGTTCCCAGTCAAGGCGTCTGGCGAAGAATCGGCCGTCTCGTTCCCAGAAGAGCCGGAAGGGCTCGGAACCTTCGGCGAAACAGAAGTAGTTTACCTGCATGAAACGTGGCGGAAGGGTTTCGAGGAAGTACCAGTAGGTTTTCTCGTCGATTTCCACCGGCCCGGAAACGGACTCGATTCGATTCATCATCGCTTCCCATTCCTCGTTTTCCGGTCTCGGTATCGCCTCGCCGGCGGTGAGTTCACGGAAGTAAGTGCTGAGATTGGCTGTCTTGTCTTGGTTTGTTTCGTTCGTTGTCATTTTCTGTTCCTCCTTAAAAGGTTTTCTGGGTTCATTCACTCAAGGATGATGAACCCAGAAAACCTTTTAAGAGGAACGAAAGGCCGGGTGGCCCAAGCAAGGATGGCTCCCAAGTGCAAACCGTCGTGACAGGCAACTGCCTGGCACCGGTTTGCCTCGGGCATCGCGTGGCTGGCCCTTGCCGGGAGACAAGAACGAATCGAACCAAGACAAGGCTGCAAGCCTTGAACACTTGATGCCGAACGTACCCGGCGGTGCGGCAAACGTGAAAGACGATGGCTGGCAGCGATCGATTACGATTCTCGTCCGCATTTGTTGAGGGGGACGCCGACGAGAGATGATAGTTTGTTCCTTGGACTCCCCGTGTCCGTGCGGGACGTTCTGTTCTCGCCGATGGCCACTTTCCCGACCATGCTCGATGGCGAGCGGCAAGCGGAGCAGACCCGCAGACCGGCAGACCCTCGGCACGCGGTCCACGGCAAGGGCGATTGCGAGTTCAGAAGAGCGTGCCATCCTCGGAATCGTCGTCTGGTTCGTTGTCCTGGTCACCTTTCCACCAGTCGTCGTCCAAGTTTTTCTGGAGTGCTTCTCGCAAGAGAGCAATCTCCGCGACCAATGGTTGAATTGCCTTCGTAATGCCTTCCGTTACGCCTTTGGACACTACGTCAGTCAGGGATTTCTCGACGGATTTCTCAATAACCTCGTGAATGGACTCGGCGAAACCCTTCGGAATAGCCTTGACGATGGCGCCGGCCAATTTGTGCGTCAAACGGTCTGCTACCCACTCGGGCGGTGAAAAGACCACGTTCTCAAGTTCGCGTTTCACGTGGTCAAGCAAAGTTTGCATTTCAGGGTTCAGCATAGGCTGGATTCTCCCAGTGTTATGATGCTGCTGTGATGTCCTTGGATTCGCGAACAGACTGACGGGGACACCCACCGTATGCGACGGCACTCACTTATTTCGGTTGGAACGGTTCCAATCGTTCTCAAAAGCGATACGCAAGAGGGCGACTTCCTCGGTCAAGGGACGTGTCGCTTGCTCGACGGCCGCGGCTACACGTCGGGCCAGCACGCTGACAAGAATCTGCTCGATGGAATAAGCGATCACTTCGAGGATGGCGTCCAGGAACTCTTTGGGGATGGCATTTGCATCTGTCTCGCTTGAGTTGGGGTTTGCTCGCTCAAGTGCCAAAACGGGTCGGGGAATCGTCTGGCTTTCCAGTTCCCGCCTCAACGCATCGGCGATATCGCGTTTATTCGTTGGTTCCGACATTGTTGCTTCCTCAGTCTCGTATGATGCCGCTTCGGCGAGGGCGGATTCCTGCATTTTCGCCTCGGTCCTTCGCTCATAGTCACGCGGAAAGCAAGCTTTCCGGCAGCCAGCTTGTACCGGTGGGCTGTCTCTATGAGCGAAGGCGATCGCCTTATCTTGGTTCAATCCTTTCGGATTGTGTTTCGTCACAATTGGTCAGGTCTTTGATTGCCTTCCGTTGTGTCAGCAGGCGACTGAGTACGTCATCGGCGTCTTCGCGAACGACAAACCACCGTCGTTTGTAATGGAGAATTTCCTCCGAAAGACCGTACCCCACAAGTTCGTCGCGATTGGCGGCCACGCCGTTCAGCACCAGTTCCAAGACAGGGTCGCCGGCGATTCTGGCGGTCGTCAACCGCCAACCGTTGTCGAGTTCGATCATCGAACCGCCAACAATCAAGTCGAGAATCTCGGCTGGTGAGGCTGCGGCCAGCGGCGTACCGATGCCGAGCCGCTGCTTGACGTTGGGAACGTCTGCCGGACTCAGGTTGAGACCCACCAGGGCTTGGCCGTCAACGAGAATCGCCCGAGCGATCTTGACATTGCGAATCCCCGACAACCCCATGATTTTGTCGTAGATCGGAAAAATCGCTCCGCTTAGGATATGGAACCGCTGCGGCTCCCTGGCCGGTGTCTTCTCGTATTCGGCGTTCCACCACTCGCGGGCTTCCGCAAGCTCGACCTGCTCGTACTTCGCCTCCAGTTCGTGATGTTCGAGGCCCCGCCGTGAACCTTTCACGGCCGTGAGATAGACAGCGTCGTCCTCTGCGTCCCGGTGCTCGGATACGCCGTAAATCCGGCGGCTCTGATGGTTCCGATAGAAACCCAGATTGGCTGCCACGGCGACCGATCCAAAACCATGCCGCACGACATCGACATCGCCTTCCAATTCGTGCAGCATCGTTCGTGCCCCCGAGCCGGGGTCTACGAAAAGCGTCTCCGGTTCGGCGATTCGCCGCAGGTTGTGGGCACGGATCTCTTCTACACCGAAGTCGAAAGCACTCTGACGCTTGGCGGCTTCCACGGCAGCGACATACCGCTCGTGGAACAACTCGAAGATACGGTTCTGCGTTTCGACGTGCAACACCATGATCCGATTGAGAAAATGCTCCACGTTGCTGGCGTAGTTCTCGCGGACGGCGTTTTTTTCCTTGTCGAGCACTCCCATGCGTTCAAGCGTGCTGAGGCCGAGTCCTTCGTCGCTCAGGCGGCCGGTTTGAATTTCCCGGTAGAGCCGTGACAGGGCTGCTTTGCCGTAGGCGTCGGTCACGTCTTCGGGCCGGAAGAGGTCGCTAGAGAGCGACTGCCGCTCGCCCTTGGTCAAGGCACCAAGTGCCGCCAATCGCTTGGAAACGGCATTGACCAGCCGTTTCTGGCCGGCCAGGTCGAGGAGCACGAGCCGGATGACCGGTGCCGAGCTTTGGTTGGAGCGATGAACGCGGCCAAAAGCCTGCATCTGTTGGTCGGCCGACCATGAAATTGGAAGGCATAGAAGACTCGCCGTTGCTGATTCTTGGCGGCCACGTCGGCATGGACGCTGATTCCGGTGGAGCCGGCACCGGAAAGCACGGCAACACGTTTGCTTCCCCGTTGAAAGAGCCGCGTCTCATATTCGTTGAGTTCCCGCCGCGGCACGCCGTCGAGCTTGCGGCGGACGTATTTGTCGCCTTCAAAACGGTGCGTCCGGCCGCTGATTTCGGCGACATTGCCCACGCTGAAGCGGGCGACGAGGGCGTCGAGCGGATTCCGTGGAAAGTCCAGGTCGGCCACCCTGTCCAGCAGTTCTTGCTGCCGGCGTTGATTCTCGCGGTTGATCTCGGGATTTCCGGCGGAATCGACGACGGGGATACGTCGCACGCGGCCGGTTTTGGGGTCGGTCTCTTCCTGGTACTGAAAGATCGGAAAGTGCTTTTCAATAAGCTGCACGATCATCTCCCGCGGTGTCGCGTCAAGCTCCGATAACTCCACGCCTGCGGCACGGGCGTCACGCACCTTGCGTTCCGTCTGGGCTTCGGAGGTATTGAAGAGGCTGAGTACGACGGAGCGGCCTTGGCGGAGATCCGCCTCGATGGCCGCGATCACGTCGGGCAGCGAATAGGCCATCATCAGTTGCAGGAAGAACCGCTGCTGGGCGGAATAAAAATGGGCGTAACGATTGCCGTTGCGACCTTGGCCGGCGTTGCCCTCGGCCGCCTCGAATTCGACCAAGAGTTCCGACCAGAGGTCGGCAATCCGGTCGTATTGTGCCCGTTCATCCTCGCTGAGTCGATGGAGCAGGGGTTCGTACTCGACGGCACTCTCCGGGACAATGCTCCCGTCCGGCAAACGAGTCGGTCCGTAGCTGATCGTGCGGGAGAGGTAGGTGCCCACGCTCTTGAGATCGCGGCAGAGCATCTCCATCGCCCCCACGCCGCCTCGTTCCATAGCCACGAGAAACGCCGGAAAATCCGCGAAAGGTGCCCCGGCTCCCCAGAGCCCAAGGCGTTCGTAAGGGGCCATGTGCCGGGCCTCTGTCGCCCCGGTCGCACTGAAGTAGCGAACACGGGCCTGCGGAAAGAGCCGTTGCAGGGTGATTCCCATGTTGCCGCGAAGCGTGCCGTGATCGACCGTCGCCTTGCCGCCGTGCGGAGTGGCGGCGGCGTTCTTCATCAAATGGGCCTCGTCGAAGGCGATCACGCCGTCAAAATCAGGCCCCAGCCAATCGGTCAACTGCTTGAACCGCTGCCGGTCGCCGTCGAAATCGTCGCTCAAGAGGGTGTACGTCGTGAACAAGACGCCCGAATCGGCGGCGATGGTTTCCGCCGTCTTGAATCGTGCCTGGTGGATGATGCGGAGCGGGAGCCCAACGGCACTGCGGTCGCGTTCGGCATCGGCGACAAGCTGGTGGCCCGCCGAGATATGCACGTGCTTCGTGCGGCCCTGGGCCAGTTCGTTGTACATGAAGGCGAAAATCTCGCGGCCTTTGCCGATGCCCGTGCCGTCGCCGTTCCAATGCCCTTTACGTGAGCCGTCCGGCAGGATGACGCTCGTCGCCTGGCCGGCGTAGATTACGTCTTCGATTTGCAGATTCGAGACACGTCCCTCGACGATCACTTCGGCGGGCAGGTGGTGGCGGTAGGTGACATCGGGCGGTTCAACGCACGCCATCGCCGTGCTCTCGACCACGTTGGCGGGGTGAGGCAGCGAGCCCCGGACCACGGCTTTTTGCACGCGATAGGCGGCAAACACCGTCCCTTCCTCGATGTCCACCGAGTGTGGCGTCAGGGCCGTTTCAAGCTGGCCTACGTCATTTCCAATTGGTCGAGCGTGTTCAGAAAAAGAGAAGCCGCCCAAGTCTGCATGGCCGTCAGTTCCGTAGGAAGTTCCCGCTGCTCCGTTTCCAGAACGTGGTTCATCGCCGCAAGAAGTTCCTCGGGATTCGTGAGTGAGAGGCGATGCCAGTCGAGCCACTGCTGGCTCGTGATCGGCATGGTCGGCGGCGACTGAACCTCCCCGAATCCGTCCCCCAGCAGAAGCCCCATCAACTCCAAGAGCGGATTCTCCCAAGGCAACGGTTCCTGGCCGAAGATTTCTTGCACTACTTCCATTGCCTGTTTGTTGACATGCTGCACAAACTCGCCCATAAACGTCCTCCTTCGATAGACCATCAAGTAGTTGAAATGCCTCCCGCACCGATAAGCCGCCGCCCGTGATCATAGCCGCTTCATCGGTCGTTTGTCCGTCATGGTCAACGACGATGATTTGGTTGCCGAACGTGGTGCCGAAGCGGGCGTACTCTTGGCCGTCAATGCCGACGTTGGCACGCACGTGATAGCGGCTACCGATGTCCGTCCACCAGTCACGAAAGCCGGGCCGGTCGCTGGCCATGCCGCGGCCGACGATGGCAACCAAGCGTCCGCCCGGCTTGAGTCGCAAGAGGGCCTGCTCGATGTGGCGGGCTCCGAAGGCGGTGCGGTGGCCGGCGACTCGGCCTCCGGTGGCCGAGAAGGGCGGGTTCATCACGATGGCATGATAGGTATTATCCAGGGGGAGAAGATTGTTGAGACGTTCGGCATCGAGTGCCGTGGGCTCGAATCCTTGCAGGGCGAGTAACTCACGCCGGCGTGGGTCGATTTCATTGGTATCTACGTGTGCCCCAAGGAGCCGGGCGAGAACCGCGATGTTGCCCGTTCCGGTGCTCGGCTCCAGGACCGACATTCCGGGGCACAGAGCGGCTGCTTTGACGACCACCAGTGCCTCGGCCGGCGGCGTGCTGAACTGCTGAAACTCAATCTGCGTTTGGTCGCGTCGGGTCTGGGCGGGCAGTCGGGCTTGGATAGCGAGGAGCTTGTCGAGCGTGGCAGGGACGTTGCCAAGGTCAAGACCCAACCGGTGCAGATAGATGTTCAATCCCGCTTCGGCGGCGTCATAGGCGTCGCGGCCGTGTCCGGCCGAACTGCCGAAGATGTCTCGGGCCAGGCGGCCGATGGCCGTGTTGTCGAATTTGACCGAAGGGTCGGCTTCCAAGAGTGCAGCAATATGCCGAGCAAACTGTGCGAGCGGACATTGTACCGCTGGGAGCTTCGCGGCCGGCTCCATCTCCACCGGCCGGTCAAAATCCAAGAGAATTTGGTTAGGTGCGGGACTACGCCCGCGGCTCGAAAAGGACCGTTCGCCGCCGGCCCGCCTGGGCGACAATATGTTGTTGTAGGTGCTCATCATGGCTTCGACGATGTTATGGGCGGTTACGAGGCCGCGTTGCATACACGTCGAAACGAACGGGCGGGTAGGGATCGCCAGCGGAGATAAGTCCGTGAATTCCGTGGAAATCTCTGCCGTCCGTAGACCCGTGAGCTTGGGACTTCACTCCTAGTCACGCGGAAAGCAAGCGGTTCTGGCAGCTTGTTCCGGTGGGCTGCTTTTTGAGCGAAGTGGGCGAGGTGTGGGGACGAGGACTTTTCGCCTGCGATATGCTGAATTACAATGTGACTAATGAGACAGGTAACGTCTCTGCGTGCCTTGTCGCCCACGTGTTTCCTTCAGGGCCCGGGCAGAATGCTGCTGATGGGCTGAATCCATCGTTTTATTTGCAAATTTCCCATGAACGAAGCAACTGGATCGGTTGGTGGCGATGACTCGAAAATTGAAGCGATCTTCAAGGATGAGAACGACGAACCGATCCTCAGCAAACACCTACCGCTTACCATGACGCTTGGAGATGTCCGAAAGGTGAACCCATTTGGACCAAATGACCTTTGGATCGACTTTCTTCTGTCCAATGCTTCTCGCCTTGAATGGATCGAGTTGTTTTCACCGACAAGCGATATGGGAGCCGAGTTGTGCTACCGTATGAATATCGACGAGATAATCCCTCTTCAAAGCGGCAACGAATCGTTGGATGTAGCATCCACTGTCGAAGCCGTGATTTGGAACTGGAGCGAGCGAATCAAGGCCATCCTCGGT
>CAWGNG010000023.1:0-421913 GCA_963823895.1 uncultured Planctomycetaceae bacterium
TGTCCTAGCTCTGTGTTGCTGGCCGTAGAACGGCTAGACGGGGGCTAGGCTTTCAGCCCCCTTAATCTTGATCGCTTTTGCCTCAAACGCGCTTCCATCGGCTCGCCGTCCGACTTTCACAACGCGCAAGACATCCGTACCCCCATCATCCCACTTGATCTCAACTTGGCCGTGCATTGCCCAACCTCCAGCATTGACATACCCCCAACTGCCGGCCACATTCTTGACCATCCCGCCACTTATCTTTAGGGCTCTTCCGTCGTCGTGTAATTCCACTACATAGCCTCCTGGGTATCCATTCCCTTTTTCAACAGACCACTGACCGAAAAAGAACTCTCGCCCATCATTTGCGATTCCTTTCGCAGTAACGGGGACACCCTCTTTTGTGCGAGTTTGGATTATCTTAGGGGAGATTCCTTGTGTTAGTTGTGTGAATATCCATAAGATGGCCCCGAACATGACGGCGCAGAGTACGGCAGTTGCGGTCCACGGCACGCCTTCAAATCGTGCCCCTATGGCCGTAAGGATGCTTGTGCCAAAAGACCACATTACAGTAACACGGGAAGGGATTCCAACCACCACGTCTAGTAAACCAAGCCAATCCAAGATTGGCTTGACGAAACGCCATAACGCTATAATCCACTGCGGTGCTTTTGCCATATCCCCTCCTTGCAACAAACCGGAAGGGGCGTACAATGGCGATATTACGAGCGCCACTCGTCGCCCTCAACGACAGTGCAGGAAACACGAAACCGCCGGTTGCCGCCGGCGGTTCTCATTTTATCTGTTAAGTGGCTTGTCTTAACTCGGGGTTCAAGTGGAAATTGTCAGGTCGATTTTGCGTGAGTCTTCCTCGGTGACCGCATTCGTGGGGCTGCGGTCTTGCCCACGGTAAAATCTTGTCTTGTTACGCCGTAAAATAGCTTGCGGTAGCCCTGCCGTCGTCGTCGCCCTCGCCGTTCGCCTCCTCGCCCCGTCGTTGGGAGGCAACGGCGAGGGCGGAGACGTAAGGCAGGGCGGCCCTGCTGTTGTTGAGCCCGAGCTGGGGCCCTGTGTGTCAGGCCGCCTCGCCGCTCAACATCCGATCCAGTTTCTCCTTCGCTCCTTTCGCCCAGCCTTGCCACTTCGGAATGCGAATCGCCATCCCGCCCGTATACACTTCGATTGGCACGAAGGGATCGCCGCCGGTCTCCGGCACCAATGCCCAATGCGGCCGCCGCTGATTGTAACGCTGCCGAAATTCTTCCAGGCACTCTCGGGCATGGCCCGGGTTGTCGTATAGCCGCCAGTAGACCTCCTCCTGCTTCAGCGTCTTGTGAAACCGCTCCAACAGACCCAACTGCGTCGGCGTGCGGTACTGGATTCGCACGTGCGAATACCGGCCTTGCAGGTACGTCCAAAAACGTTTGGCAATGAAGGACGAGCCGTTGTCGGTCACCAAAAACGGCGTCTTCGTAAGCGGCCCGTGCAATCGCTCCGCCTCTTGCCGTGCCAAGCCCAAGGCATGGATCGCCTCGACCGCACTGTAGCTGTTCGTCAGGTGACAGGCCAGCAAGTAGCGGGAGTAGTAGTCGATCGCCGTCACCGCATACCACCAGCCAAAGCCCGGAATATGCAGGTAAGTCACGTCCATTTGCCATAAATCGTTGGGCCGCTGCGGCAACAACTCGTAGAGCTTCAACGCCTGATACAACTCGGGTTCTCGAACCCGTGGCTTCTTCTGCAACAGTCCGTGCTGCCGCATTACTCGATACGCATCCTCGTCGCCGACCGCCTCCGGCAAGCGGCGACACATCACAGCGATCCGCTGGTAGCCATACCAAGGGTTCTCCGTGGCCATCTTCACCACGACCTCGGCGACGTGCGGATCGACCCTCTTCGGCGGCGGCCCCGGTCGCCGACGCTGCTCTTCCGGCACGGGCTGGCGATACCAACTCGATGCCGGAATGCCCAAGGCCATAAGCAGCTTCGTCAATCGCACGCCGACGTTGGCTACCACGACCTCGTTGACCTCCTGGCGAAACTCCGTGCTCAAAGCAAGCCGTCCGCACTTTTTTTTAGCAGCCGGTTGGCGATCGTCAGTTCGCCGATCACCTGGTCCCGCCGCGCCAGTTCCCGCTTCAACTCCTCGATCTGACGATTGCGGGGATCGGCTCCGCCCTTGGCCGCCAGCAAGGCGGCTTCGCCAGCGGCCAGGAACTCATCCCGCCAACGATAGAGCGTCTGTTCCGAGACGCCATACCGCCTGGCCAACACGGCCGCCGCTTCCTCCCGCCGCAATAGCATCAGCACCACGTCTCGACGCTCCGCCGCTCCCAACTCCGACTTCTTGCCCATCGAAAAAGCTCCTCTTGCTGTAGAAAACCATCATTCTACCCAAAGAAGCCTCACTCTCGACGTTTCCCAATAACCCTCGGTTATACAGAAGCCGTCCGACCTCACTCCCCCAATTGCGACCTCTTTCGCAAGATGTGGTGGTAATGCTGGGCAAACCGATGGGCTTCGTCGCGCACGAACTGCAATAGCCGCAGGGCGTAACTGTGGCGGCTTAGGTGCAGAGGTTCGTCGGCGTCGGTTGTGAATACCAGCTCTTCGCGCTTGGCTAGGGACAACACTTGCATTGTCGTGGGAATCTCGGTGCCGGCATCGCTCTTTTGCAGCAGAGCCAACGCTGCCATCGCCGCGTTGAGTTGCCCGCGGCCGCCGTCGATCAAGAGAATGTCGGGTGCGCTTTCGCTCTCGACTCGGTGCTGAAACCGCCGCGCAACCGCCTCGTGGATGCTCGCCGTATCGTCGGGCCCCGCCACGCCGTGAATCCGCATCCGCCTGTATCCCGGCTTGAACGGCAGGCCGTCGATGAATTGCACGACCGACGCCACCGTATCGGTGCCGGCCAGGTGAGCGATGTCGATGCCTTCGATCGTTCGCGGCCGATGCTCCAGGTGCAGCACCTTCTTCAAGCCGGCGAGTCCGCGTTTTGGGTCGGCGGGAAAGACCTCCGGCTGCACGTGCTTCTCCAGTCGTCCGCGGTCGTCGAGCGTTTCCAGCATGGCGATTTCATCGCGCAGCCGGGCGGCCTCCTCGAATTGCAGTCCGCCCGCGGCCGCCGCCATCTCCGCGCGCATCTCGCCGAGCAGCTTGTTCTTGCCCCCTTCCAGGAACCGTTGCAGGCGGTGAATGTCGTTGCGATACTGCTCCTTCGCAATGCGGAAATTGCACGGCGCGGTGCATTGATTGATAAAGTGCAGCAGGCAAGGGCGATACCAGCGCCAGCGCTGGTCGTTCTCATCGATGTCGAGCGTGCAGGAGCGAAACTTGAAGACCTTTTGCAGCACCTGGATCGCGCCGCGCAGCCCGCGCGGATTGGCGAACGGCCCGTAGAGCTTCGTGCCCTGCGATTTCGGCTCGCGGGTGAAGCGCACGCGGGGATAATCCTCGTGCGTGAAGATTTCCAAATACGGGAAGGTCTTGTTGTCGCGCAGATCGCGGTTGAACTTCGGCAGGATGTCCTTGATCAGCCGCGCTTCCATCAACAGGGCGTCGATCTCGCTCTCGGCGTCGAGGTAGTCGATATCGCGGATTTCGGTGACGAGTTTCGCCGTGCGCGAGTCTTCGGCCGCGGCCTTCAGAAAGTAGCTGCCGGCCCGCGCGCAGGCTCTTGGCCTTGCCGATGTAGATCACCCGCCCCGCCGCGTCCTTCATCAGATAGACACCGGGCGTCGGCGGGAAGGAACGCACCTTCTCGGCGGCCAGCGAGTTGTCGTTGGGTGGAGGGGTTTCGGGCATTCGTGAAGTTCGTCTGGTTCGGTCTGGTTCCCACGCTCCGCGTGGGAACGAGGAGATCATTCCCCTCTTCATTTTCCGTCTTAAAACCTGCGCGAGAAGGGGGAAAGGCCGGATTCGGGCCGCGAGCGATTTTCCTCGGAAAGGCACTTGACAGTTTCGTGCGTATACCGTACTATCTATCTAGTACAGAGGACACTGCCATGTTCTTCCAAATCGACTTCGGCGACAACTTGCCCATCTACGACCAGGTAATCCGGCAGATCAAGTTTGCGGTGGCTGGCGGCGTGCTAAAAGAGGGGGAACTGATCGCCTCGGTGCGCGAGTTGGCACGCGAGCTGACGATCAACCCCAACACAGTGGCCAGGGCCTACCACCGCCTGCAAGACGACGGCGTGCTGACCTCGGTCCGCGGCACCGGGCTGGCGGTTGCCGCCGGCGCGAGCGAGCGCTGTCGAGCAGCCCGCGTCGAACTGATACGCACCCGCCTCGGCCAGGTTTTCGCCGAGGCCAGACAGAGCCGAATCGATGCGACGACGCTCCGCGAATTGATCGAACAGCAGTTGGCGAAGGAAGTGCCCATGCACCTGAAAGAGCGACCAGTGCCCGTCACATAAAACACTCAATTCCGCTGCAAAGCCGCGGCCAGTGGTCGCGGTTGGGATACGGAACCAGGAGAAATTCACCATGCCGCCCGTCATCCGACTCGACCGATTGACCAAGCGCTTCGGCGCGGAGGTCGCGCTTAGCGACGTCTCGCTCGAAGTTCCTCCCGGCGTCGTGTTCGCGCTGCTGGGCGAAAACGGGGCCGGAAAGACCACCGCCATCCGCATCATGCTCGGGCTCGCCCAGCCGAACTCCGGCCAGGCCGAAGTCCTTGGCCTCAGCAGCGCCAAACAGGGATTGAGCATTCGGCAGCGCGTCGGCTACGTCGCCGAGCGGCCGACCCTCTACGAGTGGATGACCGTCGAGGAGATCGGCTGGTTCACCGCCGGATTCTACGGCCCCGGATTCCTGCCGGAATTCGCCAGGCTGGCCGCACAATTCGCATTGCCGCCGAAGAAGAAGCTCAAAGCGCTGTCGAAAGGCACGCGGGCGAAGGTGGCCCTCTCGCTGGCGCTGGCCCATCAGCCGGAATTGCTGGTGTTGGACGAGCCGACCTCGGGCCTCGACGCGATGGTCCGCCGCGAGTTCCTGGAAAGCATGGTCGATCGCGCCTCGCAGGGTCAGACGGTCTTCCTTTCCAGCCATCAAATTGTCGAAGTCGAACGCGTAGCCGACATCGTGGCCATCCTTCGCAAGGGCAAACTGCTCTTGGTCGAGCGGCTCGATGAGCTGAAGGCCCAGGTGCGACGCCTGACCATCACGCTCAAGGACGGCGCCACGACGACGCCGGCCCTGGGCGGCCACGTGCTTTCGCAACGCTGGCAACCGCGGCAGGGACAGGCGATCGTCCGCGGCATCACCGAAGGCCAGTTGGCCATGCTGCGGGCCGACAACGGCGTCGCCGCCGTCGAAGTCCATTCGACCAATCTGGAAGACATCTTCATCGCCTACATGCAAGGAAACGGCAACGTATGGAACCCGCAATCGCACCAGAACATCTTGCAGGAGGCCGCACGACCATGACGCCGTCGATCTTTTGGCGAGTCGTTTGGAAGGAATACCGCTTGCAGCGGTCGCTGTGGATTGCCATGGCGGCGCTGACGGCGATATTGCAGTTGCTGGTCATCGCCTATGAGCCGCCCCACCAAGCCAGGGCGGAAACGCTATATCTCCTCGCGTTGGCGTTTCCTGCTCTGTACGCTTTAGGTTGCGGGGCGACGCTGTTTGCCGGCGAGCGCGAGGCCGGGACTTACGAGTTCCAGCGGTCGCTCCCTGTTCGCGCATGGGCGGTGTTCGTCGGCAAGATCGTGCTGGCGCTCGGCAGCACGCTGGCGATGTTGGGACTCATGGTGGGGTTCGCCACGTTCTTGAGCAAGCCAACGCCGCCCGGCACCGTCGATGTGGCGACGTGGCGAGTTATGGCTTGGCAAGTATTTGGCTTCTTCGGGCTGGAGATGTTCGTTTGGGCGGTGCTCTTCTCCTTTGCGACGAAGCGGGTGTTGCTAGCCGCGATCCTTGGCGTGGCGGCCGCGTCGATCGGCGCGCATCTCGCGGTCGCGATCGTGACGACGCAAGGCGCCGTAGCAACGTATGTCGACGCCTTGCCCTGGCGGATGGTGATTGCGGCGGGTGTGGCATTGGCCGACGTGTGGCTTGCCGCCCGCTGGTTCCGGGAGAAGCGCGGCCGACAGCCGAAGTTCGTGCCGGCGACGGCCGCCGAGACGCCGCCGGAGGCGATCGCGCTGGGCCGACGATTTCAGCAGCCGCAACGCATGGCGATCCTCGGCCGGCTCATCTGGCAGCACTGGCGGCAATCGCGCGGGGTGTCGCTGGCGATGGCCGCCTTGATCGTGCCTCTGCTGGCAATGTTGATGATGTGGCTGCTGCGCGCGCGGGAAAACCCGCCCTGGTTCATTGAACGGCACGCCAGCGAAATCTATCGGCCGGGCGACAAAGAGTTTTTCGCCTTGACGATCTTGATAGCCCTGGCGAGCGTGCCGCTGCTAGGCATCTGCGCGTTTCTGGCCGACCAGCGCCGCAGCAGCCGTCGCTTCCTCGCCGATCACGGCGTGCCGGCGAAGTATGTCTGGCTTAGCCGGCAGACGATTACGCTTGGCCTTCCGCTGCTCATGTTTTTCACGCTGCTATTGGCGTTGTTCTTTCTCGCCTCTGCGCTGCTGCCAAGCCCTTTGCAGTCGGATATTATCCGCTGGGCAAGGCTTTCGGAGGTTTACGCCGAGGCCTACACGCTGTTCTACTTTGCGGTCGGCGTTCTCGGCTGCGTGCTGATTGGAGTCGCCGTGGGGCAATGCTGCTCGATGTTTCTTCGCAGTCCGCTGCTGGCGGGGCTGTTCAGTCTGCTGCTGACGGCCCTCTTCGCCGTTTGGTGCGGGTTGATGTGGTTCTGGCAAGTCAACTGGCTGTGGTCGGTCCTGCCGATCCCCGTTGCCCTGCTCGCCGCGACGCGGCTGCGGGCGGCAGACTGGTTGCTGGAGCGAAACACATTGCGCGCATGGCTGCGGCCGGTTTTGGCCCTGCTGATTCCCGCCGCCGCGCTGTTGCTTGCGGTTCCGCTCTATCGCGTCTACTCCGTTCCGCTGGTCGACCCGGGGTTTTCCCCTCAGGAATTCGCTCAGCCCCTGACCAACGACGAAGAGGCGACGTTCGCCCAATACGACAGAGCATGCAGGATGCTAGAGCCGATGCACTACACGCCCCTTGCATCTGTGCCGCAACGAGCAGCCAACGAACCGGACAAGCTGGACGCTCAGAAAACCGAGTGGGTCCGCGCCAACTCGCAAACAATCGCAGCCGTGTTGCAGGCCGGCCGCAATAAGATCTGCAACCCGCCGCAGAGTCGGGTCCTGCCTTGGAAATACCAACTTGCCGACTTGGCTCGCTTGTTGACCTACAGCGCGGTCGAGAGCGAGGAGGAGGGCAAACTCGACGCCGCGATCGCTCGATACTTCGCGGCGCTGCGATTGGCGTCGTATCTCCGCGATTGGTACGCGATTCCGATCACGGCGCAAGACCGGAACTATCCCTATCGAGATGATGCCAACGTGATCGAGATGGAAGTCTATGATCGTCTGGCTTTGTGGGCGGCCCGCAAGGGTCAGACGCAGGAGCGGATCACCGCCACCGCGCAGCGGCTTGAGCAGTTCAGTTCCGATGCCGCCCCGACCAACGGCGTGAAGATCGCCTATCTACAGGTGTGGCTGTTTCTCTCGGGCGACGTTGGCTTTGTCCGTTCCGACAACGTTCAGGAGCCGATACTTTGGCCCACCGTCTTCTGGTCGCATCTCGGCTGGGAGCGCGCCCGCGCCCAGCGGCTGCTCAACTGCATTACCCGCGCTCAACTCGACGAACTGTCGTGGGCGGAAGACGCGATCCGCCGCGGCAAACCATTTCAGCAGCCGCCCTGCGGGCCGAACGTGCTCCCGTACATACTGCGTCCGTCGGACCTGCCTTATGCTCTGCACTCGCAGATCATCGTGCCGCCGGTCCAGTACAACTCCAGGTGGGAAGCCAAGCTGGTGCAAGATTACGTGGCCTTGGTGGCTGCGCGGCGGGCGGTGCGCGTTGTCTTGGCCCTGGAAGCATGGAAGCTCAAGCACGGCTCGCTGCCGAAAACGCTCGACGAACTTGTCGGTCACGGCCTCGATCGGCTTCCCGTCGATCCGTATTCGGGCGTCCCCTTTCAGTACTTCCGCGACGGGCTGAAGATTCCGTTGCACTGGAGCCAGCCACGATGGATGATGGCGCCGGGGCCGATAATGGACTTCGGCCGCGGCGAGATGGCCGTCAACGTGCCGTTCTTATGGGCCCTCGGCAATAGGGTTCGGGTTCGCGAGACCTACACGGACTACAGAGGCAAGGTGGCCCAGAACTACGAAATCTATACGAACATCGGATACTCCATGGACGAATGGCGCTATCCGGAATCCGCCTACGATCTCTGGCAATTGGGCTGGGCGTTCCCCGTGCCGTAAAGCGGCTATTCGCCGGTAAACGTTCACGGGCCGGTAAAGTCGCCTTTCGCTCCGCGAAAGCAGGGCTGCTTTCGCGGAGAGGTTGTGAAAAAATGGGGACTGGCTCCGCGCCAGGTCAGGCAAACCCCGTGAAAATGGCATCCAGCGAGGTGCCTGTCCCCATTTTTTCACAACCTCGGAGCGAAAGGCGACAATGTCCGCAACGTCTGCGGCACACGGTCGGCACTCTGTGAACGGTCACTATTCGCCGTAATGCGTCCGCGCGCGATGGACGAAAATCGTGCGGCGCGTTGCATCCACGGAGTAGACGATCCGATCCTTGTGCGTCAAACGGACCGAGTAGAATCCCGACAAATCACCCAGCAGTTTCTTGCCCGAAAATGGAGCAACGGCGATGTCGGCGGTGAGGATTTCCCGTAGCTTCCGCTTCAACCGCGCTGGGAGCTTTCTCACGTCCTTGGCCGCTTCTTGGGTAAAACGGACCTTGAAGGGCTTCACGTTTCGTCCCCCAGCACCTCTTCGAGTGAGAGCGTGGCGCCGCGCTTCATTTGGGCGACCGAACGTTTCATGCTCGCGCGGAATCCCGGAATCGAAAGCAGCTCGAGCGTTTCCAGCAGGCTCTCGTAGTCCTCTTCCGACATCAGCACGGCCGAGCCTTGCCGATGTCGAATTCGGTATACGTGGTGCCCGCGGTTGGCCTGCTTGACCAAATCAAAGAACTCCCGCCTTGCATCGGTCGCCGATAGCGTGGTCATGGTTGCGGCTCCTGACATGTACGTTAAACCGTACATATTATGAGTTGCCGCCGCGCCGCAGTCAAGCGATTCTCTGCGAGAGCATGCCGACCTCCAGCGAGATCAGCCGTTCGATCAACTCGCGGGGCGTTTGCGGGCGGCGGAGCGGCTCGCCGTACGGAGGGTAGACCTAGGTCGATCGCGTCTGTCGATGGCTGACACTCGGTCTCGCAACTCGTCCCGCGGCCGACCGAAAGTGGTGTCTGGGAAGAAAATCGCTCTAACCCGTGTTTCTCGCCGTTGTCCTCGCTGACCCGTTTGCCTCGCGATGACCCCAAACCTGCCTATAGAACAGCACGCTTACTTTCGTTATACTTAGTTCGTCGGCATTATGCTCGCACAACCTTACGTGGAGGCGGAGATAGAAATGCTAAACACCTTTCGCGGGGGATCAATTCGGATAGCCGTTCTTTTTGCGTCGTGTGTCGTCTGCTGGCCTGCATCGAGCGCCGCGACACCATTTCACAATCTCGGCTTCGAGTCGGCAGTCATCGACACGCCGGTGAATAACGAGGTTCCTAGTTCGGATGCGATCCCCTTCTGGAACATCTACAGTTACGATCCCGGCAAGGTTCCCTATGACATGATATCTGCGGGGAGCTACTGTGTTTCCATTCATGACGGAAAGGGAAATGTTGGGGTCAACGACTTCAACCCACTCCAGGGCCAGTACTCGCTGTTGCTTCAAACTCAATTCGGTCCAACTAATATCGACGCCTGGATTTCGCAGGTGGGCGACATTCCCTCCGGCGCAAACTCGATCTCGTTCTTGAGCGACACGCCGGCCATTCCTACGGTCTCGCTGAACGGAATCGTCATACCGGTGGCGCTGCAGTCCTCCGGGCCGGCGGTCAACGGTGGACGGCCGGTAGATACGTACATCGGAGACATACGAGGCTTCTCCGGCCAGCAAAATGTCGAACTCAAGTTTGAGAGCACCGCCTTCAACACCCTCGACAACATCCGATTCTCGTCGACCATCGTGCCCGAGCCGACCGCGCTCGCCCTTTTCGCCATCGGTTCGCTTGGGTTATTCGTCGTGGTTCTCCGCCATCGCCGCGTTTGGCGCACTCATTGCCTTCGCCCGGCGGTGCGTTGACGAGAAATGAACTCACGGGACCGTTTGCCGCAACGGGCTTGAAGGTGCGGTCAGGCGATCCGCCGGGGAAAGGCGGCAATCTCAAGTGAAATCAGCCTCTCGATCAACTCGCGCGGCGATTGCGGGCGGCGCAGCGGCTCGCGGGCGATCAGGCGTTGAACCAGTGCAACCACTTCGCGCGGAACGTGCGGCGCCAGTCGGGCCAACTCCGCCGGCGACGATTGCCGATGGGCGGTCGCCAATTCCGCCAAATCCTTGCCCGCGTAAGGCAGCCGGCCGGAGAGCATCTCGAACAACACGACGCCCAGACTGTAGAGGTCGCTGCGAATGTCGGCGCGGAGAGCCGACGTGAACAGTTCCGGGGCGATGTAGCTGCACGTGCCCATGATCGGCCGATCGGCGGCCGAGCCGGCTTCGTCGCTGCGCTGAGCGAAACTCAAATCGATCAGCGTGACGTGTCCGCTGGGCGAAACGTGGATGTTGCCCGGCGTCACGTCGCCGTGCATCCAGCCCGCGGCGTGCAGAGCGTCAAGCGCCTCGGCGGTCTGCCGGGCAATCCACAGCGCCCGCGGAGCATCGAATTGCTGACCGGCGGCCAAGCGGGCTTGAAGCGACGCCCCCGCCAGCCACGGCATCACCAACAGCCGCGGCGGCTCGCACACTGAAGCCGTCAAAATCGGCACCAGGTGGGGATGCGAAATGCTCTGCCCCACCATCGCCTCGCGCCGCAACAGCCGGACCGCCTCGGGCTCGTCTTGCCAGCAGGGGCGGAGCATTTTCACAGCATACGTGGCGGGCCGATCCGCCGGCGTTCCGACCGGCCTCGCCCGGTAGATGCGTGCAAGGCTTCCCTGCGCGACAAACTCTACCAACTCCCACTGTCTTGCCCGACCGGGAGAATTCGCCAGCGGCGCAACGTACACGGGCACGTTGCCGTTGAAGATCGACTGCGTCTGGATCATGCGAATCTGTGCGGGAAAAGACAATCGACGCGACAGGTTCTTGTAGGAGGCGACTCCTCTCGCCGATTCCTCTCGCGAAAACGGAGGAAGCGGCGACCGGAGTCGCCTCCTACAATTGCTAGCATCGGTCGGCAAAGCAAGCCAAGTTGAATGCACCGCATTTCGTCTGAAGATGCGTCGTCTGGGATGTGTTTTTTGGTCGCGACGCCTCGGCACACTAGCTTGACAAACCAGCCCTTACGCTCCACAATAAGAGGGGTGTTTGCGAGGAAAAGGAGTTGCTTATGGCCACTGGGTTTTCGAGCGTCTTTCCCACTGATTGGACACTCGCCGACTTCTGGACGCATCTCGGAGGAATACCTCCGGAGCGAATTCGCATGTTCCCGGCGCCTGGCACGGCTACGGAAAAGGACGTGCTCGAAGTCGAGCGGCAGACCGGATGTCCTTGCGAGTTGATCGATGGCACTCTAGTGGAGAAAGCCATGGGCTATTATGAATCCTTCCTTGCGGTTGAGGTCATTTTTTCGCTGAGGACATTTCTCGAAAAGCATGATCTCGGCATCGTGCTTGGCGCCGACGGAACGTTGCAGGTTCTCCCCGCTCAAGTGCGGGTACCCGACGCGTGCTTTATCGCCTGGGAGCGATTTCCACACCGTCACCTTCCAAGCGAACCCATCCCGTCACTAGTGCCCGATTTGGCCATCGAAGTACTTTCGGCAAGCAACACCGAAGCGGAAATGCAACGCAAGCTGCAAGATTACTTCACCGCCGGCGTGAAACTCGTGTGGTACATCGACCCGCAGACACGATCGGCGAAATCGTACACGGCCGAAAATCAGTTCGTCACCGTGGACGACAGCGGCTCGCTCTGCGGCGGCGACGTCCTGCCCGGATTCCAGTTGCCGCTCAAAGCGCTGTTCGACAAGGCCCGCTCGCAGCCCACTTAGAACAATTCAGACCCCCACGTATTTTGCGTAAACCGCCCGGGCAGTCGTGACGTCGTCGGTGCCGGAAATGACGACGCGGGCGTCGGGGAAGATTGTCAACTCGTAGCCCTCGACTTTTAGCCGCAACAGAAATTCGTTTCGGGTCAGTTCGCCCACGCCCGCGAGCTTTTCTGCCAGTTCGTCGAGCGAGATGCTCGCGTCGAGATGCGACAACTGCACGGAATTGCGGCCGCAGAGCACGGCCGTGCGGCTCAACTGCCGGCCGGAGAGCCACGAGTATTCGCCGTGCTTGCACACCGGGCAATCGACGCGATCGCGCAGCCGGCTAACGTCGATTTGGCGAAAGGTGTTCTGCCAGAGATCGACGACCGACAGCCGGCGGGAAATCGACTGCCGATTGCCGCTAAGGATTTTCATCGCTTCGCCGGCCTCGATCGACGCGATCACGCCGACGATCGGGCCGAGAATGCCGGCCGACTCGCAGGTGGCGGTGCTGCCCGGCCGGGGGCACTCGGGCATCAGGCATCGCAGGCAGGCGGTCTCTCCGGGCAGAATCGTCATCGATTGCCCCTCGCCGCCGACGCAGCCGCCGTAGACCCAGGGCAGCCCGAACTTCACTGCCGCGTCGTTGATAAGAAACCGCGTCTCGAAGTTATCGGTTCCGTCGAGCAGCAGATCGACGCCGTCGCAAAGCCGCCGGATATTCGTCGGCCCGATGTCTGCCACGATCGGCTCGACGGCGACCGTCGAGTTGATCTTTCGCAGTTTGTCAGCGGCAGCGACGGCCTTCGGCAGCGCCGCCGCCGCGTCGGCTTCGTTGAAGAGCGTCTGCCGTTGAAGGTTGCCCAGTTCGACGAAATCGCGATCGACGATCCGCAGCATCCCCACGCCGGCGCGGACCAGCAGGTTCGCGATCGCGCTGCCCAGTGCTCCGCAACCGCAAAGCAGCGCCCTGCCCTGGCTCAACCGCCGCTGCCCCTCCTCGCCCAACGGTGCAAACCGCACCTGGCGGGCGTAACGGGCGAGATCGGCGGATGGTTTTACGTCATTCAGCATTCTGGCAGCCGGCGGGAAGGTCTCACGCCGGTGCGAGTTCGCGGACATGCAAGATTTGTTCGCCTTGCATGGCACGAACGTCCGCGGAAGCGAGAGTCAAGACCGCAATCGTGCTGCCGGCTGCGGTGACGAATTCAACTTCCACAGCCGCTCCATCTTCATAGCAGTGGACCACGGCCCCCACGTCGCCGGATTGAAGCCCGTGCTCAGAAATGTCTCGCGTCAGGGCAACCAAGTTCAATTCGCGTATCATGGTTTGTCCTCGATGCTGTCTATTTGGGGTAGGCGGTCACAAAGCGTGGTCGGTCTTGATGCGACTCGATAATCCAGATGGTTCGTACGAAAACTACACCGCCGTCCGGGGTCTGGAGCCGACCGTCGATGACGTACTTGGTTCCGTGCGGCGATGATGCGACCTCAGCAACAACCGCACTTCTCGCAATTGCCAATAAGCCGTCCTCAAGCAGGCGGACATTGTCATCATCAAAGCCGCGATTCCTGAAAAAACCAGCTTTCGAGCTCCCGACCGGGTGGGCAACCGAAAGTAAGTAGTCTGTGAGTTTTTGCAGAGCAACGATCGCCTCATCACCACGAGGCAGTTTCATGGCCGGCTGCCCTTTCACTCTTATTCTACCCCACGCTATTCCATTTTCCAACGTCACGCTGGGTTCTGGAGATTGTACCGCCTAGAGGATATCTTTCAACGGGAGACGCCTATTCTCGCCGTCTTTCCGCCAGGATCTTCGTTAAGAACCCCGCCGTCACCGACCCGGCGGTGCGGGCGACCTCTTCCGGCGTGCCTTTGGCGACGACCTGACCGCCTTCGTCGGCGGCGCCGGGACCGAGGTCGATGATGTAGTCGGCGGCCTTCATGATTTGCAGATTGTGCTCGACGACCAACAACGAATGGCCAACGGCCAGCAGGGCGTCGAAACAATCGAGCAACTGCACCACGTCGGAGAAGTGCAGCCCGGTGGTCGGCTCGTCGAGAATGAACAGGCAGCGGCCGCGCTTGGCGGTGCTCATGTAACCGGCCAGCTTCAATCGCTGCGCCTCGCCGCCGGAGAGCGTGTTGGCCGGCTGGCCCAGCCGCACGTAGTCCAGCCCCACGTCGATCAGCTTCTTCAAGCGGGCCTGCACTCGGGGCTGGCCGCGGAAAAAAGTGAACGCCTCGCGGACGGTCATCTCCAACACGTCGGCGATGTTGCGGCCGCGGTAGATTACGTCGAGAATCTCATCGCGGTAGCGGGCGCCGTTGCACTGCGGGCAGCGCATGTAGACGTCGGCGAGAAACTGCATGTCGATTTGCAAATAACCGTCACCTTGGCAATTGTTGCACCTTCCGCCGTCGACGTTGAAGCTGAAATGCCCGGCGTCGAAGCCGCGCGTCTTGGCCTCGACCGTGTCGGCGAAGACGGCGCGGATTTCGTCGAACGCCTTCAGGTACGTCACCGGGTTGGAACGCGGCGAACGGCCGATCGGGCTCTGATCGACCATGATCACGTCGTCGAGCTGCCCGTCGCCGAAGACGTCGTCGTGCGGCCCGGGCTTGGGAGCGTCTTTGCGCAGCCGCCGACAAAGGGCCGGATACAACGTGTCCTGCACCAGCGTGCTCTTGCCCGAACCGCTCACGCCGGTGACCATGCACAGCACGCCCAAGGGGAACTCGACCGTGACGCTCTTCAGATTGTTGCCCCGCGCCGGCCAAGCGAATCCAGCCGTGATTGGGCTCGCGCCGTCGGCCGTTGCTCCCCAGCCCGCGTCGCCCCGCCAGATAATCGCCGGTGAGGCTGTCGGGCGATTGCTCCATTTCGCTGGGCGTGCCCTGAAAAACCACCTTCCCGCCGCGTTCGCCCGCGCCGGGACCGATTTCGACGACCTGATCGGCCGCCCGGATGATCGCCTCCTCGTGCTCGACCACGACGACGGTGTTGCCCCGCTCGCGCAGCCGCTTGACGGCGCCGAGAAGCTGGTTGATGTCGCGGGGATGCAGCCCGATTGACGGCTCGTCGAGCACGTAGAGCATTCCCACCAGGCTGGAACCGAGCGCCGAGGTGAGCGCGACGCGGCGCGACTCGCCGCCGCTGAGCGTACGCAGCGTGCGGTCGAGCGTGAGGTAGCCCAGCCCGACGGCCTCAAGATAGCCGAGCCGGGCTTGCACCTGTTCGAGCATCATCCGCCCGACCTGCAACTCGTAGTCGGGCAATTGCAGCCGGCGGAAAAACGCGGCGGCGTTGCGGACTTTCATCGCCCCGATTTGGCCGATGTTGCGGCCGCCGATCTGCGCCGCCAGGGCCTCGGGCCGCAGCCGCGTTCCGCCGCAGGCGGGACAGACGCGAAAACTCCGCCAGCGGCTCAAGAACACGCGGATGTGCATCTTGTACTTCCGTCGTTCGAGCCACGCGAAAAATCCCTCCAACCCGCCGAACTTCCGCTCCGGCACGCCGTGGACGATCAGCCCCACCTGCCGCTCGGAAAGCTGGCGGAAAGGCACGTCGGTCGGGATGTCGTAATCGCGGGCCAATGCCAGCAATTCCTTCAGCTCATGTGCGTACGCCGGCGTGTTCCACGGCGCGAGGGCCCCCTCGCGCAGCGATTTCTCCGCATCGGGAACGATCAATTCCATGTCCAGACCGATCACGTTGCCAAATCCTTCACACTCCGGGCACGCCCCCATCGGGCTGTTAAAGCTGTACAACCGCGGCTCGGGCGGCGGATACTCGATGCCGCAATCCTCACAGATCAACTGCGAACCGAACCCCATCCGCCGCCACGGCTTGCCGTCGATCAGCAAAGAGGGAAGAGGGGAGAGAGGACAGGGGAGAGGGCTGGGCACTTCAGTGCCCAGCGAATCGCCCAGTGAATTGGCCAGCGAATCGCCCAGTGAATTCTCCATCGCGCCCATTGCACCGCTGATCTCTCCACTCGAATCTTTGACGAGCGCGTAGCACCGTCCGCGTCCCTTGGCAAACGCCGTTTCCAGCGAATCGCGCAACCGGCTGTCGCTCGCGCCCCCGGCCGTGAGCCGATCGACAACCACGTAAAGAACCGCCGTGTCCGCCGCTTGCGGCTTCGCAGGGGACTCTTCCTCCAAGTTGATCAACCGCCCGTCGAAGATCGCCCGAACAAACCCGTCTTCACGCAACGCGGCTGTTACTTGCTCGAGTGTCCCGTCGTCGGCAGCGGGACGAGAGAAGGCGATCATGTAGCGCGTCCCCGGCGGCAGCGCTCTGAGCGTATCGGCGGCGCTCTGCGGACTCTCGCAGCGCACCTCGCGGCCGCAGTTTCGGCAAAACGTGTGGCCGATCTTCGCAAACAACAGCCGCAGATAATCGTTCGTCTCGGTGGCGGTGCCCACGGTCGAACGGCTCGATCGGCTCGTGTTCTTGCCGGTCACGGCGATCGCGGGCGGAATGCCGTCCATCCGCTCGGCCTCCGGCCTCTCCAGCCGCTGCAAAAACTGCCGCGTATAGGCCGAAAAACTCTCGATGTAACGGCGCTGTCCTTCGGCATAGAGCGTATCGAGCGCCAGGCTGCTTTTGCCGCTGCCGCTGAGGCCGCAGAAGACGATCAACTTGCGGTGGGGAATGTCGAGGTCGATCGACTTCAGGTTGTGAACCCGAACGCCCCGCAACGCGATGTGGCCCGATGTGCTCACGGTGAAGCTCAGCGAACTATTTCGACAACAACCCAAGTTAGCATTATATCAAGGGGGTTCCGTCGCGTCCACTTCCTTCCCACACCCACCAGGAGAGCTGCAAAGTCCTTCGTAGCACGGCCATCTTGGCCGTGACACACGGGCAGGATGCCCGTGCCACGACCGAATTCTCGACTTTGCAGTTCTCCTGCCACACCCACCGGCTCCAGCCCCTTGCCACATCGAAGTCGAGTCGGTCTACTGAAGCGATGGACTATCGCGGCCGACGGGCGACGATCATGGGGCTAGGACATTTCGGCGGCGGCCTGGCCGCTGCGCGATGGCTGGCCCGGCAAGGTGCCCTTGTTACCGTCAGCGACGCGGCCGACGAACACGCGCTGGCCGATTCGCTGCCGCTGTTGGCCGACGTGCCGATCGCCACGATTCATCTCGGCGGGCATCGCGCGGAGGATTTTCGACAGGCCGATCTTGTCGTGGTCAATCCGGCGGTTCGGCCCGATATCCCTTGGCTGCACGCGGCTCGACAATCGGGCGCACACCTTTGCACGGAATTGGAACTGTTCATCGAGAACTGTCCGGCGAAGATCATCGCAGTGACCGGCAGCAACGGCAAATCGACCACGGCCGCCATGATCGCGTCGATCCTCAATGCCGCTGGACGACGGGCCTTCCTGGGCGGCAACATCGGCGGGAGCCTGTTGGATGACCTGCCGCGAATGACCGCCGACGATTGGGTCGTGCTGGAGATCAGCAGCTTTCAGTTGTGGCATTTCGCTTCCTGTACTCCTCACTCTCCGCGTGAGGAAAGCAGCGGCCGTACTCCTTACGCTCCGCGTGAGGAAACCGAGGGCTGCGCTCCTTGCATTCCGCCCAAGGAAGCGGCGCACGGCGTGTGTCGAATGCATGTGGCCGTGGTGACCGGTTGCTCGCCGAACCACCTCGACTGGCATCGGAACTTTGCCGACTACGTGGCGGCCAAGCAGCGAATTCTCATGGGACAAACCGGCGACGATTTCGCAGTCCTCAATACGCTCGACGCCGAAGCGGCATCATGGCTGCCGCTGGTTCGCGGCCGGGCGATTCTTGTAGGTGGGGCAGACATTCCTGTAGGTGGGGCAGACATTCCTGTCTGCCGTGCCGGTGCCGACGACAACGCAAGGGCAGACAGGAATGTCTGCCCCACCGTTTCGCTGAATGTCTGCCCCCCTGTTTCGCTGAATGACCTGCCGCCGTTGCAGGCGCAGGCGAGCACAATCGGATCAACGCGGCTTGCGCAGCCGCGGCCGCCGGCGCGACTGGATGTACGGCCGACAACATTCGCCGCGGCCTATCGACGTTCCGCGGCTTGCCGCAACGGCTCGAACAAATCGCCGTGATCGACGGCCGCCGCTTCTACAATGATTCTGCCGCCACCACGCCCGAATCGACCATGGCCGCGTTGCGGTCGCTCGATGCGCCAATCTGGCTCCTGGCGGGCGGAAAAAGCAAAGGATTCAATTTCCAGCCGCTCGCGGCGGAAATCGTCCGCCATGCGTCCGGAGCGGCGTTTTTCGGCTCGGCTCGCGGCGAATTGCTCGATCGCGTCGCTGCGGCAGCGGGCGAATTCCCCTCCGCGGCCGTCGAAACGATGCCCGAGGCGCTCGATTGGTGCTGGCGGCGCTCGCGGCCGGGAGATGCGATCGTGCTCTCGCCGGCCTGCGCGAGCACCGATCAGTTCCGCAACTTTCAACAGCGGGGCGAGCGCTACGCGGAACTCGTCCACTGCCTGACTGTAGCAGGCGACTCCCGTCACCGATCGTGAACTGTAGCAGGCGACTCCCGTCGCCGATCGTAAGTCGGTTGCCCCGCCTCACCGGCGACAGGAGTCGCCTCCTGCAACAGCCCATTGACAAGAAATCAAACGATGTTATAGAAGGGGAGTGCTGTGCGCGATCTTCGGGTCGCGCGCGGTCACGGCCTCGGGGTCAACGACAGTCTGGGCTTCCTTGGCGGAGGCCCAGATGGCGCTGGGAGTCGTTGCCCCGGGGTTTTTGTTGCGCGGCAGTTGTGGTAAAATAGGAAATCGGGGTTGAAGATTTTGTTTATTGACTCTCACGTTAGTAATGTCGCATTAGCAAGGTTTGGTGGGTGCCATGCCCACGCTTGCCGTGGGCATGTTGGGCGGGTCCGCGGTTTACATGCCCACGGCAAGCGTGGGCATGGCACCCCGACATTGATTGTCTGACCCTCAATAGCTGCCGCGCCCACGCGGCGAACGGACTGCTGTCATGAAAATCATCCATTGCGAACAAGTGCAAACGGCTCCCGTCGATAGCGAAGGGGCATCGGGCTGCCGCATGTGCTGCCTGATCGGTCCCGACAACGCCGCCCCGAGTTTCTCGATGCGGCACTTCGAGATCGCCCCCGGCGGCCATACGCCGAAACACGCCCACGCGCACGAGCATGAAGTCTTTGTCCTAGAGGGAATCGGCGTGGTCTTGGAGGGCGATCGCGAGCATCCCCTGCGGCCGGGCGACGCGGTCTTTGTTCCTCCGAATCAGTTGCACCAGTTCCGCAACACCGGCACGTGTACGCTGCGGTTCTTGTGCTTCATTCCGCATCCCCTTCGCGGCGTTCGCGAAATCTGCGTCGCCGCCTGCGGATGTGACGGGTAGGGACTGGGGGCTAGGGGCTAGGGATTGGGAGGCCGTTTGCGGTTTCGCAATCGTGTTGGGGGGAATCGACATGTCCTCATCTGTCACCTCTGAAATCGCCCGGCTTCGCGAAGAAATCCGCTACCACGACCGGAAGTACCACATCGAGGCGGCCCCCGAGATCTCCGATACCCAATACGACCGGCTCGTCGAGCATCTCAAGAGACTCGAAGCAGAGCATCCTGAACTGGTCACGCCCGATAGCCCCACGCAACGCGTCGGCGAGCAGCCGGTCGAGGGCCTCACGCCGGTCGACCATCGCGTGCCGATGCTCTCGATCGAAAACACCTACAGCCTCGACGAGTTGAAAAAGTACGGCGAGCGGGTGACGAAGCTGCTGCCCGGTGAAACGGTCGAATGGGTCGTCGAACTGAAGGTCGACGGCGTGGCGGTATCGCTGATTTATGAAAACGGCCTGTTGACCCGCGGCGTCACCCGCGGCAACGGCCGCACCGGCGACAACATCACCCACAACGTCCGCACGATCACGGACATTCCGCTGCGTTTAAGTCCCCTCTCCTTTCGGGAGAGGGTTAGGGTGAGGGCAGGCGGCGAGAGAGAAAGCGGCAGCCCTCACCCCCGGCCCCTCTCCCAAGAGGAGTGGGGAGATGAGGTCCTGCCGCTCTTGGAAGTTCGCGGCGAAATCTACATGACCAACTCCGACCTCGTGCAGTTCAACGAGGCGCAGGAGGCGAAAATCGAACGCGGCGAAAGGGCCGAGATACTGAAGAATACCCGCAACGCCGTCGCCGGCAGTGTGCGGCAGCTCGACCCGCGGGTTTGCGCCAGCCGGCGGCTGCGGTTCTTCTGCCACAGTGCCGGCGACACCCGCGGCTTGAAAGCCAAGACGCATATCGAGTTTCTCGACGAGTTGCGCGGCTATGGCCTGGCGTCCACGCCCTACGTCGAGTGTTTCCCCTCGTTTGCCGCCGCCGTCGAGCATTGCGAGGAGCTGATCGAGCGGCTGCACGAGCTCGATTTCGAGATCGACGGCCTGGTGCTGAAGGTCAACCGCTTCGACCAGCGCGAGCGGCTCGGCAGCACGTCGAAAGCCCCCCGCTGGGTCATCGCTTACAAGTTCGAGAAGTACGAAGCGACGACGCGGCTGAACGCCATTCGCGTGCAGGTGGGCAAGACCGGTGCGATTACGCCCGTGGCCGATCTGGAGCCGGTCGAGTTGGCCGGTTCGACGATCAGCCGGGCCAGCCTGCACAATGCCGACGAGATCCAGCGCAAGGACGTTCGCCCCGGCGACACGGTGGTGGTCGAGAAGGCCGGCAAGGTGATTCCGCACATCGTTCGCGTCGAAAAGCACCTCCGCGGCAAGGAGTCGGCCGACTTCCCGCCGTTCGTTTTTCCCACGAAGTGTCCGGAATGCGGTACGAAGCTGGCGAAGGACGAAGGGGGCGTTTACATCCGCTGCCCCAACCTCGATTGCCCCGCCCAGGTGAAGGAACGCCTCCGCTACTTTGCCAGTCGCAACGCCATGGACATCGAAGGGCTGGGCGATAAGCTGGTCGATCAATTGGTGAACACGAAAACCGTGTGTAACTACGGCGATCTCTACCGGCTGGAAGATCGGCAAGACCGGCTGCTCAATTTGGAGCGGATGGGCCGCAAATCGGCCGACAATCTCCTGGAGGGCATCGAAGCCAGCAAGAACCGCGGCCTGGCTCGGCTCTTGAACGCCCTGTCGATCCGCCACGTCGGCTCGCGGGTGGCCGCTGTCTTGGCCGAGCAATTCGGCTCGATGGACGCCCTGATGGCCGCGACCGTCGAGCAGTTGAGCGAGACCAACGAAATCGGCCCGATCATCGCCCAAAGCGTCTACGATTTCCTGCACAGCAAGTTCGGCGCCGAGACGATCGCCGACTTGAAGGCCGTCGGCGTGAAGATGAAATCAGCCGCGAAGGCCGGCGGTTCGCGGGCGTTGGAGGGAAAGACCCTCGTCATCACCGGCACGCTCACAAAGTACAGCCGCGAAGAGATCGAAGAGCTAATCACCCGCCACGGCGGCCACGCCGCCTCAAGCGTCTCGAAAAACACCGATTACCTCGTCGCCGGCGAGAAAGCCGGCAGCAAACTCGATAAAGCGAGATCGCTCAGCGTGCCGGTAATTAGCGAAGACGAATTCGAGCGGCTGTTATCGTCGTAGGTCCGCTTTGGCGATCCCGTCAACCAAGTCGAAGAGTTCCTTCTCCATCTTGGTGACTGCCTCCGGCTTGCCATGCTTGAACTCGCAGAATGGTTCGTAGAAGCGGAATCGACGCGCAAGCCGGAACGGACGAAACACTACCGCCATCGGATTGAATTCGCGCACGCCGCCGAAATAACGAAACGCCATCACGGCCAACGTGCGTTTCCATTGGCTGCGCTGCGACCAATTGAGGATCACCGCTCGCTCACCGAGACGTGGTAGAATATGCTCTTCGATGTAATCGTGCCAAATCGGGCTGTCGGAATAGACGAAGAGCACGTAGCGGCCGTGAGCACACCAACAGCGCCAGGTGAGAACACTAAGAAATGCGCCGCGCAGTACGCAAAATGCCAGGTACAACGCAATCGCGACCGCTATAAGCGGCAGGAGAATAATGAACAGCAGCAAACCGAGGGCGTCCGAAAGGCCTCGCCACTTCTTTTTGCGTTGGACGGCCATTGGTTCATCCAACCAGCCCGCCGATGGAAATATCCTCGTCCAGCAGCGGCCAGTGTATGCCGTAACCGCCGGGCGATAGTTCCGCGCGACGGCGCCGCTCGGTCGTAGCGGCAACTAGCACCGGCGAACACCGCTCCCAGGGAATCCGCACTTCGCGGCCGGCAAGCCGGATGACAAGTTCTGCGTCGGTCACCGCAATGCTCTTGGCAATAATAACTCCGTCGCTCGTCGGCACGGCTCGAATCTCCGCATCGAATGCGACCCATCACCTGACCGTTCCAATATAGCACCCCTCATCTGGGCATGCAATCCGTGAGGTGTCGTGTTTTCATGATGGAAAATATCCGTAACCGTGGCATAATAGGGTGGTGACCAAGGCAAGACGCTCCCACCCACAATTCGCTGTTTGCATCAAGAACGCCGGCTATCGCGCCTCGCTGGAATTGCACAAAATCTATCGCGTCTTGCCCGATGAAAACGCGGCCGCCGCCGGCGATATACGGGTCGTCGATGAAAGCGGTGAGGATTATCTCTACCCTGCGGCCCGGTTTGCTCCGATCAAGGTGTCAGGTGAAATCGAGAAGTCGTTGCTCTGCGCGAAGTGACCGTTCAGTTCCTCAGGCAGTACTGTCGCGTCAGGACAACATCTTCGCCAGCCACCACAACAGCAGCACCGCGCCGGCCAGCACCAGCGGCGTGAGCACGAAGACCGCCAGCGGCCAAAAGACTGCTTGCAAGCGGCTGCTCGTCGGAATCAATATCTCCTGCGACGAATCGGGCTCGTCGGCCGGCAACCGGGCCACGATCGGGGGCGGCGGCGGAATTGACACACGAAGCGACGGCTGCAAGGGCGTTCGGCCATTCGTCGGGGCGCCGTTGCCGGAAGATTCGGCCGTCAGGAACGGCGCGAGCCGCACCCGCACCTCGCGGGCCGAGGCGATCCGCTGCGACGGCTCTTTGGCCATCATGTCGGCCATCACCTCGACGAACTCGGCGCTGAGCCGTGAGTTCAGCCGCCGCGGGTCCAACGGCCGCAACTCGCAATGCGCCCGGGCCTTGTCGGCCGTGGTGCCGCCGGGAAAGGGCACCTTGCCCGTCACCGCGTAATAGAGCGTGCAGCCGAGCGAGTAGATGTCCCACGCCGGGGCCGGGTTGCGGGGGTCGCGGATTTGGTCGGGCGAGAGGAAATCGGCCGTGCCCACGATCTTGCCGCGGCGTGGATCGCTCTCGGACGAGCCATCCAGCGAGCCGGCCAATCCCAAATCGGAGAGTTTCGCTTCGCCGTCGGGCGAGACCAACACGTTGCCCGGCGCCACGTCGCGGTGGACGATTCCCTGGGCGTGGGCGTACTCCAGGCCCTCGGCCACTTGCGAGATGACCGACGCCGCAGCCGCAACGCCGAGCGGCCCGTCCTGGCGAACGAGTTTTCGCAGGTCGGTGCCCGGCACGTACTCGGTGACGAGGTAATGAACGTTTCCATCCTCTCCGGCATCGAGGGCGGCAACCAATTTCGGATGATCGAGACTGGCCAAGGCGCGGATTTCGCGGGCGAAGTTGGCCACCGCCTCGGGCGTCGATTTGTGGAGAGGCAGCACCTTGACCGCCACGACGCGCCCCATCGGGCCGCACTGCGCTTGAAGACCTGCCCCATTCCCCCCTGGCCGATCGAGTCGATAATCAGATAGGGGCCCAAGTTGAACTTGGTGCGGCCATCGAGCAGTTGTTTTGCCTGCCAAACGTTCAGCACGCCGATCTCGACCACGCGGTCGGCGAGTTGCCGATCGCTCGGCGGGGCGTTCTCGTCGGGCTCGTCCCCTTCGGACCAGCGCACGCCCGCTCGGGCCTCGTCGAGTTGTTGCTGCACCAGCAGACCGCTCGCCAAGGCGCACCGCTCAAACATCGATGGTTCGAGGTTGCTCACCCGAGTTCCGCTCCCGCGGTTCGACGGACTCCCGAATCCCACTCGGCGTGGAGTCGGCGACCGCCGTACACACTCACTGATTCTAGCGGCGGGACCGCGGTAACGACAACCCGAACGACGCCGCTGGACGTTCTGCGAGCGACGGGGGTCAGCGGGGGGCGGCCCGCGCTTCCCTCCGGGGCGCGGCTATGCCTGCGGTTACGTTGGTACCAGGGCAGTACGCACGTGGCGAGAACATATTTTCACGCTCCGCGACCTGGGGTTCATAAAGGTTGCCGCGAAAGGAAACCGTGAAATCGCTAATATCCTCCTGCTAAACCCCCTATCTGTATGTGCGGATCTCATGAAGAGGGAGAAGATTCCAAGGAAGATTCCAGCCGAATGGAGGAATGCCTTCGTTTCGCGAGCAAGCGAGATCGGCGCGACAATTCCGCTTGGCACGAAGGATAACGAGGAGCCGCCTGAGGGCGAATAGACGGGTGGGTTGACAACGTGGGGAGTTCACGTATAATATACGTATAGAGGTTCGAGAGGTCGATCATGCAAAAGAAACTGACCATCACCGTTGACGAAGACGTGTACGAGGGGCTGCAGAAGGTTGTTGGACGCCGAAAGATCGGCAAGTTTCTGCAAGACCTTGCCCGGCCGTTGGTAGTCCGAAGCGAACTGGAGCCGGGCTACGAAGCGATGGCTGCCGACGAAGCCCGCGAAGCCGAAGCGCTCGAATGGGCCGAAGCCACGTGCGGAGACGTCGATCATGAAACGAGGTGAGGTCTGGTGGGTGAATTTCGATCGGTCGCTGGGCGGCGAAATCCGAAAGAAGCGCCCGGCCGTCGTCGTCAGCAATGACGCCGCCAACAAGTTTCTCAATCGCGTGCAGGTTGTTCCTCTCACCAGCAACGTCGACCGCCTCTATCCCGGCGAAGCGTATGTCACGCTCAAGCGGAAACAATCCAAGGCGATGGCGGATCAGCTTACGACGGTGAGCAAGCTGCGACTGATGGAGCCAGTAGGAACGCTCTCCAGCGGCGATATGCAACGCCTGGAGCAGGCGATTCGCACGCAATTGGACCTGTGCTGAGGCCCCCAGCGGCAAAACGAAACGGCCCCGGCGATTTGCCGAGGCCGTTTCCGTTCCCAACGCCTCTTCAATGTCCCGGAACTGCGTGCCAGTCTCTGCTCCGGGTTCTCTGCTCCGGCTCCGCCGTTCCGGCCCCTCTGTTGCGGTTATCGATTCGATCCCACCGGCGTGGTCAGCAGCGGCACGATGACGTCGTGGGCGAATTCGGCCAACGTGGTGGGAGTGGTAGTCTCCGGCGACCGCGGCTGCGTGATCCGCAAACGGCCGGCATCCACTGCCTCGTACAACTCCAACATCTGATCCGCGGCATTTTCGCTCATGGCGTTCTTGAGCATCATGTCGCGCATCTCTTCGCGGTCGCACTTGATGTAAACGATTTTGCGTCCGAGCACTTCTGTAAGGATCTCGGCGACCTCGCGGAAGCTCAGTTCCGTCGGCCCGTGCAATTCCTGCACAATTTGCCCGGTCCAGCCGGTGCTCGTCAGCCGCACGGCGGCCGCGCGGCTGATATCGCGGGTGGCCAACATCGGATAACGAGTCGAGGCGGAAATGGGCAGCGAGATGCGCCCCCATTTGCGGATCGAGTCCAATTGCCAGAGCAGGTTCTCGAAGAAGAAGCCGGGCCGTAAGTGGACGACGTTGCAGGCCGTCTCGTTCAGCAGCCCTTCGACGTCGTGCAATCCGCCGATCGGGCCGTTTCCCGACGCCAAATCGGCGCCGATCGACGACAGGTTGACGACCCGTGCGATCCGGTTGGTCTCGATCGCCTTGGCGGCGGTCGTGCCGAGGCGGTTCTGAAACGCCCGCACGTTGTCGGAGCCGTAACCCGGCGGCGTCGCCCAGAACAGGGTGTTGACGCCTTGCGTGGCCCTACACAGATAATCGACGTCGTCCTGGCTGCCGATGACCGTTTCAGCCCCGCGTTGAATCAAATCCGTCAGCTTGTCGGCCCTCCTGGCTAAAAGCCTCACTTGAACGTTGCCGCCGAAATCGAGCAGGAAATCGGCCACCGCGCTGCCCACGTGCCCCGTGGGTGTAGTCACTGCAATTCGCATCGCTTTCTCCTTGTCCTCGTTGCGTTCGACCATGCTTCAGAGTAGCGAAAAAACCGATCCGTCCGCCTCTTCTCTCTCGCTCTCTTGGCTTTCGCTTAACTCAATGAATTATATTGACAAACAGGCAAAGGAAACGTCAGTAGATTGCTGACTCTGCGATGCGGCGTTATCGGAGCCGAGGGTGTTCGTCCGTCGTCGTTTTCGGCAAGCGGCAAGCGGCCGCGGTCGTGCGAGGGCTCTTGACAAAGCAGCGTCAAGTGTTACAATGCTGAAAATCGTATTATCGCGACCGTGGGCAAGGAAACCGTACGATGCTCCGAGAGATCGCCGCCAGCTATCGCCACGCGGAAGGCGGCCAACTGCGGCGGCGGATACTGCTGACCTATCTCTTTCTCCTCGCGATGAACGTCGCAGCCTGGACTTTGGCCGTTGGGCTGTTCCACTCTTACCCCGCGGCGCTTAGCCTCTGCTTTCTGGCCTACGGCCTTGGCCTGCGGCACGCCGTCGATGCCGATCACATCGCGGCTATCGACAATGTGACGCGAAAACTGATGCAACAGGGCCAGAAACCCGTTTGCGTCGGATTCTTCTTTTCGCTGGGCCATTCAACCGTGGTCATCCTGATGTCGCTGCTGGTAGCGGAAGGCACGGGCTACGTGAGAGAGCATTTTCCGCAATTCCAGCAAGTCGGCGGAATCATCGGCACGTCGGTGTCGGCCTGCTTCCTGCTCTTGATCGCAGTGGTCAACTTCTTCGTCTTCCTCGACGTTCTCAAGCGATTCAACGCGGCACGGAGAGGCAGCCGCTCCGTGGACCACGCCGCCACCGACGCCGCGAGCGCCGGCGGAGTGCTCTCCTGGGCTCTGCGCTCCGTTTTCCGCTTCGTCGGCCGCAGTTGGCAGATGTATCCGATCGGCTTGCTGTTCGGCCTCGGGTTCGATACGGCCACCGAAGTCGCCGTGCTCGGGATCGCCGCCACCCAGGCCGCCGCGCAGACGCCGATCTGGTCGATCATGGTCTTCCCGCTGCTGTTCACCTCGGGCATGTGCCTGGTCGACACGACCGACGGCGTCGTCATGCTCGGCGCCTACGGCTGGGCGTTCGTCAAGCCGGTGCGCAAGCTCTTCTACAACATGACCATCACCTTCGTCTCCTTCATGATCGCCCTGTTGATCGGAAGCATCGAGGCGCTCGGCGTCATCGCGTCGAACCTCCAGTTGCAGTCGGGCATTTTCGCCGGCGTCAACGCGCTGAACGAACACGCCACCGCCGTGGGTTACAGCGTTATCGGCCTGATGATCGCAAGTTGGCTAATCTCGATCTTCATCTATCGGGCATCGGGGCTCGACAACATCGAGCAACCGGCCGCGGAACCGGAATGACGGCGTTAGACCGCATTTCTCACCACGGTGGGGCAGACATTCCTGTCTGCCCGGAGAAGGGGCGGCCTGCTAAGCAGACAGGAATGTCCGCCCCACCGGACACAGTGTCGCCGGTTTTCCCCATGCGGTCAGAAATCCCGGCCAGGGCGGTTCGGAAGCACCGAACGTCCCAGCTACTCGCTTGCCGCGTTCACTCTCTGCGCACGTCAACCTTCAGCGTGCCCGCGTTGTCGTCCAATTCGCCGGCCGAATCGTTGATCTTCAGGAAGAGCGTGCCGGTTTCGGCGGGCGAAACCGTTGTGCCAAGCCCGACCACCGTCGAGTGCAGCAGCGCGGTTGTGCTGCCGGGGGTGGGATGATCGGGCCGCACCGATGCCAAGAGAACGCCGAGCGGTCGGCCTTTGTAGTAGCGAATCGACACCCCGCCCGGCTCGCACCACCAGACCTTGGTCGTCTTCGCCACTTGATAACGGCCGGCGGCGGCCAGGCGGTACGAGCCGCCGGCCTCCAGCCGCAGGCCGCTGTTCTGCCAGCCGCGGTCGGCGGCCACGGCGATTTCTGTGCCCCTTGGCGGCAGCGGCTTGCCCGGCGTGAAATCGACCGCCTCCCGGGCCACGTCGTAGCCGTATTCCATGCCGGTCACCATCAACTGCCACTCTTCGCACAATTCCTGCCAATCAGGCTGGAAGAGCCGATAGAACCGCTTGTTGAAATCGCGATCTCGCACAGAGCCGATAAGTTGGCGAAAGCGTTGTTGATAGCGAGGATGGCGATCCAGCAGCGTGACCGCCGCCCAACACCAGGCGTAGGATTCGGCCGTGGGGAACGCGGAGTCGGGAAACTCGATCACCGCCGCAAGCCGCAGCGCCTTCCGCCGCGCCACCAGGTCTTGAATCGTGCGCACCCGACCCCATCCCGCCGACTCCTCGCGGCTGCGCGGCGTGTAGCCTAGCGTCGCCCGACCGTCGCGCCATTGGTGCGTGCCGAGGTATTCGGCCAGTCCCTCCTTGTACCACGGCGCTCCCGCGGATCCGAAGAACACCGTGAACATGAAGCAGTGCGTTCCTTCGTGCAGGAACAACTCACGGCGCTGGTAATCGCTGGGTTGTTCGAGCAGCCAGAACCTCGCTCCCCCCGGCGCGGAATAGCCATCCCGAAGCGTCTGGAGGTCGCCGGGCAGCAAACCCGCCGCCACGAAACCGGCCTTGCCGCTCATCAGGCAACTCGTGACATGCCAATTGGCCACGCTTTCCTCCTTGACGCCGAAGTAGCGGCACCACTGCGGAAATGCCTCGTCGAAGATCGCCGGCAGCCGGTCGATCTCCGGACCGGAGAGATCGGTATAGAGCGTCAGCCGCTTGCCGGGCAGTTTGCGGATGCCGGCCGCGGTCGCCCGCGCGTCGTCAGCCGGCGACGCAGCGGCGGCCGACAGCGGCGTCACCATCGCCGCAAACGTCAGCAGAATCCAAGAATACTTCATGGCGATCACAGAACAGGAGTTCATTCCGCTCTGCTCGTCCCACGAATGGGACAACGTAGATCCAACGTGCGAATTTCCCGCCGAAACGGGGGCAAAGTAGATAGAACGCCAACACCTATGCTATCATCTGCTATCATCAGTATAGTCCGCCTGGCCGTTAGGGGAAATCGCTATGCGTTACACCGCCCTTCTCTCGTGCCTGCTGCTGGCCGGCTGTTGGAGGTCGACGGGATCGGAAGTTGTGGTCTATACGGCCCTGGACTCCGAGTTTTCCGCCCCGATCCTTCATAAGTTCGCAGCGGCAAGCGACATCGCCGTGCTGCCGAAGTTTGACGTCGAATCGACGAAGACCGTGGGGCTGGCCGAGGCGATTGTGGCCGAAAAGGACCGCCCGCGATGCGATGTCTTCTGGAACAACGAGATCTTGCACACGCTGCGGCTGAAGCGGCTGGGGCTTTTGGACACCTACCAATCTCCGATCGCCAAACAGTATCCGGCGGCGTATCGCGATGCCGAGGGGTATTGGCACGGCTTTGCCGCCCGCGCCAGGGTGTTGATCGTCAACACACAACTCGTCGGCAAGCGAGACCGCCCGACCTCGATTCTGGACTTGGCCGACCCGAAGTGGCGTGGCCGCGGGGCGATGGCCAAGCCGCTGTTCGGCACGACCGCCACACATGCCGCCTGCCTGTTCGCCGTCTGGGGCGATCGTCGTGCTAAGGAGTTTTTCCGGAAACTCAAACGCAACGAAGTGCAAATCCTCTCGGGCAACAAGCAGGTGGCGATGGCCGTCGGCGGCGGCCGGGCCGACTTCGGCCTGACCGACACCGACGACGCGCTGGCGGAGATCGAGAAGGGAATGCCGGTGGTGATCGTCTATCCCGACCAGCAGCCCGGCGGCCTGGGCACGCTGTTCATCCCCAACACGCTGGCGATCATTCGCGGCTGTCCGCATCCGGTGGCGGCGCGGCAATTGGTCGATTATTTGCTCTCGCCCGGGGTCGAAACGATGCTGGCCGCGGGCCCCAGCGCCCAAATTCCGCTGAACCCCAACGTGCGTGCCCCGAATCGCGTAAAGACCCCGCAGTCCGTCCGCCCGATGCAGGTCGATTTCGACGCCGCCGCCGAAAAGTGGGACACCGCGGCGAAGTTTCTCCGCGACGAATTCAGCGGCGGATGACCGCAGATGAAGAGCAAGCGAGTAGCCCCGATAGGTCGCCTATCGGGGCCGCGAAGCCGCGAGAGGATTATGCGGCCAAGTCGAGCCCTCCCGTGCCTCTGGCACACCGATAGCAGAGCTGTCGCTGCCACCCGGCGTCAATTTGAGCCCTATCGGTGCCACACCGACGAGTCAAGATAGTTTCCCAGGGCAGCAAAAACAGCGATTATCGTTAGGATTGCCAACAAAAATAAGAACGCCGTCCTTTTACGCCACTGAGAGAACAGAACACCGATAGAACCACCTATTGCAACCACTGTCAGCATAAACAGAGTGAAATGAACACTATCAGGCTCGACCAATTTCACAGGAGGAGCTTCCTTGATCGCCCACGCAGTGAAGTGATAAAAGACCGGAGGCTCGCATGTCCTAAATAGGTTAACGCCGATCATGCCGCAGATAACGCCCCCTAGAATTGGCAGCCAAGTGCGCCTCTTCTGCTGCTGGACGCCGGTGTTATCATCGGGTTCAGGTGTGGTGGGAGGGTCTGAGGTTGTTACCATGTAGATCGCCTCTTCATCGAGAGCGACTTGGAAGGGAATAACGGGTCGCGAAGGGAATAACGGGTCGGGAGTCTTTTCGGCGCCCTCTCGACCGCCGAATCGCGAAGAGCCTCGCAACCCCTTTGTCCCCTGGCACTGTGCTCACTTCCGCGACGCAAGCCACCGCCGGAGCGACTCCGGGCTCTCGCCGGAACGCCGGCCCGCCAAAATGCCGGCCACAGTCAGGTCCTCATCGAGCTTGGGCCAGTGAATGTACGCGCCATCCCCGATAATCTCAAACGACGCGCGCTCTTCCGGGCTTCCGTGCAGGAGCCGAGGGTACCAAGCCAGCGGCGCGATAATGCTGCGACCGTCGGTAAGATCGACCACGAGGCGTTCCTCGTCGACGTGGACATCTTGAGCCCGGGCCTCGGCGATTTCAACGGCCAAAGTGGTCATGCCATTGCTCCAAAAGCAGTTCGCGGTTTTCTTCCACCAGCTTGCGAATGACGTTCAGTTCGTGCGGTCTAAACCCGCCCGCCCTTTCCAGAACCAGCGGCTCCAACCAGAACTTCGCCACCATTCGTTCCCGCTGCACATGAACATGAGGCGGTTCGGACGAGTCCAAGGAGACGAAAAAGAGCCGATAGGGACCTATCCGAAGAATCGTGGGCATGATTCATACTACAGCATAATCCATAGTACTAGACTGCCGAATCCGCGTCAATTTACGCCGCTCTCCCCGACGCTCGCCCGCTTCTTCGCCACCGTCGCCAGCAGCGCCTTCTGCGGATTGGCGAACTTGGCGATGCCTTCGGCCATGAGTGTGTCTTCTAGCTTCTGCACGTCTACCAGGCGGTCGATCTCGGCGACAACGGCGGGCGGCGGGAGTTGATCGACCTGGCGGGTGAACGTCCGTCCGCTCTTCGCGACTGCTTCGTTGGTGGCGGGCGGATTCGTCTGGATGTCGCTGCCGGCGAATGCCTCGACGTACTTCCAGGGCGGATCGGAGGGCTTCTTCGTGCCGGTGCTGGCGAAAACGATCTCCTGCCGCAAGGGCGTGGCGTGCTCCGCCCAGAACTGCTGGTTCTCGGCCCAAATCCGCTTGGCGTTGAGAATGCCGACCATTCCCTGGGCCTGCGGCGAAAGCTGCGGCACGGCCTTCTCGGTGTAGACGTCCAGCCGCGAAACGAAGATGCTGTAGACGCTCTTGAACGCGTCGAGACTCTTGCGGCGCCGCGCCGCGCCAGACGGCCTCGCGGGCCTGGCGGTATTGACGCAACGAGAAGATCAGCGTGACGTTGACCGTCACGCCGGCGGCCACGAGTTCCTCCAGGGCGTTGAGCCCGGCGGGCGTGGCCGGCACCTTGATCATGCGGTTTTGCTGGCCCGCCGACCACTCGCGTCCCAGCCGCACGTACTCGCCGACGCGCTTCGCGTGCGGCAGAGGGGAAAAGGGGACAGGTCCAATTTCTGCGAAGCACCCTCCGGGCCGTTCCGGGAAATTGGACCTGTCCCCTTTTCCCGTCGGGTCTTCCAAGAGCGGATCGAGCTCGAAACTGACGTAGCCGTCGTCGCCGCGGGTCGCCTGCCAGACGGGCAGGAAAACCTTTTGCGCGTCGCGGACCAGCAAGTCGGTCAGTTGCCAGGCGATCTTGCTGTCGTCCGATCCTTCCCGCACCAACCGATCGAGTTCGGCATCGAACCGTCCCGTGGCGATCAGGTCGGCCACGATGATCGGATTGGAAGTGGCGCCGGTGGCGCCCGCCGCCCGATTCGCGCGAACAAGCTCAGGGTCGATCGAGTCGAGCCAGAGTTTCGTGCCCGTAGCCAATAGCGATTCGATCGAGTTTGACATAATGGTCGTCCTCCATGAATTACTCGTAAGGGAATGACCGTTTTCTCCACGTCCAGTCTTTGGCGGCATCGCTCTTCACCAGCCGGCGTTGAATGAAGGCGGCGATTGCCGCCGGGAGGTTGAACTTCGGGTCGAGCAATTTTGTGCCCTGGAGCTTGGTATCGAGATCGTTCCACACCAGCGTTTGCTTGTCGAGTTTGTCGTCGCCGACCGGCTCGGGATGCGACTTCGCGAAGATGCCGTACAGTCGCCGGGCCTCCGAGAGGGCCTTCGCGTCCTGCTTGCCAACGACGATCATGACCGAGATGTCGCCTTGGACATGCGGATAAGTGGCGGCCATGCGCGTCGGGAGACCGCGGAACGAAAGCTCGGGCGAGATCAGCACCAGGGCCTTGACGAAGCAACCGACCTTGTAATTGGGACGCGGCACCTGATTGCGCTCCTGCTCGATGGTGTCGACCAACGCGAAATTCAGAGCGACCGACGATCCCATCTCGGCGCCGACGATGCAGAGCTTGTCGATATTCAGTTCGCCGGCATTGTTCTTTTCCCAGAGAAAATCCTTGACCGCCCGCATGTCCTGCGTGACCATCAGGCCGAACTGATTGGGCGTCAATTTCGCGGAGTCGAGCGTGTCGTCGCGGCTGTAGCCGACGCGGCGGGTGCTCTCGCCGTGCCCGCGCATGTCGGGCACGATCACCGCGTAACCGGATTTCTGCAGAGCCCGGGCAAGGTCCTTGAAGTCGTTGCGGCTCTGCTTCAGGCCGTGCAGCAGCACGATCGGGATGGTTTTTCTGCCTTTTCCCTGTTCGAGCTCATCGCCGACGGCGCCGGGGTAGTACGTCAGCGCCAGTTGCAGGCCGTCGTGCGTGCGACGCACCAGGTCGTTTTCCAGCTTCGGGGACGATCCCGCCTTCTTGTCTTTGGCCTCGGTTTTTTTCTGCTGGGCAAAGGCCGTCGAAGAAACCGCCGCGGCGAACACCGCAACCACGACCGCTGAAACGATGCGGCGCCATAGTCCGCGGCGGAAGCATGCGACGAGCGACGAAGCGCATCGTCCGAATTGCATAGTACACGCCCTGCAACGAGCCGACTGGTTGATCCGTGAGCGACTAGCGCCGCGCCTCACCTGAGTTGACGCGAGGCGGACATTTCTGTCTGCCCTGGCAGGCAAGAATGCCTGCCCCACCGCTCAAATCAGGCGTTGGGCCGCTAGCGCACTTAATGGTAGATGCGCGACGGCTGGGAGTCAACCTTGCGTCACCCCCCAAGAGCATCGGCCCGAGCGCTATTTCAGCGAAGCGGCGTCTTGGCCCAGATCAGCATACGGATCGTGGGCGAAGAAATGGCGTGCGATCTGGTTGGCGAGCACGCCCACAAACTCGGCGCGGAATTCCGGCTCGGTTCGCTCGGAGGCGGGCATCGGCGCGCTCGGCGGATAGACGCACTGCGGGATGGTCTTTCGAAAGACCTCCTTGCCGTTCTTTTTGCAGTCGAAGATGCGGATCGTCGCGCCGGCCTTGCCTTGGTAGAGAGTCTGCCCCTGGAACAGACTGAAACTCTCCAAATCGACGGCCACCACCATATCGGCCTTCATCGCCTTTCCGACCTCGGGATACTCATCCCACGTATTCTCGTCGGTCCACTTCGTGATCTTCCGCTGGTCGACGATCTTGATCTTCGGCACCTGCTCCTGGAGCAGAACCGAAATCTGCTGTGCCAGTTCACGGCCGACGTTCGAGTTGGCGTACTGGAGCGATACCATCGGGCGGCAGACCACGGCCACCTTCTTGCCCTTCAACTCGGCGAAATCAGGGTCGACGTCGTCCCCCTTGATCAGGTACATGGCGGTGAACAAGAGATTTCTGCATCCCACGGCCGGCAAAACCGCGATCAGCAGCGCCGCAAGGATGATTCCATGTCGAAGAAAGGGACGATTCATCGCAACACCTCGTGTCTGATGTACTCGTTAGGGTTGTATGAACAGCGGGACCAGCACGCGGATGGCCCAGTCGGTCATCGTCACCAGCAAGACAATCGCGGCGCCCCAGGCGGCCGCTCGCTCACTCGGCGCGGCACCCAGCCAATTGCCGCGAATCGCGGAACCCAACAGCCAGGGTGCGGCCGCCATCGCCAACACTCCCAGCAGGGCTCCGCCCGCGTTCACTCGGCAGGCGTCAAGCCACTTTCCCCGCATCAAATAAGCCCAGGCGGTCGTCATGCCACACGTAGGACAAGGCCGATGGAACAACGTCCAGAACGTGCATGGTGGAAGTCCCAACTGTTGATGCGTGCCGTGTCCCGTCGGGTTCGGTCGGAGCACCGCCGCGGTGGCCAGCAACCCCAACAGCCCGAGTCCCACCGCCGCCAGCCAAAACCGGTCGCGGCGGGAGAGCGTCGTTCGTCTGGTCTCGTCCGTATTTGCCAAGGGAATCTGATGAAGAGGGGCCGGAGAATACCCGGAACAGCAGCACGCCGCAAGGCCGAATTCCGGCGACTTTTCGCGTAGGGTGCAAAGCAGCTTCCGGTGTCCCAACGTGGCTCAAGCAAACGTCAATAGGAGAATCTGGCGTTTTTCGGTTAAGATGGCAATTTGTCGCAGGATAGGAAGTCACTTTGGATCGTGGAGGATCTGTCATGGACGGCATTTCGCAGCATTTACAGCGGAAATTCGAGCGGGTTTTGCTTGAGGCGAAGGATGCGATCATCGAGACCATTTTGGCGGGCTGGGACCGGAAGACCCCGCTCCATTTCAGTCAAATCGAGGCGGCTTCCCATCGGTTGGCGACCCGTTGGAGTTGTTGCTTTCAGGAATGGGCCGCGCGGGAGATGACGGCGGAAAGTCCCGACAGCGCCGCCTGTCCGACCTGTGGCGAAGTTTGTTCGCTGGAGTTGGTGGCCCGTACGATTCTCTCGACCGACGGTGCGGTCCCCATCTTGGAATGGAAAGGGACTTGTACCCGCTGTCGGCGGGATTTTTTTCCCTCTGCGGGCAGCGATGGGATTGGACAGTCGGGAACTAACGCCGGCGATGACGCAGAGGATCGTGTATGCCTCGGCCGAGACGCGATCGAGCCAACGCGCGTCGCTGGTGCTGAAGCACGTCGGTGGTAACGAGGTCTCAGCGAGCACGGTGCAGCGTGTAACGCACCAAGTGGGGATGGAACTGGCGGAGTTGCGAGATGAAGGGGATGCGCCCGAACTGGTCCAAGCCCCCGAGAATCCACCCGAGTTGGCCGTCGTGGAAGCTGACGGCGGACGAATTCGCACACGGAAACCGGGCCAAGGTTGCGGCGTTCATGGCGAGGCTTGGCGCGAGACCAAGAACGCCAATTTGCTGCGAATGACGCACCAGACGTTTGCGGAAGACCCCGAACCGGAACTTCCGCGTGCGTTCACCGATCCCAAGCGAGTGGCGAAATTAGCGGAAAAAGAGGCTCCGCCAGCGATTTCGGCGGTATCTGCCGCGCCGCCTGGCGAGAAGGCTTGGCGTCCCCAGTGTCTGGTGCGCACGTGTCTTTCGAGCATGGCAGAGGCCAGCGTCTTCGGGCAACAGATGAAGCGGGAGGCCGACTGTCGTCGTTTTCCGCAGGCGCCTGCGCGTGCCTTTGTGGGAGACGGTCTTCCCTGGCATTGGTTTGTGTGGAAGCACTACTTTCCAAACTTTGTGCCCATCCTTGATTTCATCCACGCGCTGAGTTATCTGTACGCTGCGGCACTGGCGATGCACCCGGATTTCTCCGTTGCGTGGTCGTGCTATCTGCGCATGGCCCGCGCATGTTGGCAAGGTCGGGCGATGGAGGCGATGGACGAACTGAAGCGTTGGTTGGCTCCGCACGGTCTTGACGACACGGCCAAGCTGGACGAGAACGATCCGCGTAAACCGATCGTCGATGCCGCACGTTATCTGCGGAACAACCGCGGTCGCATGGACTATCCGCATTATCGACGCCTTGGGTTGCCGGTAACGTCGGCCTTGATGGAGTCGCTGGTCAAAGAGGTGAACTACCGGGTGAAGGGGACGGAGATGTTTTGGAACGACCCAGAGGGGGCGGAAGCGATACTCCAAGTCCGGGCCGCTACTCTATGCGACGACAACCGTCTCGGGCGCTACCTTCGCACTCGGCCGGGGTGTGCCTATGTCCGCCGCTCCACCGTCACCTCGGCCGCCTGAGCCGAGGCCGGAAGCTGCTTTGCACACTTTCGCGTACAGCAATGCAAAATCCCTCCGCCCGTTAGACGCTGCGCGTAGGGTTGGCCCATGCACTTCCACCCCCGATCGGGAGTGCGACAGCCGGAAATTCACGTCGCTTCCAGGCGCGCAAATTATTCCGCCGCGGGCCTTGGCGACGAATCGGAAAAATTCTTGGCAAAATCTTCAGCGGGGGGCTTGTCAAAATCTGCGCAACCGCTAAGCTCACGTCATTCAAGTCGTGGGTTGCTTGCCCAATGGAATGCTTAATGGCAAACGATTTGCGGGAATTTGGCCCACAAGCTAGGCTGGTACGAGCCGAGTCGGATTCGCGCCGGCAGCAAGCGTCACCCTATTGTCGAGGGGCGTGGCTTGGCGGCATGGCGAAATTGGTGAGGCGCCTTCCCGCGCTGCGGAGCGCTGAAGGCGATCGTCCTGTTTTCGCCAGGGCGGAGACCGGGACGGCTCCTGCGAATTGCCATGCCCGACCTGGACGAATTCCTCCTTGGCGAGTTCCGACGCAGCCTCGACGAGCGGTTTCGCTTGTCGATCCCCGGCGAATTGGGGGCCGTGTTGGCCGCTGCCTCCCCCGACTGCATCTTGGCCAAAGAGCGCCCCGGCTGCTTGAGCCTGTGGAGCGCCGCGGTCTGGCAGGCTCGGTTGGACGAGGGGGTCGAATTGGTCAAGCAGAAGATGCGGGCCGGCAAGCTGCGGGAGCGAATCGGCGAGGTGCAGCTCTTCGGCCGCCTTCTTTCGACCCGCCACCGGCTGGTTCAATTGGCCGGCCGCGGGCGGCTGGTGATTCCCGAGGGTTTTCGGGAATTCTTGGGGGTCGAGCCCGGCGGGGAAGTGCAGATCGTGGGGGCGGCGGTCTGCGTCGAGATCTGGAATCCCGCGGCGTGGCTGAAGTATCTCGAAGCCCGCATGCCTCGCTTCCGACGGCTTTTCGATCGGCTATCGGAGTAGAAGGGTTCAGTGGGGCAGACATTCCTGTCTGCCGAGCGCGTTGCATTTTTCCCGGCAGACAGGAATGTCTGCCCCACCGCGGTGAAGAATGCGGCGTATGTCCCAAATCACGAGCGAGCGTTTCCACGCCCGGTCTGGTGGAGTTCCCAACGTCAGTACCAAGGCGGTGTCACCCGGCTGGAGCTGCAAGTCACCCGGGATGGGTGTTCTTTGGGTCGCACGATGCGCCCGCCCCATTTCCCCGGACCGGGCGTGGATTCTGCTTTTTCGGCTGGCGCAATCGCCGGCTCCGATAGCCGCCTACTCCCTTCGCCAACAGAACAGCAGTCCGTCGCGCTTCAACATGGAGAAGCCGAAGGTCTTTAGTTTGTCGATCAAGGTCGCGGAGTCGAATCCTTCCACGTCGTGGAGCTCCATGCCGATCTGATCGATCTTAGCGGCGGTCGCGGCGGACATGCCGCGAACGATGGCATGTTCGGCGCCTTCGCAATCGAGTTTGAGAAAATCACATCGGTTCCAACCGTTCTCGTCGAGGAGTTGATCGAGGGTGACGACGGTCACTTCCTCAATGCTCGCTGCTTGGCCGGCGACGCCGCGGTAGAGCGAGGTGAAGACGGAATTGTGGGCCACGTGCAGAGTTGCCGTTCCCGGCGCCTCGCCCACGGCGGTGTGTTTGGCGATGGCGTTGGTGAGGTGGTTCAGTTCGACATTCCGTTGGAGTTGGCGGAAAGTTTCTCGAGCCGGTTCGACCGCGATGACCTGGCCTGCCGGTCCCACAGCCCGCGCGGCGCGGATCGTAAAAGCGCCGATGTTGGCGCCGATGTCGATGACCCTATCGCCCGGAGACAGGGTTTTTCCGACGGGTGCGTACTCGTTCCAGAGATAGGCTCCGTTGACCGAGGGCCAATCGCCGCGGCCGGGACGCAACTCGAAAACGGCCCCGTCCCAAAGGACTGCCCGGTAGGGGCGAGTCCGCGCCCCTAGCCTGTCGAGAACGGGCAGAAGCGGATTCCTCACCAACGTCGTCAGTTTCAACAGGCTGCGGATTCGCTGGAAACGACAGGACATCTTGCGTCGATCTGTGAAAAAAGGGTGAGCCGTGTTGCCGCGGATTCTCCCGACAACTCAACAAAACAGACGCCGTATCCCCGCTCCTTTTCCCGCTCAGGGGAAACCTAAGCACTCCGTGGGAGTCGCTTAGTCCTTCGGAACCGCGACGTACTCCATGCGCAACTCGTGCAGCGCGGCTTCCAACTCTTCGCTCTCCTGCGGCGTGCGATTGCCCTCGGTCTTCTGCTGCAGCACCGCCAGCAAGTCGATCGAGTGCTTCGCCTGGTCGAGTTGAACTTCGGCCTTCTTCGTGACAGGATTTGGCAGGAGCCCCAAGGCCATCGCTCCCTGGATGTACAGTGTGCCGATCAGAAAAAGGAGGTCGGCGGGCGGCAGCGGAAGATGCCGACCGGTCGGCGTCCCGGCCGGTGGCTCAGCCGATTTCTGCGGCGGCTCGGCCTGCCGGGCCGCGTCCTTCTCCGCTTGCACTTGGCTCTTCCAGTCCTCGTCGATGACCAGCTTTTTCTCGGGAGTCTGTTCGGTGTTCATGGAGGAGTGCTCCGTTACGCGAAATTGTAGGAGGCGTCTCCTGACGCCGATCCTCCGATGTTCTCAAAGTGCAATCGGCGTCAGGAGACGCCTCCTACAACGAACTATCGCGGTTTCATTTGCGGGTGTGATGTGCGAGCGCCGCGCCGACGAAGCCGGCGAACAACGGGTGCGAGCGGGTCGGCTGCGACTTGAACTCGGGGTGATACTGCACACCGACAAACCAGGGATGCTCGGGAAGCTCGATGACTTCGACCAGCGCGCCGTCGGGGCTGGTGCCGGCGAACCGCATTCCGGCGTCGGCGAACTGTTGGCGGTAAGCATTGTTGAACTCGTAGCGATGGCGATGCCGCTCGGAGATATCGGTCGCGCCGTAGGCGGCCGCCGCCTTGCTGTCGGGGGCGAGCCGGGTCGGCTGGGTTCCCAGCCGCATCGTCCCCCCTTTGTCCGTGATCGTCTTCTGCTCGTCCAACAGACAGATCACCGGATAGCGCGTTTCGTGATCGAACTCGCTGGAATTGGCCTTCTCCAGCCCGACGACATTTCGCGCGAACTCGGCCACGGCGCACTGCATCCCCAAACAGATGCCGAAGAAGGGGATGCCGCGTTGCCGGGCGAAGCGGACGGCGTCGACCTTGCCCTCGATCCCCCGCTCGCCGAAGCCGCCGGGCACGAGGATTCCATTGACGCCCGCTAAGAGTTGCTCGACCCCTTCGCGTTCGACCGCCTCGCTGTGGATGTGTTGCACGCGGACCCGCGTGCGATGATGGATGCCGGCGTGATCGATCGCCTCGTAGATCGACTTGTAGGCGTCGCGGTGCTCGGCGTACTTGCCGACCACGGCGATGGTGATTTCATGTTCCGGATTGCGCAGGCGGTGCAGCAAGTCGCGCCAGCGGTCGAGATTGAGCGGCCCGGCCTTCAGCCCCAGCTTGCGGACGATCAACTCGTCCATGCCGTGCTCGACCAGGCTCATCGGCACCTCGTATACGGAAAAGTCCTTGTCTTTCTCCTCGATCACGGCCTCGATCGGCACGTTGCAAAACAGTGCGATCTTGGCGCGATCATCCTTGCTCAACGACCGCTCGGTGCGGCAGACGAGGATGTCGGGCTGAACGCCGATCTGCCGCAGCAGGCCGACCGACTGCTGCGTCGGCTTGGTCTTTAGTTCGGCGGCCGCCTTCAAGTAGGGAACCAACGTCAGATGGATGTAGAGGCAGTTCTCCTTGCCCACGTCGAGGGCGAACTGGCGGATGGCTTCGAGGAAGGGCTGGCTTTCGATGTCCCCGACCGTGCCGCCGATTTCGCTGATGACCACGTCCACGTCGGGTCCGTCCGGCTTGGCCAACGCCGCTTTGATCTCATTGGTGATATGGGGAATGACCTGCACGGTCTTGCCCAGGAACTCGCCGCGGCGTTCCTTCTCGATCACCGACAGGTAGATCTGGCCGGTGGTGTAGTTTGAATCGCGGTTCAAGGGGCTATTGGTGAAACGCTCGTAGTGGCCCAGGTCGAGGTCGGTTTCGCTGCCGTCGTCCAGCACGTAGACTTCGCCGTGCTGGTAGGGGCTCATCGTGCCCGGATCGACGTTGATGTACGGATCGAGCTTCTGCATGCGGACCGACAGCCCGCGCTGCTCCAACAACATGCCGATCGAGGCGCTGGTGAGTCCTTTGCCGAGCGAGCTAACCACGCCGCCGGTCACGAAAATGTGCTTACTCATTATGGATGCCGTCCTGGTCGGGGTTCCGTCCAATGGAAGGCACTATTGTAAAACGGGGGGCGACGATCGAAAAGTGGGCCGGAATTCTCCGCACCAACCCCTCGCTAGATGGGCACGATAGATTTCAACCACTACTCGGTGGCAGATGGACGGGGCTGCAACTATAATGTCTAGCAGACGCGCAGTGTCGGCTAGATACGCAATTTGGAGGGTCACTCGTGGACAGGGTTGAAGATGAAGTCGTCGGTTCGGGTGAGGGACTAACGCACGCGGCGTCTGCGCCGGCGGAAGAGCCTGCCGCCGCCGATGAGGTCAAGGAGACCGAGGCGGCTGAAGAGACCAAGGAGACGAAGAAACCGGTCGATCTCTTTGCCGACGAGAAGAAGACCGACATGACGCCGTTTCTTGTGATCGCCGGCGTGCTCGGTCTGGCGGTGGTGATTTTTCTGATCGCCTGGGCTCTGCGCTGGAACAATTCCACCGCCATCTATCTCATCGGCCTGACTTTCATCCCGCTGCTGCTTTGGCTCGGCCGCAAGACAAACACGGTCTACGTCGTCCTCCTCGGCTGTGTCATCGCGGTGTTGATGACGTGCGTCTATTGCCTGTGGACGGTGTTGGCGTGGTACCACTTCGACGTGAAAGCCTCGCAAGCCACACAGCGAGTCAGCATGGCGCAACCCGTCGATCGCGGCGGGCAACTGGCGATTCGCGACGCGGGTTAGCACGCATCTCTCGCCGTTCGGGGAAAACGCGCGACACGATGTCCGGTGGGGCAGACATTCCTGTCTGCCAAATGTGCGGCTCTTTCTTGCGGCAGACAGGAATGTCTGCCCCACCTTGGGGAGAAATGCGGGTTAGTCGTCGCCCTTAGGGCAATTGTGCCCGTTGCCCGTCCGCCATGCTTCCCAAGTAGCGATAGACCATCACGTCGATGGTCTGCGCGATGAAATGCACGGAGCCGTCGGCCATGCCGAAGTGGGCGCCGCCGCTGTGGTCGCTGCCGGCCGACTCGAAGAAGAGATTGTTCATGCCGCCGGTTTGATACTTGCCGGGATTGCCCTCGGAATGCTCGGCGTCGTTTGTGGTGAATAAGGTAGCTACGCCGCCTTCCGCCCAACCGTCCATGCTGCAGATACCGGAGGGTGGTGACACGAGCCGCTGCAATTCGCCGACCATAATCGTGCAGGTCGTGCCGTCGCGGACGTCGGCGAAACTGGCCGACGTGTTCGGCAGGAAGATCCCGCGCGAAGCGGAAACTGCCAGTGCTCGGATTCGTAGCCGCGATCAACGCCCGCGAAGTACCGTTTTGTGTCATTCTTCCAGCCGTTGCCCGCGCCGAGGCAGCCGCCGTAATCGTTGCCGCCGCGCTGCCAAGACCAAACAACGAGGTGTTCCTGGTCTTCGGAGCGAATCCCGTTGCGGCGGGCGGGGCAATAGAAGATCGGGATATCGCTCTGCGCCAGCGCGGCGTTGCCCGTCACGTTCGTGGTGAAGTCCCAATGATCGTCGAGGCTTTGCAGTTCCAAGTAAGGCAGGACTTGCAGCAGCCAACTGGTGCCGTGCAGGTTTTGACCGCTTGTGGCTCTCGCCTCCTGGAGGGGCTGCCAGGCGGGCGGCGTTCCCATGCGCACAATGCAGCCCGGCGGAAAGAGATTTTGCGTCTGATGATAGTTGTGCAGCGCCAGGCTGATCTGTTTGACGTTGTTGGAGCACTGCGCCCGCCGGGCAGCTTCCCGCGCCGCTTGCACCGCGGGCAACAACAACGCGACCAAGACGCCGATGATCGTGATGACCACCAGCAATTCGACGAGTGAAAACGCACGCTGGGCCGGCGTTCGCATCGTATTCCCGTCCCCCGTCCGACAGTGCCGCTACCTTGATCGTGCCGAACTTTCGTGAGTCTAGCGGATCTGTCGTTCCGGTACAATGCCCCACGGCAAGGGTAGAGCGGAAATCGAGCGCAAAAAACGGTTGACAGGCCCCCAATGTTGGTTCACAATTCGACGTGGCCGTGTTTGCGGCCGGTAGATTGGCTTCACGTTTTTTCACGGGCAACCAGCCCTGCCATCTCGATGACCGAGGAGCAAACCATGTTGCGGGAAGCAGAACCCCTGCGGTGGCCATTGACCGACCCCGAGCTCGCCCCGATCGGCGAAAGTTCTCCGCGGCGCGGCGGCTGCGTTGCCCTCGCCGCCAAGGAAGACGAGGACGATTTCGACGACGACGACTTCGACAACGATTTTGACGATGATTTCGAAGAGGACTTCGACGACGACTTCGACGACGAGGACGACCTCGACGAAGACGAAGACGAGGATGAGGACGAAGACGAGGAGGACTTTGAGGAGGAAGACCTTGAGGAAGACGACGCCTAGTGCAACTTCCAGGAAGTTCGTGCGCCCGAGAAACGCCCCGCCATCGCACTGGGGGGGCTTTACAGAGCGGCGAGAGATTCTTGAAACGCCCGCCACTCACCATCCTTTTCCCAGCGGAGACGTGCTTCATGCGAGAGCTAGCCACACAGATCGCCGAGGCTACCGATGTAATCCGCGGCCATTGGGGCGGCCGACCCCATGCCGGAATCATCCTTGGCACGGGCCTGGGGAGCGTGGCCGGTCAAATCCGAACCGAGGCAACCCTCGACTACGCCGCGATTCCGCACTTTCCGCGTTCCACTTCGGTCGGTCATGCCGGCCAGCTTGTCTGTGGCCTGTTGCAAGGCTTGCCGGTGGTGGCGATGGAGGGCCGCTTCCACGCCTACGAGGGCTATTCCCAGCGGCAGATTACTTTTCCGGTCCGCGTGATGCGGGCCCTCGGCGCTGAGTTGCTGGTCGTCTCCAACGCCTGCGGCGGCATGAATCCGCACTATTCGCAGGGTGACATCGTCGTGATCGACGACCACATCAACCTGATGGGCGACAATCCGCTGCTCGGCGAAAACGACGACTCGCTCGGCCCACGGTTTCCCGACATGTCCCGGCCGTACGATCCGGTTCTCATCCGTCGCGCGTTGGAAATCGCGCGGCGGGAAAACTTCGTGGCCCATCGCGGCGTCTACGTGGGCGTGACGGGCCCGAACCTCGAAACCCGCGCGGAATACCGCTTCCTCCGCGCGATCGGCGCCGACGTGGTCGGCATGTCCACCGTGCCCGAGGTAATCGCGGCCGTCCACGCCGGTATGAGAGTCTTGGGCCTGTCGATCGTCACCGACATCTGCCTCCCCGACTCGTTGAAGCCCGCCAACATCGAAGAGATCATCGCCACGGCCAACGAAGCCGAACCGAAGCTGCGGAAGATCGTCCTGGGCGTCTTGGCCCAAGAGGCCGGCGCATAGCAGTGCAGCGATTGCGTCCCGGAACGTCGCGCGCACGGTTTAGCCGCGCCCCGAAGGGAAGCGCGCCTCACCAACCGCGTCGCGGGCGACAAAGATTCTCAAGAGGAATGACGGTCGAACTCATGGACCGCCCGTGAATTGTCGGGCAACAAATGGCGTTGGGGCGTGTCGGGAACCGCGCGTCGGCTTATCGCTGATAGCTTTGTCGGAGGGCCGTTTGATGGCGTCCAGACTTGTGACTGCTGGTTTGCTGGTGTTTCTCAGCGTTTCCGCGGCGTCGGCCGAAGAGGCGACGATCCGGGTCGACGCGGCGAAAGTGCTGCACACGCTCTCGCCCTATCTGACGGGGGCGTGCATCGAGGACGTCAACCACGAGGTCTACGGCGGCATCGACAGCCAAATGGTCTTTGGCGAGAGCTTTCAAGAACCGTGTCCCGGCGACGACAACGTCAGCGGCATGTGGCGGCCTTTGCAAACCGGCATGGCGCTCGGCCGATACGCCTTCGAGAAGAACGGGCCCTTCGTCGGCTCGCAAAGCCAACGGATCACCTTCGTCCGCGGCAAAGGCGAAGTCGGCATCGAGAACAAAGGGCTGAATCGCTGGGGCATGTCCTTCCAACAAGGCAAACCCTACGAAGGCCGGCTGTGGTGCAAAGCCGAAAAGCCGACGGCAGTCTTCGTCGCTCTCGAAAGTTGCGACGGAAGCCGAACCTACGCGGAGACGAGGCTAACGGTCACGCCGGGCGAGTGGCAATGCCTGCAATTCGAGTTGACCCCCACGCAGACCGACAAATCCGGCCGCTTGGCCGTCAAGCTCAAAGAGCCCGGCAGCGTCGTGCTGGGCTACGCCTTCTTGCAGTCGGGCCAATGGGGACGATTCAAGGGGCTCCCGGTTCGCAAAGACGTGGGCGACGGGCTGGTGGCCCAGGGCTTGACCGTCTTGCGGCAAGGCGGCTGCATGATCAACGCCCCCGAGTATCGTTGGAAGAAGATGATCGGCCCGCGCGATCGCCGTCCGCCCTACACGGGCTCTTGGTATCCACACTCGTCGAACGGTTGGGGGATCTTCGACTTCCTCAATTTCTGCGAAGCCGCCGGCATGCTCGGCATCTTCGATCTGAACATGGGCGAAACGCCGCAGGACATGGCCGACTTCGTCGAGTACCTCAACGAACCGCAAGAGAGCCACTGGGGAAAGAAGCGAGCCGCCGACGGCCATCCGCGGCCCTACCGATTAAAATACGTCGAGTTGGGCAACGAAGAGCACATCGACGAGAACTACTGGCGGCTGTTCAAACCGATGGCCGAAGCGATGTGGGCGAAAGACCCGAACATCATCCTCGTCGTCGGCGATTTCTGCTACTCGCGGCCGATCGCCGATCCTTACAAGTTCGAGGGCGGAGCGGTCAATACGCTGGCGACGCACAAGAAGATTCTCGATTTGGCCAAGCGACACGACCGCGAAGTATGGTTCGACGTCCACGTCGGCACCGACACGCCCCGCGATTGGCAGGGTCTCGGCGGCGTGCCCAGCTTTATCGGGGCGTTGAAACGAATCTGCCCAGGGGCGAGATGCAAAGTCGTCGTCTTCGAGCTTAACGCCGGCTGCCACAACGTCGGCCGCGCCCTGGGCAACGCCAGGGCGATCAACGAGTTCCAGCGGCTCGGCGGCGTGCCGATCGTCTGCTCGGCCAACTGCTTGCAGCCGTATCGTCAGAACGACAACGGCTGGAACCAAGGGCTGTTGTTCCTGTCGCCCTCGCAGGTCTGGTCGCAGCCGCCGGGCTATGTGGCGCGAATACTCTCCCGCTGGCGGCTGCCCGAGTGCATCCGCGCGGATGTAAAGAGCCCGCGGAACTCGCTCGATGTGACGGCAGTTCGTTCCGCGGACGGCAAGACGGTTCAACTCCAGGTCGTTAATCTCGAAGCCAATGAGATGCCCACGCAGTTGCAGTTGCAGGGTTTCATCCCCACGAGCCCGATGGCCAAGGTCGTCACGTTAAGCGGTGCCCTCGACAACGTGAACACGTCCGAGGAGCCGGAGAAGGTCGCTCCTCACGAGAGCCAGTGGCGTCACGGACTACAGGACGGCAACGCAAGCTATTCTTTTCCACCGTATTCGTTCACCATTCTGCGGTTGGAATAGCCGAAACGAAGCGAGCGGAGCGGCGGCGGCAACCCCTTCGTGGCGGGGGAAGCGGCGACTGGGCGCCTCGGTCAATCCCCATTGCGTCGGCCGGTGGGGAGTGGTTTACTGATGGTTTCCGCCATTGCTGCTCCTTTCCCGTCCGATGCTCACCATGTTCCACCCCGTCGAAAGCTCCGTTTCCTTCCCGAAGCTCGAAGAAGAGATCGCGCGGTTCTGGAAGGAGCGGGAAATCTACGAGAAATCGCTGGCGGCCAGGGCCGACGCCCCGACGGGCCAGTTCGTCTTCTACGAAGGCCCTCCGACCGCCAATGGCCTGCCCCACCCCGGCCACTGCCTCACTCGCGCGATCAAAGACCTCTTTCCCCGCTACAAGACGATGCGTGGTTACCTCTGCCGCCGCAAGGCCGGCTGGGACACCCACGGGCTGCCGGTCGAGGTCGAGGTCTGCAAGGAGTTGGGCATCCACTCGAAAGAGGAGATCGAGGCTTACGGCGTCGAGCCGTTCATCCGCAAGTGCGTCGAGAGCGTCTTCCGCTATACGCAACAGTGGGAACAGCTCACCGAGCGGCTCGGCTTCTGGATTCATCTCGACGAGGCCTACGTCACGTTCCACCAGAGCTACGTCGAGAGCGTCTGGTGGGCGCTGAAGACGCTTTTCGATCGCGGGCTGCTCTACCAGGGGCACAAAATCGTCTGGTGGTGGGCCCAAGGCGGCACGGCACTCAGTTCCGGCGAAGTCGGCCAGGGCTATCGCGAAGTGAGCGATCCGAGCGTGTTCGTGCGGTTCCCGCTCGTAGAGGAGAGGGGAGAGAGGAGAGGGGAGAGGGAAGAGGCAATGACGCCGCTTGCGGCTTCGCAAGAACTGCTCCACAACGCCGACCTGCTCGTCTGGACCACCACCCCGTGGACCTTGCCCAGCAACCAATTCGCCGCCGTGAAGCCCGATCTGGAATACTCCGTCGTCTCGGTCGAAGGCGAGTCGCGAAAGCTGATCCTCGCCTCGGCCTTGGTCGAAGCGGTCGCCGCCAAGGTCGGCAGGAGATTCACCGTCGAAGGGACGCTGCCCGGCGAACAACTCGTCGGCCTCCGCTACAAGCCACCGTTCGACGATCTGTACCGAGAACCAAAATGCTGGGGAAAATTCTTCTGGAATTTGAGACCGGACCAGCAGAGCTTTCTGGAGCAGTCTGGGTATGGGAATGGCGTCACAAATGACTTGCGGGCGGAGGTAGAGGCTCGCGAACAAGAGGAGGCGAGACGGCCGGAGCGTGTCGAGGAGTTGAAAGCCGAGGGTTCTTGCACCTGGCTTCGCGCATGGCGTGTATACGGTGCCCCTTTCGTGACGACGGATACAGGCACGGGAGTTGTTCACATTGCCCCCGCCTTCGGTGAGGATGACTTTGATTTGCTGCAGACGATTCAACTCGGAATGCCAATGATCGCCTCAGCCCGCTACCTGCCGGAGTTGCTTTGCCCGGTAACGCCAGACGGCAAGTTCGCCGACAGTATTCCCGAATACCAAGGCCGCTGGGTCAAGGACTGCGACCGCGACATCATCCGGCAGATGAAGGCCGAAGGGACGCTCTTCCACCAGGAGCAATACAAGCACGACTATCCATTCTGCTGGCGGGCGGAAGAGGACCCGCTGATCCAGTATCCGCGAAAAAGTTGGTTCATTCGCACCACGGCCTTCAAGGAGAAGATGCTGGCCAACAACAGCCGCATCAATTGGCTGCCGGAGCACATCAAGGAGGGCCGTTTTGGCAATTTCCTGGAAACCAATGTCGATTGGGCGTTGTCGCGCGAGCGTTACTGGGGCACGCCGCTGCCGATCTGGGTTTGCGAGAAGACCGGCCACAGCGAAGCCGTCGGCAGCTACGAGGAACTGCTGGCGAAGCCCGGCATCAGCGGAACCGAGGTCTGGGAGAAGGCGAAGGTGGAAAACCCCGCCCTGCCCGACGATCTGAAGGTCCACAAGCCGTACATCGACGCAGTGACCTACGATTCGCCAAAGGCCAAGGGGGCCCGAATGCGGCGGGTCTCCGAGGTGATCGACTGCTGGTTCGATTCCGGGGCGATGCCCTTCGCCCAATGGGGATACCCGAACAAGCCCGGCTCGGAGGAGGAGTTCTGCGATCAGTTTCCCGCCGATTTCATCAGCGAGGCCCTCGATCAGACCCGCGGCTGGTTCTACAGTCTGCTGGCGATCAGCACGCTGTTGTTTGCAGAGGAGAGAGGAGAGGGGAGAGTGGAGAGTGGAGAGGGAGTGGCCAGTGGCCAGTGGCCGGTGGCCAGTGATTCCAATCCCCAATCCCTAATCCCTAATTCTTCGTCCTCTCCCCTCTCCTCTCTCCTCTCTCCCCTTCCGTTTCCCCATCCGTTCCGCAACTGCATCGTCCTCGGCCTGATGCTCGGCGAGGATGGGCAGAAGATGTCGAAGAAGAAGCGGAACTACCGCGATCCGGGCGAAATCTTCGACCGCTACGGGGCGGACGCCCTGCGGTGGTACTTCTTCGCCAACCAGCCGCCCTGGACTTCGATCCGCTACAGCGAGCAGGCGATCAAGGACTGCATTCCCGAGTTCCTGCTGCGGCTGTGGAACGTCTACAGCTTCTTCGTCATCTACGCCAAGATCGACGGTTTCGACCCCGCTGCCGCGCTGGAAAAGGGGACAGGCCCCATTTGCCGGAACGGCCCGCAGGGTGCTGCGCACAAATGGGGCCTGTCCCCTTTTCCGGTCCCGCCTGCCCAACTCGGCCCCGACGTATTGTCCCGAGCCAAGGGCTATCGCCCCGTGCCCGAACGCGGCGAATTGGACCGCTGGATCTTAAGCGAACTGAATCGCACGGCCGCGGCAATCGTCGAGCGGATGGACGCCTACGACAATTTCGCCGCCTGCGCCCGGCTGACCGAGTTCGTCGATGCCCTGAGCAACTGGTACGTCCGCCGCAGCCGCGACCGCTTTTGGAGCAGCGGCAAGGTCGAGGACTCGGCCGACAAGAGCGACGCCTATTGGACGCTCTACGAATGCCTGCTGACCACCTGCAAGCTCATCGCCCCCTTCGTCCCGTTCCTGGCCGAGGCGATGTGGCAGAACTTGGCGGTTTGTGGTGCAGGCGTCTCGCCTGCGACGGCCATTGACGAAGCCACTCGACAATTGGCTGAACGGCATGGTCTGCGCTCCATCAACCTCAGCGAAGTTGCAATCCCCACTTCCCTTTTGAAGATGATGCCGGAAGCGATCGCCCGCGAAAACACCGCCATTCCGCTATCTGAATCTGAAGGCACGCTGACGGTGGTTGTGAGCGATCCAATGGATTACGACACCTTCGATAGACTTCGCTTTCGTCTCAATTCTCAGATTGAGGTCGCGCTCGCTCCGCGCGAGGCGATTCTTGATGCTATCGAGCAGCATTATGGTCAAACGGCAGCCGGGACGGCTGCACCACAAGTGGCTGAGAGTGTCCATCTCTGCGATTATCCGGCCGGCGATCCGGCGGCGATCGACGCGGAGCTTTCCGAGCAGATGGCGCTGGCCCGCGAGATCGTTTCGCTGGGCCTCAGCGCACGAATGGGCGCCAAGCTCAAGGTGCGGCAGCCGCTCAGCCAAGTGGAAGTCGTTCTGGCCAACACCGCCCATCGGGCGTGGCTGGAAAAGCATGCTTCCTTGATCTGCAAAGAGTTGAACGTCAAGCGGGTGGAGTTTGTCGACAAGGCCGAGCAGTACATCACCTACACCGTTCTGCCCGACCTGAAGCGGCTTGGTCCGAAGCTGGGCAAGCGTCTGCCGACGGTGCGGAAGCTGCTGGCCGAGGCCGACGGCAGCCGGCTGTTGGCCCAACTGGAATCCGCCGGCCGCATCACGCTGATGCTGCAGGACGGCCCGGTGGCGCTCGATTCTGACGACATCCAAGTCCGCTTGCAGGCCAAGGAGGGCTGGGCCGCCGCCCAGGGCCGCGCCGTCGTCGTCGTCTTGGCCACCGAGCTAACCGACGAGCTAATTCGCGAGGGCCTCGCCCGCGAGTTGGTCCGCACCATCCAAGACCGCCGCAAGGAGATGGGCTGCGAGTTCACCGATCGAATCAACGTCGGCATCGTGACGGAATCCCCAGAACTCAAAGCCGCTGTCGAGCAATTCCGCGAGTATATCGAAGGCGAGACGCTGGCGGTGAAGATGGCATTTGCGCCGCTGCCGGCCGCTGAACCGTTGGCCATCGACGTAGCGGGAAATTCTGCGACGCTGTATGTTGTTGTGGTAGAATAGGGCAGGCTATCGATGTTGCCGAAGCCCGAGAAGGCATTTGACTGTGTGGAAATGAAGCGCAAGGCTCAAGAAGAGCTTCACGCGGAGTACGAGGCCCACAAAAATGAGTTTCCGTCGTATTTCGCCTTCCTCGAAGCCAGAACCAGCAAGTCGGCTTGGCAGAAGGAGTTTTGGACCAAGATCGCCAACGCCCCTACGAGAACCAAGTGACGACATGCCGGCTTCTTCCGCCGCCACAAATGGGACTACTGCATCTGCCGCAACACCGCGACGGTGGTTCTACGGAGCGGCTATCATTCTGATGCTGATCGGCGTGGCGGCTGCTTTTGTGCAAAAAGGACGCGAAGGTGCCGTTGCCATGACCGGGGCGAAAAGGGCGGCCGCCGGCCTTCGAGCGACGGAGGAATCCCGAAATGAGGTGCGACAAATCATCCAAGATGCACATCGCTGGGCAAGCGTGAGCCTTGTGGCGGTTGTCTTGGCGATGGTGTCGTGGAGCGTTGCAGTGCGACGGCGCGAAAGACGTTGCGGGACGTGGGCGATTCTCGTTTCGCTGTTGGCATTCTACGCCGGGCTGCAACTGATATTGGTTTAACGTAGGACGGAATGAATTCCGTCCTATCGGGAGCCGGTGGAATGGCGTCTTCAAGTCCCTTTCGCATCGCTGTTCTCATCTCCGGCGGCGGCACGACGCTGCGAAACTTCATTGAGAAGATCGCGGCGGGAACGCTGCCGGTGGAGATCGGGCTGGTGATTTCGAGCAGCCCGACGGCGCGGGGACTACAACTGGCCGCCGATGCCGGCATCCCATCGGCCACGGTCGAGCGGAAAGCGTTTGCCTCGCAGGACGATTTCAGCCGCGAAATCTTCGACCGCTGCCGCCGGGCCGGGGTCGATCTGGTGGCGATGGCCGGGTTTCTCAAGCGGGTGACCATTCCCGCGGATTTCGCGGGCCGGGTGGTCAACATCCATCCGGCACTAGTGCCGGCGTTTTGCGGGGAGGGGTTTTATGGGCACAGGGTTCACGAGGCGGTGTTGGAATACGGGGCGAAACTCAGCGGCTGCACCGTCCACTTCGCCGACAACCAATACGACCACGGGCCCGTGATCCTGCAACGCGCGGTGCCGGTCTTGGACGACGACACGCCCGAGACGCTTGCCGCCCGCGTCTTCGCGGCCGAGTGCGAGGCGTATCCCGAGGCGCTGCGATTGCTGGCCGCCGGGCGGGTGACGATCGAGGACCGCCGCGTGCGAATCCGAAGGGAGCCGTAATGGTGGGACAGGCATTCCTGCCTGCCCTTGGCAGACAAGAATGTCTGCCCCACCGCCAATTGGGAACTGTAATGGTGCGGCGGGCATTCCTGCCTGTTTTTGGCAGACAAGAATGTCTGCCCCACCTGTCCACCTGACTTTTGGGGAGCTATCGACTCGTGAGGCGCCTGGGGCTGGTCGGGATGTTGTTGGCGGCCACGGCCGTTTGGGGCTGGACGTTCACCGTGGTCAAAGACGCGGTAGAGGTGCAGCACTACGGGGTCATCGCGTTTCTGGCGATTCGCTTCGCCATCGGCTCGGCACTGCTCGGCGCACGGCGATTCGCCGCTTCCGCCGTCGCTCGCTCCTGGTCGGCGCGGGCATCGGCATTCCGCTGGCGCTTGGCTACTTCTGCCAGACGCTCGGGCTGCGATTCACAAGCGTGACCAACAGCGGGTTCATCACCGGGCTGTTCGTGGTGACGACGCCGCTGCTCAATCGGCTCCTGTTCGGCGTGAAGATACGGCCGAGATTCTGGGCGGCGGTCGGCGTCAGCCTGGCGGGCCTGTATCTGTTGACAAGCGCCGGTCCGACGCGGCCGAACGTCGGCGATCTGCTCACGCTGGCGGCCGCCGTCTGCTACGGGCTGCACATCTCGCTGCTGGATCGCTATGCCAAGGAGCATCATTCGCTGACGCTGGCCTTCGCGCAAACCGGCATGACCGCAGTGCTGTTCTTCGCCATCTGGCCGCTGAGCGATCCGCTGCAATGGCCGAGCCTGCCGGTGTGGCGCGACCTGGCGATTACGGGGGTGCTGGCCACGGCCGCCTGCTTCGCTATCCAAACCTACGTGCAGCAACGGCTGCCGGCCATCACTTCAACGCTGATCCTCTCCGCCGAGCCGGTCTTCGCCGCGCTGTTCGGCTGCATTCTGCTCGGGGAACGACTCGGCGGAATCCAGGTGCTCGGCATGGCGTTGATGATTGGAGCGATCGTGGCGACGCAGATCAGCGCCGGCGAGCACGCCAGCACCTATCCGCTCGATCCGTTGTAGGAGCGGATGTTCGGCCGCAGTGGTACCGATGTCAGAGGTTTAGTTCAATTCCGACCATTTCTGGTTCCAAGAAGTCGTCATATCGGGCGTCGTATTGTGTGATTCTCTACCCTTGACAGGATTGGAGGGAGCGCGTCTTGATGCATGTCGGTGTGCCAGCGAACTACGAGGCATCGTCTGGCAAGACAGTCAATCAAGAGAACTCTGAGAAGTGAAGGAAGCAGTATCACATGAAGCGATGGGATCGATTAGTGGATCGGTACATGGAGGAGTACGAAGCGGCAGGGAGAGTTGCAGAGACGGTCAAGGGAACACGGCGAGAACTGGAGCGGTGGGGAAGTTGGTTGAAGAACCTTCGCCCTCGACCGGCACTGGAAGAGATCAATGCGGACATGCTGGTCCGCTATCTGCGTGGCCGCGGGGCATATCGGGCGAAGGCGACGTTGTCCGGAAGCATCAGCAAGCTGCGATGCCTGGGCGAGTTTCTGGTGCGCGAAAGCATCTGGCTCAGCAATCCGTTGCGATGGTTGCATGGGCCGAAGCTTGACATCCGTTCGCGCCTGCCGCGGCGAATCAGTCCCGAGGTGATGCGTGGGCTGTGGCAAGCAGCAGCGACGAATCGCTACGGCTACCACCGTTTGATGTGGGTGGCGCTGTTGTCAGTATTCTATGGCACTGGGACGCGGCGTGGGGACGTATCGCGGCTGAATGTTTCGGATTGGGACCGCGAGGAAGGAGTGCTCTTAGTCCGCAACAGCAAGACGGGCCAGGAGCGTCGGGTGCCGGTCCCCGCAATGACATGGCAGTGCCTGGAAGCGTACCTGCCGAAGCGGCAGAATCATTTGGAAGCCCTTGGCCGTAGTGACGAATCGGCGTTGTTTGTGAACCGTTACGGCGGCCGGTTGACGGCATCCGCCATCAGCCGTGGGATTCAGAAGCTGAGCAGCGGTTGTTCGGCGACGCCAATCACGATGCACCAGTTTCGCCATACCTGCGCCTCGGACCTGTTGGAAGCCGGGGTCCGTCTGCCCGACGTGCAGCAACTCCTGGGCCACCAGACCATCAGCACGACGATGCGTTATCTGCACGTGGCCGATCCGCAGTTGCATCAAGCGGTCAAGGTCCATCCTCTCAACGACATTCTTGCGGTAGGAGGTGCAGCGTGAGCGAACGTAACCATCGGCAGCCGTCTTTGGATCCGTTGATCGAAGGCTATCTCGATTACCTGTTGGACGTGGCACGCAAGGCATCGGGCACGGTGCGCGATGTTCGCTGTACGCTGCGGCGAGTGAGTGAGGCGATGGAACGGCTCGCCCCCGATCGACCGCTGTGGAAGCTGGAACTGTTGGACTACCTGCGTTGGATCGAGAGGGAACGTCAGGCCGGGCGTGTCGGCGCGGGCCTCAATAAGAACCTCAGCCATCTGCGCGGCTTTCTCGACTATGCCTGGCGCAGCGGCCGCGCCGACCGTAACGTGCTGGACCATTTCCAGATCAAGGATGACGGCAAGCGAAAGGAACCAGAGTCGCTCAGCATAGAGGAGGCGGTTCAATTGGTGAAGGCATGCCCAGCTTCCACGCCCACGCAACGCCGCGAAAGAATAGTGATTTTGTTGCTCTATGGCTGTGGATTACGCACCAAGGAGCTCTGTGACTTGAGGGTGCAGGACGTCGATACGACACGCAGGGAAGTGCTGGTGCGGGCCGGCAAGGGAGACCGGCAGCGGATTGTGCCTGTGCCAGAGATGGTCTACACGGAGTTGTTGGCCTATCTCTTGGAGCGTGGCGGGAAGCGCGGCCCGCTGCTGCGGACCGAGAAGTTTGGCAAGCCTCTTGCCGCGAAGCATGTTCGCGAGGTGGTCTGCCTGGCGGCCGCACGGGCCGGGATTAACCGTGAAGTCACGCCCAAGGCCCTGCGTCATTCCTACGCGACCCACTTGATGGACCGCGGAGTGGATCTGGCCGTGATTGCGAAGTTGATGGGACATCGGAGCCCGGCGGAGACGGGTGTGTACCTGCACGTGCTGAAGGATCGACCACAACGTGCAGTCAACCGCCTTGATCTTACCGGGGGAGATGCAACATGACATGGGAGTATTGGATTTGTCTCTACACGCAAACGCATTGCGCGGCGCGGGGACTGCGAACCAGCACGATTGCCGCCTATCAGAAGACCTTGGAACAGTTCCACGAATATGTTCGCCTTCAGCAAGGCAATATCGAGCCTGGACAGATAGCGGCTCGCCACGTCTTGGAGTACGTCAATCATTTGCGGCACGATCGTCACAACGGCGATTCGGCCGTCGGGCGTCAGGTGACCGTTCTGAAGAACTTCTACCGGGCGATTGTGGCGATGGGCCATCTGGAGCCCGCCGCCAACCCACTGGCGCATTTTCCGAAACTGAAGGCAAAGCCGCGTAAGCTACCCAGCGTATTGTCTACGGAGGAAGTCCAACATCTGCTGGCCAGTCCGCCGAAGGACATCGTCTTGGGCTTACGGGACCGGGCAATCCTAGCGATTCTGTACGGTACAGGGATTCGCGTCTCGGAGTGCGCGACGCTCGTGGAGGAAGATGTCGACCTGGCGACGAACACGATTCGCGTGACGGGCAAGGGCGGCCACCAACGAAGCATTCCGCTGAACCTTAAGGTCGTCAAATCCTTGAAGGCGTATCGTCAGGTCCGCCGAGACGTGCCACCGCGCGGGACGTTCTTTCGCAGCCGTGCTGGTAAGGCGCTGTCGCGCGGTGCGATCTATGAACGCGTGCGAACGCATGCCCGTCGTGCCCGTATCGTCAAGCGCGTGTCGCCGCACACGTTGCGGCACACGTTTGCCACGCACTTGGTGCGCGCGGGCGTGGGACTGGTGACAATCCGCGATTTGTTGGGCCATCGGCTGATCACCAGCACGCAGATCTATCTGCACGTGACGGCTGAGGATCTTCGCGCCGCCGCGGCTAGCCATCCGATCGAACGATTGGCTCCCACCGTGGAGTTCTTGTTGCCCAACGTGAAACTGCCCTTGCAGTACGCCCCCCAGCGTCGCAGCACGGGATAGCTGCCGTCACGGCCTAACCCCATCCAGAGAGTCATTGCAGCACGCCGCAGGGCTTGCTATAAATGGAGTGCGCGCCGAAGGCGTACTTCGGTGCCACTGACTGGCCACAAGGCGCGTTCCAACCTGGGATTCACGCCACTATGACCCCAATGACGATGGTCTTCGGCCGCGAAAAGAGCTTTCGCCTAGGCGAAAGCTCTTTTCCAATACACGAAGACTTTTCTTTGGGACTTAAGAATCGAACTAAATACACTTACGACGTTTTCAACCGGCTGGTGGGCAAGACGGTGTCGGACAAGAATGGGGAAGACGAGATCGATTCCCGCGCAGCCTACGTCTACGACGGCGATAACATGGTCTTGGAGTTTCAGAACGCCAGCAGCGACGCTTTGACCAATTCCGACCTTGTGCGGCGGTTCTTGGACGGCTCGGCGGTCGATCAGGTTTTTGCCGAGGAGGTGACGTCCGGCGGGAGTTCGGTTCAGACCCGCTGGCTCTTGACCGACAACGAAGGCACGATCCGCAACGTGGCCACCTACGCCGCCGGCGTCACCACGGTCCAAGATCACCTCGTCTACGACTCCTTCGGCAACGTCGTGCATCAGAGCAACTCGGCCTACACGCCCACCTTCACCTACACCGGCCAGGTGTACGACGCCGACGCTCAGGCTTACCATTGCGGCGTCCGCTGGTACGACCCGCAGACCGGCCAGTTCCTCAGCCACGATCCGCTCGGTTTCGCTGCCGGCGACCCGAATCTCTACCGCTACTGCGGCAATGGGCCAACGAACTTCACCGATCCGAGTGGGATGTACGAATACCAAAGCGGCGGAGGTGGCAGCGGAGGGGCAGGAGGCGGATGGAGTGGGCCCTGGGACAACAGTAATACATATCTTTGTGGCTGGGCGCTCATTACACCAGTCTATGATGACCCAAACCTGGCGGGCACTCCATACATACCAGTGCCGTTTCCCCATAACCCAAAGACTCCGCCACAAGGCCACACTGCACAGACTCAACCAGGTGGGACTCCGCAAGGACCGGTGACGGAACCTTTGCCAGCAGGTGGGACGGTTATCCCACCAAACGGTGGGACCAAGGTTCCAATTGAGCCGGGGACATTCATCGCGGACCAAGACGGAAGTGGAGGGTGGTACTACCCCGGGGGAGGTACTATAACACTGCCGCCCGGGACAACAACGCTAGGGCCGAATGGTAAAATACCGCCTGGTTCAACAATTACCTATGATCCAATCGGATATTCTGGTGGGATAAACCTGTATGAGTATGTTGGCGACAATCCTGAAGACAGGACCGATCCGAGCGGCGAAAAGCTGAGGATCGTGGGTAACCCGGCGTGTATCGCCTCCATCACGGCAATTCTGAAGCAGCTTTGCCCGACTGGTCTCATTAGTGTTGGCAAGAACGGAGTCGTCTCGGCCGCCCAGGGCCCGTGCGAACCTGGTTATGTTGAGGCGTGCAAGTGCGTTCATTCGCTCATCGCCAATGGACTTGACAACACAATTGAATGTACCGACTTCACCCCAGTGACGCTGCCGGGAAATGACCAGTGGGATTCGACGAAGCCCACGCCGGGGAGGGTGCAGTTTAATCCGAGTTTGTGTGCCGAAGAATGGCGGAACGGACAGTGGCAGCGACTTCCACAATGGGTCGTATTGGGACACGAACTCTGCGGCCACGCCTGGAATTACAACCGGTGTGTGCCCGCCAATAATTCGGAAGGCCCCGCACGAGCGGAGGAGTGTATTTTGCGGAAGGAACGCGGCTGCCCGCCGCGCGTCCCAGGTGACGAGAACATTAGGTTCGTCCCCTGTACGCCCCCAGGTAAAAAGAAGAATGGCGTGGGGGTAGATTGAGAGCCACTATGGGAGCGGTCTAGGCACAGCTTAGAAGGAAACGGGTGCGATCGGTCACATGATGGTTACAAAAGCGTTGCGATCGCTCGGGACTGTGCTGTTCGCAGCCGCAATACTGATCCCGTTGACGGGATGCAGGGACCGAGAATGCAAGCAGCAGGACCGTAATGAGCAAGGTGACGATAACCAGCAGCGTCAGGAGCAAGAGCAGATAAAGCGAACGAGCAAAAAACAGAAGGACAAACTCCAGGCATTTTACGCCGCCATCAAGAAGCACGGGATGCCCTTTCCACTGGATCCCATCGAAAAGGCTTTGGGACCACCGAACGAGATAGCCAGCGTTGGCAGGACTCTGGTGCGTCAGGTCTACCGAGAGGAGGGCAGCAAGCGGGCACTGGTCGTCACGCTTCACCGAGGAGAAAAAGCAGTATTGGGGGCCGCGGTCTATACTCTGAATCCCTCGGGAAAGCTCCCCGAATCGATTTGGAGTGTAGCTCAGAGGATTCGTCAGGGGCAGAAAGTCTCCAAAACTTACATTGAGCAGTGTTTCGGTCCGCCCGTATACAAGAATGAGATAGACAAAGATAATCAAACGGAGGAACTGGGGTATCAGGAGAAGGCCGATCCCCGTTACCTTCTTGTTAAGTATAATCGCCAGTCACGCCGTGCGGCCGACGCTCTCGTGTTGAACCCCTACAATGTGAGCGACTGCCCAGTGGAAGTCGATACCCGAGGAAAGGGGCGAGAGAAAACTCGGAACCAGGTCAATTCGCCTTCGCACCCCAGCGTTTCGCCCCCCTCCCCCGCCTCGCCCAGCAAGTGAACCGCCCCCGCTTCGCTTCAGCCCAGCCGTCGCCACGCTGACTTCGATGCGTCGTCCTTCACCGCCACGCTTGGCTTCGTCATCGCGGTGCTTGGCTTTGCCGTGTCCCTCACCACCACGCTTGGCAACGCTCCTGCCGAGCATCGCCACCTGCCAAGGCAAGCGGCACTGCTGATTCTCGTCCTTCCCCACCCTCCTCCTCTTCTTCTGTAAGTGACTGGCGGAACACGTCTTGTGCAGTCGGGTAGGCTGGGGGCATCGGCCGGGATGGTCTCGGCTCGATGAACCTCAGGAGCCCGAACATGAAGAAACGAATTCGACACGGCGATCCGCGGCGACGGAGCTATTGGGAAGAGGTGGTGCGGCGGTGGAGGGAAGGCGGCCAATCGGTGCGGGCGTTTTGCCGCGCCGAGGAATTGCGGGAGTCGGCCTTCTATTTCTGGCGGCATAAACTGGCGCGAGGTGGTCACCGCACCGGCAAGCGGGTATCCGGTGCCGTGGACGGCGCGCAGTTCCAGTCACGCCCGGCGACGCCAACGTCGCGTTCATCCAAGCGGGTATCGCCACGGCATGGTGCTACGCCTTCGTTTCTGCCCGTGCATGTGGTGGGACCGGCAAGCAGGTGCTTCGGCGCGGCTGAGGCGGACGGCGGCGTGGAGATTATCCTGGGGCAAGGCCGCACGGTACGGGTGCAGGCGGGCTTCGACCGGCAAACGCTCGCCGCTGTGCTGGCCGTGCTGGAGGTGCAGCCGTGTTGAACCTGTCGGAACTGGTGCGGATCTACGTGTGCTTGGCGCCGACAGATATGCGAAAAAGTTTCGACACACTGGCCGCCCTGGTGCGGGACTGGCTGGGATACGATCCCTTGTCCGGCCACTTGTTCGTGTTCCGCAGTCGCCGTGGCGATCGCGTGAAACTTTTGTGGTGGGATCGCGACGGGCTGACGTTGTACTATCGGCGGCTGGAAGAAGGAACCTTTCGCTTTCCGACGAGCAACGACCCACAAGCGCGGAGCGTCGAGGTCTCGGCGCAGGAGTTGTCGCTGGTGCTGTGGGGCATCGACCCGTCCAGCGTGAAACGGCAGCAACGCTACCAACGCACGGCTTGATGCGGGGAGAAAAACCTTTCTTGCGGTGGGAATAATTTCGCGTTCACGGTATCTATAAGGGCATGGACACGGACGCCATGCCTCTTCCCGATCCCGCCCTGCTGCCCGACGATGTCGCGGTGCTCAAGCAGTTGATCGTGCAATTGTTGGAGCAGTTGCGTCTGCGCGACGAGCGGCTCCAGCGGCAAGAACATCACATTCACTTGCTGCTGAAAAGGATTTACGGGAGCAGCAGCGAGAAGTTCGATCCGCAGCAAGGCATGTTGTTCGAGAACCAGGCAGATGCGGAAGAGGCGGCTGCCAACTCGCCGCCGCCGGTCGCACGGGCAGCTTCCAAGAACCGCGACAAGCACGGCCGAGGGCGGATTCCCGACGAGACCAAGCGTGAGGAAGTCGTTCACGATCTTTCCGAAGCCGAGAAGGCGGCATTGGGCGGCCTGGAGAATCTGGTCGAGTTGCCGCCGGAGACCAGCGAGCAACTCGATTGGCGGCCCTCGACGCTGTTCGTGATGGTGCATGTCCGCAAGAAATACGCCCGCAAAGAGCAACTGCCCGAGAGCGGCCTGACGCTCGTCGAGCAGAACGTGGTGCTGGCCCGCAAGCCGCCCGAGGCGATTCCCGGCGGTTTGGCCGGTCCGGGGCTGATGGCCCAGGTGATCGTCAGCAAGGGGGCCGATCATCTGCCCTTGCACCGGCTGGAAGGAATCTTCCAGCGACAGGGCGTCCGCATCTCCCGGCAGACGATGGACGGCTGGTGGCTTCAAACGGCCGAGTTCTTACAACCTTTGTACGCCCTGGCTATCCGCGTGGTGTTGGCTTCTCACGTAATCCACACGGATGCCGTATTCGTCCCAATGACTTGCTGAAAATTGACGTTGGTAGCAGCATCCCATTCGGGCACCCCATCGCAGGAGACTACGTCGTGGATGCCCGAGGGAATGTCCAGTTTGACGGCGGTTATGGAAATGTGTCGGTGAAAGGCCTTACGCTCGAAGAAGCCGAGAAGGTGATTGGCGGGCAATTGGAGTGGACTGCGGGAATTGGAGCCGACCCACCGGTCTCAGTGACGCTGTCCGGCTGGAAGAGGCGATACCATCCAGAGCATCTTGCTCACGTGGCGCAGTTCGGCGAGCAGGCCGATGCTCTGGTGTTCGGCTATAGTCTGTTGTACGAGGATGGGCCGGCCAACGGGCGTCCCACCGCATGGGATTCAGCAGCAGCCCGTGATGATTTCTTCGTCACAGACATTATTGCGCCGCTAGGCGTGGCGCATCGCCGGGAACTATGGGAAAAGATTGGCGGGTTCAACGAACTCTGCTGTAGCAGCGATTGGGATTTCTGGAAGCGGCCAGTTGCACACCGACAGTTCGCCCTATTAGAATGGGGGACAACCCGTCGATTGCGGTAGCGGAAAAGGTTCCGTGGGAGACAACCGAAGTCAAGATCGTTCTATCCATTGGAGATCGCGATGAAGAGCCTGATTTCTGTTCTCGTTCTGGGTTTCGCCGTTGCCGTTGCACAGGCGGATCAGCCGACCACGCACGCCGTCACTACCGGTGCGCTTCTCGACGAAATGAAAGACCTGGCAACGCTGGCCCGCGTGCCGAACCCTGCTTACCGGAACATTCAGTTCTCGAGCTACGACCGCCGCTCGACGACTCCCGAAGCCCCCGGTTGGTTCTCGAACGCCGACGGCTTTGGCGGCGAGCCGATCCCCAACTTTCTGAAGACCCTGCGGCCGTCTGCCGGCGGCAAGGCGGGACTGTATTTGCTGGCCGACGTTCGCGGCCCGGGCGCGATCGTGCGCGGTTGGTCGGCGGGAATGAAGGGCATTCTCCGCGTCTACCTCGATCCGACCAGCGAAGACGCGGCGGCGACCGACGGCACGTTGATTTATGAAAGCCCCGCTTACGGCTTTCTCGCGCGGCGCTCGGCCCATTTCCTCAAGGCCGCCGGAATCAAGAGCGGTGCAAAGAACGCGTTCACTCAGGAAGACGCCGATTACCTGCCGCTCCCCTTCGCGCACGGCCTGCGCGTCACTTGGGAAGGAAGCCTGGATGAACTGCACTTCTATCATCTCCAGGTCCGCAAGTATGCAGCAGGAACGGACGTCGGCACGTTCGATGCGAAGAAGGACTTGAAGAAGTTCGAGCCGCAACTCCGCGCCGCCATAACGGGCCTCACGCAGCCGACAAGCGGGGCGGAGATCGCACCAAAGCCGCTTGCGGCGAAGATTGAGCCCCGCAGGACTTGGGCGTGGGCCCCCGACAAGAATGGCCCCGGGGCAATATGCGAATTGAGCCTCAAGATCGCCGCCGACCGCCTGGACGAGGCCCTGCGGGGCTGCCTGCTGCGAATCGCATTCGACGGATCCCAGCGGCCGCAGGTAGAGTCACCGCTGGGGGATTTCTTCGCCTCCGGGCCGGGGATCAACCCGTTTGCGAGTTTGCCGTTCACGGTGGCGGCCGACGGCACGCTCACCTGCCGCTTCGTCATGCCTTACCGCCGGTCGATGCGGCTGGAGATCGTCAATTACAGTGCCGCGGCGGTGAATCTCCAGGGCCACATTCGCGTCGCCCCGTGGAAATGGGACAAGGCGTCGATGTACTTCCACGCCAAGTGGCGAATCGACCCGGACCTGTTTGTGGGCAGAGGCGCCATCGACCTGCCTTATGCCGTGGTCATTGGCCGCGGCGTTTTCGTGGGCTGCGCGGCGATGATTATGAATCCGACCGGCGTGCCCACTGCGGGCGGCAACTGGTGGGGCGAGGGCGACGAGAAGTTCATGGTCGACGGCGAGAAACGGCCCTCGATCTTTGGAACGGGCTCCGAAGATTACTTCAATTATTCGTGGAGCCGGCCGGACCTGTTTGCCGACCCCTACTGCGGCCAGCCGCTCGACTCCGGCCCCGATACCGCCGGTTACATCTCCAACCATCGATTCCAGGTGCTCGACGCGGTGCCTTTCGACAAATCGCTGGCGGCGATGATCGAGCTTTGGGCGCACTCGCCCACTCCGGGATTGAGTTACGCTCGCATCGCGTATTACTACGCCCGGCCCAATTCGGTCGACGACCATCGCGGCCTGATGCCGGGCGACTTGAAGATTCAACCGCTGCCGAGAAGGGACCTTGAGGCGCGCGGCGGCGCCACGGGCGCCACGTGCATGAGCTTCGACGATATTAAGATGGAGGTGAGCGGCGGCAAGCTGGAGACGCAGCCGATGCCGCTGGCCTTGCGGCTACACGTCGCCCATTGGCAGGCCGAGAAGGGGGCGAAGCTGAAATTCAGCCTCCCCTTCGAGAAGGACGGCAAATTCTCGCTGCACCTGGTCGCCGTTCACCGGCCGAAGGGGGCCGTCGTGCGAGTGCTCCTCGACGGCAAGCCGCTGACAACGGACCGCAACGAGAAGGACGTCCCGCTGCGTTCCGCTTTTGCCCCCCGCGTGCTGAATGTGAATTTTCAACCCGCCGAAGTGAAAGCCGGTTCGCGGTTGGTCGAACTCGAATGCGTCGAACCCGGCGCCGTCGGCCTCGATTCACTCTGGATTCGGCCGGAGTGAGCGAATCGCGTGCAAGCCGCTCGTGGCTATCCTGAATTTGTCACCGGCGTGTGCCACTGCCTGCTTGGAACAAGCAGTGCGAGACGTAACTCGCTGCCCCAGCACTGCTTGTTCCAAGCAGTGGCACACGCGCGGCTCATCAGTGATCGAACGCAAAACTAACGGACTTCGTCCACTCACTCTCGCCATTCTGGTTCCTGGCCTTGACTCGCCACTGATATCTTCCCTTCCCCGGAAGCTCCGTGCAATAATACGGCACGTCCACTTCTGCTTCCCCAAGTGGAGAGTAGCTAGAATTCTTAATCGTTCCGTCGTCTTCTGACAAGAAAGCCACGCAGTATGACATAGGATATGCGCCGACCGACGGTTGCCACCGGAAATCGACTACTCGTGGGTAGTGGCGAAAAAGCTGGTCTTCGGAAGGGTAAATCAATTTGGGAACCGACGGTTTAGGAAACCGATACACACTGGCGTCACCCGTGTCAAAGGGCTGCTCCTTTGAGTAGACTCGCCCTTTGTGAAAGTACAAATCGAACCGATAATCACACGGTACAAGCGGATCATCAATTGGCAGTTTGCCATATTCCCAGCGGTTGAGTCGAAAGCTGTTTTCGGACGAGTCCTCAAAGGCTTGTTCAGCCTCGGCGGGTGTGCCGAGAATTGCGACCACCTCCGCTTCGGCCATTCCTGGAACAACCTTCAGCCATTGACGGGGCGTCGGAAAGGCAGGTGAGGTCGTAGGTACAATCGCGGCTTCATCCATACATCTACGTCTTCGTCTCATAATACGACATAAGAGCCGCTCGGCGTGCCCCTGTACTGTCGTGCCAAGCGAGAGCCCTATAACAATGGTAGAGGAAATCAATCGCCGTCGTGTTAACATCTTTCGCTCCTTACTGAAGTTTGCTGAGCCGGCACACTCACCGAACCGCCCCGGTGCCACCCTGTTGACTGATTCCTTTGTGTGGTGAGAAATACGGACTAAATCCACATCTTACGGATCAGCCACGTCTTGACCCCCTGCGTGAGCAAGACGTAACACAGCAGCGTCAGCAGCAGCAGGGGCCAGTAGAGCGGGGGCAGCGGCACGAATCCAAGCCACGGCCCGATCGGCGAAGTGGGCAGCCACATTCCGAGCGCCATGATGATCGCCGTGGTCACGATCAGCGGCCAGCTCGCCCGGCTTTGTAAAAAGGGGATGCGGTTGGTGCGGATGATGTGGATGATGAGCGTCTGCGTCAGCAGCGACTCGACGAACCAGCCGGTCTGGAACAGCGAGGCCGCGTAAGTCAGGCTGACGTCCTTGATGCCGGCGAAACGTTCGGCCAGTTCCGGCGGCGGAAGCAGATGCGTATTGAAACAGTGGAACAGCACCAGCATCATCAAGTAGGTGGTGTAGTCGAAGATCGAACTGCACGGGCCGACGAAGAGGATGAAGCGGGCGAGTTGGCCCATGTGCCAGGGACGCGGCTTGGCGATCTGCTCCGCGTCGACCTCGTCGGCCGGAATCGGCACCTGCGAAAAATCGTAGAGCAGATTGTTCGTCAGAATCTGCAAGGGCATCATCGGCAAGAAGGGCAAAAAGGCGCTGGCCCCCAGCACGCTGAACATGTTGCCGAAGTTCGAGCTGGCGCCCATGCGAACGTACTTGAGGATGTTGGCGAACACCTTGCGGCCTTCCATCACCCCCTCGCCGAGCACCATCAGGCTCTTTTCCAAGAGGATGATGTCGGCAGCCTCTTTGGCAATATCGACGGCGCTGTCGACCGAGATGCCGACGTCGGCGGTGCGCAGGGCCGGCGAATCGTTGATGCCGTCGCCGAGAAAGCCGACGACGTGCCCCTTGCGGTGCAACGCGCGGATCACTCGTTGTTTGTGGGCCGGCGAGAGCCGGGCGAAGAGGGTGGCGCCCTCGACGGCATCCGCCAATTCCTCATCGGACATCGCTTCCACCTGCCCGCCCAACAGCACCCGATCGGTCGCCAGCCCCACTTCGTTGCAGATTTTTCGGCTGACCAGTTCATTGTCGCCGGTCAACACCTTTACGGTGACGCCGTGATTCCGCAGCGCCAGGATGGCCGGGGCGGCCGTATCTTTCGGCGGGTCGAGAAAGGCTACGTAACCCTTGAGGATCAAGTCCTGCTCGTCCTCCTTCGAGTAAGCCGCCCGCCGCTCCACGTCCTTGTAGGCGATCGCCAACACGCGGAAGCCGTCGGCGCTTAGATCGTCGCAATACTCCTTCAGGTCGGCGATCAGCAGCGGATCGACCGGGTAGATTTTGCCCTCCAACTCGAAGCGGTTACAGCGTTGGAAGACCGCCTCCGTGGCCCCTTTGCAGATCAAGCGGTGGACGCCGTCGGGCGTCTCGACCACCACCGACATCCGCTTGCGCGAGAAATCGAACGGCATCTCGTCGATTTTCTTGTAGTTGGGCACGCCCGATTTCTCGTGGATCTCCTCGAATTGCAGGATGGCGCGGTCGAGCACGTTCTTGAGCCCCGTCTGGAAGTGGCTGTTGAGATAGGCCAACACCAGCACGCCTTCGTCCTCGTTGCGGACGACGTCACAATGCCGTTCGAGGATGACGCGGTCGAGGGTGAGCGTTCCCGTCTTGTCGGTGCAGAGCACGTCCATCGCGCCGAGGTTCTGGATCGAATTGAGCCGCTTGACGATCACTTTGTGCCGCGACATGGCGATGGCGCCGCGGGAGAGGCACACCGAGACGATCATCGGCAGCATCTCCGGCGTAAGGCCGACGGCCACCGCCAGCGCGAAGAAGAATGCCTCGATCCAGTTGTGTTTGGTCAGACCGTTGATTAAGAACACCAGTGGAACCATGACCAACATGAACCGGATCATCAGCCAGGTGAACTTCGCCACGCCCTGATCGAAGCTGGTCTGCACGTTCTGGCCGACGATCGACTGGGCCATGCCGCCGAGATACGTTGTGAAGCCCGTTTCGACGATCACGCCGGTGGCGGTGCCGCTTTCGACGCTAGTGCCGAGGAAGCAGACATTTTTCAGTTCCAGCACCGGCTTGCCGGCGTCTTCTTTCGTGTCGAACTTCTCGACCGGCAGCGACTCTCCCGTCAGGCTCGACTGAATGATGAAGAGGTCCTTGGACGAGATGATGCGGAGATCGGCGGGGATCATGTCGCCCGCCGAGAGTTGAACCACGTCGCCGGGCACGAGTTGGCCCAGGGGCAGCTCCTGCGGCTGCCCGTCGCGGACCACGGTCGCCGTGACGCTGATCATGGCCTTGAGTTTCGCGGCGGCGTTGTCGGCCCTTGCTTCTTGAAAGAATCGCAGCGCCACGCCCAGCACCACCATGCTCAGCATGACGGTGGCCGCGCGGTAATCGTTGCTGCCCTGGTAGTATTCGCTCAGCGCGGAGACGCTCGCCAGCAGCAGCAACAGGATCACCAACGGATTGACGCAGGCCCGGCCCAAAATCCGCAGCCGTCGATATTTCAGTTCTTTGGTGACGACGTTCGGGCCATAGTAGGCCGCGCGGCTGGCTGCCTCGGCCGAGCTAAGACCTTGCTCCGAGGTCTCCAGCCGCTTGAAGACCTGCTCCGGATCGCTCTGGGCGATCTCCGCGAGCAGCGGCGACAACTGGACGTGATTCGAGCCCGACCGTAGGGCGGTCAGGATGTTCTTCGGCAAAATGAACGTCCGCAGAATCGGCATGGTGGCACTCACAGATATGGAAGTGGCCATTATAGGGTGGATGGGGGTTCTGGCCAATGGCATCCCGCAAGGTGGAGAACTGCACTTTATTGAAGGTCGGAGAAGCAACGTCGTCACAACGCCCCGCAACTGCGGCCGCGGGGGACGAGGAATGCCGCACTTCTTCATCCCGCGGCCGCAGTTGTCAGAGTAAAACGACGCGGATTACTGTCCTAAAGGCCAATCGCTGCGTAGAATTCCAACGGACAGATTCCGACAGAGAGGAGGCGGCGATGTCGGAGTACCGGAACAATGTGCAATACGCGGGTCTGGCCGACGTCCAGAGCCTGATTGCGGCCCTGGGAGGCACAAATCCTGCCGATCGGCAACACGCGCGCGAGGCGCTGACTGCCATAGGACGGCCGGCGGTTGCTCCGCTGGTGCGGCTTCTCGACGATCCCCATCACCAGGTTCGCTGGGAGGTGGTGAAAACACTGGCGGCCATAGGCGATCCCGCGGCGGCCCCCGCGCTGACCGAGGCGTTGGAGGACGAAGCGGCTGACGTGCGTTGGGTGGCTGCTAACGCGCTGATCGACCTTGGGCACGAAGCCCTGCGACCGCTCTTGTCGGCGTTGGCGTATCGGGCCAACTCGCCCGAACTACTGGAAGGGGCGCACCACGTGTTGAGCCGATTGTATTGGCGTGATTCGCCCAAAGTGGTCAAGCCCGTCTTGGCCGCCCTCGATGGACCTGCGCCGCAAATGGCCGTCCACCTGGCCGCCTATTCCGCTCTCAACACGATCCGCGCGAGCCAGCGCGATTAACCTGCCTCTCTCAGTACGGTGGGGCAGACATTCTTGTCTGCCTGGAAAGAGGGAGCAGGTCCGGCAGACAAGAATGTCTGCCCCACCGGCTGCTAGAAGGCGCAGATCACCTCCGTCTTCTTATTCAATCGCGGCAGCCGAACGGACTCGCCGTCGTAGTCTTTCCACGGTTGCCCGTTGACGCTCACCGCTTTGATCTTGCCGCACTTGCTGGGCGGGCGAACGTGCAGAACGATGTTGGGCGCCTGCCACTTGGGCGGTTCGATCGAGACGGCGATCTTGCCTTCCGCCAGATGCGAGCGGGCGGCAAAATTCACCTCGCCGAAATAACTTGGCGCCCGTTTCACTTCGATCTTCTCGCCATCCGCCAACCAGCCTCGCGGCGTGCCGGCCATCAGGTGCAGCGTCCGCCCTTCTTCCAACAACAGGGCGATCCGCACCAGGTCGATGAACCGGCTGTTCGAGTGCATGTGCGGCTGGCGGCTGGTGCTCCAAGCCTCGCCGTTGAAACCGGTCACGATGTTCTGGCCCTCGATGGTCGCATACGTTCCCTGCCCCATCGCATAAGCCGAAAGGCTGTAGAGCGTCCACACGAACTTCGAGTGCTCGCCACGCAGCAGTTGGCTGAGCGATTGGTTATAGACGTAGTAGGGATCGATCGAGTTGGCCATGAACGCCGGCAAGCCGCTAAACAGCCCGTACTTTTCCAGCCAGTACTCGATGTCGGCGACCTTTTCGTCCTGCGCGTCGAGCAGCCCCGCCTCGACCATGTAGATCGGGCTGCTGATCGAGTACCAGTTCGTGTTGAAAAAATCGACGCTGGGCGGCCCGAGGCGGTAAGGGGACGGAGTGACAAACGGCGACTGCAACTTCCGATCGACCGACCGCTCGAGCGAAGCGAGGATGCACGCCTTATAGTCGTCGGCCTCGGCCGCCAGCCGCGTCGCCTGATCCTTCATTCGGATCGCCGCCAGCACGTCGGCCGTTCCCCGCAATCCCATGTAGGAATACGTATCGGTCCAATACCAATTGTCCCAGATGTACAAATCGGACGGCCGCCCCTTGGGCAGCAGGCCGTAATGCTTCACCTTCTTGCCGTTCTCTGTAACCTTCGTCCGCGCCCGCTCGCGGATGATCCAATCGCAGCCCTTGATCAGTCGCGGAGCGACGCGGCGGAGCCAGGCGTCATCGTGGGTCAACTTATAGTGTTCTGCCAACGCCCATAGCACAAAGCCGTCCTGGTTCATCCATTTCAGGTCAACGTCGCCGGAGAAGAAGCCCTCGGCCGACTGCACGTCCCCGTCGGGCTTCTCCTTTCCCTGCCGGGCGAGGAAATAGTCGAGCATGCTCTCGGCATCTTTGTGATAGCCCATGCGATCGGTCGCCTGGATCGAGACGCTGCCGTCGCCAGCCCAGACGGCCTCGTAGCCGAGCGCGTCGGGATGCGGCATGAGCAGGCCGGTCGTCGGATCGCGGTCGATGAGGATGAAATTGCTGGCAGCGCACGCCCGATAGGCATCGCGGATGCGGCTTTCCGGCACGATGAATTCCGCGTTGCGGTTGAGTTCGCGGCTCCAAAACTCGCGGAACTTGCCCAGTTCGTCGTCGATTCTCAGGGTTTCGAGCTGTCGCCCGGCGTCCTTCGGCAGGGCGAAATAGGGAACCGCCAGATCGACGCTCCGCGACTCGCCGGGGGCGAGCGTCTGCTTGACGCTCAATCGGTTCTCATCCGCGGCCGGTTTCGATCCGCCGCTGGGCTTGAACGTCAACGACGCCTTCTTGTCATCCGTCAACAAACAGGCGACGCAAGCGCCGTCTTCCCGGCAGAAGAAAGGGGCGCAAAGAGAGCTTGCGCGGATACGCCGGCGGAATCGTCTTGACGCTCATATTGCCGTAGGCTTCGCCGAACTGCACCACCAACTCGACTTCCCGCGGCGAGGACGACTTGTTCGTAGCCGTGTAACGGATCATCGCCACTAGCGGCTCGCGCCCGCTGGCAGAATAGAAGTTGCCGCAGCAGGTGGCAAAGGCGAGTTGCCGTACTTGAATGTCGCCGACCGTCCACTGGTTTTCAACCGCCGGCAAGTAGCCATCGACCAATCGCGAGGTCACGCCGTCGGCCGGCGGCAACGCGAGCGCGATAGGGCCGGCGCCGCCCGCGCCGCGGCTTCCAACTAACGCCGCCACGCACAAGCCCTTCCAATCGGGCGTATGGGGAGCGATGATCTCACCGGCCGACGTCACGTGGAACTCTTCCGGATGGACCTTTGCTCCGATGACGTTCACCACATATTTCATGAAGGGGAAAGGCTGACTCTTGACGACCGCGTCGAAGCTGACATCCGCGGGCATCGCGTCGGGATACGCTCGCAACGCACTGCCGCCCTCGCCACGTGCCGAAGTTGCGCACGCCGCGGCCAACATCGCCCAAGCCAGCCAGCATCTTGTGTTGCGTAGCATGTCGTTGACCTTTCTGGAAAAGACATTTCGCAGGGTCGATCCTCCGCTCAGTATAGCCGCAGCAGTAGGCGAATTGAAGAGACGAGCGCGAGGCCCTCGTTTCGTCTAGCCCGAAGCCAATGGCGACGGCGGGGTGCCATGCCCACGCTTGTCGTGGGCATGTTGCTTCGGTCCGCAGTTCACATGCCCACGACAAGCGTGGGCATGGCACCCAACAAATATCTCTACGACAACCTTGACTGCCTGGCTCCCGATAAACGATCGTGGGTTCGAGCGGCCGCGCCAGGCCACAATTGTGGCGGGTGTTGTAGAACGGCGGCGAACTTGGTATGATCCCGGGAGATTGCTTGCCCATTCCCCCCCGCGCGCCGCATTCGTTCGCCGGCCGCGGGCCCGCCTTGCTGCTGGAAATCTCGAAGCCCTGCCTGGTCGCCGAAAACGTCTTACAGAATCCAGACATTCCCGCGGCCAGCAACTATAAACAAAGACGCTCGCACAAATAACATGGGAGGAACACTAGCGATGAGATTCGACCTTCGATCGCTCGGCTGGCTGCTTGTTGCGATGACAATCGGTTTCTGTCCATCCTCGGCCCGCGCCGACGAGCCGTTCGACTACTTCCAGAACGACTGGAACGTCATCGGCTTGAAAGACTACAACGACGGCACGCGAATCACGCCGAACAACGAGTTGATTCTTGCCGGCGGCGACAAGCTGCAAATACGCTTCGGCGAGGACGGCAAGGATCTGAAGCCATTGAGCCGCAAGCAGACCAAGACGCTCATGAAGGGTTGGATGCCGATCATCCTGCTTTCAGCCAAAGACGGCGACGTTCGATACGATTTCACCCTCTGGGCGACGCCCTTGCCGACGGTCGAGGATTGGAAAAAGGCCTTCGATTGGCCGACGGAAGGAGAGAATTATCTCAACTGGATTACGGTCAAGGTGACCAACACCGGCACGAGCCAGGCCTACCCGAAAGTGGCGTTCGAGATCAATGGCAAATCGCGGGGCGAGTCGAATACTCAGATCTGGTCGCTCCTTCCCGGAAAGTCGGGCGACGGTTGCATCCGCATTCCCTTTGCGGCGATTCCGGCGGCGGACGCATGGAACAAGGCAGACCCCAAGCTGTGGCTTGACCGCACGGTGGAATACTGGCAAGACCTGATGGCCAAGGCGGCGAAGATCGAAGTCCCCTGCCGCAAAGCGACCGAGGCCCTGAAGGCTGCCCACGTCTGCCAGTTGATCGCCAGCGATCACGGTTCGATCCATGGGGGCGAAGGCTTCTACGATGAGTTCTATGTCCGTGACGGCGCCTATCAGGTCATGGAGATGGAAGAGGCGGGACTGCTGGACGTGGCCCGAAAGGCGATTGAGCCCTTCCTTCCGACGCAGAAGCCCGACGGGCATTTTGAATCGCAGGACAACGAACTCGATGGCAACGGCCAGGCGCCGTGGCGCTTTGGCAATATGCCAAAATCACCGGCGACCAGGCGTGGTTGGAAAAGGTCTATCCGGCAATGCTGCGGGCGGCGCGATGGACAATGAAGGAGCGACGCAAAGCGCCGGCCGATTCCCCGTTCGCCGGACTTTTGCCCGGTGCCTTCGCCGACGGAGAGTTCCTCTACGACCGCAAGCACCACATCGTCGGCTACGATCTGTGGAACCTCCGCGGAATGCTCTGCACCGCCGATGCCGCCCGGCAGCTCGGCAAAGAGTCGGACGCGAAGGAGCTTCTCGCCGAGGCCGCGGAGTATCGCAGAGCGATCGACGCCGCGGTGAAGCGGGCGGGCATCGAGTATTTCCCGGCGAGTTGGGAGAAGCAGGGGACTTTCTGGGGCAACACCGAGACGCTTTGGCCGACGGAATTGTTCGCCGTCGACGATCCCCGCGTGATTGCGACAATCCGCCAGGCGAGAAAAGTCCTCGGCGGCGGGTTTACCGAGGGGACGATCCATTGGGTCGGGCTGGCGGAGGACGCCATTCACCCCTACATGTCGGTCTATACGACGATGGCTTCGTTGGCCCGCGGCGAGGACGAGCAGGTCGTGCAGGATTTCTACTGGTATCTGCTGCATTCGACCGCCGCACACGCCTTTCCCGAGGGGATTCACGAAAAACGGCGTTTCGCCTGGGGCGATACGATCCCGCACGGCACCGGCGCGTCGAACTACGCCATCCTGCTCCGCCACATGCTCGTTCACGAGCGAGGCGACGAACTGCACCTGCTGGCGGCCGTGCCCGATTGGTGGCTGGGGGCGGGCCAAACAGTCCGTGTCGAAAACGCTCCGACGCATTTCGGCCCGATAAGTCTGGTTGTGCGTGGGAGAGAATCGGGGGTCGAAGTCGAACTGACGAAGCCCGCGCGGAATCCCCCCAAGCGAATCGTGCTCCATTTGCCCGCGACGCGTCCGCTGATCGGAACGCTCCCGGGCGTTGAAGTCGTCGTGCGGCCCAACCAGAAAAAGCGGTGGGACTTCCCCACGATCATCAAGGAGTACCAGGCCGAAACATCCCCGCCGGGGCCAAAGAGAGAATCCCCATAGTTTCATCCGGCACGCGCGTGTGCTTGATACTCTAGTGCAGAGTGTCTCGCAAATAACATTCTAATGGGTTTTGACAAACAGATTCGGTAGTAATCACGTAAAATGCAGCGATTGGGCCAGTTGACCGTTGCCGAGCAACCCTACGTACCGCAGAAGCTGTTTCGAGCCGCGGGCGAATTGCTCCAGGAAGTCGGTGACGCGCTGGTGCAAGGCGGGCCAGTCGTTGGCCAAACGGTGCATTTTGAGGATTGTCTCCTTCAGCCATCGCCATAATTTTTCGATCGGGTTCAGCCAGGGGGCGTAAGTCGGCAACCAGATTGGCTTGATTTGAGGATATGCCCCCACGGCCGTGAGTACGTCGGGATGAGTATGGATCGACCAATTGTCTTGAACGACGTAGATCGTCTTGGCGCGAGAGTAAGTTTTCGCGATCCGTTCATACATCTCGATGACCTTGGCTCGACCGATAATGTAGTTGTCCACGTAGGTCACTTTTCCGCTGCAGGCGTTCAGGCCGCCGATCACGCGCCACAGCCCATTGTTGGACTGTTGCCGATCCGCTTGCGGTGGAGCCGCGGGCGGGGCGGCAGCCCAACTCGGCGCCGGCTCGGGCCAGACGGCGTACCCCATTTCGTCGATGAACAGCAATGTCGTTTCCTGGGGGTTGCGCGCCGCTGCTCGCAGGCATCGTTTCAGTTTGGCTACCTTGCTTCGATACTGCGGATCCGGGCTAAAATGCTGGACCCGACCCGAACGCAATTTCACTCCCAGTTTGCGACGGAGCCACCGCCACACGCCACTGAGCGTGTAATTCTGGATCGTCTTAATGCTGGCGCGAATGGTCCGCAACGTCCAGCGGCTGGGCGGCGGACCAGCGGCTGTCGGCATCGCCTCGCGGCGAGCTTCCTCGCCGGGGCCTTGCCGCAGCCGCTCCAACACCTGTTCCCGCTGCTCGAAAGGGACGGCGACGGCTGCCTCCCTGCCGCCGCCGCAACAGTCCTTCGATCCCGTGTTGTTCATAGCAATCCAACCAATGGTACACGGTGTCAGGATCTCGCGGTCTCAGTAGTCCCTGAGTCGCTACCGCATGAGGCGATTGGCCGTCGGCGACCTTCAAGATCGCCGCACACCGTTCCCGCACGTCCGGACGCCGATCATGGTTCCGATACTCGACCAACGTCCTGCGCTGAGCCTGTGAAAGTTTCAAAGTTCGCTGGTACATGACGATTCATCCTCCCTTGCGAAGTTACTTCATGGACCCTCCTTTCAATTACTCTCAAGCAACGCCGCCAAAGGCAACCACAAAATGCGCCTGCTAGCAGTGGTGTGCTAGCACAATACCTTGAATTCACTACCGATTTTGGCTGTCAAAACCGATCAGGATACGATCTTCCTGAGACACTACACTAACTCAAATCGACGGCGCAACGTCGTCAGAGTGACAACAGAAGCCAATGACGGCTGCGGCCCCGGTTGCCGCAAGTTCGGGTCAAACTCTCGATACAAAGCTCTTTGTGGCCTTTTTGCCACATGGGCACGCAGAATGCACCTTGCAGCAGCCGGCGGTAAGGAGGATACTTCGGTAAGCATCGGCCAGCGACGGAGGGTGAGCCATGCGATGTTCTCGGGCGATAGCGGCGGCGGTTCTGGCGGCACTTTTCGGCGGCGGTTGGGCGGCGGCGGCTGCCAAGCCCGACCAAAACAATCCGCCTCCGCCGGCTAACCCCGCTCCCCGCCCCGCCAGCGCGGCGGTGAGTCATCCCAGGCCCGCTACGGCTCCCCGCCAATCGCAAACCGCCGCAGCGGCAAGAAACTCAAGCCGGAGCGAATCGCGGCATGACGCCGACCGTCATCACGACAGCCACGACGGGCGTCACGCCCAAGCTCGCCCAGACGACTATATCCTCTATTACAACCCCTGGTATGGCTACTTTTACCCTTACGACTATTACGGCTATTGGCCAACCTTAGATTCGTTCGGGCTTGGTCCCGCGGTGCAAGACACGTCACGATACGGAGGTGCGGACAACGCCGTGCAGCCCTGGCCCAACGACCGCGTTGCCATGGCCGCGCGGCCTGCCGCCGACCCGCCCGAGCGGAAAGTCCGGGCCAATCGCGCGGATAACTCGCGTCAAGAAGAGTTGGCGTCGAAGTACATCGACTACGGCGACGCCCTGTTCGCCAAGCAGAAATACGTCGAGGCGAACGATCGCTACCGCAAGGCCGCCCGCAGCACGCCGCAACTTGCCGTGACCTGGTTTCGCCAGGGATTCGCGCTGGCAGCCATCGGCCGTTGCGATCAGGCGGCCGCCGCCATCAAACGCGGGCTGAAACTCGATCCCGCCTGGCCGAAGTCGAATTTCATCCTCGATCGGCTTTTCGGCGGAAACGCGGCGGCGAAAAACGCCTGTCTCGATGCGGTGGCCGCCGCTGTGAAAGAGAAACCGGCCGATTCCGACCGCCTCTTCCTGCTCGGCGTCGTTCTTCACTTCGATGGCCAAGACAACCGCGCCGCGGCGGCCTTCGCTCGCGCCGAGCAGACCGCGGGCAACAACATCGGCCATATCGAAGCGTTCATGGATGAGAAGGAGTAGTGCCCGCGGACTTCACGTCCCAAACTCCGGCCGGCGTCTGGAAAGCTGGCTCTGCAAACGCTGCACGATGGAACTGTGCATTTGGCTCACGCGGCTCTCCGACAGATTCAACGTCGCGCCGATCTCCTTCATCGTGAATTCCTCGTAATAGTAGAGAATGATGATCAGCCGCTCGTTGCGATTGAGCCCCTTGGTGACCAGCCGCATCAAGTCGTTCTTCTGAATCCGCCGCGTCGGATCCTCCCCCTTCTTGTCCTCCAGGATGTCGATTTCGCGCACGTCCTTGTAGCTGTCGGTCTCATACCATTTCTTGTTGAGGCTGATCAGATTGACGGCATTCGCGTCGAGGATCATCTTCTCCAACTCGGCCACCGAAATCTGCATCTCGTGGGCCAACTCATTCTCGTTTGGTTGGCGGCCCAGCCGGGCTTCGAGGGTCTTGACCGCCTCGTTCAGCTTGCTCGCCTTCGAGCGAACCAGACGTGGAACCCAGTCCATCGTGCGAAGCTCGTCGAGCATCGCCCCGCGAATCCGCGGCACGCAGTACGTCTCGAATTTCACCCGCGCGACAGATCGAACAGATCGATCGCATCCATCAACCCGAAAACGCCGGCGGATATCAAGTCATCCAACTCCACCCCTTCCGGCAATCTTGCCCAAATCCGCTCGCCGTTGTATTTCACCAGAGGCAGGTACATCTCCACGAGCCGATTGCGCAGCTCCTGGTTCGACATATCCTTCTTGTATTCGATCCACAGTTGCTCGACGTCTTCAGGAGCAATGGTGGCACATGTCATAGGATCCTCCGTGATGCTCCGCCCCGAGCGGCGGACAGAAATCCGTTTCTTGTCGTCTAGCGATCGTTTGTGGTGCAGCCGTCCCGGCTGCCCAAGCAGGCGAGACGCTTGCACCACAAGGCTCCGAAGTCACTGCCGCTAAACTCGACGTGTCTTTTCTAGTTTGCCAATCCTTCGACTACCAACACGCCTCGTACAGTATCGGCCCAATCGACTTGAAGGTTTAATCCAATTGCACTGCTCCTCGAGTTCTTGGAGTTTTTGTTCGCCCGCCGTGCTATCCCCAAGCGACCGGCCGATTGCAACTCGATTCCTAACATCCGGCGGCAGGTCCGCGCCAGCCGATAGTACACAGTTTCCGCTATGCGGGCGCTGGGCGCCATGTTCACCAGCAGATACAAGGCCGGTCGCCGACTGCCGTTGCTCGCCGCCGCCAGTGCTTTGATGCCCGCAAACGCGCCGACCACCGCTGCCGCCTCGCCGCTGGTGACCATCACGACGGCGTTGGCCTCGCGGCAGAGCTGGGCCGCCGCGCCGTCGAGGCGGTTGCCGGCGTCGATTACCACCAGTTTGGCGGCGATGTCTTGACGATCGAATTGTTCGAGCAAATGCCCTGCTGCGGCCGCTGGATTTCGGCCGTCATGCCAACCGCGTTGCCCCACGACAACCGCGACGCCCGCCGGTCCTGGGCAAACTGCTTCGTTCCAAGTCCGCCGGCCGGCCAGCACGTCGGCAAGCGTGTATCGTTCCTCGATGCCGCAAACGAGCGCGAGGTCGCCGCCCCGCGAATCGGCGTCGACCAGCAGCGTGCGTCTGCCGGCCTTGGCCGCGGTGGCCAGACTCAGCGCCACCGTTGTCGTGCCGACGCCCCCTTTGCCCCCGACAACGACGACCATCGCCGGCCGACCATCGCAACGCAGCGATTCCGCCCCGCTGCGTCGCGTCGCCAGCCGTCGGAGGTCGTGAGCTTGATCGAGCATGAAGAGGGGCTAGGGATTGGGGATTGGGGATTGGGGATTAGGGATTAGGGATTAGGGATTAGAGGTTAGGCGATTCGATGGCGACGAGGGCTGGGCGGTTCACTGCCCAGCAGAACCGCTCGCGGTTTCGCAATTCTCCTTCTCAAATCTCAAATCTGACATCTCAGATTTCAAATCTCACATTTCAAATCTCAAATCGCCAAAATCAACCGCGCCAAACGGTGCGCGTCGGCGACTTCAATGTCGTCGGGAACGTTCTGCCCATCGGTCAGATAACTCAGCGGCAAACCGCTGGAACGCAACACCGGCAGCACGTTGCCGGGCGACTGGACTTCATCGAGCTTCGTGAGAATCAAAGACGTGGCCCCGACCGCGCTGAATTGCTCGGCGGTCTGCTCCAGCGTTCGTGCGCCGGTCATGCTGCTGAGGACCAGGTGTACTTCGTCGGCGGCGGCCTCGGTCAGAAACGCCTTCAGTTCCTGCAACCGGACTTCATCCTTGGGGCTCCGTCCGGCAGTGTCCAACAGAATCAGATCGAGATGGCTCATCCGCTCGACCGTCTCGCGCATCTCCCGCGGCGTCGATACGACGTGCATCGGCAGGTCGATGATGTCGGCATAGGTCCGCAACTGCTCGACGGCGGCGATGCGATACGTATCGACCGTAATCAGCCCCACGCGGCGTTTCTCCTTCAGCCGGAAATTGGCCGCCAACTTGGCGATGGTCGTCGTCTTGCCCACGCCCGTCGGCCCCACCAGCGCCGCCAAGCGGCAGCGGCCGGGCGTAATCTGGATCGGACCGGCCACGTGAACCTCCTCCTCGATCATGCCGGCGACGTGGGCCTTCAACATCATCAAGTCGGAAAGACCCTCCGCCCGCGGATCGTTGTGCAGCCGCTCGACCAACTCGCGGGCCAACTCCTCGCTCAGTTCGGCGTCGAGCAGGTCGGTGAACAGGCGGAACAACTCCTGCGGCCAATCGTTGTGTCCGGCCCCCTTCGACTGCCGGCAGAGGTCCTTCACCATCGCCTGCAACGTGCTCAATTGCCCTTGCACCTGGTGCGTCAGCAGCGTCTCGTCGACCGGGCGGGCCGGCTGTTTTCGCGGCGCCGGCGGTGCTTCGGGCGGCGATTCTTCACGCGGCGGCGTCGGCAGGCGGCTGGGCACGTTGATGCCGTGCGAGGCGGTTACTTCGATTTGCCGCTGTCCCGGCAGCAGTCCCAGCCACCGCCCACGGACTTCCCGCGTGTGCAAAACGGCCGCATCGGGCCCCAATTCACGACGCACCAGCGCCAACGCCGCGTGCATTGACGATGCTCGGTAAGTTCGAAGTTCCATGGCAGGGTTCAGGAATTGGGGATTAGGGATTAGGGATTGGGGATTTGAGATTGAAGAGCCAAGTTCATGGTTTAGCCGCGCCCCGAAGGGAAGCGCGCTCGCAACGTTTAGCCGCCGTGTCCACGCGGCGAAGCGGAGCGGGCTAACGGTTGAAAGCAAACAAGCGACTTCTCACGGTGTTCCATTCTCTCGACCCTTCTCACTAACGCAATTGTCCGCGAGACCACCCTTCGGCATTGTGCGCGCCCCACAGTATCATGTCTTGCGTGACGACGAATGGATCTGTACGCGACGAAGCAGCTTCCGTCTCGGCGTGCGCCCATTCCATTCCGTAGTGAATCCGGTCGTCGTGTCTGGTCAGGTCTGGCGGATCGCCGGGAATGCCGATGTTCCCCGCGTCGAAGTCGTATTCGGCCCGGGGCGATCCGAAGCATATTCGAGGCCGAAACGAGTCCACGGCCTCGGCGTCCACCTTCTGGCAATCGAACAGCATTTTCTTTCGAGCGTCGTCCCATCGCATGGTGAATCGGACTCCGTTGTCCCACGCAACGTCCGCCGAGAGTCTCAGACTCTCCGTGTCGCCGCTCCCTCGCCGCTGCGTTCCGCCGTTGCTGCAAAGCGAAACAACCGTGCTCACTGCCACGAGCACCGCAATCGTGAACGCTGTTTTCTGCATGGTTCTTCTCCTCGTATGCCGCCCGCAGATAGGCGGCGGCATCTGCCGTTATGCTGATTTCCGATAACCCCCCACAACCGCTGTCTCGTCCTCCTCTCCCATCGATACCATCCCCACTGCCTCGATCTTCGTATCGCGCGTGATCTCGCTATAACCGAGCACGACCAGTTGCGGGATGTGGGCGGCGGTCAATCGCTTTATGGCGGGGCGAATCGAAGGACTGACCAGCACGATCGGCAAATGGCCGGCGGCCGTGAGCTTGTGGGTTTCGCTCTCGATTGCGGCGCAAATCGTTTCCACGTCGTGCGGCGAGAGAAAGATCTCCAGTCCCTCGTTGCCGCTTTCGATGCCCGATAGAATCCGTTCCTCCAACGCCGGATCGAGCGTCACGACGTTCAGCCGGCCGGCGGCGTCGCGGTAGCGGAGGCAAATCGCCCGGCCAAGCCGCTGGCGGACGTGCTCGGCCAACTCGATCGTGCTCTTCCTGCGGGCGGCGTAATCGCCGAGCGTTTCCAGGATCGGCTCCAACTGGCGAATCGAGACCTGTTCGCGCAGCAGCGTTTGCAGCACCCGCTGCACCTCGCCGAGTTTCATCACGCCGGGAATCAACTCATCGACCGCGGCCGGCGAAGTGCGGCGAAGCTCGTCGAGCAGATGTTTTACGGCATCCCGGGTAAGCAATTCGTCCGCGTGGCGGCGGACCGTTTCGCTCAGATGAACCGCCAACGTATTGCCCGGATCGAGCACGCCGGCGTCGAGCGTCCCCTGGGCGACGGCCACGTCGGCAACCTTGATGCGATACTGGTTCTGATCGAGTCGCATGTTGTCGCGGACGCGGACTTTCGGCAGGATAATGCCGATTTCGGCCGCCAGGCTCTGCCGCACGCGCTGGATTCGCTCCAGCAGATCGCCCCCACGTTTCGGATCGGCCAGCCGGATCAGGCCGATGCCCAATTCGAGTTCCATCGGATCGACTGCAAGATAATCCTCGACCCGCTGCTGCGACCGCCGCGCGGCCTCGCTCTGTTTCTTATCCTCCGCGGCATGGGCGTTGGCTTCGCGGCGGAAGAGCGTGATGGCCAGACCCACACAGGCCGCACCGATAAGAAGCAGCGGGATTCGCGGCAAATTGGTGAAGACGAGAACGCCGAGGAACCCGCCCGCCACGGCCAACGCCTGCGGACGCAAGAAGAGTTGCCGCAAGAACTCGCTCGGCAGATTGCTCGCCTGAGTGCTGCGGGTGACCAACATGCCGGCGGCCAGCGAGATCAAAAACGCCGGCACTTGCGTCACCAGCCCGTCGCCGATTGTCAGCGTAGTGAACAGCGACGCCGCCTGCCCAGGGCTCATGCCGTTCTGCGCGATGCCGATGATCAGGCCGCCGATGATGTTGATGAAAATGATCACAATGCCGGCGATGGCGTCGCCGCGGACGAACTTGCTGGCCCCGTCCATCGCCCCGAAGAAGTCGGCCTGCCCGGCGATCTCCTGCCGGCGGCGCTGGGCCTCGCGCTGGTCGATCACGCCGGCGTTCAGATCGGCGTCGATCGCCATCTGTTTGCCCGGCATCCCGTCGAGGGTGAATCGAGCGGCGACCTCGCTGATCCGCGTGGCCCCCTTGGTGATGACCACGAATTGAATCAGGACGATGATCGAGAAAATCACCAGGCCGACCACCACATTGTCAGCCCCCGTGGCGCCGCCGGTGACGAACTGGCCGAATGCCCGCACCACTCCGCCGGCGGCCAACTCGCCGTCGGTGGCCGCGCGGGTGAGAATCAGCCGCGTGGTAGCCACGTTCAGCACCAGCCGGAACAGGGTCGTGACCAGCAACAGGGAGGGAAAGGTGCTGAACTCCAGCGGCGTCCGCACGTAGAGAGTTGTCAGCAGCATAATCACGGCTATGGTGATGTTCGCCGCTAACAAAACATCCATCAATTCAGCCGGCACCGGCGTCAAGATCACCAGCACGCTGGCGATCAGGCCGACGGGCAGAATCAGGTCTTGAATCCGAGCCCAGGGGCCCGGTGCCGCGGGGCGCGGCATCGCTACAGAAGGCATCGTCGCTCCGTGTGACAAGGAGCGGGAAGGTAGCCAAAACCCGCCCGACTGTCCAGGTCGGTTTGCGGCCAAGTGCTAGAGTGGGGGATCGCAAGTCCAGCCTTTTCTGTGCCGTCATGTCGCGGGAGCACAGAATCTCCCAACACGTCGATGTCCCGCGCAAATAAAGACCTTGCCACGACAAGGTACAATTTGCTACCATACGCGGCGAGCATGGGTTGAATGGCTTGTATGGCGAGTGTGGGAAGCTTAGAAAGCTCAGGCAGCTTTTCCTAGATGGGTTGCCTTTTCTCCCCCGAGGTGTCGTAATGGGCGCTAACCAGGATGGCAAAACGGCGACGAATCAAAAGCCCGGCTACAAGGATCGTTTTTGGATCCCCCGCTTCTGGGACGGAATGTGTCTGCACGGCTGGCTGCGGCTGCTCTGGCGAAATCGCTTCGCCGTCGCGCCGCGCCGCATCGCCATGGCGCTGATCATCGCCGCGGTCGGCTGTTTCAACGCCGTCTTCTGGTTCGTTCAATTTCTCTTGTTCGGCCGCAGAATCGAGCGGACCGAGATCAAGGACGACCCGATTTTCGTCATCGGCCATTGGCGCTCCGGCACCACGCTGCTGCACGAATTGCTGGTGCTCGACCCCAGGCATACCTTTCCCGACACTTACGCCTGTTTCTCCCCCAACCATTTTCTGGTGTCGGGCTGGTGGGTGAAGCCGCTGTTGAAGATCCTCTTGCCGGCGCGTCGGCCGATGGACAACATGCTGGCCGGCTGGGACCATCCGCAGGAGGACGAGTTCGCCCTGTGCAACATGGGCGTTCCTTCCCCCTACCTGACCAACGCCTTCCCCAACCGTCCGCCGCAATATCAAGAGTATCTCGACTTCGGCGGCCTCTCGGCGGCCGAGGTGGCCCGCTGGAAACGGGCGCTGCTCTGGTTCCTCAAGTGCATCACGTTGCGCAACCCGAAGCGGATCGTGTTGAAGTCGCCGCCGCACACTTGCCGCATCCGCACGCTGTTGGAACTGTTTCCCAAGGCGAAGTTCGTCCACATTGTCCGCGATCCCTACGTGCTCTTCCCATCGACCGTCAATCTCTGGAAGCGGCTCTACCGCGACCAGGGGCTGCAAATGCCGACCTACGAGGGCCTCGACGAGCACGTATTCAAGACGTTGACGCGGATGTACGAGAGTTTCGAGCGCGACCGCGGCTTGCTCGGCCGCGGCCAGTTCTGCGAGATTCGCTACGAAGAGTTGGTCGCCAGCCCATTGGCCCAGATGCGGCGGGTTTACGACGAACTTGAACTGGGCGATTTCGAGGCCGCGCGGCAGGCGATCGAGAAGTATTTCGCCGGCCAAAAGGACTACAAAACCAACCGCTACGAAATGACGCCGCAGTTACAAGCCGAAATCACCCGCCGCTGGGCCACGTTCATCGAACGCTACGGCTATGCGAAGGGAGCAGCCGGCGGTGGGCAGCCGGCAGGGGGGAATGGGCAGTCGGCAGTCGGCAGGGGACAGTGAGAAAGCCGAAAAGCCGGCAGTCGCCGCACGCTAGCCGCCGACGGGGCGTTGAACGGTTGGCAATGCTTGCTCGTTTAGCCGCTGCGTCCACGCGGCGTTCGCGGCGGCGGCCGTCACACGCTGGGGCGACAGTGCAACTGCCGCTCCAACGTCGGCAGTTGCAGCACCACACGGCGGCGAGAATTGCCGGGCCCCTACCGCTTTTCGAGTTCCAGCCGGGCGACGATGGTTTCGCCGCCGGGGGACAGGGCGCGTAGCTTGTCGGCGATGACCGTTTTTTCGGAAACCGTGGCCTTCCCGAGCTTTCGCACCAGGATCGAGACCTTTTTCTTGCGATGGCGACAACGGCGAAGCTCCCGCTTGCGTTCACTGCAACTCACATAAGCCTCCTTTTGGTCGGTTGGTCGAGACTCATCATTATGTCAAAACCCCCGCCGGAGGTCAACGGCCGATCGTGAAGCCCAAAGCCTCGATCATGCGGCGGTCGTCTTCCGGCGGCTGCCCCCCGGTGGTGAGGTAGCCGCCGACGAAAATCGAATTGGCCACGTACAGGCCCAGCGGTTGCAGCGGGCCTAAGTGCAGCTCGCGGCCGGCGGCGATCCGCAGTTCGCCGCGCGGGTTGGCCAGCCGGAAGAGGGCCAGAACCTTCAGGCAGTAGCGGGGATTGAGCCGTCGGGAAAAGGGGACAGGCACCTTTTGCCGGAACGGCCCGTCGGGTGCTTCGCACAAAAGGTGCCTGTCCCCTTTTCCCGCTTCTTGCAGTCGGATGCCGGGAATCGGCAGGAGGAAGTTGACCGGCACCGCCTCGACCTGCAACTGGCCGAGCCGCAGGGCCAATTCGACCACGTCGGCGTCCTCTTCGCCCATGCCGACGATCCCGCCCGAGCAGATTTCCAGGCCGGCCGCCCGCACGTTCTCCAGCGTGGCGAGGCGATCCTGGTAAGAGTGGGTCGTGCAAATCTGCGGATAGAATCGCTCGCTGGTGTTCAGGTTATGGTTGATGCGATCGACGCCCGCCCTCTTCAGCCGCCGGGCCTGTTCGAGGCTCAACAGGCCGACGGAGAAGCAGATTTTCAGCCCGAAGGCGGCCTTCACCTCGGGCACGACCCGGCTGAGCGCGTCGAGTTCCGCATCACTGGGCGATCGGCCGGAGATGACCGCACAATATGTTTTCGCGTTTTGTTCGGCGGCGAGTCGGGCTCCCTCGCGGATTTCGTCGGCGGTAACGAGGCGGTAGCGGGGGATTTCCGCCTTTGAGACCCGCGATTGCGCACAGTAACCACAGTCTTCGCCGCAGTGCCCGCTCTTGGCGTTGATCAGATAGTTCAGATTCACGCAGTTGCCCCACCAGCGTCGCCGCACGCGATAGGCGGCCGCCAGCAGGTCGAGCAATTCCTCGTCGCCGCTGCGGAGAATGGCCAAACCCTCGTCGGCGGTCAGCCGCTGCTCATCGAGCACGCGAGCGGCCAGTTCGTGCCAACGGAAGGCGGAATCGGGTGGCGGGGATGTCGGGGTCTCGGGCATAGGTTCGGTCGGTTGCAGCCGGCTGGCCGAATGAGGTTCAGTGTAAGGAAGAAAAAAGGGGAAAGGGGAGAAAGGGAAATATGGGGTCAACGGAGTGCAACAGTGCAACGCACCTTTCATTTTGTTGCACGGGCACGTCAAACGGGCGATTCCGAAGTGTAAGGGGTTGCGGGGTTTACGGCAAGGGTTGGGAGTGCGGTCGGATTTTCGGCGGAGGAGGGGTGTTGCACTAAGGGGGAATCGTCGGCAGGGACATCGGCCCATTGTTTTTCGAGATCGGGCATTTGGAAGGGTGCGGCCTGTAGGGCTTCGATGTCTTTGCGAGTCATTTGGCACAGTTCGTTCATTTTCTTGAGTGCCCGCTGATAGTTTTCTTCGGGGAGGTCTTTGTCGAGGATTTCCATGAGGAGGGCGACGCAGCGGAGGAATTCCTCGGGGGTGTAGGTTTCCGGCTTTCGGCGGGCGAAGTCGTCGGGGTGTCGGCGTTCCAAGAGCCAGGCGGCAGCCCGCCAGTAGCGCGGTTTTCGAGCGGCGACGCGCAGTGCGCGGAGGGCGTCGATGTCGGCGTTTTGTTCGGCGGCCGCCAGTTGTTCGCGGAATGCAGGATCGCGGGCCAGCGTGCGTGTGATCGTGCTCGGCGCGCAGCCGACGTACCGCGCCGCCATCCGCCGGCTGGAGCCGTTGGCGAGCAGGGCGATGATCTTGGCCTTTTTCTTATCGTCGAGCACCGGCCGCGACGGCGTCGGCTCGGCAGGGACGGGTTCGGGACTCGGTGTGGGCGATGTGGACATGGGAACTCCTTCTGATATACATGCGCCCACATTACAGCAGACGGATGGGGAGATTTCAAGAGAAGTTTTTGGACCAGTTGGTTTTGGCGATGGCGGGGGGCGGCACGGTCGCCATCCTCGCTTGCCGAGCGGGGCTACTGCCCTAGGGAGTTGGCGTTCCGACAACGTGGGTGTCGAGAGGCTTCTCCTTGGAAGCAGGTGCGCTCCTGGGTGACGCATCCACCGTTACAGCAAAGACGTTTCGATCACCGACGTGAACACATGGGGGGCCATTTACGGCGACGTTGCCCTCGAATGACAGGATGTCCCCGGAGGTGTTGAACACCACGAGGTAGCCGAACGGCTTTGAATAGTCCGTGGCATATCGGTGCGCTTGCCAAAGACCCTGCTTCACGTGTCCGCAGTCGCGGTCCTTACCGTCGAACACCTTTACCTCGATCGCCAGAGGCTCCTCACCTTGCCACACGACGATATCAGCTCGTCCTGAGGGCGAACGGGGCGTAGAAAATGGATAGTCGATACCCTCCCGATACAGCCAAGCGCGCAGGTGCGAGTCCAGCGTCTCTTCGAGCTTTCGGGACTCGGCGTGTTCGGCTAGATCGACTAGTTTCTCATTCTCAAACCAAGCACATTCACGTTGGTAACGGCAAAGCATGTACAAGAGTAGATCTCCGTCATCAATGCGCTCGTCGATGTAAGAGCAAAGGGGCTGCAGAACCTGCTCAAAGAAGTCATTGAACATGTCCTGACGACTGTTGCTTCCTCCTCCGAAGATAAACTCGAAATCGGGAATCGCCATTTGCGGATTAGGATCAGCGAGCCTGTCCAACAACCGCAAATGAAACGCAGCACATTCCACACGGTCGCGCGGCAGGTCGAGACGATGATGAGCACAGTCGATCTGCTCGTTGATGTCGAGGAACTTCGCCTTACCTATTACGGAAACCTCCGCTGTCACGGCGCGAATCACCGGATCGGAGTTTATAAACGACAGAAACTGTGCGGTGTATTGTTCCGCCGATAAATAGTCGGCTCGCAAACAGGCGTTCTTTCGTTCCTGCAGTTTGACACGTGCGGCCTTCAAATATGGAAAACGCATTGGCATGGCATACCACTCCTACTTGATACGTTTGAGGGCGTTGGTAAGATCGTTGATGGCGTTCGCCGCGCCACGATAAGCCCTGACCGTACTGGCATCCTTGTCGACAAGGTGAATTGTTTCGTGGCACCCGCGGCAGTGGACCCGTTCTTGTAAGGAGACGTCCACCATTCTGCATCTGTTCTCAATGCCGCAATTCGGGCATGGGAACGAAATCCAGGTCAATCTGATTGTATCAACTAGCGATTCCATCGTTTTCTATCTTCGCTCCTTGAGTTTCCAAGGGCTCGCGCGTTTCTCAAATTGGCGTAGCGGATCCCGAGACGATCCCCGCCGCGCCCATGCGGCGTTGCTCGTGGAGTGTTAGCACGGCAATCGCAGGCATGGCACCCAATATCGTGGAGACCATAGGATATGCTTCACGTCATTTCTTCATCTTCGCGAAAGCGATCGCGCGGCGCTAAGGCCGGCGGCGAACGTTTGGAAACCGAGTTCCTGGGAGGGACTTGCGAACTTCCCTTCGACTCCCGTTTCTTGGCTCGTTAGCAACAGGCTCGCCCCGTCGTAGAGACGCTCGCGGAGCAGTTTTGTCAGCAGAATCTCGTACCGCTGCGCGTAGGACGTGTTCTGGAACTCCGCGAAGACCGGGAAATGCGGCTGTTTGACCGAAACCGGGCTTCGCGACCTTTCGCAGTCCTCGAGGATGAAGACGTATCCCAACCAGGGACGAGCGGAAGGGCGAAACGCCCCCTCTCGGTACGCCGCCCAGAGATCGGTCGCGTTTCCTAGCGCTTCTTCGGTGCGATTGTTGAAATTGTTCCCGAACGACGGTCCAACTTGTGCTTTGAACTCGATCACGGCCAACAGCGACCCATCCGCCACGACCACCAAGTCCCAACTCTTCTCGGGGCGGTAGAAGCCCGGCAACTCTCGTCGGTTCTGCCAGAAGATATGTGCCTCAGGCAAGCCTGCTTCAACGAACAGGTCGCGGCAAATCTGGACGAAGCCGTCCAGGTGCTTTCCGCCCGTAACCGCGGCGCGTAGCCCGGCATCTTTTTGTCCGCTCTTGACACCCTGCGCTTTGCTTTGCTTTTCGCGCGTGGTCCAGAACAGTTTGATTGCCTCGCCGACTCGTTCTTCAAGCCTGTCCATGAACGGTCACCTTGCTGGTCGTGAAAAAGTCGGACGAATTATGAATCCGTTTGCGGGCATTGGAAAGATACGTCTCGTCGATCTCGTAGCCGATCGAATTTCGGCCGTTGCGCATGGCGGCGAGCGTGGTGGTGCCGGTGCCGAGGAAAGGATCGAGCACGGTGTCGCCGACGAAACTGAACATGCGGATCAGACGCTCGGCCAGTTCGAGCGGATAGGGGGCGGGATGGTTTCGCGTGGAAGCTCCGGTCAAGCCCGTCCAGATCTGCTGAAACCAGACCTTGTGGTTGGCGTCGGAGATGACGCTGAGGATACGCGTGGCCACGGAGGGCTGGCGGTACCCGCCCGGCTTGCGCTGCATCAAGATGAACTCGATGTCGTTCTTAATCACCGCGTTCGGCTCGTAGGGCTTGCCCAAGAAGCCCGAGCCGTTCTCGACCTCGTGCACGGCGTTGGCGATTTTGTGCCAGATGATCGGGGCCAGGTTGTCGAAACCGATCTGCCGGCAATGCTCTTGGATCGAGGCGTGGAGCGGGACGACGGTGTGGCGGCCGTTGTTCTTCCGCCGCGAAAGGCAAACGTCGCCAACGACGCAGACCAGCCGTCCGCCCGGCACGAGCGCTCGGAAAGACGTCTTCCAGACCTGGTCCAATTCGCCCAAGAATGTCTCGTAATCGTCTACATGCCCGAGTTGTCCGTCCGAATCGCGATATTCTTTCAGCGTCCAGTATGGCGGCGAGGTGACAACCAAATGGACCGATTCTGCGTCCAATTGCATCGCCCTGGCGTCGCCGAGATGGAGATCGTGCGCCGTCGGAACCCGTTTCACCGCCTCTTCGATCAGCCCAATCAACCGCGGATCCTTGGCGATCGCCGGTATCGCCGTCTGCGGATCGGCCAACGCCGACAACTCGTCCGGAACGAGGTTTTCAACACAAGGATCGGGGGTCGTAATGTTCATGTGCCTTCCACAGATTCACCGCACGGGCCGGCTTTGTGGAGTATAGCCGAAGGGGCCGATTTCCGACAGACCTGCCGTGGCCGGCCCACCGCGGGCGCCGGTCCCCCCGCGACTCAATACGCGGCGTGTTGCAGGGCCGTCGAGACGTAGGCCTCGACGTTCTCTATCGGCGTGCCGTATTCGAGGAAATCGACGGGCTGGAGGATGAAGCCGCCGCCGGGCTTGCCGGCCGAGATGGCTTGCTCGGTCGCCCGTTTGACGTGATCAATCGAGCCGCCGCGGAGAACAGATGGTCGGTGTTTGCTATATAGACCGCGAGAAGGCTCGCGTCTGTAATCGCACTGGAATAGAGGAAAGGCGCGGTGCAAGGGGCGAGCGCGTGTCACGTAGCCGAGAGGTCGCCGGGATACCACGAACCCCCTTGATTTACCGCGACAAGTCGTTAAATTGTGTTGCGGGTTGCAGCGGTCGGCGATACCTCGCTACTTTGCGCAAGTCACGAAATCATCGGACCTTTGATACGATTTCCGGCTAGGGGTCGGTCCGGATTCGGGGCCAAGAGGGTCCTGTTTCAGATTAGGTCGCTACGGCTGACAACAGTTAACGGAGGAGAGCCGGGCCGCAAGCGGACTGCTTTTTGGGAAAGAGGCTCTCGGTTCGTGCGTCTTTCTTGCCTGTCGGCGTCCGCTTCCAAATCACGCAATGGATCTATCTCGGCCGTAACGGTGTTCAGGTCTCCCGCCTCTGTCTGGGTTGCAAATGAAGATTGCGGTTTTCCGGGATTCGAGTGAGATGGGGCGCAGGGCCGCGGCCGACGCGGCGGAGGGCATTCGCCGCGCTATCCGCCAGCGTGGCCGGGCCAACATCATCGTCGCCACGGGCGCCTCGCAGTTCGGGGTGCTGGCGGCCCTGGTTGCCGCCGAGGGCATCGAGTGGCCCAACGTCGTCGGCTTTCATCTCGACGAGTATCTCGGCCTGCCGATGTCGCATCCCGCGTCGTTTCGACACTATCTCAAGGAGCGGCTGGTCGACCGCGTGCCGTTGGGCGCTTTCCATTACGTCGATGGCGAGTGCGAGCCGGCCGGCGAGTGCCGCCGTCTTGGCGAGTTGATTCGCGAGCATCCGATCGACGTGGCTTTGGTGGGAATCGGCGAAAACGGGCATCTCGCCTTCAACGATCCGCCCGCCGATTTTCAGACCGACGAGCCGTACATCGTTGTCGAACTCGACGCGGCCTGCCGGCGACAGCAACTTGGCGAAGGCTGGTTCACCACGCTTGCCGAGGTGCCCGCGCGGGCAATCAGTATGTCAATCCGGCAGATCATGAAGTCGCGGACGATCGTTTGCAGCGTGCCCGATCGGCGCAAGGCCGCGGCGGTGCAGGCGGTGGTCGAGGGGCCGGTCACGCCGCAGACGCCGGCCTCGATCCTGCAACAACACCCGGAAGCGACCCTCTATCTCGACCCGCCCGCGGCCTCGCTCCTTTCCCCTTCCTACAAGACCTTTGCGGAGTAAAGGACCGAAGCATGTCCGGCGAACCGCAATACGTCGATCTGCAAATCAACGGATATGCAGGCGTCGACTTCAATCAGGACAACCTTGCGGAGGCCGATCTCCACTTGGCGTGCCAGCGGCTTCGCGACGACGGCGTGGCCGGCATCCTGGCGACAATCATTACCGACGAATTGCCGCGAATGACGGCACGATTGCGGCGGATCGCCGCGATTCGCGAGCGGGATCGACTGGTGCATGACGTGGTCTGGGGCATTCACATCGAGGGGCCGTTCCTCAACGAAACCCCCGGCTACGCGGGAGCGCATCCGTTGCAGGCCCTTCGCCCGGCTGACGTGGAAACGATCAAGCAACTCGACGACGCCGCCGGCGGGCTGACGCGGCTGGTGACACTCGCCCCCGAGTGCGATCGGGGTATGAAAGTAGTCCGCTACCTTGCCGAGCGGAAGATTCTGGCGTCGGCCGGCCATTGCAACCCGAGTCTCGACGAACTGCGTGCGGCGATCGACGCCGGGCTGTCGATGTTCACCCACCTGGGCAACGGCTGCCCCATGCTGCTCGACCGGCACGACAACATCATCCAGCGCGTGCTGGCATTGCGCGGGCGGCTGACGATCTGTTTCATCGCCGACGGCGTCCACGTGCCGCCGATGGCGCTGGCCAACTACCTGCGGCTGGCCGGCATCGAGCGCTCGATCGTAGTTACCGACGCCATTTCCGCCGCGCGGCTTGGGCCAGGACGTTATCCGTTGGGATCGCAGAGCGTGGAGATCGGCGAGGATCTGATCGCCCGTTCGGCCGACGGCTCGCATTTCCGTCGGCTCGACGGCGACGATGCCGCGGATGGCCGCGGTGCTTCACCAGGCGGTGGGATTGTCGGACGACGAGGTGAGACGGCTCACCTCCGATAATCCCCGTGCCGTCTTGCAGTAGACGCGGTGTTGGCGGTAACGCTTCACGAGAAGACCACGCTGCATCGTGAGAGAGGCGCGTGGCAATTCACCCCCACTTTAGCGGTGGCAAATGGTCTCAACGGCTTGTCTGGCTGCCGCCGTCGCCTTCTTCGCACTAGCCATTATCACTAGACCCAACGCCGTAATCCGTAGCCCTTTTGCAACCTTCGCCGATGGGCTATGATACGTAGTTTAACGTATACTTGCCTGCTGCCGATGCCGGCAGACCAATCCGCATTGTACGGCCCCCTCTGAGGAGTAGATATTGAGTATCCGGAATCTCGACAAAATCTTCGATCCGCATCGAATCGCCGTCATCGGCGCCAGCGACGCCCCCACGAGCGTCGGATACACCGTATTGCGCAACTTGGTCGGGTCGGGATTTCGCGGCGTGGTCTATCCGGTCAACCCGAAGCGCGAATCCGTTCAGGGGATTCAGGCGTATAAGGACATCCCCAGCCTGCCGCACCCGCCCGATCTGGCGGTGATCTGCACGCCCGCCTCCTCCGTGCCGGCGCTCGTGCGTCAATGCGGCGAGGTGGGCACGCGGGGTATAGTGATTATCTCGGCGGGGTTCCGCGAGATCGGCGCCGAAGGCCGCAAGCTCGAAGCCCTCGTCCTGCAGGAGCAGCGAAAGTTCGACGGCATGAGGATTCTCGGCCCGAACTGTCTGGGCATCATTGTGCCGGGCATCAGCCTAAACGCCAGTTTCGCCGCCGCTTCGCCCGAGAAAGGGCACATCGGCTTCATTTCCCAATCCGGCGCGCTCTGCACCTCGGTGCTCGATTGGGCACTGGACGAAGGCATCGGGTTCTCGTATTTCGTTTCGGTCGGCAACATGCTCGATGTGAGCATGGGCGATCTGATCGACTATTTCGGCTCGGCCACCGAGACGCGCTCGATCATCTTGTACATCGAGTCGATCAGCGAGGCCCGTGAGTTCATGTCGGCTGCCCGCGCCTTCTCTCGAACAAAGCCGATCGTGGCCTACAAGGCCGGTCGCTTCGCCGAATCGGCGCAGGCGGCGGCCTCGCACACCGGCGCGATGGCCGGCGTCGATGCCGTCTACGAGGCGGCGTTTCAGCGGGCGGGCATCGAGCGAATCTTCCAGGTCGAGGAGATGTTCGACTGTGCCGAATTGCTGGCCCGCCAGCAGACGCCCAAGGGCGACCGCCTGGCGATCATCACCAACGCCGGCGGCCCGGGCGTGATGACGACCGACGCCCTGATCGCCCGCGACGGCAAATTGGCCACGATCACCGACGACACGATGGCCCAACTGAACGCCTTTCTGCCGGTCTGCTGGTCGCACGGCAACCCGATCGACGTACTGGGCGACGCCCCGCCCGATCGTTTTGCCAAGGCGGTCGAGATCGTGCTAAAAGACAAGGAGGTCGACGCGGTATTGGTGATTCTCACGCCGCAAGCGATGACCGATCCGACCGCCACGGCCATAGCGCTGGGCAAGGCGGCCAACCATGCTCACAAGCCCGTCTTGGCGGCTTGGATGGGCGGGCGCGTCGTGGCCGAGGGCATTCAGATCCTCAACACTGCCGGCATCCCCACGTACAACACGCCCGAAAAGGGCGTCCGCGCGTTCATGCACCTGGTCTCCTACGCCCGCAACCTCGAAATCCTGCACGAAACGCCGAAAGACATCCCGTTGGAATTCAAACTTGATCGCCAACGGCTGCGGGGCGTCTTCGACACGATCCTCAGCGAGGGCGGCGAGATTCTCTCGGAGAACGTCTCGAAGGCATTTTTGGAATCGTACGAAATCCCGGTGACCCGTCCGCAAGCCGCCCGCACCGCCGACGAGGCGGCCGAAGTGGCCCATCACTTCGGCTATCCGGTCGTGCTGAAGATCCACTCGCCGCAGATCACGCACAAGACCGACGTCGGCGGCGTGATGCTCAACCTCGCTTCCGACGAGGCGGTGCGCACGGCTTTCGAGCAGATCACCCGCCGCGCCAAGGAGAGGCGTCCCCAAGCCGACATCATCGGCGTGACCGTGCAGAAGATGGTCACCTATCCCAACAGCTTCGAGCTGATCATGGGCACGAAGAAGGACCCGATTTTCGGCGCGGTGATCATGGTGGGCATGGGGGGCGTCGCCGCCGAGTTGTTCCAGGATCGCGCCTTGGGGCTGCCGCCGTTGAACGAGGCCCTCGCCCGGCGAATGCTCGAATCGCTCAAGTCGTGGCCGCTGTTGCAGGGCTACCGCGGCAAGCCGGGCGCCAACATCGACAAGCTCATCGAAGTCATCATGCGGTTCTCCTATCTCGTGGCCGATTATCCCGAGATCAGGGAGCTGGACATCAATCCGCTACTGGTCACGCCCGACGAGGTCGTTGCCCTGGACGCCCGCGTGGTGATCGACCGCAACATCGTGGTCCGCACGGTTCGTCCGTACGCGCACCTCGCCATCCGCCCGTATCCCGAGGAATACGTGACCGAGCGGCAGATGAAGGACGGCACCAACGTGACCCTGCGGCCGATCAAGCCGGAAGACGAGCCGATGTGGCACGAACTGCTGGGAAGCTGCTCGACGCAGTCGCTCTGGTTCCGCTTCAGCTACCTGTTCAAGCAAACGACGCACGAGATGGCCACCCGCTACTGCTTCATCGATTACGACCGCGAGCTTGGCATCGTGGCCGAGGTCGAGGAGGAGGGGCAACGCAGGCTGATCGGCGTGGGCCGTCTGGTGGCCGACGCCGACCACGACACCGCCGAATACGCCGTGATCGTCGTCGATCGCTGGCACGGCCACGGCCTGGGCGGCCTGTTGACCGACTACTGCCTCGAAGTTGCCAAGCAGTGGGGTGTCAAAAAGGTCGTCGCCGAAGTCTCCAAGGACAACAATCGCATGTTGGCCACCTTCCGCAACCGCGGCTTCGCGCTGAACGAAGACGAGCAGGACGTGGTGCTGGTGAGCAAGCCGATCGAGTAGGGGCGGCTTTCTTGATCCCGGGCCCCTGACCCCTAGCCCCCAGCCCCTAGCCCCTAGCCCCTGGCCCCCAGCCCCTGACCCCTGGTTCAGGGACTAGTCGGCCACGAGAACTCCTTCATATACGTCCGACCACCACAGCAGACGGCGAGTGAGATTCCAAGGGAAGTTCATGGGCCAAAGCTTCGGTGATGCCATGAGAAGGGCTTCCAAGATGGTGGCAATTACGCAGGGGGGAGCCCGGTGGCGTCTCTCCCGTCGCGCAACCATCCGCGGAGATCGCGACCTGCCCGTTTGAGGCGCAACTCGCTGCTTGACGAGCATAATGGGAACTGGAGTCCCGCAGGTAAGAGTCATGAAAGGGTGGCCAGGAGAACTGCAAAGTCCTCGTTCCCACGCTCTGTGTGGGAACGCCCTGCCTCGGGTGGCCGGCGTTTTACGTTCCCACGCAGAGCGTGGGAACGAGAATTTCCGGACTATGCAGTTCTCCTGAAAGGGTGGCGGGGCGACTTGTTGCGAAGGGGAATCCGGGTAAAATGTAGCGGTCGCGATGAATCGGTGGCGTTTGGTTGACCCGGTCGGCAGCTTTTTCAAGGCCAACTCCAGTGGCGAGAATCCGGTTAAGCCATGCACGGCTAAAACGCATCAGTGAACCGCCTGCTAATCTGTTGGGGAACTGGCGAGAAGGGGTGTCGCTGGCGAGCGATTCCAAGCTGACAATTGACGCCCTTAAACTTGCGGTGGCGGTCGCTCGGTGGAACCTTGCCACGGAATACCGTCGCGACGCGAAGAAGCTGCTTCGGCTTCGTCCGTTACCGAGCAGAAGCGCGATTAGCAGGTTCTACTACGCCATGTACCATGCGATGCGGGCCGCTTGCTTCGTGTTTCACGATGGCGATGACCACGAAGCCCATTCGGAACTGCCACTCCATATCCCGGGTGATTTTCCAAATGCAGACATATGGAAGAACACGTTAAAGAACGCGAGGCTCACGAGAAATGCTGCCGATTACGACCCATATCCAAAGAGTGGCAAGATTTGGCAACGGCGCGCTGAGACCGCACGGACGGATGCCGAAGCCCTGTTGGTTGAAACACGGAATTATCTGCGGTCAAAAGGTTGCACTGGACTATGACTTCACTCCACCAGTTTGACGTTGTGTCGTTCGTATCAGAGAAGTTTGCGAAAGCCGGGATCCGGGTTGCCGAGATCACCGTGCGCGATTATCCCGAGGAGTCCATCGTCGTCGTTCGCGTGGGTGAGGCCGATTTTCAAGGTGCGATCCCGTTGGCGAACGCGATTGACGGCCAGCTCTCTGATCGTGGTTTCCACGGGTTCGTGACAATCAAGAAGGCCGCCGCGCCCTCCCGGACAGCTTTGTTCCAAGCCCGTATCAACAGCCTTTCCGATGATCGTGTTACATCGCTCGTCCACCTGCTGACAGCCAGATCGCGTACGACGGAGATGCAGCCGAGCCTGTCGTACATTCCCGATGTGAAAAACAACATCGCGTCAGCGACTTCATCAAGGCATCACCTGATCTTCGGGCGACGGGGTTCTGGCAAGACCGCCTTGCTTGCTGAAACCAAGCGCCTGGTCGAAGCAGACGGCGCGTTGACGATATGGCTCAACATTCAAACCTACCGGCATGAGTCAGCGGGTCGTATTTTCCTAATGGTCGCCCAGAAAGTCTGTGAACTAATCCAGGGACGCTACCGCGGGTCGCGTCAATCCCCTATGGTGGTTCGTACCGCGAACGCGGTTTATGATCAGATTCAGGCTGAACTTGCATCGAGTACACTGGATACGACTCTACTCCACAGGATGATTCCGCGGATGCAGGCGCTAATCCGCCGGTTCGTCGAAACAGAGGAGAACAGCCTGTATATTTTCTTGGATGACTTTTACTATCTCGACAAGCGCGAGCAACCCCAATTGCTTGACATGGTTCATGGTTGCGTGCGGGATTGCGATGCTTGGTTGAAGATTGCGACAATACAACATTTGACGCGCTGGTTTGACCCGAGGAGAAATCTTGGCTTACAAAGCGGCCACGATGCAGCGCACATTGACCTCGACATTACCCTCCAAGATCCCCGAGCCGCCAAAGTGTTCCTCGAAAAGGTGCTCTTAAGTTACGCGCAGCATAGCGGCATTGTCGCGATCTCGCATGTGTTCTCACAGTCCGGTGCCCTTGATCGGCTCGTATTGGCCAGCGGCGCGGTGCCGCGCGACTACTTAACGTTGTGCAGCAGTTCCATCCAGCAAGCGCAGCGCCGCCCAAACGCGAAGTTTGTGGGGGTCCAAGATGTTAACAAGGCCGCGGGCGACGTCAAGCAGAAGAAGCTTGATGAATTGGAAGATGACGCCACTTCTGCCGAGGGTGAGAGCCAAGACGCTCTTCACGCGCTCCAGGTTGTCCGCCGGTTCTGCATCGACAACCGTAGCTGGACATATTTTCGCGTCGACATTCGCGAAAAGGAGACAAGAATGGAGGACTACGGCCGCTTGCAGCTGCTAACCGACCTGCGTCTTGTCCATCTCATTGATCCGGGTGTGTCCGAGGAACATCGCGCCGGGCACCGTTCGGAGGTCTATATGCTGGACCTGAGCCAGTATGCTGAGCACCGGTTGAAGCGTAAGCTCAGCGTTCTCGACTTTGTCGACGGGCACTTCGTTCTCAAGCGGACGGGTACGCACATACGTCCAAGAATCGGTGACACCGCGAACAAACGCCTGAATTTACTCAGACGGGCGCCTCTGCTCCCGTTGGAACGACTAACCGTTTCCCCCGCCAGCGATGGCCCTTTCCGCCGAAGGCGGTGATAGGCCCGGCGTTTACGCCGGGTTGGGCGGGGTTGAGGGCGAGCGATTGTCAGGCCCGTTCACGGGCCTCCTCCTTGCGCGGGTGTTCGTCGATGGGGCGGATCGAGCAGGAGGCCCGTGAACGGGCCTGACCGACGGGTGTTCCGCGCATCCCGCCACCCGGCGTAAACGCCGGGCCTAATACCGCTGCGCGGAAACGCCCGTGAACGGGCGTGGGGACGGACCGGGGACGCTGAAAATCGCCGGCCGCCGGTTCGCCGAAGCGTTGTGCGACGGGCGGTCGGCGAAGACGGGGAGACGAGGAGACGATCCGGGCGAACGGCCCTCACCCCCGGCCCCTCTCCCGCGAGCGGGCGAGGGGAGATGGGGAGACGGGGAGAGGGGGGAGACGGGGAGACAAGGAGACGATCGAGGCGAACGGCCCTCACCCCCGGCCCATCTCCCGCGAGCGGGCGAGGGGAGAGGAAGAGAGGGGGAGACGAGGAGACGATCGAGGCGAACGGCCCTCACCCCCGGCCCCTCTCCCGCAGGCGGGCGAGGGGAGAGGGGGAGGCGGGGAGGCGATCCGAGCGAACAGCCCTCACCCTCGGCCCCTCTCCCGTGAACGGGCGAGGGGAGATGAGGCGAACAGCCCTCACCCTCGGGCCCGACCACTCCGTGGTGCCCGCCGCAAGCGGGCGAGGGGAGACGGGAAAAAAGGAGAAGGGGAGACAGACTTTTGCTAGCATCGGCAATCATGCGTGATTGTCTGAATTCGCGTCAATAAGCATGCATGTTTCCCCTCTGCCCTTTTTGCCCGCTTTATCCCACACTGAGGTCATGTGGCATCACTATCACGACGGGCGGCACGGCCCGGATGTCAACACACTACCGTTGCCGCTTCGTGTGACGCGGGTTCGCCGGTTTCGCGGGCATCAGCGAGGATACGGTTGCGTCCGCTGGTCTTGGCGCAGTACAGTGCGTCATCGGCGCGCTTGAAGAGGGATTCGGGCGTGTCGGCATCGCTGGCCGACGCCACGCCGCCGCTGATGGCGAAAGGCATTCGCCGTTCGACCTCGCTCCGCAGCCGTTCTCCGACCAACTCCGCCTCTGCGATGTCGGTGTGCGGCATCATAACGACAAATTCGTCGCCACCAAAGCGAGCGACGATGTCAACGATACGCAGACTGCCCAGCAGCAACTGGGCAAACTCACACAATACCTGATCGCCGTGCTGGTGCCCATACTGGTCGTTCAGGTCTTTGAAGTGGTCAATATCGACGATTGCCAACGAGAAGGGTGTACCGTAGCGCTTCAATATGTTGAACTGGGTAGCCAACACGTGGTCTAGTGCTCGGCGATTGCCGAGTCCGGTGAGCGGATCGGTCCGCATCTCGGAGAAGGTCATCAGGTAATTGCTCTGGTAGCGAATCCGTTCCTGGGCATTGGCGATTTCGCTTACGAGTTGGAGAGTCGGATCGAGTATGCCCTCGACTTCCCGGCACAATTCCTGCCAGTTTGCATCTCCTTGACGGACACACAGTCTTGCGATTCGCTTTTCAAACTTCTTGAGGCGTGAGTAATGCTTGGCCGTGCTATTGCGAACGAGACAAACCACCTTTCCCAGCTCGTTGGCGGCCATCGTGGCGCGAGACATGTCTTTTCGCATCTGGAGCAGCCGTTGCTGGCTGGCGGTCCTTCTACGCCGGTATAAGATACCGAAGACGTAGGCAAGCGTAACCAGCATTGCCAGGGTGGTGGTGAGGGGAACGTCAATGCGGGTGAAGTGATTGATGTCCATTTGCAAGTTTCCGAACATGGGCCGCCGACGCCGCCTGCCCACTTAGGAGACTTGACCACCGTGCCTTCGGCGGTATAAGGCACGATTCCGCCGCACAAGTCGACGCTGCCGTACAAACCTAGGTCACAAAATGACTGGCCTCAACTTTTTTGCGCTTGACAATCCATCGCCGCAACCTAAGGTAAGATAAGGAGGGGATGACCAGAAAGAGGGGGCACTGATTGGGGGCAATCATGCTGCCAAGACTTCAGGGGGTGCAAAATGGACCAGATTGCCAAGAAAATGCCGGATGTCTACGTCTTGGAAGAGGACTCGACCGACGAACCAACAGTAACCGGCACAAAGTCGATTGCCAAGCAAAGACGAGACGACCGCAGGTCAAACCGCTGCAACGTGCCGCCAGCCCGCCAATCTTGCGAATTGAAAGTCGGGGCCAATGTCCGGTCGGCATCACTGGTGAACGAGTCGAAAGACGGATTTGCAGTATTGACTGATCGTCTGGACGGGCTGAAGGTTGGCAAGAAGGTCGAACTCCATACGGATATCGGGCGATTTACGGTTCGGGTCGTCTATATCCAGAATGTCGTTCCACCCAGAAACGCTGCCCCTGAATGTGAATCTTGGTTCCGGGTGGGGATGAAGATCAAGCAGCAGTTACAACAGCAACGACAGTAGTTCAGTATACGGAGCCGAAGCCGATGTATGCTGCCACACTCTGTTTTCTGGGAATTGCCGGACTTATCCTGGTGGCGTCGTCCTGCCTTTCGATGGGGAAGCAAGCGGCAGCGACGGATCGCAGAGCAACGATGTCCAAGAGACCAACTTGGGACCAGAAGGCAGAATGGCCGGAAATCAAAGCAACATGGATGAGGTGGTATGCACAGTGTCAAGCGTGGGAAGCCCCAAAGCAGTCAGCAACGCTATCGTGGGGACGAACGATGGCGTTATGTGCCGGCCTCTGCCTTGTGGGCATCGTCCTTAAAGTGAAACTTGACGAACAGATGTCCGCCTCTCGAATCAGGTCCGATTTCATGCACCAGCCTCGGGCAGTGACACGTTTTCAGACGCCGCGACCACAAGGGAAAACAGTACGAGCCGTGAGCCAGCGTTCATCCTGAGAAATCAAATGAACCCAACCGCTAAGAAGATGCCGGTTATCCACGTCGTCAAACAAGGCCGGACCGGCAGAACAACGGCTGGCAAAAAGCCACTTGCGAAGTCAGGCCGAGACAGCCGCAAGTCACGCCGCTACATCGTGCCACCAGCCCGCCAATCCTGCAAATTGAAAGTCGGAGGCAAGGTCTTGTCGGCGTCACTCGTGAACGAGTCGCAAGGTGGATTTGCGGTATGGACTGATCGTCTGGACTGTCTAAAAACTGGCGAGAAGGTCCGACTCCACACGGATAAGGGGTGGTTCACAGTTCGGGTCGTCTACGTCAAGAGAGTCGCCAAATCCCAAGACACTAAGCTCCGATTGGGGTTGAAGAAGGTGGGCGGTTTCTTGTGTTTACTTGACACAACAACTCGGTTGGAAGAAGGCAGGCAAAGGGCAGTCGAGGCAGAGGCGACGGAAGAAAGTTCCGTGAGAACCAAGAGCGAGATCGAAGCTGCCGTCAGCGAGGAAATCAGTCGCTTCGAGCAGGATTACATGGGGCAAGAACCCAAGCACGTCTACATCTGCCTGCTCGGCGATCTCCTCGTGGTTCGTCTCCGAAGTGCCTTGGCCGAAGCAGAGTTGCGTTTCGTCAAATTGCTGCCAGCCGAGAAGGGGCGTGGCTTGATGAAGGAAGTACGGAGCCATCTTATTGCAGCGTTCCTTCCCGTCATGGAGACAATGGTCGAACAGGTCACCGGTGTCAAGGTCATGACCACGAACCATGACATCAACGCCACAACCGGCGAAGAAGTCCTTATCTTTACTCTCGCCCGGCCGCCAGATTGCCTGAAATAGGGTTTCTGGATGCGATATCACACAGAGTAGGCAGGCTAGTGGAAATGCGGTGGCTGCGGTTTCATCGCCACTTCCCCTCCCGATGGCCATTTCGCCATCCCGATTTATCTTATCGTTATTTTCGGCCGATCTAGCGTAAGCTGGCCCGTCCGACTAAACTCTGATATCCCCGCCGCGACTCTTCCGGTCGGATAAGATGGATGGGTTTCTCGTGGACTATAAGGAGTATTGCCGTGCCCCGCTCTTGGACTTACCTGCTCTGTTGGGCTCTTTCGCTGTTGTTGTTTGGCGGCGGCGCCGTTTTGGCGGCGAGCCGGCCGGGCGAGACGCTCCTGCCCGATACGACGCAAGGGTTCTTCGCCATTTCCGACGTCGATGTGCTCAACAAACACTGGGACAAGAGCCAATTGGGCCAGTTGCTGGCCGACCCGGTGATGAAGCCGTTCAAGCAGGACATTCGCTATCGCCAATTCGAGTCGAGATGGTCGCGCGTCGATGAGCGGCTGGGCCTTACGTTCGACGACATGCGCAAGGTGCCCGGCGGCGATTTCGCCATTGGGCTGGTGGCAACCGGGCCAGGCAAGTCGGCGCTGGCGATCGTCACCGACGTCACTGGGAAGCTGCCGCAGGCCAGGGAACTGCTGGCAAAGACGACGAAAACCCAGTTGAAGCGAGGCGCCAAGCAGAGCGAGGTGACGGTGGCAGGCTGTCCCGATGTCGTTACGCAGTTTGATCTGCCCGAGTTGGAAGAGGAGAAAGAGGCCGCCCGCAGCAACCTGGAGGGGAGCGACAACAGCGAGAACGCCGCGCCGGCCCCCGCCCCCGCAAAGCTGCCCCTCCGCCAAGCGTTCTACTGCCTGACCGGCAATTTGCTGGCGATGACCGAGGATCTCGGCGTGATGAAGGGGATCCTGGAGCGGCACTGCGGCAACCAGCAGAACGGCTCCTTGGCCGAGCATAAGCCGTTCCGGGTCGTCATCGATCGCTGCAAGAAGGACTACGGCAACGGCGCGCCGCAGATGCGCTGGTTCCTGCACCCGTTGGGCTATGCCGAGGCCGCGCGGGCCTCGACGCCCGAATACAAACGCCGCAAGGGAAAGAGCATGCTCGAAGTGATGCGGCGACAGGGGCTTAGCGCGGTGCTGGGAATGGGCGGGCTGGTCGATTTCACCTCGGAGGGATACGAGTTGATCCATCGGACCGCGATTTACGCCCCGCCGCCTTACACAGAATCGATGAAGATGGCCGTTTTTCTGAACAGCGTCGAGTTCACCCCGCAGCGTTGGGTGCCGAGCAACATCTCCACCTACACCAGCTTCTACACCGACATGCTCAACGCCTTCGACAACTTCGGGCCGCTGTACAACGAGTTCGCCGCCGAAGGCGAAAAGGGCGTTTGGGAACGGGACGTGTTGGAGGGACTCAAGGAACCCGAGCCGACCGGAGGCCATGGCATTGACCTCCGCAAGGAGATATTCGAATACCTCGGCCCGCGGATCAGCGTTTTGACCGACTACCAATTGCCAATGACGACCTCCAGCGAGCGGCTATTGATCGCCATCGAAACGAGGAACGAGAAAGAGTTGATCAAGGGGATCGACAAGTTCTTCAAGGGGGATAAGACGGTCGTCCGCCGCGAGATCAACGGCCACATCGTATGGGAATTGGTCGGCGACCAGTCGCCGGCGCCCGAGATTACAAAGCCCGACTTTAGCGGCGTGCCCCCCGTCGCTCCCGCGCATCTGCGAAGGAAGAAGAACGCCGACGACGACGAAGACCAAGACAAGCAGCCTCATTTGCTCCCCCACAGGGCGATTACGGTCGCGAACGGGCAGTTGATGATCTCCTCGCACATCCAATTCCTGGAGAAGGTGCTCGCCCCGGAGAATAAGCCGGTGCCGTTGGCCGAGGACGCGGATTACAAAGCGGTCGGCGAAGAGATCGCGAAGCTCGATCCGAAGAGATGCCTGCGGTTCTTTTCGCGTACCGACGAGGAGTATCGCCCGACGTACGAGTTGACCCGCATGAACAAGATGCCGCAGAGCGAATCGCTGTTTGCCAAATTGCTCAACGCTCTGTTCGGCGACGATAAGGGGGACGGCACGCGGAAGCAGAAGATTGACGGCCGCAAACTGCCGGATTACCAGTTGGTGCGGCGTTATCTCGGCCCCGCCGGACTGCAAGCCACCAGCGAGCCCGAGGGCTGGTTCCTCAAGGGCTTCACGCTGACAAAGTAGCGCACGATCCGACCTGATCTGACAGGTTGGGTGCCATGGCCACGCTTGCGTGGCCATGCCGTGCATCCGCCCACATGCTCACGCAAGCGTGAGCATGGCACCCATCAATTCAGCTCAGTTGGGGCGGTAGCTCAGCCCTCAGCGACTCTGCTGGTAGACCGCCTCGATCAGGCTCTGCACGTCCTTGAACTTCTTTTTCGATGCGAGCGCGGCGTCGAGTAGCCGCCGGGCATCGCTTTCCGAATGGCCCAGGCTGCGGAGGACTTCGTAGGTTTCGGAGACGACGTCGGGCTCGACTTCGGCTTCGTGCTTCTCTTCGCGGGTGGCCATCAGGGCGAACTTCGGTACCTTCCGCCGCAGCTTGGCGATCACCCGCTCGGCCATCGCCGGCCCGATGCCGGGCAGGCTCGACAGCGTTTTGGCGTCCTGCTCTTCGATGGCGGTGGCCACCTCCTTGACCGGCCGGACCATCGCCCGCAGACATTTCTTCACGCCTACGCCGTCGACCGAGCAGAACAGGTCGAAGAATTCCCGCTCGATTTCGCTAAGGAACCCGATCAGCCGCGGGGTCATGCGGCCCTGCATCGGATTGCCCTCCATGTATTCGATCGTGTGCAAGCTGACCGGCTGCCCCAGTTCGCCCTGCAACTGCCGGCGGGTGAACTCGGGGATCAGCACCTCGTACTCGAAGGCGTCGATTTTCAACGTGGCGGTGTCGCCGTGCAGGGCGACCAATTGACCGGTGATTTTAGCAATCATAAGTGGTTGTTGGTCAGCAACTCCGCTGTTTTCCAAATCTCAACTTCCACGGCCATCGTAGCCGCTGAAAGATGTCGAGATACAGCCGATCCCATGATGCGCTTCACGGCCCTGCTTGTCTAGCCCACAAATTGGTCCATGTTCGCAGAGTTGAGTTTGTTCGAGAGTTTGTTCGAGAGTTGACGATGGGCAAACAAACCGCTACACTAATGGGGGAGGATTGGTGGTGAAGAGTGTTTATGTTGAAACTACGACTGTCAGCTACTTTACGGCCCGACCAAGCCGGGACGTGGTCACGGCCGCCCGTCAAGAGGCGACTCGGGAACTGTGGCCAAAACTCGTTTCCGAGTACGACAGCTACGTTTCGGTTCTCGTGCGAGAGGAAGCAGGCAAGGGCGACAAGGAACAGGCCGCACTGCGGTTAAGGGCCATTGAAGTATTCCCCATGTTGGATGCTGACGAGGCGGCGAGAGCATTGGCCTCGAAGGTAGTTGAAGGTCACGGCATACCGGAGGAGTATCCTGAAGACGCCTTGCATATTGCCGTGGCGGCCGTGAACGGCATCGACGTGTTGGTTACGTGGAACTTCGCGCACCTGAACAATCCCTTCACTCGAATGATGGTTCGCCAGCTTGTGGAAAACGCAGGCTACAGTTGCCCGGAGGTCTGTTCGCCCGACGAGTTGTTGGAGGCGGTTCGATGAACGATCCCATTGTCGATGAAGTTCGGCGTCACCGCATGGAGCACACCCGCAAGTTCGGCGGCGACTTGAAGCTGATCTGCGAGGATTTGCGGCGCATTCAGCGAGAATCCGGTTATCAAGTCGTTCGTCGGCCACCGAAATTGTTGTCGCCGGCCAAGGAGTCCCAACGCGGGCCGCAAGCAACATCGCAGTCGTAGCGGCACAGCGGGGCGTTGGCTTGTGTGCGGCAATTCTGTAGCCGATCCTAAGTCTTCTGCGTTGGCTTGTCCTTCAGATAAAAATGACAGAGTGCAGCGGCCAGTGCGTCGGCCACGTCGGGCGGCTCGGGCGGGGCCGCCAGGGCCAACTCGCGCTGGATGGCGCGCTGCATTTGCGACTTCGGCGCACGGCCGCTGCCGGTGAGGATGCGCTTGATCTGTGTGGCGGCGTAGTGCTTGATCGGAATCCCGGCTTTGGCGGCCGCCAGGCAGATCACGCCGCGGGCGTGGCCCATCAGGATCGCCGTGCGCGGCCGGTCGTAGTGCGAATAGAGTTCCTCGAGCGCCATCACGTCGGGTTTCAATCCGGCGATCACTTCGGCGGTGCCGTCGTGGATTTCGACCAGCCGTTTGGCCAACGAGCCGCGCGACTTGCCGCGGATTACCCCGGCCTCGCACAGCCGCAAGCGGCCGCCGTCGGCCTCCAACACGCCGTAGCCGGTGATGTTCAGCCCGGGATCGATGCCGAGAATGCGGAGGGAGGTGGTCATGCTTTGCTTGGCAGCGCGGTTGCGAAGCCGCAAGCGGCTATTGGTACTAAATGGACGCTTCTAATCCCCAATCCCTAGCCCCTAGTCCCTCATCCCTCACCATCCTCCTCCCACCCCTCATACGCGAATTCCTTCAGGCTACTCACCAGGCTGGTCGTCATCGCCTGAAACACCAGACGGACGTGGTCGAACTCGCGATCTTCGGCCTGGCAGAAGATCGTGTAGCTGGTTTGTCCGACCCGCAGGCTGCGGATCAGGGCGGTATTGATCAGGTCGAGGTAATAGAAGGCCAGGTCGTAGCCGACGAGATCGTGGCCGGCAACCATCTCGAAAGCCTCGTCGATTTCGAGGCCCGGATATTCCTTTTTCATGGCATCGAGCACCCCCGCGGCCAATTTGGCGGGGTCGGCCGAGCCGGCGTGGATGGCCACCGTCCAAAACGCTCCGCCGGGGCTGTAGACCGTCACCGATTTGCGACCCAACAGGGCGTCGGAGTCGTCGAGCGTCCAGTTGTCGGGATACTGGAACGAGATTCCCAGTTTGTCGAATCGGGCAGGCATGGGCGATCTTCCGTTAAGCCGCTGTTGCTCGGCCATTTTAGCACGATATACTATGGGAAAACATGGCGCCGCAACCGATCATGCCAGAAACCCGCTCGCTCATCACCACCAAGGAGGTTCAGGGGCCGTTTTTTGCGGGAATAGACCTGGGAGGAACGAATATCAAGGTCGGGGTGGTCGATGACCTGGGGCGAACGCTCTCCTGGCTGAGCATTCCGACGGAGGTGGAGAACGGCCCGGAAGACGCCGCCCGCCGCATGGGAGCCGCGGTGCATCAGGCCATCCGCGATGCCGGACTCGAACGCGGGGTGGTCGCTCGCGTCGGGCTGGGCGCGCCCGGCGGCATGGACATTCCCTCCGGCATGTTGACCACGGTGATTAATCTCGGCGGCTGGGACGATTTCCCCATCCGCGACCGCGTAAGCCATCATTGCGGGCTGCCGGTCACTTTTGAGAACGACGCCAACGCCGCCGCCTATGGCGAATTCTGGGTCGGCTCGGGCCGCGAGTTCGCCAGCATGGTGCTGTTGACGCTCGGCACCGGCATCGGCTGCGGCATCATCATCGGCGACGCGGTGATCCAGGGGGCCCACAGCCACGGCGGCGAGGCGGGGCACGTCATCATTGATTCGCGCGACAACGCCCGCATGTGCAACTGCGGCTGGCGCGGCCATCTGGAAGCCTACGCCAGCGCCACGGCCGTCATCAAACGCGGCGAAGAGCTGATCAACGCCGGCCGAGCTTCGTCGCTCCAGAGACGGCTGGCGGCGGGCGAGGAACTTACACCAAAGCTCATCGCCGAAGAGGCGGAAGCGGGCGATCCGCTTTCGCTGGAGATCGTGCTGGAAACCGCGCGATATTTGGGCATCGGCACGGTCAACGTGATGCACGTCGTCGATCCCGACGTGGTTTTGCTGGGCGGGGCAATGACCTTCGGCGGCGCGGAGCGGCCGTTGGGCCGCCGCTTTCTCGACCGCGTTCGCCAGGAAGTTCGCCGGCTCGCGAGGCCGATTCCCGCCGCGAAAACGGTGATCGATTTCGCCAGCTTAGGCGGCGACGCCGGCTTCATCGGTGCCGCCGGCGTGGCTCGGCTCGATTATTTGAGGAGTCGCGTCAAAACAAGTTGACACATTTTCCTGTAGGGAACGCCCTCCGCGGCGTTCCGTGCCGGCTGGAACGCCACGGAGGCCCGGGGAACGCCGCGGAGGGCGTTCCCTAATGGGTTTTGACAACCGAAACCGGTAATGTGTCTGATGGGTTTTGACAGCCAAAATCGGTAGTGAATTCAAGGTATTGTGCTAGCACACCACTGCTAGCAGGCGCATTTTGTGGTTGCCTTTGGCGGCGTTGCTTGAGAGTAATTGAAAGGAGGGTCCATGAAGTAACTTCGCAAGGGAGGATGAATCGTCATGTACCAGCGAACTTTGAAACTTTCACAGGCTCAGCGCAGGACGTTGGTCGAGTATCGGAACCATGATCGGCGTCCGGACGTGCGGGAACGGTGTGCGGCGATCTTGAAGGTCGCCGACGGCCAATCGCCTCATGCGGTAGCGACTCAGGGACTACTGAGACCGCGAGATCCTGACACCGTGTACCATTGGTTGGATTGCTATGAACAACACGGGATCGAAGGACTGTTGTGGCGGCGGCAGGGAGGCAGCCGTCGCCGTCCCTTTCGAGCAGCGGGAACAGGTGTTGGAGCGGCTGCGGCAAGGCCCCGGCGAGGAAGCTCGCCGCGAGGCGATGCCGACAGCCGCTGGTCCGCCGCCCAGCCGCTGGACGTTGCGGACCATTCGCGCCAGCATTAAGACGATCCAGAATTACACGCTCAGTGGCGTGTGGCGGTGGCTCCGTCGCAAACTGGGAGTGAAATTGCGTTCGGGTCGGGTCCAGCATTTTAGCCCGGATCCGCAGTATCGAAGCAAGGTAGCCAAACTGAAACGATGCCTGCGAGCAGCGGCGCAACCCCCAGGAAACGACATTGCTGTTCATCGACGAAATGGGGTACGCCGTCTGGCCCGAGCCGGCGCCGAGTTGGGCTGCCGCCCCGCCCGCGGCTCCACCGCAAGCGGATCGGCAACAGTCCAACAATGGGCTGTGGCGCGTGATCGGCGGCCTGAACGCCTGCAGCGGAAAAGTGACCTACGTGGACAACTACATTATCGGTCGAGCCAAGGTCATCGAGATGTATGAACGGATCGCGAAAACTTACGCTCGCGCCAAGACGATCTACGTCGTTCAAGACAATTGGTCGATCCATACTCATCCCGACGTACTCACGGCCGTGGGGGCATATCCTCAAATCAAGCCAATCTGGTTGCCGACTTACGCCCCCTGGCTGAACCCGATCGAAAAATTATGGCGATGGCTGAAGGAGACAATCCTCAAAATGCACCGTTTGGCCAACGACTGGCCCGCCTTGCACCAGCGCGTCACCGACTTCCTGGAGCAATTCGCCCGCGGCTCGAAACAGCTTCTGCGGTACGTAGGGTTGCTCGGCAACGGTCAACTGGCCCAATCGCTGCATTTTACGTGATTACTACCGAATCTGTTTGTCAAAACCCATTAGGGAACGCCCTCCGCGGCGTTCCGGGCGGCGGAACGGGACGGAGCCCGTTCCCTACAGCGCCTGGCATGGCGCCACCGGTTTTGTTTGTCAAAACCGATCAGGGCAGCAACGTTAGCACGCATCCACGCGATGTGTGCCGCTTCTCAAAGCCTCTCGATTGCAATCGGGGGGCGTTTCTCGGTGGCGAGGAGGCCGCGGGTGTCGATCGTCGCTTCCAGCCCTGCCGTCGAGGCGGCGGCGACGACGGTAAACGTGCCGGAACTGTTCGACGTGAAGCCGGTGGAATTGCTCGCTGTGATTACATAGGTGTGCGTGCCGGCCGACCACGCCCCGATCTGGCAGGAATAGTAGAGTCCACTGTAAGGGCCGTTGATCGGCGTGACGGATCGGCCGTCGATCGTTATCGCTTGCGTGGCGATGCCGCCGGAACTCGACGCCGCCCAGGTGATCTTCAGCGGTTCGCTGGAGTCGAGCGTGCCGTCGCGAGCGGTGGATGCCTCGGCCACCACGATGCTGTCGATCGTCACCGGCACGGCGGCCGATGCCGCCACGTTGAAGGTGCTCGAAACCGTCGAGCTGGTGCCGCCGCCGGTCGACGTGATCGCATACGTATGCGTGCCGGCCGACCATGCCCCGATCGGACACGAATAGTACAGTCCGCCGTAAGGACCATCGATCGGAGCGATCGCCCGGCCATCGACCGTCATCGTCTGCGCGGCGATGCCGGCGGAACTCGACGCCGCCCAGGTGATTTTCAGCGGCTCGCTCGCCTCCAGGATGCCGTTTTTCGCCGCGGCCGCCTCGGCGACCACAACCGAGGAGATGCTTGGCGGGGTCGCCGCCGCCGCGGCCACCGTGAAAGTCCCCGCGTCGCTGAAACTGACGCCGTTCGAGCCGGTCGCCATAATCACGTAGGTGTGGTTGCCGGCCGACCACATTCCGATCGGGCAGGAATAGTACATTCCGCCGTAAGGACCGTTGATCGGAGCGATCGCGCGGCCATCGACCGTCATGGTTTGCGAGATGATGCGATTTGTGCTCGTTGCCTCCCACGTAATCTTCAGCCGCTCGTTCGATTCGAGCACGCCGTTCTGCGGCGTGACCTCGGCCACGACTACCAGCGAAATCGCAGGAGCCGGGACGGGCGCGACGGTGAATGTGCCCGTGACGCTGTTGCTCTGGCCGGTGTTGTCGATCATTTCGATCGTGTAGCTGTGGCTGCCCGCGGCCAGCGGGCCAAACGTGGCCTTGTAAAACAGATTGCCGCCGGAGCGGCCGAACGGGCCGAGAATCGGGCTGACCGGCGAGCCATCCACCGTGAGCGATTCGCTCGTGATGGGGTTGCCGTCGGCCAGGGCCCAGGTGATTTTGCCCGTTTCGTTTGCTTGCAAGATGCCGTCCTGCGGGGTGGCCTCGGCCACCACGACGCTGGAAATCAGCGGCGGGGCCGACGCCACGACAAACGTTCCGCTGGTCCCGCTGCCGACGCTCTGGTTGTTGGTCACCTGGATCACGTAGGTGTGTGTGCCGGCAGCCAGCGGTGCGAAGGGGGCGGAGAAAAAGAAGGTGCCGCCGGACGGGCCATAGGGGCCGTTGACCGGGGTGACCGCAGCGCCGTCGATCGTCAGCGTCGCCGACGTGATCGGATGCGCGGCCGTCGCCGCCCAGGTGATCTTGCCGCGTTCGTTCGATTCGAGGACGCCGTTTTGTTGCGTGGCTTCGACGACTACAACGTTGGAAACCGTGAGACTGCCGAGCAGCGACGTGGCGCCGTAAACCACCAGCGAGTTGCTGGTGCCCACGAAGACTTCGCCGTTGGCCACGGTGGGGCTGGCGAACTTCACCACGCTGCCGAGGCTGTCGGCGCCGCCGGCGCGTTGGCCGCTGTTCCAGAGCTCCACGCCGAGATTGCTGGCGTCGTAGGCGTGGATCTCGTTGGCGTTGCGGTCCATGCACCAAACAACGCCGTCCGTGCCGCCGTCGGACGAGATGCTGGGCGAGCCGGGCTCGGAGCCGAACGTCGCGGCAGTGTCCGAGACTGTCGTCAGCGCACCGTTGCTGCTGATCGCGAACGCCTTTGCCACGCTGCCGAAGGCGCCGACGGCGTAAATTGTGTTGTCGTAATAAGCGGGAGTGCTGAAGACCTCCTCAAGGACGACCGGCGGGGTGTTGTGGCCGCTGCCGTTCGGCACTGCATTGACCACGTTATCATTGGTCGCGTCGAACTTCCCCATGTTGTCGCGGTCGATCAAATAGAGTTTTCCCTCCTTTCCGCCGACAACCAGCAGGTGCGGATGTCCGGGAATGCCGGCCGAATCGGGCAGGAGCAGAGGGCCGCCGGAGCCGAGATCTACGTCTGCACTGTCGAGCGCCACTTGGTTGTAAGGAATGAAGTAGTCGGCCACCTTGAACCCCCAGCCGTTGACGTTCTGGTTTGTCGGCGTCGTCGTCGGATCGACCACCACCTTTACGACCGCGTCGTAGTACGAGCCGTCGCTGGGAAACCCGGACGAATTGAGGACCGGGTTTCCGTGGCTGGGAGGGCCGTTGCCGGTCGCGAAGTAAAAGGCGCTGCCGTCGGGCTCGAAGACCAGCCCGCCGCCGCTTTCCCAAATGCCGGTAAAGCCGCCGTTGGGCGAAGCATTGAATACGCCGGCCAACGTCATGCCGCCGGCAAGGTTCGACACGTTCCACCCGACAACCCAGCCGTGGTATGGGCTAATGTCGCCGTGCGAAGCCCAAGCGACGTAGACGATGTTGTTCTCCAGTCTCAGAGCCGAGCGTTGAAGCTCCCGAAAGGCATTGAATTGGACGACGTCGTTGCCCGTGTTGTTGTACGGATCGACCACGTCGCCGTCGCCGTCGCCGTAGACGTATATCTGCGTGTTGTTCGTATTGCCGTTCGTCGTATCGCCGATAAGGAAGGGAACGGCCGCGTCGGTGCCATCGGCGATGTTGATGGCGTGCAACCACTGCACGTAATGCGGCGTGCCGCCGATCATCTCCTTGCTTGCCGCCACGACGTAAATCGTGCCTGTGGCCGGATCGATGACCGGCGTGCTGGTGATGCCGATTTCCGGACTGATAGCGTCGGAACCGACATCGGCGCTGGGCATCGTGGTAATGCTTGTGGCGCCGAGCGTATTGTTGATGTTCGAGCCGGGGGTCGTGCCAACGTAACCTGTCGCGATGTTGAGGAAGCTGCGTTGCCAGAGTACGCTGCCCGTGCCGGTGGGGCTGGCGTCGATGGCGTAGAGCGAGTCGTGCTCGGTGGCGGCCAGCACGATGTCGTGCAGCCCGGCGGCGCCCGCGGCGGTGTTCGGCCCGGCGGCGATGGTCACGCCCGGATCGACCAACGGCTGGGCGTACACCTGGCCGTCGAGCGAGGTGGCAAACAACTTCGCAAACGAGGCGGTGTTGACCGCGGCCGGCGTCAAGACGGCCTCAGCGGCATTGAGGCCGCTGCTGGCCGTATCGTTGTGGTAAGTGGACACGCCCACCGAGAGCGTCAATCGCGGCTCCAACACTTCAAAGACCCGGCCACCGCGTTTGCGTAAGATGCCGCCAGCGCCTTTCGCTCTGCTGCGGTGTCTGCGTGAAGGCTTGTACATGGGTCAGTCTCCCGACGAGAGGAAGTGCGTCGCCGGCGAGCTTGCCGACGGCCGTCGCAGCGGCGAAGGCCGGTTCGGTCCGAACAAGACGCCGTCAGCGAATTATTCGGACGCGGCCGGGCGGAGTCAAGTCGCATCTGTTTAGCGGCTAACGGCACGTCGGCCCATGCGCTCGCCGCCGTGGCGGCGGCGGCTAATCGGCGCCGTGTCACAATCTGCTGGCGATCAGGTGGACGAGTTGCATGCGTTTCTGCCCGTAATCGGCGATGCCCTCGCCCTCTTCATAGTGGAGAAGCTTGAAGCCGTCGGCGAACATTTTTCGCAGCTCGCCCGGCTGGTACTCGGTTCCGCCGCCGGTTTCGCCGGGCGACAGCAGGAACGCCTCGATCACCACCAGCCCGCCGGGCCGTAGCGACTCGCGAATCTTGGTCACGTTTCCGCGGACGGCCGGCGCGTAGAGCACGGCGATCAGATCCCATTGCGCGTGGCCCCAGTCGAACTCGTCGACCGATTGTAGAATGGGCGTGATCCGCACTTTCTGCTTGATGGCCTCTTGCCGGGCGACGGCCAGCGCCCCTCGGCGCGATCAAAGCCCGTGACCTTCCAGCCCTGCTTAGCGAGGTAGATTGCGTTTCGTCCCTGCCCCATGCAGGCATCGAGGGCTTTGCCGGGTTGGCGTCCCTTGACGGCTTTCACGAGGAGCGAGTTCGGTTCGCGTTTGAAGTTCTGATCGTTGCCGCGAAAGTAGATGCTCCAATACTGGGCGAACAGACCGTCGCCCACCAACGACCATTGGTCCTGCAACAGCCGCCAGTGGCCCTGCTGGCGAACCCAAACCAGAGTGCGGCGGTGGGTGTTTATGAGTCCCGGTTCATTGAGGCCCTTCCTAGTCATTACGGCTGCCAGTATCGCCGTATCGCCGGCGTGCCGCAGGTTCACGTCGCTGAGCGTGTAGCCGCGTTGGGCCGGCTTGGCGTCGGCGACTGGCTTGGCAGCGGCGGCCTGCTTGGCGACCGGCAGCGGCTTGCTCAATTCCTTTCGCAGAGCCGCCTTCGTGTCGCCCGGGCCCCAGGCATAGCAGATCACGCAGTTGTCGAGCAGCAGCCGATCGAGCGATTTCACGTCGCGTCGCTCGACCGCGTCGAAGTAGCGTTCGCTCTGTCGGCGGATTTCACGGTCGATGTCCGCATTACCCGGCGATTGTTGGGCAGAAGCCGCGGCGGGGAGGACGAACATAAGGAATGCGAGACCGAGCAGTTTCATGTTGATCTCCGATTACTCAGAGTGCTTTTTTCATTATCATCGTTTACGTCTCGCCCGGCGGCTGCGGGGGTCGCTCGACGCGGAACAAGAGGCCCATCAGGTCTTGCGTGCCCCAGACGGTCGGACTGGCCAGCACTTCGCCCGCCTCGAAACCGGCCGACATCCCTTGCTGCACGGCGAATGCCCGAAAACGCTCGAAAAGATGCGTCCTGTCGGAGAACTGGCTGGCATAGCAGCCGATCGCCGCCAGTTTCGTCTCCAGCGTTTCGCTGATGTCGACCACGAGAAGGTGGCGATCGGCCAGCGACGTCGGATCGAACGCCAGGAAAAATTTCAGCCAGCGCGGAATCACGTAGGGCTGCGTGCCGGCGAATTGGTCGTCCCACTTTGTCAGCTTCGCGTAGAAGACGGCCGCCTCGATGATCAGCGACGCCTGATAGTGGTCGGGCGAAGCCGTCGGCGTCTTTGCGCCGAAGCCGAGCACCAGCCGCGGGCGGAAGCGGCGAAACTCCGTGGCCAGCGCCACGCGGGCCTCGAACGTGTCGAACAGCCGGCGGTTGGGCAGATTGAGCGTCACCCGCTGCGCCAGCCCGAGCGTCTCGGCGGCGCGGCGGGCCTCGGCCAGGCGGACTTCCGGCCCGGCGGAGCCCGGCGTCGGTTCGCCATCGGTCAAGTCGATGATGCCCACGCGGTAGCCCTGTTTGGCCAACTTGGCCAACGTGCCGCCGCAGGCGATCTCTGTGTCGTCGGGATGGGCGCCGACGGCGATGACATCGAGAGTTTGGTTGGACATGGGAGGGGCTAGGGGCTAGGGGCTAGGGACTGGGGGCTAGGGGCCAGGGATCAGGGGCGAGAGGCCGGGGACAAGAGACGAATGATGGAATTCGCCAGCGACGTTCATCCCTCTTTAGTCCTCTCCCGTCCCTGTCCCCAAGCCCCTGACCCCTAGCCCCAAGTCCCCAGTCCCTAGCCCCTTCCTACATCGACCTGTGAAAATGCACGTGCCGCCACGCGCTGCCTTGGCGCTGCCAGACGCGGGTCTCTTCGCTGCGGACGGTGATCGGCTTGCCGGCGTCGTCCAGCCGCTGCACCAAACGCACGTAGCAAACCACCGCCGCGTTGCCCAAGAGCCGAACGTGCGGGCTGCTGATCGTCGTGTTGTGCGGGCCGGCGATTCCGCCCAGGCCGAAGTAGAAATGGTGGAAGTCCATTCCCTCGACCAAGTGGCCGCGTGCCTCGGGCTCGAAGGCGGTGAGCGTCGGATCGCACAACTCGGCGTACGTGTTCCAGTCGCCCTCGGCGATGGCCGCCAGCAGCCGCCGGTTCAGTTCGAGCACGTGTTGGCCGGTCGCCCGATCGTCGGCCGCGGGATTCATAGTTTCTCCAATAGCTTTTTCAAGACGTTTGCCACGAGCGTGGGATTGTCGCTGCGCACGAGGCGCTCGATTTCGCTCTTGGGCACTTTCAGTTTCTCCAGGATTTCGGCCACGCGCTTCCAAATCCGCGACTTGGTCTTGCCCTCGGCCAGGTACAGGTCGGTCACGAGTTCGCCCAGCCGCTGGAGCATGATGTCGTCGCGGTTCTGGTAGTAATTGCGGATGACGCGGTCTTGGTAGTTGCTTCGTTGTTTTGCCATGACGGAAATTGAGGTGCGGTCACTATGATTCAGTGTTGCGATCGCTGGACGGTAGTAAACGAAAGCAGGCGTTGACGCTGACGGGATACTGTAAACTTGATGGATCGTAGGCTTCCGCACCGGCGTCTGATACTGCCACTTGCCTTTTCCCCACGGCTGTTGCCCCTGGATGGCCGCTCCCACTGCACGCAGCCCGCCGACAAGCCTGGCCGTGTCGATGCGAATCGAACCGGACGCCGCCTTGGCGGCCAGCAGGGCTTTGCAAAGGGCCTCGCATTTGCGGCCGAGGCTCTTTTCGACCTGCTCCATATCGTCGCCCCGCTCGCTCAATGTAAGCTGAAAACGGAGCGTCGTCGCCTTCGGCCGCAACACGACTTGGCCGGTTCCCGAGATCGAACTTGTCTCATCGCCGTCAGCCAATGCCGGAACACAGCAGAATGCCAACGCGGACGCCACGACAACCTTGGTCCAATGTCGCGACATTTTCCGGCTCCTGAACTGAATGATATGCGTTCGTACAAGGGGACAAACGCCACGGTACTCGACACTATTATGAAGATTTCGGCAAGGGGTGCCAGGGGGGCGAGGGCCGCCGGGGCTTGAGGCCGAGGCTGCTGGGCACTGAAGTGCCCAGCCCTCAGTGCCCAGCCCTCAGTGCCCAGCCCTCAGTGCCCAGCCCTCAGTGCTCAGCCCTCGATGGCTTCCCCCGTTGGGGTTTCTCCGTTACGATTGGGCCATGAGCCGCACGGGACGACACCCCTTGATCGCTGGAACGGTGATTACCAGTCTCGGGACGCTGGCGTCGCGTCTGTCGGGTTTGCTGCGGGAAATGGCCACCGGCGCGCTATTTGGAGTTGTCGGCAAAGGCGCCGGCAAGGGAGTGGCTGACGCCTTCCTCTTCGCATTCCGTATTCCGAATCTCTTCCGACAGGTGTTCGGCGAAGGGGCACTGACGGCCAGCCATCTTCCGGTGTTGACCGGCCACTTGGAGAATGATCCGGACGCGGCTCGGCACCTCTCGAGCGTTGTCGTCACCCTGTTGGCTGCGCTGCTAACGGGGTTCGCGGCGGTTGGAGAATTGCTCCTCGGGTCGATTTGGCTCATCTGGGGCGACTCGCCGCGAGTGGAGTTGCTCCTGGGGTTGTCGGCGGTCATGATGCCTTATGTCGTATTGATCTGCGTCGCGGCGCAATTGAGCACCGTACTCTACGCCCATCAGCGATTTACGGTGCCTGCCCTGGCACCGGTGGTGCTCAACGTCGTCTGGCTGATTGCGGCTTGGGTTGGAAATGAATGGTTTCCGCAGAAACAAATAGTGCAGGCCTTCGTGCTGGCGGTCGGCGTCATTATTTCAGGGCTAGCTCAAGTGGCCGTGCAGTTGCCGACGCTCCGCCGGCTCGGCTTTCGTTTCGACTACAATTGGTTCTTCGCCCGTAACGGCGTCTGGTCCTCCGCCCGTAACGGCGTCATGGAAATCGGCCGCAACATGGCACCAACATTCGTCGGTCTGTCGGTTTTGCAGATCAACACGTTTGTCAACACTCTCATCGCGTGGGGACTAGCCGCGGCAGGTGGGCCGCAAACCATTTCGTGGCTCGGCGGCGTGGATTACCCGATGCAGCAAGGGGCAGTCGCCGCGCTCTACTACAGCGATCGGCTCTGCGACGTGGCGCTCGGCATCGTCGGTCTGCCGGTGGCGGTGGCGATCTTCCCGTTGTTGTGCCGCCACGCTGTCCGCGGCGATCATCGACAAATGGGCGCCGACATGACCCTCGGGCTTCGACTGGTGCTATGCCTGAGCATCCCAGCCGGCGTCGGGCTCATGCTTTTGGCCGAGCCGATCACTCGCTTACTATTGCAGCGCGGCAATTTCTCGCCGGAAGACACCGTTCGCGTGGCGTGGCTGATCGACTATTATGGTGCTGGTATTTGGGCAAACTGCGCATGGCCGGTGGTTGTGCGAGGATTTTACGCGCTTAGCGACTATCGCACGCCGGTGCGCGTTTGCGTCTGGGTGGTCAGCTTGAACCTGCTCCTCAATCTGACGCTGATTTGGCCGTTGGCGGAGGCGGGATTGGCCCTGTCGACCACCATCGCCACCGTGGTGCAGTTGCTGATCCTGATGGCGATCTTCTCGCGCCGCCAGGCCCCGCTCAATTGGCGTGCCCTGGTCGCCACCAGTGTCCGCGCCATCCTCGCGACGACAGCGATGGCCGGTGCGGTTTACTTCATCCTTCCCTACATGCCGACGAGCGACACACTCCTCGCCAAGTCAACTCACGTCGGCGTGTCGGTTCTCCTGGGCGCGGTGACGTACTGCCTAGCCTACCTGTTGTTGGGGGGCCGCGAATTGGGTATGCTATGGAGCGGGAACGTGGAGGATTAAAGATTGTCGATTGTTGATTGAAGATCGAGGCTGGACGATTGACAATCGGCGCTCAACACTCGACAATCAACAATTGGGCGATTCCATGAAACAGATCGTCGCCGTCGTCAAGCCGTATCTGGCCGAGAAGGTGCTCGACGCATTGAAACTCGCCCCGGTCGAAGCTTGCAGCGTTTGCGAAGTGAAGGGCTACGGCCGACAGAAAAACTACCTCGATGAATATCGCGGCAGTGAGTATTCGATGGCCTATTTGCCCAAGGTCGAGATCACGTTGTGGGTCGACGATTCGCGCGTCGAGGAGGTGTTGCGAGCGATCGTCGACGTCGGCCGGACGGGTCGAATGGGCGACGGAAAGATATTCCTGTTGCCGACGGTCGGAGAGGAAGTCGGCAGTCGGCAGTCGGCAGCAGGCAGTGGGCAGTAGGCACAGGGCGGGAAGTGGAAGGTGGATAGTGGCGAACTGTGGACATCAGGTAGCGGGCCGCGTCAACTTGTCACTGCCCACTGCCCACTGCCGACTACCCAAGAAACGACGCCAGCCCGGGCGCTGGGAAGCCGGGCTGGTTGAGTTGGCCGGTGATTACCGCCACCAACGTCCTGTTCAGGCCGATGGGCGGCGGTAATGTTGGTAAGCTAAGATGACTTCGTAGAGGTCCATCGAAATGGTAACTTCGTCGTCGGCAAAGTCGCGCAGCCACGTTCGCTGCGATTGGACGGCGTCGGCCAAAAGCGGCATAATTTCCATCAGCGGCACGGTCACCGTCTGGCGTTGCGACTCAACGACGCCAACGTTCGCCGATTCCTCTTGAGGACCGTAGTAGACACGCAGATGGCTAGCCTTCATGGGGGCTTCCTTCCGTGATGCGCCCGCCCTGTCTGTCCCACCATGTATCGGCAAGGGCTATCTTGCGGGTTTGATCTTTTTCGAGGAAAATGCGGCTTGTCACGGTAATATGGATCGGATATGGAAAGTACGGTAACGATTGACCTCCGGCAGGTGGGACGCGGCCTGGAAATCCCGCTCCGGCAGATCCAGACCACGGTAGAACTCCTCGACGAGGGGAATACGGTCCCATTCATCACCCGCTACCGCAAGGACCAAACGGGGGGGTTAGATGAGGAGCAAATCCGCGAGATTCAGGGGCGTCTGGCAAAGCTGCGGCTTCTGGCCGATCGCAAGCAGACCATCCTCCGTTCCATCGAGTCCCAGGGGAAATTGACGGAAAGGCTGTCAAAGCAAATTCTGGCCGCCACCACCTCGAAGCGGCTGGAAGACCTGTACTTGCCGTTCAAGCCGAAGAAGCAGACGCTTGCCACGCTGGCCCGCTCGCGCGGCCTGGAGCCGCTGGCCCGCGAAATCCTCGAAGCCGCGCCGACCTGCGCCGATCTGGACGCCCGGGCGGCCGATTTCATCAGCACGGACAAGCACGTTCCCACGGCTGCCGACGCGCTGTTCGGCGCCGGCCATATCCTCGCCGAGCAAATCAGCGAACAGGCCGAGTTGCGCGGACGCCTCCGCGAGGTCTTGCAGCGAACCGGCGTACTGGTGAGCAGCCGGCTACCGGTCGAGGAGAAGCCGCAACGGGAGCGCGAGCCCAAGCCGGCCGCCGACGCGGCTGTTGAACCGCCGGTATCCGAAGAGACGCCGCCGGCATTCGAAGCGGTATTCGAGACGCCGGAAGAGACGCCTGAAGAGGCGACGGCTGTTGAATTGGACGCGGTCGAAGTGTCGGCCGAGGAAGTGCCGCCGCCCGAAACGCTGACAGCGGAGACGCCGTCGCTGGAAGCGGAGATGCCCGCGCCCGAAACGCTGACAGCGGAAACACCGCTGCTCGAAGCATCGATGCCGCAGGTAGCGACGCCTCCGGCAAACGACTTCGAGTTCGGGCTGGATTTGGCCTCCTTGATGTCTCAAGCGATGTCGTCGGACGAGCCGCCGCCGGAATCCGCCGCGGAACCGACGCCCGCCCTGATCCCGCATAGCGGGAGTGACAACCCGACCATCGACGCATCAGCGGCATCTTTCGTCGTCTCCGCAGAATCAACGCCCGTGCCGTCAGAAGTTCCCGCGGCGCCGCCGGAGAACGCCGCCGCCGCTCGGCCGAGCGCCGCGGCGCAGCGCAAACTGGCCCGGCAGCAGGCCAAGGCGGCGATGCAGAAGAAGCGGGAGTTGAAGAAGAAGAAAATCGAAGAGAAGAAGATCAAGGACTTCCAAGACTATTTCGATTTTCACGACGACATCAAGAAAATCCCGCCGCACCGCGTGCTGGCGATCAACCGCGGCGAGCGGGCAAGGGTCTTGCGGGTGAGAATCGAGTCGGACCTGCAAGCGATGACGGCCGCGCTCGAGGAGATGTTGGTTCCGCCCGAGCATCCCCATGCCGATTACCTCCGCGGTTGCGCCCGCGACGCGCTTAGCCGTCTGATTTTGCCCAGCCTGGAGCGCGAAGTCCGCCGCGAATTGACCGACCACGCCGAGGCGCACGCGGTGGGCGTGTTCGCCAAGAATCTCCGCAATCTGTTCTTGCAGCCGCCGGTACACAACCACCGCCTGCTGGCGGTCGATCCCGGTTTTCGCAGCGGCTGCAAACTGGCAGCCCTCGATGAGTTCGGCAACCTGCTCGGCCAGGGCGCGATCTATCTGGTGGGCAAGCCCGACCGCAGCGGCGAAGCGCGGCAGAAGGTGCTGGAGATGATCGAGAAGCACCAACTCACCGTCGTGGTGATCGGCAACGGCACCGCCTGCCGCCACACCGAGAACTTCTTCGCCGATCTGATCGAGAACCAACTGAAGGACAAGGGCGTCGCCTACGTGATCGTCAACGAGGCGGGGGCGAGCGTTTACTCGACCAGCCGCGTCGGCCGCGAGGAATTCCCGCAATACGACGCCACGCTCCGCGGCGCGATTTCCATCGGCCGACGATTGCAGGATCCGTTGAGCGAACTGGTGAAGATCGATCCGGCCAACATCGGCGTCGGGCTGTATCAGCACGACGTGAAGGCGAAACACCTGCGCACGTCGCTGGACGACGTGGTCGAGTCGTGCGTGAACTTTGTCGGCGTCGACGTGAACACCGCCAGCCCGGCGCTGTTGCGGTACGTTTCCGGCTTGAACCAGTTGACCGCGCGGCGACTCTATGAGCATCGCCGCGAGCACGGCCCGTTCCACAGCCGCGAGCAGCTTCGCCAGGTGCCCGGCTTCGGCGAGGCCACGTTCGTGCAGGCGGCCGGTTTTCTGAAAATCCTCGGCGGCGACAATCCGCTAGACGCCACTTGGATTCACCCCGAGAGCTACCTGGCGGCCAACGAGGCGCTGGGCCGGCTGGGCGGGTCGGCGGCCGATCTGCGCGAAAAGCAAAGTGCGGCCGCCTTGGCCGAACGCATCGGCCAGGTCGATCGCGCGTCGCTGGCCCACGAATTGAGCGTTGGTCTGCTGACGCTCAACGACATCCTCACGCAACTGGTTCGCCCCGGCCGCGATCCGCGCGAGGACCTGCCCGCCCCGGTGTTCAAGCGCGGAGTGATCAAGCTCGAAGACCTCGCGGCGGGCATGGAGCTTACCGGCACGGTGTTGAACGTCGTCGATTTCGGCTGTTTCGTGGATATCGGCATGCACGACAGCGGCCTGGTCCACGTCAGCCGGTTGGCCGACAAGTACGTCCGCGATCCGCACGACGTGGTCGCGGTGGGCGACGTCGTCAAAGTCTGGGTCGTCGAGATCGACAAGGAGCGCCGCCGCGTGTCGCTGACGATGGTCCGTCCCGGTTCCGAGCGGCCGAAGTATCCGCCGCGTGGGCCGAAGTCGGCCGGCGGCAGGTCTTCTGGAACGCAACCGACCGGCGAGGGCGATTCCGTGGAAGGCGAGAATCGCACGCAGCAGCGGCCGCCGCGGTCGGGCGGTCAGCAACGTCCGCCGCGTCCCGCCGGGCAACAAGGGGGCGCCCGTCCGCCAAGGAGCGAGGGCCAACGTCCGCCGCGTGCCGAGGGGCAGCGTCCGCCGCGTTCCGGCGGCGAAGGTCGCCCGCCGAGATCGGAAGGGCGTGGCCGACCGCGGGGCGAGCAACGTCGTCCGTTGCCACAACCGCGGCCGACGCCAAAGCCCGTGATTCCGCTCACCGACGCCATGAAGACCGGTAAGGAGCCGTTGCGGACCTTTAGCGACCTGATGCAGTTTTATCAACACCAGACAGTAGAGCCCAGCGACAACAAGCCTCCGGCGGCCGAGCCGGCCCCGGCCGAAGCCGCGGCGGTTCGGGAGACGCCGGCGGTTGCTAGCGAGCCGCTTGGCGATCAGGCGACTGCCAGCGAAGCGGTTGTTCCTGAACCCGTGGTCATCGAGGCGGCCTGCGAGCCTTTCGCGAGCGAACCGCTCGCCCAGGAGCCGCCTGCAAGTGATCCGCCGCTGGCTGACGAGCATGCCCCGGCCGAAAAGCGTGAGGCCGCGGGTTAAAGCGAGAAGAAACCACAGAGCCCACCGTTTCTCCAGACTTGCCTTGGCATCGGGCAAGATGTCTGGCCCCTCGAAATCGCGTTGTCTTGCCGAGTTCATCTGCGACTGGCGTGGCTGAGGCAGCGTAACGAAACAACGTGACCGATGGAGCGATTGAAGGAGGCGACTCCTGTCGCCGATTGGACCAGAGAAGAACGCACAGTATCGGCGACAGGAGTCGCCTCCTACAGTTTCCAAGTTGAGCAATTCAATCTGTTGCGCTGCCTGAGTGCGCCGCCGGCCGTGCAACGCACCAGCTCCAATCCCATAGAGGAGTCGCCGCCATGAAGAAAGTGCTGCCGGTCTTCATCGTTCTGACGGTCTATTGTTCGCCGGTCTTTTGTCAGACGTCGGCCCCCCGACCGGGCAACGTCGCCCCGCTGGCCAAAGCCTCGGCGTCGAGTACGCATCCGCAGTATCCACTGGCCGGTGTGAACGACGGCCGCATGGATACGCAATGGAGCACCGATCAAGGCAAGACCACCGGCCAATGGCTGCAATTCGACTGGGATACGCCGCAAGATGTCTGCGGCGTCGTTCTCCATGCCACGGGCCCTTGGACGCAAACCATCGACGTGCAAGTCAAGCGTGACGGTTCTTGGGTCTCAGTAGGCCGCAGCGGTTCGGCCGAAGAGAAGACGCCGATCCATGCGATCGTCTCCTTCCAGCCGGTCAAAACGAAGTCCGTCCGATTCCTGTTCGAGGGCGGTGCGGCCTACTATGACGTCGAGGTGTATAACGACGCGAAGTCGATGGCCGCGGCCGTAGCCGAGTATCTCAAGGCGAGCATTTTCGTGGCGGGCGATCTGCGCGGACATCTGCTCGGGACGGTCTCGCGGGAGAGCGGCGGCGTGGCTGTCCGCGATGCCGACGTGACGGTCGCCGGCCGCACGCCTGCCGGGCCCTGGAGAGAATCGACGAAGACCGGCAAGCAGGGCGACTTCGAAGTCCCGCTCCCCTTCGCCAGCGACGGCCCGATTGAAGCGTCGGCCGTCACGGGGGACGTCCGCGCCAAGGCGACTTTCGACAGCGGGGACATCTCCACGCAACTGACGCCCAAGTCGGCCGAGATAAAGTCGAATCGGCTTTCGCTGTGCGGAACATGGGACTTCGCCGTCGACCCGCCCAAGAGTTTTCCCGCCGATCAAAGCGGTTTGAAATGGAGCCCGATCAAGGTGCCGGCCCACTGGGAGATGGAGGGTTTTGCCGCCGAGTCGGGCCGGGCGGTCTATCGCAAGACGTTTCAAGCGCCGGCGGAGTGGCAAGGGAAGCGAATCAAGTTGCTGGCCGAGGCCGTCTACAGCCGTGGGCAGGTCTGGGTCAACGGCCGCCGCGTCGGATCGCATGAGGGCGGCTTCACGCCTTTCGAGTTGGACATCACCGACGCGGTCAAGCCGGGGGCGGAGAACGAGGTTCTCGTGCTGGTCGAGGCCCGCACGATGGCCGGCGATTTGGATAACGCCAGTTTCTTCGCCTATTTCGAGTTGGCGGGGATCTGGCAGCCGCTCGAAGTATTCGCCGTCTCGCCGGCGTACCTCTCCCATCTGGCGGTGACGACCGATTTCGACGCGGACTATCGCGATGCGACCTTGTCGGTCGAACTCGACGCCGTCAACCAGCAGGCCGAGAAAGCCGATTTGTCGATCGCCTGGACGTTGCTCGATCCTAAGGGTCATCACGTGGCCGTTTTCATGCCGTTGTCGCGCGTGTCGCTCGGTCCGTGGGAGCGGAAGACGCTGCAACTGAGCACGAAGGTCTCGTCGCCGCAAGCGTGGAATGCCGAGCAGCCGCGGCTCTATAAACTGGTGGCCGAGATCGCCGATTCCGAGGGCAACAAGAACACGGTCGAGCAGGCTGTCGGCTTTCGCAAGATCGAAGTCAAGGGCAACCGTTTGCTGTTGAACGGTCGGCCGGTGAAATTCCGCGGCATCTCCCGTTTGGACGAGCATCCGCTGCTGGGCCGCGCCTTGACGCCGGAGATCGACCGCCTCGATATGGAGATGATCAAGGACGCGAGTTTTAACATGGTCCGCGCCACGATCGCCCCGCCGCATCCCGCTTCGCTGTATTATTCCGACGAGTTGGGGATTTACACGGAGAACGAGGGCCCGACCTGCTGGGGCGCCCATGCCGACGACCTCCGCTACGCCGCCGTCTACCAGGGCGTGATGTGCGAGTATCTCGAACGCGACCGCAATCATCCCTGCGTCGTCGATTGGTCGATCTGCAACGAGAGCGACTACGCGCGGGTCTTTTCGATGACGCAGCGAAAGATGAAATTGCTCGATCCGACGCGGATTTATAGCGCCACGTTCACCGACGATCCCTCGCTCGACGTGACGACGTATCACCATCCGCTGACGATGAAACGCATCAAGGATTCGTTGGGCGAGCGCAAACCGGTGTTCTTCGACGAAGTGATCACCCCTTTTCACGGCATGTACGACGAGGGGCTGTTCCTCGATCTCGATCCGGGCATGCGCGATTACTGGATCGAGGGGCTGGCGGAGAACCAGCGGGCGCTCGACGAAGGGGAGAATCAGGTTGGCTCGGTGCAATTCTCCTGGTCGGACGACGCCTTTTGCCTGCCCGGCAAGGGGATCGAGATCACGCGGCGAAGTCTCCCCGATCTGCGTTACACCGAATCGGTCTACAAGCTGCCGCGGCGCGGGGTGATTGGCGAGCCGGTGTGGGGAACGGTCGACGGCTGGCGGCGGCCGCGGCCGGAGTATTGGTTCTCGCAGAAGCTCTACTCGCCCGTGCAAATCGAGGAGAAGCCGCTGGCGATTCCCGCGGCGGGCCAACCGATCGTTGTTCCGCTGCGCAGCCGCAATCAGTTCGCCGATCTGGATCAATACGTCTGCCGCTGGCAGTTGGGCGACGAGAAGGGCGAAGCCCGCGCGAAAGCGGCGCCGATGAGCAAAGGCACGCTGGAGATCGCGGTCAAACAACCGCCGCGTCCCGACGACAAGCTGACGTTCCGCTTCTACAACGAGCGCGGCAAGATGTTCGACGCCTATCGGCTCTCGTTCAAGCCGCACGACATTCCCCAGTTCCCCAATTCCGGCAAGCCGGCGCGGATCGCCGAGCAGAGCGGATATCTCGACGAGCACTCGGCCGTCCGCCTGCTCGGCCCGCGGGTGGAATTGGCCTACGACCGCACCAGCGGGGAGCTGTTCCGCGCTTTGATCGACCGGGAAACGGTGATGACCCTCGGACCGAAACTCCACTTGCAAAAGAGCAAGTCGGCGACGAACGAGTATCCGGTCGGCACGTTTCGAAAGATCGGCATGGTCTTTGGTCCCGAAGACGTGCCCGGCGACTCGATATGGCATTTCGCCGCGGCGGACTACAAGACGGAGTGCAACCGGGCGGTTCTGCACTGGAAGGGGAACTACGGCAGGGATTTCGACGGCGGGTTTACGATCTCGATGGACGACGCCGGCGACGTCGAGTATCGCTACGAGTTCAAGTACAACGGCAAAGACTTGTGGGTCCGCGAGATCGGGCTCGATTTCGAGTTGCCGCTGGATTTCGATCGCCTGCGCTGGGACCGCAACGCGGAGTTCAGTTATTATCCCGCCGACCACATCGGGCGGCCCGTGGGCGGGGCGGTGGCGCATCCGGGAGTGCCGCAAACCACTCCCGCCGGCGACCGGCCCTTCGGCCTCGACGATCACCAGTTGGGCTGCAACGATTTCCGCAGCGTGAAGCGGCACATCTACACGGCCAGCCTGACGAACAAAGAGGGGGAGGGGATCGAAGTCTTTTCCGACGGCACGCAACACGTCCGCGCGACCATCGGCACGCACGAAATCCACTTCAAGGTGCTCGATTATTATGGCGGCTCTTGCTGGACCTATCACGGCGGTTTCCATTACGGTCCCGGCCGATTGGTCAAGAGCGGCGAAGTGCTCAAGGGAACGGTCAAACTGAAGTTGCTCGGCACGCGCTAAACCGTTCATTGGGCGCGACAGTCGCCTTTCGCTCCGCGAAAGCTCGTTGGGGTGGCAGTTGCACTGCCACCCCCGGAAACCTCCGCCAATTCAGGGGCGGCAGTACAACTGCCGCCCCAACGCCGTAAATTGGAAAACTGATCGGCCCCTGGGTGCAAAGCAGCTTCCGGCCTCGGCTCAGGCGGCCGAGGTGACGGTGGAGCGGCGGACATAGGCACACCCCGGCCGAGTGCGAAGGTAGCGCCCGAGACGGTCGTCGTCGCATAGAGTAGCGGCCCGGACTTGGAGTATCGCTTCCGCCCCCTCTGGGTCGTTCCAAAACATCTCCGTCCCCTTCACCCGGTAGTTCACCTCTTTGACCAGCGACTCCATCAAGGCCGACGTTACCGGCAACCCAAGGCGTCGATAATGCGGATAGTCCATGCGACCGCGGTTGTTCCGCAGATAACGTGCGGCATCGACGATCGGTTTACGCGGATCGTTCTCGTCCAGCTTGGCCGTGTCGTCAAGACCGTGCGGAGCCAACCAACGCTTCAGTTCGTCCATCGCCTCCATCGCCCGACCTTGCCAACATGCGCGGGCCATGCGCAGATAGCACGACCACGCAACGGAGAAATCCGGGTGCATCGCCAGTGCCGCAGCGTACAGATAACTCAGCGCGTGGATGAAATCAAGGATGGGCACAAAGTTTGGAAAGTAGTGCTTCCACACAGACCAATGCCAGGGAAGACCGTCTCCCACAAAGGCACGCGCAGTGCCTGCGGAAAACGACGACAGTCGGCCTCCCGCTTCATCTGTTGCCCGAAGACGCTGGCCTCTGCCATGCTCGAAAGACACGTGCGCACCAGACGCTGGGGACGCCAAGCCTTCTCGCCAGGCGGCGCGGCAGATACCGCCGAAATCGCTGGCGGAGCCTCTTTTTCCGCTAATTTCGCCACTCGCTTGGGATCGGTGAACGCACGCGGAAGTTCCGGTTCGGGGTCTTCCGCAAACGTCTGGTGCGTCATTCGCAGCAAATTGGCGTTCTTGGTCTCGCGCCAAGCCTCGCCATGAACGCCGCGACCTTGGCCCGGTTTCCGTGTGCGAATTCGTCCGCCGTCAGCTTCCACGACGGCCAACTCGGGTGGATTCTCGGGGGCTTGGACCAGTTCGGGCGCATCCCCTTCATCTCGCAACTCCGCCAGTTCCATCCCCACTTGGTGCGTTACACGCTGCACCGTGCTCGCTGAGACCTCGTTACCACCGACGTGCTTCAGCACCAGCGACGCGCGTTGGCTCGATCGCGTCTCGGCCGAGGCATACACGATCCTCTGCGTCATCGCCGGCGTTAGTTCCCGACTGTCCAATCCCATCGCTGCCCGCAGAGGGAAAAAAATCCCGCCGACAGCGGGTACAAGTCCCTTTCCATTCCAAGATGGGGACCGCACCGTCGGTCGAGAGAATCGTACGGGCCACCAACTCCAGCGAACAAACTTCGCCACAGGTCGGACAGGCGGCGCTGTCGGGACTTTCCGCCGTCATCTCCCGCGCGGCCCATTCCTGAAAGCAACAACTCCAACGGGTCGCCAACCGATGGGAAGCCGCCTCGATTTGACTGAAATGGAGCGGGGTCTTCCGGTCCCAGCCCGCCAAAATGGTCTCGATGATCGCATCCTTCGCCTCAAGCAAAACCCGCTCGAATTTCCGCTGTAAATGCTGCGAAATGCCGTCCATGACAGATCCTCCACGATCCAAAGTGACTTCCTATCCTGCGACAAATTGCCATCTTAACCGAAAAACGCCAGATTCTCCTATTGACGTTTGCTTGAGCCACGTTGGGACACCGGAAGCTGCTTTGCACCCTCGGCCCCTGGCGGCCGGGATAGCTCGTTGCGATGGCGGCGATACGGCGGTAGAATAGGGTCGTGCCGATGGGCTTCTCCCGGGGGTAAGCATGGCAAGGCAAGCAAGGCAGTCGCGGCCGCAGTTGGTCTGTGTCTTGGCGGACAACAGCGGCTCGATGGCCCAGGAAAAGGCGCACGCCGCTACCGAGGGCATCCGTGAAATGATCATGGAGTGCCAGTCGCGGGGGCCGGGAGGGCCGGATCGCTCGTACTTCAAGTTGCTCTTGATCCGCTTCGCCGAAGAGGCCGTAACCGACCCGATCTGCGACATGGCCCCGGTTCGCACCATCGATCCCGACCTGGTAGAGATCGACGGCCGCGGCGGAAACACCGACATCACCGGGGCGCTGGAACTGGCGCTGATCCGCTTGCGGCTGTACATGCAAGGGCTTCAGCACCATCCCGAGCGAGCCGAACACCCGCTTCCCCTCGTGCTCTTATTCTCCGATGGGCAACACAATCTGGGATCGGGGCCGGAGCCGGTGGCGGCCGGAATCAAGAGTCTGAACCTCGACGGCGACCCGGTGGTCATCGCGGTGGCGGGCGTGTCGGTCGGCAGGGCCCGGCCCGACGAAAAGACGCTTCGCGCCATCGCTTCGCCCGGCTGCTACGTACACATCACCGACGCCCCGGCGCTGACGGCGTTCATCAGCTCGGTCGGCAGCTCGGGCGTCTCGCGGGCCCGCGACGTCGCCGAATTGATCCGGCACATCCAAGAGGAGCGTCCGCGCATCACTTGGGAGTTGCAGTAAGACGGGGCAGACGATGAGCCAAGCCGCGGATACCGACGCCCCGATCCAGCCCGGCAATTGGCCGGCGGAGTTCGACGGCGTGGTCCGCGATTGCCAGGCATGGTTGGCCGAACGGGGCGAAACGATCGTCGGTTCGGGCTGCTTTCGCTCGGAAGAATTGTCCGGCTCGCTGCATACCGACTTCGGGCCGGAAGAGCAAGACAAGGACGTCAACCAGGACTATGCACTGGCCTGGTTGCCCCGCGACGAAGGAATGCGGAAGCGTTTTCGTCTCGTTGTGGCGCTGGGCGACGGGTTGACCACGTCGTTCCGCTCGGAATGCGCCTCGGCTCTGCTCTGTACGGTTGCCATGCGGGCCTTGGTCGAGGGCGATGCCGCGCTGAAACCGCAAGACCTGGCGAGACACGCCTTCGACGAGGCCGGGCAGAGCCTGGGGCGGCTCGCCGACGAACTGACGCGCGATCCCGCGGCATCGTGTCCGGCCGGCCAGTTCTTATCGACTTGGAAGTACATTTTGCGGAAGGGGTTGCTGCTGCAAAGCACTTTGACGCTCGCCTGGTTGGACCGCCGCTGCCTGCACGTTGCCATGGTCGGAGACGGCGGCGGCGTGTGGCGCGGCTATGGCGCATCGCCCGGCGGGCAGCGGGCCAACGATTCCGTCCTCGCCCAGTGCGATTTGGATCGGCATCAGGTTCTGCGCCCTCGGGCCGGCCGAGCGGAGCCTGCGCGAGTTTGACTGCTGGCGTCAGCGGGAACTCGACGGCCCGTTCCTCTGTGCGCTGCACACCGACGGCGTCGGCCGCGGCATGGGCGGCAACCCGCTGGCGCTGTTGGACGAACTGGAAGAATTGCAATCGGCGGACGCGGAGAACTCGGCTCGCCGCTTCATCGACCGTGCCGTGGAAGAACGCCCGCAAGACTTCGACGACAACTTGACGTTGGCGGTCATCGCGGGGGAATGAAGAGAGAGCGGCCATGTCGTTCGGCTCGAGCACGGAGATCTTGGTTCTCAGCAACATGCAGGCCAAAACGCTGGCCGGCAGCCTGCTGGCCATCGGCGACGTGCTCTTCCGGCTGAAGGACTACGACCCCGCCTATCCCGGCCAGCCGCCGTGGCGATCGGGGGCCGAGGGCAAAGCGTATCCGCTGCTGGCGCGGGACGGCACGGTGGCCGCCTACCTGAAGTTCTTCACTCGGCCGACGCCGCAACGGCTCGATCGCACCGCCTGGCTGATTGGGCAGCAGATGCACACGTGGTTGCCGGGGTTGGTGGCGGCCCCGTTGCTGTGGATCGACACCCGCCTGAGCCCGCGTTCGGCGGAGATCGACTTCGATTTTGCCGGCTACATCGCGCACGCCGTCCCCGGCGAGACGTGGCTGGAGTTGAAAAATCGCATCGTTGAGACGGGGATCGCCTTGCCCGAAGAATTTCGCTGGCGGTGCATCCGGGATTTGGTGCTCGCCACGGCCGTGCTCGAAGAGGCGGGCATCGTTCACGGCGACTTGTCCCCGAACAACATCGTCATCGACCGGGATGCTCCGGCGGGCGAGCCGGCGCTCTATCTGATCGATTTCGACGCCTTCGTGGCCCCGGCGGCGGGACGAAGCCAGGCCGTCGACGTGGCCGGCGGCGGCACGTTCGGCACGGACGGGTATTGCCCACCGGACCTCGCCGCCCGTGCCGCCGCGGGCGATGGCGCCGCGGCGCCCTACTCCGACCGCTACGGCCGCGACATGCTGATCTTGGAATTGTTGCTGATGGATCGCACCCTGCCGCCGGACGATCCTCCCGCCACGTGGAAACGGGACGAGTTCGGGCAGCGACGGGCCGCCTGGCGGGCCTCCTGCGAGCCGACCCAGCGGCAGACGCTGGCTTATCTGGATACGCCGAAGGTCTTTTCGCTGGCGGAGCAACAGCGGCCGACCTCGCAGCAACTTGCGGCGGAGATGGGACTGGAACTGCCGCAACGCCCTACGATTTGCGGCGATTCGCCGATTGCGTCTCCCGCTTCGGCGATCCTCGGTATTCGCTCGGCTTCGGCACGCGTTAAAGGACGGCGCAAGCGACAACCGGCGCGTCCGCAATCGCCATTCCAGAGCCCCCCGCCGTCCCATTCTGCTGCTCCGCGGCTCGGCCAATGGCTGATATCCGCACAGGTCGTGCCGAAAAAGCTGCGGCGGACGCCGCCGTCGGGGCCTTTGCCGGCGGACAGCCCGGCGACAGCGCTGCTGATGATGATATTCATGATACTGATCATACTGGCGCTCTTCATACCGAGTTGCCTGAACAACACGGGCATTGGCCGGCCTTCCAGAAATGGGGAGCCGCGGCGATGGGAATTGGTGAAATCCGCGGACGCAGGCAGGGCGTCTTGCCCGCGTTCTGGAGGGGCCGCCCCCGAGAGACGGGCCATGCTGCCATGAAGAGAAGCGATTGGTGCTGGCTGTTGGCGTTGCCGGTCTATCAACTCGTCGGCACCGCTCGACACGAACTGAGCCATGCGGTGGTGGCGGCCTGGCAGGGGGCGCGGATCACGCAGATCGAGGTCTTGCCCTCGTTTCAGCCGGAAGGATTCCTCTGGGGATACGTCACCTGGACCGGTGGGCACGCCGATGCGCTGGCCGCGGCGGCGCCGTACCTCTGCGATCTCGCGCTGTTTCTCGTCTTCTTGCCGCTCTGTACGTTGGCCGTGCGGGCGCCGCGCTGGCTCTGGATCAACTGCTTCATCGTCGGCCTGCTCTCGCCCTTGATCGATACGGCGGCCAATTACTCGAAACTCTTCCGCCGCGACACGGGCGACGTCAATGAGCTTGTGGCCCGGTTCTCTCCGGTCCTGATTCACTCGCTCTTTTTGGCGGCTCTCCTCTTCTATCTGATCGGAATCTGCTTTGCCTGGCGTGCGTACAATCGCGATTGAGCAGGTTGACCAAGTTGCTTTGTTTATCGAGTGTCAGGTAATCAATGTCGTGTCGAGGACGTTCGTTGGGTGCCATGCCCGCACTTGCCGTGGGCATGTGAAATGCGGACCGAAGCAACATGCCCACGGCAAGCGTGGGCATGGCACCCTGCCAGCCGCAACCCTCTCCCCTCTCCTCTCTCTCCTCTCCCCTGGCATTATCGCCCCGTTTCCGCCATATTGGTTCTTGGGTCGTTTCCAAGAACTCCGAGTCCTGCCGGTGAACCATGAAAACCCATTCGACAACGATCGTCTCCGTCCGCCACCGGGGGGTGGTGGCGATGGGGGGCGACGGACAGGTGACCGTGGCCAACACGATCATGAAGGCCGACGTCAACAAGCTCCGCCGCCTGATGGACGGCCGGGTGATGACCGGTTTCGCCGGCGCCACGGCCGACGCCTTCGCCCTGCTGGAGCGTTTCGAGGCCAAGCTGAAAGATTATCCCTCGAACGTGCCGCGGGCGGCCACCGAACTGGCCAAGGAATGGCGCACCGACCGCGTGCTGCGACGGCTGGAAGCAATGATGCTGGTCGTCGACGCCAAGTACACGCTGCTGCTGACCGGCAACGGCGACGTGGTGCAGCCGAGCGACGGCATCATGGGCATCGGCTCCGGCGGCAATTACGCCGTGGCCGCCGCCCGCGCCCTGGTCGCCCACAGCAGTCTCTCCGCCGTCGAGATCATCCGCAAGTCGCTGGAGATCGCGGCGGGCATCGACGTTTTTACGAATATGAACATTGTGGTGGAGGAAATGGCGTGCGAGACCTAACCCCGCGGCAAATTGTTGAAGAACTCGATCGGCACATTGTCGGCCAGGACGCGGCGAAACGGGCGGTGGCGGTGGCCATTCGCAACCGCTGGCGGCGGCAGCAGCTTCAGGGCGACATGCGGCAGGAGGTCGCCCCGAAGAACATCATGATGATCGGCCCGACCGGCGTGGGCAAGACCGAGATCGCCCGGCGGCTGGCCAAGCTCACCGGGGCGCCGTTCATCAAGGTCGAGGCCACCAAGTACACCGAGGTGGGCTACTACGGCCGCAACGTCGAGAGCATGATCCGCGATCTGGTCGAAAACGCCATCGGCCTGGTGCGCGAGGGGGAGCGGGAGAACGTCAAGGCCGAGGCGCGGCGGCGGGTCGACGATCGGCTGCTGGACCTGTTGGCCCCGGCCCCGCCCGCCTTCGACGCCATGCCCGGCAGCCCCGACTCGCCCGAACGCTACGAGCGCACCCGCGAGAAGATGCGGGCGATGCTGGCCGGCGGCGAATTGGAGCAGCGGAAAGTCGAGTTGACCGTCGAGCAGAAGGCGGTGCCGATGGTGCTCTCCGGCATGGGCATGGAGCAGATGGACATCGACTTGCAGGGGATGTTCGAGAAGATTCTGCCCAAGCACAGCACCCGCCGCGAGATGACCGTTGCCCAGGCCCGCGACGTGCTCTTCGAGCAGGAGTGCGACGCCCTGATCAACCAGGACAAGGTCAACGCGTCGGCGATCGAGTTGGCCGAGAGCGTCGGCATTATTTTCGTCGACGAGATCGACAAGGTGGTGGCTAGCGAGGGGACGCACGGGGCCGACGTCTCGCGGCAGGGCGTGCAGCGCGACCTGCTGCCGATCGTCGAGGGCACCACGGTGCAAACCCGCTATGGCTACGTGCGGACCGACCACATCTTGTTCATCGCCGCCGGCGCGTTCCATCGGGCGAAGCCGAGCGATCTGATGCCCGAGCTTCAGGGCCGCTTTCCGATCCGCGTCGAGTTGGAAGCGCTGACCAAGGACGATTTCGTCCGCATCCTCACCGAGCCGAAGGGGGCGCTAACGAAGCAGTACGAGGCGCTGCTGGCGACCGAAGGCGTGACGCTGGCGTTCGAGCCCGACGCGGTCGACAAGCTGGCCGAGTTCGCCTTTGAGGTCAACCAGACGACGCAGAACATCGGTGCCCGGCGTCTGTACACGATCATGGAGCGGCTCTTGGAGGAGTTGAGTTTCGAGGCCCCCGACATGAAGCACGGCCGCGTGCCGATCAACGCCGCCTACGTCAAGGAGCGATTGGCAGAACTGACGAAGGATGAGGATTTGAGCAAGTTCATATTGTAGGATGTTCGTAGGAGAATCGATGGAACGAACCGCAGATGCGCCGATTTTGACGGAATGCAGGGTACGCTAACGTGAATGGAAGGATGGTCACATGTACGAATACTGGATCGGCAGGGGCGTAGACTACCAAGCGGTATGGTCCGCCTACGAGGACGGTGAAGTGTACATCCGAAAGTATCGGACGATGAGGGTCCACCTCTTCCGAATGACTCTACAGGAACAACCCTCTGAATTACCTTTGTTCAACTTTGAGGCAGTCTACAAGACGGTCAAAGGCTATTTCCACGATTTGAAGCAGGGTTGCCTCAACCCGGACGAATACGAGACGGCCGGCCCCCTCTTCATTTACAGCGTCAATCGTGGTTCCGGCGTATGGGACTTCCTCGGTGAGCTCAGGCAACTTTTAATGCTTGGCACGACGTTGGCGGATGAGAAAGTCATGGGCCAGAAGATCGAGAACATGGACAAACGTGTCGAGTTCATAAGAAAGCACTTTGGAACTGTCATCTCCCCAAAAGATTTTGAACGTTTCATGAAGGCTAAAACGCCAAAGCAATTGGATAGCGCAGTGCAAAAACTGATTCGTCAGGGGATCAAGAGAATCCAAATATCAAGCGAGCCGTTTGCGGGTGATATGAAGGCGACAGAGACGTCGCTGGTTGATATCAAAACGCCCGATTGAACAAGCGGACAAATAACCATGCCAACAACCGCGGGCAATTGCCCCTAATTGTCAGTGTAATGTGCAAGATTGTGCCGCCGCTTGGCGCAACCCGTACGCGGAAACAGAGACGGTCGAACATCGGTGGAGATGAGACATGGCTGAATACGGCGAGTGGAATCGCAAGGGCGCAACCCTGAGTGACGTAACGGCCAAGAAAGAGTACGGAGTCGACCAGGACTTCATCGTGAAGGGGATTCGTGCCGGCAAACTTGAACACCGAGAGGGTGCGGTATGGGGCAATCCCTACATCAGGGTCTTGCGGAGGCAGCTTGAACAGTACATCGCCGAGGAACTTGCGCAGATCGCTTACGGAGCGGAAAGGACAAGACAGAACTCCGAAAGATCAAGAAGGAAATGGCCGACTTGCAAAAGAGACTGGATGAACTCCAGGCCCGGAAGACGGAGATTGAGAAAGCCACGAGGAAGTAGCTGGGCGGGCGGCACTGCTTCTGCAAAGCAGTGGCACACGGTTCACGCGAGTCTTGATCCCTCGCAAGTCGCTCACTCGCCCGCCGGCTTGCGTTTTTCGCCGAGTTCCTTCAGCCATTTCGCCCGCAGCAGGTCGCCGGCGTAGCCGGGCGAGGAGGGGTTGCTGTGATAGAGCAGCATCGCCAACTCGGGCTGGTTCGAGGCCTCGTAAGCACGGGCGAGATTGTAGCGGGCGCCGGTCGACCAGGGGCCGTCGGGATCGGCTTCGATCGTCTTGGCTTGCAGCCAGTCGATGGCCGAGCGATAGCGGCCGCGCTGATAGGCCATCAGGCCGAACCAGTAGCTGGCGTCTTGCCTGGCCCAGACCTTCACCTGTTTCTCGAGATCGGTCTCGGAGGAAAGCCGCAGCGATTGATACGAGGGCCGGGCGGTGCGGTAGCAACCGGCGGCCCCCTCTTCGCCGAACTTGCCCTTGAAGTAGAGTACGCGGCCTTTGTAGAGCGCGGCGGCGTGCGTTAGGACTTGCGGCGCTTTCGCCTGCTTTGCTTCATTATATTCCAATGGATCCATCGAGGTCTTGCCGCCGCCGACCGTCTGCTCCTGGTAGACCCAAAACAGCGGCAGCACGTCTCGCAACCATAGCGCCGACGCCCGCCAATCGAGATGCGAACGCCGCCAGAGCGTCTCGAACGGCTGCAGCCACAAGTGCGACTTGGCGACGTGCGCGGCCTTCCAGCGCTCGGCCGCCGCGCTGGGCGAAGTGGTCAGGAACATCTTCCGCTCGCCGATCAGACGCGATCCGATCAGCATCATCGGCCGCGACAGATAAGGGGGCGACGCCTCCAACAGCGCCACGACCCGCCGCGGATCGACCGCTTTGACGCCGTACGGCTGCGAGGCGTCGATATCGAGGCGACGCAACAGCTTGGGGTCGGCGGCCACCTCGGCCAGCGTGGCCGGCCGGATCGCCAACTGGCCGCTCTCGTCCAACGTCACGCCGTCGGGGCCCGGAATCGGCAGCCCCAGCAGCGGATCGAACAGGTACACCTTCTTCCCGATCAGCACGCCGATGCACCAGGGATGCAGAATGGCCGCATCCATTGCACTAGCGGCCCGCGGCCCGGGGGCATTATCTCGAACGCTCTTTACTGTGTTCTCTTTCGCCTTGTCCTTCTCTCCCCTCTCCCCTCTCCCCTCTCCTCTCTCCCCTTGCGGCTGGTCGATGGCGAGAATGGCGGCGTCGATGTCGAGTTGCCGCAACAGCAGGATGAAGACCCAGGCCCGTTCCGTGGCGGTGCCGCGGCCGAATAGCAACGTTTCGCGAGGGAATTGCGGAATCCGGTTGGAACGGTCGGGCTCGAGCTGAATGTTGCGGACGATCCAGTCGAAAAGGTCCCGCACCCGATCGAGGGCTTCGACCGCGTCGCCCCGTGTCGAGGAACTCACGTCGCGCAGCCACGCCGCCTCCTGCAACGCGAAGCCGTCGAACGGCGTAAAGTCCATCTCGCCGAGATTCTTCACCTGCGGCAGTTCGCCCAGCGATTTGGGAAGGGCGGCCATCATCGGATCGAGCTTCCAGTCCGTCGTCGGCGGCTGCACACGAAGCCACTGCCGCACCTGATAGACGGCCTGGCGGAACGTTTCCGGCTGCGGCCAGGCCGCCAACACCGGGTCGATCGGCTCGTCGCCCTTCGGCGGCTTCTCCGCGAAGAACCGGGCGAGGATTTCGCCGATCGCATCGGTCGAATTGAACTCCTCCATGCCGTTGAGATTGTCGATCGCATTGAAGAGCGCGTCATCCCCCTGGTCGAGCGCGGCCAAGTCGGCGATCTCCCGCGACTCCTCGCTCGTCTTCGAGCGGTGGCAACTCCAGACCCCAGCCAGCAGCAGGACCAGCAAGATCGAGATCGCAATCAGCAATCGGTAGCGTTTCGTGTTCAAGTCTCGGTTCCTCCGTCAAGCCGCTCGACGGTGCGGCGGATGGCCAACAGCCGCCGCAGCAGGGCGGCGAATTGGTGCAACGGGATCATGTTTGGCCCGTCGCTGGGCGAGGCGTCGGGCGTGGGATGGGTCTCGAAGAACAGGCCGTCCACCCCCAGGGCGACGGCCGCGCGGGCCAGCGGCTCGACCATCGTCCGATTGCCGCCGGTGGCCGCGCCCAGCCCGCCCGGTTCTTGTACGCTGTGGGTGGCGTCGAAGATCACCGGCACGCCCAGGGCCTGCATCTGCGGGATCGAACGCATGTCGTTGACCAGCCGGCCGTAGCCGAAGAACGTGCCCCGCTCACCGAGCAGGACGTGCCGGCAGCCGCCCGAGGCGAGCTTGCCGACGACGTGTTTCATGTCCCAGGGGGCGAGAAACTGCCCTTTCTTCACGTGAACCGGCCGACCGGTGGCCGCCGCCGCCAGCAGCAGGTCGGTCTGCCGGGCGAGGAAGGCGGGGATTTGCAGCAGATCGCAGACTTCGCCGACCGCCGCCGCCTGGGCCGGCACGTGGATGTCGGTCGTCACCGGCAGCCCGGTCGATTCTTTCACCCGCCGCAAGATTTCCAGCCCCCGCTCCAACCCCGGCCCGCGAAAAGCCTCGACGCTGGTGCGGTTGGCCTTGTCGAACGATGCCTTGAACACCAGCGGCAACGACAGTTCGAGGGCAATCTGTCCGAGCCGCGCGGCGATCGAGAGGGTCAGCTCCTCGCTCTCCATGACGCACGGCCCGGCGATGACCAGCAGCGGCTGGCCGCGTCCGCAGCGGAGGTTTCCGATCGTGACGGGGTTTTCCGGCATAGAGGGATGAGAAATTTGAGATTTGAGATCTGAGATGAACAAAGCCGCTTGCGGCTTCGCAATCCCCATTGTACCCGATCGCCAGCCGTTTTGCCGAGTCCCCGATGCGGCAGTATTCGTTGTAGGAGGCGACTCCAGTCGCCGATTCTCGCGGTCGGCGGGCCGATCGGCGACTGGAGTCGCCTCCTACGATCGGCAACGGAATTGCTACGGAACCGCCTCTTTCGGGACGACGACCGTCAGCCGCCCTGGCAGCACCTCGACATCCAGCGGCAGCCTTCCGCCGGGATCGCCGTCGATCTGATAGGGGACTTCCGTCGCGGCGGTGATCCGCAACCGCCGCCGGCGGCAAGCCAGCCAATCGGCCGTGCGATGATGCCGACGGAACACGACCGCCGCCAAGTGCCGCCAAAAACCGCCGCCGCGGAATCCGCACACGTCCAACAGGCCGTCGGAGCCGTCCGACTGGGGCGCGATGCGAAATCCCCCGCCGTAACACGGCAAATTGAAGACGAACAACCAGCGGGCCGAAAGCGAACGAGTCGCGTCGCAGCAGGGGGACAGTCCCATTTTCGCTGGCGCGAAAATCGGGACAGTCCCCTCATCCTCTTCCCAACTTGCCTGAATCTCCGGGTAGCGGTAATTCCACAGGGCTTCGCCGACCGGCCGGAAGTAGTTCTTCAGGCTGATGTGGCCGGTGCGATTGGCGTGGACGCGGTTGACCACTTCGGCGTCGAAGCCGCAGCCGATCATCAAGAGGAAGATTCGCCCGTTGGCCCGGCCGGCGTCGAGCCGGGCGACGATCCCCTCGACGATCGTGCGGCAGAGGAACTCGGGGTCTTTGGTCATTTGCAGGTAGCGGGCCAGCAGATTCGAGTTGCCGCCGGGAAAGAGCGTCAGCGGCAGGCCCTCGTCGGTGCGGTTGACCAGTTCGGCCGCCGTGCCGTCACCCCCCACGCCAACCAACGTCCGCAGACAGCCCTCGGCGTGCCATCGATTGGCCTGCGACGTGGCGGCGGCCAGGTTAGTAAACACCTCGACCTTGTAGCCGCGCTTTTCCAGCAAACCGGCCAGTCGGTCTGCCCCCGGCTGCGCAGCGATCGGCCCGGCCTTCGGGTTGACCAAAATCGCCACGCGATCGGCGTCGGGCGAGAGCGTCGAAGTTGAAACAACCGGCGGCACGAAAGACCTCCGTTAATCGACCAGTTCCTTCTCGATCTCCTCCAGCGTTTTGCCCTTGGTTTCGGGCAAGTTGCGCAAGGTGAAGACAAATCCTACGGCGCAAATCGCCGCGTAAACCCAGAAGGTGTTCGCCGTGCCGATACCCTCGGCCAACAGCGGATACGTATAGGTAAGGAGGAAGCAGGCGGTCCAGAGCGAAAACACCGAGACTGACATCGCCGCGCCGCGAATTCGGTTTGGGAAGATTTCCGACAGCACCACCCAGACAACCGGCGCCAAAGTAAGGGCATACATGCCGATCGCCGCCAAGGTCAACAGAAGGACGAAGGTGCTGCTAAAACCGGAGAAGTAGCTTGCGCCGATCAGGACGTGCAGCAACGCCAATCCGACAAAGCCGATCAGCATCAGGATTCTCCGGCCGACGCGGTCGACGGAATTGATGGCGATCACCGTGAACACGAGATTGACGGCGCCGATAATGACAATGTTGAAGAGGGCGTCGTTGACGCTCCAGCCGGCGTCCTGAAAGATCTTTGTGGCGTAGTAGAAGATCACGTTCATGCCGCACCACTGCTGAAGAACGGCGAGAATGACGCCAAACGCGAGGATTTTGAACATACGGGGTTCGAGCAAATCTCTGAAGTTGACCTTTTCGATTTCGCCGACAAGCGTCCCCTCGATGTTCGCCACCTCGCGGTCGGCAAAGTCGCCGCCTCCAACCCGCGCCAACACGCGGCGGGCCTGGGAGGATTTTCCATTCTTGACCAGCCACCGCGGGCTTTCCGGCACGAAGAACATCAGCAGGAAGAACAGACAAGCCGGGGCGGCCGTGGCGCCGAACATCCATCTCCAGCCGGGCGCGACGTTCCACGAAGTCAGTCCCCGCCCCGCCAGTTCGACGGCGTCGCGATGCGCCACGACTTTGGCGAGTTTTTGCTCGAGCCGTTTGGCGCTCATCGGTTTGATGATCTGCTCGACGGCTGCAAAATCAAGCGTCCCGCCGCGCTCGTCGGCCAGCCGCGTAAAATCCAGAACAAGCTGCTTCCGCTGATCCTGGGGAACCTGCCAAGTGAGTTCCTCGGCGACCTTTTTCGCATCGAGCGCCTTGCCATTTCGGATGGCATGTTCGTCTACGGCTTTCTTGTCGAGATGCGCGCCATAGCCGGCGATCCCGAAGTTGACTACTTGGGCCAGGAGGATGCCGATGACAATCGTGAACTGGTTCATGGCCACCAGTCTGCCGCGCACCGCCGCCGGTGCGATTTCGGCAATGTACATGGGCGAAAGGTTCGAGGCCATTCCAATGGCGACGCCGCCAGCCATCCGCCAGAGGTTGAAGGCCAAGAAGGTATTAACCAGTCCGGTCCCGATCGAGGAGATGACAAAGACGATCGCGGAGAAAACCAAGAGCCACTTGCGGCCCAGTTTGTCGCTGAGGCCGCCGGAGAGGATTGCGCCGAGGAGACAACCGACCAGTGCGCTGCCCATGGCCCAGCCCTTCTCGGATGCCGACTGCAGATTGAGGAATCGCTCGTAGAACGGCTCTGCCCCGCCGATGACGATCCAGTCGTAGCCGAACATCAGCCCGCCCAGGGCGGCGACCAGCGAGATCGCCCAGACGTATCGCATGTTGTACCGCGTCGGTAGAATACCTTGACTGTTCGGCGACTGCATGATTTCTCTCCGTGCGTCTATGGGTAGTGGCCCCATGCTACCTGCGCCGACCCTTTCTTGGCAAGTAGGTCCCGCTTGCCGAGCGGGACCTACTTGCGTACCCAGTCCTTGTCGATTGACCGTGAACGCCGCTGCTCTTAGAATCACAAGAGCGCCGACAGTGCTGTTGGTCTGCGATGGGAGTAACGGAAGCGATAGAACGGATGGGACGCATTAGTCCTATACGTCCCATCCGTCCTATCGCTCCCCCGACCACTTGTGCCCTTCCACCGGAGCCGCCATGACTTCCCGCGAACGTTTCCTGGCGGTTCTCCACGGCAAAATGCCCGACCGCGTGCCGGTCACGCTCTTCATCCAGGATCAGGGCCATTTTCTCAACCAGATCTGCCCAAACGTCGATCCGCAGGACTTCGAGACGCTGCAACTGAAGGTCATCGAAATCCAACGGCAATTTGGCGTCGATGTTTTCGTGCGGATGCTCTTCGGATTGAACGATCCGCTCTCGATCCACATGGGCGGGCTGAACGTGTCGCAGCAGAGCGATTGCTGGGAGGTGCATACGACCGAATCGCGCCGCGGCACGACCACCGCGTGGCAATCGACGATCCGCACGCCGAGCGGCGTCCTTACGCAGGAATTCGCGCGGAGCGAGATTCGGCCGGGCACGTTCGTCTACGCCTGCACGCAGAAACCGATCAAGACGCCGGCCGATCTCGACATCGCCGTCAAGCACGAGCCGCCGATGCCCGAATGGTTCAAGCAGAATGCGAAGGATCGCGTCGGGCGGATCAAGGCGGCCTTGGGCGACAACGGCATCGTCGGCTGCTGGTCGCCGCACGGCCCGTTCAACAATTCCTCGCTCCTGGTCGATCACGAGCAACTCTACACGCTCTTCCTGACCGATTACGAGTTCTACGAAAAGCTGATGACGTTCGCCATGACGCGGATTCTCGACTACGCCCGGGCGATGGAGCAGGCCGGCGTCGACGTGCAGTGCGTCGGCGGCAATGTTCCCGGCGGTTTCCTCGGCAAGAAAACTTACGACCGCTACATCCTGCCCTTCGAGCGAAAATACATCGAGTTTTTGCAGCAAAACGGCACGCCGGCCATGTACCACAATTGCGGCCAGGTGATGAACCTCGTCGAATCGTATTTCGATCTCGGCGTGCGGGCGGTCGAGCCCTTCTCCCCTCCGCCGCTCGGCGACGCCGACCTCGCCCGCGTCAAAGCGATCGTCGGCGGCCGCTACGTCATTCTCAGCGGCATCGACCAGGTGAACGTCCTCCGCGGCGGCACGATCGATCAAGTCAAACGGGCGACGGAGCAAGCCATCTCGGCCGGCAAACCCGGCGGCGGCTTCGTCCTCCAGCCCGTCGATTTCCTCGAATACGGCACGCCGATCGAGAACGTCGAGGCGTACGTATCGACGGCCCTCCAACACGCCGCATATTGAGTCGTGTGCCGCCGCTCAGCCGCGCGGGTCGCACGGCCGTAGGCCGTGGGTTTATTTTTTACTAAGCTCGTCGTCGCGTCGGGGAGCGTATCTCATTCTCGTGAGCACGCAGAGTTTCGCGCACTCTTCCAGTTGCCGGTGAAACCATATTTCATTGTTGAGATCCTCGAATTTCACCATCGTCACAGCCTTCGTTTTCTCGTAGATTTGCCGGACCTTGCCCGTTGATATGTTCTGGGCATCAATACAGGAGCACTCAACCGTCAGGTTCAGAGTGGCGCCCTGCTCGACAACCGACGCTTGGGCTTTCATGACGAAGCACGAGGGTCCCCCGTCGTCAACCGTGGGCGTCATGGCGATGGCATAGACTTCGTCGGCATCTCCGCCAGATTGAACCTGCCAATTCGGCAACACCTTCTCCTCATCATTTGCGAAATCCTTGCACAGGTCGTTGAGTTGCGGGAGGATCATGATTTCGCGGACCATGATCGCCTTCTGGCGGGCCTTTTCGAGTCGCTTTCTTTCCGCCAGTTCGCGCTCCCGCTGCGCTTTCCATTCGGTCTGCACCACGGCGATGGCGTCGTCGATCGCCTTTCTGAACCCGTTATCGGGTTTTGACTTGGCTTGCGCCAGCATCTCGATGGCACTTTTGAAGCCCGCTTCTTCGCGTCTTTCTCCGCCTCTTGCCAAGACGGCTGCAGCAAACCCGGTTTCGTCGCTCATGGCTGATATCTCCACATTCTGGGATCCGTACGAACTGTTTGTAGCCCCATAAGCGTTCTTCCAAAACATAGCACCCCGCAAAGGACGCGGCCTGCTAGACACCTTCACTACGTACCCGAAACAGGTGGACCACACCTGCAAGCCATTGCTACGAAAGACTTTATGGCCGGCTCCGCAACTGCGGTCTTCCACAGATTTTCGCGCTGACGGACAACGCGGCGCTGAAGGATGAGCTTAGCGAGCAGAACATGCCCGAGCCGCTGATCGTGGTGGCCACCAGCAACGACGCCAGCGGGTTGGACGAAGCGCTCTTGCAGCGGTTCGAGGTCTTCCCCTTCTCGGCCGGCCCGACGTTTGCGAAAGCCTGCCAGGAGCGGCTGGCCTGGATTTGGCAGCAGGAAGCCGGCCCCAATGTTCCCATGCCGCTGGGGATGGAGCAAATGGGCTGGCGCAACGGCAATTACTCGATGCGGCGGGCGATGACGGCCTTGGGTGGGGCGCTGGAGTTGCGGTGTGGGGAGGAAGTGGCCGCATGAACGCGAATGGCAATTCCGACGAGTTCGCCCTCGCCAATCCGCCGCCGCCCTCCGAGCCGTGGCGCGGAGAACCGACCGAGCAACGCCGGCAGAAGGTGCTGCTGACCGGCATGGACTGCCCGCCGGGGCAACTGGACCTATTCGAGACGGATGGCGAGGCCGCAGGACCGTCTGAATAGATATCCACGTTTCGGGTCGGCCGTGTTGATCTACGCCAGCTTTGCACGGGAGGGCCAGGCAACGGGCCGTTCTCTCCCCCCGCACGCTCTGGTACAATAGCGACCGTCACCATGAGGTCCATTTCTCCTCCACTTAGTGGAGAAAAACGAGACGAGATTTTGCGGGGGCCACAATCGCCCTATGACCAAGACGAAAGGAGACTACTGCCATGAACGATGTGTTCGAAAAAAGGGTTCGAGCCGCAGCCGTTGCCGGATGGTGGGTGGTGCTGGTCGCTTTCGCATTCGTTGTTCTGCAATGGCTCATCTACCGGGCCATTGCAGACACTCAGCTAGCGTGGGCCTTCTCACCAAACCTGAATTGGGCTTTTGTCCAGATGGTTTGGTTCTGCGCAATAGTGGTCTTGAAGGTCGTTATTTGGCTGATGGTGCTGACCGCCCTCTGGCTGACTTTGTGGGCGAGGCAGTTGCGGAAACGGAGGGTGTCCCATTTCCCGTAATCCTGTCCTGGTGCGGAGCTTAAAGTAGTAGAGGAATGACTGTGGCCACGTAACAGGCGCAGACAAGCAGCACACCCGCCTCGCCCTCACCCTCCCCAACCGCCTTTTCCCCTCCCTTCGCCCTCTTCACCCTTACGCGGGCAGACGATTCCTTCCCGCGGCCGCTTCGCCTTGCCGCGGGCGCTCGGGCACTGGGTAGCGACGAACGGCCATGTGAACGCCCCCAGTTCCGTTCGCTAGTCCGTCCAAGAAGTGTGACAAGCGGGTTTCGTGCCGTGTGCGGGCTGGGCGTAGGGGTACGCCGACCGCCTGCCACCGAACTCCTACTCGGTGGCAGGCTGCCCGCACACGGTTTTCGCCGCGCTACGCAAGATAAGGCGCGTGTTGCACTAGCTGTTGGCCGTTCCAGCGCCCTCCTTCTCTACTCGCTGGCAGATCAAGTCCCAGTTGTCTCTAAACTTCTCAATGGAGTTGGGTCTCAGGACTGTATGGTACGAGTCGTGTCGCTTGGGCCGAACACCGTTATGGTGATCGAGATACCAGCGATATTCACTTACCAAGACTTGCTGTAAATCGCACCAAGTGAGGATGAAGAATTGATCCTCCCCGTACTTAGAGCCTGCAAATACGAAGACGCAGATCAACTCCGGATACGGCACCTTCGTTTCACTCCCCAGCAACTGGCGCTCGCCTTCCTGTCTAACCTCGACGAATCGCTGAATGTCAAATTGCCATCCCCCTCCGTTACTTGCCTTGACCTGGATGGCGAAGGCATGGCCATCGCGGTCAGTCGCGAGAATATCGTAGTGCGGCACGTTGCCCGTAAACGTCGTTGCAAGCAATCCCCGTCGCGCCAACTCTGCGACTACCAAATACTCGCCAAGCTGTTTTGTAATCTGATTTTCCCTCCCCGTTCTCATGCTCACCTCCGTTGTTGACAAGGTTGTGGCTGAGGCACACCGGCTACCTAACCTGGTCGCAAACGCGACGAGAGGCGTTGAGCGACAACGTAGCGAAGCCATGCTCCTTTGCCCAGTGATTCCCACTAAGCCGATTCGAACGGCACAGCGACCATTGTGGATTCTCCGTGTTGGAATATCAACCCCATTCCGTACCGCTGTACAGGAGCCAAAACGCATGACGGTCTACGGCATTACCCGCGCCAGCACGCGGAAGCAGCAGGCATCGCCCGAAGTCCAGGCGGAGATGATCCGCAAGCACTGCGCCGCCGTGCAACTGCCCGAGCCGACGATCCTCGACGAGCCACTGGGCACTTCTGGCCGGACCACAGACTTTCGGCACCGGCCCCAAGGCCGCTGGCTCCTCCTTCACGCCCAACCCGGCGACGTGCTTGTCGTGACGAAGTTGGACAGGCTGGGCCGAACCCCCAGAGACATCCTCGGCACCTTGGAGCAGTTTGCCAAGCGGGGCGTGCGCGTGATCGTGATTCAATAAACATAGGCTGGCACGGTTGCCAAGTCGTCTTCGAGTGGGATGGACCGCTACGATGGCATTGATGTATCTTATAGCGTTTTCAAGCTGTCCCCGTTGGCAAGATTGGGAAGATGAGGAGTGGAATGAGCTTCGATCTGGTCTTCACTCCCTCCGGTCATCTCGTGGCCGTTGAGCCGACGGCGGCGGAGTCTGATGCGGGCAGCGATTTTTCGTGGCAGAGCGCGGATGGCCGGCTGAAAAGAGTGGCCCGCGCCTTCGCCAGCGGACAGGGCGAAGGGCTCTTTGTTCTGGCGACCGAGCGTTTTGACGGATTGCTGCCGCCGTCGTTTGGGTACTGGCGGGATTTCGCCGCCCTGTATCTGACCGCGCTATGCCATACTCCCACCGCCGCTGAAGCGAAGTTGGAACCGCTGACGCCGCCTGGGGAGGCCGAACTGACGGCGATTGTCCTGAATGCGCCGCCGATGCAAGGGGCCGAATATCTCAGCGAAATCGCACTGGCCGGCGTGTGGAAATCGCTCGACGATTGGGTCCGGAGTGAGGTAGCCGCCTGCGTCGAAGGGTTGGTGGGCTTTCTGAAGCAGAGGGCGCCGCTGTGGCACCAGGTGGGGCGAGTCTGTTTCCATCTCGCCGAAAACCGCAGAGACGAGGACTACCCCTTCGCATTCCTGGCGACTTACGCACCGGGCATGGCCGGAAGTGCCCGCGTTCAGTATCAGCCGTTGAGCCGAGCCTTGCAGGAGTTCGCCGGGGCGAAGAACAAACAAGCGTTGGTGCGGCTGCTCGGGCCGGTGCAGTTGGCCTCAGAGCAGAGCACGCTCGTGAAGGAATTGGTCGATTCGGGCGACATCTACCAGCCGTTGGCCTGGACACCGCGCGAGGCTTATCGTTTTCTCAAGGACGTGCCGCTGTTCGAGGAAAGCGGTGTGCTCGTGCGTCTGCCCGACTGGTGGAAGAAACGCCCCAAGCCGCGAGTCGGAGTGACGATCGGAGACGTGAAGCAGAAGAAGTTCGATGCCAAGGCCATGCTCGATTTTCGCGTGCAACTGGCCCTAGGCGACGAAGAGCTTACCGAGGACGAGTGGCGCGAGTTGATGGCGGCTGACGACGGACTCGTCCTGCTGCGCGGGCAATGGGTTGAAATCGACCGCCAGAAGTTGCAGGAGGCGATCGACCATTGGAAGCAGGTCCAAAAGCAGGCCGAGGGCGGGCTGTCTTTCATCGATGGGATGCGGCTGCTGGCGGGCGTACCGGCCGATCTCGCCGAGCCATCCGACAACGAGCAGCAGCGCGAATGGTCCTTCGTCCATGCCGGCCAATGGCTCGGCGATATGCTCGCCAAAATGCGCAGTCCGGAGGGTCTTGCGTCGGCAGTGTCGCCCGCGGAATTCAAGGCAACGCTGCGAAAGTATCAAGAGTCGGGTGTCGGCTGGCTCCGCTTCTTGTCGGGACTCGGGCTCGGTGCGTGCTTGGCCGACAACATGGGGCTCGGCAAGACCGTTCAAGTCTTGGCCCTGTTGTCGATCTTGAAGGAGGGGAAGGCCACAAAGCCATCGCTTCTGGTTCTTCCAGCGTCGCTGTTGGCCAACTGGAAGGCGGAGATGGCCCGATTCACGCCGACGCTTCGAGCGTTGTTCGTCCATCCGGCCGAGACGCCCAAAGAGGAACTCGATCGCGTAGCAGCCGATCCAGACCGGGCACTTCGGGATGCCGACGTCGTGGCAACGTCCTACGGCATGTTGCTGCGTCAACCGTGGCTGCTGGGGATCCATTGGCAGTTGGCGATCATCGACGAGGCCCAAGCCATCAAGAATCCATCCGCGAGGCAGACGAAAACCGTCAAGCGGCTCCAGGCCGATGCGCGAATTGCGTTGACAGGTACGCCGGTGGAGAACCGCTTGTCGGACCTGTGGTCGCTATTCGATTTCTTATGCCCCGGGCTGCTGGGGGCTCAGGCCAAGTTCAAGGATTTTGTCAAGCAATTGGGTGAGCGTCGAGAGAACCGCTACGGACCGCTACGCAGCTTGGTGCAGCCGTACATCCTGCGGCGACTCAAGACCGACCGCAGGATTATCGACGATTTGCCCGAGAAGGTCGAAGTTCAGGCGTTCTGCGGGCTGAGCAAGCGTCAGGCGGCGATGTACGCCAAAACGGTCAAGGAACTGGCCGATGCCTTGGAGAGCGCCGACGGGATAAAGCGACGAGGGCTGGTCCTCGCCTATCTGATGCGGCTGAAGCAACTCTGCAACCATCCGAGCCAACTGTTGGGCGACGGCCGCTTCACGCCCGCGGAGAGCGGCAAATTCGAGCGACTGGCGGAGATTTGCGAGGAAATCGCCTCACGCCAGGAACGGGCGCTCATCTTCACACAGTTTCGTGAGATCACCGACCCGCTGGCCGGTTTCCTGGCGAAGGTGTTCGGCCGACCCGGCTTGGTGCTGCACGGCGGCACGGCGGTGGGGCGCCGCAAGCCGCTGGTCGACCAGTTCCAGCGCGACGGCGGGCCGCCCTTCTTTGTGTTGTCGCTGAAGGCCGGCGGCACGGGCTTGAACCTGACCGCCGCCTCGCACGTCATCCATTTCGACCGTTGGTGGAACCCGGCCGTCGAGAACCAGGCGACCGACCGGGCATTCCGCATCGGTCAGCAACGCAACGTCATGGTTCACAAGTTCGTTTGCCGCGGTACAATCGAGGAACGCATCGACGCCCTGATCGAAGAAAAACGCCAGTTGGCCGCCGACTTGATCGAGGGCGGCGCCGAAAAACTGCTCACGGAAATGACCGATTCGGAATTGATCCGCTTTGTGTCGCTCGACGTTGCCAGGGCTTGCGCATGAGATTCACGGAAAAACGGCCGATTCACTCTTGCCCACATTTCACAGGAGGATAGTCATGGGATACGGGTACGGTTACGGATATGGCGGTTGGGCGCCTTACGTTCCGGTGGCCGAACGGCGTCGCCGGGCAATGAAAAAGATGGAGGCGCTTCACAAGAAAGGCGTCGATGTCCAACCGGTCGAGATCGAAGGTCGGCAGATCGCCAAGACGTTTTGGGGGAAGGCCTGGTGCGACCACTTGGAGTCGTTCAGCGATTTCGAGAACCGCCTGCCGCGCGGCCGAACCTATGTCCGCAACGGATCGGTCTGTCATCTGGCCGTTGCCAAAGGCGCGATCGAGGCGAAGGTCTCCGGCTCCGAACTCTACACTGTCAAAGTGAGCATTAAGACTCTACCCGGCAAGAAATGGAAATCGCTCAAACAGCGGTGCAGCGGACAGGTGGGCTCGCTGTTGGAATTGCTGCAGGGCAAACTCTCGGAGCACGTGATGGAAGTTGTGACTGACCGCAAAAAGGGACTGTTTCCGCTGCCCGGCGAGATGTCGTTCCATTGCAGTTGCCCCGACTGGGCCTCGATGTGCAAGCATGTCGCCGCCGTGCTCTATGGCGTTGGAACGCGGCTGGACGCGAAGCCGGAACTGCTCTTCGCGCTGCGCGGAGTGAACCATGAGGAGCTGATCCAGGCCGACGCTGAGAAGGCCGTGGCCACGGCAACATCGCGAGGCAAGTCCAAGCGGCTTGCGGCAGCCGAGATTGGGGAAGTATTCGGCATCGACCTTGACCCCGTCGCGGCCGACAGCCCCGCCGAAAACTCCGCCGTAAACAGATCAACCGGCCGACGCGTTCCAGCGGGACGGGCGACGAAGGCGAAGGCCGAAAATGCCTCGCAGAAGCAGTTTACCAAGGTGGCAAAGAAGACGGGGCGAGCAGCGTCAAAGAAGACGGCCAAGAGGACCATCAGGAAGAAGGTGAAGACGTTTGCCGCATAGGTGTGGCGACGTCTTGTCCGATTTCTGTAAAGCCGAAGACTTGGGTGTCTTCTGTTGCGAGTTTCTGCTGTCGGAAGTCGGCTCGGCCACGATCCCGCTGGCCATTCAAACTGTTGTCACCCGACAGTCGAACAGTGTTCTGACACCAGCAACCCACACAACAATCGAGTGCCGAGCGACTCGAACTGCCCAAGTCGAACTGCCACATCGACCGAAATCACGGCGATCCGCAAGAATCAAACCCCACGCGTCAAAGCCTTTCGTGCTCGGCGCAGCATTTTGACGACACAGGCGAAACGCTGGTTACGCCATTCCCGTTGCAGGCAGGCGTTTCACTGCCGTCTTTTTCCCAACGAAGACGGGGCACCCCGAAGGACGCCCCGATGTTGCTCTCATGCGTGGTAGCGGAATAGCCTGACCGCTTCCGCCGCTATGTTCATCAGCGGCTGATTGCCATCCGCATCCGCATCCACCGCTCACCGCTTCGCGATGATCTCCAAAATGGCGGTGCGGTTCTCGTTGGACCACGGCTGCCGGCCAACCCGGCGGCCTTGCCGCCAAACCCTCGTCCCCAGCCAACTCGCCACCCCCAGCAGCGACCAGACGATCATCGTGGCGGGTTCGGGTACCGCAAACAGCATACTTTGACCTTCGCCGGAGTCGTAGGGATAGCCAGGGTAACCATAGTCGGGGTAGATATTCAGTATTTGAACGCCCTCAACCCATGGGCCATTAGGCGCGGCTTGTACTGCGGCGTGCGCTTGGTTCCACATGGCCGACGCATTGGCGTCCAAGGGGGTAGCTAAATCCCCCTGTGCCGGATCTGACAGCGCTGTGCCGACGGGGTTTTGAACACCCTCCCAAATCGCCTCCTGAAGGTCCAGATTGCCTTGCTGAGTGTCCGCATAATCTACAATCGACGATGGATTGGTGCCAAATGTCCAATACAACCATTTTGCTTCGTTCGTCACAAGATTACCCGTACCAGTCGCAGTGTCAGAAGTTATACTTTTGACCCAGTACGTATCACCCGGCACAAAGTACTCAACGTGGCCGTCAGCCTCCACGCAAAACGTGGTCCACTGTTGAACTGGAGGACCAGAAGGTGCATTATAAGGGCCAGAATCAGGAGGACCGTAAAGCGCCCCGTCAAACGAAGCGTCACCTGAATAAGCCTCCTGGAACACGACCGCCTGGTTATAGGTGGGGGTGGGGTTCAAGAATATATTCTGGACACTCGCAGTCGCGGGGCATACCGCCACGGACAGCAAACCGACAGCAACAAGCAGTAGGATCACGGACTTTCTCATCTTGCACCTCACCTGAAAGGAAGTAGCCGCATTAAATTGGGATAGCAACCACGACTTCTAATTAGCTTTACACCGCCGACCCCCGATTCCTGACAAACAAAATGGAAAGTGCCTGAAATTAACTCGCCAGAGGGATGCAGTGGCTGTCTCGGGCAATTGGGAAAGCGCTCGGCAGTACCCGATTCCTCTGCCGCCAGATGTAGTCGCTTCCCATCAATCAGGTGAAGCATCCCAAGAGATGACAGCGACGGGGCGTCTCCGTCTCCGGGGCAGCGGGGCATCAGAACGTTAGGGGAGCGTCCGTTGCCCGTGCGAACCTGACTTAACAGCGGCTGAATCCGTCAGTTGGCAAGGGGATAAGAAGGAGATTACTCTCGTGATGTCCGTGAATCAATAGAGCGTGTCGAAACGCTGCAGCAAGACTCGCCGCAGAGGTCTTGCCGGTTCGTTCGATTTCAAGGCAACGCCTCTGGAACCGAATGGTCCATCTCCGAGCGCGCCCTGATGGGTTTTGACGGCCAAAATCGGTAGTGAATTCAAGGTATTGTGCTAGCACACCACTGCTAGCAGGCGCATTTTGTGGTTGCCTTTGGCGGCGTTGCTTGAGAGTAATTGAAAGGAGGGTCCATGAAGTAACTTCGCAAGGGAGGATGAATCGTCATGTACCAGCGAACTTTGAAACTTTCACAGGCTCAGCGCAGGACGTTGGTCGAGTATCGGAACCATGATCGGCGTCCGGACGTGCGGGAACGGTGTGCGGCGATCTTGAAGGTCGCCGACGGCCAATCGCCTCATGCGGTAGCGACTCAGGGACTACTGAGACCGCGAGATCCTGACACCGTGTACCATTGGTTGGATTGCTATGAACAACACGGGATCGAAGGACTGTTGCGGCGGCGGCAGGGAGGCAGCCGTCGCCGTCCCTTTCGAGCAGCGGGAACAGGTGTTGGAGCGGCTGCGGCAAGGCCCCGGCGAGGAAGCTCGCCGCGAGGCGATGCCGACAGCCGCTGGTCCGCCGCCCAGCCGCTGGACGTTGCGGACCATTCGCGCCAGCATTAAGACGATCCAGAATTACACGCTCAGTGGCGTGTGGCGGTGGCTCCGTCGCAAACTGGGAGTGAAATTGCGTTCGGGTCGGGTCCAGCATTTTAGCCCGGATCCGCAGTATCGAAGCAAGGTAGCCAAACTGAAACGATGCCTGCGAGCAGCGGCGCGCAACCCCCAGGAAACGACATTGCTGTTCATCGACGAAATGGGGTACGCCGTCTGGCCCGAGCCGGCGCCGAGTTGGGCTGCCGCCCCGCCCGCGGCTCCACCGCAAGCGGATCGGCAACAGTCCAACAATGGGCTGTGGCGTGTGATCGGCGGCCTGAACGCCTGCAGCGGAAAAGTGACCTACGTGGACAACTACATTATCGGTCGAGCCAAGGTCATCGAGATGTATGAACGGATCGCGAAAACTTACGCTCGCGCCAAGACGATCTACGTCGTTCAAGACAATTGGTCGATCCATACTCATCCCGACGTACTCACGGCCGTGGGGGCATATCCTCAAATCAAGCCAATCTGGTTGCCGACTTACGCCCCCTGGCTGAACCCGATCGAAAAATTATGGCGATGGCTGAAGGAGACAATCCTCAAAATGCACCGTTTGGCCAACGACTGGCCCGCCTTGCACCAGCGCGTCACCGACTTCCTGGAGCAATTCGCCCGCGGCTCGAAACAGCTTCTGCGGTACGTAGGGTTGCTCGGCAACGGTCAACTGGCCCAATCGCTGCATTTTACGTGATTACTACCGAATCTGTTTGTCAAAACCCATAAGGTTTGGCTGCGGCCGCAGTCGAGATTGCACGAGGAATTCACGAGCCACTCGACGAGTCCGAGTGCGTGCCGTGACGCGGAGGCACGTAAACGAGTCAGCGTGGTGCGGCGGGAGAGTGGTGGGAGCGGGCGAAATGTTGGGCGATGCCGGTTTGTGCGGCGGGCGCAGGCGGGCGTTTCGCCGCCCTCTTTCTTCCCAACAAAAACGGGGCACTCGGAAGGATGCCCCGGCATGATTCACCTAGGCGGTGGCGCAATAGGCTGTCCGCTTTCGCCGATGTGTTTGTGGGCGGCTGGCTACCGCCCACATCCACCATTCACCGCTTCGCGATGATCTCGAGAATGGCAGCACGGTTTTCGTTGGACCAAGGCTGCCGACCGACCCGGCGTCCGCGGCGCGCAATCCGCATCCCCAGCCAACCAGTGGCGCCGAGCAGCGACCAGATGATGACCATCGCTGGCTCGGGAATGGCGACGGCGGAAACACGATAGCACGACGGTGCGTCATCTGTCGTCCGCTCGCAGAAGAAAGTCAGCGTCGAATGAGCGGAGGCAGCCTGAAAAGGATAACAACCCTCAGTCACCCACTCGACCTGGTCGGTTGGGTCGGGTTGGAAAGGCTGCGCGGGCGTGTTCCCGTTTTGGCTGACAACCGTGGCATGCACCGGCTCGTTCTGCTCTACCGCGGGAGTGATTTCTTCCTTTGCAAAAGTGATAAGGTATTCCTGCCCTGCAGACGTGAGCAGATGCACGCTCACGTCGATCCCATCGGCGGTGCCATCCACGTACGGATATTCCTTTCCCAGCGGAGTTAGGTCTGTATCACGCCAGTCGATCACGATGAACGCCGTCGTAGGTGAGATCGGGCTGTAAGTGATGTTCACGTTGGGATACCCCACAACGGGGGTACCCGAACTGGGCGTCAGAACGGGGTTGACTGATGCTTCGCCCTGCGCGGCCATTGCGACAAGCGCAAGAACCGCAGCAGCAATCGCGACAGCAGGCCGTTTCATAGTTCACCCGGTTTACAGGACGCGAATCACTCTAACTTCACGTTCCCTTATGTGCCTTTACGCCGCCACACACCCGTTCCTGACATCGGCGCGGGAAAAAACAGAGGAAATTAACTCAACTGAGGGGTATTGCTTAGTTTTGTGTTGCCAACAGAAGATGGGGGTAAACGTGGTATCAGACAGGCGTAGATTTGGGGTAAAGCCCAACTGAAAGGTCGATCATCCCTGTCGCTCTCTCTCGGCGTTGAGAAACAGCCTTGCGCCGCACGCATACCCAGAAGCCGCCCAGAACCAGCAGCCGTCAGTCGCAGCCCCGCGAAAGAGAATTCAACTGCGGCCGTAATCGCAAGCGGGTCAGCACGTCCGTCCGCGGCTGACGATATCGAGAATGGCTTGGCGATTTTCGGGCGACCATGCCCGCCGGCCAAGCCGCTGCCCGCCCCGCCACACTCGCATTCCCAGCCAACTTGTGGCACCCAAGAGCGACCAAACCAGCAGCGTGGCCGGCTCGGGAACCTGCGCCTCCACGGTGTTGAGGGTGAAGCCTTCCAGAGGCACTGTGGCATTCGGATCCAACGCCACGCCCGGCAGATCCTTCAAGTAGTAATAGGTACCACCGTCCTCCCAAATGTTGATGTAGTACCCGGCGGATGAATAGAAGAATAACCCCCCGGTGTCAAGGTTCGAAGACTGTGACGGGGGGTTGGGGAAAATCTCGTTGTCGTAAGTAAACTGCCAGCCGCCCGTGCCGGGGTACCAGTTACCCGAACCTGGAACCAATGTGATAACTTGGTTTGTTTCGTCCGGGTCCGTCACGGTGCCCAGACTGCCCGCACCCGCCGCTAGGGGACTACCGGACGCGTTCAGGAAACCGCCACCCGCGATACCAGATCCCCAGAAGGAAAACGAGTAGGTTGGGTCGTCAACCCCTGGAAGACCCGGCTGACTCCCCCCAGGAGGAATGTAAGGTGTTACGGAACCGAAAGTCGGCGCAGCCACAACAAAGCAGAACAGCACTAGGCCCAGCACAGCGATAAGACGACGCAACATAGCGCACCCCCACTAAGAAGTAGTTTGTACCTTACTCGATAATTCGTTGCAGCCTTGCGCCGCTTTTCAAATAGCTATAGCCCGGTGACGGGCAAATCCTGACATCGAATGGGAAGAAATCCTCAAAACGAACTCTACGGAGGGGTGCGACTACGCTTCTTCGACGACAGGTTGGTTAGCGTTGACGTGTAAAGCGAAAGATGGGGGTGGGTGGCGTTTCGGGTGGCGGGATTCAGGCATGTACGGGCTCAATCGGGCGCAAGGAAAGAGGCCGCCCGCGGATGGCGACCCCTGAACAGAGTCGATTTTCCACAAAGAGGATGAGTGCAATTCTACCGTGCCCGACGGCGTCTCACGCCGTACACGCCAGCGACCAAGCCCAGCAGACCCCAGACGAGCATCGTGGCCGGCTCGGGAACGGGGGCAGCAAAAGTGCTGTAAGGCGCGCCGTAACCGTACTCCGGGTATTGGGTGTTCCAGTCCGTGCGGTCAAAAGCGGCCATATCGAAAGTGACCTGCGCTGAATAGGTGTCGCCGATTCCGGTTCCATTGGGATTGCTGTCGCTGGCATACGTGTTAACGAAGGTTCCCACAAACGAGCCTGTGATACCCGTTGGATTGTCCGTGTTCACCCGCCAACCGCCCGTTACCGTGGTGTCCATGCCGGTCGCCGTCAGCGTATACGCAAAGCCGGTGAAGTTGCCTCCGTAGGAGTCAGGTATGTTCGGCTGCCAGAGGCGCGCCGCGGAATTGGCGTAAGTGGCGTTCTTGCCAGCGACGCTTAGGGTGAAGTCCCACAGGCCGCCGCTTTCCTGGGTCCAGACGCAGGTGGCGGACGTTACGGTCATGGCGCCGTAGTCGGCTATTTGGAAGAACCCCGGGGTCTGGTTCGACTCCGGGCTCTGATACCAGTTCGACATGATTTCATTGTTGTTTCCGTACGCCGAATAGCCCAGGGGGTCAGAACCGTGGTTGAAGTACACCGACGCGTCTCGGGGTGTGGGAACGGAGTACGATGAATTGCTTTGGGTAACGTCCGTCACGATACCGCCGTAGCCGAACTGGTCGCTATCGGCAACAAAGTCGCCTATGCTCGCGCAGGCCATGCTCGTCATGATCAAACCTGCCGCGGCCGCGCACAGCAAAATCACTAAACGTTTCATCACAGTCTCCTGGCCCCCTGTGGGGCGTTTCGTGGTTCGCCGTCCTGGCTGAAAGCGAAGGCACCTATCCTTCGTAACAACCGAAACGAGTACCTAATTATGGGGAATTCGCAGTTCGTACCATGCTCTAAAGCCCTATAGACCGCCGAAGGGCGATTCCTGACAGATGAGATAGGAAAAAATCTCAAAAAGCTCTCAGAAGGGAAAGCAATGGGTGGGAGGGGAAGCCGTCGCGGCGAGAAATTCTCGATTTCGGAAAAAATTCTTGGATGGGTTGTGTTTCAGCAGCGGCTCGCACGCCAGTCCACTTAGCCCGCCTGGCAGATTGACCGCGACGCCGAAAGAAGCTTGCTTGGAAAAGCGCACGCCCCAAGTAGCTATTGGAGAAAGGCTTGCAACACGATGCCGACGCCGGCCAGCTCGATGTTGAGCATCTACGACTTATCTATAGCCCGCCGCGACGAAACTCCTGACATTCGCGCCAACAGGATTCCAGCAAAACCGTACTGAGGTGGGGATTCTCGGCCATTTTTAGTAGCCAATCGGGGGTCCACCATTCCGCTAGATTGTTGACAACAATTAGGGCCACCACTAAGCTAGGACTTCTACTGGCAAGTGCAACGGGGTTATGCCTTACTCTCGGGGGGAGGTTCCAATGGCGGCCGTGAATTTCCGTCCCCACGCGTCAGCGTTTCCAAGGGCCGCATCTGAATCGGCTCTCATCTTGTTTCCACCACAGTTGACTCGTCGGGGTGAGTGATGCTGGGGGCGTGGGAAAGAGATAACGACCAGAAAAGGTTGCGATGCGCCTGCTATGCGCAGCGGGTAGCGACGACAACTCGACTGTCGGGGCGGCGAGGCCGCCGGAGAGTCTTACCCGAGGCCAGAATCCTCTTGTGCCTTCGGTACCGCGATAGCCGAGGGGCCACCCGCGGTTGATTGCGTTTCGAAAGAAGTTGTTCGCACGGACGCAGGCTGAATCAGTGAAAGCCAAGAAAGGGCATACACGGACGATCGTTAAGGGAGGTTGCGGACGGCACGGATTTGCCACGGCGCAACCCACGGGGACGGAGTCTGCGCTGGGCAGCGAGTGCTTTGCGGCCGCCACGCCGATGAAACAAGACGTGCATGTGGAATACGAGACTGGCGCGGCCCGCCGCGATGGCGTTCTTCTCGCAGGCGGTGCGATCCTAGCGGCGGCATCCGTCTGGGCTTACTGGCCCACTCTTGGCGGTCTAATCCATGAGTGGAACAACGAGCCGGACTATTCGCACGGGTTCTTCGTAGCGCCGCTTGCCCTGTTTTTTCTTTGGGCGCGGCGCGATCAGTTTCCGGGGATTGGCAGCGGTGCCCTCGACATCGTAGGCGGCCTAGCCTTGATCGCCGCTAGCCTGGCCATTCGAGCAACTGGCGCTCATTTTTACCTCGAGGCACTCGATGGCTGGTCGATTCTGCCGTGGGTCGGCGGCGTGGTGTTGTTGCTGGTTGGGCGGCGGGCGTTTTGGTGGAGCCTGCCTTCGATCGTGTTCCTGTGGTTCATGGTTCCGCTGCCTTTTCGCGTGGAGCGATGGCTGAGTTTGCCGCTGCAAGGCGCGGCCACGAGGCTGAGTTGCTGGATTCTGCAGGCTCTGGGCCAGCCCGCCCTGGCGGAGGCGCATGTGATTGTGCTGGGCAATAACCGATTGGAAGTGGAGCAGGCGTGTTCGGGTTTACGGATCTTCATGGGAATTGTGGCCTTGGCTTTCGTCTATGCGATTCTGGTGCGGCGCCATTGGTCGGTGAAGGCGATTTTGTTGATTAGCGCGCTGCCGATCGCGCTGCTCGCCAATTCGGCCCGAATCGTGGCGACCGGTTTGCTGTATCAATACGCGTCGAGTGAGGCGGCCAAAAAGTTTTCGCACAATGCGTCGGGATGGGTGATGATCGTGTTTGCGGCCGGATTGTTTGGGCTGGTCTTGTGGTATCTGTCGCGGCTGGTCAGGGAAGTGGAGACGGTGGGGGTCGGCGACGTGATCCGTCGAGACCGCGGCTAGTGGGGTAATTGCCTATGTCCGAACTACAAATCGTTCCGCGGAGGCAGATCGTTCAGACGCCGATGCAGTCCGATCAAGGAATTTCGCCCCGTTTTCTTTTGGGGGCGTTGCGGCGATGGTGGAAAGTGGTCTTGCCCACGGCTTTGCTGCTGGCTGCCGCGGGCGGAACGACCGTCTATTTGCTTTTCGAGCCGGTCTATGAAGCGTCGGCGTTGTTTCGGATCGTGGAACGGAGGCCCTATCTGGCGTTCGAGACGAAAGAGGATGGGCCATCGAAGCTCTTCTTCCAGACGCAGATGGAGTTGATTCACACTCCGCTGGTGCTTGCCCCGATCATCGAGCGGCCGGAGATTGCCAAGGTGCCGGAGATTGCGCGGCAGGTCGACAAGGTGGCGTACTTGAAAAAGCAGATCAAGGTGCTGCCGGTTGGCGAGTCGGAACTGTTTTGCATCGCCTATGCTAATCCGGACGCGAAAAGTGCCGCCAACGTGGTCAATGCGGTGACAGAGTCGTACTTCAAACTGCGGGAGCAAACCGACCAGGATCAAAATCAGCGGATCAGCGAGCTGCTGAGCCAGGAGAGGGACGCGCGATTGAAAGAGGTGATGCGGCTGCAAGGAAATGTACGCACGCTGGCCGCACAAGCGGCCGTCGAGGATCCCTTCGCGATCAGGAAGAAAGATTCGAGCCCGCAAGAGAAGCATCCGCTGGCCGACTTGGAGAGTCGGCTGATTGAAGTGCAGGTCGAGCGGACGGTGCTGGACAAGCGGATTAAGGCGGCCGAAGAGGCGATTGCCGCCAAGCGGAAGGAGAAGGGAGGCCCGGACGAGACGTTGTCGGAACAAGAAATCGCGATGCGCGACGCGATGACGGAACGCCTGGTCGAGGAGAGCGAAGGGGTCCGGCGGCTAAAAGCGATCATTGCGGCCAGGCGGACCGATCTCGCCGCGAATGAGCAGTTGATGGTCAGAGGGAAGAACTCGCCCGTCCTCGATCGTCTGAGAATGGACATCCACGTTGACGAACAGTCGCTTGCTCGGCTGCGCGACGAAATGAGGCCCCAGGCGAAACGCGAGGCCGAGTTGGCGATCATGGCCAAGCAGGGCGAGATGGGAACCTCGCGAATCCAGCGGATCACCGACGAGTTGGACAAGATGCGATCGGATCGGGTGAGGTATGGCGTGTTGGAAGAGAGACTCCAGGAGCAGTGCAAGAAGCAGCAGGACAGCGTCAAGCAGACCAGCGGGGACACGCTCGAACTGGGGTTCAGGCTGGATGATCTCGCGCGTGCGGAAAGGGTGTACGAATTGATCGCGCAGCGGGTGGTCGAAGTGCAGACGGAACAGGAGGCGCCGACCAGGGTCAAGCGAATGCAACCGGAGGCGTTGGTGCCCAGCGCGCCGGTCGAAGTGTTCCCTTATCGCAACATGGCGGTCGTGTTGCTGGTTTGCCTGGGGCTGCCTTTCGCGCTGGCGGTGGCTTGGGAGCGGATGATCGGACGGGTGACTGATCCGACGATGCTGGAGCGGCAGGCAAAGCTCTCGGTACTGGGCGAGATCGCCCACCTGCCCGTGCGCTCTCCCGCCGGTCACGGCTCGGCAAGCGCGAGAATCAATCGCGAACTGCGGCTGTTCGAGGAGAGCATCGACAGTCTGCGGACAAGTTTGACGCTTTCCACGGAGTTGCGAGATATGCGCATCCTGGCGGTCACCAGTGCCGCCAACCGTGAGGGGAAGACGAGCGTCGTCTGCCAGTTGGCCGTGAGCTTTGCGCGGGCGACGGGAAAGCAGTTGCTGCTGATCGACGGCGACATGCGCTGCCCGGACGTCCACAGCGTATTCGGCATCGATTTGCAGCCCGGCTTGGCCAAGGTGCTCAGCGGAGACTGCTCCTTGGAAGCGGCAATTGTCCCGAGCGGAAACGACCTCGTCGATCTGTTGCCCGCGGGCAAGCTGGAGGTAAATCCGCACACGCTGCTGGGCAACGGGGCCTGGCCGTCGCTGTTGGCCCAGATACCTTCGCGCTATCGCTACGTGTTGATCGACACGCCGCCGGTGTTGGTGGCCAGCGAAGCGTTGGTGCTGGCCAAAGCGGCCGACGCGACGTTGGTGTGCGTGATGCGCGACGTCAGCCGGGTCGACCAACTCCGCCGAATTCTCGCGCGATTGGAGGCGGCCGGCAGTCAGCCCGTCGGGCTTGTGCTCAACGGTGTTCCAACGAAAAACTACTCCTATCGCTGGGGCGATTACAGTTACGTTCGCAGTTGACCTGAAAGCGTCCGTGGGAGCGACCGATGACAACGAAACAGACGCCGCCGGCTGATCGCGGCGCAGTTCGGCCGAAGCTCAAGCGGATTCTCAATTTGCGCTTGCTGGTGGAGACGCTCGTCGTCGCCGCGGTTGTCGGACCTGCCGTCTATCTCTGGTATTCCTATCAGGTGAATCGCACGGCCGACGCGCTGCTGGAACGGGCGAGAAAACTGGAACTTGAAGAGAAAGACTATAAGGGAGCGGCGGATGACTATTTTCAATACCTGAAGCTGAAGCCCAACGACGCCAATGCACAGATACTCTTGGCCGAGGCGTTCGACCGCGCCGGCAAGGATCCTAACCGAGCGATTGAATACTATTATCAAGCGATAGGGGTCGCACCAGATTACAGACCGAAAGGGGTCACGCCGGCGGAGAAAGATAAGGCGAAAGAAGACACCCCTGTGGAGAAAGAGCGGGCTCTGCGTCGGCGACTGGCCGAATTGCTGATCGAGCGGGGGCGGTTCGCGGAGGCCGAAGGCGAGGCGCGAGAGATTCTCAAGCACAATGTCAACAACGCTCAGGGCAACCGCTTGCTGGCCAAGGCGCTTTACGGCGAGTCGGCGGGCGGTTCGCGCGGCAGTGGAAAAGACCTTTCCACGGTGGGCCAAGCCGTCATGCGCGCATCGGAGTTGAATCCCGGTGACGTTGAGATTGCTGCGATCCTCGCTAACATTTACCGCAATCAGCCGCTGCTACTCGATCAAAAACAACAGAGCCTCTCCGCCGCCGCCCGCAACAAGCTGGCCGACCAGGTGATGGACAAGATGATGACCGCCAATCCGACGGATGCTAAGGCGGCATTGGCGCACCATCGATATCTGTCGCTTTATCACCCGGGCGACGCGAAGAAAGACTTGGCGACAGCGATCAAGAACCATCCTGAGGACCTTGAAGTGGTGCTTCTGGCGGCTTCCGAATCGCGACGGGCGGCCGCTTCGGCCCGGCAGAAAGGCGGATCGCCGGCCGACGCGCAGGCCCGCCTCGAAGAAGCGAGAACGCACTACGAACACGCAATGCGGATCGCCCCTGCCGACAAGCGTGCTTACTTGCTCCTGGCCGACTTGTATAGGAATGAGGCCGACTTGAATAGGAACAAAGGGAAACTCGACCTTCGTGCGAAAAACCTCGACGATGCCGTCGCCACCCTTCGCCGTGGAGAGGAAAAGGTGGGCAAGGGCGATGGCGACTTGGAGTACAGCTTGGCGGAGGCGCTGCTTGCCCAAGGCAAGCTAAATGAAGCCGACAAGACGATCACTAGTCTAGAGCAGATAATCGAGCGAATTGCCCCGCTGCAGCCGACGCCCGTCAAGCTGGCATTGAAGCGAACGGTCGATTTGCTCCGTGGCCGGTGTCTGATGATGAAGGGATGCTATCTTCAGGCTGTGAGTTACCTGCGGCGTGTGGGAATCGGCCAGCAGGCGACGGCCTACGAGACTGGCCGGAGCGTGCAGGCGTGGCAACTCCTCGGCAACCTCTACGCCGTGCTAGGGCAGTGGGATCAGGCAGCTCTCGCCCACGAACACGCGGCCACGCTGGATCCGACGGCAGCGGCACACCATCTGAACGCCGCTGCCGCCTGGATGTCTGCCGACCGCCTCGATGCGGCCGAACAGCACTACCGACAGGCCTTGTCGCTGCAGCCTTCGGCGGACAGAGCGGAAACACAAGTGGCTTTGGCCCTGGTGCTTTTCGATCAGCAACTCCGCGTTCCCAAAACGGCAAGGAACTGGGAGTCGTTTGATAAGATCCTTGCAGAGGCTAAGAAATCGTGTGAGAAGAAGCCGCCTACCAACGGCTGGCGATTAAGATTGCTCGAAGCCGATTATCTGACAACCATCGCCGACAAACCGGGGCAGCGAGAGAAAGCGATGGGAGAGGCGCTGGCGATCTGTCGCCAGACCGAGCGCGACTATCCCGACGCGCCCGGGTTATTGCCGCAGTTGGCAGACGCCTACGAGCGGCTTGGGCAGCCTGCCGAGGCGGATCGCGTCATCAAGCGGTTGGAGGCGATCAAGGGTCAAGAAGCGAGGGCGTGTTTGTTGAGGGCTAGGTTCTGTATCTCGCGGAAAAAGCCTGAGGAGGCGCGGAAGATCTTGACTGCGGCGATCGATACATTGCCCGAGCAAGCCCGTCCCGCCGTCCGTCAGGAACTGGTCAGACTGGACAGGTATGAAGGCAAGAACGATTTGGTGCGGAAGCATCTGATCGAGGCGATCAAAGCCGAACCGAAGGACATCGCGTCGCTGGCGCAGCTTGCGGAAATGGCTCTTGCAACGGGCAAACTGGCCGAAGTCGAGCAGCGGGAAACGGAGCTCGGCAAGCTTGAGGGAGAAAACGGCGTCTTCCGGCGGTATTATCGGGCGCATCGCCTGTTGGCCGAGGCGACCGGTTCTGAGGACGAGAGGCTCTTAGAAGCGTCAAAGCTGCAAGCCTTCATTGAGTCGCAACGTCCCGGGTGGGCGAAAGGCTACGTTCTGAAGGGGCTTTTGTGCGATGCCCGCGGCGACTCCGATCAAGCGATGGAGGCCTATCGAGAGGCCGTTGGTCTCGGTGAACGGTCGCCGTTGGTTCTTCGACGGCTGATTTCCCGGCTGCTTCAGACGAATCGGGGCGATGAGGCGGATCAGTACCTGACGTTGATGCGCGGCGAAGCGTTGTCCATCAGCGATTACGCTTCTTTGAGGCGCGCTGTGGTCGAAAAGCGCGTGCGAATCGATCGCGCCCTGGAATCGGCGCGGCTGGGAGTGGAGCAGTCTCCCGCGAATCCCCTCGCGCAGCTCTGGTTGGGACAGTTGTTGTCGGCCGCCGGGAAGACGACCGAGGCCGAGGCCGTATTGAAGAAGGCGGCAGCACTGGGCCCCGACGAGCCGCGCGCTGGAAGAGCTGTTCAATTTCTACTACCGTACGAGGCGGCCCAGCGATGCCCGCGAAGTGCTGCAGCGCATCGCCAAGAATGAGAAACTCGACAAAGTGCAGCGGGCGTCGATGCTGGCCCAGGAATACGGACTCTTGGGCGACAAAGAACAGGCCATTGCGAACTGCCGCGAGGCCGCGCGGCTAGACACGAAGAACCCGGCCGTCCAGGTGCAACTGGCCGACTGTCTGGTGCACGTAGGCACGACCGCCAACCATCCCGAAGCGGAAGCATTGTTGCGCGACGTGCTGCGAGAATCACCCGGTTCCGTCGTCACCGCTAGGGCGAGGCAGTTGCTCGTCGAGATTCTTATCGACCGCGGCGGCAAGGAGGCATGGGAGGAAGCCCGCAATCTGGTGGATAAGGCGGGCGGGAACCAGTTGTTCTCCAACGATGATCGCCGCGTGCAGGCGAAGTTCCTCTGGTGCCAAGGCGGAAAAGCGAATCTCGCCAAGGCGCAAGAGACTTTCGAGGCGTTGGTGGCGGATCCCAAAAAGACCGACAACAAAGACCGGCGGCTAGTGGCGCGGTTTTGCGAAGCCGTCGGCAACTTGGAAGGCGCCCGGCAACAGTACCTGATGCTCGTCACTCGCACGCACGTCGATCCGGCCGACGCCGCTGCCTACATCGAATTGCTGCTGAAGGGCGAACGGTTCGACAACGCCGATGCAGAACTGAAGAAGTGGGAAACAAGTCAGCCCAACGACCTCGGCGTGGCATCGCTGCGAGCGCGCTGGCTGCAAGGCAAAGGCCAGCTCGACAAGATCGAACCCCTGCTGGAACCGTTGGCTGAAAAGGCTATCAAACGGTTACCCAAGAACTCGCCCCGGGAGGCGACGTTCGCGCTCAACATGGGTGGACTCTATTCGTCCCTCGATCTGCACAAGGTCGCCGAGCGATGGTATCGCCGGCTGATAACGTTGCAGCCGAAATCCTATTTGCCGCTGGCCGACTCTCTGGGACGTCAGGGACGGATGAGAGAAACTATCGAGTTGTGCCGCGAGGCGGCAAAATCCGACTCCTCGGCGATGCCGGCCACGGCGGCTGCGGTCGCGCTGTTGGCGGGAAATCCATCCGCGGAAGATTTCGCTCTGGCCGAACCCCTGCTGTCCAAGGCCGCTGCCGATCACAAGGATGATGCGAACCTGGCTACCGTGTTGGGCAGCGTTCGTGTGGCTCAACAGCGGCTCGATGAAGCCGCCGATTTGTTCCGACGCGTGCTGGCGCTAAAGTCGGACGATGCCCACACGCTGAACAATCTCGCCACCGTGCTTGCCGAGCGTCCCGAGAACCGCCCGGAGGCGCTGCGGTGCATCAATCTAGCCATTGAGATTGCCGGCCAGCAGTCCGATTTGCTCGACACCAAAGGAACGATCCTGATGCTCGACGGCAAGCCGGCAGACGCCGTGCCGCTCTTGGAGCAGGCAGCCACCTCTCTGGCTGCCGACCCAAGGTATCATCTTCACCTGGCGGTGGCCTACGATCGGACGCGGCAACCGGAAAAGGCCCGCACTGCGCTCCACACTGCCTGCAAGAATCACTTGACCCGGCAGGTACTGACCCCGACGGATCGAAGCGTGCTGGCGGACTTGCAGAAGAAGTTCAACTGAGATGAACCGCTCCTATGTGTTGCTAGGCATTGTTGTCGCGTTCGGCCTGACGATTTTCTCGGGCGTTCTTCAAGGGCGCATGCGCAACCGTTGGGGGACGTCGCCGGATACCGTTCGCGCAGCCGACAAACTGGCTGAGGTTCCGTCGCAGTTCGGCGACTGGAAGCTCAGTTCCACCGGCAAGCTCGGAGAAACGGCGGAGAGAATGCTGGAATGCACGGGCTCTTTCGTTCGCGAGTACCGAGATCAGACGACCAATGACGTGGTGAGCGTCACTGTTTTGCTCGGCCCGCCGGGCCCCATCTCCGTTCACACGCCCGAAATCTGCTTCCGCAGCACAGGTTTCTCGGCCATGGGGGAGCGGAAAGAATTGGCTATCCGCGGCGAGGATCGACAGAACGATCAATTCTGGGCACTCAGCTACAAGGCCAATGATGTTCGCGGAGGGGTGCTTCGCGTGTACTATGCCTGGAGCACCGGCCGACGTTGGGCGGCAAGCGGCGATCCGCGTTTCAAGTATGCAGACAAACCGTATTTGTACAAAATCCAGATCTCGTCACTATTGCCGCCGGGAGCAGATCTACAAGCCGACGATCCAGGCAAGAAATTCCTGCGAAGTGTCCTGCCGGTTGCGCGGAAGTGCATGATCGAACCTTCAGACGGCAATTGACCTTTTTTGGGAGATAGCGCCATGTCGGTGAAACAGAAAGGACGAGCAGCCCCGCGGCAGCGTCAGTCGGCGACGGGCTTGGCACCGCGAAAGCGAGCAATGGAAACGCTCTCTCCTCCGGCATACTTTCGCTGGAAAGCGGTTTTCGACCGGGTTCTTGCGGTCGTCTTGCTGGTGCCGGGTCTGCCTCTGATAGCGCTGCTTGTTCTCTTGGTGCGTTTGACTTCCCGCGGTCCCGGCATCTATCGCCAAATTCGCGTCGGCCGCAATGGCCGTAAGTTCAAGATATACAAGATCAGAACCATGCGTCACGATGCCGAGTCCGGCACCGGTCCCGTTTGGACCCAGACAGCCCGCGATCCGCGGATCACTGCCGTAGGGCGGATACTGCGGCGGTTTCATCTCGACGAACTTCCTCAACTGCTGAACATCGTCAAAGGGGAGATGTCGATCGTCGGTCCACGGCCCGAGCGGCCGGAGTTCGTTCATGTTCTCGCCGAGTCCATTCCTGGCTATTATCAGCGTGTCGTCGTTCGACCGGGCATTACCGGATTAGCACAACTGAATCTTCCGCCCGACTCCGATCTGAATAGCGTGCGCCGCAAATTGGCCCTTGATTGCGAGTACATTCATCATGCCGGGCCCTGGCTCGACGCACGCATCTTTCTGTGCACGGGCCTGCGGATGGTGAAAATATCGGGAGCCTGGCTGCTGCGTGTTTTTGGCCTGCGACGAAGTGTTGTGCTCCAGGAACCTACCGAGACCGGAGCGTGCGCCGGCGGCGGAAATGGAAACGGGCGCAGCGACGGTTCGAATCCCGTGCCAACCACGCCGGCGAAAATCCTCCATGAGGCCGCCGCGGAATCCGCCGCGGACGACAAACGCCTTGTCAAAGAGGCCCTTGCGCATCATGCCCCGGTCAAGCCACGGTGAAGACCGCCTCAACCATGCTGAATGTCTTCACCGTCGACGTCGAGGACTATTTCCAAGTTTCGGCGTTCGAAGAGCACGTCGATCGGCAATGCTGGAGCCAATGGGAAAGCCGCGTCTCGGCGAATACTCACCGCGTCCTCAAATTGCTCCAACATCACGGCGTCCACGCTACGTTCTTTGTGCTGGGTTGGATTGCAGAGCGGCATCCCGATCTTGTCCGCGAGATTCAGGCTTGCGGGCACGAGATTGGATCGCACGGCTATTCGCACCGCTTGATCTACCGGCAGTCACCAGCGGAGTTCCGCGCCGACCTTCGCCGTTCGCGCGACGTGTTGCAAGACGCCATCGGCCAACCGGTGACGGCGCATCGCGCCGCCAGCTTCTCAATTACGCGGCAATCGCTCTGGGCACTGGAAATCCTGGTTGAGGAAGGATTTCGAGTGGATTCGAGCGTCTTTCCCGTGCACCACGACCGTTACGGCATCCCCGATGCTCAGCCCGGTTTGCACCGCCTGACGACCCCGGCCGGCCCCATCTGGGAGTTCCCTCCGTCTGTGGTCCGGTTTGCGGGCCTGAATGTGCCCGTGGGCGGCGGCGGGTATTTTCGCCTTTTCCCACTCTGGTGGACAGCCTATTGCCTCCGGCGGCTCAACCGTGTCGAGCGGCGGCCGGTGATGTTCTACGTGCATCCTTGGGAATTCGATCCCGCTCAACCCCGCATTAGCGCCGCTTCGCGCCTGTCGCGCTTCCGCCATTGCGTGAACCTGGCACGAAACGAGCAAAAACTGGACGACTTGCTTCGGCGCTTCCACTTCGGACGACTTTGCGACGTAATCGCTCGGCAGGCTACACGGGACGATTCTAGTTCCGTTGACTCGGCGGAAACAGCTACAGAACAGGCAACCGGCAGATGACGCCCGCGGAATCCCGTTTTTGCTCCCCCTCCGACGCCTGCGACTCGGCGGATCCCACCGGGACTTTGTTCGCCAGCGTCATCATGCCTGTGCTGCGACCGAGTCCCGACGAACTCAACCCGATCTTAAAGGATTCAACTGGATGAAGCGCCTACAGTTTTCATTGGCAGTCCTTGTGGCTGTGGGGTTGACGATCGCTTCCGGTGTAATTCACGGACGGATGACAAATCGATGGGGAGTCCAGATCGATACTGTAGCCGCCGCCAACAGACTTAAGGAGATACCTAACGAGTTTGGCGACTGGCAGTTGCAGGCGGCCGAAGAACTGGACAAGGGTGCCTTGCAGCAACTTGACCCGGCGGGCTATGTTGTTCGTCGATACCAGAATCTGCAAACTGGTGACGTGGTGAACGTTACCGTTCTGCTCGGTCGGCCGGGTCCGATATCGGTGCATACTCCTGAGGTCTGCCTTGGCATGCAGAATTATGAAGTCGTGGGCGAACGGCGGAAGGCGACTATCTCAGCCGCGGCAGGAGCCGACGAGTTGTGGTGGCTGGACTACAAGGTAAGAAACCTGAGCGGAGACCAACTCCGGCTGTATTACGCTTGGAGCTCAGGCGGCCGCTGGCAGGCTCTGGAAGACGCTCGCTTCTGGTCGGCCGGGCTGCCCTACTTGTATAAAACTCAGCTCTCCTGTGTTCTGCCGCCAGGGGCAACAAATCCACCATCTGATGATCCATGTCGGAAGTTTTTGCAGGATTTCGTACCCGTGGCAAGAAAGTACTTAGTTCCCCCCGCTGCGAAATAGCGCGTGAAGAGAATAGCTGAGATCATGCGACAACCGAGGACTCGCGGGGCTTTCACGCTGCCGAGCAGACACTCGTTGAGCGCCGAGAAGTTACTCCGATCATGAAGAGAACCGCAAACCGCGTGTGCCGCGTTGCACACCTAATCTGGTCCCGTCAAGTGGGCGGTTCGGAAATGCTTGCTGCAAGCGTTTGCAGCAATCTTGATCGATCGCGGTTTGATCCTCTCGTGCTTTTCTTGAATAAGTCGTCGGGCACGATGCCAGACATCTTGTCGCGTCTGTCCGTGCCCTGCTTTGGCCTTGAGATGACACGATTTTCCGTCCTGCTGCGTCCGCTAATAGTTGCATGCACTCTGAATCGACTGAAGGTCGATGTGCTGCACGTTCACCATGTTTCGCTATACAGGCGCGTAGCGTTAGGGGCAGGGCTTTCGAGGGTCAGGGGAATTGTCGTCACCGAACACGCGAAATACTCGATCTCCCGTTCCAGGCGGTTGCAGGATGCTTCGCGTCTGGCCGCGCGAAACGCCGCCTGCTTCACGACTGTGTCCGCCGACCTGAAGAACTACTTCGTTTCGGAGGTCGGGATTCCCGCCGATGCGATCAAGGTAGTCATCAACGGAGTCGACACAAAGCGTTTTTGTCCTGCACAAGGTGACTCTCCGCTGCGAGCCCTGCTGCCCGCTTCCTTTCAAGGACGTGTTGTCGTCTCTGTTGGGCGGCTCTCGGAAGCCAAGGACCACCTAACCTTGCTTCGGGCAATCAAGATGCTCGTCGTACGGAACATCGATCTCTGCCTGATGCTGATCGGGGAAGGCGAGCAGCGTGAGGTTGTTGAGAACGCGGTTCGAGAGTTGGGCCTGCAAGCCCACGTACATCTGCTTGGCAGCAGACCAGCCGTCGATGCCCTGCTGCCACATGCGGACCTTTTCGTGCTTTCGTCGCGTCGCGAGGGGCTGCCGATTGCCTTGCTGGAAGCTATGGCTTGTGGCCTGCCGGTCATCGCAACCACCGTCGGCGGAATCCCAGAAGTCATGAAGCATGGGGTCAACGGTGTTCTCGTCCCCCCGGAGAACCATCAATCACTGGCCGAGGCAATCGAACTACTGCTAGGACGGCCAGAAATCGCGAGCAGTATGCGTGTGGCGAATCGACAGAAGGCTTTGACACGGCACTCGATGGAACAGACGGCCGCAGAGTATGCCAAACTCTACGACCACATCATGGCCGGCGCCGAGTAGGCACAATTGCTTCTTGCTCGGCCATGGTTCCTCCAGGCTGGTGCCTAACGAACGAGATTGTTCACATTCCGTCCTCCCGAAAAGCTTACGGCCACATTCACACTCGGAATGGACTGCCGGAGGAATTCCGCGATCAAGGGACGATCAGGCATTGATCTCTTCTTTCACGTACAGGCTCCGGAAGCGGTTTGAGTTGCGGGTGCTCAGGCAACTCTCTGCAAGGCAGTGGCAGCCGAGGCAAGAGTTGTTGCTTGCAGGCGATGCGCTGGCAAGGAAACTCAGCCAGCACGCAGCGGCCAATGTACCTTACTACCGGAAAATGTTCTGCCAATTGAGGATCGATCCTGCCGCACTCCGATTTCCGGAGGATTGGGACCGGTTGCCGTTACTCGATAAGGACACCTTGCGTCATGAATATGAGGGGCTCATCAGCGGCTCCGCCGATGCGCGAAACAGCTACGTGAACTATAGCGGCGGTTCCATCGGCACACCGGTGAAGTTCCTTACCGACAGAACCCTCCACAAGAAGATGGCTGGCTGGCTGGACTTCGTCGCTTCTTGGGCAGGTTGGAAACCAGGGGAGCTTCGCCTAGAACTCTGGGGAAACCGTCACAGACGGCTGCCGCCGACAGTCTGGGAACGGGTCAGGGCATCGCTTTCGGGGACTTTTCCGATCGCTGTCTATCAGTATAACGAAAGCGACCTCTTCCAATGGTGGCGCACGCTCTGCTCTCTGCGCCCGTCCATTATTTACGGATATGCGTCGGTGCTCGCAGATTTTGCCAAGTGGCTTGAGGCTGAGCGGCACACGCCCGCAGGCATCAAGGGGATATTTTCTTCCGCCGAAGTGCTCTATCCAGAACAGCGGAATGTGATCGAGAGAGTTTTCCGCTGCAAGGTGTTTAACCAATATGGGAGCAGGGAGACTCCCTGCGTTGCGTGCGAATGTCCCCACGGCGGGATGCACCTGTTTGTCGACTGGAACCGCGTCGAGTTTCTCGACAGCGAAGAAAGCGATGGCGCTAGAAAAGAGATTGTGATAACTCCTCTGTTCAATTATGCGCAACCGTTGCTACGCTATCGGATTGGCGATCTTGGCCGGCCGGGCTCGGCCGAATGTCCCTGCGGCCGTGGCTACCCGCTAATGGAACTTGAGCTTGCGCGCTCAAGAGATCTGTTGTGTAACTCAGACGGTATCACGTTCTTTCCTGGTTTCTTAGTCCGCCTGCTCGACGGCAAGAAGTGGATCCGCGCCTTTCAATTCGTCCAGACAAGCGAGACGGAAGTCGTGCTAAATATTGTGCGGGATACCTGCCAGGCCCCGGAGATTCTCGTGGCCGGCCTTCAGAAGGAACTGGAGACGCCAATCAGGCAGCGGATGGGAGATGATTTGCGATTGATCGTGCGCCTGGTGGATGCCATCGATCGAACGAGAGCTGGCAAGCACCGATATGTGATCAACGAAATACGGAACGCCGGCAGCGCATAGATGAACTTGAACGCTTGCGCAATCCCTGTTGTCATGTACCATACGATAGGCCGGGTCATGCCGGACTGGAGATGGTCTTTTCTCACCGTGCCTGGAACGGTCTTTGAAGACCATCTCAAGTGGCTGGTCCGGGCGGGATACCGCACTGCCGACCTCGAAGAACTGCACTGCCACGTTGCCGGGCAGCGGCTGTTGCCGCAGCGCAGCGTCGTACTGACGTTTGACGACGGATATCTGGACAATTGGACTTACGCTGCCCCGTTGTTGCGCAAGTACGGGTGCGTGGGAACAGTTTTCGTCAACCCGGAGTTTGTTGATCCCAGGGATATTGTCCGCCCGAGCCTTGACGACGTTTGGGAACGGAAAACGAGCGAGGAGGCGTTGGAAGTCCGCGGCTTCATGTCCTGGCCCGAGTTGCGACTTCTTGCAGCCAACGGCCCGCTCCGGGTGGAGTCTCATGCCATGACCCACACTTGGTATCCTGTAGGCCCGCAGATCGTCGACTTTCACCATCCAGGAGATGGACACTTCTGGCTCGACTGGAATGCGCTCCCAGAACGAAAGCCTTTCTATCTCACCCAACCGACAGCGACACAAATACCTTTCGGAACGCCAATCTACGAGCACCAGAAGTCACTTGCTGCGACAAAGTTCTTTCCCAACCCGTGCGAGGCGCAAGTGTTGGCCGATTTTGTAGAAGAGGAGGGCGGCGGAGTTTTTTTTGCACGGGAGCGCTGGCGCGAAACACTCATGGCCAAAGTCCGGCAGCTACGTGACAGGGGCTACAAAGTGGGAACGTATGAGTCAGAGGTAGGCCGCATTGCCCGGTATCGCTTTGAACTTGCCGAGTGCCAGATGACTATCGAAGGCCGTCTTGGCCGAAGGGTGAAGTTCTTGTGCTGGCCTGGCGGAGCCTGCAATGAGATCTCTCGCTCCATCGCCGTAGGACTATACGCAGCTGTGACCCTTGGATCCGCCGATCCGTCACCGGCGCGAAACAGGCCCGGAGAAGATGCCAGGTTTATCAAGAGAATCGGAGTGCCTGCAATCGAGCACGGACGAAAGGTGATCTACCCTGGAGGCCGCTATCTGGTTCAAGCGCTGAGAGAGTACCAAGGAAGCTGGCTTGCCCGTCGCTCCAGACAGATTATCAAGGTAGTTGCTTGTGGTAAACACGCGGTCTGCCGTCGGCCCTGACGTTGGAAGTTGCCGCCATGATTGCGCAAACAACCATTGTTCGACGTAGCGGTCGCTCACATGGATGTTCACCGCCCTTTCAGCCATCTCACGAACAACATCCAGAAACACTGCGCAACATCAAGGTGGAAATAAGGCCGATTCAAACGGAAGACTATCAAGCCTGGGACGGATATGTCTTGGCCCACGCCACGCCATGTGTTTATCTGACCACGGCATGGAAACGGGCGGTGGAGAGGGGCTACGGGCACCAGACGGCTTACTTGGCTGCGTTCGACGATCGTTCCTTGGCGGGTGTGCTGCCACTTGTCCTCATCAAGCCGCCCCTCAGCCGACGCTGTCTGGTCTCCCTGCCGTATTGCGACTACGGGGGGCTTGTCGCCCAAAGCGGAGAACTCGCGAGCGCACTTCTTGCTCGCGCCGTCGATCTGGCCAGCCAACTACGAGCCACGCTCGAAATCCGTACCGCTGAGCCAAGTCTCGAACTAGAGCGGACCACCGACTTTCGTCAGATCGCGGACAAGTGCAGGATGGTGCTCGGGCTCCCACCATCCGCCGGGATGTTGTGGAAAGGGTTCAAGTCGAAACTACGGAGTCAGGTGAGACGGGCAATGCAACACGGTCTCGTTAACCGGATCGGCGGGAAAGAACTCCTGCAAGATTTTTACACGGTCTTCTCGCAGAATATGCGTGATCTGGGGTCTCCGGTTCACTCAAGAGAGTGGCTGCAAGCCGTGCTGGTGGCGTTCGGCGACGCGGCCAAGGTCGGTGTGGTTTACAAAGGTGCATATCCGGCTGCGGCAGGGATTGTCCTCACGCACGGATCGTACGTAACGATCTCATGGGCTTCTTCCCTGCGCGAATTCAACAGTCTTAGCCCCAATATGCTCCTTTACTGGAGCTTTCTGACGTACGCTGCGGACAGTGGTTTCAAGTTCTTCGACTTTGGACGTTCGACTCCCGGCGGTGGAACCTGCGCTTTCAAGAAGCAATGGGGCGCACAGCCTTCACCGCTCTTTTGGTTTAGGCAGGGCGGCATCGATGCAGCATCTGGGGAAGAGATCGGGATGCGCCTGCGCTCGATCGCGAAAGGACTGTGGACAAAGCTGCCGATAGTGGTGGCCAATGCGGCGGGCCCACGAATAAGGAAGTACATTTCCAAATGATGTCCTATTCCCTCCCGCCTGCTGAAACGAGCTTGCCTTTGCGCGCTATCGCGAAAGGGCTTCTTCCGGGAAGGGCCGACTTTGCCCTAACACTCCGGCAGTATCTCAACGCAGACGCGTGCATCGTGACAAACAGCGGAAGAGCGGCTCTCTACCTGCTATTCAGCCTGCTGCGAACCCGGGTGCCCGGCGGCATGACAGAAGTCTTGATTCCTGGTTACACCTGCTATTCTGTCGCTGCAGCCGCAGTCAAGGCCGAGCTCAAAGTGGCGCTCTATGATCTTGATCCATGCAGTTTTCAACCTGATATGGCGGACGTGAGACGAAAGATTCGTCCAGCTACTGTGGCCGTGGTGGGACAGCATCTTCTCGGCGTGCCGGGCGACATCGGCGCTCTGTCAGAAGTAGCACGTGAGTACGGAATTTGTTGCATCGAAGATTCGGCGCAATTGCTCGGCAGGACCGACGCTGGTGCGCAATGGAAGACCCCAGCCGACTACACGGTTCTTAGCTTCGGTCGGGGTAAACCGCTGCCTCTGGGTGGCGGCGGGGCGGTGATTGCTTCAGAACCCCGCGATTTATCGCAAATAGTCGGTGGATTACGCGCCTCACGCCTGGTGCCGGCCCGTTTCCTGATGCCGCTCGCGGTTCGGGCGCTCGCGTCCCCACGATTATATTGGATTCTGGAAAACTTGCCTCTAGGCTTGGGGCGCACGGTGTATGACCCGTCATTCTCCGTTGCCGATATGCCCCTCGCTTACCAGCGCATCGGGAGTGCTGCTCTGGCCCGTCTTGATTGCCTGAACAGACACCGGGTGGATATTGGCGACGTCTATAATTCACATTTCGCGGGTGAGATCAACGTCGCACCTATGAAGAACAGGCTTGCACACACGCGCTATCCGCTCCTCGTACGGAACCAAAGTGCGATACGACAACTTGCCGCCTATGGGGTCCGGCGCCTTTATCCACTGGCGCTGTGTGACCTGCCAGCCCTGCAAAGCAGCCTCGTTTGCCCCGGGGAGCAGTTAAGGGGTGCACAAGAGATTGCCTCCCGGCTCATCACGCTTCCAACACATATGCACGTGGACCAGCGACTCGCAAACGAACTTGTTAATCGCGTTAGTGCAACATTGCAGGGCGTAACTGTGGTTCAGACAGTAAAACAACCCTCCGTAGAAAATGAGTCACCCGCCAGTCTTCACCCCTGCGACGAGCAGTCCACCGTAAACATGGTCGTCTGAATTTGCCCCGATTGAGCCTTCAATGAATCGTCTCCGATGCAAGAGAGCGCGCCAAGAGTGGTGAATGGAACGCCCGTCAAAGTCATGCTGATCATCGCGGCCGGCAATGTCTCCGGTCCGACAAAAGGTCTTTTTCAGCTAATGGAGAACAGCAATTTGGCCAAAGTCAACTATCATTTGTATGCCATTCAGTACAATGGCGCCCAGGAGAGTGTCTTCCTCACAGCGGCGCGCGATCGCGGCATCCAGGTGAGTTTCCTTGCACAGTGGAACAAATCGTACCTCTATCTTGTCCGGCAGGTAGTGCGGGAAGTTCGTGAGAATAGGTTTGCGATTGTGCAGACGCACGGCTATAAACCGACTTTCTTGGGCTTCTTTGCCCGGATGCTGTGCAAGGTCAAGTGGATCTGCTTCATGCACGGAACGACCTGTGAAAACACTAAAGTTAGAATCTACAACCTCATAGACAACATCCTTCAGACGGCGGCCCATCGGACTGTGCTTGTCTCACAATCACAGCGAGACCGCGTGTTTGGCGGGCATAACGGTCGTCGCGTCCAAGTCGTGCACAACGCCGTCGATCCTCGCCAGCCCATGCCTCGATCCGCCAATGCAAGTCCCTTGCGCGCGCGATTCGCCATTCCCGACAATGGCCGGATTGTGGTTGCCGTCGGGCGCCTCAGCCCCGAGAAAGGCTTGGACGTTCTACTGGATGCTTTTGCTCTCCTCGTATGTCAATGTGATAACGTCCATCTGGTACTAGTGGGAGACGGCCAGGAGCGACACGCTCTTGAAGAACAGCGCTCCAGACTACAGCTTGGGGATCTGGTCCATTTTGCGGGTTACACGGAGACGCCCGGAGACTATGTTGCCGAATCTGACGTTCTTGCCCTGTCCTCACGATCCGAGGGAATTCCGAACGCGGTATTGGAAGCGATGGCCATGGGCAAGCCCGTAGTTGCCACGGCCGTCGGTGGGGTTCCCGAGATTATCGAGGACGGTGTGAGCGGCCGATTGGTCCCGCCCGAGCGGCCCGATCTGATCGCCCGCGCCCTGAGTGAAGTGCTTATGGATGCAAACGTCTACAATCGCCTTGCCGCCCAAGGAAAACGTCGGGTCGAGGAAGCCTTTTCCATTCGGTCCCGAGTCGATCGGCTTCAATCGTTGTACGAGGATATCGTTCGATCGTGATTCTGCAGGTTCTCTTTTGGATCTCCTTCTCCCTGCTAGCATGGACGTTCGCCGGTTATCCCTTGACCGTTCTCCTTCTTTCACGGTTCCTTGCCAAGCCCTGGCAGAACGCTGAGTTCCGCGGCGCGGTCAGCATGATCATCGCGGCCCACAACGAGCAAACTGTCATCCGTGAGAAGGTCGAGAACTGCTTGGGCCTCGATTTTGGCATGGCAGATCCGGAGATCATCATTGTTTCGGATGGTTCAACCGACGGGACGAACGCGATTCTCCAAGAGTATTCGGAACGGTCGCCCATGCTGCGGATGGTCGAGTATCAACCAAGAGCGGGCAAGGCGAATGCCCTGAATGTCGGAGTGTCACATGCACGGGGGGAGGTTCTGGTCTTTGGCGACGCAAACGTGATGGTCGGGGCAGGAAGCTGCCAGGCCCTCCTTGCCCCCTTTGCCGATTCGGCGGTCGGGGCCGTGTGCGGCCGCGTCTTGGTGCGGCGCGCGGAGACCAGGAGATCGCGGGCGAGAGCCTCTATATGAGATACGAGGCCGTCGTGCAGAGGGCCGAAGCGATGCTGCACAGCATGGTGGGGGTCGATGGGGCGTTATTTGCGATCCGCCGGGATCTGTTTCGTCCCTTGCCGCAAGGAATTGTACTTGACGATTTCATGCTCTCCATGCAGGCGCTGCAGCCCGTTTGCGGATCGTCTACGCGAAGGAAGCCGAGGCGGTTGAGGAAGTGGTGCCCTCTGCGAAGAACGAGTTCAAGAGAAAGGCAAGAATCGTTGCCGGCGGCTACCAGTTCTTGGCCCCCTTCGCGCGAAGCGGTCGGACGCTGAGTCCGGGAATGTGGTTTGCCCTCTTCTCGCACAAGATCCTGCGCTGGCTTGCCCCCTTCTTCTTGCTGACTCTCTTGGTCGTCAACATTCTCCTCTTCGACATCGCGAGCTATCGCTGGTTATTGGCCGCGCAGTGCGTCTTTTATCTATTGGCCGCGCTAGGTTTCGTAATCGAGAGTCTGCGGCGAACGTACCTGATCTACCTGCCCTACTATTTTGTCGTCGTCAATGCCGCTGCCTTTCAGGGGTTCTTTCGCTTCTTGGCGATCAGAGAGCACGTACTCTGGGAGAAGGTAGAAAGGTAGATGTGGCACTTGCTGTGCATAATGCGGATGACTTGTCGAGCGGTGGCGTGGGAGAACCGGGCGTGAAAGACGTTCTGTGTCTGCATCCTCGCCTACAATGAGCAAAAGCATATTGCAGATACAATCCGCGCCGTATCGACGGGAAACGGCGACGCGGCCTTCGACATCATCGTTTATGCAAACGGCTGCACGGACAACACCGCCGATGTGGTCCGGGCGCTATGCGCGACCATCCCGAATCTCCGTTTGCGCGAATTGGCGAAGGCATCCAAACCGAACGCCTGGAACACGGCTTTTGCGGAAAATGACACTCCTTTTCTCTTCTTTTCAGACGGCGACGTGCGTCCCGAGCCGGGGAGCGTCGTCGTGCTGCGGCGCTGCTTCGAAGAACATCCCCATATCTCGCTCGTCTGCTCGCAGTTCTGGCCGCACACGCGCGGGCTGAGCATACAACGGCGGCTCACGGGGTTTCTCCAAATCCCGCTGGCCCAGGATTTTCTTACCGGGCAGTTTTATGCCGTTCGCAGGTCATATATGAAGGCACGGCTGGCGGATCTGTGTCTGCAAGGTGTACCGGAGGGAATTGTCGGCGAGGACGCGTTTCTTGGCTTGCTCTTTCCTGGCGACATGTTCCTCGTCGCTCGCGAAAAGGTGTTTTACGAACCGCCGACGGTAGCCGATTACTGGAAGTACCTGGCGAGAATGCGTTGGCAGGGAGAGCAGCTTACCGAGTTCTATGGCAACCTGCTTGCCGAGCGCGGGCATGGGTCGAATGGCAGCAGTCGGGCGCGGCTTGCCGCCAAGCTCGCTGCCGGCCAAGGTTTACCCCGGACACTCCTAGGACTATTGGCCGCCGCTTCACGCACTGTTGTGAAATCGCTCTTTAAAGCCAAAATTGACAAATGCTACCGCGGCTTGGGTTCCGTTTGTCGCGAAGGGAACACGATCCTCAGTCACAGCACACGATCCGAGTCCGCGAAATGAGCCTACACGTGTCAAGAGTGGCAACTGGCCAACTGGGGCAACCTGTGTGGCAGATGGAACAAGAGATGCCCGCCTACTACTTCGGCTGCGTCTGCCTGTCGCTTCTTGTCTCTGTCGTGCGGCCAGGAGAGATTTTCCCGGTTCTGGCGATTACCAGGCCCGCCATCGTGAGCTTCGGCCTTGTAGCGTTGGCGTTTTTTGCCTGTAGCGGGCCGCAGAGGGTGCAAAGGATGGCACCTGCCGGCGCCGGGCCGATGAAGTGGCTTCTTTTCCTGGGCTTCGCCGGCATTGTCTTTTCAGTTTACCCGCGGCAGGCGTTGCAGAGTTGGATCGGCATGCTCATTCAAATCGCGTTGTATTACTTCTGGCTGCCCGCCGTTGGAACTTTCACCGGTCTGCGGCGGTGTGTGACTATGCTGGCTTTTTGCGCAGCCTGCCTAGTGGTTGCGATGCGATTCATGGCCGCGGTCGGAGTCTCCACCGGCCGGATTAGCGTGGGCGCGTCTTATGATCCGAACGATATTGCGATGGTGCTCGCCACCCTGTTTCCTTTTGTGGCCTATGCGTTCGTTCAAGGCGGACTGAGGGCCAGGCTTTTTTGCACCGCACTGATGGGCGGGATCATGCTCGGCATCTTGAGCACTGGATCACGCGGCGGGTTACTTGCATTGGGAGTCGCCGGCGCGCTCCTTGCCTTTACTCCAGGCACCGGAGTCAAGATCTGGCACAAGCTGTTTGTGGTCGTCCTCGCCGCCGGCTTCTTCATGAGCCCTGCTGCCGACAAGGTGAAGAAGCGTTTTCAGGAGGTCCTTAGCGGCAGAGATTATAATCTCGACACTTCCGAGAAGACGGGAGGCGGTCGACTGATGATATGGTCTGACGCCCTGAAGGCGATTGCAGAGCGTCCGCTGACAGGGGTTGGCGTTGGCAATGCGACGACCGCCATGGGTGCGGAATACCACCGTTGGATGACCGTCCACAATTCCTACCTCCAAGTAGGAGTAGAACTCGGCGTGCCGGGACTGATCGTCTTTCTCCTATTGTTAAGGACCATTTGGCGCAATTGTCGCGAGGCGCACCGCGTCTTCATGCCAGAGCCGGACATGCGATACGCGGCTTTGCTGGCCACATGCACCAGAATCGCTCTCGTGACCTACGTTGTGGGTGCGTTCTTTCTTTCCCAGGCGTATTCGGTCGTGGTGCCTATCCTCCTGCTTCTATCGAACGGGCTTGTGCATTCATCTAGGACACGTGACGAGACTTCTTACGGGCCGGAATACGGCGGAGATTTTCTCGTCGAAGGCGCCCAGCCAGGATGACCGATTGGATTAGGCGATCCCACTGCTGATCACCGCCCCACGATTTCCACCCAGACTCGCATTACACCGGAAGGACCGACGTTGGTTGACTCACTTCAACCGGAACTGCCGATCGAGACTGTCGATTCTCGGCATGGCCTAGCCATCCCAAAGCGGAGCTTCTTCCACCACGCCGTAATCTACTGGTTCGGCAGAATGGCAACCCGTTCCCTGACGGTCCTTCTGCTGCCCATCTTTACCGCATGTCTTTCCCCCGCCGAGTACGGCGAGCTTTCGATTCTCGCCATCGTCATGGATACGCTGGCGCTGGTGCTGAGCTTTCAACTGCCCGTGGCCGTCTATCGGTTCTGGGCGAGGGAAGAGACCGAGGCGGACAGGAAGCGTGTGCTCGGCAGCGCGATGCTGCTTACGCTTGTTGCTCCGACGCTTCTGCTGCTGCCCGTCTATATTTGGGCCGATTACTTCTCCTTGCTGCTCGATTTGCCCGGTCATGCCAACTTGCTCCGATTGGTCCTCGTCGAAGCCCAACTGGTCATTATCGTTACGGTCGTCATGACTGAGATGCGTGTGCAGGATCACTCCCGCCGCTTCGCCTTCTGGGAGATTGCCCAGACACTCTTCGTCGGGTTGTTAAGTGTGGTTCTCGTTGCTAGATTTGGTCTAGGCATTTGGGGGATGTTTCTTGCCCAGACTGTTGTTTTTGCTGCAATTGCCGCCTGTCTCATTCCGGGTTTCTCGGCACGTATTGGTTTGCGGTACGATTCGGCCATCGTAAAGAGCATGCTCAGCTACGCGCTGCCACTAGTGCCCTCCGCCGTGGCAATGGCAGCGCTGAATCGCGCCGATCGGTTTTTTCTTCAGCGAATGGTCGGGCTTGAGGCCACGGGGCTCTATTCCATCGGTTATAAGTTTGGAATGCTCGTGAATATTCTGGTTATTGGTCCATTCGTCTTGATTTGGGAGCCAAGGCGGTTCACAATTGCCAATGAGCCGAACGCCGCGAAGACATACGGCCAAGTATTCACCTATCTCCTGGTCCTGACTTCTTTCGTCGCTCTTGCCCTAACGGGACTAGCGAAAGAGATCGTGCAAGTCTTGACGGCGCGGCAATATTGGCAAGCCTACTCGATTATTCCGCTGGTCGCTTGGTCCTACGTTTTCTTCGGCCTCACTTCCGTCGTAAGCGTAGGTCTGTTTGTTCATCACAAAACGGGGATCTTCTCTTGGTTAGTCGTTATTGCCCTTCTCGCAAATATTTTGGGCAATCTCCTGCTTATTCCCGTGTACGGAGCCCACGGCGCGGCCATCGCCACCTTGTTGGCGTTCTTCCTGCTCTTTGTCCTGAATCTGGCCTTTGCCTGCCGGTATACTGCCATAGCGTTTGAATGGCGCAAACTTCGCCGGTTGACAGGGCTACTTGTGATAGCCGGCGCTCTTATGGTTCTTGCTCCACACACGATGTTCTTTCTCGACGTCGCCGTCAAATCGCTGGTTCTCCTTAGCTTTCTGGTTGCCCTGCACCTGCTCAGGTTCTTCCCTCACCTAGCCCTGCCGTGGCGAGTCCGTGCCCTCTGGGCCTCACTCAAGGACACGGCGTGATTCGTGTGTTGTTGCGGCGGTTGACCCTGGAGTTGTTTGCCACCACTTCACGTTGTAAATGCCTTCTGTGAATAGACTGCGAGCCTTGCTGATATTCGGCACCCGGCCTGAAGCGATTAAGATGGCACCCGTCGTCCAGGAGTGCTCCCGGCGCGCCGATGACGTCGAGACACTCGTCTGTCTGACTGGACAGCACCGCGAGATGCTGGCCCAGGTGACCGACTATTTTCAGATTGGCGCAGACGACAACCTCGACCTCATGATGCCAGCCCAGGCGCTCGCAGGATTGACGGCGAAGTGCCTTGAAGGAATTGACGAGGTTCTACTCCGGCGCCGACCGCATTGTGTCGTTGCTCAGGGTGATACCACGACGGTAATGGCCGCGTCGATGGCATCGTTCTATCGTCATATCCCTTTCGTTCACGTTGAGGCCGGCCTTCGGACCGGCAATCTTGACGCACCTTGGCCCGAAGAATTCAACCGGCGGGTGGCGGACATCACTGCGACGCTCTATTGCGCGCCGACTCGCCGCGCCGTTGGTACTTTGATAGCCGAGGGAGTCTCACCGGACGCGGTGCGGGTGACAGGCAACACGGTCGTTGACGCTCTGCTGACGACACTCCGCCGCGAGCGCAGTTTCACGAATCGGTGGCAACAAGAGTATGCGATGCTAGGTTCCCGTCGAATGATCCTGATCACGGGCCACCGTCGCGAGAACTTTGGCAGTGGGTTCGAGAACATCTGCCGCGCCATCGCCGCTCTCGCGGATGGGTTTCCCGACTGCTGCTTCGTCTACCCGGTCCACCTCAATCCGAGTGTTCAGCAGCCTGTCAATCGCATTCTGAGAGGTCGTAAGAACATCTATCTTGTCCCACCGGCCAGTTACCCGGAATTCGTGTGGCTCATGGACCGATCTAGCTTGGTCCTCACGGATTCCGGAGGCGTTCAGGAAGAAGCCCCCACGTTGCAGAAGCCGGTGCTGGTCATGCGAGAAACGACGGAGCGGCCGGAGGCGGTCGAGGCGGGTGCTGCGCGACTGGTTGGGACTTCGGTCGAAACGATCATCGCCGGAGCAACTCTCCTGTTGACTGACGCGGACGAGTATGCGGCATGCCAAATCGAAAGGAACCCTTATGGCGACGGGCTAGCAGCCCAGAGAATCGTTGATTGGATGCTCCAGCAGAATTGGCAACGGACCTAGTTTTACAACGTAAGGTTGATATTGCATAAATCGGCGAGTTTGGCGAAGCTATACCGGTCCAAAATGGAGGACTTGGCATGGACGCCAGACAGATTCGCCAGTTGAAACCAATGCTCACACGTTAAGCAGGCGTTTGTCCACTCACGGAAATACCTATCACCATCGTCGCTGTGCGCAACTTTTCTTGCCTTCTGGTTCATGGCTCGATGCACCCGCGTCTGCATTGCATCTGTTCCCACCTCTGATGTGCCGGACCCGCATATTCGGGATCGGGACCATCACTCCGCAACCTCGCCGGACGATGGATCGGATAGTCGATTGGATGCTAAGAAAGGAGCTGCGGGCGTGAACAAGCCGGCGATTTCCATCGTGTTGCCAACACACAACGGACGAAGGTTCATCGATCAGTCGATCAAGTCAGTCGTGAACCAAACGTGCCAGGATTGGGAGATGATCATCGTCAATGATGCATCGACGGACGCAACTCCGCTGAGGATCGACTGGTGGACGAAGCAGGACGCCCGTATCTTGGCCGTCCATCTTGCCCAGAACCGAACGCTGCCGGGAGCGCTGAACGATGGCTTCGCGCGTGCGCGCGGCGACCTTCACACCTGGACATCGGACGACAATTGGTATCATCCCGAGGCCCTGAGGCGCATGCGGGAGGTACTTGAGAGCGAGAAAGACGTCGCAATTGTGTATGCCGACTCAACCCGTGTCAACGAATTCGGCCAGCCGAGAGGCGTCGGGTGCCGAGAGCACATTCCTGTCGAGCGCCTCTATGAGGGGTGCGGTGTTGGAGCATGTTTTCTGTACCGCGCCCAAGTTACCGCAGCACTCGGGGGCTACGACGAGAACCTATTTGGAGCGGAAGACTACGACTTCTGGCTGCGAGCATCGTTGCAATTCCGGTTCCGATGGCTCCCGGAGAACCTGTACTTCTACCGCGCACATGGAGCCACGATAAGCTCTACGAGGTATCATTCGAATGCTCGTAATGTGGAAAAGGCCGTGCGCCGGTGGATACCGCTAGTGAGGTGGCCCGACGACGTTACTCGATCGCAGGCGCACATCGAGTGGGGAGTGCGCTGTCTCGCGCGGGAGTCTGGGAAGAAGTGTATGAACCGTGGCTGCGCGAATCGGACTGGCTGACCGGAGATTCGCGAAATCGAATCCGTCGCGAGGTGTTGAAACGAGCTTCGAGTCTCGCGTGGGAAGCGTACTTCCGCCGCGACTGGGAGGATTTTGCACGATACAAGATGTATTTGTCAGAGGTCCGTGATGACCCACATGCCGCCCGACTACTATCCAAGACGCTCTATCCACAGTGGGCTTACGCCGTAAAAGACAAATTGTATCGGGCATGGCACCAACTTCTGTCCGTAGAGTTCCCGAGACGCTAGAATTGGCGGCTCTCTAACGCCCGTCTTGCGCCACAATACGTGAAATGTAGCGCGAACCCAACGGATGTGATTGCCTCTGTTTCAAACGCTCGTCCCGTTCTAAACACTGTTGTCAACCTGCGTGCTCTGGCGCGCGTTCTTGTCATGGCCTGTGCTTTCGGGTTTCTCACCCAATTATGTTCCCACCAGCAAACGGCTTGCATCCGGTGGGTCGTACGCGGTACTGAGAAATCCTCTTTCGGAGCTAACTATCCTCATGGCATCATTTCTTTCGGAGTTGGCTTTGCGAATCCGTCGGCGCGAATCTCCGCTTTACGATTGGCTCTATCGGATCGCAAAGGCAACTCGCGGCATTTCGTTCCCAACCTGTCGGCCATTCCATTCGTTCTTATATAGCGAATGGGCTGTGCGTACAGCGCTCTGGCACGACTTTTGGCGAGTGGTCTATTACGAACCGATGTTCAAGTCGCAATGCGTATCTGTCGATACGGGCTTCCGTATGGAATATGCGGGCAACGGCACGACCAGAATCCATGGAAAGCTGCGAATTACGTTCGGCAACAATGTCCACATCTTCGACAACACACAGTTTGTCGGCCTCAGGGTTTTGGACGATCCGGAACTGATTGTTGGCGACAATACGTATCTCGGGCCTTTAGTCCGTTTCATGGTCGGAAAGCGAATCTCGATCGGCAGTTATTGCATGATCACCTCCAGAATGATCACGGATAATCCTGGGCATTCTATAGATGACGTTATGAGCCGAATGAAGCTGGGCGGCGGTCTGCCTTTGCCCGAGAGCATTCGGCCGATTACAATCGGCGATTTTTGCTTTTTGCCTCTCGACACGGTCGTATATCCGGGGGCCAACGTTGGTGACGGTGTTGTCGCGCGGATCGGAACCCATATTCAAGGGGAGGTTCCTCCGTTCTGTCAGATCGCTGGCAACCCGATGCGCATCGTGCGGAAGCTTCCGATTCCGGAGCAGTTGCGGTTAATTGTCGGAGAGGAACGCTACAACCGCTATCTGGAGATTCACGCGAGTCTCGAATTGTAGATAAGAACCGCGACGGCTTCATCTCGCCCGTTGCCCTCCGGTTGGGACCGGGACAGCGAAGTACAAGTACGGAACGTGGGCGAGAGAATACGGCGCTATTCCTCCGTTCGACACCGTGGTATTGCACGCAACCTGTTGGAGATAACATTCGGAGATTGCAATGAAGACGAACGAGTTCCTGGATCTGATTTGCGGCGCCCTCAATCGAAAGCCCGGCACGCTTGCGTTAGCAGACACCAATAAGACTGTGGAGCAATGGGACTCTCTGGGCCATCTGATGCTTATTACTGTAGTCAGCAAACTGGGAGTTGCCACGGATAACCGGCTTGCGGCGAAGCCGTGAGTAAGTGCTTCGTGCCGGCACCTGTGGATCGAGGTCTTCTTACTCATGTTTTTGCGGCGTCTAAGCGTGGGATGGAGGAACGAAGGCGTCATGCAACTCGCGCGAAGAGGTTGGTTCGGCTTTGCCGGAGCGCATAAGTTCTGCGTGTATGCTACTGACACGGCGAGTCTTCGCACGGATGCGCAGCAGGATCCCCACTTCTCACTTGAGATTGCCGACGCCGCAGTGATTCAGTCTCTGCAACAAAATCCCGATTTTCGCAGAGAAGAAGCATTCATCCCTCGTCTTTTCAAGTACAATCAATGTCTCGTTGGGCTTACGGACGGGGAACCAAGTCACCTTATGTGGGTGTTCATGCCCGGAGATTTCAGCCGATTCTTTGAACTGCGGGCCGGCCAGGCTGAAATCAACTACTGCGTCACACCAGAGAGATTCCGGGGGCGCGGGATGTTTCGCAAGGCTCTCGTGGCTGCCGTCCGTATTCTTGACAGACAGGGCGTCCGGGAGGTTCTAATCGCAACGCATAGCGAAAACGTTCCGGCCATGAGGGCGATTGAAGCGGCCGGTTTTCGGCAATTGGGCGTTGTCCGCCATTTCGGCGTGTTCTACCGACCAAAATGGCGCGCAACAGAACCGCGACGGCTACTCGTTTGATTGGCGCACGACCCGTCGTGTTGTCAGTTGACCATGTTTAATGGGAACAGATCCGGCATCAACCTGCTGGCGGCTGACTCTTGCCTTTCTCAAACCGCAACCTGGTGATGCTAGTGCCGTTTCCATTCAATGAGTTTCTCGATCGAGTCATGCTGCCGGATGACGCCTATGTAGTTGCGGCCAGGGCGTAATTGCGATCGTTCTTTGGCCATTTCGCCAGCGAAGGTAGCTTTGGATGGCGGTTTGCTGATCTTCATGAGTGCGGTAGTCGGAGTTGTCCAGGGCGTACTTCTTCAGAGGTGTAAATTCGCACTCGATACGATTGAGCCACGAGGCACTGGTCGGAGTGAAATACAGGCGGACATTGTGGCTCTTGGCCCACGAGACTACTTCGGCCCGCAAATGTGTTGTAAGCGTCCCGCCGAGCACATAGGGAGAAATCGCCGCCTGGGCGTAGGCTTGGCGAACGGGGAGATCAAGCCGGATGCCAGCGGTGGGGGAGGAGGGCGAGAAGTTCTTCCTCGCTGGCGCCGGGAAGAATCGCTGGCAGTCGGGTCAGCACGTCGCGGTAGTAGACCCAAGGATCGTGGCCGTGACGCTTGCATGACGCCAACAGGCTGAAATGGATCGCCGCCGCGCGGCCGCCCCGGTCGTTCCCCACAAAAAGCCAATTGCGGCGTCCGATACAGAGGCCCCGCAACGAGTTCTCGCCTTCGTTGTTGTCGATGTCCAGCCAGCCGTCGTTAGGGTATACGGACAGGGCCGTCCAGTTGCCGAGCGTATAGTTAATCGCTCCACGAACCGCGCTCTTGGGCAAGACCTTGGGCGCCTCGGCTTCCAGCCATGTATGGAAGCTGTCCAAGAGCGGCCGCGACCGCTCCTGCCGCTCGGCGGCGATTTGCGTGGCACGCTCCTCCAGCGTGAGTGGCTGCCACTGGCCCTGACAGCGCTGCCGGAGATCTTTCTCCACGGCGTAGAGCTTGCCGATCCAAGCCAACGCCGTCTCCATGCGGGCCGCATCCAGCCGTCGGCTCTCGTGGAATTTCCTCCGCGCATGCACCCAACAAGCCACCTCGATGATTCGACCGTCGGATTCCAGGTAGATTCCGTCGTAACCGTTGAAGGCGTCGGCCTGCACATAGCCGCGATAATCCTTGAGAAACGCGGCCGGTCCGTCCCGTTTGTGATTCGTCGTGTAATCGAACACGGTCAGCGAGTGCAGTGGATCGCCCACGTAGGGCCAGAAGTGGCCCGTGTACTTCAGCCTCCGCCAGGCATCGCGGACCTTCACCGAGGTGTCATCCGTGTGGATTACGTGAGAAGCCAACACCACGCGGATAGCCAGGGCGTACAAAGGTTGTAAGAACTCGGCCGTTTGAAGCCACCAGCCGTCCATCGTCTGCCGGGAGATGCGGACGCCCTGTCGCTGGAAGATTCCTTCCAGCCGGTGCAAGGGCAGATGATCGGCCCCCTTGCTGACGATCACCTGGGCCATCAGCCCCGGACCGGCCAAACCGCCGGGAATCGCCTCGGGCGGCTTGCGGGCCAGCACCACGTTCTGCTCAACGAGCGTCAGGCCGCTCTCGGGCAGTTGCTCTTTGCGGGCGTATTTCTTGCGGACATGCACCATCACGAACAGCGTCGAGGGCCGCCAATCGAGTTGCTCGCTGGTCTCCGGCGGCAACTCGACCAGATTCTCCAGGCCGCCCAATGCCGCCTTCTCGGCTTCGGAAAGATCGTGAACGACTTCCTCACGCTTGGTCTCGTCGGGAATCCGCCCTCGGCCGTGCTTGTCGCGGTTCTTGGAAGCTGCCCGTGCGACCGGCGGCGGCGAGTTGGCAGCCGCCTCTTCCGCATCTGCCTGGTTCTCGAACAACATGCCTTGCTGCGGATCGAACTTCTCGCTGCTGCTCCCGTAAATCCTTTTCAGCAGCAAGTGAATGTGATGTTCTTGCCGCTGGAGCCGCTCGTCGCGCAGACGCAACTGCTCCAACAATTGCACGATCAACTGCTTGAGCACCGCGACATCGTCGGGCAGCAGGGCGGGATCGGGAAGAGGCATGGCGTCCGTGTCCATGCCCTTATAGATACCGTGAACGCGAAATTATTCCCACCGCAAGAAAGGTTTTTCTCCCCGCATCAAGCCGTGCGTTGGTAGCGTTGCTGCCGTTTCACGCTGGACGGGTCGATGCCCCACAGCACCAGCGACAACTCCTGCCGCAGACCTCGACGCTCCGCGCTTGTGGGTCGTTGCTCGTCGGAAAGCGAAAGGTTCCTTCTTCCAGCCGCCGATAGTACAACGTCAGCCCGTCGCGATCCCACCACAAAAGTTTCACGCGATCGCCACGGCGACTGCGGAACACGAACAAGTGGCCGGACAAGGGATCGTATCCCAGCCAGTCCCGCACCAGGGCGGCCAGTGTGTCGAAACTTTTTCGCATATCTGTCGGCGCCAGCACACGTAGATCCGCACCAGTTCCGACAGGTTCAACACGGCTGCACCTCCAGCACGGCCAGCACAGCGGCGAGCGTTTGCCGGTCGAAGCCCGCCTGCACCCGTACCGTGCGGCCTTGCCCCAGGATAATCTCCACGCCGCCGTCCGCCTCAGCCGCGCCGAAGCACCTGCTTGCCGGTCCCACCACATGCACGGGCAGAAACGAAGGCGTAGCACCATGCCGTGGCGATACCCGCTTGGATGAACGCGACGTTGGCGTCGCCGGGCGTGACTGGAACTGCGCGCCGTCCACGGCACCGGATACCCGCTTGCCGGTGCGGTGACCACCTCGCGCCAGTTTATGCCGCCAGAAATAGAAGGCCGACTCCCGCAATTCCTCGGCGCGGCAAAACGCCCGCACCGATTGGCCGCCTTCCCTCCACCGCCGCACCACCTCTTCCCAATAGCTCCGTCGCCGCGGATCGCCGTGTCGAATTCGTTTCTTCATGTTCGGGCTCCTGAGGTTCATCGAGCCGAGACCATCCCGGCCGATGCCCCCAGCCTACCCGACTGCACAAGACGTGTTCCGCCAGTCACTTACAATGTGTTGCGTAGTTGTCCATCACGATGTAGAGCCGCTCCTCCTGGCGGTAACGACGACGAATCCAACGGAAGAAGCTGAGGAAGTCTCTCCAGGTCTTCGTGCGGGTGAACCGTCCGTACAGCTTCCGCGTTTCCAGATCGTAGAGGGCGAAGCACTGGCGAACACCTCCAAAGCGATGGTATGTTGCCCGCAATCGTTCCACTCGTTTACTTCGCCCCGCCAGGCAGTGGCCGTGTCGTGGCTGGAGGTTCAAGGGACCGAATTCGTCCACACACAAGCGCCGACCGCCGCGCGGGCGTTCGGCGTAGAGTCTTCGGATCCGCCGATATTTCGGCCAAAACTCGGGGTCGGTCGATTCCTTCCAGGTCTTCGTCCGCCGCCAGCGGATCCCACAACGGCGAAGCAATTGTCGCAGCCACTCCAGGCTGATCTTGGCCAGGAGCCCTTGTTCGACCAAGTATTGACGCAATTTGGCCAGAGACCATTGGGTCATTCCGATCAACTGTTTCGGAGGCGAGAGGGCAACCGCGGCAATCTGCTCGATGATGTCCGCGGTGAAGCTCCTCGGGCCGCTTGGGCCGTGAAAGTACGGATACCAGGCAATTCCTTCCGTCCCGCCTTTGTTGAACCGATGGATGATGATTCGCACCCATTGAGGCGTGTAACCAACTTGCTGGGCAATCTCCCGATTGCCCACATGCCCCGAGGAAAGAAGAATAACTCTGGCGCGACAACTGTTGACCAGGTTGGTTCGTTGCCGCTTCCAGTGACGAAGTTTGCGCCGCTCCGGCGGCGCAACTCGACGCACATGTACACTGTTCATGGGGAAGTCTCCGCATTGGGGTCACGTTTGCAACCATGTGGAGACTTCCCCTACTCATTTCATACCAAATGTCGCGTCTTAAGTGCCAGCACTGCTAGCACTTGCTGTCGTTTCGCGCGAAAGTCATCTGCTGGAAACGGCACTAGCAAGCCGTTGAAATAGGCCGTAATCGTCGAACGTTTCCTCAATCAGAGTGCAGTGGCGTAAGAAAGCGAGACAACTTGTTGCGAGGTCGGAACAAGGCACCAACGCCGCACATCGTGACGAACGTGAAGCCAGGCAAGACAAACAGAAGAAACAAGGTTGCCCTCGGCCTGCAAGCCCCTCGGCGTTCCCATTGCGAAGACCTTGCGCATGATCAAACCCAGGTTTCTCGCCACTGCGGCAATCAGGTAACGCTTTTGGACCTTCTCGATCCCACACAACCAACTCCGCCGGGCACCACCAGTGTCACACACATGGGCGAAGCTTCTTTCCACTCGTTCGCTTCGCAGACGTTGCAGTCGCTTGCTCCGTGCGCCTCGGGTGCGACGCCGATTGTTGATCACCGCCCGACGCTTCTCTTCGGGCACGTCTTGCCAGTTGCGCTTTCCTCTCCGTTTTGGTTCCGGGACATAACTGCGGATGTGCAACGAGTCGGCCAGTTCCAAGGTGTCGGTGGCATGGTAGCCCTTGTCGGCGACCGCCTCTTCAATCTCCACGTCGATGCCTGCTTCGGACAGGTTCGTCTGGGCGTCCATCACGCTATCGACCATCGTGTCGACGTCCGCTTCATCGCCATGATAGATGGGGACCGCCAGCACGACTTCGCTTCCCAGATCCACGACGTGTTCCGCCGTAGCCGTCCAACTCCCAACGAACGCTGGGAAACCAAGTCAAAGACATGAATGCGATTTTACCCGTCCCCTGCGGAAAAGCAATATGCCCCCCCCCCGCAAGAAAATCCAAATTCTTTGTGAAGACGATCTGATAACTAACTCTCGGGTTGGGGTCTGGAAGGCATTTTCGTGCCCTCATCCGTCCGGCACCGGAATGACGCGGTCCAGCAACGAGAGGCGGCCGTCATTCGGAAGCCCGTTACCGATCAACCCAAGCTTCTCCACCCAGCGGGCGAAACAACTGCGGCCGGTTTCGCACCAACGCCGGATTTCCTCGATGACGCTCGATAGCGTAAAGGTGGAAAGATATTGGCGGAGCGATTCCAGCACGCTGACGATTACCGTTTGCCGCCGCGCGCCAGCCACCGTCTTGTTGGTGCGGCCCGTGCCCCGCGCTGCGCCGGAGAGCGTAGCGTCCGTTCGGCTTCGTTGTTCGTTCCCGACACGATCAGCACTTCCCCGTTGGGCTTCTCCACCGGCTCCGCCGTGACAAACGTGAAGAGCTGCTCCGCCAGCATCACCCGCATCAGTTCGTTGCACAGCAGCCGATAGTCGTCTTCTGGCCCTTCGCCGGGCGGCAGTTCGGCTACCCACATCGGAGCGCACAACTCCAGAACCTCATCCTCCAGCACTGCGACCTTCCCCTTTCGTCCTTCCCCGCTCAGCCGCCGGTCATGCTGCACCCGACAGGCTTCGCGGTAAATCTCCAGCAGCCGGTCGGTAAACTGGCGATACTCGGCGTTGGCAGGCTCCATCAGCGTTAGCTTGATCGCCTTTCGCAAGAAATGCGCCCAGCACTTCTGTGATTGGGTAAAGTTCGCATACACCGCCGCATCGTCGCTGATCACCAGTCCCGCGAATATCGCCGGGTCGAGAATCTGCCGTAGTGTCTCCGCATCCTTATGCACGCCGAAGAACAATACCCGCACCTTCTCCGAGAGAAAGGCCCACACGCTGTTGATGCTCCAGCCCGTCTCATCGGTATGCACTACCAGCGAGTTGGCCAGCAGCAAGCACAGCAACTCGAATTCCTCTTCCCATTGCCGCGCCAACTGGTTCAACAGGGCGTCGGCCTGCGACTTCCGCAGCGTCAAGTGCTGGAAGAAGTTCATCAGCAGGCATACTTTGTCGAAGGAAAGGCCGACCACGTACACCTGGTAGGCAATGGCCAGCACGATCTCCGCCCCGAACTCGCTGCGGCCGAAGACGCCCGGAATCTTGCCGTATTGGTTCTTCGGGCCGCGATAAATGTCATAGGCCACCAGGACCGCTTGGCCGTCTTCCAGCCGCCATGCCACCCGCGTGTGCGACAGCCGGCAATCTGCCTTCCGCACCCCAGCCGGGAAGACTTTCTCGGTTCGCACGGCTTGAGCGATCTTCTCAGCCGTGCTAATCCGTCCGCCCGACCGCTGCTTTCGCCTCCGCCGCTTCCTTCCTCGCGCCTCCTGCCGCCGTTCTTCTGCCTCCACCGAGAACGGCTCCGAAATCTTCGGCGGCGAGCCGCCCTTCAGTTGACGCTCCAACTCTTCGTTCCGGCGCTGAAGGGTCACAATCAAATCGATCAGCCGATCGGGTGTGATCCGCCCCGCATGAACATCTTTCCTGAGTTGCTCAACATCCATGCCACCTTGATAGCCGATTTCCCAAAATCAGGCAGCGCCAGTTTTCAGGGAATGGACGGCTACGTTCCGCCTTATACAGCAGATGCATCCGCCCGTCCTTCATCTTGCCAATGCGGCTGTCGTGATCGGTTGGCGACATCCATTCCTCGTTCGATACCCGCTTGTCCTTCCGCTTGCGATCGAAGCGGCGCAGCTCCTCATCCGTAGGGTTTTCTACACCTTCCTGTTCTTGCAGCAGACGCCGCAGATACTCCTTCCAATCCTCGCCGGTATCTCGCCGCACGATCGACTTCATGGCGGCGCTGGCCTCCAGCGTGGTGGAATCGACAGCTACCGTCTTGCCCTTGATCAGCTTCTTCTCGGCCGCCAGCTTCAGCACCGCCTGAAAGACGGCCGTGTGAACCTCCAGCGGCAGCCGGTCACGGACCCGAGTGAGGCTGGAATGGTCAGGTGTCTCTTCGGTGAGCGGGATGCCGAGGAACTCTCGCAGCGAAAGGCTGTCAGCACAACGCCATGCAATGCCCCGTTGCGAGCCGATGCCCTCAAAATAGCCGACCAAAAGCATGCGAAAGTATACGCCCGGTGGAATCGACGGGCGGCCAAGCTGCTTATGGTAATAGGGCCGACAACGCTCTTCGACCGTGCGGTCAAATCCCATTTCGGCCAACAACTGGTTGAGTTTCCGATAGAAGACATGCCCTTGCGACTTCGGCAGACTGGTGGTAGCTACCCACATCTCCTGCTGCTCGTCGCATCGTTTTCCCAACGCCATCGTCATTGCCTCCTGCGCGCTACGATGGCGACATCATATTCTTGTTCACGACCTTTGGCAACAAGGACTTTTTCAACGGGCTGCTAGGGCGACCGCTCCATGGCAGAGTCAACCGTACCGGCCAGCTGGCAGGGTCGATGCCTCCGCCAAATCGTGCTGGTTTGGAGGCGATTTAATGTCGTTTCTCGGCACTCTGCACAAGTCGGAGCAGAAGGTGCGGTTCGTCAAGCATTTCATCTTCTCGCGTGGGGACTAGTACGATGATTTGTCCTTGAAGGATCCCTTGCCGTTTTTTGCCTTGCGGATTTCAGAAGGTTACGTCCGCGCTGGGAGTCGGCCGGGGTCAAGGGGATGACGTTTTGGAAGGCATTTGGGAGTAGAAACGAACGCTTTCTCGCCGCAGTCGGATTCCAGGCGTATCTGGATACCGGACCTTCTAAGCAAAACGAGGAGTTTCGCAACAGAAAGTAGGATCCGTGCTGATGCACCGTGATTGCCACGTGACCCTCAAAAACCCAATTGTAAAGACATTGTATCTATGGACACGCCTCAGTATCTTCTGCCTCCCGGGCCAAAGCTTAACCTTGGCTGTGGTCCTGTTCAGCCCAATGGCTGGGTCAATATTGACGGTAGCAATCGGGCATGGCTTGCTAGCAAGTTTTCACCGCTAGACAGATTGCTGGTGAGAATTAGGGTGCTGCCGCCCACCAAGTTCGGGCCGCAGGTGAAGGTGTGTGATCTGAACAAGGGGCTTCCGTATGCTACCAACTCGGTCTCGTGTATCTATGCCGGCGAGGTTTGGGAGCACTTCGAGTATGCGGACGCCGTTCGCCTCACGGGCGAGTGCTTTCGTGCGCTCGCGCCCGGCGGTGTGCTTCGACTTTGCGTGCCAGACGGAGTGGTGTTCTGGCAACGTTATCTCGACCTGTACAACCAGACCATCGCGAAGCCTAAGTCGGAACGCTCAGCCGAACCTTTGCGGAAACATGTGCAGATGTACTTTAACGAGATTTGCACAAGAAAAAGGCGGTTTCGCTCGATGGGGCACACGCACAAGTGGCAATTCGACGAGGTGCAACTCGTCGAGTTGCTTGAGTCACACGGTCTCGTTTCCGTAGAGCGCATGCAATTTCATCACAGTCGTATTCCCAATATATCTCACATCGAGCGTAGTGATTTCCTAATCGTCGAGGGAGTGAAGCCAGAGCCAGCACTTTCCGTCCCACGGTGACCGCGTGTGAATTCAGTTCTTTGCTCCGTGGGCAATGGCTGCTTTCGGGCGCATTTGCACGTTTGAACAACCTCGTTATGACAGCGGATCCCTTGCAGAGTCCGTTGTCGTTGCTTCAGTTGGTTCGCCACCATCCGGCTGGGCCGCAGGGTATCGAGAGTGCACTTTGGCCGGATTCCCTACGACCGTCGCTCCGGAAGGGATTGTGCGAGTGACCACGGCCCCCGCCCCGATGATGCATCGAGTATCGACGTCCGCCAGTATGATCGCCCCTTCGCCGATCCAGACATTGGATCCGATATGCACGCGCTGTAGACGCGGCGTTGAATCGGGGATGCACGGGGATTGGCTGGACGCGTCATGCTGCCTCGCCCCGCTGGGGATGCTCACGCGGGATGCGATCAGCACGTGATCTCCGATCGTCACTACGCCCACGTTGCAGTAGGAACCGAAGAGGACGTAGCTCCCAATCTCGGCCGCGCGGTGGTTGATCTTCGTCCCGAAGGAGAACACAACGTCCATCGTGCAAGACTGGAGTGTTCCCCAATAATATGCCAGCCGCAAGAAAGAGCCAAGTCTTCCGGGGAGTATACTCAGGCCTTCACCAAAACAAGTGAAGAACCCCTCCCCATTTGATGTCAGCGACTCGAGCCGGGCGGCCAGAATAAGCGGCGACACCAGCAGGACCGCGACGGCAAACACAGTCCGTTTCAGAACTCGTCGCAACGGCATCTGTTTGGGGACCCCATAAGTCGAAACATGAAAGGCCATTGTCTACAATGTAGTGGCGCTGCCAGATCCAATCAACTGCGCGCTGCCGTTGGCAGCTCAGTTCGTCCTGCCGATCTCCCGTGCCACACTCGTCTTGGGAATCGTGGTCTTCCACACTCCGCCGCCAAAAGTTGTGACGCAGATTGTCTGGGGATCCCTGGGGTCCACGGTTACGGAGTGCAGATTATAGAAGGGAAGCCCCGACAATCTCGACCAACTTTTCCCGCCGTCGCTGCTGCGCAAGACCTGGCGAGTAGGGCCAGAGCCCGTAGCCATGCAGCACGCATAGACAACGTCGGGGCTTATAGGCGAAAGGGTTACGCCCCAAACCTGAGGGTCGCTGAGACTGCGGCGCCAGGTCCGACCGCCATCGGCGGACTTGAACAGACCACCCCCCAGATCACGATCACCCGCAAAGAAAGTCGCATAGATCGTTTTCGAGGACCGCGGGTCCATCACTGCATCGAACACACGAGTGGCGTCGCCGGCAATGTCCAGCTTATTCCACGTCTCGGCTCCATCGGTTGAAATATACAGACCGCCGCTGGCCAGCCGGAACCGGGAGACAACACACAGCAAAGTACCATCCCGATGCAGGGCAATCCGCCAAACCGTAGGATTATCGGGAAGACCGTTCGACTTTTTCGTCCACGTCTTGCCGCCATCCCCCGACTTATAGACTCCTCCTTGGCAGAATCCAGCATACAGAGTGCGGCTCCCAGGATCTGACCTGGAATCGACGACGATGGAGGTTCCCGCGAGTTTTGGGAGCCCCGCGCAAGGCGTCCAGGTCTTTGCTGCATCCGACGAGATGCAGATTCCGCCGCTATTGGCACCAAAGTGGTGCGGCAGGTCGTGAAGGCGGCTGAATGCCCCCCACATCCGCCCCGCATCAACCGGGTCGAAACAGATGTCGTAACAGGTGTTAGCCCAGAATTGGGGGACGCCCTTGACGGCACGTCGCCAACTTTTGCCGTTGTCCGTGCTCTTCAACAAACCGATGTCGCCACACGCGATATACTGATGGTCCGGGTCTTTCGGATCGAACAACAGCCGGTACGTCGTAGTCACGTCAAGGCCGGTGGATTGCCATCCATCGCCGCTGTGCCTAGTATAGAGAGAGCACCAAGTCTGGCCGCCGTCCTGTGATCGACAAGCCCTCATGAAATCGGTGAAGACCACTTCATCCGGGTCGGCAGGATTAACGGCGATCCCCTGGATATTGCCTGCCCAGCCCGGTCCGAGTTCTGCGCTGATCCAGCAGTCCGCAACCGGGTCTTTCATGGCATCATGCACGCGCCGCCAAGTTGTGCCGCTGTCATCGGTTCGAAAGATCTCGCCCATGCCGCAGACAGCGTAGGCGATATTGTTGCCGTTTTGCGGCATTGCCAAGAGTTTGCAAGACACCCCATCGCCTGGAAGGCCTTTCCCCACAAAATCCCAGTGCGCGCTGGCAATGTCGTACCGGTACACGCCTTTTCCCTTGGCTGCCGCAAAGAGTACTCCACTCGTCGCAGGAGCAGTGCAGCCCGTCATGGCAAGAAATTCTTCATCGGCCAGACTGGTCTCTTTTGTCCAAGTGGAGGCATTGTCCGAAGATATGTAGAATCCCGTGTTAGTAGCAGCGAAGAGACGTCGTTTGCCGGGCGCACTCGTCAAGTCGAGATGCAGTCCCCGAACCTCTGTCTTATCGGGGATTCCCTGTCCGCCCTCTCTCCAGGCCGCGCCGCCATCAACACTCGCAAAGACTGGTGTCGCCGCTTGCTGGGTCATGGCAGCCCAGACATGCTTGGGATGTTTGGGGTCCACAACGATATTAGAGCAGCCGATTGCCTTGATGTTTGCCACACCTTTCCATGTCTTGCCTGAGTCAGTACTTCTCCAGAGTGTTCGATACCCCGTACTGAAGAGAACTCTTGGATCAGTCGGGTCGTAACCGACAGGTCCACCAGCGCGGCGCTGCAAACCGAAGTCCATCATCTGCCAAGAAGCCCCGTGATCGCTAGAGCGATAAGTTCCCCCCATGTCGCACGCCAGGGTCATGAACTTCCCACCATCATGGGGGGAAATACTTGGGAAAAACATCCCTCCCCCACCACCCGGGCCAACCGGTTCCCAGATGCATCTTATCTCCTTAGCCGGTTCCAGTTTCGGCCCCCATGCTATGACTTCCGGCACAGCCAACAAGAGCCCGCAGAGAACCAGGAGGGCTTTTTGAACTCCGTGCATAGATGTTCCAATCTGGCATTCGCCGTTTACACCCCGCGCAAGACGCGCCGAGCCGCAACAACCCTATATGTTAACAACCTCGATCATGACATTCCAGTTGGTGAGGCGATTTTTCCTCCGAGACTGAATCCTTCCGTGCAATCATGACGCTCGGCCTGGGCCGCCGAACTCTGATTACGCTCAACGCGACGAACAAGCCGGTCAAGGGCGTGCGGTTGGAGATCGCAAACCTCTCGGACGGCCCCGTTCGCACACGGTTCGAGGCTGGCCGCACATTTCCCGCGCAGGGCGGCGGCTTCTCCGACGACTTCGACGTGCCGACCTATGCTGGTTCGTTGAGCAATCTCACCGGGGTTAGCGGCGCGTATGACAGGCGTTACGCCTTCGTCAAGGGGGACATGAGCAATGCCGAAATGGTGCGGCGGACGTTCGCTGCGGTAGTGGTAAGGGATAACAGTGTAGGAGAACTCGAATCGACAGATCCATTATTCCTCAGCTCAGCAAGGTTCGCTGCTCACCCGCCACGAATGACCCGCGAGACTACGTGTACCGTTTTTCTGCGCGAGCGTGGTTTCATGATCCGACCGGGAGTTCTTGACACCGCCCACACCGTGGGAATGCGACGCCGGTATTGGCCGGCGACAACTGTGGCGGTTTGCACGTGGCTGTACCTTGGCATCGTGCTGGCGGTGTGGCTGCTGCTGCGGCTTGCCGGCGACCGCTGGTGGTTTGCCACCGTGATCCTCTTTGGCCCGCGCTGGCTTTGCGCCGTGCCGCTGGCGGTGCTCGTGCCGGCTGCCGTGCTCCTGCGGCGGCGCATGCTATTTGTGTTGGCCGCCGCGGCGATTTTGGTCTTTGGCCCCATCATGGGATTCTGCCTCCCCTGGGGGCGGCTCGCGGCCGCGGAAGGCCCTTCGCTCCGCGTGCTGACTTGCAACTTGAAAGGGGAATGCCATAAGAATGCGGCGCTGGATCGAATAATCGAGGAGCAGATGCCGGACGTCGTTGCGTTGCAGGGTTGCTACGGCGAAGTTCGCATCCGCTGGCCGGCGGGTTGGCACGTCTGCCAGGTGGCCGATTTCGTGGTTGCGTCGCGCTATCCCGTGGTCGAGGGAACGGACCATAGCTGGCAACTGGCGGGACACGGGCCGCACATGGACATTCTGCATTGCCGCGTGCAAGTGGACGGGCGCGAGATCGATTTTTGCAGCGTCCATCTGCTCAGTCCGCATGGTGGATTGGAGGCGGTTTTCGATCGCAAGACGCTATTGCGGCCGTCGGATGGCCCGATACTCGACGCCGAGATCGAGCAGCGCCGCTTGGAGTCGGAGGACGCCTACCACTTCGCTTGCCGTCTCGGACCGCAGCAGATTCTCGCCGGCGATTTCAATATGCCCGTCGATAGCGCCATCTACCGGCAACATTGGGGCGGCTTCCGCGATGGCTTCTCCGCTGCGGGGCTGGGATATGGTTACACCGAGTGGCCGCGGATGCGCGTCCGGGTCTTCGGCGTGCGGATCGACCACGTCTTGACAGGCGACGGCTGGCGATGCCGCCGCTGCTGGGTCGGGCCCGACGTCGGCTCCGACCACCTCCCCTTGCTGGCCGACCTCTCGCTTATCCATGCCGAATGAACTCGATCTGGACGGAAGCTGGCTGGCTAAGCGCCCGCAAGCCGCCTCTCCGCTCAACTGGCACAGGCGAAAATATTGTGATATGCTTCATCCGTTGCCATGGCCCACGAAATTGCCAAGCTCATGTTGGAGCACGCCGGCACGTTCCTCGAGCGTGCCGAAGCGATCCGCACGGCTTTATCGTTGGGCATGCCACTCGAGGAGATCGAGGAATACCTCGATTGGCTGGACGTTACCCGCGGACCGCTGCCAGATTCGCCGGAAGAACCCCCCGGCGATGAGTAGCCTGCGGGGGAAACCACCCGCTGGTGTGTGTGCAGCGGTCGGTGCCACGGGGCTTTCGCGGCACGCTCCTCGCGCGAATGCAAAAGCCCCCCCATGTGAACGTAGGATGATTGACGGGATTGTCGCCACAGGCTACAATCAGGCGTATCGTGTTGCCGCGATCTGTTCCTCCCTTTCGACGAGCGGGCCGTGAAGAAAAAGCAGCGTGAAATTGAGCTGGGGTGCGATGCGGCGGCGCTGCCGCCCGAAGCCGTGCGCGGCGACGCCGTTGAGCAAGCTAGCGCGGAGCGAGCGGCGGTCCGCGCGGATGGATTGTTGGCCAAGCGCTGCCTGGCCGGCGAGGTGGCCGCATGGGAGGAGCTCTACGCCCAGTGCCACGAGCCGCTGTTGCTGTCGATTCGGATTATGCTCGGCCCACGAAACACCGATGCCAATCTGGTCGACGAGATCGCCGCCCGAGTTTGGTACGCGCTCGTGGCCAACGACGGCGAGTTGCTCGGGCGCTACAAGACGAACCGAAACGCACGCCTGATTACTTTCATGCGGATGCGGGCGAGCAGCGAGATCGTGCGGTACATCCGCAGTGAAGTCCGACATCGCAAGCGTGAATTGGCCGCCCTGCGGCAAAGAGTGCAGCATCAAGGCCAGGACGGGGCTCAGCCGGTGAACGTTCTCGCGGAGTTCTTCGGCACTCTCACTCCGCGCGAACAAGTCTTTTGCAGCGAGCATCTGCTGGGCGAACCTTCCGGGGCGGCGCCGCCGGCATACTCCGCGTCGAATATCTGGCAACTGAGCCATCGCATTCGCCGCAAGTTGCTCCGCTTCTTGGGCCGGTGACGTAACCGTCGATCAATCGCCCGTCTTGCGGAGCGCGCGTGCCGACGTGGGCCCTCTCTTCCCGGCGATCTCTAGGAAGCTCGATGGCAGCGCGATTGCCACCCACTCCAGTCGTGGAACGCACTTGCTGGATGCTCCATTTCCGATCAGAATACAAGGGTGCGGATGCGCCGGTCTGGAAACGAGGAAGGTGACGAGTCTGGGAGCGAGGAATGGGCCGAGGACAATCCAACTGCGGGCCGGAGAGCTCATCCGGCAATCCTCACTACGTGTGGCCCGGGGGGCCGCACGAGCGACCGGGCGCCGAGCGTCCCGACGGTGGCCGAGACTCCCATTTGCCGGCCAGCGGTTCGTCGCTTTCCGACCGCCTCTCCCTGCTGGCCGTTTGCGCTCTGTTGTTGGCGGTTGGGCTGGTATTCGGTCAGACGTCCGGCTTCGATTTTGTTAACTACGACGATGACGTGGGCGTATATGAAAATCGCTTGGTCACCGGCGAACTGACGCCGCGGAGCCTCTTGGCGGTGTTTACCGATCGCCACGTGGAGAGCACGGTCCCGCTGACGCAGATCTCACATGTACTCGTGTGGCATCTTTTGGGGCACGACGCCGCGGTCCATCACTTGACCAACGTGTTGCTGCACGCCGCTTCTGCGGTCCTGCTGCTTCTGGTTCTTCGGCGAATGACCGGGCATCTGTGGCCGAGCGCGTTAGTCGCCGCCATCTTCGCCATTCATCCACTCCGCGCGGAATCGGTGGCGTGGGTGACGGAGCGGAAGGACGTGCTGAGCGGGTTGCTGTTCATGCTGACGTTGGCGGCCTACCTGCGTTACGTGCGGCAACGGTTTTCATTCGCTCGCTATCTGGCCGTGCTTGCTTGCTTCATCTTGAGCCTGGCAGCGAAACCCATGGTGGTCACCCTGCCCTTCCTGCTCTTGCTGCTGGACTACTGGCCGCTGGGACGGATGGATGGCGCGAAGCCGGAGGCTCCCGCCCGGCTTTCCGTCCCGATAAGGCTGATTCTCGAAAAGACCCCGATGTTGCTGATTACTTGTCTGGTCTGCTTGTTGGCCGTTCATGGCCGGACGGCGGCGGCGTTGGCAGCCAACCAGCAGTATTCTCTCGGCTGGCGGATCGGCAACGCGCTGATTTCCTACGCCGCCTACCTGGGCCAGTTCTTTTGTCCCCTGGGGTTGGCGCCGTGTTATCCGCGCCGGCCCGTCTTGCCGCCTTGGCAGGTAGCCGCGGCCGGTCTGCTGCTGGTTTCCATCACGGCGGCGGCGCCGCGGTGGCGGCGACAGCGCCCGTACCTGCTGGTCGGTTGGCTTTGGTATGTCGGGATGCTGGTGCCGGTCATTGGGTTGGTGCAGTTTGGCGGGCAGGCTGAAGCCGATCGGTTCACCTACCTGCCGCAGATTGGGCTGACGATCGGGCTGGCATGGGCCGCGGCGGACGCCTGTCGCACCTGGCCGAGATTTCGCCCGATTTGCGCCATCGCCACGACGTCCGCCGTGTTGATCCTGGCCGTCTTCGCCTGGCGTCAGACGTCGTATTGGCGCGACAGCGAAACGCTCTGGACCCACACGCTTGCCTGCACTCGGCAAAACACGGTGGCCCACAACAACCTCGGCATCGCATTGGCGGACCGCGGACGGACCGGCGAGGCGATAGAGCATTACCGCAAGGCGCTGGACGTCAACCCCGACTACGTTGAAGCCCACAACAACCTCGGCATCGCCTTGGCGGACCGTGGCCGGATCGGCGAGGCGATAAAGCACTACCGCAAGGCGCTGGAGATCGACCCCGACTACGCCAAAGCCTACAGCAACCTCGGCGTCGCTTTGGCCAACCGCGGGCGAATCGGCGAGGCGATCGCGGATTTCCAGAGGGCACTGGACATCGACCCCGACTACGCAGACGCCCAAGCCAATCTCGGCAACGTTCTGGCCCGTCGCGGTCGAACGAGCGAGGCAATCGTTTGCTATGAGCGGGCATTGCAACTGAAGTCCGACTTTGCATCGGCCCACAACGGTCTGGGCAACGTCCTGTCCGACTTGGGACGCGCGGACGAGGCGGAGCGGCACTTCCAAGAAGCCCTCGAAATCGATCCGAAGTTCGCCGAAGCCCACAACAGCCTCGGCACGAGCCTGACGCAACGCGGGCGGGTCGATGAGGCGGCGGCGGAGTTTCGCAGGGCGCTGCAACTCAAGCCCGATTTCGCCGAAGCCCACGACAACCTCGGTTTGACGCTGAACAGCCTCGGCCGGACCGATGAGGCGGCGGCGGAGTTTCGCAGGGCGCTGCTGCTAAAGCCTGATTTCGCCGAGGCCCACGGCAACCTCGGCGGTGTTCTCTACCTGCAAGGAAAGCTCGCCGAAGCGATTGTTCATTTCCAAAAGCATGTCGAACTGGATCCCAAGAGCGAAATGGCGCGACAGAATTTCGCGCTTGCGGTCGGCCGTTTGCGCGGCCCGCCGGCGGCGCTGGCACACTGGCGTTGGTGGATCGATTCTTATCCCGACAACGCCGGCCTGTTAAGCGGCGCCGCCTGGCAACTGGCCGCCGGGGCCGACGCCTCGCTGCGCAACGGCAAGGAGGCCGTCGAACTCGCTCTTAGGGCGGTGAATCTCAGCGGTAAGCAGGAACCGGCAATGCTCGGCACGCTGGCGGCGGCTTATGCCGAGGCGGGACGGTTTTCCCAGGCCGTGAAAACCGCCCGCCGCGCGGCCGACCTCGCCACGCGGCAGAAAAAAACCGACCTGGCAAAATCGATCCAAGCGAAGATCAAGCTCTATGAAGCGCGAACACCCTATCACGAGACAGGGGGAAGCAATTAGGGGTTGAGGTTTTCGCCTTCCGTCAAAGTGCGTATCCCCATTCCTCAAAACTCCTCCGCCACGCCACCCCGATCCGGGCGCGGAGCGGTGCGGGCAGTTCGGGATACTCGTTCTTTCGGTAGCCCGACAACGACGCGACGTACTGCCGCACCGCCGCCTCCACCTCTGCGAAATCGGGCAGATCGAGTTTTGCATAGATCTCGCGCAACTGCCCTACCGGGTCGCGATCCAAATCCTCAAAAGCGACCTCGCAATACCGGCCGGCGGGGATCAACGGCCGCTCGGCAAAGAAATGGTCGTACATGTCCACGTATCTGCGGATGAACAGTTCATCGTTCGTTGCCGGCGACCGCTGCAGACGGAAGTACTCAGCCACGGTATTGCGCCGGTGTCGAGTCGATACAAAGACCACGTAGGGGTTTCGATGAACGTGGATAAACCGGGCGTCCGGAAACAACTCCAGAAGCAGCCGGATGCGACCGGTGTGCGTGGGCGATTTCAACACCAACGGGCGATGGTGCTTCCACGTGAGCTTCTGAAGAAACAATTTCAAGCCCTGCTTCCACTCGGCGATCTCGCTGTCGGGTACGCCGCTCATCGTCAGGTACCGGTCGTAGTGCTCCGTATGACGCGGAAACGACCAACTCAGATACGGCGAGCGCAAGGTGGTCGTGCAGAGGGCAAACTCATCTTCGGCGGCCATCCCGATGCGCTGAGCCATGTTGTCGCCGAGACGACGCTTGGGCACGAGCGGCGCCAGCAGCCGTGCGCCGATCGCCTCCGAACACAGAAAAATGTGCGGAAACAGGATCTCATAGAGGTTCGCATAAGCAAACCGCCCATCGACGGCGAGTAGATTGTGCAGGTGCGTAGTGCCGGACCGCCAGTGGCCAAGAATGAAAAGCGGCGACCGGACATCTGTCTTCCCGACGCTCGGCCCATAGACCGCGTTCTCGCAGCGGCGAAGCACCGAGTTGCCGAGGCTGCTGAGAGTGACCAGGGCCGCCCGCAATAGGTAAGGACGATCGACCGCGTAACGATTGTCGCGCAACAGGGACAGCCAGTCGCCGGCAGCGATGCCTGCGAACTGGCCGGAAACGATGCGGAGCAGCAACGTCTCGCGCGAAGATGACATTGGTCCGCCTCAGTATGGTGAGCACGGTTCTGTATCGTCAGCGGTGCGCCGGTTGGGACACGCGATCAGAGGCGGCGGTCACGAACTGCCGCGACTTGCCCTTCTCGATTTCAATGTCGATGGTCGGCAGGCCGCTATTGAAGAATAGCACGCAGACTCGGTCTGCCATTCGCTGAAGTCCCCGCGTTGGCTCCCCGCGAGCGGGGATTGGCTTCGACGGCGTTGCGGCAACGGTCATTGCGGTCATGCCAGATCGCGGTCCTCGAACAGCAACAGCGCTACCAGCATGGCCACCGTGCTGTACAAAAGGCAATACGCCCCGTCCCAGGCGATATAGCTCCAGGGGACTTCCACGCCCGCCGAGATGCCGGCGGAGATGTTGAAGTGGTCGAGCACAGGGAAGATCGCCGACTGCAAATCGGCCACGAACTGCACGAATTCGCTCTTCCCCACGGCGGAATCGGCCAGGATCGGCACCAGGTGGCCGAGCACGTAAATCGCCGCGCAAATCACCATGTTGGCCATCATCGGCAGCCGCGTGGAGATGGCCACGCTGATGGCCGTCAACACGATCGTCTCCATCAGCGCCAGGATCAGGCCGGGGGCGATCTGCAGCAGTTCCGTCTGGCACTCCAGCGACGTGGCCTCGGGCGAGCCGGTCTCACGCGGGTCGTAGGCGGCTTTGAACGATACGCTCGCCAAGAACACCGCGCCGAGCACGATGAACATGATCGCCACGGGAATGAGAATGCCCAGGAACTTTCCGAGAATGAATTGGCGTCGCCCCACCGGTTTCGACAATAGCGTCAGCGCGGTGCGGCCTTCGATCTCTTCGGCGACCGAGACGCTGGCCGTCCAGAGGGCAAAGAAGATCGACAACACCATGATCAGGGTCAAGCCCTCGTCCTTGACCATCTTGATGTCTTCACCCAGCGTGTTGTAGGGGATGAAGGGGAAGAGGACGAGGCCGAAAATGCCCACGGCCAACAGCACGTAAAACAACGGCTGCGACATCGCCTCCTTGGCGGTCGTCCGCGCGATGGCGGCCAGCTTGGGGACAAGCAGCCGGAACATCGCCCCGATCAACAGCAGCGCAACGACGGCGACCACCACTCCTCCGCCGACTTTCCAGAGCGGATGTAGCCAGGCCGGCGTCATCGCAAACAGGATCAGATGACTTGCTTCCACGTTGACTATTCCTCAAAAAGGCTCAATGCCGGATTTCAAACGCACGGAACCGCCCCGTGGCGGGCCGGCTAGTCTCCTGAACATCTCGAATATAGGTCGTCATTTCCGCCCGGACGGCATCCAAGAAATCAGCGACCTCACCGGCGGCGCCCTCGACGACCAGGTGGACCCGCCCATCCGGCAGATTCCGCACAAAACCGGTCACGTCGAATCGGGCCGCCAGCGACCGCACAGTATAGCGAAACCCCACGCCTTGCACACTACCCGCGTAGTGGATCTCGCGCTGCTGTTGCTGCTGGTCCGACACCGCTTCGCGCCTTCCGCTTCCGAATGGGTTTTGACAGACAAGGCCGGCGGCGCCATTCCGAGCGCTGTAGGGAACGGGCTCCGTCCCGTTCCGCCCCACGGAACGCCACGGAGGGCGTTCCTACAGACCCATTACCGGTTTTGTTTGTCAAAATCCAATAGGAGGCGACCCCGTCGCCGATCATCCGCCGCATCGGTGCGAAGCCGCAAGCGGCTGCTCGTGTCGCACGGCGAGCTAGTGCTGTCCGCAGCCGGGGCAGCCGCCGCCGCGCGGCGCATTCGGATTCTCGATCGAGAATCCGCGCCCCGTCGGCCCGTCCTGAAAGTCGATCGTCGTGCCGTCCAGGTGCAGCGCCATCTTCTTGGCAGCGACCAGGTGGACGCCGTATTGCGGATAACTCGCATCGATGGCGGGATTGAAATCGGTTTCAAAGCCCAGGGTGTATTGCAGGCCGGAGCAACCTCCGCCGGCGACGCCCACGCGCAGCACGCTTGCCGCGTCGACCTTCTGCGTTTCCATGTAGCGTTTGATCTCTCCGGCCGCCGTTTCCGTCAATGTAATCGCCATTGGCAATTCAGACTCCAAGCATCGTTTATATCGCAATCGCTCAAGCAATTCCATCGTACTATGGCCCGCCGCGAAAGCCAAGGCTACGGCCGAACACCGTGGGACGGATTTCCCAATCCGTCTGCGGAGAGCAGGACGGATGTGGAAATCCGTCCTACGGGGGCGATCTATATCAACAACAGTGGGGCAGACATTCCTGTCTGCCGGGTAGGAACGCCACGAAGTTGGCAGGCCAAAGTGTTTGCCCCAGCGATGAGAAATCGTAACCGTTCACGGACCAGTAGACGCGGCGTCTCGCCGCGCTATTTCGATGGTTCTCGGCCTGTGCGCCGGCGTAAAGCGGCGAGACGCCGCTTCTACGATCCCCGCCCTGTGGACGGTCGCGAGAAATCCGACCGGGCGCAAAGAGGAGGCGGCAGTGGAATTACTGCCGCCTCGGACAATTTCGTGTTCTGTCGTTTGGCCGCTCGCCGCCAAATAGGAGTTACGGATTAGGTAGGAGGCACCATCGGCACGTCGTCGGCCATGCTCCCCATCAATGCGAAAATAATCCCGTCGATCGTATCGTTGATGTATTGCACGGAGCCGTCGGCCATGCCGAAATTGGCGCCGGCGGTGTGCTCGCTGCCGGGCGAACAGAAGTAGCCGTTGTTCATCTGCTTCCCGAAGGGCGCCGTGTTAGGCGTCGAATCGCCTTGCTTGAAGGCAACGCCCGTCGCGAAGGTCGTCGCTTGTCCGCCAATCGGCCAACCATCGGCACTGAGCACCGGGCCGGAGCTTGCGTTGTAGGGGGGCACCTGTATGACAATCCGCTGCATTTCGCCGGTCATGATCGTGTTCGCCGTTCCATCGCGAATTTGTGCGAAGGTCGTACTCTTGTTGATCTTGCCGAAAATGCCCCAGGAATTCGAGTCGCTGTTGTAGAACTGGTACGTTGGGTTGCCATTGGGGTCATAATGCTGGTTCGGGGTCTTGTACGCCTCGCTGTCGAGCGGCCTACCCTGATACGCAACCGTGCTGTTCGGATACTGAACGGCGGCGGCCGGGTCTGCCGCCCTGTTGTTGCCGCCGGGGGTGCAGAAGGGGTGCCGTCCTGCGCATCCGCCGTAGTCGGTTCCGCCGGCCGTCAGGACAGCACCGTTGACCGTCATCAGCATGGGCGCATCGGTGTTCGGGCGGATGCTGTTGCGGCGCGTCGGGCAATAGAGGCTCTTGGTAGCGTCTCTTCCTCCGGTGCCCACCGTATTGCCGTAGATGTTGTTCGCCGGATTGGCGTTCGGGTTGGGCGGCACATTGCCGAGGACGTTAGTGTGGTAATCCCAGACAAGGGCATCGCTTTCGAGATAGGGGAGGATGCGGAGCATCCAACCGGTGCCGTGCCATCCATTGGTTGCGGCACTGGCAGCTTCGTTCCACACCTTCGCGGGAGCGGGATCGCCCGTAAAGTTGCTGTCGCTAGGAACAAAGGGGGGATTGCCCGTGCCCATGACCGTTCCCATCGGGAAGGTCGAGTTATTCGCCGAAGCGTAATTGTGCAGCGCCAAACCGATCTGCTTGAGGTTGTTGTTGCAAGTGGCGCGTCGGGCTGCTTCGCGGGCCATTTGCACTGCTGGCAGCAACAGCGCAATCAATATGCCAATGATGGTGATGACTACCAACAACTCGACCAGCGTAAATGCCGTCCGCACTCCTCGTTTGGGGCACATAGCCTCGCCTCCTGGTTTCCACGCGTTGAATTAGGAATAATACCGTCGCCAGCGATTGGCGACACGACAACTACTATTAGACCATAACCCGCGGTCCTGTCAAGCGATACTGTGAAACTGGGGCGGCAGGTCAGCCTGCCGCCCCAGTTGATGACGTCTCTCGCAAGGCTGCTAATCCGGTAGGGTGATGGGGATTCTGTCGGCCATGCTGCCCAACAAGCAGAAAACGTTGGGATCAATCGTTGAGCTAATGTACCGCACCGAGCCGTCGCCCATGCCGAAATTTCCGCCGTTGGCATGTTCGCTGCCGGGCGAGCAGTAAATGCCGTTGTTCATCAACGTTGGAGATGTGGCTGAATAAAACCCAGTGGTGAACAGCGTCGTGTCTCCGCCAATGGCCCAACCGTCGTGGCTAGTGCCATACGCCTGGACACCGGTGCTCGCGTTGTAAGGCGGCACTGTCTGCAGGGCTACGATCCGCTGCAACTCGCCGGTCATAATCGTGTTGGACAAGCCATCTCGAACCGCCGCAAAGCTGGTGCTCTGATTCATTTGGCCGAAAATGCCGAACCCCGTGATCGTCGTACAGGCAGCCGTCTGATCGCTAACGACCACGTACGTGTTGTTGACACCGGCGGTTAAACCCGGCTTGAAGTTGATTGAGAGCGTGTGGGTGGTAGTGGGAAGGCTGAACTGGCGTCCGCCAAGGGCGTTCGACAGGCCCAGGTGACGACCGACGCATCCGCCGTAGTCAGTTCCGCCGCCGGTCCACATAGAAGGCACGGTCATCATCATTACGTCGTCAATGCCCAAGCGAAGCTGGTTGCGGCGGGTCGGGCAATAAAGCCCCTTGACGTCCATGTTGGCCAACGCCACGTTGCCGGTGCCGGTAAGTGTGCCACTAGGCATGGTTCCCCAACAAACAGCATACTGGTAGTTCCAAGCCTTGGCCGTCGCGCCGCCTTCGATGAAGGGCAAGATGCGCAAGATCCAACTCGTGCCGTGGTATCCGATCGCGGGGGCAATGCCTTGCGTTAAGATCTGTGCCTCGCCCCACGGATCAGCGGCAGAATTGGCAGTGATGTGGCTGTCTCCGTTGGGGTTCACGGATGTGGCATTGGTGCCCATCACGAGTCCGGGCGGGAAGACCTTGCTCGAGGCTCCGTAATTGTGCAGAGCCAAACCGAGCTGTTTGAGATTATTATTGCAGGTGATACGACGGGCTGCCTCGCGTGCCGCCTGCACAGCCGGCAACAGCAGCGCAATCAAGATGCCGATGATGGTAATAACCACCAACAACTCCACAAGAGTGAAACCAGGACGCACACCTCTTCTGTGGTACATAGAATACCCTCCTAAGGCTACAAACATGAAATAGGATAATGCCGTTGCCGCCACCGGCAACGAAACCTCCTCTATTAGAATACAAAATCAAAACATGTCAAGCGTTATATGGGGAATTTCCGGCAATTGTACACCTTTGTTGGGGTGGCGGACACACCACACCTCTGGACCGACCGTACTGCTGTCGTGGCAACCTGGGAAAAATCCGAGACTTTATCATCGTTATTGGGCTGCCACGAAAGTACGAAAGGGCGAAGACGCGAAAAAGGTAGAGCCGGCAATGAGTTGCGAACTCAAATGGCCACTTATCCCACTTCCCTTCCTTTCGTGTCTTCATTCTTTCTTTCGTGCTTTCGTGGCGAATTCCTCCCTGTTTAGCGACATGAGGCCCAATAGTGATACTAAAGTGTCAAAAATCCCCGGCAATTGCGTACCGGAGTTCATTCGCTATAATCGGACTTTCCCGACCGGCGGCTGAAGCAGCAAGGGTATTGACTGTCAGATAATGAATGTCGGGGTGCCATGCCCACGCTTGCCGTGGGCATGTAAACCGCGGACCTGGGCGACATGCCCACGGCAAGCGTGGGCATGGCACCCGCCGCTGAAGCAGCAAGGGTAAACTCGCCATGCCCATCTTGAAGGAGGAGCCAAACCTCTATCCCGAGACGCTGTTGGATGAGCCGCCGGCGGACGTTGCCGACCGCCACTGGTTCGCTCTGTATACGAAGGCCCGGCAGGAGAAGTCGTTGGCGCGAGATGCGCAAACAGCGCATCCCCTTCTATTTGCCGCTGGTCAAGAAGATGAACGTCTCACGCGGGCGGAGGCGAGTATCGCTATCCCCTCTTTTTGCCGGGTACGTATTTCTCTTCGCGGCCGATGAGGAGCGCGTGCGATGCCTGGCCACCAACCGCATATCCCGAGTCCTGAGCGTCGAACAACCGCAGCAGCTTGTTTTCGATCTGCGGCAGTTTCGCCAACTGATCGCCGCCGGCGCGCCGTTGACGATCGAAGCCCGCTTGGCGCCGGGGCGGATGGTGAGGGTGCGTCAGGGGGCGTTCGCCGGGTTGGAAGGCACCGTGCTGAAACGCCGTGGCGAGACGCGGTTGCTGGTTGCCATCAACTTCCTGCAAAAGGGCGCCTCGGTCGAAATCGACGATTTCCTGCTGGAGCCGCTCGAATAATGGGGACTGTCCCAATTTTCGTGTCAACGAAAATGGGACTGTCCCCTTCGACGGCCGAAAGATACCAATTAACGGAGGTCCGTCATGCGTGGGTGCCATGCCCACGCTTGCCGTGGGCATGTTGGGTGGGTCCGCGGTTTACATGCCCACGGCAAGCGTGGGCATGGCACCCAGCCGAACAAGGGGGACTGTCCCAATTTTCGTGTCAACGAAAATGGGACTGTCCCCTTCGACGGCCGAAAGATACCAATTAATGGAGGCCCGTCATGCCTGAGCGATATCTGGTTACCGGATGCGCCGGTTTTATTGCCTCAAACGTCGCCGATTCACTGCTGCGGGCGGGCCACGCCGTGGTAGGCGTCGATAACCTCAACGACGCCTACGATCCACGGCTGAAGCAATGGCGGCTCGCACAGTTGCTGGGCCGCGACAACTTCCGCTTCCATCAAGTCGACATCAGCGATCGCGCGGCCATCGAGCCGCTGTTCAACTCCGCGGGAAGCCAGCCCCCCTTCGCCGCCGTCGTCAACTTGGCAGCCAGGGCCGGCGTGCGCACCTCGGTCGTCAATCCCTGGATCTATTACCAGGCCAACTGCGATGGCACGCTGAACCTGTTGGACCTCTGCCGCCGCTCGGGCGTCCGCAAATTCCTGCTGGCATCGACATCGAGCCTCTACGGCCTGCACAACGTGGCGCCGTACCGCGAGGACGCCGACACGAACCGGCCATTGTCGCCCTACGCGGCCTCGAAAAAGGCGGCCGAGACGATCGCCTACAGCTACCATCACCTGCACGGGCTGGACGTCTCGATTCCCCGCTATTTCACCGTCTACGGACCGGCGGGCCGGCCCGACATGAGCGTGTTTCGCTTCATCCGGCGGATCGCCGAGGGGGAGTCGATCGTGGTCTTCGGCGACGGCTCGCAGAGCCGCGATTTCACGTTCGTCGATGATATCGCCCGGGGCACCATCGCCGCGCTCCGCCCGCTGGGATATGAGATCATCAACCTCGGCGGCGACCGCGAAGTGGGGCTGTCGGCGGTGATCGACGAGATCGCGCGACTGCTGGGAAAGAAGCCGGTGATCGAATATCGCCCCGCCCATCCCGCCGACGTTCCCAGCACGCGGGCCGACGTGTCGAAGGCCGCCCGCCTGCTCGATTGGCGGCCCAAGGTCGGCATCGAAGAGGGCCTGCGCCGATCGGTCGAGTGGTATTTTGCAAACCGCGAGTTGGCCAGATCGCTGGAACTGTGCGACCGGACGGAATAAACGCCCTCTTACGGCGACATCCAATCCAGCCCGAAATCCAAAGCGACGGCGGAATGCGTGAGCGCTCCGACGCTGATCCGTTCGACGCCGCTTTCGGCGATGGCCCGCACGGTATCGAGGGTGACTCCGCCGGACGCTTCAAGTTCGATTGCCGCATCGAAGGCATTGCGGCGCGCGACCGCCTCGCGCAGTTCGGCCGGACGCATGTTGTCCAACAACACGATGTCGGGCCGGGCGGGCAACACTGCGTCGAGTTGATCGAGCGTGTCAACTTCGACTTCGATCACCATCTGCCGATCGCCGCGCTGGCCGGCGAACTGTTGTGCGCGGCGGACGGCGTCGGCGGGCGTAAATTGCTCCCCGCCGCCGGACGCCTGGACGCCGAGAGCGAGGTGATTGTCCTTGATCAGCACGGCTTCACCCAATCCGCCGCGGTGGTTCCAACCGCCGCCGCAGCGCACCGCGTACTTCTCCAGCCGCCGCCAGCCGGGCGTGGTCTTGCGGGTGTCGAAGATGCGGGCTTTCGTGTGGGCCACGAGATCGACGTACTGCCGCGTCAACGTGGCGACGCCCGATAGGCGTCCCAGCAGGTTCAGCAGCGTCCGTTCGGCGGCGAGTAGACCGCGGGCGGGCCCTTCGATGATTCCGACGCAAAGACCTTTCTCGGTCCGGCAGCCGTCCTCCGTCTGCGGTAACCATTGCAGCCGGGAATCCAGCAGTGCGAGCGTCGTCCGCACGCCCGGCAGCCCCGCCGCGACCCCGGGCTGGCGAGCCACGACGGCGGCCCTGCCTACCACGTCCTCGCCTACCAGCGCCAGCGTCGTGCAGTCGGCCCAATCGCCCAAATCTTCGGCCAACGCCAGGCGCAGAATCGCGGCGCAGTCTTTTTCGAGTCGCTCGTCCCAAACGGTCTGCCGGAATTCCTTGTGCATGGGGTATAGGATAGCACGTCTTGCCGCCCGTCGTCACCGGGGTTCAGAGCAGAAAGTCCGATACGCACTGTTTAAAGCGCCTTCCGGCACAGCCGCGCGTACCGGTCCATGTCAGGGACAATTAGGGCGAGGACGGCCGGTATTCGGAAGACCGTTTCTGGCGGCGGACGCTGCCGATCGGCACGAACATAGCGGCAAGGAGAACCGACGACAATATAGTGGGTCGAAGAGTGGCCTGCCGATTAAGATCATTGTTCTCAGACGCGGAGTCTTTTGTCGCCGTGGGACTGAGAGGCGTCGGCGAGACGTGGGCCTCTGGCGGCAAGGCTTCACCAGTCTTCTCCGAACCGGGGTTGACTTGGTCGCCATGTAGGGCTGGGGCAGTGGCCAATTCGAAAGCATGGAAGAGTCCCAACCCATTGTCCAACTCGATCTCTTTGACGTTGGGAAGAGGATCGCCATGCTCCGGTGTCGGCGATTGCGTGGAAATGGGTCGTGCATCTGACGAAGCGGCCGCCAATTCGACCATGCCGCCCTCCGCCGCGTTCGCCGCGCGTGCGGAGTCTAGGTCGGCCAACTCGGGTTGGACGACGCCCTCGGATCGCATCTCGGCCGGTTGACCGATATCCTTCACAATGCCGCTTACACCGGGCGGTACATCTCCGTGCTGACCATACTGAGCCAACGTATCACTCGCATTCCCTCCGTCGTCGCTCCACGTGGGCGTCTGCCGAATTGGACTGAATAGCCCGGACGTTAATGGGGTATTGTCGATTTCGACATAACCACCCTCTGCGGCGTCGGCTGAATCGGCGGGCAGCGAACCGACCAAACGGGCAGTCGCGCTTGACTCAAGATCGGATGTGGAAGCAGGCGAAGCGACGGGAATACCGTTGCTTTCAGGATTCGACGCCGACTGCACCGATGACTGGCCTAGCATTGACTGGGTAAGGCCGCCGTTGTCGCCACTGGACGTGTCCAACCGATTGCCCAGGAAAGTCGCCAGATTACGAAAAGTATCTGCGGCGGCGGAGACACCCTCGGAGCGCATCGGCACGGATTGTGCCATTGCCGCCGCGGAGTGGCCAGTGGGGGGGCCACCATAGGAAGCGAACGCAGGTCCCTCGCCGACGAAGATTACCTCCTCGGATAAGCGAGTTTCCGGCAATGCGGTCGGCAGCCCGGCGACTGAGCCGCCCGAACTATCTAATTCTTCATGCGCGGCTAAGCCAGCGAAACTGTTGCCGGTACTCACCAGATCCTGTGACACACTGCGGTCGCTAAAAGAGATCGTCGCACCAGGCAACTGTGCCGGAGTCGCCATCGACTCGATGATCAGATCGCGAGGGTAACGGATCGAAAATGGCACCAAGTCGACAAACTCATTTTCCAACGGCAATAGCCTGTCGGAGGAAGACGCGAGCGGCGCCGCGACTGGATTGGAGAGGCTGCGCGACGTGAGCGACAGGAGCGGCGCTTCCGTTTGGACGAAGAAGTCCGCGTTTTCACGGGCGTCCGCCGAAAAGACCGCCTCGGGCCGCGGCGGCAGCCATTCGACAGGCGGCAAGTTGCGCGCGGGCCCGGAGCCGCCACGGTGGCGACCGACAACAGCGATCGCGACTCCAACGGCTCGAACCGCAAGCGGCGGCGCCAGTCCGGCGTCTGCTTCTGCGAGCGGCCCGTTAAGCGTTTCCGATTTTCTGCCATGACTTTGACTCCTTCTTTGTCGTCATCTCTTGACAAGTTCCGCAAAACCGGGCCGGTCTTTCAAAGCTGCAAACGATTTGCTCCAGTCGTGGTCCGCCGGCGGCTTCCAGCCGGCGGCTTTCGCCCGTCGCAACGTGTCGACCGCGAACTCTGCACACTGCTGCTCGGTTACGTCACCGCGGGAGGAGCGGGCCAGCAACTCCGTTGCCAGCGCGAGCTCCTCGGCCACGGTGTAGAGGTGCTGTGCATTGTTCGGCCACAATTGCCTTCTGGCCAAGGCGACGTGGACCGCTTCATCCGGCCGTCCCAGCCGCCGCAGAATGCGAGCGTAGTTGTAGTAATGGTTGCTGAGGAACACCTGGTAGCGGGACACTTGGGGCGCATGCGCCCTGGCGATCTGCTGATGCTCGACGGCGTGCCGAAAATTGTCGGCCGCTTCGGCGTTCCGCTGAAGCTCTTCCATTAGCATTCCCAAGTTATTGTAAGTGCCGCCGAGACTGCTCTGCAAGTCGAGATCGTCGGGATTCTGCCGCACGAGCGATTCCTGCAAATCGAGGGCTTGCCGAAAGGAGCGTTCCGCGGCGGCGGTTTTTCGCAGTCGGCTTTGTGCCAAGCCGAGGTTGTTCAGGCTCACTGCGAGGTCGAGTCGGTAGGAGTTTTGCGCCGGGGCTTCCCTGACCAGATCCCGTTGGATGTCGACCGCCCGCGCATACGCCGCGGCGGCTTCGCTGAAATGGCCTTGCCGCGACTGTACCGCGCCGAGATTGTCCCGAGTCACGGCGACGTCGTGGCGATACTTCCGTTCCTCGGGTCGGAGAGCCGCCGCTTTGGTTTGATAGGCCAATGCCTTCTCACCTAGCTGCGCCGCCCGGCCGGGATCCGCGTCGACGCAGAGCTTGCTGAGATTGTTGAGCGCGGCAGCCAGGTTCCGCAGGATTTCAGGATCGCGCGGCTGAACTTCCAACACGCGCTCTTGCAAGCGGATCGCCTCGCGGAACAAATCCTCCGCGTTTGCCTGTTCGCCGGTTTCGCTTTGCAGCAGCCCGAAGTTGCTGTTGGACAAAGCCAGATCGCCCAGGTACTGAGGCGCATCCGCCGAATCCTCCACGAGTTTCTCTTGCAGGGAAATGGCGTCGCGATAAGCACGGCGGGCAGCGTCAATCTGGCCGGAACGGCCCAGCGCCAGCGCGAAGTTGTTTTGCGAGATCGCCAAGCGCCGCCGGTAATCCGGGCGCCCGGATATGCCGCAGACAACTCCTCGAAGAGCTTAATCGCATTCTCATGGGCTTCGATCACCTCGTCGTTCGTGCCGATTTCGGCATCGATCGCGCCGAGTTTGTTATAAGTGAGGGCAAGATCGGCGCGAAGCTCGGGGTTCTGCTTGGCATGGGGGTTCTGTTTGGCTTGCTCGATGAGGCTGGCATAATACCGCCGCGTCTCCCGCAGCAGTTCCGCACGCACTGACGCCGCGCCGGGCACTTCCGAAAGCTGCTGGGCAACCTGTGTTCCCAGGCGTTCCACCGCTTTTTGGGCTTGGTGGAAGTTGTTCTCGGCCAGCGTGTAGTTTTGGTCGCTCTTGGCCTTTTCGCGGGCGATCAGCAGAGTGCTCGCCGCCATTCCCAGCGTGGCCAACAGGCAGACGGCAACGGCCACGGCCATGGCGTGCCGATGGCGGCGCGTCCATTTCCGCAGCCGCTCGGCAATCGTCGGCGGTTTGGCCAAGGTCGGTTTGCCTTCCAGGACGCGGCGCAAATCATCGGCGAGCTCCTGGGCCGTCGTGTAGCGTTCCTCGCGTTGTTTCGCCATCGCCTTCGAGACCACCGTCTCCAAGTCCGCCGGCGTCTTGGGCTGCAACTGCCGCAGCGGCCGGGGCTCGTGTTGCTCGATCTGCCGGAGCAACGCCGGTCCGTCCTCGCCGGAAAATGCGGGCTGCAAGGCGAGCAATTCGTACAAAGTGACTCCGAGCGAATAGACGTCGGTGCGCTGGTCCACCAGAGCCGACTTCCCCATCGCCTGCTCGGGGCTCATGTAGCGCAAGGTCCCGATAACGTCGCCCGTCTTCGTCACCGCTGAATCGCTGCGGCAGCGGGCCAGCCCAAAGTCGGTGACCCACAACTTCCCGCTGCCGTCGAGCAACAAGTTCGACGGCTTCACGTCGCGGTGTACGACACCGTGCTCATGCGCTGCATGGAGCGCCTCGGCCGCTTGAATCCCCAAGTGCATTACCGTGCGACAGTACTCGTGCTGGTTGACGGACTTGGAAGTCAGGAGCGAGCCGGGAGTCGAAGGGCAGTAGTCGATGGTGCTCACGTCCGCCGCGTTCGAGGGCAGGCTTGCACTTCCTTCGTGCTTCGTGGCGGCACCGGAACGCGCCGCGCCGCGCAATTCCGCCAATGCCCGGTCGAGCGGTTGACCGTCGATGAACTGCATTGCATAGTAATGGACGCCGCGGTCGATGCCGACGGCGAATACCGAGACGATGTTGGGGTGGTCCAATTGTGCCGCGGCTTGGGCTTCGTGCTTGAAGCGGGCGATCTGCCGCGAGTCCAGGACGGCGGCGAACGGCAGCACTTTTAAGGCGACGCGGCGGCCAAGCGAAATTTGTTGCGCCTCGTAGACCACGCCCATGCCGCCGCGGCCGATTTCGCGGCCGATGCGAAAGTCGCCCAGCCGCTTTTCTTCATCAGCCGGCGCCGCAACTTCTTCCGCAGGGCAATCGGAGCGGGCAAAACCGACGGCCGCGTCGTGCAACTCATCGAGACGATCCAGATAGGATTTCAGCGGCTCGGCCAAGGCGGGATGCGCAGCCAGCAACTCTTCTCTTCCCAGCGGAACGCCGTTTTCGAGCGCGGAGAAATACCGATCGAGAATGTCGGTGAGGCAGTCTTTCTGCTCGCGCGTCAGCCCTTGGATGATCGAGGGCTCGGCGCTGAGACCGAAGGCGTCGGAACTGTGGGTTCTAGTCGATCGGTTCATAGACCTGCTTGAGTTTGTCGATGGCCCGCAACCACAACATTCGCACGTTGCCGGGCTTGCGGTTCATGCGATCGGCCACTTCCTCGAAGGACAGTCCCTGCAAATTGCGCAGCACGATGACGTCGCGATAATGCGGCCGCAGCTTGGCGAGTTGGTCGGCAAAGGCGACGGCCCGCTCGTGTTGCAGCATCGGAGCGCTGGGCGACGGCCCCCGGTCGGCCAAGACGTGCGCGAAACCGGCGGCGGAGCGGTCCAGCGCCGCGTTCGCCCGTTCGACGGAGATCTCGCGGCGGACGTCGCGCATTTTCGCCTTCACGTGTGCGTCGACGGCGTGATGCAGGCAATTGATGAGGATTTGACGAAGCCAAACCAGAAATTCACGTTCCGTCGAGCCGCGGAACTTGGCGAAGTCGCAGTGCGCGGCCAGCATGGCCTCCTGCACAAGGTCGGAAGGGTTCATCCGCTGTCGCAGCTTACGGTCCAGTTGCGTCGCCGCCAGGATCGTAAGGTAGTTCCGATAGAGTTGCAGCAGTTGGCCGAGGGAATCCTTCTCGCCATCCTTTGCCCTGTTCAACAGTCCGCGGACCGACGACAAGCCGGTCGCCTCTTCCACTCCTGACAGGGAGGTCATGTTCTTGTTCCTCACAATCGAGCGGCGATTCCCGCTCGCCCAGCGGCCTCACCCCTACCCTAAATATAAGCGGAGTAGCCGGACGCGTCCAATGGACACCCCGGTCTTTCCTGTCCCCCTCTTTGGCGATTCAGCGAACTGCCGTTGGTGGAGAGTTGTCTGACTTTTCCGGCCTCGGCAGTGATAGATATTGATAAAATGTCGAGTATCGTGGAAAAATTGCGTCCGTTCTCTCCGTTGCTTGCCTACTCTCTATAGCTTAAGGACGAATCGCGGGCAGAAATGTCACATTCATCGCCGGCGATCGCCCAAGAAAAGTTCCGTGTGACATCCAGGGCTCGTTTTCGTCCCAAGATGCTAGGGGCATGGGTGCCCGGAACGGAGTTTGAACCATGTTGGCGACACAATGTGACACTTATGACGGCAATCTCCGCGATCTCTCCCTCCAGATGCTGCGCCCGCTTGGTGGCAGCATAGGGGTGAACTACTACCGCCGCGATTCCCTCGCCAGCGGTATTCAGGAGATACAGACTGTGTTCGTCAGTTGCCCCTTAAGGAGTTGGGCTGCCGTATTTGGCGAACCGCAGCAGGTCCACTTGCACTTCGACCTCCCCACCGCCCAGTGGGAGTGTAGTTGGGAGCAGCACTTGCCGAACGGGCTGGTCCGCTGCGTTGGCTACATTTTCGAAAGATCCCCGGCGTCAACTGGATCATCGTGAAGCAGTTCAACATCTCTCGGCCCGCTTTTGCTGGGGTGGCGCGTGGCGGGTGCAGGCGCGCGTCAGTTCCGCATTCCCGTCTCTCGCCGCATTCCCGTTCCTTGGAAGGACAATCATGATACCTCCTATTCGATGGCTACGCCGTTCGTGCCGCACGTCATCCTTGCGGAAACTCTCGGCGGCCAAGACTCGCCGCGCCGTGCGGCTAGGTTACCGCGTTTGCTCGCTGGAGCCACTGGAATCGCGGGCGCTCTTGTCGGCGGCAAGTCTCTCCGACCTCGCGCACGTCATCGCCACGCCGGCGGTTTCCACTAGCGGCTATACGGCGGCGCAGGTCACGTCGGCCTACCTGGCGAACAACCTGAGCCTGATCACAACGCTCAAAGGCACGATTACTGGAAACGGGGCCGGCCAGACGATTGCCATCGTCGATGCGTACAACGATCCCAACATCGCCAGCGACCTGGCGACCTTCGACGCGAAGTTCGGGCTGTCCGCCGCGAACTTGAGCGTCGTCAGCGAAACCGGCAGCACCAGACTGCCGACAACCGACGCCGGATGGTCCCTGGAAATCTCGCTCGACGTGGAATGGGCGCACGCGATTGCCCCCGGAGCGAGCATCCTGCTGGTCGAGGCCAATTCGGCCAGTTTCAGCGACCTGTTGACGGCCGTGAAGTACGCCGCGAACTATTCCGGCGTTTCGGTGGTCTCGATGAGTTGGGGAACCGACGAATTCAACGGCGAGACGTCTTACGATAGTTACTTCACGAGTCCGGCGGGACACAACGGCGTCACGTTTGTCGCCTCGTCGGGCGATAGTGGTGTCACCTCCTGGCCGTCGGTCGCATCGAACGTGCTGGCGGTCGGAGGCACAACGCTCACGCTGAGCTCGTCCGGCGGCTACGCCGGCGAGACAGCGTGGAGCGATAGCGGCGGCGGGGTGAGCAAGTATGAGGCCCTGCCGAGCTATCAAAAGATGATCGGCGTCTCGGCCTCCGGCCGCGTCACTCCCGACGTGGCCTACGACGCCAACCCGAGCAGCGGTTTCCTCGTCTACGATTCGGTGCCCGGCAACGGCTCGACCGGCTGGATCGACGTCGGCGGCACCAGCGCCGGCGCACCGCAATGGGCCGGCATCCTCGCCATCGCCAACCAGGGGCGCGTGGCCAACGGGCTGGGCACGCTCACCCAGGCCAACGCGATGCTCTACACGCTCTACGCGACGAAATCCGCCGCCGATTTCCACGATATTACCAGCGGCAGCAACGGCCACTACAGTGCGGCGAAGGGCTTCGATGCAGTGACGGGCCTCGGCAGCCCGATCGTCAACTCGCTCGTCAGCGACTTGGCAACAGCAACCGCCACCAGCACCACAACGTCGACCACGCCAATCACGATCGGTCCGGTCGGCAGTAGTCGCGGTGGTGGGGGCGGTGGCGGCCGGGGCGGATGGGGTGGATGGAGCGGCTGGAGCAGCGGATGGTATAGCGGCTTCGGCATGGCGGCCATCGCCTCAAGCAGTCTCTCCCTGGAAGCCTATGCCGACGCCGGCGCCGGCGCGTCCAGTCCCTTGTCGGACCCGGCTGCCGGTATCGGCCTAACGATGGCCGACTCGGGCAGCACGCCGAACGCAGTTTCTGCGGCAAAGTCTCTGTCTTCCGAAACTGCGGCACTGCAATCGTCGACGTTGCCGGGGCGTTTCGGCCCCGAGTCGCGCCAGGGCGATGCTACCGGCAGCGAGGAATATCTGCCCTCGGCCGAGAACACCTCGCAGCCATTCGTCGACGTACCTTCGTCGCAGGTGCAGCCGGCGTTGGGCGTTTCGTCGGCACTGCACAACCGAGCGGTCGATCAGATATTCGGCGATTACGTCTGACAACGAGCCGCGGTTTTCATCCCAACAATACACTGCAACGTTGTACTCTACGGGAATCTAAGGACACTTTTCAACGAGGCTTATGACCATGTTCTCTGATCTGTTCTCACAAAAGGGGCGAACGAGCCCTTCCGGCGGCCTGCGGCGGTCACGCTGCCTATCGGTTGAGCCGCTCGAAGAGCGCCGTCTGCTCAGCGCGGCTGCACTGCACGCCGCAACGGCGTCCAGCAAGGCGGTATCGCTGGCGCCCTTCGTCCTTGCCGGTCACCATGCCGGTGCTACGGTGACAACGAAAGCAGCGACGTTGTCCACCCAGGCATCGACAACAACTGCGGCCGCCACCACGACAACGGTCGCGGTTTCGCCGAGCACATCGACGTATGGCGAGCAGGTCGCCCTGACGGCTACGGTGACGACCTCCGGCACGGGGACGCTGAGCGGTAAAGTGCAGTTCTATGACAGTGGCGTCGCCATCGGCACGGCACGGCTCAACAGCAGCGGTCAGGCAGTCCTGAATCTCAATGGCCTGTCCGTCGGCGACCACTCGATCACCGCGACGTACCTGGGCAACACGAACTTCAGTACGAGCAGCTCCGCCACAGCGGCAACCCTGACCGTCGGCGCCGCGAGCACCTATACCGTGGTAACGACGTCGGGTAATCCGGTGGCGCCCGGTGACACGCTGACCTTGATAGCCCGCGTCTTGGGCGTGCCCACGGCCAACGGCAATCAAGGCGGCGGTCCCGGGGGCGGCTGGGGCTTGTGTGGCGACTTCGGCTCACGAGCTTCGTTGCCCACCGGCACGGTGGACTTCACGGCCACGGATTCCAGTGGCACGGTCACTGACCTCGGTTCGGCGGAGGTGACCAACGGCGTCGCCAAACTGAGCACGTCGTCGCTGGCCGCCGGCGACTACACGATTACGGCGACGTTTACATCGGGAGACGGCAACTACACGACGAGCACTTCCCAGGCGGTGACGCAATCGGTGAGTTCGACGCTGTCGGCAACCGCAATCCACGTCAGCATGTCGCCACGCCACGGCCTCGCCGTCGGCGATGCCGTCACCTACACAGTCACAGTGAAGGCAAAGGGCTCCAGCAGCACGACGACGCCCACCGGGACCGTCACTTTCGTAGACGCCGTGACCGGCGTCGCACTGACGGGAAGCCCCGTTACTTTGACCGACGGAAAAGCCACCTTGTCGACAACTTATACCACCGACCCGATCATCGTAACCTACACGCCGGACAGCACGACGGGCAGCGGCAGCGACACTTACGCCAGCAGCCAGGCGATCTTGCCGCTCTTCGGGGGACGAGGACATGGGGGCTGGGGTTTTGGAGAAGGCCGCTTTGGCGGCAATCCGCATGATGCGGCCTTGCTGAGCTTCATCAATAGTTTCCATGGTTCTTCGACTGTTCGGTGAAGGTTCGAAGCGTGTTGGCGGAGAGTTGCCCTTTCCCCGGGGCTATGCATAAGTCGCCAGGATGTTAAGGGATGTGGCCGATTGCAGGGCACCGTCGGAGGCTTTGAGGTTCACCGTGAGTTGGTATCCTGCCAGGCCGGCTCCGTAAAGGTCCAAGTTTGTGAACGTGGCCACGCCACCCTTGGCGGGCACAGCCACCGTGCCCGACAAACCGAACGGATAAAGGGCGCCAGGAGGATCGATCAGTGTCAGGCTGACAACGGAAGTGTCTGTCGTCGCGAGGTTGCCGTACTGGTCTTCGACATCGACTTGAACCGTCCCGAGTGTTGCGCCCGTTGAGGCGGTCGACGGTGCCTGAGCGAAGACGAGCTTGCTCGCTTGGCCGGCCTGGATCGTGATCGGCGACGACGTGGCTGGGAACAGAACGCCATCGCTGGCGATAAGCGTATAGGCGGTGGCCCTGCCGAAGATTACGCTGCATGTAGCGACGCCATTGACGGCCTGAACGGTTGCGGTCGTACTGCCGTTGGCAAACGTTCCACTGGTCAAGGTGAGGGTCACCGGCGAATTGTCCGTGCTGACGACCGCGCCGAACTTGTCTTCCACCAACACGGTCACGGTAATCGGTTGTCCCGCGTTCCCCGTGCTCGGAAGCGGCTGGAAGGCAAGCTTGTTGGCAGCGCTGATGCTGAGGGAAGGGGGAGAATTGCATATAAGCGAGCCGTCGCTGGCGCTCAAGGTGCAGGTGCCAGGCGTGGCGAAGACCAGATTGCTGAAGGTGGCGACGCCTTTGACGGCGGCCATGCTCGTGGTGCTCGATGGATCGAGCGCGGCTGCACCACTAGCCGCCACGCTGACGATGGAACTGTCGCTAGTGACCATGTTGCCAAAAGCGTCCTCCACGGCAACTTTGACCGGCGGGGTGAGGGAGTGGCCGACATTTCCTGAGGAGGGAACCACCTTCAAGAAGACCAACTGGGCGGCCTGCGCCGGAGTGATTTGCAGGCTGCCGGACTTGCCCTTCAGCGAGCCGTCGCTGGCGCTCAAGGTGTAGCTGCCGGCCGTGTCCAAGATCAATTGGTCGAACGTGGCGACGCCGTTGATCGCGGCGGCCTGCGTCTTGCTGCCGGCGGCGAACCCGCCAGGACCGGAACTCACGCTTACGATGATCGTAGAGGAGTCTCCGCCAACGGTGTTGCCATATCGGTCTTCGACCGCGACGGTAACCGTCGGACCCAGGGCTTTCCCCGCGGTGTTCGTGGATGGGATAGCCACAAACGCGAGCTTGCTGGCGGCGGCAGCGGTGATCGTGACGTTCACGGGAGGTGCGCCCGTCAGGGAGCCGTCGCTGGAGCTTAGGGTGTAGCTGCCGGCCGTGTCCAAAACCAGATTGGCGAACGTCGCGATACCCTTGGCAGCCCGAATCTTCGCCGTGCTGCTACCGCCTGCGAACGTGCCGCTGTTGAGGGTCAGCGTGACCGTCGAACTATCGCCGGTGACCACATTGCCGAACTTGTCCTCGACCGCAATGGTGACCGCTGGACTCAGGGCCACCCCGGCCGTCCCGTTTGTCGGTGCCTGCTCGAGAATCAGTTGGGCCGACGCCGCAGCCCCGACGGCGATCTTAGCGGAAGTTGCGGCCGTCAGGGAGCCGTCGCTGGCGCTCAAGGTGTAGCTGCCAGCGGCGTTCAAGACCAGGTGGTCGAACGTCGCGACACCCTTGACGGCCTGGGCCGTCGCCGTCTGGCTGCCGCTTGCAAACTTGCCGCTGTTGAGAGTCAGTGTGACCATCGAGCTATCGCCGCTGACCACATTGCCGAACTTATCCTGGACCGCGACGAGGACCGGCGGATTCAGAGCCGCCCCGGCCGTGCCTTTCGTTGGCGCCTGCTGGAAAGCCAGTTGGGCCGCGACGGCAGGGTTGATGGTGACGGCTGAGGATGTGGCCTTTGCAAGGGAACCGTCGCCGGCGATCAGGGTGTACGTTCCAACCTTGGTGAGATTCAAGTCGCTGAATGTGGCTAACCCGCTTACGGCCGACACGCGCGTGGTCCCCTTCAAGCCGCTGGAGTTGCTTGCCAAACTGATCGTCGAGCTGTTAACGGTGACGACATTTCCGAATTGGTCTTCGACCGCCACGGTCGCGCTGAACGGCTGCCCGGCCGTGCAGGTGAGGGGCGGCTGCTGCTGGAAGACCAGCTCGCTCGCGGCAGCAGGGTTGACGGTGATGTGAGCTATGGCCTCTGTCAGGGAGCCATCGCTGGCGATCAGGGGGTACGTGCCAGCCTTCGTGAGAGTCAAGTTGCTGAATGTGGCAACACCTTTCACGGCGTGGACGGTCGTGTTGCTACCGTCCACAAAGTTGCCGGTGTCGAGGGTCAATCCGATCGTCGAGCTGTCGCCGGTGACGACATTTCCGAACTGGTCTTCGACCATCACCGTCGTGCCGAGCTTCTGACCGGCCGTGAGCGTGAGGGGTGGCTGTGGCTGGAAGACGAGCTTGCTCGCGACGGCAGGGTTGACGGTGATAGCTGAGGATGTGGCCTTTGTAAGCGCGCCGTCGCTGGCGATCAGGGTGTAGGTTCGGGCCGCGTCTAACACCAGACCGCTGAATGTGGCAACACCGTTCACGGCCTGGACGGTCGCCGCGTTGCCGCCGCCTGCAAAGTTGCCGCTCTTGAGGGTCAGCGTGACCGTCGAGCTATCGCCGGTGACCACATTGCCGAACTTGTCCTGAACTGCGACAACGGCCGACGGAGTTAGAGCCACCCCGGCCGTCGCTGTCGTCGGCGCCTGCTGGAAGACCAGTTTGGCGGCCGCCGCAGCACCGATCGTGATGTTCGCGAAAGTTGCGCCGGTCAGAGAGCCGTCGCTGGCGCTCAAGGTGTAGCTGCCAACCGTGTCCAGAACCAGGTTGTCAAACGTCGCGATGCCCTTGACAGCCTTGGCCGTTACCGTCCGGCTGCCGCTTGCAAACTTGCCGCTGTTGAGAGTCAGTGTGACCGTCGACTGGTTGCTGGCGACCACGTTGCCGCTGGAGTCTTCGACTGCTACTTTCACGGCCGGTGTCATTACCTGGCCGGCGGTTCCCGTGGTCGGCTGCTGCTGGATTACGAGCTTGCTGGCCGCGATCGAACTAGTGCTCGCCGCGGACCACATTGCCGCAGCCTGTCCGCTGGCATGAGCGGCTGTGGACATCAAGTCGTATGTGCCGACCAACGCCGCCGGCTCACTTAATGGCGCCGGCGGAACCGGCAGATGTGTGGCGGCGCTCAGCATTGCCCTGCTTTCCAGAGCTTCAAGCCGCAACTTGACCCCCGCACTCCGTCGAACACCCGCTCGCCGCGGGCTGACCTTTCCCATTCGTCCCAGCCATTTCAGCCACTTTTCATTTTGCACGGTACACCTCGTCATGGAATCGGAACCGCAAGTGGAACACCCACCAGTCATATATCCGGGGCCAGCCCTCGCTGCCGACAATTCCAGGGGCGGCAGTACAACTGCCGCCCCAACGCCGCGAAACGCGGCGAAGAATCGATCGGTCCCTGCCGCGGACGGCGGATGCCTTGACGAAAGCACGTCAAGAAACAATAATGTCGGCTGTAGTCGCCTGCCTGATTAGGGGAGCCGCCATGGCCGATCAAGGGTCAGTTACCCAGTTGATTCAGGGTTTTTGTGACGGCGATGGAGAGGCGTTTGCGAGCTTGCACGCCCGCTACTGGCCGATATTGGTCGAGATCGCGCGCCGCAAGCTGCACGGGGTGCCGCGACGGGTCGCCGACGAAGAAGACGTCGCCCAGCAGGCCTTCTGGTCATTCTATCGTAGCGTCCGCAGCGGGCACCTGCCCAATTTGGCCAGTCGCCACGACCTGTTGGCAGCCCTGACACACGTTACGGCCTGCAAAGCCATCAACCAAATCGAGCATGAATTGGGCACGTTGAAGCGCGGGAAAGGCCGCGTGCGGGGCGAGTCGGCCCTGGATTATTTGGCCGGCCAGTCGTCGGCGCGGCTCGGCCTGCAACAAGTTGCCGGGACGACCCAACCTCCCGACGAAGAGGCGCTGCTCCGCGATTGTTATGACTGCTATCTCAACCGACTGCCCGAGCCGGTGCGCGAAGTCGCTCGTCTGCACCTGGCCGGTCTGTCGAATCGCGAGATCGCCGCGGAACTGGACTGTGTCGAGCGGACCGTGGAACGCAAGCTGGCCTTGTTGCGCAGCCAATGGCGGACTCTGGCGGCCGAAGAACTCGGCTAGCGCAGAGTCGGCGTGTCTCCCCTTTCGTGGAGAACGGTACTTTGTTAGCGGATGGGGAGGGATTCGAACACCCTCCGTATTCCTCGGGAAATACGGGGGTTGCGGCCGAAAGCGGCGCAGAATCCGGCGCACTTGACGCAGAGAGCCGGTCGGAAGACCCCGAGTTGGGGACGATCATCGACGCATGGCCTACGCTGCCCGATGCGCTCAAGGCCGGCATTCTCGCGATGATCCGAGCGACTGGCGGGAGAAAGTAGTTGGGGCCAACTCGATGCGCGCAGGCTGAGTTGCCCCGGAAACGTTCTCAGTATTCTCAAAAAGGCAGTCCGCGACCGGCTTCACTTGCTGAGGCCCAGGGGAACCAGAGTATTGGCCGCACGGTTTGGCCGCGATAGCTGGCGTATACAACCCCTCGGCCATTCCGCGGACGACATGGCGAAGCTAACCGTAGTAACAGGATCGGCCAATCAGGTTTCTTGGCACGCTAAGCAGTTGAAGTGGGTGGGAAGGGAGGTGTAAAATTCTAGTGGGTCTGGGACGCCAGCCTGTGTGGCTGTGCGGTGAGATGGGAACGTCTCGGCTTGTGGAGAGTTGCCCAATTTCGACACCCTCCGTCGGTTGCATTTGGCACTGCCGATGAAACCGACGAGTTTTGGCGTCCCTGCGGGAGTAGCCGAAAACAGCATGTAGTGCGCACGAATGAGAAGGGACGGTAAACATGGCAATTTACGGATTCGTTCGCCACTCGTCACTGAAAAAGGAGAAGCTTGCCGAAGGCCAGATCGCGGAAATGGCGCAAAAGGCCGAGGAGTTGGGCGGCGGCCTCAAGGCGGTTTTCGTCGATCCCGGCTCCACCGGCAAGGAGACCGCAATCCTGAGGCGCCCCAAGGGCAAGGAAATGCTGGAAACCCTTCGGGCCGGAGATACCCTGATCGTCGCTCGGCTCGATCGGCTGGGCTACTCGATGCCGGATGTTCACAAGACCGTGGAAGCTCTGGCCAAGCGCGAGGTGCGCATTTACATTCTCCGCGCGCTGGGCGGGGAGTTCGACCTGGCCCCAGCACATAGCAAAATCTTCCTCGGGCTGTTCGCTTTATGGGCAAAAACCGAAACAGCCCTCCGTTCCGAACGCGCAACCGAAGCGGCACAATCGCGGAAGGACAGCGGTCGGGCGTACTGCAATCCGCCGATGGGCCGCAAGATCGTGGAGCGGGATGGGGTCAAGCTTCTGGAATGGGACGAGCAGCAACTCCGCTACATTGCCGAAATCGCCGAGCGTCTCCCGAAAGAAGGTGCGGCGAAGGTTGCCCAGGATTTCTGGAAACGTAAGATCAAGGACTGCCACGGGCGACTGTGGGGGCGTCAGAAGCCAAAGCCCTTTAGCCGGTACCGCACGCCTTACCAGCCATTCCACCGGGCGGCGCGATGGTTTCACCTCATGAAGCGCAAGAGCCTGTTGCCGCCCCCCTACTGCGAACTGGCCCTGACGATGCAGGAGCCCAGGCGTTTTCGAGAGGAACCGAAGCCGAAGAAGTGGACACCGGGCGGAACGGCACGGCGGGAACAAGAACGGGCCGCCTTGAAAGCCCAACACCGCGCGGAACGGCTGGCACGGTGGCAGGCCGAGAAGGAAGCGCGGCTGCGATCACGAGTCCATAAACCAAAGCTGGAACCGCGGCCCAAGGAAGGAGCGGCATAGCCATGAACGCAGAGCAACCCCATCGTTACTCCGGCGTTACTCGGCACGAAGGGAAATGGATGGCGAAGTTTCGACACTGTGGGAAAGACCTGCATTTCGGCCATTACGACGACCCGGAAGTCGCCGCACGGGTGGCCGACTTCGCCCGCTATATGTGCTTCGGCATCAATCCTGCGATGTGGCATCATCGCGTTGGAAAGCCAAACTTCCCGCCCGGCGCAGGGGATGATGTTCCTCACGCGCCCATCCTTCGCAAGTTGCTTCAGACAGGTGTCTCGGAGCCGAAAACCCTGCTGGCGCACATGGCGGCGTACGATGCGGCCGTTGAGCAGAACGCCGGCGGTTGTGCTTGCCGGTAGGCATGTTCCCTGTCATCCAAGAGAACAGCCGGCCTCGTGCTGACCGCAAAAAACCGTTGCTTGGTTGGTCCTGATCTGTCCAACCCCTCTGTTATACTCGTGACACGCCGGGGTTTTCGCAAGATCACGACAGCATTGCGTCCCTGCCACGGAGGGGCCTATTGCACCGGCCGAATTGCGGTTATGATAGGTCCGCTGCTTTGTCTGACTGGGGGGTGTCCGGGAATGCCAAGGCAATCTCCTCTGCTGCGACAGTGGGTTCTACTGAAGACGCTCTGCGCCCGCCGGCAGGGGGCAACGGTCCAAGAGCTTGCCGCCGAAATGAGTGTCGGCGAGAAGACGATTCGCCGCGACATCGAGGCATTTCAGATAGTCGGGTTTCCCGTCATTGAGACGAGTGGGCAGTTCGGCCGCAAAAGCTATCGCATCGCCCCGGAGAGGAACCAACCCGGCATGGCGTTCGCCTTCGACGAGGCCATCGCCCTGTATCTCGGTCGGCGATTCCTGGAGCCGCTGGCGGGCACGATGTTCTGGGAGGCCGCCCAACGAGCGTTTAAGAAGATCCGATCCACCCTTGGCAAGGAAGCCCTCAAATACGTCGATCGATTTGCCGCCGTGTTCCATCAGACAATGGTCGGCGCCAGCGATTACTCGCAGAAAGCCGCCTTGATCGACGATCTGATGGTGGCCATCGAGGATCGTCGGGCGGTGTTCATCACCTATCAGTCCTTGCGAGCCACCGAACCGGTCACTTACGACATCTACCCCTACGGCCTGACGTATCACCGTAGTTCACTTTACTTGGTCGGCCACGCCCCACAGCACGACGAAATTCGCCACTGGAAGGTCGATCGAATCGAAGAGGTCAAATTGGAAGAGCTTCGGTTCAACCGGCCGGAAGATTTTGATCTGAGCGAGCACTTTGCCAGGTCGTTCGGCGTCTTCCACGGGGACGGTGCGGTCCATGTCAAGGTACACTTCTCCCCCACGGTCGCTCGCTACGTTCAAGAATCCAAGTGGCACGCGAGTCAGAAGATCACCAAGGAGCAGGACGGTGGCCTGCTGGCCGAGTTCGACCTCGGCGACACGGAAGAGATCATGCGCTGGATTTTGAGCTTTGGGCGACATGCGGAAGTGGTGGAGCCGGAGGAGTTGAGGCATACAATTGGTCGGGAAGCACTCGCTATGGCTGGACTAATCGAATCGAATGTTGATACCAATCATGAATAAACCAGAGTTCAGAGACGTATTCGAGAAACTGACGGGCAGAAAACCGCTTTCGTGGCAGGAGCGCCTATTCCACAAACACTTTGCCAAGAACGATATCCCCATCCCCCGGCAACTTGACCTCCCCACGGGCCTCGGCAAAACGATGGTCATGGCCATCTGGCTCATCGCACGAACTGTGAACGTGGCGATGCCGCGACGGTTGGTCTATGTGGTCGACCGCCGAACCGTGGTCGATCAGGCAACCGACCTGGCAATTCTGCTACAAGCTAACACTGCGAAGGTGCTCCCGACGCTCGGCGGCCTATCTGTCAGTACCTTACGTGGGCAGCTCGCCGACAATCGCGAGTGGTCGCGCGACCCGTCGCGGCCCGCAATTATCATTGGCACGGTTGACCTTATTGGCTCCGCCCTCTTGTTCTCCGGCTACCGCTCCAGCTACAAACGTCGCCCGTTGGAAGCCGGCCTGCTTGGACAGGACTCGCTGCTGGTGCTCGATGAGGCACACCTTTCAAGGCCGTTCGAGAAGCTCGTTCAGTCGATTGAACGGGAGGGTTCGTTCCAAAAGGATCGCGACGACAAAGCGCATGGTATGCCGGTGCAGGTCATCCGCATGTCGGCGACGAGTGGTAATTCGACCGATTCAAAGTCGTTCACATTGCAGTTCGACGGCGAGGGAAATCTGACGGGCGAAGATGCGGAAGACAAACCCATCGTGGATCGATTCGGCGCGAAGAAGCGATTGACGATCAGCACGCTCGGCGAGAAAGACAAATTGACCGACATACTCGCCCGCAAAGCCATCACGTTGGCCGAGGACAGATCGCTTCGCGGAAAACGGATCGTCGTCTTTGTCCGCAAGCCGGCAAATGCGAAGGCCGTCGCCAACGCGATTCGCGAGCACGTCGTCGAGTCGGTCGATGAGTCAGGCTCGAAGCCGAAGAAGACCAAGAAGACCCCATACGGCAGTTCCGTTGAGGTTCTCACCGGCACGATGCGCGGCCTGGAACGAGATGAACTCGTCGAGAAACCTGTCCTGAAACGCTTCCTCGACGGTGATGAGAATCCCGACCGTGAGGAAAACAAGGAACCCGTATTCCTGATTTCCACCAGCGCCGGCGAAGTCGGCTTCGATCTCAACGCCGATCACCTTGTCGGCGACGAATCGCCGTTGGATTCATGGATTCAGCGCCTCGGTCGGGTGAATCGTCGCGGCAACGGCGAAGCGACAGTCATTCTGGTCAGAGAAAGCAAACCCGCCGACAAGACAGACTTCGACAAGGCTTGTATTGCCACGTCGAAACTGCTCACGGACGCAATGGACGTCAGTCCAAAGGCGCTCGCGGCGTTCAGGAAATCGCTTACGCCCAAACAAATCAAGGATGTATCGTCTCCCACGCCCAGAACGGTCGAACTGACCGACATCTTGCTCGACGCCTGGAGCATGACCAGCATCACCCAGCCGATGCCCGGCCGGCCCGAAGTCGGCCCCTGGCTCCGCGGCATCGCCGATTGGCAACCTCTCCAGACCACCATCGCTTGGCGGGCGGAGCTTGATCTCGATGGCTTTGGCAATCTCGATCATGACGACATCGAGGAATGGTTCGACACCCATCGCATCCTGACGCACGAAACGCTCAGCGTAAGAACCAGCGATGCCGCCGCATGGCTCAAGGAACGCTGGGAGGCGTTGCCCGAAACACGGCAACGCGAGCTCGATAAGGCGCCTGTCATCATCGATCGCGCGGGGATGGAGGTTGTCCCGCTGGGCGAAGCCGTCAATCGTCTCTCCCGCAAAGCAGCCGATGCCGACGCTTTCCTGCGCGGCGCCGAGGTTATCGTCCCCGCGTCGCTTGGCGGCATCCGCCGGGGCATCGGCCTGCTTGATCCCGCCGAGCCGAAGCTGGACAAAGACGACGAAAAGAAATTGCCCGAAGAACGGGAAGCCATCCTCAAAGCCAGGCGGGACTCGATCGACGTCGCCGATGTGCGCGACCGCTACCGCGAGAAGATCGAGAAACCCGAAGACGACGAGACCGTATCGACAGCGATTGACCCCGAAGCTACCAAACCTGCGAAGTATGCCCGCTATGCCCTCGAACTGGCGTCCGACGACAACCGCAGCGTCCGACTCGTCAGCTACGTCCCGCAGCGAGAGAAACTCGAAGTCGGCTCAAAACCAGAAATCCTCAAAGAACATGTCGGTGCAGTCCGCAAAACCGCCGATCGAATCATCGCCGCGCTAAGACTTGCGGTGGACGATGCGATTCGTCTCGCACTCGAACTTGCCGCTGACAACCACGACCACGGCAAAGACCGCGAGCGATGGCAACGACTATTGGTTCTCCCAAAGGGTTTCATCAAGCCAGACGAACCGATGGGCAAGTCGGGCGGCGAAATGAGACACGACCCGCGCGGCTATCGCCACGAGTTCGGATCGCTCCGCGAGTTCAGCGACGCGTTCCGCGCCGGCGAGCTTTTCGACGACGCCGGCAACCCGATCAGTCCTGATGTTTTCGATCTGGCCTCGCACCTGATCGCCGCTCATCACGGGCGGGGCCGACCGCACTTCCCCAAGGGTGGCTTCGATCCGCTCGACGAATCGCGTTCGGATGAAATCCACACCGAATCCATCCGCCGGTTTGCGCGGCTCCAGCAGAAGTATGGCTGGTGGCGTCTGGCGTGGCTGGAAAACCTCCTGCGCTGCGCCGACGCTCTGGCCAGCGCAGATCAGGACGCTGAGGATGACACACACCAGTCGGAAGGAGACGCGAGATGAGCAACACTCAACCCAACATCACTGTCCCGGTTGACCTGACGAACCCCGGCCAGTTCTTCGCCTGCTGCGGCCTGCTGGAGTTGGCTGACCGACTTTGGCCTGGGGCGGAGGGAAAGGCCGGTGTCGTCGGATGGTTTGAGCGGCGCCAGTTTTGCCTTCGCACTGACGGTTCATCGAGAACTCTGGCGGAGCTTCTTGATGCAACCCGCCAGCTACGCACATGGGTGGATGGCGTGCTCGAAGACCCACTTGAAGAGAGTAATGATGACGAAGAAGAGGAATCAGACAAAGAGCCACCATTCCAACCGTTCTGCCTGAGATGGCAGGACGGAAAGGAAGCGATCTATCTCGACTGGTGGAGTGACAAATCGATCAAGCCATGGGCGGGTTCAATGAAGGATCGCTCAATTCTGCGAGCTATGCTTGCGGCAATTGACCCAAGTCACGCAAGCCCGTTTTACGACCTCCGGGCAGTCTTTGACCCAGCAAAATCGGCCCCCGTTACCGATGGCAAGAAATCGCGGAAGAAAGCCTCAAAGAAGCGGGAGCCGTTCTATTTCGATCCCCGGCGAGGCAATAAGTCCCATCCATTGGATTCGGGTTTCTCGCCCGACGTTCACAAGAAAGTGAAGTCCGAGTGCTGTCCTGCGCTCGAAACTCTCTGCTTCATCGGTCTACAACGCGCCCGTCCCGCGCCAACCGACGTTGCGAATCAATCCCGCTACACCGTCTGGACCAAAGCATCAGACGATGATGCCGGCCTGCCCGTCAGTCTCGTCGGCCCGGTCACTTGCGGGATGACCCCCTGGCCTTCACTGGGTACGGCCATTTTCGATAACTATTTCCGTACCGATCAACGTAAACACAAGACCTTTTCCCAAGCAACGCTCGAAAGGAGCAATAATGTCTGAGCAGGCCAAGACCCAGCGTACCATCACCGATTTCGCGGCAGAGTTCCTCGCAGATGACGCCGTGGCGATTATCGTCAAGCAACAGCTCTCACCGGATGACGTCGAGAATCCGGTGATCTTCCCACCCACGTATCTCCCGGCACGGGGCGGTAATGCGCAAGACTCAAAAGGCGAGGATGAGGAAAAGAAGAAGACGAACAAGGAGCAGCAGAAGGCTATCTACAACCTCGACGAGCTTGGCGACGGCAAGAACGTCGTTGAGATTGACAGCCCCCAATCCGACGGCAATCGAACGGAGCCGCTGTTCAAGTCAGGCGAGCTTCGGAAACTCGTGCCGCAGATTGATATCAAGGTGGGAACCGAGAGCCGGAGTATCCTTGATGCTGGACATCGTGCCGCGGACGCATTGGTGCGCTTTTCAAGTCTCGCAGCGGAGTTCCATGCGGCTTTCGAGCGAACGCGCATGTCACCGGCCGACCACTCCATGCTTGCCACCCTCGCACCAACATCATTGCTCTATGGTGCTTACGACTCGCGATCCACACAGTCCAAACTTCAGCGCATCATCAAAGCGTCAGTCCGCGCGGAGAATGTGAAGCCGATTCAAAAGTCGGCTACGTTCATCCCGGCAGTGGGTTACGTTGCGGCCGGCGCGATCAAAGAGGAATTGGATGTCGGTGAACGTGACAACAACCCCCTCTCGTCTGAAGGGATGAAGCATGCCCTTGCAAGCCAGACACTCGGTGGTGTTCGGCTCACGGACCCGAAGTTGCTTGTCCGCACAATCAAGATCAATCTTACAGCGATTCGCGCACTCAATGCTGTGGCAGATCCACTCGATCCGCCCAAGCCGCTGCCGCACAATGCGAACGATGAGCAGAGGAAGTTATTTGAGAAAGAACTGGTTGAGTTTGAACAACGCAAACATGCAGCGTCAGAAAGCTCAAATGTGCGAACGGGCGCACTGCGAAAATATGTGCTTGGGCTCGCTCTGACGGTTGCGAAAGCAACCCCTGACCTCAACCTCCGTGAGGGGTGCAATCTGCGGATCACCGGCCAGGACAAGTGGATTCTTGTCAGGCATCGTCATAACGACGAGGACGTGTCCGTCGGCGAGGTGTCGCAGTTTGCGGTGGCTTCCGCCCAGGAGTTCTTCAAAGCGATGAGAATCGACTTTGAAAAGAAGGATCATCCCAACGTGACGTTCGAGAAAGACGTCGCCGAAGAGTTCCTTGGGTTGACCGATTCAAAAGGCAAGCTAAGTAGCACGGAGCGGGATAAAGTCCGAGCGCTCGGTCCCATCACGAGGGCAACCCTGGAGCAGTACAAGCGCAACAAGAAGAAGCGCGAGAAGTCGGGAGACCCTATCGAAGTATTCAAGAAACTCGTTGATGGGTTGACTGTCAGCAAGTCGGGCAGGTTCAACAAAGGGCCGCGAGAGAAACTTTCAGCAAGGATCGCAGAGATTGACGGTGACAGTGATAGCCGCAACGATCTCAAATCGCTGACGGAAAAAATCAAACCGCTGCTAACCGAAGACAGTGATGCTACGGAACGTAAAGAACAGATGCTCGCGCTGTTCCCTGCTGCCAGTAACACAATCGCATCCGAGCAGAAAGACCAAGCAGCGGAGGCTGGTCAATGACCCACCTCCGCCTCAGCGTTCGTTTCCTCGACGACCGTTACCATGGCCTGCTCGGTCGTGGCGGGCCGCCGGAGTGGCCGCCGTCGCCGTTTCGGTTGTTTCAGGCGCTGGTTGCGGGCGTGGCGCGGCAGGGTCAACTCGTGATCGGTGAAGATGCACCGACAAACAAGAACTTCACCCAGATCGGCAAGGCGCTCGACTGGTTGCAGCGGCACACGCGCGAGTATCCGCCGATCATCATCGCGCCAAAATCCAGAACCGGACAGGCAATCACCCGATTTGTTCCCAACAACGACGGCGACGAGAAATTCGACCGACAGGAACGCCTCACCGCCAAACCAACGATTCCCACGCTGTTCCTTCTGGAAAAAGACCAACGTCCGGAAGTGCATTACGTCTGGCGTCTTGGCCAAGCCGATGGTTGCCCCATAGCTGAAATCGAACGAGCCGCGCGTTCGCTGACAACGCTCGGCTGGGGCATTGACATGGCCTTCGCCGATGCGCGACTTGCTGATGAAGCAGAATTGCAGAAGCTCAAAGGCATCCGCTGGTATGCGAAGAAGAACGCCGGTTCTTTCAATGATACCCTCCGCACGCCCACTTATGACGACGATCTTGGCGAATCCACGCTCGACAACCTTCGCCGCTGCCACAGCACGTTCGTCAACCGCATCGAGCACGGCAAGCCGCTCAAAACGGTGGATAAGCCGAAAGTCTTCGACCGTGTTCTCTACACCAGCGTCGAGCGGCCGATCGGTCGCCCCCATTTCGTCTTCAAACTCCTCGACGACGAACTCGACACCACGCGCTACCCGAACGCGCTGCTCGCTCATATCGCCGCCGTTGTGCGGCACGCGGCGATCGAGTGCATGGAGGAAGGCCGCAACGCCCCATCGTGGATTCTGCAGGCCGAGCGCGGCCCGTGGGTCAATCGGTTCGTTCGTGGAAAGAACGAGCCGCAGCGCGACAACCATCAGCAGATCAGCTACGTTCCGCTTCCTTCGATCGGGCATGAACATGCCGACGCGATGGTCCGCAACGTAATGCTGATCGCGCCGATCGGCCGTGAGGAGGAGTTGGAGCATGTAGCGAAGCGGCTCGACGGCGTTCCGTTGGAGTTCAAGGACGCTGGTGAGGAGTGTGACATTTGTACGCGGCCGCGCGTCCCGCTTCCGCGATCGCTCCAGCGATTCACTCCGCCGCGCGGGAAGTTCATCGACAAATGCTATCTTGGTAGGGCGAGGGTCTGGCAAAGTGTTACGCCAGTCATCCTTGATGAGCACATTGACAAGAAAACTCGCGAGACGAGGGACGGCCAGAAGGTCAAGTGCCGCGACCCGGAAGACTTCGAGCGTCTCATTGTTCTTGCCCTGCAACGGGCCGGCATCGAAACGCCATGCAAGTTCACCTGGCAAACTCTACCGTTCTACAAGAACTGCGTGACGGCACATCGATACGACCGCAATAAGCGTCCCAATTTCGTGCTGCCCAAACGCCTCGACGGTAAGACCGCTGTCCACCTGCGGCTGACGTTTGAGCGCGAAGTCCCCGGCCCGTTTACTCTTGGCGCCGGGCGGCATTGCGGCTTCGGCCTTTTTGCGGCCGTCGACCGCGACGAATAGCCTCATCGCATCGCTGGCGTGTGTTCTTTGACAATTCACGCATTCAAATCCTAACCACGGCTTTTTCCAGCCGCAGTGTGTACTCCGGCTGGCTCTTGAATGAGAGGCCGGCGGGTCGGCGGCGGTGGTGTTGCCCGAGAGCTGCTCCAAAGGGGACAGTCCCCAGCCCTCCGCCGCCGACCGACGGCGATTCCCTTGGCTTCGTGTTCTTGGTGTCCTTCGTGGTTGATCCTCAGGGATGGCGTTTCGGAAACGGAGTTCCTCGTGCTTCGTTTTCCGTTCCGGCTGCACTTTCGCCAGCGCGCTTCGCGTTGGGGCGCGGTTAAACGATTGGCCGGCCCTTCGGTTTTCGTTCCATTTCCTTGACGAGGCGATTATGAGCATTGCATGCGAAGAGACTGTAACGCAACAGGACGTTCCCGACCTGGTTCCCGCACGGATGCTCAACGAGTTTGCTTACTGCCAGCGCTTGGCGTATCTCGAATGGGTGCAGGGCGAGTTTGCCGACAATCTGGAGACGATGGAAGGCCGATTCTGTCATCGCCGTGTCGATAAACCCGATCGGCAAGAACTGCCCGATCTGGATGCCGAAAAGATCGCTGAGCCCGAGACCATCCACTCCCGCTCCGTCATGCTCTCGGCGCCGAGTGAGCAGTTGATCGCCAAGATCGACGTGCTTGACCTGGAAAACACCACGGCCGTGCCGATCGACTACAAGCGCGGCCGCGTGCCCGACGTGCCGGGCAACGCCTGGGAGCCCGAGCGCGTGCAGCTCTGTGCCCAGGGGTTGATTCTCCGCGAAAACGGCTATCAGTGTGAGGGTGGTATCCTCTACTTCATCGACTCTCGCCGCCGCGTCTCCGTTCCGTTCGACGACGAGCTGGTCGAGCGCACTCGCACCTTGCTCGCACAATTGCGGGCGATGGCGGCCGAGGGTCGAATGCCGCCACCACTGGACGATAGCCCAAAATGTCCGCGATGTTCGCTGGCGGGCATTTGCCTGCCTGACGAGACGCGGCTGCTGACCTGTCCCATGGCGCAACCTGCCGATGGCGATGTCCGCCGTTTGACGCCAGCCCGCGACGATGCGTTGCCCTTGTACATTCAAGACCAGGGCACAACGCTCGGCAAGAGCGGCGACCAACTGACCGTGAAGTCTCGCGGCGCGACGCTGCGAAGCGTCAAGATGATCGATGTCTCGCAGGTCAGCCTGTTCGGCAACGTGCAGGTCACGGCCCAGGCGTTGCGGGAAATCACGGCGGAGAGCATTCCCGTCTGCCACTTCTCCTACGGCGGTTGGTTCCACGCTGTCACGCACGGCATGGCTCACAAGAACGTCGAGTTGCGAATGCGGCAATTCACCGTGGCGGCTGATCCGGCTCAATCACTCGCCTTCGCCAAGAAGTTCGTGCTGGGTAAGATCAAGAACTGTCGCACGCTGTTGCGGCGTCACCTGCCCGAGGACCGAGCCAAGGCCACGCTCGCCCCATTGGCCCGGTTGTTTCATCAGACCAAGCGAGCAACCATCGCCGAAAGCCTGTTGGGCATCGAGGGCATGGCGGCCAAGACTTATTTCGCCGGCTTCGCTCAATTGCTGAAAGGCGACAACGCCTTCGACATCGAGGGCCGCAATCGTCGTCCGCCGCGCGACCCCGTCAATGCGATGCTCTCATTTGTCTATGCGCTGTTGGTGAAGGAACTGACTGTCGTGCTGTATGCCGTCGGCTTCGATCCGATGTTGGGCTTCTATCATAAGCCCCGCTACGGGCGGCCATCGTTGGCGCTCGATTTGGCCGAGCCATTCAGGCCGCTGATTGCCGATTCGACCGTGCTGATGCTCGTGAACAATGGCGAGGTGACGCCGGCCAGCTTCATTCGTCGTGGCGGTGGAGTGGCGATGACCGACGCCGGCCGACGCGCCGTCATTGCAGCCTTCGAGCGTCGGATGGACACTCTCGTGACGCACCCGATCTTCGGCTACCGTGTCAGTTACCGTCGGATGCTGGAAGTCCAAGCCAGGCTACTTGGCCGGACGTTGTTGGGTGAACTCGACGAGTATCCCAATTTTTGCACACGGTAGGGAGGTCATCGTCATGCGAAATGTCTACCTGGTATCCTACGACGTGGCCAACGAGAAGCGGCTGCGCAAGACGTTCAAGAAAATGTGCGGCTTCGGCGACCCGCTACAATACTCGGTGTTCCGTTGCGAATTGTCGCCAAGCGAAAAACAAGTGCTGAAGGAGTCGCTTTGGGCGATTCTCAATCTCAATGAGGACCGCATCATGTTGGTTAATCTCGGTCCCGTCGGGGCTCGCGGCGATGACTGCACCGAGTTTTGGGGGCAGCCTCGCACGGAATCCGGGAATCGAGTTGCGGTCATCGTCTGACCAAACAGCGTTGCGAGAGGTCCGGTGGCGCAAAAACCCCCGCGACCTCTCGCAGCCCGAACTTGTTGTTCTGTATGGCGTTATGGAAACGGTGTTTTTTTGAGGGCATGATGATGGGCTCTGGACAGGGACCGCTCGAAACCGTTAGAATAACTCGATGTCGCGTATGGACTTGCAAGGCGCGCCATTTCCGCAGTCGAAAGGCTGCGGCCCCATTGAAGTCTTGCCGCGTTTCGTGTTGAACACGTCGTTGGCGGTGATTTCCGCAGTCGAAAGGCTGCGGCCCCATTGAAGTACCAAGCCCGTAAGCATCGGAGCCAGGGCGGTGCCAAATTTCCGCAGTCGAAAGGCTGCGGCCCCATTGAAGTGGTACAACAGGAACGGGGGTAGCAACCGGCTCACCTATTTCCGCAGTCGAAAGGCTGCGGCCCCATTGAAGTTGTTTCTACGAAGCGGAGGAGGTCACGGATGAGGCACATTTCCGCAGTCGAAAGGCTGCGGCCCCATTGAAGTGTCATCCAATTCAGCAGATCGGCCCAAATGCTGCGAAATTTCCGCAGTCGAAAGGCTGCGGCCCCATTGAAGTGAATTATGTGGGCTCTGGGCCGCCCTGCCAGGTGAGAATTTCCGCAGTCGAAAGGCTGCGGCCCCATTGAAGTGTCCCGAACCACCAGACGTTCTGGCATCGCTGCTATCATTTCCGCAGTCGAAAGGCTGCGGCCCCATTGAAGTTCCGTCAGGTCGCCGCCCGCCGCCAGCTGCATAGGTGATTTCCGCAGTCGAAAGGCTGCGGCCCCATTGAAGTATCGGCCAGCTTTACCTGAAGGACCGCAAGAAGCTCGCATTTCCGCAGTCGAAAGGCTGCGGCCCCATTGAAGTACGGTCCGCTAGTTCCCCTCTTTGATCAGGGGGCTCATTTCCGCAGTCGAAAGGCTGCGGCCCCATTGAAGTCCGAAGCGCTCAGAGAAACCGGGGATTTCGATGTCGTATTTCCGCAGTCGAAAGGCTGCGGCCCCATTGAAGTACTCGCGCCAAAACGGCCGGCAACGGCCCCAGGATCGCATTTCCGCAGTCGAAAGGCTGCGGCCCCATTGAAGTCAATAGCTCTACGATGATCCGCAGCGACTTTGTGGGCATTTCCGCAGTCGAAAGGCTGCGGCCCCATTGAAGCACACGCAGCAACGAGTGGGTGCGCCAGCAGCGGATCGAATTTCCGCAGTCGAAAGGCTGCGGCCCCATTGAAGCGCAGACGGCGATAGACATTCTTAACCGGGTGGGCATCATTTCCGCAGTCGAAAGGCTGCGGCCCCATTGAAGCGCCGCGATTTGCAGAACCGTCGGCCGCTCTGCTACTATTTCCGCAGTCGAAAGGCTGCGGCCCCATTGAAGCAGCGCTACCTGCAACTGCCGGCCGGCAGATACCTGCTGAGATTTCCGCAGTCGAAAGGCTGCGGCCCCATTGAAGCATGCTGATCTGCACGGTAGGCTTGTCCGTGTCGAAGTCATTTCCGCAGTCGAAAGGCTGCGGCCCCATTGAAGCTAATACCTAGGGGGAATGTATTTGCGATTCCCCTAGAATTTCCGCAGTCGAAAGGCTGCGGCCCCATTGAAGCTGACCCTCACACCACGCCGGGAGACCGGCAAAACAGGATTTCCGCAGTCGAAAGGCTGCGGCCCCATTGAAGCCTGCCCTTTGCCGGCTCTCATTCGTGGGTGGCCTTGGCATTTCCGCAGTCGAAAGGCTGCGGCCCCATTGAAGCTTTGGTCGCTCCCGATACAAGTCCCGTCGGGTTTCCTCATTTCCGCAGTCGAAAGGCTGCGGCCCCATTGAAGCTACACCGTCGAGGATTTAGTTGCCGATGGCGACACGGAAATTTCCGCAGTCGAAAGGCTGCGGCCCCATTGAAGCAACTCCGCTTCGCTGATCTTCGGCAGGCCGTCCGTCATTTCCGCAGTCGAAAGGCTGCGGCCCCATTGAAGCCCGGCCGCCCTCGACTCACAGGATGAGCGGGCGGCCTATTTCCGCAGTCGAAAGGCTGCGGCCCCATTGAAGCCGACTTCCTGGCGACACTGCCACTCGTCGATCACCGATTTCCGCAGTCGAAAGGCTGCGGCCCCATTGAAGCGCTCGGAAACGCGAGGTAAACCGTCGCTTCGCTGCACATTTCCGCAGTCGAAAGGCTGCGGCCCCATTGAAGCCAGCGGTATTTCCTCAAAGCTGCTAAGTCGCACGTGGTATTTCCGCAGTCGAAAGGCTGCGGCCCCATTGAAGCTTTGGCTGTTGCCGTGCGTCCGCTGCTCGCTGCAACATTTCCGCAGTCGAAAGGCTGCGGCCCCATTGAAGCAGTTTCTCGACAGCCCGTTCGATCTTGGGCAGGAACATTTCCGCAGTCGAAAGGCTGCGGCCCCATTGAAGCGCGACGGCCCAGGCCCAAACGGAGGCGGCCACTGCTCATTTCCGCAGTCGAAAGGCTGCGGCCCCATTGAAGCCGCAAGTTGCACCGTGGGGCCGCTGGACGAAAGCACGCAATTTCCGCAGTCGAAAGGCTGCGGCCCCATTGAAGCCCAACAGGTCGGCCTCGACGCCGAGGAGCCGCTGCCGTATTTCCGCAGTCGAAAGGCTGCGGCCCCATTGAAGCATCGATGCCACTGCCAAGCCCGGTCCGTCGTTGGACAGCATTTCCGCAGTCGAAAGGCTGCGGCCCCATTGAAGCGTGAGGTGGCGTAACACTTCAGGCGCTGGCGCACTCCAATGCAAACCACTCCCTCCACTGCTCGGCCGTCCAGGCGGCTTTCTCATCGATGATGGGTCTGGCGTTGGGGCGCTTGCGACGCTTTTCCACGGTGAACCGCGGGGGCTCGGGGATCGCGTGGGCCGTGTCGCAGTAGGGCGGGGGCAACTTGCCGGCGTGCTTCATGCGGTGAAACCAGCGTGTCGCCCGCCAGTACCACTCGAAACCGTTGCCAGTCCCTTTGTCAGCCTTGTGCTGGACCTGGCCCCACAGTAGCCCGCGGTGATCCCTGATTCCACGGCCCCAGAAGTCGGCTACCACCAGCACCACGTCCTCACCCTTGCCCAGCCGCTCGGCGATCTCGGCGATGTACCCCAACTGCTGCATGTCCCACTCGCTCCGCTTGCCCACCTTGCGTGTGCCGAAGCCGGCGCGGTTGCAGGCCAGCCCTTGCTGCCGACGCCACTGTAGCGCCTCGGCCGTGCGCTCACCGATCATGTCTGCCTCGAATTGGGCCAAGCCGGCAAAGAAGATCACCACCAACCGCCCCACGGTGCTGTCCATGTCGATGTTCTGGCCGCCAAGGAACTGAATCACGATGACGCGCACGCCCCGCTTGGCAAACTGCTCCAAGGTTTCGAGGATGTCTCTGGCGGTTCGGCCCAGCCGGTCCAACTTCGTCACTACAAGCACGTCGCCGGGTTGGGCATGAAGGAGGAGCCAGCGGCCTTGGGGCCGATGCCGAAAGTCGGTGGTCCGGCCGGAGGTGCCCAGCGGCTCGTCGAGAATGACCGGCTCGGGCAGTTGCACGGCGGCACAATGCTTGCGGATCATCTCCGCCTGGACCTCGGGCGATGCCTGCTGTTTCCGCGTGCTGGCGCGGGTAATGCCGTAGACTGTCATGGCGTATTATCTCCTTCTTCTGGGGTTCAGAAGTCTGCGCAAGAAAACGGCCGTGCGCGGGCAGCCTGCCACCGAGTAGGAGTTCGATGGCAGGCGGTCGGCGTACCCCTACGCCCAGCCCGCACACGGCACGAAATCCGCTTGTCACACTTCTTGGACGGACTAGCGAACGGAACTGGGGGCGTTCACATGGCTGTTCGTCGCTACCCAGCGCCCGAGCGCCCGCGGCAAGGCGAAGCGGACGCGGGAAGGAATCCTCTGCCCGGCGTAAGGGTGAAGAGGGCGAAGGGAGGGGAAAAGGCGGTTGGGGGAGGCGGGTGTGCTGCTTGTCTGCGCCTGTTACGCGGCCACAGTCATTTCTCTACCACTTTAAGCTCCGCACCAGGACAGAATTACGGGAAATGGGACAACCATGACCGGCGCATGACTCAGGGCCGGGACGGGTCGCTAGCCCTTTCCCGTACGGCTCTTTCATCCGCTACTCCCCGCCGGTTTTGACCGGCGCTTTCCCTGACATCTTCTCCTCCCCATTCCTTGGACCAGGACACCACCACTGGACCCCATTCCAGCACCCCTTGAGAATGCGATATTCTCCACTCTTAAGATCCAGCAAAATGGTTCCGTATTCATCGAAGGCATCGACAGGCAGACACCAGGCAAGCCAGGAACGATCAGCCGAAAGCTGCGGAGACACGCCTAGTAAACTGTCTTTCATCTTCTCTCGCAAGCATGAGACTAGAAACAGTCGTTTTGGCTCCTTTTCCCCAATCCGGTAACAGAAAAGCGACGTATCGAGGACGTCACCATTCGTCTTCTCACTAATATAGAAGATCGTTCCGTTGTTACCCCATGCAGCTACTCGCCCCCGAATTCGCAAGTCCGTCTCGCGGCCGCTTTTGAGGTCTAATAAGCTCAGAGTTTCACTTTCGCGGCAAATCAGGAGGCTCCGCTTGCCGGGGGCAAGGTAACACCTAGAGGCTCGCTCGGAAAGCTGCCACCGATTTGCCAGCTTCCCGTCGAAATCCTTACGCTCGACCGCTCCGTTCCGCGTCTCGTAGATACATCCTCCGTCAGGGTCAATCTGAGTTTCCATTGGCGCGGCAGTTGGTACCACTCGCAGTTGTCGTGCCTTCATGTCCAGTCTTCCAACAAAGTATGAATACTTGTCTGACGAATCGCGCGCCTGTTCCTCGCCCGGCTCTGGATAATTCGACAAATCCACATAGACAAGACTCGTGGTGGCCGGTGTGGGGAGCAACGTCTCGAAATGGAGGGCTTTCGGCAACTTGTTGGGGCCGGTGACCTTTAACTCCGCCAGGCTGACTAGCGTGTCGGCTCGGTTCTCTTTTGTGACGTGAAAGATCGCGTTGGAACCCAAAAAAATCAACTCGCCATCCTTGGTCATTTCCACGTGGCAAGAGAGCTGGTTGCTTCTGGCCAACTCATATACGTGGACCTGCACAGCGAAGGGTTCGACGGTCTCGCCCGACTCAGGCACTCGCAGACAAGGCAAATCGATGTCTCTTTCGAAGAACACAACCTTGCGGTGGAGCTTTTCGACCCTCTTCAGAGATTCGTTGGCAACGATCACGCTCTTTCCCGCCTGAGGCCGGCGATATTCTGCCGCAGTCACCGGTACAGCGATGCCACCGGCAAACCAAATAACAACAACCAAGACCAACAATCGTCTCGCCATACGGTAAACTCCTTCGACTAATGGGCACGTCTGCTAAAGAACGTCCCCCTTATCAATGTGTTCGAAGCTCGCAGCAATTCCACAATCCAAGATACCCATCCGTGATCAGGCTATTCTGCCTAGCAGCCTGTTGAAAAAGTCGATTTTGCTGGCACTGCTAGCTGCGTTTTTCCCGAGGAATTCGATGCTAGCATGTGCCACCTGTGGGCCTTTTTCAACGGGCTGCTAGTCTGCCGACCACAGTTCGGGTCCTCCGTCATAACACGAGGGCGGTTCTTTGTTGCATGGGTGCCACTCAAAAAGTGTTTCTGTGCCTGCTGGCATCGGAGCTAGGTTATTCTTATAGTCACCCACGTGCTTGATACGCCTCTCGACAGAAAGGCCTTGCATATCAAACAGTTCGCCCTGCAATTTACTGATCTCACTATTGATGTCGTTAATGGCATCTTGAACCGCGCTCGCTCTGAGCTTATACTGGTATTGTGGCCCCCGCAAAATCTTGCCTCGTTTTTCTCCGCTAAGTGGTGGAGAAATGGACATCATGGTGACAGCCGCTATTGTACCAGAGCGCGCGGGGGAGAAAACGGCCCGTTCCCTGGCCCTCCCGTGCAAAGCTGGCGTAGATCAACACGGCCGACCCGAAACGTGGATGTCTATTCAGACGGTCCTGCGGCCTCGCCATCCGTCTGGAAAAGGTCCAATTGCCCCGGCTGACAGTCCATGCCGGAAAGCAGCACCTTCTGCCGGGTGTTCTCGGGTTCGTCTCCACGCCAAGGCTTAGGCTCGGGAGGAACGTTGCTGAGGGCGAATTCGTCGGAATTGCCATTCGCGTTCATGCGGCCACTTCCTCCCCACACCGCAACTCCAGCGCCCCGCCCAGGGCCGTCATCGCTCGCCGCATCGAGTAGTTCCCGTTGCGCCAGCCCATTTGCTCCATCCCCAGCGGCATGGGAACATTGACACCGGCTTCCTGCTGCCAAATCCAGGCCAGCCGCTCCTGGCAGGCTTTCGCAAACGTCGGGCCAGCCGAGAAGGGGAAGACCTCGAACCGCTGCAAGAGCGCCTCGTCCAACCCGCTGGCGTCGTTGCTGGTGGCCACCACGATCAGCCGCTCGGGCATGTTCTGCTCGCTCAGGTTTCGCTTGAGGTTGCTGTTGACCTCGGCGCTGGCCGCGCGTTCCAACTCCTCGACCAAGAGCACGTTCCACGGGCTGCCGAACATCGGCTTGAGCTTGTAGGCGTGCTCGAAGAGCCGGCGGCAGTCGTCGATATGGAGGTCTGATCCGGCGTACTCGGTGACGGCATAGGGCGATACGCCCAGGTCGGAGATAAGGGCTTTCGCTGTTGCTGATTTTCCAATGCCTCCCACGCCTTCCAGGAGGAGGGAGCACGCCGACGGCGCGGCCACCAGCCGCTTCAGCCGCCGAATGACGGCCGGCTGCCCGACCACTTCGTCCAGTGTGCGGGGTTGATAGGAACGCGACAATCGCATGGCATGGTCTCCTCTATGGGGTTCAGTACGAATAGACTTTCATCTTGGACACGGGGACGCACTCGATTACCAGGTCGGGGAAGCTGCGACAGAGTTCCTGCCGCTCGGCGTCTGTCACGTAGAGCAACCGTCCGCAGCCGTTCTCACAGACCAAGCCGGCCGAGGCAATCAGCATCCTGGCTTTGCACTCTGGGCAGCCGGTTGTCAGGATATTCGCCAGCGTCTTGCGGGATCGGCGTCTCACGAATCGAACCTCCCGTGCTTCGGACGGTGCGCCATACGGGCGTGGCGTTGGCAGCCTTTTGCGGCGGCGTTTCGGCTTCGGTGTTTCGACAGCACATCCCATACTTGGAACTCCTGGTCGAAGTGTTGAGCGTAGCACACGTCGGGAATCCCGCGCTCATCATGCGGGCCGTAGCGGCAACGGGAGAATGCCACCCTGTACTGACGGCACTTGCTCGTCCAGAGCTTCCGATCGGCGGCGATGGTCTGGTCTCGCCGGGGACGTTTGGGAAAGGTCAGCATCGTACTCAGTCCTCCTCGGGCAGCATGATCGTCAGACAGGGCGAGCCGTCGTCATCCGGCCCGCACACGGCCTTGAGATGCACGAGCTTGGGCCTTGGCGGGTTGGGCTTCGCATAGTTTGCCGGAACATTGGGCACCACTCGCAGGCTGAAGTGCAGAATGGCACGCGGGGCCGGGCTGCGCCGGATTGCCGCCTTGAGCATCCACAGTACGTCCCACAGGCGGCCCTTGATGTCTTGGCAGGGGGCCAGTTCCTCGCCGTCGCCTTCCAACGGCGCGACGTAGCTGCAAAACGTCGTTGCGGTCATGGCGACGGGGTAGTGGAAACCGGCCTCCGCCACCATCGCCGGCATCCAGGGGTCTCCCTGGTAGCCGGGGCCACTCAGTTGCACCAACACGCCGTCTTCAATGGCCTGCCGGCGGGTGATGATGTCGATGATGTCTGCGTCACTCCATAACTCATCGGGCATGGTTTTACTCCTCTGGCACCACGGCCAGTCTGAAGGTTTTCAATGGCTCTCCCGGCTTCGGGAACAAGACGCGAGGAACACGATCTTCGCGCCCGGCTGCGAACGCTGGTTCCGTGGGGGGGGACGTAAATCCGCCAAGATTCCAGGAAAATTACCCACCGGTGGGATTGCATCCGCCGCTGGTTCTGCCAAATTCGTAGTTATCGCTACTGGCAGGGAAGAGGCGCTCGGCCGGAGCGACAGCAGCCCGTTATTCAATGCGGGCATCTTCTCTTCGGCAGTCCATCGCTGCATTGGTCTATCTTCCGGGGGAGGTGCTGCTATGTTCCGTCATTGGGCAATGGTTTTGGGCGTTCTGTGTTTGGTCTTCTCTGGCGTGAGTTCCGTGTTGGCGCAGACCAACGTGTTTAATATGGGCGGCACACGCGACCCAACGACGGGAATATGGACGGGACAGGCGAGCCTTGAGTTCGTCCCCGTGGGCAATCCGGGCAACGCGGCGGATACCCAGGTGATGACCGATGGCACCACCGGCTACGGCTCAGTCCCTTACACGTACCAGATGGGCAAGTACGACGTGACGGTGGGCCAGTACACGGCGTTCCTCAATGCCGTGGCAAAGACGGATACGTATGGCTTGTACAACAGTTACATGGCCCCAACTCCCGGCACCTATTCGCAAACCAATAGTTTGCCTACCATCGGAATCACTCAGAGCGGCAGTTCGGGCAGCTACAGCTACTCGGTCGCGGGCGGCTATAGCCAAGCCGCCAATTGTCCGGTATTCGATGTCTCTTGGGGCGATGCCGCCCGCTTCTGCAACTGGCTGCAAAATGGTCAACCGACCAGTGGGGTGGAAAACGCAAATACAACCGAGAATGGCGCGTACACGCTAAATGGAGCAATCTCTGATTCCGCCTTGATGGCGATAACCCGCAACGCTGGGGCCAAGTATTTCATTCCCACAGAAAATGAATGGTATAAGGCGGCGTATTACGACCCGACGTTGAAGGGTGGTGCCGGTGGCTACTGGACCTACCCAACGAAGAGCAACACCGCGCCGATCAACATCCTCTCTTCGACGGGCACGAACAACGCCAACTTTTACGACGAATATGGCACTGGCAACGGCGGCTACACCGATCCGACGAACTACCTGACGCCGGTTCGGGGCGTTTGCGGCATCGCCGGGACCCTATGGCACATTCGATATGGGGGGCGATGTCTGGCAGTGGAATGAGGCGAACATTGACGACTACGGCCGTGGCTTGCGTGGCGGCAATTGGACCTACGGATCCGACGGCTTGGCCTCGTCCAACCGCAGCAGCTACTTCCCGGCGGACGAGGTCAACGACCATGGGTTCCGCGTGGCAATGGTCCCCGAGCCCGGTAGCATCATGTTGGCCGTTGCGGGCGGGGTGTGCCTGCTCGCCTACGCTTGGCGGCAACGACGGAGACTGTCCCGCCCAACTCCGATGATCTTGGTGGCGGTCGTGGTTCTCGGGTTGCTCGATAGCCGCCCCGCCCTGGCGGTCAACTACTCGGCAGTCGTTCTAGACTCAGGTGGGTTCTATGACACGAGAGTCTCGGGCGTCGCCGGCACGCAGCAAGTCGGCGAGGGTTACATGTCCACTCCTAACGGGGACACGTATCACGCGTTGCTCTGGAACGGGGCGTCCCAAAGGGTCGATCTGAACCCTGCCGGATACATCGGTTCGATCGGCTGCGGCACGAATGGCACGCAGCAGGTTGGCTACGGTTGGACGAATGCTACGAGTGTTAGTCCCCACGCATTCCTTTGGAATGGGACGGCCCAGAGCGTTGTTGACCTGACTCCTGCTGGGTTTGGCTGGGCGGAAGCCTGGGGCATTGACGGCACGCAACAAATTGGCTACGGCGGCCCCACCGGCACGATTCACGCCATGCTTTGGAGCGGCACGGCCCAAAGCGCGGTAGATCTGAACCCCGCCGGGTGCAGCGTATCGTATGGCTTGGGCGTCAGTGGAACCCAGGAAGTTGGCTACGGTTATTTTGGCCCACAAACAAGTGCGCCTTCTCACGCATTGCTCTGGAACGGCACCGCTCAGAGCGCGGTCGATCTGAACCCTACTGGGTTCAACGATTCCTGTGCCATGGCCATCAGCGGAACGCGCGAGGTCGGCTACGGCACGATTGCAGGAGGCGGCGACCACGCCTTGCTCTGGAGCGGCGCGGCCCAAAGCGCGATAGATCTGAACCCTGCCGGCTGTTCGCAGTCATACGCTTACGGCATCAGTGGAACGTATGAAGTTGGCGGTGGTGTTTTCACAGGCGGTAATGAGCATGCGTTGCTCTGGGATGGCACGGCCCAGAGCGTGGTCGATTTGCAGCAGTTTCTTCCCGCTGGGTTTACCTCTTCGGTCGCTCAGGCGATTGATGCACAAGGCGATATCGTCGGTTACGCTTACGGAGGATCGGGCTATGCAAACGCCGTCCTCTGGCAGCCTGTTGTTCCCGAGCCCTCCACCTTCGCCCTTCTCGGCATCGGAGCGATCAGCCTGCTCGGCTACGGCTGGCGGCGGCGAGTTTAGTCCGCCGGGTTCAGAACAAGAGCATCAATCCACTTCGGCACGTTGTCGGCCGTCCCGGCTTGCGTGAGACAAGCCACGACCCGCGGCCCAACATGCTTGGGCGGCCAGCCGGTGTAGCCGTCCGTCACGACCAGGATCGCCTTGGGGGCGGGGCGCTCTTCGCACGCCGCCACGATCATGGCGGCCATGTCGGTGCCGCCGCCACCGTTGAATTCGATCTGCTCGGGCCGAAAGACGTTCTTCGCACACGCCACGGCCGTATCGCCGGCCAACACCCGTAGGCCACGCGGATCGGGCAGCGAGCGCAGGGCGTTGCCGATCACGCCCAGCGCCAAAGCGAGGTCGCTTTGTTCCATGCTGCCGCTGGTATCGACGATCACCGTGACGCGGGGAATCGGTTTGACGTGCACCGGCAGCAGCGCGCCGCCTTGAGGTTGCCGCCGGTTGGGCTTGCGGTAAGTAAAATCCCCGAAGCCCGACGTGCAGCCCACGGCGTACTTTACCTTGGCCAGCAGTTCCCTGGCCGGGTCCACCTTGGGGTGGAGCAACTCGGTGGCGGCGCGGGCCAGTCCGCCGGGCACGCTGCCACGGCCCCGCTGTTGTTGATACTGTTCGATGGCTTTGGCCACGGCGGCTTCCACGAGGTTCTGGTCGTGTTCCGCCAAGCCGGGGTGCTCTGCCGACGGCGGGCCATCCTCCCACGGCCGCTCTTGGCCATCCGCAGAACTGCCGCCGATCTCCGCGGCGTTCGGCTCTCCATCGCCTTCGCCCTCTTCGCCGCTACCGTCCTGGCCTTCGCCACGTTCACCCTGGCCTTCTTCGCCCTGTTGGTCGCCTTCGCCTCCCTGGCCCTCACCGCCCGCGTCGCCTGGCTCCTGGCCCTCATCCTGCCCTTCCTGGTCGGCTTCGTCCCGCCCTTCGTCGCTCTCGCCGTCCTGTTGGCTCTCTTCGTTGGCTTCGTCCTGTTGCTCCTGTTGGGCTTGCTGGCGTTGCTGCTCTTGCTCCGCCGCCGCCCGCTGCATCAGCAAGTCGAAGTATTCCTCCGCTGTCTTGTTGCGGGGCAGGCCCAGCTTGGCCGGTGTGATTCCCTCATCAGGGCAGCGCAGGCCGGACTGCTCCAGAACGTCGTTGACCGCGGCATCTACGGCTTGCCGCCATATCCCCAGCCGATCGTTAGGCGGTCTCTCGCCCAGCAGGCGCACGCACCGCTTGGCGTGCCGGCTCCAAACGTGGATCGCCTCGTGCAGCACCACGAAGGCCAAGTGCTTCAGGTCGCGGCCTTCCAGGAACGCCGGGTCGAAGTACATCCGGCAATACTCATCCACGGCCATCGTGCCCAGCCCCGGCCGTTCCACGGGGATGAGCATCATCACCTGATGCGTCATGTAGGGCATCCTGCGGGCGGCCAGTATACGCGCTTCGGCGAGTTTCTGGTTCATGGCATTGCTCCTCTACGCCGCCATGATATTCTTGTGAATCTGCAACACCGTGTTGCTGAAATCCGCCGGGGCCTTGACGAGCACCGACGCATGGGGCACGGCGAAGTAGAGCGGGCCGGCTGCGGCAATTGCCGGTTCCAGCCAGCGCTTCGCCACTTCCGCAAAGCAATCGACCGCCGCCAGCCAGCGCCCTTCCGTGGGCTTGCCGTTGGGGCCAAGGTTATGGTTCTTCACCCGGTCCACCAGCGCGGCCAGCGCCGCCATGACTTGATCGCAGCGCGGCGGAATGTCCAACGTCATTGCGGTCATGTCGCCGTTCGGATGGGCGGCGCGATGGTTGATCGCATCGGAAAGCCAGCCCTCCGGGTCTGGCAGGTCCAAGCTCTGCTCCCACGTCTGGAACTCCAGCGCCGCCTCTTCGCCCACGCAACCGGCGACCGCCCGATAACGCAAGAGCGGCTCGGCGTCGATCGCTTCCAGCGCCGCGGCGCAGATAGCCGCATTGGTCCAAGAGCGAATCGAGGGCCACGGCCCCGATGTCTTGGCCCGGTCCTTCGGGTAGGCTTGCAACAGCCCCGGCTTGTGCTTGTGAAACGCGCCGACCAGGGCGGTGTTGCGGCCGACGCACCTCTCCCAGTCCGGCGGCAACGGCACGAAGCTCGGCTGCGGGAAGCCCAAGGCATTGCCCATGCCCCGCATCCATGCGTCGGTGTCAGGTTCATACGGCAGGTGACACACCCGATTGGCCAGCGGCGGCTCCAACTCGGAACCGTTGGCAGCGCAGTCCGGCGGATTGCAGGCGGCCAGCTTCCAAACCGTATCTGGCAGCAGCGCATCGCCCACGCGGTTCTCGGCGATCACCCCCAGCAGCGCTGCTTGCACTGCCGGCGGGCAGGTCGTCAACTCGTCGAGGAACAGCACCCATTGGCCATTCTGGCAGTCTTGCACCACTTCGGCGGCATGACGGCCATGTAGGGCCGATCGCCGTGGACCGGGTAAGGGTATCCGCCCACATCGGCCGGCTCGCGGAGGGAGCCAATTAGCGTATAGCACTGGCGCGACATGGCACGGGCGAAGGCTTCGACGCTCCGCGACTTGCCGCAGCCGGGCGGGCCGGAGACTAGCGGCGTGACCTTGCCGGTCTGCGCCACTGTCCAGAAAATCAGGTTGGGTGTGGTCTTACAGGGCATAGAATTACTCCTCTCGGTTTGGGGTGGTCCATCGTCGCCCCGGGCCGCTACTGTTCGACCCGGGGCGGAGGGGAACACCACAACCCCTCAACCGTCGTCCCAGCGTTTCGCCACCTCAGTCTCTCGGCGGCGCATGTTTCGCCACCTCATCCTCGCGCACCTTGCGCAGGACAAGACATCTCCGCTCGGGGTCATAGGTGCTGCGCACCCTCCCCTCTCTGATAGCTTTCGCTATCGCCAGTCGCATCGCCTCTCTGGGCGATAACTCTCTGCCACTACCCTTTTCCATTGGATCTCCTTGCAGTCAATCGCTTGCGAGCATCCGCCATAAGCTCGGCAAACGTCTTGGGTTTGCGCTTCGGCTGTTGGGCGTAGCGCTCCCGGCGCTCCGCCTTGAGTTGTTCTTTGTGTTCCTGATAGTATGCGTGGGCGTAAGCACCCTTCTGTGGCGGATTGGCTACCTTGCGCTCGGGCGGATGATACCCCTGCGTTGTCTCGGCGCGTACGACATAGACCGCACGCCATAGCCGATGAGGTAGGTCAGCATCGGCCTTCGCAGCAGCCGCATCGGCAGCAGCATGAAGCCCACACTCCCACTCATACACAAGGGTTATCTCCTCCTCGGTGAAGTCACCCCTGGTGAGCATGTAATCGAGAATCCCTTCCGCCTCTTGGAGACGGGTGGCGTGGGACGGCCGCTTGCCGAAATCACCGCATGAAGCTACAACAGCAGTAGACATCGCTAACTCCTCCACAGTTGGTGGTGTTTAGGGCGGCGGTTAGGACTGCAATCCTGACTGCCGCCCGGTTTTTTGGCGGGCGGAAGAAAATTTCCGCCCCCTACCTAAACCAAAGTGCCGCAAAATTGAACACCGCGATAAGTCGTTTATTTGCAACGACTTGCAAAAAATCTTGCCCGTTTTAACACGAGTCGCAAATCGTTGCGGCACAACGACTTGAAAAAAATAAATTTTCCACTCGCCAGCGGGCGCAGGATTGTTTGCACCGCGCACGCGCTGCCGCGTGTACGCACGTGTACGTGCGTGTATGTGTGCGCGGCTCCAACGCGATTAGCAATGGGGTGAAACCGGCAAAAAGCGCGGCCGACCGAAAACGGACCGTCGGCCGAAAACGGCCGCGCCGACGGGGCCAGAATCGCGCCGCTTGCGTCGCAACGGCCGTTTTGACCCGGAATGCGACGATCGGTCGAAACGCAAACCGCGCGATTCCAGGGCCGTCAAAATCGAAATCGACCCACTCTACGCGGAGCTGCGCACGACTACAAGCGTATAGACGTGTACAGAAAAGCATGATGTTGCGCAATGGTCAATGCCATACTCGGCAGTCGTGTTTCGACGGTTGAAAAGCACGAACGTTCGTTGACGCTTTTGACGAGGTCTACCACTCCATCCCCCTGCGCATTCGACAAGGACTCGGGAGACGGGCGCAGACAGGCGACGGAGACGGCGGGAGGCCCCCCCACGCCCTGGCAGACATCTATATACTAGCGTCCCCGGAGTTTTTTCATTTTGGGGATGTAGTGCGCGTTATTACAGCAAAGCCGATTTCCCGCTGATCGCTACGGAAGCGGGGGGTGGTTGACTTCATGCGGTGAGGGGGGTAGTGTGGATAGCATTACGGGAATGGAACGATGGCTTTGCAATTGCGATGTCCGAACTGCGGGAAAGCGTTGCGGGCCGGCGACAAACTCGCCGGACGAACGGTACCGTGTCCGAACTGCAAGTCACCGATTGTCGTGCCGATCCCGGCCGCGCAACCGTCTGGTACGAAGCCAACGGTCAGTGAATCCCAGCTCCACTCGCAGTCAATTGACATCGTTCCACGGCCAGCAACGGCACTACCTTTGTGTGCGAGCGCGGAAGTGACACTCGCCGTTCGTGCGACTCAAACACCTTCAGTGTCTTACCCCGCTCACGCGGCAAATTGTCCGCCACCGCTACCACAGGCTGTGGACGCCGCTACCGCGCTGATGGACCAGGCTCCCGCCGATCGGCTCGCGGAGTTCACCCGCACCATGACTGAGTTGACGCCGCGCGTGTGGGTCACGTGGGCGATCATTGCGGTGAACGTGCTCGCCTTCTTGCTTATGACAGCATCCGGGGTAAGCCCAGTGGCCCCAACGGTTCAGGACTTACTGCGCTGGGGTGCCGATTTCGGGCCGAAGACAGCGAACGGTGAATGGTGGCGGCTCCTAACATGTACTTTTGTCCATATCGGCTTCCTCCATATTCTGTTAAACATGTGGTGCCTTGCCGCAGCAGGGCCGTTCGTGGAACGGATGCTCGGCAACATCGGGTTTCTTGTACTGTACCTGGTGGCGGGTCTGTGCGGGAGTGTAGTGAGCCTGCTTTGGAACCCGTTGTTGGTGAGCGCCGGCGCCTCGGGTGCGATATTCGGCGTTTACGGCGCGCTCCTGGGGATCCTGCGGCGCCAGCGGAGTACCATCCCAGCAAAAGTACTTGCCCAACTGCGGAACGGCGCCGGAACGTTCCTCTTGTACAATGTATTTTACGGGGTGATGCAGGCAGCGCGTGGCGGCAACGTCGATTTTGCGGCCCACATCGGCGGCTTGGCGGGAGGCGTTCTCGGTGGAATAGTGCTGGGCCAACCCATTACGCGCGAGGCGTTGGCGGGCCGCTTTCTGCGGAACATCATGCTGGCCGGCGTTGGGGCCATCTTGCTTCTTGGCGTTCTGCTCAGCTTCCGAGTGAGTGACGCTGAATCGGAACTAGGTCCCAAGGTGGGCCACGGCGACGTGGAAGTCTACTATGATCAAGGTGCCACGAGAGAAGAGGCTAACCGTCTCGGCGCGTATTTCGTCAAACACGGATGGGGTAACGGCGGTGCGAGCGTGCAACTGAAGAACACTGACGCCGGCTACCAGGTTCGGATGGTGGTCAAGAAGGAGTACCAGAACACCCAGACATTTCTTAGCGATTTGGCGTTTATGGGCGCAAGGCTTTCCCGAGACGTGTTCGACGGCGGCCCAGTCGAGGTTCACGTATGCGGAGACAATTTCGAGACCCTCCGTGTTGTTCCACCGCGTCCTGACATTCGCTATAGCGTTGTCGATGGCGTGGCCGAGGTTTTTTTTGCCGCGGTGGAAGAGAATGCCGAGGCGAAACGAGTTGCAGAGTACCTGGCAGGCGCGTTCAGGGACTGGAAAACGCAAGGCACGTTCAAGTTGGTACGTCGTGGCACAGTGGTCGAGCTGCACGTGCTAGTCGGCCGGACTCTTCTAAAGGACGAATCCAACATTGGTGCTTGGCTAGCATTCAGGGAACGGATCGCCTCCGAGCTATTCAAGGGGGTCACCGTCGAAATTCATTTGTGCGATGAGGGGCTGAACGTTGTTCGGGTTCTCACGCCGTCTTGCTCGGATACTCTGATTGGCGATCCCACGACGGACGCCGGCAAGCTGTTGAAGAAAGCCAAAAACGGGCAAGCAGCACCGGCTAATGTAAGACCACCAGAAGTGGTTCGCGACGAGATGGGGCCGAAGTCTATGGCGAACAAGGACTTCGCAAAGGCCAGAGGGGTGGAGTACACGCCGCCTCTCACACAGACACGCCGGCCCGGTGTAGCAGCAAACCGCGTTTCGTTCGAGAGCGTTGTCGGAGGCTATATCACGGCCGACGATGGGCAGTTCCTTGGCCGAATCAGTACCAGTGACCTGGAGCCAGATTCCATTCTGAATGACATTGGGCGCTATGGAAGTGATGTCAGTGGGACTTCCATCTTCAACGACATTGGCAAGTATGGCAGTGACGTATCACGACTGTCACCATTCAACGACATCGCGTCTGTGCCCCCTCGCATCTACACCAAAGACGGCGAGTTCGTCGCGTGCCTGACCGTGAACGAATTGAAGACGCCAGGACTTGACCCTCGTGCCCTGGTAGGTTGGCTGCGGTCTCAATGAAACAAAGTCGAACGAGCCCAATGCACCCGACGGCTTATGGCCGCGCGTGATGGGAGCGATAGAGAATATTGAGATGACTGGCGGTGTTGCAAAACCACGGTCAATCGGCAGCGGTGAGTTTCACCTGTTTTCTGCGCGGTGCTGCTCGGTTCGGCCCGGGAGACAGAGCAGGGCCATGTCCCGATGGAACGGCTTCTCGTTATAATAGGGGTTGCCGGGGGTCGCTCCCCTGGCTCTGGTCTCGCCGACGCGGAGCCGGTCTCCTATCCTTTCCGGCTCGGCCGGCGGGACCGCAACAGAAAGGATAGATCGTGGCCGACGTTGGTGCTGTGGCCCGGCTCTCTGACAACCGGATCGACCGGCTCCACGGGCATTTTCTAGAGGCCGCAAAACGGTTTCCGTTTATGCGCTGTGCCGCGGTTCGGCGGTCGGATGGATCAGATAGCGTGTCGCAAAAAGAATGGTGCGGGCTGCTTGGCGCTCCGGTCGGGGCTTCCCCTACGAGCGTTTGGGCTCGCCTATTGATCGACGGGGAGTTATGGCTGTCCGGTTTCTACGTCACCCATGCGGATTATGAGCCATCGCCAGAGTGCGTTGCGAAGATCAACGCGGCGATGGACGAAGTGGACCGGCTGAGTCGGGCCGCCGCCTCCTGTTTCAACTTCCAACCTCCGGCGGGCAAGCCGCCGCCGCCATGCGATGCGCTGGGGATCGAATGGGCGTGGTCTGCCGCCGTCCTTAACATGCCCTTCGTCCTCAAGTGGGATCGGCTTGGCCTGTCGGTTCGTGAGGTGCCGGAGGACTTCTTTACCGCGTCGGCTCGGGCTATCGAGGAATTGGCCGCCAAGCCGAAGAGCCCTCCGGCGGACAATGACGGCGGAGACTTCATCGCGCGATTGCTTGCCGGGCCGGACAACATCGAGCTAACGCCGTCGGAATTGGCCCTATTGGAAGCCCACCTGAAACAGCGGATTTCGCCGTCCGTGATTCAGGCTGAGAAACGCGCGGCCGGCCAATCGGAAGTTTTGGCGACGCGGAACAAGCTGACACCGATTCGAGATTTCAACCGGAATCTGCAAGTCGCAAGCGCACCCTCCGCCAACGAGACTCCGCCACCTAAATGCCGTGGCCGAAAGAAAGCCGACTACGCAACCGAGCAACGTGAGGCCAAGATTGCGGCCGACTGGGCAAAAGCTCGCGATGCCGGAACGTACAAGGGCGATTTTGCCCGTGACAAGCAAATGAAGGTCGCCGACTTGGACAGACTCTTGGACAGAGTTGCGGCAAGGAAAAAGCCTTCCGAATAATTTCCTCCGAGAGTCACTCGAATTGTTCGGAGAGAAAAACTTCTGGCCGCTTTCTGCGGCAAAACGACGCCTTTCTGTGCAAATCCTTCCGAATAATTCCTCCGCATAATTCGATTCCTCGGAACGTCCCTTAGCCTTTTCGTCAAGCAAGCCGCACTTCGCGGCGAGCGATTCGACTTAGGGATATTGCTATGGAACACACTGTATTGATGGTTGGTCCCAAAGAGGCGGCTCGGATGATAACCGTCTCACCACGCAAGTTGTGGAGCATGACTTTCGAAGAACAGCCGGGCCTGCCCTACGTCCGCTGTGGCCGATTGGTTCGCTATCCCGTGGCAGACCTGCAACGCTGGATCGAATCGCAACGGAAAGGGGGTGAAGTCCAATGACCCCTACGGAACGCATTCTGTCGAAGCTGCCCGATGCCAAGAAGACCGGCAAGAGTTGGTCCGCCCGATGCCCTGCCCATGAGGATCGGCGGGCAAGTCTGAGTGTATCGGAAGGCGACAACGGCGGTGCCGTGCTGCATTGCCATGCCGGTTGCGAGCCGGCGGCCGTAGCCGCAACCCTGGGGCTGACACTGGCCGACCTTATGCCCCCGCGAGCCGAGGCGACGGGCAAGGCGAAAGGTAACATCAAGCCGCAGACCGTCGCCACGTATGACTACCGCGACGAAGCCGGCAACGTGTTGTTCCAAGTTGTGCGATACCAACCGAAGGATTTTCGCCAGCGGCGGCCGAAGCTCGGCGGCGGTTGGGATTGGTCCGTCAAGGGCGTCCGCATCGTACCCTATCACTTGCCGCAACTGCTGGCCGAGCCGACTCGGGCCGTTGTTGTGGTCGAGGGCGAAAAGGATGCAGACAACTTGGCCCGCATCGGTGTCCTGGCCACTTGCAACGCCGGCGGTGCAGGAAAGTGGACAGCCGAGCATGCGCGGTATCTTGCCGGTCGTCCCGTCGTCGTCTTGGGCGACAACGATGAGAGCGGCCGAAACCACACTCAGCAAGTTGCCATGACGACACACGGCGTCGCGAAAGCGGTGCGGATCGTCGAACTACCCGGCCTACCTCCCAAAGGCGACGTAAGCGATTGGATTGCGGCTGGTGGAACGAAGGAGGACTTGATACGGCTAATTGAAGCGACGCCCGATTGGAGGCAGGCGGCAGTTCGACCGTGGCCAGAAATCGCATCGTTCGATGTTGTGGACCTCCCTGAGTTTCCGACCAATGCCTTGCCCAACGTGCTGCAACAGTGGGTGGCGGCAGAATCACACGCTACGCAAACGCCGGCAGACTTGGCCGGCTTGTTGGGTTTAGCAGTTTGCTCTGCCACGATTGCTCGGCGCGTGGTGGTGGAACCTCGCCCCGGTTGGCATGAACCCGTAAACCTCTATTTGGCCGTGCTGTTGGAACCCGGCAACCGCAAGTCGGCGGTCTTTGCCGACGCCATGCGACCGTTGCGGGAACTGGAAGCCGAGTTGATCGAAGCTGCGCGGCCGACGGTGGCACGCGAACAATCCGATCGGCGACAATCTGAATCGCGGCTTCGGAAGTTGGAAAAGCTGGCGGCCGAGAAAGGGGACGCGGAAGCACGGAACGAAGCCGGCAACCTGGCGGCTGAACTGGCCGAGCAAGTCGAGCCGGTTTTACCACGATTGATCGTCGATGACGCTACCAGCGAAAAACTCGGCATCATGTTGGCCGAGCAAGGCGGGCGCATCGCCAGTATGTCGCCCGAAGGGGGCGTGTTCGACCTGATGGCCGGCTTGTACTCCAAGAGCGGGATTCCGCAATTCGGAGTGTATCTGATGGGGCATAGCGGCGACAACCTGAATACCGATCGGGTGTCGCGCAAGTCGGTTCGCGTGAAGCAGCCGGCGCTGACCTGTGCCTATGCAATGCAGCCTGCGGTAATCGAGGGACTGGCCGAAAATGTCGCCTTTCGTGGCCGGGGACTGCTGGCCCGTTTCCTGTACGCGGCCCCGCAAAGTTGGATCGGCGATCGGCAGATTGCCCCCGCGCCGGTTTCCGATGCGGTAAGGGAGGCATATCGCCAAGCTATCAGGTTACTGGCCGACGTGAACGGCGAAATCGTCTTGCGGCTTACGGCTGACGCTCTAGCGGCATTCCAGGCTTGGGAGGCCGAAATCGAAGCCATGCTCGGCGACGGCGGCCAACTCGAAATCATGCGCGACTGGGGGGCGAAGTTGGCCGGCGCGACGCTGCGGTTAGCTGCGGTGACGCATTGCGTCCAGCATGGCGCCGTGTCGGACATTGACGTGGGGACCATCGCGGCGGCCATCGAAATCGCGCTGTATCTGATTCCCCACGCCGACGCCGTGCTGAACATGATGCAGGCGAAGGAGGGCGCGGTGGACGAAAACGCCCGTTATGTACTGCGGTGGATCGAACGCCACGGCCGGCGGGAATTTACCAAACGCGATGCCCACCAGCACGGGAAGCGGCGATTCCCTAAGGCCGATGACATTGACCCGGCCTTAGCTGAACTGACGCGGCGGGGATACATCCGACTACGGCCTTCGGAAGCGGCCGGCCCCGGTCGGCCATCGTCGCCCAGTTACGAAGTGAACCCGGCGACCTTCGCCAACGCGAACCCCCAAAAGCGTTCTCACAATTCCCACAATCCGGCCGAAGAGTTCCAAACCGGCAATTTTGAGAATATTGGGAGCGCTTTGCAGCACTCCAAGAACGCGAATCGCGTACAGGTGACAATATGACTGACTTGGCAGACCTGCTGGCGGATTGCGACACCTGCGGGGTTCGATTGCTTCCGGCGGACAACGGCGGCTTGACGATCGACGCCCCGCAAGACACTCTGACGCCTGAGCTGATTGGATGCCTGAAATCCCACAAGGCCGAACTATTGGCCCTGCTACGGCCGACGCCCGAAGAGGCCCAGCCCGCCCCGACGGGAGATGACTCACCGAAGGTCACAAAGCCCGTTTGCCGTTGTGGTTCAACAACCTGGCATGATGTGCCGATTCACGATGGGCAATCTGTTCGGCGGGACTGCGGCCGATGCGGGCGATTCCTCGATTTTCCAATTTGGCGTGGCAAGGACACTTTACAAACAGAAAAGTAGCCGATAGAATACCAACATGGCCAAAAAACGAAGCAACCTAATGAGCGACCAATTGCGGCAAGCAATCGACGATTCCGGCCTGACGCGCTACCGCATCAGCAAGGAAACCGGTATCAGCGAAACCGCGCTGTCGCTGTTCTACAACGGGCAACGCGGCCTTTCGATGAAGGCGCTGAATGCCCTGGGAAAGTACCTGGAACTGAAAATCGTCATGGGGCGGAAGCCCGAGAAGGAAGGGAAGTGATCCATGGCCAGCATCGCAAACGATCCCGGCGGCAAGAAGCGGATTCTTTTCGTCAACCCCGATGGGGACCGCAAGGCTATCCGGCTCGGCAAAGTTTCTCAGCGATCAGCGGAAGGGATCAAGTACCGCGTGGAGCAACTGCTTGAAGCCCTATTGCTCAAGCGGCCAATGGAAGCGGACTTGGTCGAGTGGGTTGCCGACCTGGACAAACGCATGGCCAAGAAGCTGGCGGCGGTCGGATTGATCCCTAAGCCCGAAGCAAAGGCAGCGGCCACGCTAGGGCCGTTCATCAAGAGCTACGTTACGGGCCGGGTGGACGTGAAGCCGGCGACGAAGGAAGTTTGGCGGCAAGGCGAAATGGGCCTTGTCGAGTTCTTCGGGGTAAACAAGGCGATCGGTGAGGTTACGCCCGGCGACGCCGACAACTACAAGTTGCACCTGATGGGCAAGAAGCTGGCCCCCATGACGGTGCGGAAGCGGCTGCAATTCGCCACGATGATCTTTCGCGCGGCGATGCGGCGGCGGCTGATACCCGACAGCCCTTTTGCCGACGTTTCAATCAAGGCTTCAATGCCCGACCGCAGCCGGTTCATTACTCGGGAAGAGACGGCCAAGATCATGGAAGTCTGTCCCAACCTCGACTGGCGGCTGATTGTCTGCTTGAGCCGTTTTGGCGGCTTGCGGTGTCCGTCAGAAGTGCTTTCTCTTCGGTGGCAGGACATTGACTGGGCGGCCGACAAGGCGACAGTGACGAGCCCCAAAACCGAACACCACCCAGGAAAGGACACTCGCGTTATCCCGCTCTTTCCCGAGTTACGGAGCATTCTGGAAGAGGCTTTCGAGGCCGCACCCGAGGGCGCGGTCTACATCGTCGATGAGAAGCACCGGAAGGCGGCAATGGGCAACGCCGGTTGGCGAAACTGCAACCTCCGAACCACATTCACAAAAATCGTCAAACGCGCCGGCCTGACGGCATGGCCGCGGCTGTTTCACAATCTGCGGAGTAGTCGCCAGACGGAACTGGCCGAACAGTTCCCCTCCCACGTCGTTTGCGACTGGCTGGGCAACAGTGAGGACATCGCACGAAAACACTACTATCAGACAACCGACGCGCACTTCGCGGAAGCCGCGTCACGCCCGACCGAAAGCGGCGCAGAATGCGGCGCACGAGAGGCGCAAAATGCGGCGCAGCGGGCACGCGCCGAGAATCGCGGAGAGTCGCACAACGAAACGCAACTCATTGCGAGTGCGCCGTTTGTGCGAGTTGACGCGAGACGTAACTCATTGCTGCACAATGACTTAGCGGATGGGGAGGGATTCGAACCCCCGGTGGACTCTCGCCCACAGCGGTTTTCAAGACCGCCGCCTTAGACCACTCGGCCACCCATCCGTTGCTCGCAAAAGAGCAGAAGAACGTTAGCGTTTTCTCGCGACGACGGGCTGGCAAGGCACATGCCGCGCTGCAAGGCAAAGATTACCACGCTGTGAAAGGCGTGTCCAGACGCCCTCCGTGCAAGACGCGCTTCATGCAAGCCAGCGGGCGGCGTCTTTGGCCCAGTAGGTGAGAATGATGCTTGCGCCGGCGCGGCGGATTGCGGTCAGGCATTCCAGCGCGATCCGCTGCTCGTCGAGCCAACCGCGCTGGGCCGCCGCCTTCACCATGCTGTACTCGCCGGAAACGTTGTAGGCCGCCAGCGGCACGCCGGGAAAACGCTCGTGGGCCTGGCGAATCACGTCAAGATACGCCAGGGCCGGCTTGACCATGACGATGTCGGCCCCTTCGGCCAGATCCAGCTCGATCTCGCGCATCGCCTGGCCCGCGGCCGACGCCGGGTCCATCTGGTAACCGCGGCGGTCGCCGAACTGCGGGGCTCTCGGCGGCTTCGCGGAACGGGCCGTAAAACGCGCTGGCGTACTTCGCCGCGTAACTCATAATGGGCACGTGCGGGAAACCGGCGGCATCGAGCGCCTGGCGAATCGCCGCGACCATGCCGTCGATCATCCCGCTCGGCGCGATCACGTCGGCGCCCGCGCGGGCGTGGACCACCGCTTGTCTGGCGATCATCTCCAGCGTGGCGTCGTTCTCGACGTCGATCCGTCCGGTCGAGCGGCCAATGGCGCCGCAGTGGCCGTGGTCGGTGTATTCGCAGCAACAAACGTCGGTGATGACCAGGAAGTCGCGCGACGCCTGCTTCGCCGCACGGATGGCCTCGGCGACAATGCCCGAGTCGCTCATGGCGTCGCTTCCTTCGGCGTCCTTCTTGTCGGGGATGCCGAAGAGAATCACGCCGCCGAGGCCCAACTCGACGCTCTGGCTGATTTCGTCGGCCAACAGGTCGGGCGACAACTGGCAGTGGCCCGGCATCGAGCCGATCGGCTGGCTGACGCCTTTGCCGGGCCGAACGAAGAGCGGCAGCACGAAGTTGGCCGGCGAGAGGCGGGTTTCGCGGACCAATTCGCGGACCGCCGGATGGTAGCGAAGCCGTCGCAGTCGCGTTGTGGGAAACATGGCAGGTAGATAACAGAAAGGGTGGATCGGACGTTTGGCCGCGCTGTCTACGCGGCGTTCGTCGGATTGGCGGCGATCCTGGCAGGATAGCAGCGATTTCGGAGCGAAGCAACGGCTATGCCGCGCAGGGGCGACGGGATTCTCCCCCCGCGAGCGCATTCGCGGGGCGTTCGTATCAGTGTGAGAGTCAAGAAACGGTCGAGGTTTCGCAACACCCTTTCAAATTTCGCCTACGAGGGCGGCGGCGTCTCTCGCCCTAAGCCACTCGAAGCTATAGACTTGCGGCGACGACGCTTCCTGCGAATCTCTCCCCTTCTGACGGCACTGCGCTGCGAAACCCTCGGGCGAAGAGGGGGAGGTGGACGGAGGAGGCTGCTGATCGGAGTTTCCGGCAAGAGGGGGACGTTTCTCGATAGTTTGGTCCGTCGTCTGCTCCTCGTCGTCAGTGTCGTCATGCTACTCGGACGGAGGCATATCGGGCTGCGGGGGAGCGTTGTTGCGAGCGACGTACTGCGGCTCTGCACATGCGCTCACGTATAGCAGAAAGGCCGCGAGATTTCAAGGAGAGTTTGTGGGCCAGCGGCGGCGGAGAAGGCGCGATGGTCCACGAAGGACACGAAGGGCACGAAGGGGACGGCGAGGGATTGCTGGGAGAAGGGGAGCGAGCGGCGCGCATCAGCAACGCCCTCATTGGCGATCGCCGGCGATCTTGTCGCGGATTACTTTGATCTGCGCATCCAAGTCCCTATACTCACCCTCCAACGTGAACTCGAACTCTGGACGGTGAGTGTGTAGTGCTTCCGCCGCTACATCGCAAACACGGATTGGCAGCCGCTTGTCTTGGTCGCTGCTACTAACAGCATACCAATAGCCTCCTACGGGCCGCTTGTCAGCGAGAAGCCCGCTTAGAATCGGAACGCACCAGTTCCCTTTAGCCGTTCGGAGAGCCTCCGCCGCGCTATGACAGCGTTGGGCGTTTGCATCCTTGAGATAGCGCGCGAATGCTGGGGCCGCATCTTTACCGAAGTGTTCGGCCAGTGCAACAAGCAGGTTGTAGCCGTTTCCGCGGACTCCTTCTTCCTGCGCAGGCACAGCATCCAGAAAGGTCCCGAGTCGAGCAGCGATCAGTGTGCGGTCTCGGTCTTCGATGCCTGGCAGCGCGGCAAGCAATATGTCGATGTCGCCTGTCCGTGTGAATATGGCTCGGATCGCTTCATGGACTTCGGGCTCTCGGCACCACGAGACTGCCTTGACGAATTCGTGCGTGCTGACGGCGTTGGCAACTTCGCGGCGCGTCCAGGCATCATTTTCGCTCCTCGTCGCAGGTGAGCCCACCCCCAGCGCTCTGACCTTTTTGACGTCGAGTTTGCGGAGCCTTCCCGCGATTAGCGCCGCGGTCTCCTTAGGGTAGTAGTAGAGCAACCGCATCGCTGCTTCGATCTGTAACTTGCTGCCAAAATACCAACTACCCAACGTTGACCCCTCAAAAACCCCCTCGGTGGCATAGTCCAGCAATAGAGAGTTCATGAGTTTGTGCGGCGGATCGTCGCTGGTCCAAATCTTGCGAAGCTGTTCACGAAGTTTGCCGTCCTCGGTCGGGCTATTGATGATATAACTTTGGCACGGCTCGTTTCCGACAACTTGATACCCGCGACCAATGATCTGGCCGATCGCCACCAAGCAGATATCGCCGACCTTTACGGTGTAGGCATCGAGGCCGGGCTTCTCGCCCCTCAAGTACTCCATGAAGCGCTTTCCAACGCTCTCGAGTGGTCGAAGAGTCTTCATCTCCAGTTCATTGAGCGGATTGCCCCACAACTCGTTGTCTAGCCACATGCCGCCACTACACCCACAACGATCCTCAAATTTGATTTTTGTGGGTGTCTTGTCGTCAAAGGCGTTGAGAAGGAAGGGAAGTGCCTCGGGCCCGATTTCGACGAGGGTTCGGAGCGCCCTGACGACTTGAGGTGGCGGTCTGTCAGGACCGTGTCGATGCTTTGTCGTTGGCCAGACAGGGGAAGAAAAGCGTGCCCGCCAAAGGTGGCCGGGAGATCGAAATCGGGGCTCTCCATTTCCGCAAGAAGGGCGATGCACCTCTTAATTCGCGTCGCGTTTTCCTTGGTCATGGGCGCCCTAGGAAGAAGCACAATCGCAGGCACTTTCCGGAGCTTGATTTTCGGCGGAGGCTCGTCCCAAGGATCAGTTGACTTCTTCCGTTCTTTCTGAGAATCGCGCGGCGACGTCTGCGGTTGCTGGGAAGCAACGCGACCCGTAAGGCCAACGCAGAGAATCAACACAACAGCCGGGAGCACAGCCGCTGTGAAAAAGGTGTGCCGAGCCATAGCTGTCTACTCCATAACCCAGTTTTGCCCGCCGGCATCCTATCCCGTTGTCCTTCCTCCTGCAAGTGAGAAGTGGCGTTCCTTTTCGATGGCGACACAACGCGGTCGATGTGACCGAAGGGCGCAAGTTGGGCTGCGATGGGTCGGAGAAATTGGTGGCTCCTGGGCGTCGTCCTGGCCTGGAAGAACGGTTCCAGCCTTCGGGGCGAGTCCGTCACGTCGCAACCGGACAAGTCACGGCGATTGGGCCCAGGACGAATTCCTCCGCGAGACGGCGATAAGCTCAGGGACCAGCATCCGACTGAGGCGGTTTGGCGGCGCGAAAGGCGGCGATGACTTTGCGGCCCAAGGGGAGAAGGAGACGGGGATCGAGGCGGTGCAGCCGCCAGAACATGCGGGCGTAGCGGGGGAAGACGATGCTCGGCTTGTTTTTCGCCACGCCTACGAGGATCGTCTTCGCGGCAGCTTCGGCACTGATCATCTTGAAAGGGCGGCGCTTCTGCAGCCGGGTCTTGTCGGCGTGGATGACGGGGCTGACGTGGAAGATCTCGGTATCGACATAACCGGGGCAGACGACGTTCACCTTGATGCCATACGCTTCTGCCTCCACGCGCAAACAGTGGGAGAGCGTGACGATCGCCGCCTTGGCCGCGGCGTATGGGGTGTTGCCCGGGTAGCCGATCAATCCGGCCAACGAAGCGACGTTGACGATCTGGCCGGATCGCTGCCGGACCATTGCCGGATAGGCCGCCTGGATGCCGTGCAACGTGCCCATGAGATTGACATCGATGACTCGCCGCCAATGGTCGAGCTGCAAGTCCAGGACTTCGCCGGCGGCGCTGATTCCGGCGTTGTTGAAGAGCAGGTCGAGCCGGCCGTGGCGGCGGCAGACGTCGTCGACGGCGGATTGCACTGCGGCGGCGTCGGTAACGTCGAGTTTCATCGCTTCGGCATGACCGCCTTCGCGCAGCAGTGCGTCGACGATTTCGCCGGCAAGTTCCGCTCGTCGCCCGCTGAAGACGACGTGGGCCCCGCCGCGGCAGAGCGACTCGCCCAAGGCCCGGCCGATTCCGGAAGTCGCCCCGGTGATGAGCACGACTTTGCTACGGTAATAGCTGGCAAAAGGCGTTTCCATCCTTGCAGTCCTCGGAATCCTGGCTCGGGCGTTGTTACAAACGAGTTACCGGCGGAGCGATCTCCTGGTCCCGTATCTTAGCTAAAATAATCACGGTGTCCACGGGAGGGCGGGATGGCGGCGGGGGCGACAGCTTTCGATTGTAGGAGGCGACTCATGTCGCCGATTGCGCCAAAAGGCCACAATGTCGGCGACGGGAGTCGCCTCCTACAATCCCGCGCCGTTGGCTTGCGGGCCGCCAAATGTGGACGGGGGCGAGGGGAACTTTTCCCCGCCCGAGAACGTCCAAACATGGGTCGTATCCAAGGTCTTGGTTAAATGGGAGAGAGAAGCCATGAAGAAGTCAAGTGATTCGAGCGGTTCGATGGTGGTGAGGCGCTTGGCAATCCTGGCCGCCGCGTGCCTGGCATGGAGTCTGCTGGGAGCGGCGTCGCTCTGGGCGCAACGGCCCTTGACCGAAAAGCACGTCCGCGAACTGGGCAAGTATCTCGACGGCGTGCAGATCGCCGAGCCGATCGCGTATCGGCAATTGTCGGTTTATCCGATTCTGGTCGAAGACGAGCCGCTGCTCCGCGGCCGCTGGCTGACGCTGGACAAGGCGATTTCGCGGGGCATCCTCGAAGTCGGCGAGAAGGCCGGCGGCAGCGTGCCGGTGGTTCGCGTGCGGAACAAGAGCCGGGACGAGAACGTGCTGATCATGACCGGCGAGGTCGTTGCCGGCGGAATGCAGACCCGCACGATTCGGCACGACGTGGTGTTGGCGCCGAGGCAGACGATCGATCTGGACGTCTTTTGCGTCGAGGCCCACCGCTGGTCGGGCGAAGAGAAGTTTTCGGGCGGAAGCAAGGTCATGCTGCCGCAGTCGATTCAAGGGAAAGTCCGCGAGGGGGCTGACCAAGGCAAGGTCTGGTCGGAGGTGGCCCGCAACAACTCGTCGTTGCGGGCGGAGAACTCGACCGGCAGCCTGGAGAAGGCCCTCAATTCCGGGCACGTCCGACGAAGATTGGAGGAGGCGCGGCGGAAGATCGTTCCCGAAATCCCCAGCGGCACGGTCGGTTTCATCTTTGTGGGCAATGGCCGCGCCTTGGGCGCTGAACTCTTCGGCAGTGAAGATCTGGCGCGAGAGCTTTTGCCCAAGCTGCTCGATTCCTACGTGGTCGATTACGTTATCTTGCGCGACTCGAACTCCGGCCGCGGCAAGAGCGATAACCGGGCGGCGATCGATTTCTTCGAGCTGCTCTGCCGCAGCGGCAGCCAGCGGGCAACGACCGCCGGGTCGGGCTCGGGCATCAGCACGAGGCAGGGCGATTTGCTCGGCGACGGCGTCAGCCTGGACGATACGCTGGTGCATTACGGAGTGCAGTTCGCCGAAGGGAAGGAATCGAAGCCGATCGAGCGGCGTAGGCCATCGATCATCTATCCGCCTCAGCAGGGACAGATGATGAATCAGCGATCGTCGAACGCCGTGCAGCAGCAAGAGTAGCGCGCCTGCTGAAAGACAGCGATTCCTTCGTCTGAAACGCCGCAGCCAAGGCGATCAAGCAGATCGAACGAAAGCAGCCACCGCTAACAGTCGGCCGGTGCGTCATCCGGAACGCTCGCATGAGCCAATTCGCCGCGAATCCCATATTCTGATGGATTGACCCGAGCCGGGCAGAGCCGTGAACGTGGGCAATCGTCCGAACCTCCCTTGAAAAGCCATGTTCTGGGGGGTAGGATGATATAGGGTTTGGGAGATTGAATGACTGGATCGTGCCGCGATTCCGAGGAGTTGATTCATGAGGCCGGACGACGTTCTTCAACTGCTTCGCGCCAAACCATTCGAGCCTTTCCGGATCTCAATGTCTGATGGCCACCAGTTCAACGTGCGTCATCCGGAAATGGCCATCGTTTCGCGATCCACGGTTCTCATCGGAGTTCCCGGGCCCCGGGGACTGGATGGCCCGGTAGAGCGGGTCGTCACTTGCGCGCTCGTGCATATAACAAGGATGGAAGCGCTCAATGGCGCTTCGACGGCCACCTAAGATCGGCGACTTCACAAATTATGGAGACAGTCCATTATCCGCTCACGAACCAATGGGTCGGCACTATGGCTTGTCCATCGTGTGGGCACGTTGTTCGCGCATGGCGGTCGAGCGGCATGAGCGACTTGTGGCCTCATTTCTACTGCGACCGTTGTTCGAACGCGATTCACAGTGAGGCAGACAAACAGATAGCTTGGAGTGAGCAGACTTCGGAGGTTGTTCAGCGCATCGCCGCTGCCTTGCCCGCTTGTCCGTGCGGCGGTCACTTCAAGCCGGGAGCGAACCCGAAGTGCCCAGCTTGTGGTGCTGAGTTCGCTCACCAGAACGATGTGGTGCGGCGGCTTACTGACCCTTGCGTGATTCTCATCCACGGTGCTTGCTTTTTCAGTGACCAACATTCACCTCATCGAGTAGAGATTGGATGAGAATGACCTCGGCTAACGCACCGAGGGCAAAAGGGGCAAATCCAATTACTCGGCGACCCCGAGGCGAAATTGGACTTGTCACCGAATTGGATCTAGGGAACGGCAATGATCAACCGCGATCCCAAGTGCGTCTTCGTGGCTGCCAATGCGGCGGAAGCGGCGGTCGTGGCGAATTGGCTGGAGCACCAAGGCGTGCCGGCTCAGGTCATGGACACGATGACCCTCGACGGCCTGACCGCATGGGCCGGCGTATCCGCTCGCGGCATCGAAGTTTGGGCCTTGCACAAGACCTCGTCGATCGCACCCGGCAACGCCGTCGCCGGTGGCTCCGGGCTATTGCCTATCAGGTTGATAATGTCGGGAATAGCCGGGAGCCAACGGCTCCCGGATTGTGGCAATTTGGCGGAAAAGCTCCGGGAGCTGTTAGCTCCCGGCTATTCTCACACGACATTTTCAACCTGACAGTCAATAAACGATTGAACCACAATCTGCGCGGGACAGCACGCTAGTACGTCTTCCGTGAAGTCTTTGCCGGTGAATCGGCCGCAAACACATGCCCACGCAAGCGTGGGCATGGCACCCAACCGGCTATAACTTACTGGACGACGCGTTAGTCGTCCTCAAACACCGTCGGGTTCTTCCGCCAGTCCTTGTCCTTGTCGTAGCCGTACTGCGTGACGCGGGGGCGGCATCGCGGAGACGGACGCTTTCCAGGCCGAGGTCGTAGCCGGTCGACTTGACGTTCTTGCCCGTGCATTCGAGCGTGAAGGTGTACTTGCCCGGCTCGGGCCAGAAATCCAAGAGGTGATACTCGAAGTCATCGACCTTATCGTTGTACAGATCAATCGGTTTGCCGACCGGCACGTTGTCGAGATAGGCCTGATACGTGCCGGCATCGGGCCCGCGGGTGGCGTTGATTAACAGCCGCAGCGGCTCCTTGGCTTTCACTTCGATCGGCATCTCTACCCAAGCGTCTTCCGTGCGAATCGGGTGATAGAGCATTTGCGGTTGCGGATAAAAGACGCTGAGGGTCTGCGGTTTGGCGCTGCCCGGGCCGTGATGCGGGTGGTCCAAGAAGTCCTTGGCCAGCACGATCACGCGGTCGAGATTTGGCAGTTTCCGTTGGCGGGCGTGCGGGGCCCGGGCCTTGAACGTCGGCGTGCCGGTCTGGTACCAGAAGGCGACGCTGGAATAGTCGTCCTGCCGTTCGTTCCAACTGTTTCGCAAGCCCTTCGGGTTTTCGTCCTCCGACATCCAGCCAAAGTGCTCGATCGTGAACTTGATGCTCTTGTTGAACATGATTGGATCATTGAGGTGCCAGCGGTAGGCGCTGGTGTGGCTGCCGATGATCGCCCACTGGTCGAAGTACGGCACGCCAAAATACGGGAAGCTGCACTTTTTCAATCCCCAGGCGGAGAGGAAATAGTCTTCGGTGCCGGTGCCCCAGATCGACGCCTTTTTCTCGCCGTCGATGTAAACCTTCTCGTCGCCTTCGCCGAACCAAGCGGGGCTGCGGGTGCGGACGGCCAAGACAGTGCCGACGTAGTGCCCCTTGCCCTCGGTTTCGAGGATGAGGTAGTCCTTGCCCTGTTCGACCGGGTACTCTTGCTTGTATTGAGCGTAGAAGTAGGGCGTGTCGCCGGAGATTGTCTCCTTCTTGACCCAGTCGATATTGTAGTAGAGCAGGCGGATTTGCTTTTCGCTTTCGTTGACGATTTCGATGCGGATCGACTTGCGGAAGGGCATCCGCCAGAAGCAGTTGTAGGAATCGCCGCCTTCGACGCAAACCGGCAGGCTGATGACTTCGCTGCGGCGGCCGAAGCAGTTGGCGAAGAAATCGCCGACGGGGGCCTCGACGGCCGGCCGCGGATTGCCGTCGTAGTAGATTCGCAGCAGCATCTCCTGATGGTTGGCCGCCCCTTTTTCCGCCCACATCTGCGGCTCGGGTCCGAGGAAGGTGATCCATATATGGGTGATCATGCCGGGGCCGGCGGCATCCAGCAGGACGTGCGTCTTGCCCGGATCGACGTTGAAATTGTCCATGTTGCTGGTTTCGTCGTTCGGATCGCCCAGGTAATCGGCGTTGGGGTCGTAGACCATCCGCGTGATGACGTTGCCGTTCTTGTCCTTCCGCGGGTTGCCGTTGGCGTCCTTGGCGATTTTCCTTTTGCCGTTCGGGTTGCCGCGAAAGGTCGAGGTCGCCCTCATGCTGCGGCCTTCCAGCGGTTTCGCCAGGTCGTCCATCGGCCCCTGCGCCGAGGCGGGCGATTGCCCGAGAATAACAGCCGCAAGGCAACCGAGAGCAAGCAGGATTCTGGGGGTGGGCCGATTCATGGCGTGGCTCCTGGGAAAATGGACGAAACAGACGCCTGGTAGAAGTGTAGGACAGAAATCCCGATTAGCCGCGCCCCGCAGAGAAACGATCGCCTTTCAACGATTGCCCTGGTCTTTGCGCTTGCCGGGATGCGAACGCCGCGGCGCCATCCTTAGCTCCCACACGACGTTCTTGCCCGTGCCGTTGCCCAAGAAGTGGATCAGCGGCGGCTTTTGACGATGCTTTCGGTTCAGGGCCTTGATCGTGTCGTGCAGGCGGCGCTGCGGACTGAGGTCGCCCTTGGGCGGGAGCGGATCGTCGATGCAATTCGGCCAGCCCTCTTCCTGAAAAGCGGCCAGGATGGCCTCCTGGTTGGGCGCCGGCACGCGAAAACGTTTTAGCAGCTTGCGGAAGAGGCGAAGCTCGCGCCGCTTGGCGTCCCAAGAAGGCGCCAGACCGTTGCCTTGGCGGGCCGAATCGCCGTTGTTGCCGTTGGCTTGCGCGGCTTCGGCGCCGGCGTTGCCAAACGCAAGCACCGCCCGGGCGAACAACATGCCCTTTCGGCTCAGCACGAAACAGGATTGCGAGTTCAGCGAGAGGTTGTCGGCCGGCTCGAAACGACGTTCCTTGTCGCCGGGTTGGGTCACCTCGCGCAAGCACTTTGCGTAACCGCAACAGACGAGCCAGCGCAGAACACTGCCGCTAATCCCCAACTCCGTCAGGCTGGTGATTTCGGCGGCGAAATCGGAGTCTTTCCGCCCGGAGGCGCGGGCCAGTTCGTGGACCTCGATAAGTTGAGAAAACGCCCGCCGCACCGGCGCAGAAAGTGCCGCCGACGTAAACACGCCGTCCGTTTTCATCATTCGACAACTCATTGGCGCAGGCGAAGCGCTAGGCGCACGTTACCCGGCAGCCCTTACTTGCCGGACCCGCAAGCCTGCTGTAAGCTCGCAAGGCCACCGATTTTACCAGGCCGCCAGGACGATTGCTAGCACCCACCCCCCTTTTTTTTGCGCGGAGGGCCGGCTTGCTGCCTGCTGAAAGTGCATCACAATCGCCTCGTGGGAGGGGGTATCCCCCTTCCGAGTGTCTGTGAGAGGCCTGCTGAATGATTGGCGGGTTGCTCCGCTGCGGAGTAGAAGGGAGCCCCAGCCGTGGCATGCCCCGTTTCTCATGCCAAGTTTGCCGCTGCTGAGAACAAGAAACGAAGTAGTCCCCGGCAGCGCCTTGCGCCGGGACTACGTTGCTGCAAACAGCGGCCACCGGCTGGCTAACTTCCGCAACGACGAGAAACGCGGACTAACGCTCGTCACCCATGTACGACGTGAGCCGTGCATAGTCGTCGTCGTCCTTATCGACGAACATGTCGGTCGCCAGCCGCCGCTCGGCCGCTACGCCTAGCTCGCTGCGACAACGTTGCCTGCCGCCGACGTTCCACACGCCGACTTCGGACAACTCGGGCATGATCTCGACGAGTTGGTTGATCATCGTCTGCACCAGCCAGCGGACCGAATCCTGCTTGGCCTTGTCGAGCGTCGTCCGCACAGTCTTCATCAGCCGCACCAACCGCGATCGCATCAAGATCGGAGAGGGGAGATCATCACTGGGTTCGACGAGCAATTCGGCAATGGGTACGTCCAAGATTTCCCGCCACGCATACAAAGCGCTCAGCGGCAGGTCGCTGCCTTCGCTCTCCTGTCGGCGCACTTCCTCAACGCCGATGCGGAGCCGGGACGCCACCGTTTGCCGAGAAACGCCCTGCTGCCTCCGCACTCTGGCCAGGCGGTGCAGTGATTGCGGGCTCGCCTCACTTCCCGTCGGGGGAAGAGCCACATACGGCGCCGACCCGACTTCCGTCACGTAACAATGACCGATACTCATAATAGTCGTCTCCTAGGTTGTGTTCACCGCGTCTTCTTCTTAGCGACGGAGCGGCGGCGACGTTTAGATCCATTTTGCCCGGAAATTGCGAATTCACAGCTTCCGTCCACCTCTTTGTCGAACAAAAGGCAGGCGACCTTCAGGCCGACCCCCGTAGCGAAGTCTGTGAGGCATTCCTGCAACATTGCCATTAGTTCCTCGCGGTCCAGCGTCAGGGGAACGTCCCACTCCCCTTTTGCCGAACCGTTGGTCCGCTCCTTCCCTAAGCGATTGTCGAGCTTGCCATTCTTTGTAAGCCGCTTTCTCAAAATCGTTGTTCCTTTCATATCTTAGCCGGCGAAGCCGCATCGGCACGCAAAGCTGACGCGCCGCGAGATCTTCGTCGGCGATCGCACAACAACTCCCGGCAAGAGTTTACCGTTGGGGCGACAGCGGGGGGGCTGCCGCCCCAACGGGCTCTTCGCCTGTCCTCTTCCCTGCGCCGTACTTTCTCTGTTCCTCCTCTTCTCCTGTTCCTCGACTAGTCCTCCACTACGTGACGCCTCGCGGCGCACACAGCGTCCACCCCGCCCGGCCTTCCGCCGATGCAGCGATACACAATACGCCGCCTATATTATCTGCCATGTAGACGTACTCCACCATTGGCACGTCTGCTGTTAATGTGGCTACTGTCTATAGACAGAGCAGCAGCGCCGGCGGCCCGTCTCCCAGCACCGGCGGTGACGGTGCGAGGTTCCATGTCGCAGTATCCAAGTTGTTTCTACCACTACACGGCTTGGACGCGATACGGACGATATGGGGACGATGTGGGTGAGATATGGGGAATAGTGTCTCCGCAACCTTTATAAGAGGCACCTCGCGCGCATTTGTGCGAGAGGTGCGACTGATAAGGTAGTGGAAGGCGAAGCGAGGACGACGAAGAAGAAGACGCAGTGTCCGGCGCCGTGTCAGAGTAGCCTGACTGAGTCGCCGCACAATCGTCCTGATGGGTTGTGACAAACACAACCGGTGGCGCCACGGCGGGCGCTGTAGGCGGAACGGGACGGAGCCCGTTCCCTACAGCGCTTGAATTCACTGCCGGTTTTGGCTGTCGAAACCCATCAGAAGAATGCGTCAATCCATGGTGATGCGGCACCTGAGGCATCGTGGAGTGGCGCGTCCGACATAGCGGGCTGCCGATATCAGAGCAGTCGGTCGAGTTGCGCAACCAGTTCTGCGAATCGCGTTAGCGCGGCGTCGATCGGTTCCGGCTGCTGCATGTCGACGCCGGCGGTGCGCAAGAGGTCGAGCGGGTCTTGCGAGCAGCCGCCACTGAGGAATTGCAGATAGGCGTCTAGCGCGTTTCGGCCGCGGGATAATACGCGATCGGCCAAGGCGATGGCCGCCGACATGCCGGTGGCGTACTTGTAGACGTAGAAGGCATGATAGAAATGCGGGATTCGCAGGCATTCGAGGTTTAACTCGTCGTCCAAGGCGAAAGCGGGACCGAAGTACTGCTTCAGGAGCTCGCGGTAGAGCTCCGTGAGGCGGTCGATGGTCAGCGGTTCACCCGACTCGGCCGAGGCGTGCGCCTGTTTCTCGAACTCCGCGAACATCGTCTGCCGGATGATCGTGCCGCGCATCGCGTCGATCTGCCGGTTGATCAGGAATGCCCGCTGCCGGTCGTCGCTAGCGTGGTTCATAAGATGGCGGGCCAGAAGCTCTTCGTTGAACGTGCTGGCCACCTCGGCCACGAAGATGGTGTAGTTGTAATACGTATAGGGCTGATGCTTCGCCGAGTGAAAGCTGTGCATCGAGTGGCCGGCCTCGTGGGCGAGCGTGAAGACATGGTCGAGCACATCGGGCTGGTAATTCATGAGAATGTACGGGTCGGCGTCGAACGAGCCGGAGCTGAAGGCCCCGCTCTGCTTGCCGCGATTCTCGTAGCGGTCGCACCAGCGGGCCAGCAGGCCGCGTTGCAACGTGGTGCAGTATTCGTCGCCCAGCGGCCGCAGCGCGGCGATGACCGTCGCCACCGCCTGGTTCCAGGTGTGCCGTGTTTGCAAGTCGGCCAGGATCGGCACGTAAGTGTCGTAGTGGTGGATGTCGCGGAGCCGCATCTTCCGCCGCCGCACGTCGTAATAGTGGTGCACCGCGGGCAAATGGCGATGGACCGTCGCGATGAGATTGTCGTAAACCGCCGGCGGCACGCGATCGGGGAACAACGCGGCCTCCAGGGCGCTCGGGTAGTTGCGGGCGCGGGCGTAGTAGATGTCGCGCTGCACCGAAGCGGCCAGCGACGCCGCCAGCGTGTGCTGGTGGTCGGCGTAATGGCGGTAGTATTGATGGAATGCCGCCTTGCGCACGGATCGCTTCGGACAATGCAATAACATGCCAAACGTGGCGTGGCTCAATTCGATTCGCCGGCCGGCGTCGTCGGTGATTGTGCCGAACTTCATGTCGGCGTCGTTCAGTTGGCGAAAGACCTGGCCGGCGGCCTGGGCCATTTCGGTCTGCATCGCCAGCAACTTCTCCTCTTTCTTCCCCAGTGTGTGCGGCTTGTATCGCAGCAGGCGTTCCAATAACAAGCGATAGGGGGCCAACACGTCGGCGGCGAGGAATTGCTTCATGCGGGCGTTGGGAATCGCCAGGATTTCGGGGCGGATGTAGCAGGCCGCCTCCGCCGCCCGGCCGGCGACGTTGATGAACCGCCCTTGCATCCGCTGGTAGCGGCTCTCCGCGGTGTCTTCGGCGGTTTTCAGATGGGCGTAAACCCCCAGCCGCTCGCCCGAGCGATCGAAGTCCTCGTCGAACTTCAGGCACGCGGTCAGCGTTTCGGCATCGTTGCCGAGCTTGCCCTGGAAGTCGGCATAGCCGCCGATCCGCTTTTCCCAGGCGGTGAAGGCCGTTTCCCAAGCGTCATCGTTGGGAAAGAGACTGGCGAGGTCCCAGGTGTCGGCGGTTTTGACTTTGCTGCGCGGGGGAAGTTGTTTGATGGTAGGCATCGTAGAGATTTGTAATTTCAGATTTGAGATTTGGGAATTATACCGTGCGGCCGCCGCAGCTATGCGGCGACTTGTTGCTGCTGCTGGTTAGACCGTGGGTGCCACACGAGGCGATAGCCGGCGTGGCGAAGAACTAGGAAAGAGGCGGTTTGCCACAAGGCCATGAGGCTTAGCGGGTAAAGGCACCACCACCAACGTCGACCATCATGCGAAGCCAAGCTCCACATTATTGCGGCGAGAATAAGAATGACGGGCAATCGCACGATTCGGGCGACGAGCCACCCCCTTCCGAGCGATGAGAACATTGACACCCCCGCTACCAGCGTGAGACTCGCGAACAGCGTGCATGCGTCAAACCGATCCAGGCCCCCCATCATATAGTCAGGCAAATAGTGCCACGCGCTTAGGGCCGCGGCGAAAGCCGTTGTCCAAACCAGCATGTCGCGGATGTAGAACTGAAACCGGCCGGGACTCAAATTGGTGTTGCCGAGCCGAACCATCTTAAGCCCGGTGCAACGCGCGACCGCGAGGATTGCCGCACAAATCCCCAGTTCTCCCGCCCACACCTCCAACAGATCGCCGGTGGATAGGTGCAGCGCGGAGACGCACCAAACGTAGACGACGGCGGCGACGGCCGCCACCCCGCGCGACACGCGCCAGTCGCTTCCATAAACGATCCAAAACGCCAGAAGCATGCCTTGGCCTGCGACCAGCATATAGAGGGCAGTACTCGCGATGTCCGTGACGGAAAATGATAATCCACTGGGGCGCAACCCTTGAATTACCATTCTAATAATGGCGAGGTGAAGGGCGACATGGGCGACAACAAGAGTGGGCACAGTCCAGGTTGCTCGGCTCGTTTCCATGTTAGCCATCGTGTCTTAACTCGGGGTTCAAGTGGAAATTGTCAGGTCGATTTTGCGTGAGTCTTCCTCGGTGACCGCATTCGTGGGGCTGCGGTCTTGCCCACGGTAAAATCTTGTCTTGTTACGCCGTAAAATAGCTTGCGGTAGCCCTGCCGTCGTCGTCGCCCTCGCCGTTCGCCTCCTCGCCCCGTCGTTGGGAGGCAACGGCGAGGGCGGAGACGTAAGGCAGGGCGGCCCTGCTGTTGTTGAGCCCGAGCTGGGGCCCTGTGTGTCAGGCCGCCTCGCCGCTCAACATCCGATCCAGTTTCTCCTTCGCTCCTTTCGCCCAGCCTTGCCACTTCGGAATGCGAATCGCCATCCCGCCCGTATACACTTCGATTGGCACGAAGGGATCGCCGCCGGTCTCCGGCACCAATGCCCAATGCGGCCGCCGCTGATTGTAACGCTGCCGAAATTCTTCCAGGCACTCTCGGGCATGGCCCGGGTTGTCGTATAGCCGCCAGTATACCTCCTCCTGCTTCAGCGTCTTGTGAAACCGCTCCAACAGACCCAACTGCGTCGGCGTGCGGTACTGGATTCGCACGTGCGAATACCGGCCTTGCAGGTACGTCCAAAAACGTTTGGCAATGAAGGACGAGCCGTTGTCGGTCACCAAAAACGGCGTCTTCGTAAGCGGCCCGTGCAATCGCTCCGCCTCTTGCCGTGCCAAGCCCAAGGCATGGATCGCCTCGACCGCACTGTAGCTGTTCGTCAGGTGACAGGCCAGCAAGTAGCGGGAGTAGTAGTCGATCGCCGTCACCGCATACCACCAGCCAAAGCCCGGAATATGCAGGTAAGTCACGTCCATTTGCCATAAATCGTTGGGCCGCTGCGGCAACAACTCGTAGAGCTTCAACGCCTGATACAACTCGGGTTCTCGAACCCGTGGCTTCTTCTGCAACAGTCCGTGCTGCCGCATTACTCGATACGCATCCTCGTCGCCGACCGCCTCCGGCAAGCGGCGACACATCACGGCGATCCGCTGGTAGCCATACCAAGGGTTCTCCGTGGCCATCTTCACCACGACCTCGGCGACGTGCGGATCGACCCTCTTCGGCGGCGGCCCCGGTCGCCGACGCTGCTCTTCCGGCACGGGCTGGCGATACCAACTCGATGCCGGAATGCCCAAGGCCATAAGCAGCTTCGTCAATCGCACGCCGACGTTGGCTACCACGACCTCGTTGACCTCCTGGCGAAACTCCGTGCTCAAAGCAAGCCGTCCGCACTTTTTTTTAGCAGCCGGTTGGCGATCGTCAGTTCGCCGATCACCTGGTCCCGCCGCGCCAGTTCCCGCTTCAACTCCTCGATCTGACGATTGCGGGGATCGGCTCCGCCCTTGGCCGCCAGCAAGGCGGCTTCGCCAGCGGCCAGGAACTCATCCCGCCAACGATAGAGCGTCTGTTCCGAGACGCCATACCGCCTGGCCAACACGGCCGCCGCTTCCTCCCGCCGCAATAGCATCAGCACCACGTCTCGACGCTCCGCCGCTCCCAACTCCGACTTCTTGCCCATCGAAAAAGCTCCTCTTGCTGTAGAAAACCATCATTCTACCCAAAGAAGCCTCACTCTCGACGTTTCCCAATAACCCTCGGTTATACAATCGTTCTCACGCGCCAGTCGTTCGGCCTGAAGGTGACAACCAGTTTCCCCCGCGTGCCTTTTCACTAGCCCAGGCGTTTACGCCTGTGGAAAGAGTGGCAGGGAACCGTCTGTTCTTCCATCCGTCCCCTTTTAGGGGACGCGGTGGGGATCGATTCTACGCCGATTCTCGCCGACAGACCACCCGTCGCCCCGTGAACGGGGCTTAAAGAAAGAGGGAGAGGGTGGTGGCACTCGCTCCACAGGCGTAAACGCCTGGGCTAGTGAAAGGGCACAGGATGGACGCGTTCACCCGCCGATTATTCGCGCCGGCTCGTGCGAAGCCGCAAGCGGCTTTCTAATCCCTAATCCCTAATGTCCAAGCCCCAGTCCGCCGTCGCTCGTCTCACGGCACCAGCACGATCTTGCCGGCCAGCGTGCCGGCTTTGCGGAGCGTGCTTTCTTCCTGGAGGCGGTGCGCGGCAGCGGTCTCGGAGAGCTTCATCACGCGGTCGATTCGCGGCTTGAGCTTTCCCTTGGCCAACCAGCGGTTGATTTCGGCCGCGCACTTGCGTTGCTCGTCGGCCCGGGCGTTGAACATCGCGAATCCGAGCAGTTTGCAGTCCTTGGTGTAGAAGGGGCCGACGGGGAACTTTGGCCGGGCTTCGCGGCCCGCCATCACGATCATCCGGCCGTTGAGGGCCAGATGCTTGACGGCTTGGTCGAAGTCCTGCTCGCGGCGCGTCTCGAACCAGACGTCGATCGCGCCGAACTTGGCGATCGCCGCGTCGAGGTCGTCAGTCTTGTAGTTCACTGCGGCGGTGGCTCCTAGTTGTCGGCAGATTTGCACTTTTTCCTTCGTGCCGGCGGTGGTCAGGACGCGGGCGCCGATGGCGCGGGCCATCTGCACCACGCACGATCCGACACCGCCCGAGCCGCCGTTGACAAACAGGTTTTCGCCCGCCATCAGTTGGGCTTCGCGGAACAGGCCCAAGTGGGCGGTGATGCCGACCAGCGCCGCGGCCGCCGCGTCGCGATCGGGGACCTCCTCGGGCGTCGGATAGAGCCAGCACTCATCGACCGCAACGTACTCGGCGAACGTGCCTTGGCGTCCCAACAACCCCTGGTTGCTCCCCCAAACCCGATCGCCCTTGCGGTACTTCGTCACTTCCGCGCCGACCGCTTCGACGGTGCCGGCCAGATCACAGCCGACGATAAACGGCGAGGGCAAGTTGACGGGGATCACGCCCGCGCGGATGTACGTATCGACGGGATTGACGGCGACCGCGCCGATCTTGACCAGCACTTGGCGGGCCTCGGGTTTCGGCTTTGGCAGATTTCCGTAAGTGATGTTCTCGGGCGGGCCGACTTCTTCAATGTATGCAGCTTTCACAGATAGGCTCCCGACTGATTGCCACCCCAACAGGTTAGACAGTCGACACTAATCCGGTCTCTCTGTCGAGGGGGATTCTATTGTCATTATAATCGAACATTAATGATACAAGAATCATAAATTTGGGGGAACCGCACGGAAACTACGGTCCGCTGTGCCCGGCCGTTTCGTCGAAAGAACGGTCTCGATGGGGGCTGGTCGCACCGCTTGACCGCACGGGCTGCCCAGTCATAATGGTGGTGTTGTGCCTGTTTTCCCCGCTTCCCTGTCCTGCCGCCGAAAGGGCTACCCAATGTCTCGACCGATGTTCCTGTTCGTCTTTTCAGCCATCTTGTGCGGGTTTGTCTGCACCGCTTGCGCGAAACCCGGAGATCAACGACCCAGCCGAGGCCGCGAAAGACCCGGATTTCAAGATTCAGGGCGAGTACGTAGGCGAAGGCGTTTGGGCCGCCGATGGCAAGGTCGAAGTCGGCGCGCAGGTGATCGCCTTGGGGGATGGTCAGTTCATGGTCGTCGTCAGCAAAGGGGGGCTGCCGGGCGACGGATGGAAACGCGGCGAGCCGCGCTTTTCGATGAAAGGCAAACGCGACGGCACGGCGACGGCACTCGCGGGCGACAAGTTCTCCGGCAAAATCGCCGGCAAGGAGATGACGATCGTCGGCGACGACAAGACCAGCCTGCAACTGAAGCGGACCGTGCGTCACAGCTCGACCGAGGGCGCGAGACCGCCCACGGGGGCCACGGTGCTCTTCGACGGCACGACGGCCGAGAACTTCGAGCACGGCACGCTGCTGAAGGACAAGAATCTGCTGTCGGAAGCGACCAGCAAGCAGGGCTTTGGCGACTATACGCTGCACGTCGAGTTCCGCCTGTCGTACATACCGTTGGCCCGGGGGCAAGAACGCAGCAACAGCGGCGTCTACTTGCACGATTGTTATGAGATCCAGGTGCTCGATTCGTTCGGGTTGGAGGGGGAGAACAACGAGTGCGGCGGCTTTTATCAGTTGCGCAAGCCGGACGTGAACATGTGCTTTCCGCCGCTGACGTGGCAGACGTACGACGCCGATTTCACCACGCCGAAGTACAAGGATGGGAAGAAAGTGGCCAACGCCAAGGTCAAAGTTCGGCACAACGGCGTGGTGATTCACCCGGCGTTTGAGTTGGAGCACGCCACGCCCGGCCGGCAAGACGAGGGCCCGGCCCCGCGGCCGCTCTACCTGCAAGGGCACGGCAATAAGGTCGAGTATCGCAATATCTGGATATTGGAGAAGAAGCAGAAGCGGTGATTCATCGGCGCCAGCGGCGGGTAGATCCTGTTCGTTCGCCGCGCGTGCTGGTACAATGGCTTGCGGCTGGATGAAACACGTTTTTTGCGGGAGAGACAAATGGATGTATCCACAACGCTGGCCGAAATTGCGACCCTGCCGGTCAATGAGCGCCTTTGCCTCGTCGAGGCCATTTGGGAGACGATTGTAGCTGAACCAGGGCAACCGGAGTTGACGGACGCTCAGAAGCGCGAGTTGGAGCGTCGCTTGGCCGCTCATGCGGCGTCACCTGACGACGTGATCCCTTGGGAACAGGCGAAGGCCAAGGCGTTGGCGAGGATAGGAAAATGACTCGCCCGGTTGTCTTGCGGTTGGAGGCCGAGCTCGAATTCAGCGACGCCTCCGAGTGGTACGAACGGCAACGTCCGGGCTTAGGGGCTGATTTCATCGCTTGTGTCGAGGAAACTCTGGAACGCATCGCCGACACGCCGGAACTTCATGGAATAATCCTCGGCAATGTGCGACGAGCCGGTGTGCGACGGTTTCCGTACTCGGTGTATTATACGGTTGAAGCGGAGCGGATCATCGTTATCGCCGTGCTGCACGGCAATCGCGATCCGCGCATCTGGCAATCGCGGGCGTTGTAAAGGTCAATCGCCTCCTCCATGCCACATTTCGACATCACCGGTGGGACTGCTCTGCACGGCGCCGTCCGTGTAAGCGGCTCGAAGAACGCGGCGTTGCCGATCATGGCAGCGGCGATCCTCGCGACCGAACCAGTGCGGTTGGAACGCGTGCCGCGGTTGGCCGACGTCCGCACACAAGCCCTATTGCTCCGCTGTCTGGGACTGCGGGTGACAGTGGAAAAGGGTGAGACAGGTGGGGCAGACATTCTTGTCTGCCAAGGCAGCGGCAACCCCGTTGACCGGTCGGCAGACAAGAATGTCTGCCCCACTGCGCTCGATGAGGATGTCTGCCCCACTGCGCTCGATGACGGTGTCTGCCCAACCGTGTCGGCGAAGGATGTTTGCTCCACTTTACTGCTTGAGACGATCGATCCTGCCCCCGTTCGGGCAAGAGAAGAACTAGTGCGGCGGATGCGGGCGGGCTTCTGCGTGCTCGGTCCGCTCTTGGCCCGCCGCGGCCGCGCGGTGGTGCCGCTGCCCGGCGGGTGCAACATCGGTGTGCGGCCCGTCGACTTGCACCTGAACGGTCTGGCGGCACTCGGGGCCGACATCCGCCTCGATCACGGCTACGTCATCGCTTCTGCTCGGCGATTGACCGGGGCAAACGTCGAGCTTTGCGGACCGTGCGGTCCCACCGTCACCGGCACGGCCAACGTAATGAGCGCGGCGGTGCTCGCCCGCGGCACCACCACGATCCGCGGTGCGGCCATCGAGCCGGAGATCGTCGATCTGGGCCGATTTCTCGCGGCGATGGGGGCAGAAATCGAAGGGCTCGGAACGTCCACGATCCGCATCGAAGGCGTCGAGCAACTCGGCGGCACGTCGCATCGGCTGATTCCCGACCGCATCGAGGCTGCTACCCTGCTGATCGCGGCTGCCATCACCCGCGGCTCGGCCACCATCGTCGGCGTGGTGCCGAAACATCTTGAAGCGGTGTTGGCCAAACTCGTCGCCGCAGGCGCCGAGATCGAGATTGGCCCGGGTTCTGTGTCGATCGTCGCCCCTCGCCGGCTTCGCGCCGTGGACATTGTCGCCGAACCGTATCCGAGCATTCCGACCGACCTGCAAGCCCAATGGACGGCGCTGGCCAGCGTGAGCGAAGGGGTCAGCCGCATCGAAGACCACGTATTCCCCAGCCGATTTATGCACGCCGCCGAGTTGAACCGCCTCGGCGCCGCCATCGCCGTCGGCCAGGGGACAGCGACCGTCGCCGGCGTCGAACGTCTCAGCGGAGCGCGGGTTGCCGCCTGCGATCTTCGCGCCAGTGCCGCGTTGGTGCTGGCCGGTCTTGCCGCCGACGGCCGCACCACCGTCCAACACATCCACCATCTCGACCGCGGCTACCAGCATCTCGACCAAAAGCTGCGGCAACTGGGGGCGCGGATCGAACGATTTACCGGCGGCCTTCTTCGATCATTTCCCGAATCGAAAGACCGTCCAGCCGGTGTCTCTTGCGGGACTCGATCATGGCCTTGATCGTTTCGCGAACGTTGGATCGTGCACCATCAGATGGCGGGATCAACATGGCCACGGGAACGCCGCGTCGGGTAATCGTAAACTGCTCGCCCTTGGCAACACAATCCAGCAAGTCCGACCAACGAGCCTTCGCCTGACTGGATGTGACGGTTTCCACAAAAGGGCTCCTTCTGCACTCGTGCAGGATTATCTCAGCACCGGCCTTCGTTGCCCTCAGCCTTCATCCCTCATCTCTCATCTCCTCGATACACGTGCTGCATCAAGATATTTTTCTTCGACGTGACCGGTCCGGGGGTCGTATCGTCGCGCAGAATGGCGATCATCATCTGGAACTTCGCGTCGATGTCGTCGGCCGCGTGGACCAGCAGGGCCTCGGGCGTCATCGGCAACTTCGGCGAGCCCCAGTCGGGCCGACCCTGGTGGGCGATGATCAGGTGTTCCAGCCGCAAGAGCGTGTCGGCATCGAGCCGCGACTCAGCGGTCATGGCGGCGGCCGCATCGCGAACCATGTCGCGGCCGATGAGGATGTGGCCGATCAGCGAGCCTTCGGCGGTGTGCGCCGCCCCCTCCGGCCGCTGTTCCATTTCGCGGAGCTTGCCGATGTCGTGCAGGATGCCGCCGGCGACAACCATGCCCTTATCCAACGGCGGCTTCATCTCGGGATAGTAGTCGGCGTACTTGTCGGCCAGGAAGACGCAGGTGCGGGCGACGCTGAGCGTGTGTTCCAGCAGGCCGCCGATGTAGGCATGGTGGTTCCGCCGCGCGGCCGGATGCACCAGCAACGCCGTGCGGTTGGCCGTCAACAGCGATTCGACCAGTTTGCGGAGGGCGGCATTGCCGATGTGCCGCCTGGCGATCGCCATTAGCTCGTCGAACATCTCCTGCGAATTGAAGCGCGAACGGGCCAACAGGAAGGTCGGATCGAAGCCGTCAGCGGCATCGGCGTCCGTTGCCTCGCGAATCTTGCGGATTTCCAACTGCGGGCCGAAGTTGGTCTCCTGGTAGACGGCGCGGAGTTTGTAGAAGCTGCCCGGCGTCCAGTGATCGCGGCAATCGACGGCCCACGGTGAATCGCCCCAAATCGGGAAGCTCACCTCGCGACCGGCGTCGCGGAAACCGACGCGAAAATAGGGCTTGCCGGCCTTGGTCTTCAATTCTTCTTTCGCGGTCATCAACAGGAAGAGGTCGGCTTCCTGGCCGGACGACATTTCGGAAAGGGTGGCGAGGGGCATGGGGGACAAAGGGATTAGGGATTGGGGATTTGAGATTGCAGATTTCAGATTGCGGAAAAGGAACGCCCGGCAACTGCGGTCGCCGGGGAGAGTGTTCTGTTTAGCCGCCGCGTCCACGCGGCGACGTCTGTTGGGGTGGCAGTTGGACTGCCGCCCCGTTGCGGGAAACAAGGGATGGCAGTGCAACTGCCATCCCAACATTTGAAGCTTTCGTTTAGCCGCCGCGTCCACGTGGCGATTGTGCTTGCATTGTAGCGAAATCCGGATGCGTTGAGGAGCGGCTGGGCAAGCTGCGGCCGGCGGCGGCAAATTCGCTGAATATCTCCCATTCTCTCATCCGAATGCAAGAAGAGAGGGAGGAGAACTGAGACGGCCGGAAAACGAGACGGCAGTTCCACCGCCGGCCGTTGGCCGCCGGCTATTTTCCTCTCCTTTCGCTGAGCAGTACAAGGGAACGTGACATGGCCAACACTCGCCGCCGGATGCTGCGGACGCAAACGGCCAAGCCGCTGCAAACGTCGAAAACGCGGCTGGAGGCGTTTATCGACTATGCCGCCGGCGAATGCCACCTGGCCGAGAACACCGTGGCGGCATACCACCGCGATCTCGACCACTTCTTCGCGTGGCTCGACCGCCGCAACGTCGTCAATCTTACGATCCGCGATCTGGCCGACTACGCCACCTGGCTGCACGGGCGGAACCTCGCACCGGCCAGCATCGCCCGGCACATCGTCTCGCTGAAGGTCTTCTTCCGTTACTTGCAGTTGGAGGGCGTGCTCCGCGACAACCTGGCGGAGTTGTTGGGAAGTCAGAAATTGTGGGAACGGGTGCCGAAGGTGCTGAGCATCGAGCAGATCGACCGGCTCCTCTCGTCGCCGGGCCGATGCGATCCTTGTTGGCGGCGCGACAGGGCCCTGCTGGAATTGCTCTACGCCACCGGCTGCCGGGCGTCGGAGATCTCGCGGCTGAAGATGCGCGACGTGCATCTCGACGAGCGCTTTTGTGTCTGCCGTGGCAAAGGGGACAAAGAACGGGTGACGCCGTTGGGCATCCGAGCGGTCGAGGCAGTTCGCGCCTACCTCGAACACGAGCGCCCGGACTGGCGGCGAAGGGCAAATCGCCGGCCGATTGGGTGCTGCTCTCCTATCGCGGGCGGCGGCTAAGCCGCGAACGAATTTGGGAACTGCTGAAGCGGTATGCGCGTCGCGTGGGCGCGCCGCCCGAGGTTAGTCCACACACGCTGCGGCACAGCTTCGCCACGCATCTGCTGGCCGGCGGCGCCGATCTTCGCCAAGTGCAGGAGATGCTCGGCCACGCCAGCATCGCCACCACGCAACTCTACACGCACGTCGATCCGACGCGGTTGAAGGCGGTCCACAAGAAGTTTCATCCGCGGGCGTGAGGGGAGCGGGCAGTCGGCAGTAGGCAGTGGGCAGTCGGTGGAGCACAAGTGCATTCAGAAGTTTAGCCGCCGCGTCTACGTGGCGTTGAACGTGAAGCGCACTCCACGCCGCGTGGACGCGGCGGCTAAACGCTGTTCTTCCAGCAACTGCCAACTGCCGACTGCCGACTGCCCACTATTCCTTCTTCTTCACCCACGGACTCTCCGGATATCGCTCCATGAGGGTCTTCTCGGCGCGGTTGGCTCGTTCGGTCTTGTGGACTTGCTGCCAGAGATCGACGAGGTTGGCCAAGGCTTCGGCGTGGGCGTCGGGGACGGCGGCGTAGAGGACATCGACGTGCAGGAAGGCGAGGAGGGCCTCCTTGGTGCGGCCTGCCTGCCGCTGGGCGTTGCCGAGTGTGTTGTAAGCGTGGGCCATCAGCGGCGCGTCTTCGGGATCGGCCTTTTCGAGGACCTCGTCAACCACCGTGATGGCCTCGTCGGGTTTCTTCAGAGCATTCAGCGCAGCGGCCTTTCCCAGACTGGCCGCCATCCGCTGCGCCGCGGCGGCGTTGCCTTCGGCCTCGGTGGCCAGCACCTTGTTGAATGCGGCCAGCGCGTCCTCGGTTTTCTTTTGGGCCAGCAGGGCACGGCCAATCGCCACGCCCGCCCGCATCCTGTAGTCGGGCCAGGGGGCGGCGTCGAGACGGCGGTAGTACTCGGCCGCCGCGGCGTACGAGCCGACGGCCACCAGCAGATCGCCCACCACCTGTGACGCCTCGAAGTAGTGGTAGCTACTCGGGTTGGCGTCGGCGAAGGTTTTCATCAGGCGGCCGGCATCGGCGATTTTCATGCTGCCGCTCATCGCCAGTTTGGCCGAGCAGAGGGCCTTGTAGAACTCGATGTCCTGGCGAACCGCCTCGCGGTCGGGCGTCTTCTCGATTCTCTTGAGTGCGACCAATGCCTCGGCGTAGCGGCGGGCGAGGACGTGGTTCTTCGCCAGTTTCAGGTCGGCCGGCTCGCCCTCGTAGAGAATCGTCTCGATCTGGTTGACGGGAACTTGCTTGACCAGCGAGCTGACGGAACTTTGGCGGAACTCGACTTTGGTCGAATCCATCGCAACAATGGTCCCCAACGACGAGCCTTTGTTGGTCTTGATGGTGTCGAACGCCCGGGCGGCGGCGCCGATAGAACAACTCAACGCCAATGCCAGGATCAGACAATGCCTATTCATGCTTCGCTCCTTTGACTGCTATTTCGCGGCGGGCGCAAGCGCTTTTTCCGCCGCCTTCAACCCCTGCGCATTTTGCTTCACACCCAGAAGCCCCTGGATCTTCCGCAAGAGGATGTCGTATTGGCCATACCACTTTTCCCCGCCCATTTCGGGCTCGATTGTCTGAATCACGAGGATGGCGTTTTCGGCCCGGCGCAACTGATCGGTGCGCTCCTTGCCGTTCTTGCTCTCGGCGTATTTCAACTCGCAGAGCGCCAAATTGTAACGAGCCTCGTGGAAGTCGTCGCTAAACTTCTTGACGTACTGAACTTTGTGGGCGATGGCGCCCCAACCCCAAACCAGATAGCTGACGCTGCCGTCTTTTCGTTCGGTTTTGTGCCCGCCGCGAATCGCGAATATATAGTAGCCTGGCTCGTCGGCGCCCCATGCCTGATAGGTGTACGCGGCTTCGCGCTGGGCTTCGAGCGAGATTTCGTGGACCTTGAGGACTTCGACCAGCACTTGCAGGGCCTTCTCGAACTCGCACTGGCTCCGCAGGCAGCGGGCGAGATGTATCTGAATCGCCACGATCGCCCCCGGCTTTGGCGCGAACTTCGGATCGGCTTCGCAGGCTTTGAGAATCGCCTGATAGACGCCGGCGGCCTTCTGGTAATACTTCATCGCCTCGGCCGACGGTCTTCCATCGGTCGCTGGAAGGCTGTCGCCCAAGGTCATGAACGTTTCGGCCACCCAGTAGAGCGTGGCGAAGTTCGATTCGGCGGCGGGACGAGCGGCCAGCCGCGTCAAGAAGAACTCGAAACCGCGGGCGGCATTGGCCGCCGCCTTCTCGTCCCCCTCGCCGCGAAGCCGCTTCAACGAATCTTCGAGTTGCCGGCCGAGGCTGACGTAGATTCGTGCGACATTCACGCCGCCGGCCTTCTCCAGGGCGTTCATCGCCTGTTTGGCCTTGTCGAGTTGTTGCGTGGCGACGTACGCCCGCAACGCCGTTTCCAATGCCATCACGCGGAAGTTGCCGCGATCGATCGTCTTGTTCTCCACCTTGGCGAGGGCGTGCGGGCCGGTCTTCGGATCGTCGAGCCACTGGACGGCCTTTGCCCCTTCGCCCATTTGCAGGTAGATTTTTGCCAAGGTGAGCGATCCGACTTCCAGCGAATACGAGACCTCGCCGCCGGCATCGACCGCCTTTCGCATTCGGCCAAGTCCGTCCTCCAAGAGCTTTCGCGCCGCGGCGATCGTCCTGGTCATTTCGTCTTTGCTGGGCTGTTGGGCCTCGGGGAGCCGCAGGGCGTCGAAATAGACGGTCCAGAAAGCCTGGCCGGTCATCAGTTCGGCGTCGCCGCGGCGGGGGGAATCGTCGGCGATCCGCGCCAGGTAGTCCAATGCCTTCGCCGAATCGTGCTCGGCCATCGCGGTGCGGATTCGCATCATCCACGCCTCATCGGCGACGGGACTTTTCGGCCAGCGGTGCGTGATGAAATCGGCCATCGCCGTCATCTGCGCCGCCTCGAACTTGCGGTCGTCACGGGACGATGCCTCGCCGCAGAGCCTGGCGTAAGCCTTCATGGCGATTTCGGCGCCGCGTTGGGCGTGCGGCCCATCGGGGTAGCGTCGGGCGAGAAACTCGCCCAACACCGCCGCGTCGTAGTAATCTTCGGCACCCCAATACAAGTAGGCCAAACAGGAGCGAATGACGTTCAGATCGTCGGTCTTTGCGTTGTCGGGCGGGTGGGCCAGGGCGAAGCGAAAACATTCCCGCGCCTCGGCCTGGAGCCGCTCGGTCTCCTCGGACGTGAGATTCCCTTCCTGGACTCGCTCCCAGGCGAGCTTCGCCCGATCGCAAGCGTCGGCGTAGTTTTTCGGTGTTTCGACGTGCATTTGGCCGGCGGTCAGCAGCGGATCGGCGAACAGCAGCCGGGCTTTTTTGCGATACTCGCCGGGAGAACCTGCCACGGAAGAGAGCAAGTCCTTGGCGCGTCTTACGTATTCCGCGCGGAGTTCCGCCTCGGCGGCGTCGTTCCTGTTAATCGATCGGGCAAGTTCCAGCGCGGCCTGGCCGGCGAAATAGGCGATGGCGGCGGCATCGTCGTCCGGCTGGTCGGACGGTTCGTTGTTGCTCTCCCACTTCTCGTACCAGGCCCAGGCGTCCTTGTACTTTTTCATTTGCGGGGCCAGCAGCGATTGCAGGGCCAACTTCGTCGCGGCGGTGCGGATTTGGCGAAAACCTTGCTCTTCGTCCGACCGCAAACTGCCCAGTTGATCCAAGATCGGCATGGCCTTGGCGTAATCGCCCAACTCCTGGTAGCAGCGCGCCTCCTCCAACCGGAAGACGCAGCCGCCGAGCCATTGCTCGTATTTCCAGTAGTACTCGCCGAACTTGGCCGCCGCGTCTTCCAACGCGACCCGGCGGCGATTGCTGTCGGGCTCGTAGGTGGCGGCGATTTCGTAAAGCGTTTTCGCCAGGGCCAGCCGCGTGAGAATGATCTCGCCGCGCACCTGGTTGCGGCGCTGCACCGCGGCGGCGTCGCTCGGGTCGAGCTTTCCGAACGACTTTTGCGTCTTGTTGAGTTGGGCATCGACGACGGCCAGCGCCTTCTGAGCGTCGGCGAACAGCCCGCGAGCTTGTTCCAGCAGCCGGTCACGTTCGTCCGGCATCTTGCCCGACTGTCGGGCAAGCTCGCGTTCGAGTTTCCCCTGTTCGATCAGCACGCCGCCCAACTGGCGGTTGGCGCTGACGACCAGCGGATGGTCGAGGTGAGCGGCCAGGAACTTCTCGAAGCAGGCGCGGGCTTTTTCCAGCTCGGCGGCTCGCTCGGCCGGCGGCAGCGTTCGGCATTGCTCCAACAGGGTGACGCCGATCTCGTAGTCGATCGTCTCGCGAAAAGCCTTGTCGGCCAGCGGGCTGCGGCGCATCGCCTCGAGATAATCGAGGGCGACGTCGTAGTATCCTCGCTCCGGGGCGCGGAGGCCGTCGAGAAAATCCTTGCAGCGCTCGGCTGTGAACGCAACGGAGACGGGCAACAAGAGACAGCCCGCGCTGAGGCATCCGACCAGCAGCCGTGCCAGATTCTGCCAACTTCGCATTTGCGTTCTCTGCCGTTCCGGTGGTCGAGGACTCGTGGGAGCGAATCCCCCGCACTGAAGTGTAATTCACACCCGCCGCGCAGACAAGAATACTGCCTTTGTGGCGAGCCCGTCTACCGAGGGGGCACGGGTTCGCCGTTCGCCACCGTCGTCAGGCTTCCTGCCGTGCGAGCACGACCCGCTCCGGCCAACGTTTCAAGCGGGTGAACCAGGGTTCTTCCTCGGGATGGATCGGATCGACCAGGATCGTTCGCACGCCGGCAACGCGGCCCGCCATCACATCGGCGAAGACCTGGTCGCCGATGAGGGCGGTCTGCGACGGCGGGGCGTCGAGTTTCTTGATCGCCGCCCAGACGCCCCAGGGCAGCGGCTTCATCGCCCGCGAAACGAACGGCAAGTCGAGCCGCCCGGCGAACTGCTCGATTCGCTCGCTGATACCGTTTGAGACCAGGCAGAGGCGGAAATCGGCGGCGCGAATTTGCTGAATCCACAGGGCCGCTTCCGGCAGGACCTCGCTGTGGTAGCGGCTGAGCGTGCAATCGATGTCCAGCAGCAACGCCCGCAGCCCCCACAGCCGCAGCCGCTCGGGCGTCAGTTCCCAAACGCAATGCACGCGGTAATGCGGAGTGAGGATGCGAAACATGAATGCTCGTGCGTCGCTTAGCAGCCGCCGGCACGGCGGCTCAAAACAGAACCCGGGTCGACGTGCCGTCGGCCGCTAAACAAATTTGGATCAAGTTTTCGGGGCACCGGCCGCTCTTTCCACGTCGAACGCTCGTTGCGCCGCTTCATACACTTCGCGCAACGGCGTCTGACTGGCTGCGGCGACGCGGCGGCATGACTCGAACTCCGGGGCGAAACGGGGCAAGTCGCTGCGGAGCCAGCCGATTTTGCCCTCGACCGGACCCCACGGCGTCGTGACGCTATGCGGCTGCCGACGCAGAACGTGCCGTGCGGCCGTCCAGCGCCGCACGCCCAGCGTGGTTGTTTCCAAAAAGACGATGTCTTCCATCGCCGCCGTGTCGCCGGGATGGCAGAGGACCGTCAGTTTCATCGCCGGCCGATTCTTCTTCATCTGAATCGCGGTGGTGTAAACGTCCAACGCGCCGGCGTCCCACAGCCGCGAGATGCAATAGCCGACCAATTCGCCGCTGACGTCGTCCAGATTGGTTTCGAGCACGCACACCTGCTCGCCGCCGTCGGCGGTTTCCTCGACCAATTCGCCCACCAACAGCCGCAAGATATTCGGCCGTTGGGCAAAATCGTGGTGGCCGGCGCCGTAGCCGATCCGCTCGATTTTCATCGCCGGCAACAGGCCGAAGGAATCGACCAGGGTGGCGAGGATGGCGGCCCCGGTGGGCGTGGTCAACTCGCCCTCGATCGTCGTCTTCTCCAGCGGAATGCCGCGGAGCAACTCGGCGGTGGCGGGGGCGGGAATGCTGCACTCGCCGTGGGCGATCTTGATTCGCCCGATGCCCGTCGGCACCGGCGAGGAGACGATGCGATCGACCCCCAGCAATTCCCAGCCAACCGCGGCGCCGACGATGTCGGCGATCGAGTCGGCGGCGCCAAGCTCGTGGAAATGGACCTGCTCGATCGAAGTGCCGTGTACGCGGGCCTCGGCGCCGGCCAGCGCGTTGAAGATCCGCCGAGCGTTCTCCCTTTGCCGCACGTTGAGTTGGCTGGCGTCGATCATCGCCAGGATGTCGCGGAGATAACGCTTTTCATGTTCCGGCTCCGATTCGACGCTGACCTGGGTGGCGCGAAAGCCGAGCTTCGTCACTTCCGTGGCCCGCAACCGCAGCCCCGGCAAACCCAGCGAGCCGATGGCCCGGTTCAGCGCGTCGAGATCGGCGCCGGCGTCGATCAATGCCGCCAGGGTCATGTCGCCGCTGATGCCGCAGCCGCAATCGAGATAGGCTATTCTGGCCATAGAGACCCTCCATGTAGGTTATGCGTCGGCATAACACGGTGACGGGCACCGCTTTTCGTCATGTTCAAGCATAACCCACAATTGCTTTTTCGCCCCCCTCGTTGGCCGCGGGAAAAGGGGACAGGCTCCTTTTGCCGGAACGGCCCTTCGGGTGCTTCGCACAAAAGGTGCCTGTCCCCCTCTCCCGCCCGTTGGTTGACAATATACCCGAGCTTGACCCGGCGGGGGAGGCTCGCTACAGTAGCGCCCCCACGGATTCTCGTCTTAAGGTAGCTCAGTGGGGAATGGCAATACCTCTTCGGAGCGGGTTATGGTTGCATTACTTTCCGAGATTGCCGCGTCGAGCCGATCGGCCAGCGCGGCCGCTTGGCAGCGGCTTCCCGCGCGGATGAGAGTGCTCTATATCGCCACGCGGCATCGGACGGGCGGATGGCTGGCCGAGGCCTTCGCCGCCGATAGCGCGTTGCGGGTGGTTTTGGAAGAAGCGGTGGGCATGGGAGCGGGGCTCGCCCGATTGCGCGACGAGGTCTTCGACGCGGTCCTGGTCAGTCACGAGGCCGAGGAACTCAACGCACTGGACATGATCGAGGGCTACCGCGCCGGCGGCGCCGACGACCCGATCGTCGTGCTGGGCACGCAGAGCGAACAGGAGATGGCCGCGTTGTGTCAAGAAGTCGGCGCCGACGGATACGTCTGCGTACACACCGCCACCACGCGAAACCTGATTTGGGTGATCGCTCAGGCCGTGCAGCGGCATCAACTCATCCGCGACAACCAACGGCTGCTGGCCGCGGAACAGGCTCGCCTGCAACGCGAGCACGACGAGGCCGCTTGTCTGCTGCAACAACAGCGGTCGCTCGTGCAGGGCAACGATACGCAGAGCCATGACGATGGCGAACTGCTGCCGATCGAATGCCTGCCCGCCGAATTGATCGATCACTACCGCGAACTATTGCGAACGTACGTCATCATGGGCTCGGGCAATTTGACCCGCGAGTTGCGGCATTTGGCCGAACTGCTGGGGATTGCCGGATTGAGCGCCCGGCAGACGTTGCAGCTTCATCTGCACGTGCTGGCGGAGTTGATCCACGGCCTCGGCTCGCGGAGCACGCGGCACGTGATGAACCGCGCCGATCTGCTCGCGCTCGAGGTATTGCTGCACGTGGGCGACGGCTACCGCCGCCGCTACCAGGAACGAATTCACCCGCCGGCGCAGAAGACATTGCCGGGGTTTGAGTAATGGCCGATTCCACTACCACCGTCGCTGACTTGAAACAACTGGTCGCCGACTTTGTCGCGCGGCGCGACTGGCGGCGGTTCCATGCCCCGAAGAACCTGTCGATGTCGCTGGCGATCGAGGCGGCGGAGTTGATGGAGCATTTTCAGTGGATTTCGCCCGAGCAATCGCGCCGCGTGCCCGAGGATGCCGAGCGGCTGGCGGCGGTGGGAGATGAATTGGCCGACGTCGTCTGCTACGCCCTGGCGATGGCTAACGAGCTTGGCCTCGATCTTTCGACCACCGTTCGCGGCAAGATCGTCAAGAACGAGCAGAAGTATCCCGTCGAGGAATATCGCGGCCGTTATGGGCCGGAGGATGTGGGAGGGGCTAGGGGCTAGGGGCTAGGGGTTGGAGAGACCGCTTGCGGTTTTGCAACGGCGGTCGTCCGATCATGACAAGACGCATTAACATCTCGATTCTGGCGGCCGCAGCGATCCTGCTGCTGACGGGATGCCACTCGCCGGCGACCTTCGAGAACTCGGCGATCTTCCAGCCGGCCCGCTATCCCGACGGCGATTGGCAGCCGGCCGGGCTGCAATTTGAAGATGCGCGGTTCGTTTCGGCAGACGGGACTCGACTGCACGGTTGGTACATTCCCTGCGAGAACGCGCGGGCAACGGTGTTGTATTGTCACGGCAACGGCGGCAACGTGGCCTATTGGGCCGATGCCGCGCGGTCGCTGCACGATCGGGTCGGTGTGTCGGTGCTGCTCTTCGACTACCGCGGCTACGGCCGCAGCGAGGGGACGCCGAGTGAGGCGGGCGTGTTGGCCGACGCCAGGGCCGCCCGAGCGTGGCTCGCCCAGCGAGAGAAAATTGCCGAGGGCCAGATCGTGCTGATGGGCCGATCGCTGGGCGGCGGCGTCGCCGTCGATTTGGCTGCCGCGGACGGCGCCGCGCGCTGGTGCTGGAAAGTACGTTCACCTCGTTGCCCGACGTGGCGCAGACCATGTTCCCGCTCTTGCCGGTGCGGCTGCTGATGCAAACCCGGCTCAACTCGGAGAAGAAGATCGCCAACTACCACGGCCCATTGCTGCAAAGCCACGGCACCGCCGACCGGCTGATTCCCTATGCGATCGGCCGCCGCTTGTTCGACGCGGCCAATCAGCCGAAGCAGTTTGTCCCGATTGCAAACGGCGATCACAACGATCCACAAGACGAAGAATACTATCAAGCGTTGTCGGTATTTCTCGACACCTATCCCTGTGCGGAGGTCAATCATGGCCCACGAAACCATCTCTGATAAAAGTGGTCAACAGCACCACCCGGCAAAGACATCCGACGCCAAGCGGCCGGCGAAGAAGAAGCACGCGCATCACTGGCGGCTGCTGACGATGCTGGTGACCCTCGGCGTGGTCGTTTGGTTCCTGCCGGTCATCATCGCGCAGACGCCGCTGTTGACCTGGGGGCTGAAAATGGCCACCGCCGATCTCAACGGCAGCGTTTCGGTCAAGTCGGCCTCGCTCGGCTGGCTTTCGCCCATCGAGATTCAGGGCATCGAAGTGAAGGACAAGTGCGGCAAGCCGGTGCTGTCGGTCGATTCGGTCGTTGGCGATCGCCGGCTGGGGGCGATTCTGTTCAACTACACCAATCTCGGCAAATTCACGTTGGCAGGCATGAAGGTCTCCGTCGTCATGCGCGACGACGGCAGCAATGTCGAGGACCTGCTGGCGAAATATCTCGCGCCAAAAGACAAACCATCCTCCGCCCCGACCAAGATCGGATTGGCGATCGATATTCCCGATGGCGTCGCGACGATCACCGACGAACGGGCCGGCGTGGCGTGCCAAGTGCGGAAATTGTCGCTCAAGTTCGGCATGGACGCCAGCGACGGATCGATGGCCGCCGAGGTGATCACCGATTTGAGTGACGCCCGCGGCACCGGCAAACTCACGGCCGGCGTCAAGATGGGCCAGACGACGAGCGCGGCCAAACTCAGCATTGCCCAATTTCCCCTGGCGATCTTGCGGCCGCTGCTGGCCCGCTTCATGCCGGGCACTACCGTCACCGGCCGGCTATCGAGCGAAGTCGTCGCCGCGTGGGGCGGCACGACGCCGGGCGCGAACGACGTGAAAGCCACGGTAAACGTCGAGGGATTCTCGCTGGCCATGCCCGCCATGCAGACCGACGTGCTGCAACTGGCCAGCCTGCAAGCCGACTGCCACGCCACCTGGCAGGCCGATCGAATCGACATCGACAGGTCTTCGATCCAGTGCGACGTCGGCAATGCCGCGCTGAGCGGCACCGTGCCGCTGGGCGGGAAGGACGGTTTCTCGTTTGCGGCCCTGATGCACCAGCGGCAGCAATTCAGCGGCGGCCTCGACCTCGCCAAACTGGCCCAAATGCTGCCGGCTACGATGAGCCTTCGCCAGCAAATGCAAATCAACAGCGGCGCGGTGCGTTGGGTTTGGACCGGCCAGCCCGACGGGCAGAACACAAAGTGGCACGGCGAGCTCGACGTCGGTAACCTCACGGCCACCGACAACGGCCGCCCGATCGCCTGGACCAAGCCGATCTCGGCCGTGTTCGACGCCCACGACGTGGCTAACAGCGGGCTAGTCGTCGATCAGGCACGCTGCGAATCCGAGTTCCTGCACGTCGAAGGGGCCGGCTCGGCCGACGATCTCAGCGCCAAGCTCAGCTTGAGCCTCAACAAGCTCGCCGATCAGTTGGGGCAGTTTGTCAACCTCGGCAGCACGAAATTCGCTGGCGAAGGGGAGGGCAATCTTACCTGGAAGCGCTCGGCCGACAAGCAATTCGACGCGGCCGCCGACCTGCAACTTCGCGGCTTCCAACTGCAAACCGCCAACAACCAGCCGTGGCGCGAAGACACTGTGGTCTTCAACGCCTCGGCCAAGGGATTGACCAACTTCGACACTTCCACGCGCATCGATGCCGCCGCGCTGACGATTCGCAGCGGCAACGATCAAGTCGAGGCGAAAATCTTGGAGCCGGTCAAGGATTTGCACAGCGGGGGCGTGTGGCGGGTTTGGGCCCGCGTCTTCGGCGAGTTGCAGAACTGGCCGGCACGATTGGCCGTCTGGGTACCGACAATGAACACTTGCCAACTCAACGGCCGCTATATCGTAGAAGGCGACGGCGTGGCCTCGAAGGACGGCGGCCAACTGCGGCAAGTCGGATTCGCCGCCGAGCCGCTGGTGGTGAAGTCGCCGCTGTTGAATGTCAACGAGACGCGGCTATGGGGGACCGCGGCCGGCTCGTGGGACGGGCAGCAGCGGCGCCTGCAAGTTCCCGCCGCCTCGATTAACTGCGCCAGCGCGGCCGTGGCCGCCAAGGACGTCGTCATCGCCCTGCCCGCCGGCGGGGCCACGGAACTGACCGGCGCGGTCAGCTACCAGGGCGACGCCGCCCGCATCCGCCAGTGGTTCGCCGATCCAAATGTGCCGTCCCCCTGGCGGCTCGCCGGGCAACTGCACGGCTCGGCCACTTTGCAACAGAGCGCCGGCATCGTGCACGGCGTCGCCGCCGCGGAATTGGCCAATCTGGCGGTCGTCGATTCGACGGGCAAGCAGTTCCAGGAGCCGTTGGTTTCGCTGGCTGCCAAGGGCGATTACGACACGAAATCGCAGGCGCTGCAGCTTAGCGAATGCACCTTGACCTCCAGCGCCATGACCGCGGCCGCCGCCGGACACGTTTCGCCGGCCAGCGGGCAGGAGAACGGGCAGCTCGAAGGGAAGATCAATTACGACATGGAACGCTTGACCGGACTGCTGAGTCCCTGCATTGGCCCGAACGTTAGCATCACCGGCCGCGGGGCCACGTCGGCGTCGTATCGTGGGCCGTTCGCGCTCGATACGGGATCGGCCGTGGCGACGTTCCGCTGGGATGGCGCGAAAATGTTCGGCTTTACGCTCGGCCCGGCGGATCTGAAGGCAACGATGGCCAACGGCGTTGCGCAGATCGAGCCGCTCGACGTGGCGGCCGGCGGCGGGAAAATTTGCCTGGCGCCGCGGTTGCGGCTTACGCCCGCCCCGATGGAGTTCAGTTTGCCCAAGGGGCCGCTGGTGCAACGAGTGCAGATCAGCCCCGAGATGTGCGGTTCGCTCTTGCAATATGCCGCCCCGGTGCTGGCTGGCGTGACCACCGCGCAAGGGACGTTTTCGATCGACCTGGACGATTGCCGCATTCCGCTCGGCGATCTGAACAAGGCGAACGTTACCGGCCGGTTCACCATCCACTCGATGGCGGTCGGTCCCGGCAAGATGACCCACGAACTGGCCACGTTCCTGAACCGCGAGACGCCGGCGCAACTGCGGAACGAGTCGATCGTGCCGTTCGTGGTCGTCAACGGCCGGGTGTATCACAAGGACCTCGAACTGATGTTCCCCGACATCACCATCCGCAGCAGCGGCTCGATCGGCCTGAAGGACGACTCGATGGACATCGTGGTGCAGATGCCGGTGCCGCCGAAGTGGCAGGCCGGCAACGGCGTCGTCGCCAATGCCGTGCGAAACCAGACGATTTCTGTCCCCCTCCGCGGCACCTTGGCCAAGCCGGCCCTCGATCAGAAAGCCTTGGCCGATCTTACCCGCCAGTTCATGCAACGGGCGGCGAGCAACGTCATCGAAGGCGGGTTGAACCAATTGTTCGCGCCGAGAAAATAGATAGAATAGGGCAATGCGATTAGTCCTTCTCGGCACGACCGGCTACCATCCGAACCAGCGGCGGCAGACGCCCTGCCTGCTGCTGCCCGCGTGCGGCGTGATGCTCGACGCTGGCACGGGCGTGTATCGCGCCGCGGAGTATCTCGCCACGCCCGAACTCGATATCTTCATCACCCACACCCACTTGGATCACGTCGTTGGGCTCTCCTTCTTGTTTAGCGTCAACGCCGTTCATCCCTTGCGGCGGATTACGCTGCACGGGCTGCCGGAGAACCTGCGGGCGGTGGAGGAACACCTGTTCGCACGGCCGCTGTTTCCGGTGCGGCCGCCGTTCGATTATCAGCCGTTGGGCGAGAGTTTCGACTTGGCCGGCGGCGGACGGCTGACCCATTTTCCGCTGGAACATCGCGGCGGATCGCTCGGCTACCGGCTCGATTGGCCGGGCCACTCGATGGCCTACGTCACCGATACGATGGCCGACGTGAACGCGGCGTACGTGGCGAAGATTCGCGGCGTCGATCTGCTGGTCCACGAGTGCCACTGCCCCGATCATCGAGCCGCCTGGGCGGAGAAGACCGGCCACAGCCACACGACGCCGGTGGCCGAAGTCGCTCGGCAAGCCGGCGTAAAGCGGCTGGTCTTGGTCCATTTCGACCCGCTCACGACCGCCGACGATCCGATCGGACTGGACACGGCCCGGGCGATCTTTCCCAACACGATCTTGGGGGAGGATCGGATGGAGTTGGAATTCTGAAGCGTTGAAGGTAGTTCCTTTTCCTGTAGGGAACGCCCTCCGCGGCGTTCCGGGCGGCGGAACGGGACGGAGCCCGTTCCCTACAGCGCCGGCATGTCGCCACCGGTTTTGTTTGTCAAAATCCATCAGGAAAATACGCCCACTTGTTTTAACGCGGCGGCTAAACGGTGTTGTTCACCGCACACTCCGCTCTCTCGCGTCCGAATCTAAACGGCGCGGCCAGCACCAGGGCGGTAAAGTAGATTATCCCGCCGGCCCAAAGCACGTCGCTTGGGAAGTGGCAGCCTGCGACCACGCGAGCTAATCCAATTAGTGTGCCGCTGCCCAGACCAAGAAGCAGAAATCCGGCAGCCAGCCACGGCCGACGGCGATAGCAGACGAATGCCGGCGCCATCAGGTAGAAGCCCATCGCGGCGTGTCCGCTGGGAAACGACGAATCTTCTTCGCCGACACCTTTCTGCCAAACCGGCACAAAATCGCGGGGCGGATCGTGAGGATTGTCGCCCGCCCAGAATGGCTTGGTGGCGCGGGGCGCGGCCGACTCCAGTAGGGCTTCAAAACGCAATTGACCAATATCCCCGGCCCGATGATCAGCACCAGCGCGAAAAACAGGCCGGGATCGCGCCAAGACTTGATTCTCAGCCAGAAAAAACTCACGACCCAAACGATCATGCCGCCACACCCCAAGAGAAGCGCCGGATAGACGCCCCAGTCATAAAGCAGCTTCCACGGCTGTTGGTTGCCCAGTGGAAAGCGGGCCGCGATGTCGGCGGCCGCGTCGCCCGAGAAGAAATGCCGGACCGCCGCTTGATCGAGGTCAGTGTACCAGAACAACGCTGTTGTCGCCGCCAACAGAGCCGCGGGACCCCAGACGATGGCAATGGCCACAGGAGACATCAATCGTAGGGCAACCCGTATCATGGCCGTAGTTCTAGCGACTGAGGGGATTCGGTGCCAGGGGAAAAATGGGGAAGGACCCGGCAAACTGGGCTGCCGTCTGGCCACCAAAGACAGAGTGTGAGAAGGAAAAAGGGAAAAGGGGAAAAATGGAAAGACAGACGGATTCTTCCTGCCGTTTTCCCTCTTACCCCTTTCCCCTTTTTCCTCTCATATGCCGCGTCAATCGCTCGCGAGCGTCGATTCCGAGTTTCACCCCCGGGCCACCCCCCGCGAAGACGGATGTCTTCCTTGCTCCCATTGCCTATGGTTTAATCTACGCTTCCACTCTGGTCGTAGAAAGACTAACCGCAAAGGAACGAAACCGATGGACATTACCCTGGCGCAAGCTGATGCCGCCGTTGCCGCGGCGATTGGGAAGGCCGAGCAGATCGGCGTGAAAATGAACATCGCCCTGGTCGACGCGGGCGCGAACCTGAAGAGATTCGCACGCATGGAGGGGGCGTGGCTGGGTTCGATCGACATTTCGATTCGCAAGGCCCGCACCGCACGCTTCTTCGACATGAACAGCGGACAAATCGGCCAGCTTTCGCAGCCGGGCGGATCGCTTTTCGGCATCGAACACTCCAACGGCGGTCTGATCACCTTTCCCGGCGGAGTACCGATCCGCAATAAGTCCGGGGTGGTGATCGGGGCGATTGGCGTCTCGGGGAGCACGGTCGAGAACGATCACGCGGTGGCCGAAGCGGGCGCGGCGGCCGTCAAGTGAGGATTCCTGACGAAACCTGCATTCCACTTGCACTCCTCTCGCTTCGCTTGTACTCCTCTCGCTCCGCGAGAGGCGCGAGAGGGGAGGTGGAGCCAGAATCACTGCTTCACGCGGAGCGTGAAGAGTACTTCAGGCGGAGCGCGAAGGGTATGTCGGGTCAGGGGACCTGAGGCAAAACCGCTGTCGAGAAGCGGAAATGCGAAGGCTGTAGGGGGGTGGTGGGGGAGCGTCTTTCGCTGCTCAACTTAAAGAATCGCTCTTTTCTACCCCCCGCGCCCCCTATGCAGACGGGTACTTCTGCAAGAAATACGCGGTTTTGCGGCGGATTTCCTTGCCTCTCCTGTTGCGTGAAACCGTGAAATTGTTATGCTACGTAGGACCAGTGGCGGCCGTTGGGGCTGCCCTCGGGGAGCGAGGGCCTGAAACCCACGAAACCCGTTCGTACCATTAGGTGCGCTGCCGCGATCCGCGTCGGCGCCAAAGAAGGAGTTACCAGAGGGATGTCGAAGAAACTGTTTGTCGGTGGGTTGAGCTGGGGCACGACGGACGACGGTCTGCACGGTGCGTTTTCTCAATTCGGTGAGATCGTCGAGGCCAAGGTCATTACGGACCGCGAAACCGGCCGCTCCCGCGGCTTCGGGTTCGTCACCTTCGCCAACGACGAGGGCGCCACCAAGGCGATCGCCGAGATGGACGGAACCGAATTGGACGGCCGCACGATCAAGGTGAATGAGGCCGAGGACAAGCCCGCCCGCACTGGCGGCGGCGGCGGACGCGGCGGATACGGCGGCGGACGTGGCGGTCGTGGCGGTGGCGGCGGTCGCAGCGGTGGCGGCGGCGGTCGCGGACGCGAAGAGTGGTAACCGCGCCTGCCGCGTGCCGGCTGCCTGCCGCATACGGTCGGCTGGCAACGGCCGCTCGTCGGTCAATTGCATGACAGGAGGCGACTCCCGTCGTCAGGGTGTGGCGTTTGCACTCGAATCGACGGCTGAGGCCCGCCTCCTTCTTTTCTTGTCGCTGGCCGGTTGCTCGGCGCTGTGATTGCACCTTCAGGCGAAAATTCCGCAATGAGTTTCGTAGGGAGTGACAGGCGGTTGTCACACTCCTCCGATAGATTAGCGGACGCCATGAAGTTGATCGACGAACGAACACCCGATGGATCGCGGCACTTCGCCCGGCTCCCAAGGATCGCCCCTTGGAAGGTTGTCCGCGATCACGTCTTGTCGTTGGGCAGCGCAAGAGTGGTCAACGACGTCGGCGAGGGGCCGGCCGAACCTTGGCTCGATTTCACCTTCCGCGGGCATCGCTTTCTGATCCATTGCCACGAGAACCAATTCCGCCTGACAGTGCGCGATCCGCAATGCTCCGACCTGCTTCTCTTCCAGGTCGGTCTGCACTTCCAGCGGCTGCTCAACGAGTTGGGGGAGGAAGGGATGGGCGACGAGAAACCAGGGGGCTGCGCGCCGTATTGACGCGGCGGCCCGGGCGGTGCTCGAATCCGCGTGTGCGGCACTTCAGGCCGCCGCTACGCACTCTCAGCTACCGCCAACCACGATCTGCGGTTTCGCGCCGATTGGATCGCACGCCAGCCGATGCTCATGACGTCGAAGCGGTTGTATCCGACACGCCCGCCCCGACTGTCTGCGGCTCGTGCGGCAGTTCGCCGACCGAGCCGTGGAAGTAGAACTGCTTCTTGTCGCCGACTTCCTTGACCTCGATCGTGATCGTGTCCATGCCGTGGAACTCGCCCTTGAGAAGTTCTTCGGACAACGGGTCTTCGATGAAGTTTTCGATCGCCCTGCGCAGCGGCCGCGCGCCGAAATCGAGGTTGCTGCCGCGTTTCACCAGCAACTTCTTCGCCTCGGGCGTGAGGATCAGTTTCAAGCCGCGCTCGGAGAGCCGCTCGCGGACCTTGCCCAACTCCATCTCGACCACGTCGGCCAGGTCGTCGTTGGTCAAGTGGCGGAAGACGATCACGTCGTCCATGCGTCCGAGGAACTCGGGGCGGAAGACCTTCTCGATCTGCTCCTGCACGCGGCCCTTCATGCTCTCGTACGAAGCGTCGTCGTCGGGCTTCTGGAATCCGAATTGCGACTCGTTCTTGATCGCCTCGGCGCCGGCGTTGGTGGTCATGATCAGGATCGCGTTGCGGAAATCGACGTTGCGGCCGAAACTGTCGGTCAATCGCCCCTCTTCCATGATCTGCAACAACATGTTGTAGACGTCGGGATGGGCCTTTTCGATCTCGTCCAACAGCACGACGGCGTAGGGACGGCGGCGGATCTTCTCGGTCAACTGGCCGCCTTCTTCGTAGCCGACGTAGCCCGGCGGGGCGCCGATCAGCCGGCTGACGTTGTGCTTCTCCATGTACTCGCTCATGTCGATCTGGATCAGCGCGTCGGCGTCGCCGAACATGAACTCGGCCAGCGCCTTGGCCAGCAAGGTCTTGCCCACGCCGGTCGGCCCGGCAAAGATGAAGCAGCCGGTAGGCCGCTTGGGGTCTTTCAACCCGCTGCGGCTGCGGCGGACCGCCTTGCTGATCGACTTGATCGCCTCGTCCTGGCTGACCACGCGCCTGTGCAACTCCTCCTCCATTTTCATCAGCCGCATCGAGTCCTCGGTCGTCATCCGCGTCAGCGGCACGCCGGTGATCTTCGAGACCACCTCGGCGATCACTTCCTCGTCGACCACGCCGTCGGTCTCGCGCGATTTCTCCCGCCAATCGTGCGTGATCAGTTGTTTCTTCTTCTTCAGCTTGTCGGCCTGATCGCGCAAGGCGGCGGCCTTCTCGAAATCCTGATTGGCGACCGCCTCTTCCTTCTCCTTGTTGAGCTTCTCGACCTCTTCGTCGATCTCCTTCAAGTCGGGCGGACGGGTCATCGACTTCAAGTGGACCCGCGCCCGGCCTCGTCGATTACGTCGATCGCCTTGTCGGGCAGGCAGCGGCCGGTGATGTAACGGCTGGAAAGCTCGACGGCCGCGGCAACCGCGTCGTTGGTGATTCGCACGTGGTGATGCTGCTCGTAGCGATCGCGCAGCCCCTTGAGAATATCGACGGCCTCGGCCTTGGTCGATGGCTCGACCATCACCACCTGGAAGCGACGATCCAACGCGCTGTCCTTCTCGATGTACTTGCGGTACTCGTCCAGCGTGGTGGCGCCGATGCACTGGATTTCACCGCGCGACAAGGCGGGCTTCAGCACGTTGCTGGCGTCGATGGCCCCTTCGGCCCCGCCGGCGCCGACCAGGGTGTGCAACTCGTCGATAAAGAGGATCGTGTTCTTCGCCCGGCGGACTTCGTTCATCACCGCCTTGATGCGCTCCTCGAACTGGCCGCGGTATTTCGTGCCGGCGACCATCATCGCCAGGTCCAACACCACGATGCGGCGATCCAAGAGCAACTCGGGGACGTTCCCCTCGACCACGCGCTGGGCAAATCCCTCGACGATGGCGGTTTTGCCCACGCCGGCCTCGCCCAACAGCACGGGATTGTTCTTTGTCCGCCGGCCGAGGATCTGCATCGTCCGCTCGATCTCCTTCTCGCGGCCGATGACCGGGTCGAGCTTGCCCTGCCGAGCCAATTCGGTCAGATCGCGGCCGAAGCTGTCCAACGCCGGGGTCTTCGACTTACCGGCCCGCGGGGCCGCTTCGCCGCCGCCGGAAGCGCCGGGCAGGCCGCCGGGACGTTCCGAGCCCTCGGCCCCTTCCATGCCGTGGCCCAGCAGGTTCAGAACCTCCTCGCGGACCTCTTCCAGTTTCAGCCCCAGGTTCATCAGCACCTGGGCGGCGACGCCTTCCTGCTCGCGGAGCAGGCCCAAGAGGATATGCTCGGTGCCGACGTAGTTATGGTTGAGGTTTCGGGCCTCTTCCATCGAGTACTCGATGACTTTCTTCGCCCGCGGCGTCTGCGGCAGCTTACCCATCGTGACCATATCGGGCCCGCTTTGCACCAACTTCTCCACCTCCAGCCGGATCTTGCGCAGATCGACGTCGAGGTTCTTCAAGACGTTGGCGGCCACTCCGCTCCCCTCTTTGATCAATCCCAGCAGGATATGTTCCGTGCCGATATACTCGTGGTTGAACCGCTGGGCCTCTTGGTTCGCCAGTTGCATTACTTTTCGGCGCGGTCGGTGAATCGCTCGTACATCGATCTTCTCCGCGGTAATTATCGTTGTGACGGCCGACAGGTGTCGGCTCGGTTCTCACGAAGCCGCCGTGCCGGCGGCTGCTAAACATGTATCTTACTCGCTTTTCGCTCTTTTGACGATCAACAATCGCTCACGATCACGCGGCCGACGCCTTTTCGGTCCTTGCCGCGGTCAGCAAATCTCGCTCTGCCCGAATCTCCTCTTCCCATTTCTCGCCGCCCTCGAAGCACTCCAGCGTGTCGAGATGCTGCGTCGCTTCGTCGAAACGCTTGCTCCGCCGCAGCACGGTCGCCAGCATCAGCCGGGCGTCCAGGTCGCGGACGTTGCGCCGCAACAAGCCTTCGAGAATCTGTTCCGCTTGGTAATTGTCGCCTTTCAAGTAGTGGTCCAGCGCCCGAGGAAAAGAATCTTCTTCCCGCTCAGGGCTGGCGACGGCTGCCTGACGGCGACACTGCTTTGCCGACCAAAAGGCCGCCGCGATCCACGCCGCGGCCAACGTCGGCCACAATATATTACGTATACCGCTGCCGATCAGTTCCGTCCAACCGAAACTGACCAGCAACAATAGGTCCAGCACCACCGCAGCGCCGAGGGCCACCGCCAAGCCGCCCCACTTCCCGTATAACCACATCTGGGGAAGGCCAGGCCATAAGTAAAAGCACCGCGGCATCCTGCGCATAACCAAACTCCCTCTTGGCCAACGAATTGTAACTTCCAAAACAGGGTGAATCAAGGCAGTAAGCAACGCGGCCGGGGCCAATCAGCTTGTGAAGATGCGAATTGTAGGAGGCGTCTCCTGACGCCGATTTGCAGGGTTTTTTCGCCCTGCGGCGACGAATCGGCGTCAGGAGACGCCTCCTACAATGAAAACTGATCGGCCCTGGCAAGGCCGGCGGAGGCTATAGAGGATTGCATGTGCGTTGACGATTTGCCACACTGGGGACTATGCGATTCAGTTTCACCGCCGCTACCGAACGGGCGATCGCCGTCGCTTCCGATTGGTGCAGTCGCACTGGCCGCGAGGAGCTGGATCCGCAGTCGCTATTGGTGGGGTTGCTGTCGGAACCGGAGTGCCGCGCGGCCGTCATGCTCCAGAAGCACGGCATCGACCTCCCCGCAGTTTGCCAGAAATGGCCGACGCTCGCGCCCCGTTCCGAAATCCCGACTCCCTCTATCAGCGGGGCACTGCCGCTCGCCGATTCCCCCTGCGAGGCGGATTCTCAGCGAATCCCGTTTTCCGCCGCGGTCGAAGATTCGATCCAAATCGCCTGTGCCCGACTCGACTTTCTCCCCCGCCGGCCGGAATTAGCCACCGAGCATCTTTTGCTCGGCCTGGTGTTGGCCGATCACGACGTGGGCATTTGGCTCGCGGAGCGAGGACTTCATCCTGATCCGATTGAGGCCGAAATACGCCGCCTGCACGGCTACACAGTATCAAACGCCCCCCTGACCGTGGATCTTGAGGAGGAACGACACAGATACGCGGGCTGGACCGACGGCGCCCGGAAGGTGATGCAACTGGCAAATCAAGAAGCGCAGCGGCTCAACCACGAGTTCATCGGCAGCGAGCATGTCCTGCTCGGTCTTATCAAGGAAGGGAGTGGGGTGGCTGCCCACGTTCTGAAGAAGCTCGACGTCCACATGCGCGAGATTCGGCAGGTCGTCGCAGACCTGACCCAGAGTAAGCCTGACGTGGTCACGATGGGCAAACTGCCCCAGGCGCCGCCGGCCACGAAGGTCATCGAATACTCGATGGAAGAGGCCAGAAACCTCAAACACGGCTACCTCGGCACCGAGCATATTTTGCTTGGCCTGCTTCGCGAGCGAGAGGGCGTCGCCGCCCAAGTGCTGATAAAGGTCGGCCTAAATCTCGAAAAGGTCCGCGAAGACGTCTTGACAGTCATTGCACAGGGAATGGAACCTGCGGACTCGCGTTTCGACCCATTAACAGGTCTGGCCATTCCCGCGGTGCAAAGCGATGACCGTCTCACGATTATGCCTTCTCCTCCGCATCCGCAGGAGACCGGCAATTCAACTACTGCCCAAGTGCAAACCGAGGTTCTGCGCGTGCTGGACGCTGCCGCCAACCGGGGGCGCGAGGGGCTGCGGGTCATTGAAGATTACGTCCGCTTCGTGCTGGACGACCCGCATTTGACCGGCCTTTGCAAGCAGTTGCGTCATGATCTGACTGCCGCGTTGTCGCCGCTTTCCGCCGATAGCCGAATGACCGCCCGCGAAACGCAGGCCGACGTCGGCACGGTGTTGACGAGCGCTTCCGAACAGCGCCGTGACGATATGGCCAGCATCGTGCGGGCGAATTTCGCCAGGTTGCAGGAGTCGCTCCGCAGCTTGGAAGAATTTGGGAAGTTGAAAGCACTCGAACTGCCCGAGTCGTTCAAGCAGTTGCGTTACCGCACCTACACGCTTGAACGGGCGGTGGCAATTACCCGTGGCAGCATTGAGCGATTGGCGGCGGTTCGGCTTTACGTGCTCGTCGATGGGCGCGACTCGCCCGAGGCGTTCCAACGGCTGGTGGTTGCGCTGATCCAGGCCGGCGTCCATGCCATTCAACTTCGCGACAAGCAACTTGGCGACCGGGAATTGCTCGCCTGCGCGCGGTTGCTGCGCGAGTTGTGCGGGAAAGGGGACAGTCCCATTTTCGCTGATACGAAAATTGGGACAGTCCCCACGCGGGTGCTGTGCATCGTCAACGACCGCCCCGATCTGGCGGCCCTGGCCCGTGCCGACGGCGTTCACGTCGGCCAGGAGGAGGTTTCGGTGAAGGACGCCCGGCGGATTGTCGGGCCGGAGTCACTGGTGGGCGTTTCCACCCACACGATCGAGCAAGCCCGGGCGGCGGTGCTCGACGGGGCCAATTACATCGGCGTCGGCCCCACGTTCCCCTCGGGCACGAAGTCATTTGCCCAGTTCCCTGGTCTCGATCTGCTCCGCGCGGTGGCCGCCGAGATTCGCCTGCCGGCCTTCGCCATCGGCGGCATCACGCCCGAGAACCTCGCCGACGTTCTCTCCACCGGCTTCTTCCGCATCGCCGTCAGCGCCGCGATCATCGCCGCCCCCGATCCCGCCGAAGCGGCGCGGAAGTTGTTGGCCGCCTTGGGCACCCAATGACCTAACGTGCCCTATCTGTTTACGATCACCTTCCCCAGTGGATACCACCCGTCTTCCGCGCGGCCTTTGATTGCCAAACGCACGACGGGCTTCTCGCTCTGATCGACGATGGTGAGGGAAACCGTGTACTGACCGGCGGGCATATCGGTGGGGAGGGAGAGAGAATCGGCGGCGGTGGTTACTTCGCCGGGGGGCAAGTCGGGCGGATTGCGGAAGAACTCGGGAGTGAAGACTTCGACCGAACCAGGGAGCCAGTGGTTTACCGTCGTCTTGCCGATGATGATTCTTGTGTGGCCTGAAGGGGACAGTCCCATTTTTGCCGAGACAAAAATTGGGACAGTCCCCGTTTCGTTACTAAGCCGATACGCGAGCCGATACGGCCGATAGCAGGGGGCGGAGCCGGTGTTTTGCCATTTGCTGGATAGCTGGAAACGGCCGCCCGCTTTGACGGTGGCCGGATATCGCAGTTCCTTCAAGACGAGGCGATAGCCGAGGCGGCGGAGAAAACGCTCGATCTCGGGGCGGACCTCGGGGCCCTCGGGCAAGGGGGCGGACTTGTTGTTGAGATAGGAGGCGTGCAGCGCCAGGGCGTAGTTGAAAATGTAACGCAGCGACCAGCCTTCGTTGACCCACTTCCGCATGTCCCAGCACGATTCCCAGGCGACCGGGGCCGTCTTCCAGGCGTCGAGGCAATCGGCCTGCTTGATCCAGGAGGGATAGCCCTGCCGCATGTGGCACCAGCCGCGGGAGAACCCGCCCATGTCGCCGAGGCAGTCGGCCCGCCAGCCGGCGCCGTGGTGCGTGGCGTAGGCCAGGCACTCGCCGCCGTTGAGGAGCATCAAGACCGGCGTCCGCTTGAAGGCGTCGAGATAGCCGCGGACCACTTTCTTGCGGGCTTCCATGCTCGGCAGCAGCGAATGGCCGTTGCTCGTAAGATGCCACTCGCCGAACCAGCCGATCGAGCCGAGATCGACGTGGTCGAGGTCGGGATGCCCGTCGTATCGTTTGCCCAGGCGGCGGATGAAGTCGAGATGCCGCTGGAGAACGATCGGATCGTCGAAGTCGGGGATGGGCACCGTCGGGTGGCGGTCGTAGCGTGCTTCGAGTTCGCGGCCGCCGACTTCGCGGAGCCAGGCGGGATGCGTCGGTTGGCCGGCGCGAGTGGAGCAGCAGCTTACGCGAAAAGCGAGTCTCTGGCCGGAGTCGTGGGCCTTCCGCAGCGCGTAGTCGAGCATTTCGGTGTTGAGCTTGCCCGGCTGCGGCTCGACGGCGGCCCAGCCCCAGCGATTGTAATAGACGGTCGAGGGGATCCAGTCGGGCAGCGATTTGTCGAGCTTGGCCGGCCAGCCGAACGTCTCCCAGCCCATGCCCGGATTGGCGAGGATTTCGTTTGTCTCCTCGGGAGTGACGACGGCGTTTTCTTGTTGCGCTGCCACACACGGCGCGGGCAGGAGCGCCAACGCCGACAGGATGAAGATTGGTGTCCGTTTCATCGGTTCGCCTCGGGGGGAAAATCGGCCGTTGCCATTGTAGGCGGCCGAAAAACACGAGACAAGCGGCGCGAGCGGCGGCCGGCGAGCGCTTCCCCTTGGGGCGCGGCTAAACCATCAGGGGCGGCGAACGATCAAACAAAGAGGCCCGACCTTCATGACGAAAGCCGGGCCCTGGGGGGGAAACGAATGTGCATTGATGTTATCGTCGCCCGGTTGCGAAATTCCTTGGAATCTTCTCGGCGCAGTCAGAAGCGTTAGATCGCGCCTTAGCGGTGCGACCAGCTTCCGGCAGACAAACCGGAAGGTCCGCCCGGCCGGTATTAAGAGAATTCGCGACACAACGGTTGTAGGGACCACAGGATGATGAACGTCGGTCACATCCTGCGAGCCTCGACCGGCGCACAACCGTCGCATCGACGGCGGCCAACTACGGCGTGCGATCGGAGTGCTCCGCCGGCACGATTTCGACGGTCGAGCCGCGGCGGTGGAACGTCAGGCGGGTCGATTTGAGAAGTTGGCGAAGAAGCTCATCGACCGTGACGTTCTCGACGCGCACCGATACCTTCTGATCGAGCGAGATGCCGGCCGCCGCAATGGCTTGCTCGTCGATTCGCAACTCGAAGCCGAGTCGGCTGGCCAGTTGTTTGAGCACGGGCACCAGCGGCTTTTGCACCACCGCCATTCTGTCGATGTGCGTCAGTTCCAGGGTTGTCGGCGGCTCGGCCGTCGCCGCGGTCGGCGGTTTCGGCGTGGAACGCATCACCGCCAAGCCCGACCGACGGATCGCCTCGGAGAGGGGGACAAGCTCCAGGCGCCGGCCGCGGTCGGCAACCCTCAGTGCAAGGTCGAACTGCACGGCGATCAGGGCCAAGCGATCCGCCAGAGGCATGGCGGGCAGATCGGCGGCCGCCCAAAGATCGTGCGGCACAAGCTCTAGGCCGGTTATCTTCAGCCCCGCCTCGCGGGCCAAATCGGTCAGCAACTCCCGCGGCGTGGCAAGGTCTTCCCAGCCGAGCCGCTCCGCTTGATCGTACTTCGTTCTCGCGGCCGGCGGCAGCCGGCGAACGCCCTTCTCCAACGCGGCGGCAATGGGGCAAAGACTCTCGACCGCCGACGGAGGACCGAGGTAGACGACCGAGCCCAAGCAAGCGATGTCCAGGCCGCGGCTGCGGGCGATGGTTTGCAGGGCGGACTCCAACGGCATCTCCTTGAGCGAGACGTCGAGTTTCTGGCTGGGATCGACCCGCCGGTCGATCAGGATCGCCACCTTTCGCGCGGGAGAGGCCCTCGATCGCCGGTCGCAAGGGATTCTCGGCCCAGAGAATTCTGATCGGCTCGGCGAGTTTCTGCTGAAATGCCGCGCCCGTGGCCCAGTCGACGCGGTCTTGGGCAACGACAAGACTCGCCGACGTCAGGGCATTGGCGACGATGACCGTCGCGAGTCCACACAGCGTCTTGCTTGGCATTATTGCGAATGAACTCACGGTCGCCCCCATCTCCTGCCCGGTCGGCGATTTCTTTCCGCCGTGTGCCGCGTATGCCACTGCTTGGGACAAGCAATGCCGGGACGCCACGCTGCGGCGGCACTGCTTCTGCGAAGCAGTGGCACACGGCGGCTCCACTATCGCTATTCTACCTCACGCCGGAGCGCCATCGCCAACGGCCGGGCCCTTGTCGGCGGCGGGCGGCGGAGGGGGCTCCTCTTCGGCGGCGTCGGCGTCGAGGAAGACTTCGTCGGTCTCGGTGGCGTCAACGTCGCGGCGGAGTTGGAAATAGACGGCGGCCGAGGCGGTCCAGAAATAGCTGAACATGTAGCCGACGGCGAGCATTTTCACGCAGCCCGCCCAGAAGCGGATCATGCGGGCGCCGAACTGGCCGACGCTGCTGAGTTGGTCGCTTCCGGAAAGGATGGCGCCAATCTGATCCCGGCCGCAGCCCCATCCGGCGGCCCAGTAGCCCAGCCAGACGACGCCGGCGGCAAACTCGCTGACGAGAATCCAGCCGAGCAAGCCGATCACGCCGGCCACGATGACGTAGAACAGGTATCGCAGCGGCCGCTGAAAGACGTAGGCGTACGTGCGACTCAGGGCGTCGAAGCTATCGGTCCCCTCGGCGCTGATGGCGGCCCACATCAACGGCCAGCCGAACAGCAAAGCGAGCAGCAGCACGGCCATAAGGAACCCGGCCACGAGCACCAGCGGCCAAAGGATGCCCCCCAACACCAACCCCACGTTGGATCGCATGATCAGACCGAGGAAGAAGATCACAATCGTCGCCAACGCCACCCCGCCCACCGGCAGTAGCGGCGCGGCGAAATAGGCCGGCCATTTGCGGCTGGCGTAACGCAAGGCGGCAGCGACGCCGACCTGCTCGTCGGCCGCCAACTTCACCGCGGCCGTGCGACAGATCGCGCCCCCGAAGAACGCCCAGACCGCCGCGCCCCACAATCCGCAAAGGATCACACAGACGATCGAATGCAGCGAGAAGCCCGTCTGGCTCAGTCCCGCCGTTGCCGGCGCCGACAGCAGCGGCCAGCAGTGGCGAACGGGACCGACTGGCAGTCCTGGTCTTGCCGGCAGGTCAACGGTGTTGGAACCCGCGGCCGGCGGTTTCGTCGGCACGCCGGCAGTTTTCGGCAAAGCGCTGCCCGGGGTTACAAGATCGAGAATCCGGGGCCGGTTGGGCACGACCTTGATAAGCTCCGACCAAGGGTTGGCGGTATAGGGATGAAGCCAACCGGTGACTTGTGCGTTCACGTCGGATTCGGGCGCGTTTGTCGGGTCGGTGCCGAAGACCATGCCGATCACGCCCCAGACGAGCACCGTCAAGAGAATACCCCCCGCACCGAGAATCATGGCGCGGACGCTGATCGCCAATCGAAACGCCCGGACGATGCCCAGCCACGGAAACAGCTCGCACCACGACACTGCACGGATTGTAGGGCCATTGCTTTCGGTCATGTCAAGACTCCCCCAAGAAAAGGTGCCTAGGGCCAACCAGTTTCCGGCATTATACGAATGCCCGCCGGCAACGCAAGAGAAGCGGCGGCTTTGCGAGGAACGAGGCAAGAGCGCGTCCGAGTCAACTGTGGCGTCTTGGGTGCCATGCCCACGCTTGCCGCGGGCATGTTTTCCCGCGAAAACCGCTGCATGGCCACGCAAGCGTGGCCATGGCACCCGCTTCGCGTGGAATCGGGCTATTCCGCCGCCTCGATCGTGGCCTTCATCGACCACTTGCAACCCGCCACAAGGTCGTCCTTGCCGTAGGCGTGAATCTGATCGCGCTTCAACTCGGCGTGCTCCATCGTCGTGGTCAACACGATGACCCGGCCCTGCGTATCCACCTCCTTGGCCATCACATACCCCTTCTCGGGCTGGTAGCCAAATAGGCTCAGCAGCATCAGAATCACGTACTGGTACGAATGGTCGTCATCGTTCCAAAGGACGACGTTGTAAGGCGGCTGCCGCTTCGTCTCCTCCTCGCTCCGTTCGCGCGGCCGGGCGGCAACCTCTTCCACGGTTACAGTGGCGACGGCTTGATCGGACACGGCTTCCTCACTTCCTCGGCATATCTGCGTAGCACGGGCATCTTGCCCGTGACCAAACTCGACCGGGCATCTTGCCCGCGACCTAAGAGCACGGGCAAGATGCCCGTGCTACGTCAAATCGCATTACCCAATGGTCGAAACGGCCGCCACCTATTATATTGACATGCTCGACGTTGTCCAACCAACTCCCCGGTGAAAAACCATGACCGCCATCGACCAATACCTGGAAATCCACGCCGCCCGGTTCGAGGAAGAGTTGTGCGAGTTCCTCCGTATTCCCAGCATCAGTGCCGACCCCGCCCACCGCGACGACATGCACCGGGCCGCCGAGTGGGTGGCCGACCAGTTCCGTCGCCTGCGTTTTGCGGCGGAGATCATTCCCACCGCGGGCCATCCGCTGGTCTATGCCGAGTCGCCCAATGTGCCCGGCGCCCCGACCGCCCTGGTCTACGGGCATTACGACGTGCAGCCGGCCGAGCCGCTGGAAAAATGGACGACGCCCCCCTTCGAGCCGACCCGCCGCGACGGCAAGCTCTACGCCCGCGGCGCCACGGACGACAAAGGGCAGTTGTTCACCCATCTGAAGAGCGTCGAGGCCTGGATCACCGTCGAGGGTCGCCTGCCACTGAACCTCAAGTTCTTGATCGAAGGCGAAGAAGAGGTCGGCAGCATGGCGCTGGAAAAGTTCCTCGACGAGCACGCCGATCGCCTCGCCTGCGACTGCGTGGTCATCAGCGACGGCGGGCAGTTCGCCCCCGGTATGCCGGCCATCACCTACGGCCTGCGCGGCATCGCCTATTGCGAGCTTCGCCTGACCGGCCCCGACCGCGATCTGCACTCCGGCTCGTTCGGCGGATCGGTCACCAATCCCGTCAACGCCCTGGCCAAGATTCTCGCCCAACTGACCGACAACCAGGGCCGCGTGACGATCCCCGGCTTTTACGACAACGTGGTGCCGCTTACGGATCGCGAGCGCAAGGAGATGGCGGCCTTGCCCTTCGATGAGCGGGAGTTTTTCGAGAGCGTCGGCGTGACCGGGGCGGTCGGCGAGGTCGGTTACACCTCGCTCGAACGCCGCTGGGCCCGGCCGACCTTCGATCTCTGCGGCATCTGGGGCGGCTATCAGGGCGAAGGCTCGAAGACCGTCCTCCCCTCGACCGCCGCCGCCAAACTCAGCTTCCGCCTGGTCCCCAATCAAGAGCCGGCCAAGATCAACGCCGGCCTGCGGCGGAGGATTGACGAATTGTGTCCGCCGGGCATCAAGGCCGAGCTGATCGGCCTGCACAGCGCCCCGGCGTGTTGGTGCCGCTGGACAGTCCCTACGTCGAGGCCGCCGCCCGGGCGATCGAACACGCCTTCGGCCGTCGGCCCGTCTTCACTCGCGAGGGCGGTTCGATTCCGATCGTCACCGCCTTCCACCAGCAACTCCACGCCGACGCCCTCTTAATCGGCTGGGGCCAGGAAGACGACAACTGTCACAGCCCCAACGAAAAGTTCTCCCTGGCCGACTTCCACCGCGGCATCAAGGCCAGCGCGAAGCTCTGGGAAGAACTGGCTCGCATTGTGGATGGAAGCGGCAGGAAGTGAGAATCCGTCTCCGATTACGCAAAAGGAATGGCGCGATGAGATCAGAAATTCAGATGTTTCGGCAAGGAAATGATACCGTTTTTTGGGGCGACGCCATTGGCGTGCTGGAGACACACATTCCGGATGCCTCCGTGGACTTGATTTTTGCGGACCCACCCTACAACATAGGGAAGAAGTTCTCCGGATTCATCGACCGCTGGCCCTCCGATGCCGAATACGTCGAGTGGTGCAAGCGATGGCTGGACCTCTGTATCCGCAAGCTTTCCAATTCGGGTTCACTTTACCTGATGGCTAGCACGCAGTGCATGCCCCACTTGGACATCTACCTTCGTGAGCGCCTGTCGGTTCTGGGGCGAATTGCTTGGCATTATGACAGTTCCGGGGTTCAAGCAAGAAAATACTATGGTTCGGTCTACGAGCCAATACTTTATTGCGTGAAGGATGTGCAACACTACACCTTCAATTCCGATGAAGTGGCCATCGAAGCGAGGACTGGAGCGCAACGTAAACTGATCGACTACCGTAAACCCAAGCCGGCGATATACAATTCCAAGAAAGTTCCGGGAAATGTGTGGTATTTTGTGCGCGTCCGCTACCGCATGAGCGAGTACGAGCACCATCCAAGCCAAAAGCCGGAGTCGTTGCTGGAGCGCGTCGTAAAAGCCAGCAGCAAACCGGGGGACACTGTGCTCGATCCGTTTTCCGGCACGTTCACTACTTCTGCCGTAGCCCATCGTCTTGGAAGAACCACGATCGGCATTGAAATCGAGCAAGAGTATGTGAAGATTGGCCTTCGCCGCCTTGGAATCGCCGACCACTGGAACGGCGAGCGCTTGTCGCCGCCGCAAAAACGCTACATTCGCAAGAACGGCGCAGCGACAGGCCGCGCCCCTGCTTCCTGCCAGGAAAGCCTATTCCAGCCATGAGCAAGCAGCATCTCTTTACGCCGATCATCGAAGAGCTTCTCAAAAAGCGTTATGGCGACGTTGCGGGCGCGATTTTCAACAAGAGCGAACTTCTGAATTACCTCAACAAGAAGACGGAATCAGCTTCCTCGGGTTCCAAGGCGAGGTCCGCCTTTGGCAAACATTTTTCCATTTACGCGCTCGTCGCCGATTACATCGAAAAAGGATACGTCGAATCGGGTTCCTACTCGGATTACGAAGGGGCCCGCTTCAGCGATCTATTTCGCCAGCAGAGATCACTGCCGTTTGGAACGAAACTCCAAAACCACGATCTCAACAACCGGATCAACGATGACTTTCGCAGTAATTTCCCGGACTGTGAATTCGTGCCCGTCCTCCATGATCCCGTGGTCCACCGGTACTGGATTAACGAAAATCTCTTGAGAATCCAAGTCGGCGAGTCTGCCTACAATATCGCTCCGGCCATTCTCGACATTATCCGGGCTTACATCGCCGCCAAGAAGAGCGCGATTGAGCAGTTTCTTCTAGACTGTCAACGGATGGCGACACTGCGGCGAAAGAACATGGCAGAGGTGCGGGAGTTCATCAGCGGACGTCTGCAACCAAACGTCGATGCCAGGGTCTTCGAGATTGTGAGCTATGCGATTCTCAAGGAGCATTACGGAGCCCAATCCGTCTTTTGGGGTTGGGGGCTGGATTCCGTTCGCGAGGAAGGGCTCGTGCTCTACAAGACAGGAAGAACAAACGCCAACGACGGCGGCATTGACTTCGTCATGAGACCGGTTGGGCGTTTCTTTCAGGTCACCGAAACGGTGGACGTGCGCAAGTACTTTCTCGATATCGACAAAGTCCAACGGTTCCCATTGACGTTCGTCGTCAAGTCGCTTGACCCCATTGATGCGATTCGCGATCGCATTCAAATACAGGCAACGCGCGTCTGCTCGATTAAGAAGGTCGTAGAACGGTATATGAGTTGCATCGAAGAAATCATCAACATTCCAATCTTGCTCGAACGATTTGACGACGTGTGCAAACGCAACCGACTAAAGCCGATCATGGACGAAATCGTCCTCCAGAGCAAGGTGGAGTTCAACATAGATTAGACTGGCGGCAATTCGCCTATTCCTATCATCAAACTAGCCCCGGTGCTTTCCCATGCTCGATCGCAAATTCATCGTAGAAAACGCCGACCTGGTCGCGCAAAACTGTGTGAACCGCGGCGTCAAGGTCGATGTCCACCGCTTCGTTCAACTGGAACAGACCCGCCGGCTCATCCAGATCGACGTGGAAGAGCACAACCGCAAGGCGAACGAGGTCTCCAAGTTGATCGGCAAGGCGAAAGACCCCGCCGAGCGCGAGGCCCGCAAGGAAGAGGGGCGGCTGTTGCGGGAAAAGACGCAGACGCTCCAGGCGAATCTCGACGAAATGTCCGCCGAACTGGAGACGCTGCACCGGCAGATTCCCAACCTCTCGCATCCCGACGCCCCGATCGGCGTGGACGACAAATCGAACCTGGAACTGTTCCGCGGCAAAACGCCGCTGCGCAACTTCTCGTTCAAGCCGTTGGACCACGTGCAGCTTGCCGAGAAGCTCGACCTGGTCGATTTCGAGGGCGGGGCCAGCGTCGCCGGCCACGGGTTTTATTTCCTTAAGAACGAGGCCGTGCTGCTGGAGTTGGCCTTGCAGCGTTACGCGGTCGAGACGCTCGCCGGCGAGGGCTTTACGCCGGTCAGCACGCCCGACCTGGCCCGCAACGACATTCTCACCGGCATCGGCTTCAATCCCCGCGGGCCGGAGACGCAAATCTACAGCATTGAGAACAGCGACCTGAGCCTGGTGGCCACGGCCGAGATCACGCTGGGCGGCATGTTGGCCGGCCAAATCCTCGACGCCGAATCGCTGCCGCGGAAGTATTGCGGCATCAGCCATTGTTTCCGCACCGAGGCCGGCGCCCACGGCCGCGCCACCCGCGGGCTGTACCGCGTCCATCAGTTCACCAAGATCGAGATGTTCGCCTTCACCCTGCCCGACCAGAGCGACGCGATGCTCGACCAGCTTCGCGGCCTGGAGTGCCGGCTGTTCGACGGCCTGGGCATTCCGTACCGCGTCGTCGACACGGCCACGGGCGATCTCGGCGGTCCGGCCTATCGCAAGTTCGATCTCGAAGCCTGGATGCCCGGCCGCGGCGAGGCCGGCGAGTTCGGCGAGGTGACCAGCACCAGCAACTGCACCGACTACCAAGCCCGGCGGCTAAACGTCCGCTACAAAATCGCCGGCGAAAAAGGCACCCATTTCGTCCACACGTTAAACGGCACCGCCATCGCCGTCAGCCGCACACTAATCGCCATTCTGGAAAACTACCAACAGGCCGACGGGTCGATTGTGATTCCGGAGGTTTTGCGGGCGTTTGTGGGAGGGGACCGGATTGCGAGGGTGTAGGAATGACTAACGGCAATGGGGGAAGACGGCGATAGCCCCCGCGGAGACTCAAGAAAGGCGTGAAACAATGGCATCACGGAAACTGGCGGCGGCCCAGGCTGTGGGTTGGGCAGCGCTCTGCACCTCCCTCTTGATGTTCGCCTTCACCTATTACGGCGCCGTCTCGGACAAAGCGCCCATTATTGCGGTCTTCCTCCTGGTGATTGGAATTCTCTGGTGGCTGAAGGTCGTGCCGGCGATTCGAGAAAAGGTCCAGCCTGAGGAATCGGCAAAGCGGTATGAAGCTGATTCCCACCACGGCACCGCTCCGAAGGGCGATGAAAGGCTGTTGCACGCCCGCTCGTTCCGACTTGAGCCGGGTACCGAGCGTTCGGAACTCCTGTCTGAGAACGGTGAGGTAATCGGTACAATGATCGGCACGCACGAAACGGGCCGGATCTGGATAATCGCCGTCGATTCATGCGAAGCACCTGTGCTCCACCTTCGTTGCAAGAACCCCGGCGCTTGGTGGCATTATGGCTACAAACGAAGAGTGCGGTGGCTTGTCACGGAGGCCACTGGCGAGCGACAAATCGGCATCGTAGAACTTCGCCCCACCTTTCTCGGCAGGTTCCGGTGGCGTATTGAGACCGAGACAGATCCCGAGTTCGGGCAGGTCAAGGCTGGCGTAGAGTGGAGCCGTTTGGCCGTCGGCCTAGGCGGCGCCACCACCGCCATGCTGCCTAGCCTTGGACACCACGCAACCGTTTTCATGCGATCTCGGCCAGTTTGCGCCCTATCGTGGTCCGGCCGCTCCGCGGCTCTGACTTTTGGCCCGGAAAAGTGGGAGCCCGTGGAGCGAAAACTTGCCCTCGCAACCGTCGCGCTCGTAGCTTTGTGTCCGAACTACTACAAACATGCCTGATCTCGTGGATGTGCCCCTACGGTCGTTCACGACCGTTTCCGCGCAGCGGTAATCGGCCCGGCGTTTACGCCGGGTTTGCGGGGGCTCAACGCTGCTACGATGTCAGGCCCGTTCTACGGGCCTCCTGCTTGGGCCGGCCGCCCCAGGACGCCACCATGCGGCGAGGAGGCCCGTCAAACGGGCCTGACATGCGCCGGTATGCGACCTCTCCCAACCCGGCGTAAACGCCGGGCCTAACACCGCCTGCGGCGGAAAGGACCGTAAACGGTCCTGACATACGCCGGGCTCAGCGGACGTGAAACGGAGTCGTCCGGGACGTGGGGTCGCGCACAACCGGGTCGGCCGCGCAGAACAGTCGCACCGAACAGGCGCAGAACAGGGCCGGGAGCGCGCAGAGCCGGGCCGGCGCAGAACAGCCGTGCAGAGCAAGGTCGGCGCGCAGAATCTGGTCAGGAGTCTCTGTCCCGTCCTCAGGGTCGTTCACGACCCTTTCCGCGCAGCGGTAATCGGCGCGGCGTTCACGCCGGGTTCGCGGGGGCTCAACGCTGCTACGGTGTCAGGCCCGTTCTACGGGCCTCCTGCTCGGGGGCGTGCCAGTCGGACCGAACGCAGTTGGCCAGTTGTTCGCAGCATGGTAGAGTAGATATATGATCGATTTTGGAACCGGCCCGAGCGTTGAACAATCAAATCCGTGGCTTCGCGATCAGGCGGGGCGAATCGAGCGGATTTTGGACGTGGCGGAGCGCAACAGCGTCATCGAGGGCCTGCCTCCGTTTTCCGAAGAGTTCAAGCGGCAGTTGCGCGAAGAACTCAAGGGCGACTCTTCGCCCGCGCCAGCGCCCGGCGAATGATCTCGATCATCGGGCCGTAGCGGCGTTTGAAAGCAGCTTTGGCAGCCTCAATGTACTGCTGTTGGCCCAGGAAGCTCCCTTGAAATCTCGCCGGCCGCCTGCTATAAAGTGTGCGCGTGTATATCAGCGGCGGGCGCAGCGTGGGAGCGGGAGGTTTCGCAACACCGCGCCGTAAAAAGAGGGGGGAAAGCCGACGCCGGCATCCTCGCCACAACCTCTTTCGCCCAAATGCCTTCCGACCAGCGAGACCGCCAGGCGAAAGATCAAGAAATGAAAAGGGTGTTGCAAAACCTCCGTCGGCCGTACCGCTCAAGGCCGCCGAAAACGGGCACGCTGGCGCCATTATTGAGCCCTCATGTCCTTAATCGCCAGGAATTTCGCCACGAAAACACGAAAGAACGAAGACACGAAAGAGAAGGAAGTGAAATAAGTGGCCATTCGAGTTGGCAACTCATAGCCGGCTCTACCTTATTCGCGTCTTCGCCCTTTCGTGCTTTCGTGGCGATCCAATAACGATGCTAGAGTCTCCGAGAACGTCGCAGAAACACCGTCATGGCCGAAGAATTCATTAGCGAAGCGATTCGCCCGGTCGCCGGAAGGCTCGACGCGAGCCGGATGGCTGCCGGCGGGCCGGGGCTGCCGAGGCAGTTCGAGTGGCGATCGCAGCTCGTGACCGTTGCTCGCGTGCTAAACGTCTGGCGCGAAACCGGCCCTTGCCACCACGGCAGCGACGAGCGGTACGTGCGAAAACACTGGTTCGAGGTGTTGACCGATTCCGGGACAATCATGAAAATCTACTTTGAACGCCAGCCGCGATCGGCCAACAAGCGGAAGGACCGCTGGTGTCTGTTCAGCATCGAGACGCCCGCGGAAACGGAAAGCGAACGTCACTCGGCCGATTGAAGCCAAGAAATCGCGGTGACACGTACTCTTCACGCTCCGCGTGAAGCAAGCGAGGCCGCACTTCCTCGCGCGGAGCGAGAGGAGTACACTGTTCGCTGGAGATTCGAGCGGTTCTCGATGAACGCCAACAACATTGTCATCGAAACGATCTACCGGGGGCGTGCGGACCAGTTCCGCGCGGCCGAACGGCGATGCGCCTTCCAGGAACGCATGGTAATGCACCTTCGCGTGGCGGCCTTCCTCGTGGCCGCGGCGATGTTCATCGTCGGCTGGAACAGCCGGCAGACGTGGTGGTTCGTCGCGGGCGGCGTCGCCGTCGGCGGATTCTCGGCGGCCGTCGCCTGGCACGAATACATTCGCAGCCAGATGCTCCGCAATCTCCTCTTCAGGCAGGTCAACGAACAGGCGATCGCCCGGCTGCGGCGCGACTGGAAGGGCTTGCCGGAAACGCGGGTCGAAGTGCCGCCGCAACACCGGGCCGTGGCCGCCGACCTCGACCTCTTCGGCCATGCCTCGTTGTTTCACCTGCTCTGTGCGGCCAACACGCCGCTGGGCATCCGCGTGCTCCGCAACTGGTTCCTGGAGCCGGCCGCGGCCGATAAAGTCGCACGAAGGCAACGTGCCACAGCCGAGTTGGCGTCGCACTTGGACCTGCGGCAAACGCTGATCGTCGAAGGCCGGCTATTGGCGGATCGCGGCCGCACCGCCGAGCGATTCGTGCAATGGGCGGAAGACGCCCTTTGGCTGGCGCCGCGGCCGTGGCTGCGGTGGTTGTGCCGCGGCACGGCGACGACCGAGTTGCTGCTTCCGCTGCTTATGATCTTCGGCGCGCTCCCTTTCGAGGCCGGAATCTACGCCTTCTTCGCGGTGCTGCTGGTGAACGTCAACATCATCGCACTGTTCGGCGGCAAGGTCCACGGCGTTTTCTCCGTGCTCAATCTGCGTCACGGCGAGGCGGCCCGCTATCTGCGGATGTTCGAGTTGATGTATTCGATGCCCGACGCGAGCAGCGAGTTGGACGCCGTCAAGCGCGAGGCGACCGGGCTGGGCGGCGGCGTGCTACGGCGGATGCGGCAGTTGAATCGCATCGCGGTCCTGGCGATGGTTCGCCACAATTCGCTGCTGAAACTCTTCGTCTACGTGCCCGTGCAACTTGCGTTTCTCTACGATTTCCACGTGTTGGACCTGCTGGAGGCGTGGCAGGCGAAATACGGCGAATATGCGCGGCGCTGGTTCCTGGCGCTGGGGAAATTCGAGGCTTTTTGCTCGCTGGCCACGTTGGTCCACGACCATCCCGGCTGGACGATGCCCGCGATCGACGCCGCGGCCGAGCGCTTGCAGGCCCGGCAGCTTGGCCATCCGCTTCTGCCCTGCGAAACGTGCGTACCCAACGACGTCGAGATCGGGCCAGCCGGCTCGTTCCTGCTGGTGACCGGCTCGAACATGTCGGGCAAGAGCACGTTGCTGCGTGCGATCGGCGTCAACGTCGTTTTGGCGCAGGCGGGAGCGCCGGTGTGCGGCGAGGGGCTGACGATGCCGCCGGTCGTGCTGGCCACCAGCATGCGCATCCGCGATTCATTAGAGGACGGCGTTTCGTTCTACATGGCCGAATTGTTGCGATTGAAGGAGATTGTGGAGGCCGCCCGCGACGGCGACGCGCGGCAGCACCGCACGCTGTTGTATCTGCTCGACGAGATTCTGCTGGGCACGAATTTGCGCGAGCGGCATCTGGCCGTGGTCCGCGTGCTGCGGCACCTGCTCGACCGCGGGGCGATCGGCGCGATTTCCACCCACGACCTCGAACTGGGCAGCGGCGAGCCGCTGGCCGGCGTCTGCCGTTGCGTCCATTTCTGCGAAACGCTGCACGACCGTGACGCCGAGCGGCCGATGACGTTCGATTACCGGCTGCGCCCCGGTATAGCCACCACGTCGAACGCGCTGAAACTGCTGGAAATCGTGGGGCTCGGGGCGAAAGAGAGTTGACGCGTATCGAGCACGATCATCGCGATTGCAACTCGGCGGCGAACGCCTCCAAGTCGCGGTACTGTTGCTGCCAGGTCGTGTACATCACGCCGATGATTCCCGAAATCTGCCGGCCGTCTTTCAGCCAGCCGCGGATCGCCTCGACCGGCCCGTCGTAATAGCCGGCGAGAATTTGCCGGTTGCCGAGGTCGGCGAAGTCGCGGAGCGATGCGCTCCGTTTGTCGGCGGCCGAGTTCCAATTGACGATCACCACGTCCTTATCGAGCCCACGCCAAGAGCCGTACCAAGGGCCATCGCCCTTGACCAGATAATAGCGGCCCGTCTTTTGGGCGTTGTGGGTCGGGTCGAACATGTCGGACCAGACGTAGATCGGCTTGCCGGAGTCCTCCGCGCGGACCAATTCCACGCACTTGGCGAGATTTTCGGCCAGGAGTTCGCCGGGCGTCTTGCCGCTGCGACGGCAACTCTCGTCCCAGCCCTGCACGCGGATTTCGTCGTGTTGCAAGAAATAGCCGTCTGGCTGAAGATGCTTGTGGACCTGCACGATCTGCCAACGCAGAAGCTCGTAGAGTTTCGGCTCGGCCATGCAGCACATGACCTGGTCGTCGTAGATGATCGCGGTGTGGAAGTAACTGAGCAGGACCGTTTGGCCGTTGCGGATGCGGCTGCCGGCAGGCAGGGTGATCACCGGCGGCTCGTGCCAGGCGGTGAAGCCGCCGGCCCAGGGGATCATGCCGAGCTTCGGGTCGCGGGCGTTTTGGAAGTCGCGGCCTTCGCGATAGACGACGCGGCGATCGCCGCTGGTCGCCCGCAGCGGAGCGCCGTCGCGGCGCACGACGTTCACCAATCCGCCCGGCTCCAGCCGCACGTCGTCCCACCAAATCTTGCCGCGACGGCCGCCCCAGATGCCCAGATACAGGTTTACCTGCGAGGACTCCAGGCTGTTGAAGGTAACGTCGATTCGCTTCCAGTCCTGGGTTCTTTCGACGTGCGGCTTGTAGAAGTTCAACGCGGCGCCGTCCTTGCCCAACACGGCGATCTGCACCTCTGCGGCCGACTCGAAGTCCTGCGTCTTGACGGCCGCCGAGACGTGGTAGTAATGGAACGGCTTGACGGCGATCGTCTGGCAGGCGCGGCCGTGGCCGTTTTGCGGGTCGTGCAGCCCGATGTCCTCCATCCGCAGTGAGGCGCGGCCCTTGAATTTCACGGCGGTGTCGATGAAGGTGATTGTGCCCGGCTGATCGACGAAGCCCCAGCCGGTCGGCACGTTGCCGCGCGACTGCTCGAAGCCGCCGTTGAGCAGGCGGGCGGAATCGTCGGCGGGCACGAGCCGGCGACCCCGCGCCACGAAGCGGGCCTCGACCACCGGCAGCCCCTCCGCCAGATTCGGGTCGCGGCTCAAGAGATCGTTGGCGTAGCCGATCGGGCAGACGCAAGCGATGCAGGCGAGCTTGCGGTCGCGGCAGACCTGACGCAGGCGGCGGACGTTCTGCACGTAACGCTCGGGCAGATCGTCCCAGCGGCAGAACTTGCTGTCGGTCAGCGCGACACCGTTGTAGCCCGCCTTCGCCGCCCGATCGAGGATCGCAATGGCATCTTCGACGTTCTTATCGACCAGCAAGTTCGTGGCGAGGTAGACCCAGCGATGTTCGAGCGGAGCCGCGCGAGACTGCGCGGCCGCCGCGACGAAGATTCCCAGAGTTGTCAGAAGGTACAAGAGCTTTGTCGCCATTTTAACCTCACTTTGGCCAAGCCACGGTATCGCCCAACACCATTCCGTGTTCGGCGACCTGGATATCGCGGTCGCCGGCGAGATGCCTCAATTCTAGCCGCAAGCGGTCGAAGGACAACGGGCCGCAGACCCGGTCGTCCGCGTGGCTGCGGTCCTCGTAACCGGAATAGTGAAGCAGATACGCCCGTTTCGGCCGCCATTTGTCGATCAACCGCAGATCGCCCAGCACCGACTGATGCCAGGTATGCTCGGCGGGATGCCAGGAGTTGGCGTCGAGAAAGATCACGTCGGCGTCGAACAGAAGCGGGTTATCTTCCTCGGGAACTCGGAGAAAGTCGCCCATGATGACGCACTTCCGGCCGCCGTACTGCACGACGAATCCGATAGCGCCGGGCGCCTTGGGGCCATGATCGACGGCAAAGGGCGTCACCGCGAGGTCTCCCAACACGATCGCAACGCCCGGCTGAAGCGGGCGGAAATCGCTCCGCTCGGCCAGGTAGCGATGGACGGGCACGGGGCCCTCTTCCCAGCACGCCGGACTGGCGTAGATCGGCAGCGGCCACGGCTGCTCCGCTCGGCCGCTACGCAACAGACACATCGACAGCCAGTCGAGTTGGGCGAAGTGGTCGAAACGCGGATGCGTCAGCAGCACCTCGTCGACGACGTGAACGCCGTGCGTGCGCTCGAATTCCAGCAGCGACGGCACTACGCCCATGCCGCAATCGACGAGCGTGTGGCGGACGATCGCCCCCTGCCGCCGTTGAAGCAGCGAGTAGGAGACGTTCGTTTGCCGATATGGATCGGCGCGGCCTTCGTCGGCCCGCGAGCCGCTCTGCCCCAACTCGATGCCGAAGGCCGGTTGGATGCCGTTGACGCGGAGCAGCAACTCATCGGCGTGCGGATGCATTTGGACACCTGGCCCGACTGCTAATTCTGACGTCACCTCACCCGGAAACGCCTCATCCAAATTCAAGGTCCACCTTTTCCGTCAGAACAGTTGTAATGGAGGGTGGTTCTTGAAGCAAGAACAGCGCCGGTGACATTAGTGGCTGCCGCCAACCTGGCTCACAACCACCTTCCTCCGTTGTGCCGTCATCTCCTCCGCGGTCGTCGACTTTTCGATCTGATGCAAGAGACTCGGACCACGCTCGGGAAGCCAAGGAGGCTGTCGCGGCGTTTGAGCGGGAGTGCGCGGTCCTGAAGGCGGCACTGACCGAGTATCAGGCCGCGACCAGCCCGATGCAAAGCGACCAGTAGCCGTCTCATCGACGCGGGCGAATTCCGGGACATTCCGAGAATCGACCCACTGCGGAGGCTGTATGCCGACACCCGAGCCGAGATTGCGGGTTTAACGCTATGGGGAACGCCGCCGAGGGCTTGTGAATTGCGTTCCTGCACCTCCAATACCACGCGACGAGGAGACTACCCATGTTCCGCACTACGGCCGTTCTGCTGGCGTCGATCTTGGCTGTGGCGGCCATCGCCCGGGCGGCCGACTCGCCCGCCGCGGCCTCGCGGCCGAACATCATCCTCATCCTCGCCGATGACGTCGGTCTGGGAGACGTCCATTGCAGCGGCGGGCCGTTCCATACGCCGCATATCGACAAACTGGCAACCGGCGGCCTGAGGTTTGAGAACTGCTACGCCACCCCGCTCTGCGGACCGTCGCGCTGCGAACTGTTGACCGGCCGCTATCCCTTTCGCACCGGCCTGATCAGCAACCAAAGCCGCAATGCGGTCGATCCCAGCCGCGAAGCCATGATCCCCACCGTATTGAAGAAGGCCGGCTACATGACCGCCAGCGTGGGAAAGTGGGGGCAAATCTGTCTTGGTCCGGGCGAATGGGGCTTCGACGAGTATCTCGTCTTTCCCGGCAGCGGCCGCTACTGGCGCAGGCAAACCACGTATTACACCGTCAATGGCAAACAGCAGGACCTTCCCGCCGGACACTACTTGCCCGACATCATGCACCAGTTCCTGGTCGATTTCATCGCCCGGCACAAAGATCGGCCGTTTTTCATCTATTACCCGATGTCGCACATCCACGAGCCGATTGTGCGCACGCCCGACAGCACGCCGGGGGCGAGCAAGGAGCAACGCTATGCCGCGAACATCGAGTACATGGACAAGCTTGTCGGCCAGCTTGTGGCGGAGCTCGACCGCCAGCATCTTCGCGAGAAGACGCTGCTGCTGTTCACCGGCGACAACGGCACGGCGAAGTTCGGCTCGAAGCTGGCGACGGTCGACGGCCACCAGATCAGCGGGTTAAAAGGGGCGATGCTCGAAGGCGGGAGCCGCGTGCCGCTGCTGGTCAACTGGCCCGGTGTCACCCCGGCGGGCAAGGTCAGCCGCGACTTGACCGACTTCAGCGATTTCTTCGCCACCATCGCGGAAGTGGCGGGGGCAAAGCTCCCGGAGGGCGTCGTGCTCGACAGCCACAGCTTCCTCCCGCAAATCCGCGGCGAAAAGGGATCGCCGCGCAAATGGGTGTACGTCGAGCTCCGCGGTGAATCCTACGTCCGCGGCCCGCGATTCAAACTGACCAACGGCGGCGATCTGTTCGACATGGCCCAAGCGCCGTTTCAGGAGATTCCAGTGGCAAAGGAGTCGGCCGATGCGGCGGCCGTCGCCGCGCGGCAACAGTTGCAGGCGGTGCTCGACCGGCACCAGGCCGCTCCGTGGACGCCGCGGCGGTAAGACGGCGGCCTTGGATGCAGTAAGTGATCGTGGTCGAAATGGGAAGTCTGTTTAAACGTCCCGATCATCACAAACCACTGCTGCACCCGAAGCCTTGCCAACAAAGCTCCCTTTCGTGTATCTTCTTCTCATGGCGTTTTCTCCTTTCTTGGTCGAACGCGATCCAACCTACGCCGGCTGGACGGGAGGAACCGCCATTTTCCATTTCGACTCCACCAGGGACAACCTCGCCATATCCGTGGAAACAGAACAGCGGGTAAGCCATTTCCCACGTCGCAGGTGAAATAATGCCGCAAACGCCCCACGTCGAGAAACACTTCACCGCATCGGAAGTTGTCCGTGACATTGTGATCGGCATGTCGGATGGCTTGACGGTCCCTTTTGCCCTCGCCGCCGGCCTGTCGGGAGCGGTCAATAACACTGCCGTGGTCATAACAGCGGGTTTGGCCGAAATCGCGGCGGGATCGATTGCGATGGGACTGGGCGGCTACCTGGCCGCAAAGACGGACGCCGAGCACTACGCCACCGAGCGAGCGATTGAAGTACAGGAGACGGTGGAGGTGCCTGAGCGGGAGGCGGAAGAAGTGGCCGTAGTATTTCGTTCCTACGGTCTGCCCGAAGAGACAGTGGCCGCGGTCGTCAGGGCAATCAGCAGCGAGCAGAAGCGCTGGGTCGATTTCATGATGAAGTTCGAACTGGGCCTGGAAGAGCCCAACCCGAAACGCGCCAGTCGCAGCGCCTTGACCATTGCAGGTTCATACGTAGTCGGCGGAATGATTCCGCTGGCGCCGTACTTCTTCATTCCCGCGATTCACTCGGCCCTGATCGTTTCCGTGATCGTCACGCTGTTGGCCCTGCTTGCGTTCGGCTACGTCAAAGGGCGTTTCACGGTGAAGAGACCGTTCCGCAGCGCATGGCAGACCGTGGTTGTGGGCGGGCTGGCCGCATCAGCCGCATTTTTGCTCGCGAAGCTCTTCGGGTAACGCTGCCCTCTTCGTGACTCGGGTGCCCGATTCACACCGGCATCGCCGCCTCTCCGGCGAACTCCATTGCCGCGTCGGCGGCTTCGGCGACGGCCTTGCGGGTGTCGGCCTCGATCTGCTCGGGCTTGTTTTGCAGCGTGCCCTGGATGTGGATGGCCCGGATGTTGGTGAAACCGATGAATCCGAAGATGCTGCGCAGATACGACTCCTGGAAATCGAATGTCTCGCAGGGATTGCCCGTCTGATATTCACCGCCGCGGGCCAGAATGAGCATCAGCGGCTTACCCGTCACCAGGCCCGTGTAGCCCTTGTCGGGCGAATAGGCGAACGTCAGCGACGGTTGGACGAGCACGTCGATGTACTGCTTCAGCCGGTAGGGAATGCCGAAGTTCCACATCGGGCTGGAGATCACGTACTTGTCGAATCCCTTGAAGTGGCTGATCGTCTTGACGACCGGCTGCCACGCGGCCTCGGCGTCGTCACGTGGCGTTTGGCCGGCGATCACGGCGTACTTGGCCTTGGCCTGCGGCGCGTGAAACGGCGGAATGTCGGCCTGGAACAAGTCCAGCGCCTCGATGCGATCCTGCGGCCGCGCCTGCCGATAGGAATCGAGAAACGCCTTGGCGACCCGCGTGGAGTACGACTCGACCCGGGGGCTGGCCAGAATGTGAAGTAGTTTGGACATGGGGCCTCCTTCCTGAGGGTTTGCCACAATTATACGCACGCGTGTCAACATCGTCGGCGCTGCCGGGCCTCGATCCGGCATTGTCTTCGACCAGAACCGTCTGGGCCATGCCGAGAGACAGTCCGCTCCCCGGCCAATTTGCTGTTGTCGAACCTAGGGAATTGTCCTAGTGTAGTGCCTCCCGCCTCTTGCCAATGTCCTTCTCTACCCAGCGTTGCTCGCCTACAATTCTCTGGGTTTCTCCCCGAGCAGATTGTGGTAAGGACTCGATGCGGCACGGGAAACCGTGAATCGCTGATCGATCGGACGGTAGCCGAATGGCCGACAGACGATACATCGACGCCGAGACAAAGCGACTCGCGGCGGATGGCCGGCGCGAGCAGAACTGGAAGCGGTGGGGCCCTTATCTGGCCGAACGCCAGTGGGGCACGGTCCGCGAAGACTATTCGCCCGACGGCTCGTGCTGGCAGTACTTTCCGCACTCGCAAGCCCACAGCCGCGCCTACCGCTGGGGCGAAGACGGCCTGTTGGGCATCACCGACCGCGAATGTCGTCTCTGCTTTGCCTTGGCCCTTTGGAACGGTCGCGACCCGATCCTGAAGGAGCGCTTGTTCGGTCTGACCAACACCGAGGGCAACCACGGCGAGGACGTGAAGGAGTGCTACTTCTACCTGGATGCGACGCCCACCTCTTCCTACCTGAAGGCGTTGTACAAGTATCCGCAGGCCGAGTTCCCCTACGCGCGGTTGGTCGATGAAAATCATCGGCGGAGCAGAAAGGAGCCGGAGTTTGAACTGTTGGACACGGGCGTTTTCGATGACGATCGTTACTTCGACGTCTTCGTGGAGTACGCCAAATCGTCGCCGAACGACATCTTGATCCGGGTGACGGCGGCCAATCGCGGCCCGCAGGCGGCCACGCTTCACCTGTTGCCCACCGTTTGGTTCCGCAACACCTGTTCGTGGGCCTGCCTGCACGAAGGCTGCACGCCCGAGCCCGAATTGCGGCAGGTCGGTGAAGGAGCGGTATTCTGCGAACACTCGACGTTGGGGCGAGTTCAGTTTCATGCCCGCCCGGATGGTGATGGCCGCCCGCCGACGCTGTTGTTTACCAACAACGAGACGAACAACGAAAGGCTGTTCCAGGCTGCGAACGAAGGCCCCTACGTCAAAGACGCATTTCACGATTACGTCATCCACGGGCGGACGGACATGGTCAACTCCGCGGCAGTCGGTACGAAAGCCGCAGCGCACTACGTGTTGAACATCGCCGCGCAGGATTCAACAACCGTGGAACTGCGGCTTTTCGCCGAAGAAGAGGCGCCACGAGCGCCTTTCGCCGAGGAGTTCGACCGCACGTTTGCCGACCGCAGCAGCGAAGCGGACGAGTTCTATCGAAGCCGCAGCCCGGCTGGCGCATCGGAGGACGATCGCCGCATCAGCCGGCAGGCGTATGCGGGGCTGCTCTGGACGAAGCAGTTTTACCACTACGTGGTGAAAGAATGGCTCGACGGCGACCCTGCCCAACCGCCGCCGCCCGCCAGCCGCCGGCAGGGACGCAACGCCGACTGGACCCATCTGTTCAATCGCGACGTGATTTCCATGCCCGACAAGTGGGAGTACCCTTGGTACGCCGCCTGGGACTCGGCCTTTCACATGATTCCGATGGCCGAAATCGACCCCTGTTTCGCCAAGGAGCAATTGATCCTCTTCCTGCGCGAGTGGTACATGCAGCCGAATGGGCAACTGCCCGCCTATGAGTTCGCGCTGGGCGACGTCAATCCGCCGGTTCATGCCTGGGCGTGCTGGCGGGTCTACAAGATGACCGGGCGGCGCGGGGCCCGCGACCGGCTCTTCCTCGCCCGCGCCTTTCAGAAACTGCTGATCAACTTCACTTGGTGGGTCAACCGCAAGGACGTGACCGGCAAGCAGCTCTTCGCCGGCGGCTTTCTCGGGTTGGACAACATCGGCCTGTTCGATCGTTCCCAGCCGTTGCCCGGCGGGGCCGTGTTGGAGCAGGCCGACGGAACGGCGTGGGTGGCGTTCTATTGTCTTACGATGCTCGCCATGGCCCTGGAACTGGCCAGGGAAGAGGCGGCCTATGAAGACGTGGCCTCCAAGTTCTTCGAGCACTTCGTAGGCATCGCCGACGCCATGAACCAATTGGGCGGCACGGGACTGTGGGACGAAGAGGACGGGTTCTACTACGATCAGATTCAGGTCAACGATCGGCCGCTCCGCCTTCGCATTCGCTCGCTGGTGGGAATCATCCCGCTGTTCGCCGTGGAGATCCTGGAAGACCAGACGATCGCGCGGCTGCCCGGGTTCCGCAAGCGGCTTCAGTGGTTTCTCGACAACCGCCGCGATCTGGCCAGGCACGTTTCGTACCTCGAAGCGCAAGGCCCGCGCGGCCACGGCCACCGGCTGCTGGCGATTCCTTCGCGGCCGCGGCTGGAACGCATCCTCCGCTACGTGCTCGACGAGGATGAGTTCTTGTCCCCCTTCGGCGTCCGCTCGCTCTCGCGCGTGTATAAGGATCGGCCTTACACCTGCTCGGCAGACGGCACGCCGCAACGCATCGACTACGAGCCCGGCGACGCAACCACCGCGATTTTCGGCGGCAACTCGAACTGGCGCGGGCCGGTCTGGCTGCCGGTGAATTACCTGCTCGTCGAGGCGCTGGAGCGATACCATCACTTCTACGGCGACACGCTGCGGGTGGAATGTCCGACCCGCTCGGGCCGATTCATGAATCTCCAGGAAGTGGCCCGCGATCTGGCCGGTCGGCTGGTTCGGATCTTTCGCGCCGATGAGCGCGGCCGGCGCGTCTGTTACGGATCGGACGCACGTTTCGCCGTCGATCCGCATTGGCAAAACCTCGTGCTCTTCCACGAGTTCTTCCACGGCGATTCGGGCCAAGGGCTCGGCGCCAGCCATCAAACCGGCTGGACCGCACTGGTGACGCGGCTGCTGAGAGACTGTTGTCGCCGCAACGAAAACTGGGGCCAACAGCCGCGAGATGAACGGCACGAACTTCCACGGGAATTGGCGATGCATCGATAGGTAGTTGCGATGAAAACACGCGTGATCGACGCGGTCGGCGCAGGCGTCGCCGGATGGATGCCCGGCCAACGCGTCGGAGTCCGCTGTTACGGCGGGCACTGCGGGTATTGCGATTCTTGCCGCCGCGGCGACTTCGTTACCTGTCAAATCGCACCACAAGTGTCCGGCGTAACGTTCGACGGCGGCTACGCGGAATACATGATCGCGTCGGCCCAGGCATTGGCGCTGATCCCCGAGGGGCTTTCCGCCGTGGACGCAGGGCCGCTGATGTGCGCCGGAATCACCACCTTCAACGCCCTGCGCAACAGCGGGGCACGGCCGGGCGATACGGTCGTCGTGCTGGGCGTAGGCGGACTCGGCCATTTGGCCATCCAGTTCACCGCGAAGATGGGTTTCAGGACCGTCGCCATCGCGCGAGGCGGCGACAAAGAACCGCTGGCCAAGAAGCTCGGCACATGGCGAACAAGTTCGCCGGCTAGACGTTGCCACTTGGCGCAGCGAACAACGCACTGAACTTCAGCGGTTGCGGCGAGTTCGCCTTCCCTCGTCGGAGTCAAGACTTAGTTGACCAACACGACGGACTCACAATTCCCACCGCTGCCGGGCTGTTTGCTTCAAAATCCTGTAGAATGCGCGGGCGGAATGACTCAGATCGAGTTGGTGTGAACAGTCGGCGGCGCGCCGGCAGATCAGCTTCGCGCGGTAGGGAGGAATCAGGGCCGGATCAAGATAACGAACGATCAGCCAGGGCGCCTTGGGGACGGCCGATTCGCTGACGAGTCCCACACCCAGCCGGTCGCTCACATAGCCCAGAATCACCGTCCAACTGGAGACCTCCAGCCGAATGTCGAGCTTCTCCAGCACGCCGCTGGTGCGGAGCACGTCGTCGAGCATCACCCGCACGCCCGACTCGGCGCCGGGCAGGAGCAGGGGAAAGCCGACGAATCCGCTCGGCCCAACCTTGTGCTTTGGCAGCCGCTCCATCGCCGCGGCCCAGCGCGTGTTCCGGCGGCAAACCAGGGCCAAGCGGTCGCGGTAAATCGTCTCCACGTGCAGGTCGCGGCGGGCGATCTTGCGGATCCGCAATTCGTCGTGGGCCACCGTTGCCAAATCGATCACTCCGTTCGCCACGCCCTCAATCCGCGCAGTTCCGGGCAGCGTCGAAACCCGCAATTGCACCTCGGGGTGCTCGGCCCAATACTGCCGGGCGGCACGATGCACAAACCGCGCGACGGCCTGCCGGCCGCAAGCGAACCTGACCACGGCCCGCTCCACCTCCCCATTGCCAGCGAAGGTCCGCAACTGCTCGTAGCGGCTCATGAGATTGCGGACGGCAGGCAAGACCCGCTGGCCCTCCTCCGTGGCGATCCATGTTTTGCCGTCGCGGAAGACCCAAGGATGCTTCAATGCCTTCCCGGGGCACTGGAGACGCCGCAGCCGCTTGGACATGCTGGGCTGATTGATGCCCAGGGTGTCGGCGGTCTGCGCGGCGTCGCCTCCGCACTCGATTAGCAGCAGGAACGTCTGCAAGAGTTCGACCGGCAGGTTCGTCGGGCGCGGCATGGGCGATCACTCCACGGACAAAACAAAACCGGTGCAGCTCAACGCGGCTTCGGCCCTTGCATTTCCGGCCCGTCGCTGCCGCGGCGGCGTTTACGACCGGGCACTTTGGCCCCGACCGCGACAAGCTCAGGGGCTGCAACAATCACCACCTTGGCGTGCAAACGCACGTCCTCGCCGATGGACAGGGATGCGGGAGGCATGTGGCGATGCTTCAACTCGGTCAACCGTCTCCTGACGTAGGTCTCGCTGACCTTCTCCTTCCTCCATATCCACGGATTCTGCGATAGCTTCGCGACATCGACGTGGCCGTCCGAGCTCTCGCGGGCCTGCAAGCAAACCGCCACGAGCAGTCTGAAGGCATGCTTCGCGTGATTCATTTTTTGTTCTCGATCATCGATCTTGACGGCCAAGGGCCGTTCCGGATTCCCGCCTTCGCACACCAGTGTGATCGTTAGCGACGACTCCCACTTGTTCTCGGACGCGGACCAAACGGCGCTGTCGACGAACAGCTTGCGAAGTTCGACCCGCGAGGGCGTCCAGAAGGGATGGGTGGCGTCAGCCTTCACTTCCAACAAGGCTTCCAGCGAGCTATCGGGTCCGATGCCCGGCGGCAATGGGATGGGCTCTCCCCCCGGGCGACTGGAGCCATTCAGACGCGAGACCAGGTATTCCGCGGCACTGAGGGTACCCAGCGACGTGATGCCGGCGCAGAGGACCACCACAATTTGCCGTCCACTGTACTGCACCGTGTAACGCTGAATCAGCGCGTAGTCCGTCCACTCGCCATTGTTCTTGCTTGTGCGGTAGTACTCCCGTCGGCCATCGTCAAGCTCTTCATAGATGCAGTGATACTCTGGATCGAACGGGGGGGGTTGGCAATCTTCCGGCTTGTCGTGCCGGATGAAGCCGAAGCGGGCCTTCTTATGGCACCAGTCGTTAACGGCGCTATCGCCAAACAACCACAACCGCCCCACGAGTAATACGGCCTGGTGGTCGCCCTTATAAACCTGCTCTTCCCAACTCCGAGAGCGAAGGGGGACAGGGCAAATGTCGGTGCGGGGAAACTCCTTGTTCGAGAAGCAGCGTGCGAGCGCCAGCAGCGCGGTCGCGTCGCGCACGTACAGGCCGCCCGACGCCCCAAACACCGCGGAGGTCTCGTGAAACGGCAGCAAGACCCAGTCGAGCAGACACTGCGGCGTCGCAGGAGCGGCCGGATCCGTCATGTCGCCGCGCACTCCCGGGGAACCGACGGCCATGCGTTCCAGGTACACGCCCAGCGCTTCCAGATAGACGGGGATCGCGATGCGCCACACGCCATCCGCGTGGCGTTCCATGAGTTCGTCACCCGCCAGTTTTCCCAAACAGCGCAGCTCGCGTGCGGTCGGGGCGCCGTCGTTGTCTTTGCAGCCCGCGCAATTCTTCGCGCCACGCCATCCATCCTTGCCTTCGCTCCTGGGACGAAGACGACTTCAGCCACTCCACGATTTCCTGTCGCATTTCCTGGCTCCTCCTCAATTTGAACCTCTATTATCTGGCAGCGGTGGGGCGCTGCTTCCAGCCACGAAATCATGATGCAACAGCGGTGCGACGGTTTGACTTGGGTTTTCTTTTTTGCTCCAATAGGCGCGGCAGGGTGATAATTCAAGGAGCGAGTCTTTCCGGATTTTTCAGAATGTGCATGGAATGCAGATTAGCAGAACAGAAAAAAAAAGCAAGACCGTGGCGGGGCGCGGCGACGCGACATCGGACGAGACAGCGACAAGCGCAACCGCGCGTAAGTGTAAGGGGTTGAGTATTCCCTATAGCAATGCAATCAACATTTCATTCTTATGGGGTATATCGGTCTGGGAGAGCGATCACGAGAGCGGGCCGGCCGCCTGGCGAGACACGACGAGGAGACAGACCATGGAACCCAGCGAAACAGACGATGCTAGCAACCGCAACTCGCCGCGATCCGTAGCGTGGCCACAGCCGCCGCCTCCCGCTGCCGGGTACGCGGAGCAGCGTAGGAGTTTGGGAGGGCTGCTAGCCGTCCTCGTGGAGCGGCGGCAGCGTACCCGATCCGGCCAGGCCGCGCCAACGGCCTGCGGCGGGTCGAGGCCGGACGAGACCGGCTCGGGCTAACGGCCGGGCGGAGATGAGAGGGATACGACACGGCGCGGGCACACTCCAACGGCGACGTAGAGCATGTTGCACCCAACGCAATCACTGGATGATCGGCTCCTGACGATGATCCTGGCCGCCCAGCCGATCATCCAGGCGCTGAGCGTCCGTGAAGGCGAATTGGGGGCGGACATTCGCCAGGGCAGGCTCTGCCCGCTGGATCTCGCGATCCGCGGCCTAACGCTAACAAGATTTCCACGGCAGACCCTCGGTACGCGGCATGACCTGCCGACCCTCCAGGACTTGCAGCAAGCCTTCGAAGTGAGCTTGCAGCAGTTCCTGGCAGGTTGCAGCCTGACGATAGGGGGTACTATTGTGCCCCTAAACTATGGCCGGATCGAACTGCCCGTCCGCCGAGGCGCGGTGCGAGACATTATCGTTCACCTTCGCGTACGCCCAGCACAGTTGGAGGACTACCAGGCCCTGAAAACGGGCTAACAACGACCCTTGACCTATGCGATAAACGCACGGTCACCAAGAAGCCGCGGCTGCACCCGACGGAGCAGCGACGGTTCCCTGGTGACCGTTTTTTTTGGCGAGAACCGGGAGAGGCCAGATGAAACGAGAAGAAGACCGCTCGAAGGCCAGGCCGGGCCTGCGATTCGAATTGCACCGCGCCGGCGGCCCGCCGGCCGCGAACGAAGCGAACAGCCCGTTGCCCTGGAGGCCCTGCGGCGCCGCGCCGTGCGAGCCGGCGCTGACGCTCGGTGAGGAGGATGGCCTGGTTTGGGTGGGCTTTGACCAGGATACGGGCGATTTCACGCGACGCGATCAATTCGAGCAGGGCTGTTTCGGGCTGAAGGTCTGCCGCCGTCATTTCGCGAGCGGCTTGGCGGTGCTAGCGGGCCGCAGCGACGTTCTGGTCAACGCGCTGCCGGGCCTGAGCTTCAGCGTGCTGAAGCTGCGAGACTCGCTGGTGGTGGGCTCACCGGGCCATTTCTATTACGTCACGGCGCGGTTTACGCCTTACATCGGCCCGCCCACGCCCGAAATGATCGGCAAACGCTGCCCCGTGTGCAAGATCCCCATCCAGGCCGCCGAAGACGGCCAGCCGGACACGCGGGTTATCACTTGCCGGTGCGGCGCCGTCCTGCACTGGGAGACGCCGGAGAGCCACCCCGACGTGCCCGAGGAGGACCGGCTTGGCTGTCTTGCTAAAGCGACGCTCTGTCCTTGTTGCCAACACGAGTTGTCCAGCCAAGAGGTTTTGGTATGGGATCCGGCCACGATTTGAGAAAGCTGCGGTGGATTTGCCGACCCGCGACGCTGCCGGCCGATTCCGCGGCGGGCGCCGCGCTGCTGAAGGGCCTCGACGGCCGTGCCGCCGAGTTGGCCGACAAGTGCGCTATTGTTTTCGGGCTCGGCGCCGTCGGCGGGATCTGCTTCGCCGAACTGGCCAGGCTCGGTGTCGGGCGGCTCTACGGCGTCGACATCGACCAGTACGGCGAAGATTCCTGGCAGACGCAACCCATGCGCCGCATCGAGGACGCCGACGCGTACAAGGCCGTGGTGCAAGCCCGGATCGCCAGCGAAGCCAATCCGGCCTGCACGGTGACAACGGCCATCGGTTTTGCCCAAGACATGCCGCTTCACCTGTTGTGCCGGGCCGACGTACTGGTCGTGGCGGGCGACAATCTCGAACTGGCGGTCTGGGCCGGCAACATGGGCGCCGCTCTCGGGGTTCCCGTGCTCGTCGGCGCGGTCGAAGGGCACACGTGGCTGGCCGCCTGCCGCGGCTTCGATTTGACCGACCCGGAAGCGGCCTGCCCCGGCTGCACGCTATCGGACGGCGAATGGAAAACGCTCACAAGCCGCGCCGGCTGCGATCCCCACACACTGCGGGCGCAGGGCATCGAGCCGACGCGGACCCTCCCGTGCATCTGCGGCGCCGCCGCAATGATGACGTCGGCCCAGGCCGTGATGACCCTGCTGGGGATGGACGAGCGGCTTCGCGGCGAAGAGGCCGCGCTCTGTCTCCTTTCGCAAAAGAGCTTTCGCACGCGTTACGTCCGCAATCCAAGTTGTCCTTGCCCGCATCAGCAGTGGACCTTGGCCCCCGCGCCGGAGCCTCCCTCGGAGTTGACGTTGCGCAGACTCATGGATCGGCAGGCGGCAATGGCGCACGGCTCGGCTTGTCCGGGCGAGTCAGCGCCGGTCCAAGTCCGGGGTGAAAGATGCTGGTCCAGTTTCACACGTTGCTCCGGGTGCGGGCAGATAGTTCCCGTGCGGCGGTTTGCCGCGGCCGGCGACGAATTGGCGAGGTGCCGATGCGGACGGCAGTTGCTCGCGTCGCCGCTGGGGATTTCTTCCGTTTTGCCACAGGAAGACCTCTGCCACTGTCTGGATATTCCATTGAGCGAACTGGGCATCGTTCCCGGCGGTGCCATCGGGATTGCGCAAGGTCACGACCCGTGGTGTTTCTTCATCTGTGGGAGTCCGCCTCCCTTGGAATCGTGCGACGATCACCGACCCCAATAGAAGGAAGCACGGCATGGACGTGCAACTAATAATACCGCCGGCAGCGGGAAGCCGCGAAGAACGGCTGGCACAAATCGAGGCCAAGATCAAACAGTCCAACGGCGGGCGGCGCGCATGGCGGCAGTGGAAGCAGTACGAGGCCGACGAAATCCTCGCGCTGGCGAGGAAGGCGCCGCGGCTGAATCTGCTCGATCTGAATATCACGGGCGATTTCCACGCCATCTATGAACTGCGCATGCCGGTCCCGCGCGAGCCCGTCGACGGCCCGCTGCAAATCGGCGACCGCGCAGTGTTTCATCTGGGGTATGTAGAAGAATGGCTGTGCAGCAGCCCGCCCGGCTGGGCGCCGTTGGGAATCGTCTACCCGCCGGACGTTTTCCACTCCAATCTGGCCCCGCAACTCGGCGGCGCCATTTGCCTCGGCGAGTTGCCTGCCGCCATTCGTCCCAAAGAAATTTTGCTCCTGGGCTTCTTCACCGTCTCGCTGCAAATGCTGAGCCTGGACGAAACCGACGTCCAAGGAGTGCTGAACGGGCGGGCATCAGAATTTCTATCGTGAACATCCGGAATTCCTGCCGTTGACCACGGCGGGACTGATGGACCCCGTTTCCATGGACAAGTATTTAGGAGCCGAATGACATGCTCGACACGATTGCCCCCAATGAGCCGCCTACCATCGTTCGTTCCGCTGACCGTCGGCGGCGCCGCGGCGTGCGGCCGCACACGACGGACTCCGGTCACGGGCCGCAAATCGGCCGGATACCCAGTGGATGGCTTGCCCCGAGCCGCCTATTTCCCGACGCCACGGCCGACGATTATCTCGCGCGGCACTCGGAGTTCCTGGGGCCGGTGAAGCTCCGCCGCGGGCCGCAGGGCATTTTGCGACAGGTCGAAGTCTTCTTGCCCCCGCAGTCGGTGACGGGCCAGCTTTGCACGGTCGATCCCGAACAGGCCGAGGAGGCCGGCCGCCTCCGCGACGAGATTCAGACCATGGCCGAGGCGCTGCTGGACGGACAACTGAAACTCGATGCCTGGAATCCGCCCGATCTGACGACCTTGCTCGCCGGCTGGCTCGCGGAACAAGGATGCGACGCGATCGCCGACAAGGAGGGCAACCTGCGGCTGACGATTCGCGGCGAGGGCTGCGACGGACAGGTGCGGATCGAGTGCGGTGCGGACCGCTTGCGACTGGTCATGCCGCTGGGGCAATGGACGCAGTTGAGCCCCACCGCCGCGATGGCCATTCGGCTGCTGGCCGCCGAGGCCAACGACCGCACGCGCCTGATGCGGGTCGTCTCCACGGCCCACCAGCAGGCGGGCCTGCACGTCGAGGCGCAAGTCGATCTGACCGGCCTTCCGAGCGGGAACCCGTTGAACCGCGCCACCGAGGCGCTGTGGCGGGAGATGACGCACATGGCGACCGACAGCTTGGAATTGGCGCTGCGGCGGTTGGGCCTGGAACTTCCGGCCCTGGCCGACCCGCAGGGTAGCGACCTGGCCGAGCAGATTGTCCGGCAGCAGGAATCGTTCGACAGAGACCATTGAGTGTCGTGACGCGGGAGGCGACTCCTCGCGTCGTGTTTTGGACGTTGTCCCTTGCGAGCGTGAAAGGAGATGAGAAAGTGAATGAGACACCCGTGCTCAACCTAGATGAGGTCGTCGATCCCTTGTCGCTGGAAGTCTCCGAGGTGACGGGCAGCCGCACCTTGGAAGTCGATCAGATCGACGGTCATCGAACGTCGGCCGACCTGGCGCGGACGATGGCCGCGATGTTGGACCTCCCGGAGAACCAGCCGTACGCGTTGCGCGACGAAGATTCTCAGCGGATGCTCCTCGACGACCATCCGATCGGGAGCCAGGTCAGCAAAACCACCCGGCCGCGGCTGACGGTGATTCCGAAGGCTCGGCTGGGCGCCTGACCAACAGGCGTCGCCGCGGGGTTGGGCGTCGGGCGGTCTCCGGCTGCCCGCCCCGCTTTCCAAACACCCGACTTCTATTGCGAAAGGCAAACCGATGACCAGCAACCACACAACCGGGCTAGCGGTCACGATCCGGTGCGACCGGCTGGGAGAAGGCCCGCTGACCGACGAGCCGGTGGTCGCGTCCGATCTCGGCCCGGTGCGTTACGAGACCTGGCTGCGCGGGATGCGGGGCGGAGTCCTTCCGCCGGAGATGGAAGGACTCTGCTGCAACGTGCTTCCCGGCCAGAGCCTGGGCAGCGGCGTGCTGGCCGACTACGCGATCGAACTGGCCGACGGGCAGCGCCGCTTCCGCCAAGACTACACGGTCTATAGCCTGGAGCAAACGGCCCGGCGCGGAACCAAGCGGTTGTATCAGCAGGGAATCCTGACGGCCAGCGATCGTGTCCACTACTACCTGACCACTGCGGCGGACGATCATCGCGCGGCCGCCGCTGCGGCAGCCGCCGACCCCGCCGGGGGCATCGAAGGCCAAGCGGCGGACGCGCGGCTGCGAGTGAAGCGACGCTGCGAGCCGCTGGTGCTCGAACCCGCGTCCCTGGCCGCGTTCCTGAAAGCAAGCCGGTTGCTCCGCGAGGGCGCGGCGCCGTTGTCGCCGACCGATGAAGATCGCCCCAACCACCTGCCGATCTTCATCGACGACGAGGTCTGGGAAGAGAGCCGCGCCCTGGCCCGCCGCGGCGGCGATCTCGAATCGGCGGCCGTATGGACGGGACGGCTGATGCGGGACGTGGAAACGCCGGAGATCTTCCTGTTGATCGAAGCCGTCATCGAGGCCCAACATGCCCAGGAGACCGAGTACTCGATCCTGTTTTCCGGGGAAACGTGGCAGAGTGTCCGCGAATTGTTGGAGCAGCGGCGGCGCCGACTCAACCGCCCGCACGAGCGAATCCTCGGCTCGGTACACGGCCACAACTTCCTGCCCCACGCGAACGAGGAGGGCCAGCGGATATGTGCGTCTTGCGACCGGCTTGCCACGTGCGCCGAGTCGACGGCCGTGGCCAGCAGCCTCGATGAAGAGTGGCACCGGACCATCTTCGCGGCGACTCCCTGGGCTGCGTTGGGGGTCTGGGGCTGGACCGCCCACCGAGAGGAGGTCTGGCAAGTCTATTCGTTGACCGGCGGCGCGCTTCTGCCGCGGACGATTCGAGTCGTCGCGGCCAGTGCGATCGCCGGGCTGACATCAAGCATCAAGAAAGGAGCGGAGCAAACGTGAGTCTTCACGACGAAATACTCGCCCAAATGCAGTTGGCCGACAATTATGAGGGCCTGCTGAAACTTGCCCTCGACCCCAGCAAGCCGCTCAGGGTGCGCGGCCAGATTGTCATGGACGCGATTCTCACCGGCCAGGACTCCGCGGTCGTGTTGGCGTTCGTAACGCACCTGCTGGGGAAGACGTCTATAGCGGCCGATGCGGAAGAGGCCGTGAAGCTGAAGCAGGCCTACGAAGCGAAGCTGGCCGAGTTGGAGAACGGCCCGCCCCGTGGCGCCACGTTCATCAGCGTCGCCGACGGCGACATGCCCGGACCGAAACCGCGCGTCCACGTGATTTGTCCGGACGGCACCGAGCGCTACCCGTATTTGCACGAGAGCGTGAAACTAGAAGACCTGCGGCCCGGCCAATCCGTCTACCTCGACAGCAAAGGCGTAGTCGTCGTGGGCGCCGGCCGCAAGCTGCCCTACGTGGGACAGACGGGCGCCTACAAAGGCCGCATCGTGGAGACCGACAGCTTCCAAGTCACGTACCGCGACGAGGTCTTGACGCTGCGGGGCTCGCAGGCCGTCCTCGACGCGGACGCGGCGGGCCAGCTCAAACCGGGCGACGCGGTCTTGTTTTGTCCCCGCCGCCAAATCATCCTCGCCAAGCTGCCGGCGGAGAAGGCCAACCGCCACCGGTTCATCGACAGCAGCCTGATTCCCGACGTGGTTGCCCACCGCGACATTGGCAGCCCCCACTGGATTTTGGGTTGGATGCTCCGCCGTCTGCAGATCATGCTTTATCATCCCGAGTTGGTGGCCGCGTTCGACCTGCGGCTGCGGTGCGCCGTCGCCATGGTCGGTCCGTCGGGGACGGGGAAGACGCTGACGATTCAAGCCTGGCTGAACGCGTTCGACAAGGAATTGCGGCGTTACTCGGGCCGCGACAACCTGGGAAGCCGCGTGATCCGCGCTACAACGGCCGATCTGCTCTCCGAATACTTCGGCGTCAGCGATCGGAAGATCGACGTCTTTTTCAACGACATCCGCTATAACGTGTCGGAGGAGATCGAGCTGGCTTCCGGCGAGAAGGTGCGGCTGCCCATCGTCGTATTGCTGGAAGAGGCCGAGGGGCTCACGCGCCGCCGCGGCGAGCTCGACGGCGGCGTCTACGACCGGATCATCGGGATGCTCTTGCAACGCCTGGACGACCCGATCCACAACCTCGGCAAACTTCCCATTTTCTTCATTACCACCAGCAACCGGCCGGACATGATCGACGTGGCGGCCTGGCGGCGGCTGGCCGGAATCATCGCGCGGTTCCATCGCCTGCAAAGTTCGGGGCTGGCCGCGGTCTTGGCTAAGAAGCTCAAGCCCCATTTCCGCTACGCCTCGGACAACGGCGCCTCGCCCGACCAACTGCGCACCGGCCTGATCGACCAGATTGTCGATGCCTTGTTCAGCCCCAACGGCAGCCAACAGCCGCAGATCGAGATTACGCTCCGCGACGGCAAGAAGCTGCTGCGTTACCGCCGCGACTTCCTCACCGGGGCGGTCTGCGAGCAGGCGTTGTCCAATGCGATCGACGCCCTGGTTTTCAACATCGACAACAGCGGCGACGCGAAGCTGGGCCTCGGCGCCGCCGCGATTCTCGATTCGTTCGACAACGTCATCGACGGTTTGGCCGACAATCTAACGCCGCACAACGCGGCCGACTACGTCGATCTGCCCGACGGCGTGGGCGTGGCCTCGGTGCGGCGTCTGCGCTCGACCAACGGCCGCTTGGCCCACGTCCTGTGCTAACCCATGGGAAAGGAACGATCATGCCTCTGGCCGACCAACTCGATCGCGACCTGGAACAGGTGCTGAGATCACGGGCGGTGAACGTGGTCGAGCCGCGCGATCAAATGGTGCAGCTCAACGCCGTGGAAGCGGGGGCCGGCTTCAGCAAACCCGCGACCAACGTCCTCCTGCACCGCCAACTGGACCTCTCCTGGCGCGTCTTCGTGGACGACGATTTCAGGTACTTGGGCGGCGATCGCCTTCGCTGCCGGCTGTTCTCCGGCCCACAACAGGACCGGTGGCGGGAGCTAACGCCGCCGGAACCGCTGCTGGGCGACCTGAACAACGCCATTCTCCGCGTGTTGGGCTGGCTGGAGAGTCCGGTGCAGAGCATCGTTCCTTTGCCGCTGCGGACCGGTGACGCTCCGGCCGCGACGGCGGAGACGAGCGATCCGGAGTTGGAGCGCAACGGCCGGTTCCTGGACCACGACCAGTTGCGCGCCATGGCAATCGAGCCCGTGCCGTCCCAAGCAGAAACGATCGTCCGCATCGCCGGCATGGCGCTGCGCCGCACGCCGCCGGCCTGTCCGGTGGTTTGTGGGCCGGCGGGATGCGGGAAGAGCGTGATCGCAGGCACGGCAGCCCTGCAACTGCTAGAGCGGAAGCAGTCCAGCAGGTGTTCCAGCTCAGCGGCGCTGCGGTCTGCTCCGGCGCGATTTTCTGGCCGCAGCGAGACGAGCGTTTGCGGGCGGCTCTGGAAACGATCCGCAACCTGCCGAAATCCACGCTGTTGATCCTGGAACAATTTGACCTGGCGCTCGGCAAGTCCGAGACGGCCCCATCGCTCGTGTGCGAGGGGCTTGATCGTGGTATCCGGCTGATCGCCGTAGCGCGGCCCGAGTTCGCTCCTGACGACGCCGAGGTCCTGGGGTTGTCCCTATCGCGGCGGCTGGAGATCGTGCCGGTGGCCGTCCCCGAGGACGCGGAACTTCAGCAGATTCTCCGCCATTGGCTGCAGCGGCATCCGCTGACGCAAGAGGTCGAGGTGGCGGCAGAGGTTGTGCCGACGGCGTTGCGGTTGTCGCAGTTTCGCCGCGGGGCCAACCCCGGAGCCGCGCTCGGGCTCCTGGAAACCGCCCTGGCCCACGCCGCGTGGGTGCAGTCGAAGTTCCTCGGCCCCGACGAGCTTTACCATCTCGTGCCGCGAGAACAGGAACCGTAACGTTGCACGCTCAAACTCACCGCCCCCAACCTCCTGATTAAAAAGGAAAACGAACTATGCCAAGCGAACGCACCCGACGCGAAGACTTCTCGACCGGTCCCGACTCGTTCAGCGAAGATTTCTCCTCGACCGCCACGGCCGTCGAAGGGGGCAGCGTCACCGTCATCCACGGCATCTACGCGCACACGCTTCCGCTGGCGGGTCTGACCGTCAGGCAGGCCCGCGGCGAGCTGGAAGAGCGGATGAACATCGATCCCGAGGCCATGGCCACGGTGGACGGGCACGAGGTCGATGAGGACACCGTCTTGCAGGAGAATCAGTGCTTGAACTTTGTCAAGCACTCCGGCGAGAAGGGCGTGGCCGACAGTCTCACGATCGAAAACGGCCAAGTGATCGCAACCAGCGAAGAGGGTCGCCGCCTCGCAGCGCCGGAAACCGACCTGCTGGACATGCTCCGCCGCGAAATTCTTCCGCCCACCAATGGCGTTGCCCTGCCCGACGGCATCAAATTCATCATCTGGCGGAATCCGTTTCTGCTGGTCGTTCACCAGTCGCCGCCGCACGTCCGCCGGCTGCTGTGGATCGCCGACGATTCTCCGTGCGAGTTCGGGCCGGGCACGGCCTACCGCTGGGTGCGGCTCAGCCTGCCCTACGCCTTCACCTTCGCAATGTTCTTCTGCCACGGCAAATCGCTGCACCTGACGCAACGCAACGAGCTGTACTTCGGCAATCAGCCGCTCGGTTCGCTCGACGACCGGCTCGGCTACCCGGCGCTCTTGAACATCTCGTGCATCGAGCGGCCGGGGCGGATGATGGCCTGGATATGCACGCAGCACCTTGCCCCGCAACCCGACAAAGACTGGACCTGCCAACTCGAAGCGCTGTTGAGCCACACCTGGAACGGCGGGTTCAATCGCAGTAGCGAGCGGCACGAGGGGGCCTCATGGTACAGCCAGTCCAAGGGGATCCATCCCGACTTGCACCCCGTCGAGCGCTGGGAGGAAGCCAGCGAGGACGACGCCTTCGCCCTGAAGGTGCCCTGGAAACCGGTGGGCCTTACCGTCGGCGAACTGATCGACCACAAGTTCGAGGAGCAGCAGAGCGAGAGTGCGGTCGAAGGCTGCGAGGCTGCGCGGCCGCCGGCCAGTCTGGTTGCGCGATTCCTCACCTACGCCCAATCCAAACCGTCGCGCCGCGCGTAACCCATCGCGCCGCCGGAGGCTATCATGGCAATTCCCGTTTACGTCAAGAGTGACCCCAATCAGACACGTCCCGCGGACCAACAGTACTACCTGGTCACGGGGAGTGGGATGTTCCTCTGCCGGAACGAGGCGTTCTGGGAGAGCGACGTTCCCACCACACGGCACCCGCGAGGCCTGGCCCAACATGGCGCCTATTGCCGTCCCCGTTTCCCGCCGCTGGGGACCGCGGCGCTGGAATACGTGGTCGGCTTTTTCGATCACGTCTACCGGGTCCACCAGGCCGAATCCGTCGTCTTGCTGCTGTGGAACGCGCTGCGGTCGCGCTACCGGCTCTGGGTGCCCCAACAGGAGACCAAGGTCTGGGAATCGTCGTCCGGCATCCGCGCGGCGGTGGATGTCGCCTATCAGATCCCCGTCCCGCTGCCCGCCGGACATCTGCTGGTGGGCGACATCCACTGCCACTGCGACTTCGGCGCCTATAGTTCCGGCACCGACAAGTACGATGAAAAGTACCGGGACGGGGTCCACGTGATCGTCGGGCACGTCGAGCGCGAACCGCCCGAGTTCCATCTCGAACTGTCCGTCGACGGTTACCGCTTCGCCCTGGAGTTTGGGCACCTTTTCCGTGGTTACCGGCGACGGCGACGGATCGTGCCGCAGCGGTGGCTGGAGCAGATCAAGGTCCGCGTGCAGCGCCCCGTGTGGTCTCAGGTCTCGACATACGCCTATCCCTACAAATCGAAGGTCCGATAGCCATGAACGCACCGCAAGTCAAAACCGAGTCCACCGACATCGTTTGCCGGCTGGCGGCCGGCAGCCGGATCAAGCTCGTTGGCTTGGGAGGGGTCGGCTGCATTGTGCTGGAATTCCTGGGCATGTTCCTCAAGAGCCTGCGGCGCGGCATTCGCCTGGTCCTGGTCGACGGCGACGTCTTCGAGCCCGGCAACACGTCCCGCATGAATTTCGAGACGATGGGCAACAAGGCCGAAGTCAAGGCCGCCGAAACGGCCGCGGCCCTGGGCACAAGCGACGTGACCGTGATCGCCGTGCCCGAGTTCGTCGATCGGGAAAATGTCGGCCGGGTGATCCTGCCGGGCGATTACGTGCTGTTGTGCGTTGACAACCACGTTACGCGACGAATCGTCTCCGAGCACTGCGGCACGCTATCCGACGTGGCCCTGTTCAGCGGCGGCAACGACGGGGTCGCGCCGCCTGCGCAGCGCGGCAGCTATGGCAACGTGCAGATTGCCATCCGCCGCGGGGGCCGCGATCGGACGGTCCCGATCACGCAGTACCACCCCGAGATCGCCCAGGCCGCCGGCAAGCTTCCCAGCGATCAAGACTGCGGGCAACTTGCACTCTCGCTGCCGCAAATCCTGTTTACCAACTTGAGCGTGGCCAGTTCGATGCTCAACGCATTTTTCGCTTACAGTTGCGGCCGGCTGGCGTACCAGGAGGTTCAGTTCGACATCCTCGATGCGCGTTGGCTGCCGCAGTTCCCCTTGACGCCGGAACAGATTCCGGAAGTGCTGCCCGGCCCGGCAGAATAACCTCTCTAAGAAACATTGCAGCACACCAGCAAGAAGGAACATCCTGTTATTTGTGCCGAGGCGAATTCTGTGGAACCGCTTGTCGACAAAATCAGTTCGAGGAACTGCTATCACGCACCGTAACCGTTCACGGGCCGGGGACAGTCCCGTTTTCGCGGACTTCGCCGCGAAAAATCGGCGTTTACACCAAAGTCCGATCCCAGACCCTTTCTACCCATTCTGGTTGATCCTGAGCGGCAGCCGATTGGTGAAACCGGCCCTGTCTGAGGAGAGGAGATGGAACTTTCTTTCCCTCAACCCTGGCATTACAATAGAGTCTTCTTTCATTCCGAGCGCCGCATTTCCCACCGGCGTTTGCAGGAGACCATTGCGATGTCGCGCATCCTACGCTCTGTGCTTGCATTGATTGCCGTCTGTGTGACATCGGGCCGGGCCTCCGCCGAAAATGCTGCGTCGGAATGGCCGCCGATGAGCCTGCCGTCGGCCAAGGCCGTGAAACTCTCAGGCTTTCTGGGCGAGTCGCTGGCTCGCGGCGTGGCGCGTCTGGCCGAACCGCCGTACAGCGAATCGTGACTTCGGGCCGATGTCTCATTCGAAATGGACCGGATATTCACGAACTACAGCGGCGACGCCTCCGGGCGGTTCCTGGAACTGGCCTCACTTACACGCACGCCGGGCCGCTCTTCGCCGGCTGCCTTGGCCCCGTTATTGGGAACCATCGCCCGGCACCAAAAGGCGGACGGGCATTTCGGTGTCGACCTGGACCTGAGCAAACCGATGCCGAAGGGCGCACCGCCGATCCCGATGCTCTGGGGCAATGCCCGGCTGCTCGTCGGGCTACTGGCCGCGTCGCAGGAGTTTCACGATGAAAGCTTGCTTGCCGCCGCCCGGCGGCTGGGCGACTTCTATGTAAACTCCGCCGATCAACTCTGCACACCTGCCCGCGAGGCCGACTATCGTTCGAGCGGCAGCGGCGGCGACGGCTACATGTGTTGCTACTTCCCGGCGATCGAGGGCTTGGTCAGCCTCCATCGCGCTACCGGCGAGGCCCGCTACCTAAAACAGGCCGAACGAATGGCCGAGTTCTTCGCCAGGTTCGACGTTCTGCCGGTCGAACATAGCCACGGGAACCTATGCGCTTGGCGGGGGATCTTGATGCTGTACGACGTGACAAGGGAGCGGAAATACCTGGAGCGGGCGCGGGCCAAATGGACCGCCGCGATGCTTGGCGGTTTTGTCTGGCCGTTGGGCGGCGTGGGCGAACACTGGTATGTGTCCTTCAACGGCGACGAGGGGTGCAGCGAGTCCGACTGGCTGCGTTTCAACCTCGATCTATGGCGATTTACCGGAGAGGTATGCTATCTGGAGATGGCCGAGCGATTGCTGCGGAATCAGTACCTGATGAACCAGTGTCCCAACGGCGGGTTTGGCATGTGCCACGTCGACGGCGACTCGGCCGGCCCGATTGGCACGGACGGCATGCTCGACGAGTGGCCTTTCTGCTGTAGTTTCCACGGCCCTTTGGGGCTTCATTTCCTCAAGGGCTATTTGGCGACCGGTTCGCAGCGGGGCGTGTTCGTCGACTTTCCGTTCGACTTCACCGCGCCGGTTCACGCCGCCCAGCGAGACTGGCTCGTCAAGGTACAAAGCAAGTGCGAGGCGTCTAAAAATCGGACGATCCTTGAAATTGAGATGGCCCCGCAAGGCGGCGACGCTTCGGCGGCGACAACGTTATGGGTCCGAGTGCCGCAATGGACGACGTCCCAGCGGGTCACCAGCGGAGATGGCAAGATATTGAAAGCCGCCGGAGGGTACGTCGGCATCGAACGCACGTTCGCGGCGGACGAAAAAGTCACGCTTGAATTTCAAACGGCTCTGGCTGTCGAAGGCCGACGCTTCGAAAGGCTCCGGGTTGCTCCGGGCAAAGTGTCTCGCTTGCGGGACGTCGCGTTGCTCAGCGGGCCGGACCTGATGTTCGCCGCTCCAGTGGCCGCCGCCGGCCGGCCGGTCCTGTTGGCCACAATCGACGGCGCGGGACGCCTGAGTTTTCCGGCTTGCGCGGATGGCGGGTACGCCACCGTGGCGCTGCCGAACATCGACGCCGACAACGCGGCGATTTCCCGGTCGCTGGTGTCGGGAAGTCCCGTGTTTGTTCGGCGCTGGTCGGGCATGTTCTCCCACCGCCGCTCGACGCTCATGTGTCGCTATGTGGTGGCGATGTCGGATTTCAACAACGCCGCGCTGGCTCCTCCGCGGCGCTCGGCCTTTCAGTTCGATTTGGTTGTCGTGCCGGCCGACTCGATCGCAACTGGCGTTGGCCCGTTGGGCGAGCGCGCCCGGCAGTCGGCCAGCCGGCTGACGGGACCATTCTTCGGCGAGAACCTGGAGAAGCAGCCCGAGGCGTGGTTGAGCCGGCCCGGTTGGGAGTTCACGGCCCAAGGGCTGCGCGTTGCCGGCGGCGACGTCGGGTTGCTCGATGGCGACGATTATCGGGATTATCGGCTTGAGTTCGACCTTGTGCTGCCCAAGGAGGGGAAAGGGATGGCGGGCTGGCTGGTTCGAGCGAAGGACGCCGACAACCTGCTGATGTTCCAACTTCAAACGGCCGACAGCCCCCTCGATCTGCCGCAGTACAAGACCCGCCCCAACACGTTGCGGCCACACGTGCGAAGGGAAGGCAAGTGGCAGGTGCTCGAACCGGTGGCGCTGCCGAAGGAGGTTCGCCGCGGTGAGACGCACCACATCGCCGTGGAATGCCGCCGCGGCACCGTCGAAGTGTTCCTGGATGGTCAGAGTATCCATCGGGCAGTCCATGACTTCGAGGGTGGCACAGTCGGATTCCGTGCCTCCGGGCCGGACGAGTTGGGGCTTTATCGGCATATCAGTTTGCGAAGGCTGAAATAAGGCTGGAAGGTGGACGAGGATCTCCTTTCGTGCTGGCAGATATCCACTGTCTAGTACCCCGTCCACAGAAACCGATTCGGATTGCCAACTGGGCCAGTTGGCGTGTCAACAATCGTTGCTTCGATGCGCTGCCTGATTGGCCTTTTTTCATCTTTCGCCAACTGTAGCTTGCGGATTTCGCCGACCCGGAGAGTGTTGCCAAGGATCTTCAGAGCATGGAGCAGGCTGTACCGCACGGCGAAACAGGTGGCCGGCTTCGGCCCTCGATGTCGGCTGTGTATTCATCTGCCAGAACAGAGAACGGCTGGTTGAGCCACTCCCGGCCACTTGCCAATTCTCGCTTCCGACGAGCAACGAGCGCCTTGAGTTTTCGCCCGGCGACTTTGTAGTCCTGGTCCAGAGACTCGCGCTTGCCGTCTAGAATCAACATGCCTTCTCACGGCAACACTACACTTGGCAGACCGGATTCTCGGAAACTTTTTGGGGAGCTTGACAAAGCCAGAAGCCGCAGCGAAGATCGTATCTATTGGGCTGCCGCAGTGGGGTTCCGCTGGCCACGACAAACATGCGGAACCCGTGAACGCTTACTCGAAATGTTACTATCGAGGTACTGCCGGCCACGGCGAATCCCGCCGCAAACCTTCCAACCGCATCTTCTTCCTGCCGTTGAGGAGCAATCGCCATGGATCGAAGATCCTTGCCGCTAGTCGGCGCCTTGTTGATCCTGATCTCGGTATCAGCCAGCCGGGCCGAGGTCATCGTCAAAACGGAACAGGTCAATGCGGCCAATCCGGCCGGCAAGGTTAAGACCATCCCCGAACCATCCAAGTCGGATATCGCGTCGCCGCCCAAGGTCACCGACGTGTGGGTCGCCTTCAAGACGCATTTTGATATCGGCTATACCGATACAATCGAAGGCGTTCTGCGGAAGTACCGGGTGAAGATGATGGACAGCGCGCTGGGGATCATCGATCAAGAGCGGCAATTGCCGCCGGAAAAACGCTTTGTCTGGATCATTCCGGGTTGGCCGCTGACGCACATCCTCGGGCCGAAACAAGAGCCGGCCCGCAAGCCGCGCATCGAGCAGGCGTTGCGGGAAGGGACGCTCGCGGTCCAGGCCCTGCCGTTCAGTCTGCACACGGAATCGAGTGACCTGGAAGACTTGGTGCGGGGAATGCGATTCTCATCGGCGATCGCCCGCAAGTACGGCCGGCCGCTGCCGATCGCGGCCAAGATGACGGACGTGCCCTGCCACTCGTGGGTATGGCCAACCATTTTGGCCCATGCCGGAGTAAAGTTCCTGCAGATCGGCAGCAATGGCGCCAGCGGCCATTTGCGCCTCCCGCATTTATTCTGGTGGGAAGGCCCGGATGGCTCGCGCATCCTCTGCAATTACACGCCGGACTATGGTTCCAACATGGCAGTGCCAAGCGACTGGCCTAGCAAGAACTACCTTGCCATGATTATGACCGGCGACAATCAGGGACCGCCCTCGCTGGCAGAGGTGGAAAATCTGCGGCAATATGCAGCGAAGAACATGCCGGGCATTCGCGTCCATTTCGGCGACCTCGACGATTTTGCCCGCGGCGTGCTGGCCGAGAAGCCCGAGTTGCCGGTCGTCCGCGCCGACATGCCCGACACCTGGATCCACGGCTGGCTCTCGATGCCGATCGAATCGAAGGCGGCCCGCACGGCCCATCCTCTACAGCCGGCAGTCGAGGCGCTTGACACCCAACTTCGCGCCTGGGGACTGACCACTGGCGACCTTGCGCCTGCGCTGACCGAGGCCTACGAGCAGAGCGTCCTCTACAGCGAGCATACCTTTGGGCCTGCCGCCCCAAATATGGGGTCGTGGAACAGCGGCACCCTGCGCGACCTATACGGCGCCGCCTGGAAGGCCGCTTATGATCGAGGCGCTTATAAGAAATACGAGCAGGTCTTCGACGGCAAGCGGGCCTATGCCCGCAAGGAGGCGGAGATCGTCCACCGCGAGCTTGGCAGCCGGCTGGATCTGTTGGCTAGGTCGGTTAAGACTGCCGGTCCGCGGGTCGTCGTCTACAACGCCCTGCCTTGGCCGCGCTCCGGCACGGCCGAGATTTCCTCTCAGCCCGGCAAGTTCATTTATGCCGAGGACGTGCCTGCGAACGGTTACAAGACCTATCCGGCAACGAGTGGCACGGGCATCTTGCCCGTGGAACAAAAGCACGTGGGTCAGGCCGGAAAGCCTGACATACGGCTCGACACGCCATTTTACCGCGTGGAGTTCGACCTGCGGCGCGGCGGCATCGCGTCGCTGGTCGAGAAAAGGACCGGGCGCGAGCTGGACGATCGCACCAGCCCTTACGCCTTGGGCCAATTCCTGCACGAGCGTTTCAGCAACCAGCAGATGGCCGATTTCACCCGTGCCTACTCGCGCGGATTCAGCTTTGCCCGCGGCGGCCCGCCAGCGGATGCAACGCATGTCGCGCTGACCCCGCCGTCCTGGAATTTGGCCGTCGAGCAGACGGGGAATGCCGATATTGCTACGCTGACCGCGACCGATACGCTCGGCCTGGCGCAAGGCATCGCGCTGGTCGTCACCTTGCCCCACGCAGAGCCCTGGGTAGATGTCGAATGGCGCGTGACTGAGAAGACTCCCGATCCCGTTCCGGAGGGCGGTTGGCTCTGCTTCCCGCTGGCTGTGAATCAACCGCATTACACGCTAGGACGACTGGGCGGACCGATCGATCCGCTCAAGGAGATCGTTCCGGGCGCGAACAAGGATTACTTCTGCCTGAACACGGGACTCACGATCCGCGGCAACGACCCAAGCGGCGTGGGGATCTGCCCCATCGATTCGCCTTGTGTGAGCCTTGGTGAGCCTGGACTGTGGCGATATTCCCAGGCTTTCCGGCCTGAGAAGCCGACGGTTTTCGTCAATCTGTATAACAACGAGTGGAACACCAACTTCCCCGAGTGGCAGGACGGCACCTGGACGAGCCGCGTGCGTCTCTGGCCGACGCAAGGCGACGATTACGGCAAGAACCTGACCGTGCCCGCCTGGGAAGCCCGCTTGCCGCTGCTGGCCGCGGCGGCTGAGGGCCCCGCTGGATCGTTGCCAGCGGTCCAGTCCGGTCTAAGCGTCTCGCGGCCCGGCGTGCTCGTGACCGCCTTCGGCCCCGATCCGGACTTCGTAAACAAGGGGACGCTGCTGCGGGTCTGGGATCAGAGCGGCGCCAGCGGTGAGCTTGCGGTAAATCTGCCGCCGGGCTTCCAAGCCGCTTCCGCCACAGCGGTTGATTTACGCGGCGAGAAGAGCGGCTCGCCCATTCCGATCAAAGACGGCAGGCTCATTTTCGACCTGCGCGCCTACTCCCCGGCTTCATTCATCCTCGACTGAAACGGGTGTACGTGGACATCGACACGTTCGAGGCCACTTTCTAATCTCCAGCGACGCCCGTCGGCCGTGGGCGGTGCGCGCCTGCCGCGCGAAACACCGCCAGTCGAGTCGCGTTTTCGTGGCATCACCGCCCGGCAATGCCGCCCATGAAGCCCAGAAATGGCCACCTTGATTCACCACCTCCTACTGGCTATACTCAGTCCTGTGAGTGAAGTCAAATTTCCTATCAGTGCATAATGCAAAAAGTAACAGTTTTCTTCTGGCTTTCCTTGTTTGCCATGTTTGGCGACGCGCGTTTTGCGTTAGGCGAAATCGCCGCATCAGATTCGAACGTCGAAAGAGGCACCAAATTCTACGACCAGGGCCGTTACGACGACGCGATCAAGGCATTCGCCGAGGCGATCCAAAGGGATCCTCGAAATGTCGCGGCCTACGTCGGACGTGCAAGGGCGTACGGCCAGCGAGGTGACTTGAAGAGGTCACAGGCGGATTGCAACGAAGCAATCCGTCTCGACCCTCAGTGTGCCGGTGCCTACCGGTGTCGCGCCTTGAATTACTGCGACATGGGCGACACACAAAAGGCGTTGGATGCTGCCAATCAGGCGGTACGATTAGCGCCAAATACTGCGAGTGTACTCTCGTGTCGCGCAGCAGTGTATGATTCTTGCGGCAAGGTCGATCTTGCCATACGGGACGCTGCTGAAGTGGTCAGACTCAGTCCGAACGTCGCTGATTCATTCTACAACAGGGGCGTACTTTATGCGAAAACGCACGACTACCCGCGCGCCCTGGCCGATTACAACGAAGCGATACGCTTAAACCGTAACTGTATCGAGGCTCTGGTCAATCGTAGTAGTGCATATCAGGCGCTAGGCAATTATGAGCAGGCGATAGCTGACGCAACCGAGGCAATCCGCCTGGATCCAAAATGCGGGCTTGCATATTACAACCGCAGCACGGCATATAAGAAAAAGCACCAATATGAAGGGGCGATTTCCGATGCGTCGCAGGCGATTAGATTGTCTGGGAAGGACGTCAGGGGATACCGATTACGAGCGTCCATATTCTTGGAGTCGAGCGAATGTGAAAAAGCGTTGGCTGATTGCAATGCGGCGCTGCGGATTGCCCCCGGCGACATCAGGACGATGGGCTTGCGGAGTTCCATTTACGGGTCGTTGGGAAGATACGAAGAGGCAATCGCTGCCGCAACAACCGTGATCCGTCAATCCTCTGATAACTCCGGCAAGGTAACGGGATTCTGTTTTCGTGGACTTGCATATAATGGAAACAGTCAGCCGTCAGAAGCCGAGGCGGATTTAAAGGAGGCAATCCGGTTGGATCCGCAGTGCGTTCTGGCATACGATGGTCTGGGACGCCTCTGCGCGCCAGGACCGTGCTGATGAAGCCATCGCGGCGTTCAGTAAACTGATTGGACTTTTGCCACAGCATGCGCGGTTCTATTATGTGTTTCGTGCTCAGATGTACGAGCGTAAAGGTGACAGACAGAAGGCTGCCGATGATTATGCGACGGCCAAGAAGCTTGGCTACAAGCAGGGCGAACCATTCCCGCGTCTGCCGTTTATTGTGGATGTGGACGACTGAGGTTGAAGGTGTCCTTCCTAAGTGGCATGGGACAAGGAGGCAAATTGGCTTCCGCTCTTTGCGCGGGTGGCCCCGATAGCTTGCCTATCGGAGTGCCGAAGGCACGCGAGGGCTTTGGGCAAGGCATGAACCCTCTTGCGGCTGCGCCGCCCCGATAGCTTGCCTATCGGGGTGCCGAAGGCACGCGAGGGCTTTGGGCATGGCGTGAACCCTCTTGCGGCTGCGCCGCCCCGATAGACGAGCTATCGGGGCCACCCGCGCCGCGAGAAGACCGGCTCGCCCATTCCGATCAAGGACGGGAGGCTCATTTTCGAGCTGCACGCCTACTCCCCGGCTTCATTCATCCTCGACTGAAACGGGTGTACGTGGACATCGACACGTTCGAGGCCACTTTCTAATCTCCAGCGACGCCCGCCGGCGGTGGGCGGTGCGCGCCTGCCGCGCGAAACACCGCCAGTCGAGCCGCGTTTTCGTGGCATCACCGCCCGGCAATGCCGCCCATGAAGCCCAGAAATGGCCACCTTGATTCACCACCTCCTACTGGCTATACTCAGTCCTGTGAGTGAAGTCAAATTTCCTATCAGTGGCCCTGGCGGCAGGACGTTCGCCGGCTTACAGGCGTTGGAGTCGGGTGGGCTTCGCGCCACATTGATGGCCGCCGTGCAACGGTCGGTGGAACTAGGCAGGAGGGATTAGGGATTTGAGATTGGTTTAGCCGCCGCGTCCACGCGGCGAATTCGCTTGGCCGGCAACCTGTTGCCCGCCAATGTTCACGCCCAACTCGAAAGAGATGGAAAGGACGTCCCCCATGCCTGACGAAGGAAACGCAAAACGAATCACCGCAGAGTTCAACATTGTTTTGTTCTTGTTCTCCTTTGGCGTGGCATTCGTCAAATTCATTGCTTCCGAGAAGGCCAAGAATGCGACTGTGACCGGACTACTCATGTCGAGCGCTCTCGATGCCGTGCTCGTCGTTGCGGTCTTACTGATTGGCGCCTTTTTCGTTAAGGAATTCTGGGATCGGCTGATATCGAGTCTCTTTCCCATCCGAAATCTCGACTACCAAGAAGCCATCGCAATTCTCCTTATTATCGGCATCCTGTTTTCGAGGTGAAATCGTAAGCCATGTCCATTTTCTGCCTGGTCGACGACAAGCACGTTCCGCTGTACCGCGTCCTTTGGGCGGCAGAGTTGCCACATTTTTGCGGGAACGAGGACTGTGAACGGGAAGGCGAATATGAGATTCGGTTAGAGCAAGGGGAATCGGTGTTTGGCAGCCGTGAGGAGCGCGACGCCGTCCTGGCCGCCATCAACGCATGGAAAGAGGGCACGCCAAGTGGTTAATGCCCACTGCCTACTGACCGCTGTCCACTAGTCACCGCGGGTGGCCCCGATAGCTTGCCTATCGGGGTGCCGAAGGCACGCGAGGGCTTTGGGCAAGGCATGAACCCTCTTGCGGCTGCGCCGCCCCGATAGACGAGCTATCGGGGCCACCCGCGAGCCTACGCGCAACTGGCGCGCCTTGAGTGTGGGCCGATCGCCTAATATAACAGTCTATCGTGGGGATTGTGTTGGACAAACCCGCATCACGCCTATGATCATCCGCAGCCAAGGCCCACGTATCTACATCGGGTTGATCTTCGGCCTGTGCTGGCTGGCCCCTGCGCCGGCGGCGCTGGCACACTCCCTATCGATGGTGGAGGGCGAGGCGCTGGTACATCGCGACATGGTTGAACTCACCATCAAAGTGCGGCCAGAAGACATCCTGCTCTCCGCCGGCATGACCTTTATCATCGCAGATCGCATCGAAAAAGCCGTGATTGTCAAAGGCGCGGAAGCGCACAAGAAGTTCCTGCTCGACGGCTTGATCCTTAGCGATTCCGACGGGCGGAGGCTGGCCGGCAAGGTTACCAAGATGGAATTATTCGCCGTGCCAAACGCCGGCTTGCGGCTGGAGGATCTGATTCTGAAGACGGCCGTTTATCATCTCGAATATCCGTTGGCCAGGCCGCCGGCCAGGCTAGGCTTTCGACATCATTTCAATACCGGCGCGGTCGCCATGCCGGTGGTTGTGGAGATGTCGGTGCTCCGCGACGGAGAGACAACCGCCACGCTGATCCCCGTCCCGGAGGGTGAGAAGGCCGAATACGTCGCCTTCGATTGGTCGCAAACGCCCGGGCTCGGCGGATCGGCGGCTCGGGAACGGTCCGCGCCGGCGAAACCTGCCACACTCGAAGCCGCCGAGGCGTTCGTCTATATCCAGAACGACGAAGTCCGCGTCGAAATCCTCATGCCATTGCCGACGCTGGAAACCTGGCAAGCGGTGCCACGAAACAACAAGGATGTTCTCGAAGTCGCCGAACAGACCGCCGCGCGTACCCGGCTGGAAGCCTTGTTCACCAGGCACAACGAGCTGAGGATCGACGGCGTGGCCGTGCGACCGAAGCTTGGCCAGTTCGACTTTTTCGGCATCGATTTCAAAGAGCTTGCCGCACGTCCCGAACGGAGGCGGCTTGCTGCCGCAACCGCGCGGGTCGGCGCGATCCTAACCTATTCGACCAAGGGCGCGCCGCGTCACGTCGAGTTGAAGTGGACGTTGTTGAACGACAAGGCCCCGGCAGTTCGCGCGGTCGTCTTTGCCTACGACAAAGGCTCTCGCTTCTCGTTCACGTCGGAGCAGCCGACGTTCGCGTGGGACAGTCCCGGCGCCGCGCCGCTGCTAAAGATCGACTCCGTTTCCTCCGAGCAAAACGCTGCCGACAACGCGGCCCGCGCCGCTCTGGCCGAGACACTGTTGCGCAACGTCTATCGCGGCTTCGACTATAGCAGCGAATCCGATATCTACGACGCGCTGGCCCAGAGCGTCGCCGGCGACTTGCTGACCGACCTGTACCTGAAGATCAAGCAGGGCCTCGTCGTGCAGGAGCAGGGTGGAGCGGTCGCCCGCGTCCAGGAGGTCAAAGTCACCAGGTCGGAGCCGGCCGCGGACAAGGCCGAAGGCGGTTTTGTGGAGCGCGTCACGTGGCGGGTGACGGGCACCATCGAACACTGGGGACACCTCCACACGCGGGTCAATGAATACACGGCCGACCTCGGCATTACCGCGCAGGGCGGCGCGTGGAGAATCGTCTCGATGAGCGTGGTACGGCAAAGCCAGGTTCGCGACGCAATCTCATTGAGGAAACTCTGAACCGTGATCGCCGTCAACGACCTTGATTTTCAGTTTCCGCAGTCGGATTTCCGGCTGACGGTCCCTTCCTTGAACGTTGCCACCGGCGAGCGCATGGCGATCGTCGGCCCCAGCGGTTCCGGCAAGACCACCTTGTTGCACTTGATCGCCGGCATCTTGACGCCGGCGAAGGGTACGATCCGCGTACGGGACCAAACGGTAAATGCGTTAGGCGACGCCCGCCGCCGAGCGTTTCGCGTGGCCAACATCGGACTGATGTTTCAGAGCTTCGAGCTGGTCAGCTACCTCGACGTGTTCGAGAACATTCTCCTGCCCTACCGGCTGAATGCGGCTTTGCGGCTCACGCCGGACGTGCCGCGCCGAGCCGCACAACTCGCCGCCGAGACCGGGCTGGCGCACCGGCTGCGGTACTTTCCGCACCGGCTGTCGCAGGGCGAGAAGCAGCGCGTCGCCATCTGCCGCGCCCTGCTGCCCGACCCGCCGCTGTTGCTGGCCGACGAGCCCACCGGCAATCTCGATCCCACGGCCAAGCATCAAGTTGTCGATCTGCTGTTTGGACAGCTCGACCGCACCGGCGGCACGCTGCTGATGGTGACCCACGACATGGAGATCGCCGCGCGTTTCCCGCGCGTCATCAATTGTCGCGACTTCGCGGCGGGAGGGGCGCAATGAAACCCGTCCTGCTGTTGACGCTGCGTTATCTGCGGTTCAACAAGATCAAGACCGCCATCCTCGTCTTTAGCGTTGCCGTTGCGGTATTCCTGCCGCTGGCGGTGAACTTGCTCGTGCGCGAGTACCAGCGCGATCTGCTGGCACGGGCCAAAGCCACGCCCTTGATCGCCGGGGCGCCCGGCAGCCGGCTCGATTTGGTTCTGCACGCGCTCTATTTTCGCGGCAAGCTTGCACACGACCTTGCGATGAGCGATCTGAACGCGATCAACAGCAGCGGTTTGGCGATGGGTCTGCCGATCCTCAATAAGTTCGCGGCGCGCGGCCTGCCCATCGTCGGCACGTCCTTGGAGTATTTCGATTTCCGCGGCCTGCACGTGGCCAACGGTGCTGGCATGATTCGGCTCGGCGATTGCGTGCTCGGCGCGGCGGCGGCCAAGACGCTCGGCTTGCGGCCCGGCGAGACGCTGATGAGCGACCCGGAAAATGTCTTCGACCTCGCCGGGTCATATCCGATCAACATGCACGTCACCGGCATCCTCGCGGCGAGCGGCACGGCCGACAACGGAGCGGTGTTCGTCGATATCAAGACCGTCTGGCTCATCATGGGGATCATGCACGGCCATCAGGATGCGGCGACGGCCGATGCGAGTTTGCTGCTGCAACGCGACCCCAAGAATGTCACGGCCAGCGCGGCCTTGCTCCCGTATCAGGAAGTAACGCCCGAAAACGTCGGATCGTTCCACGTACACGGCGACCCGGCGACGTTTCCGATTGGCGCGGTCGTGGTCGTGCCGCACGACGAGAAGTCCGCGGCGATCCTGAGGGGCGCTACCAGGACCCAAAGGCGACGGTGCAACTGTTGGCGCCGCAGCAGGTCGTCGCCGAGACGCTCGACCTGGTCTTTCGCGTGAAGCGGTTCTTCGACGCCCAGTCGCTGCTGGTCGCGGTGGCAACGGGGCTGCTCTTGGCGCTGGTTGTCCTCCTGTCGCTCAGGCTGCGGCGGGGCGAGATGGAGACGATGTTCAAGATCGGCTGCGCGCGGCGAATGGTGTTCTGGCTGCAGGCCACGGAGATCCTGATCGTGCTGACGGCGGGCGCCGCCATCGCATCCGTGCTTGCCTGGATGACGGTCTGCTGGCTGAGCCTTTCGGGACCACCGGCTGCCGCCGCCGCGCCCGTCGTTTCGCCGTCGGCCGGCGTCCGCAAGCGCGTCGCGGTCGTCAACTATCCGTTGCAGTATTTTACGCGGCGCATCGCCGGCGATCGTGTGGAGATCGTCTTCCCGGTGCCGCGTGAGGAGGATCCCGCCTTCTGGAAACCGCGGGAAGCAGATATTCGGCAATACCAGCAGGCCGACGTCATTTTTCTCAACGGCGCGGAATATGCGAAGTGGCTGCCGGCCGCCGTATTGCCGCTCACGAAGCAAGTCGTGACCTCACGGTCGTTTGCCGACCGCTACGTCCAGAATGGAGAAGTTATCACGCACAGCCACGGCCCGCAAGGCATGCACAGCCACGGCCTTATCGACTTCAACACGTGGATGGACCCGCAGCAGGCGGCTTTGCAGGCGGAGGCGATTCACGACGAACTCGTCCGTCTCGTGCCGGACGCGGCCAAGGATTTCGATGTTAATTTGGAGGCGTTAAAGAAAGATCTGGCGGATCTCGATAGGCTGTTGGCCGCCGCCTCGTTGCAGCTCGGCAAGTCGCCGCTCTTGGGTTCGCATCCGGTCTATCAATACACCGCACGCCGTTATGGCTGGAATTTGCAGGCGGTGCATTGGGAGCCCGATGAAATGCCGACGGAAGCCGAATGGCAGAAATTGAAGGCAATGTATGCCAAGCACCCCGCCAGGTTGATGATCTGGGAGGAAGACCCGCTGCCCGCCGTCGCCAGTCGTCTGCGCAAGATGGGTATCGAACCGGTCGCCTTTGAAACCTCCGCGAATGTTCCGGCCTGCGGTGATTATCTGAGTGCCATGAAAGCCAATGTTAAACGCCTTGACGCCGCTTTGAAAAAGTCTAAATGACGTACAACAAAGGTTGTCATCGTCTGCTCGATAGTCCGAAGCACCCGTGGCGCGTGAGACAGGGTAAGAAAACACCATTGTGTAGCATCACGGCCCAGAGAATCCTGCTTCACCTTTCGGAAATGCTCTTCACGGGTTGTGCCCGTTCTCGGAACTCAAAGAGGCAGGAGCGGCGATTCTGCCGCCCCTGCAAGCCAGACATTACTCCATTGGCCGGGTCAATTCGTAGGCGGATCGCGGCGGACCTTGCGGCCCGGTTTCACCGCGGCGGCATTGGCGTCAACCGCTTCCTGCCACTGGTTTTCTTCGTCGTCGAAATGATCCAGCCGCTCGACAACGATGCGTTTTTCTACCTGGCAGTAGCGGCCCAGCACATCGCCGATGTCCAGCCTGCCCCCTACGCGACGGTGGGCCCGATACTGGGCGCAGCCCAGTCTCGCCAAAACCGACGGGTAGGCGATCGCCTCCTTGTCGAGCTCGACGAGCCTCGCGTAGGCGGCGAAGCTACTGGCGACGACGCACTGTAATGCCTCGGTACGGGACTCGGGATCGTAGTGCTGGAAGGTGATGCGAGCATGGGTGATGACGGCCGACAGCACGCTGAAATGGATTGATCGCGTCGTTCTGAACCCTGAAAACTAAACTCGTCGGCGTCGCCAAGCGTAGGCGAGCAAACCAGCGGCACCGGTGCCCAATAACAATAGGGTGGAAGGTTCAGGAAGGGAGGCTGCGTCGAGGACGAACAGTCGATGGTCCGTCACACCCGTTTTGTATCCATCCACATAAAGCCGGCTATCCCCATCTGCCATAACTCCCTCATTCGCGATATAGCCGTCGGGAAGCGTGAACGCGCCCAATTGCGTGGCCCCCGTATCGTTGTAAGCGAGAATTTCGCCACTACTACCCCCCCATGATATAGATACGGTCCAGTTTGTTGTCGGCGACTATATCCCCGTGGCCTCCAAGGGAGAACGTCTGCTCAACAGCTTCTGTCCAGCCATTCAACACGTCGCCCGTCCCGGGGTTTGAGATCCCATAGACTTGATTTGTGATGTCGTTGACCGACGTCACAGCGATATTCGACAGTTGGCCCAAATATGCCGGTGGCGATTCTCGCAAGACATCTGCGCTCACAACACCGCTTTGGCCCCTGTCCCAGTAATACCTGCCCGTGGCCTTGTTGTAGACTACGTTGCTGCCGACGGGATCGTGGTATAACGATGTTACGGTTTTCGATGCTTCGTTGTAGATCTGAAAAGTGTCATTGCCTTGCGTGCTGACGCCGAAGGTGCCATTTCCCGCTGCCAGCGCGCCGCCGATGCCGGTGATCGGTTGGCTGTCGTATAGGGTATCGTCTGGGTTGTACACGAACAGGGTGTCGCCGTAACCATTCGTCGTCGCGTAGCGGCCGGTAACGACATCGACGGCTACACCTCCACCGTAGGCGAGCGACTGTGAGGTCATAGCGGCGGGATTGGAGGCGTTGACCCGTATCAAGCCCGATGAGCCGCCCATTCCCTCGGAAATGTACACCTGACTGCCATTGGGGTTCACAGCGAACCCGCCCACACCTCCAGCCTCATAAAAATCGAAGGTTCCCAGTACCGTAGACGGCAAGGCCGTCTGATTCATGGCAGCAAGAATCGCCATTGTCAAAACACATGTGGACATTGTAAAGCGTTTCATGTTAGGTTTCCTGATTTGAGTGAGCAACGGGTTCGTTCGGGTCAGTCACAAAGTCTTGCATCAGACAGCGGTTCAATTCATTAGCGGACTCCTTTCAAAAGAGTGAAAGGTGATCGTTCACAGGGCGTTTACTCCCAGCAGGCATGCTGGCTGTCGCGTCCTTCCTTTTCCGAACTCGACTGTGGGCTATCAAAAAGCCCGTCGAGATCGTACAGCCAATCCACCTTGGCTGAATTGGACGGGGCAAACGGGCTTGCTGTGGAGAACAAGGCGTTCTTGGCGGCACTAGACGAGGCGCTCAAGGCAAACGAACCGCTGGAACTCGACACGTTGCCGGCCTTGTCGGTTGCGGTGATCGTGTACGTGTGGTTGCCGGACGCGAGCGAGCCGTAAGACGCCGAGAAGTTCACGCCCGATATGGCGGTGTAGGGACCGCCCACGTTCGACACGGATATCCCGTCAATCTTGAGCGTAGAGCTTGCCACGCCATCAGGGTCTGCAGCGTTCCAACTTATCTTCCCCTTTGCCTGCGACACCACCACGCCGCTGATCGTCGGGCCTGGATTGGTCACCAGGGTGAACGAGCCAGTGTACTGCGACGAGTTACCGAGCTTGTCGGTCGCGGTGATCGTGTAGGTGTGATTGCCGGCGGCCAGCGCGCCGTAGGATGCCGAGAAATTGACGCCGGACGCCGCGGTGTAGGGACCACCGACGTTGGGCACGGCCTTGCCGTCGATTTGCAAGGTGGAACCTGCCACACCATCGGAATCAACGGCATTCCAACTTATCTTTCCCTTCGCCTGCGACACTGTGACTTGGCTGATCGTCGGGCCGGTGTTCGCAGCCGTCACTACGTTGAATATGCCCGTGTTGCTGGAACTGACGCCGTTCGAGTCTGTCGCCGTGATCGTATACGAGTGGCTGCCGACCCCATACTTTCCGATCGGGCAGGAATAGTACAATCCGCCGTAGGGGCCGTTGATCGGCTTGATTTTCGTGCCGTCGATGGCCAAAGTTTGCGAGGCAATGCCCAGCGAGCTTGCGGCAGCCCAAGTGATCTTGAGCTTCTCGTTGGACTCTAACTTGCCGTTCTGTGGCGTGGCTTCGGCAGCGACCACGCTGCCAATGACCGGACCGGGATCGTACTCATAAGCGCCGATGTCGATCGTGGCTGTACCGTCGCCGTTGCCGTCAACAATGCGGGCGTCGCCGCGTTGGTCAGTGGCGGGCGCGCCGGAGTTGTTGCCGGCATCGATGGCGGGGCTGCCGGCCAACAGGGCCATGGTCAGCGTCGGCCCGCCGTTGTCTTGCAGCGGCCCGAGCTTGGGATCGATCGGGCTGGCGGAAGTGCCCACCAAGTCGCCGTTGACGCCGTTGGTCACGCCAGTTGCATTGCTGCCGTACGCAATGAGGTTGTTGCCTTGCGATGTGACGGAGCCGCTGAGTGTCGCCGACACAATGGTGTTCTTGAGCGTGAGGGAGGAGTACGATAAAGCGCTAAACCAAATCGTGGAAGAAACGATATTCACCGCGCCGGCGGAGACTCGGTTGCTAAAGAAGGTGGAGTTGGTGATCGCCAAGGTCCCGCCGCTCATCACGAATCCACCGGCCGAATTGCCATAAAACGTCGAGGCAACAATGGACCAGGTGCCGCCACTCGCGTCTACACCGTCCGGGTAGTAATAAGCATTGTACGTAGCGGTGTTGTTGCTAATCGTGCAACCGCTGATAACGTTCGTGCCATAGGTACTGGAGCTATAGACGCCGGCGCCTTCAAAGGCCGCGTGGTTATCGGAGATAATCGTATTGTAAAGCGCCAACGGTCCAGTGGTGCAAATGCCGCCGCCGTAATGTGCCAGCAAGCCCTCGCCTGCCGTGTTCCCCGTAACGCAGCAATTCCTCAGCGTCAGGGTCCCCGAATTGTAAATTCCGCCTCCTCCCATCGTGAGGGGGGAAATTTGACTGTGGACACATCCCCCGGTGATCGTGAGGTTTTCAAGCGTAAGCGTGGAGAAGTTCTGAAGGACGCGATCGATCCCATTCCCATTGATGATCGTCGCGTTGCGTCCGGCGCCGATGATCGTTAGCGGGTCGGTAACGTCCAGATCCCCTATGGCCGAGGTGTCGTCGAGATCACTGCAGCCGGTAGGGTTTTTTAGCGTCAGCCCGTAAGTGCCGGCGTTTAGGATGATTGTATCCGGACCCGGATTGGCGTTGGCTAGGATGATCGCTGCTCGGAGCGGAAGGTCGCCAATAACGCCAACAGCGCAGTCGCTGGTGTTGTTTGCGTAATACGTGGACAGCAACATCCGCGGTTCGAGCCATTCCAGACGCAGTGGATGGCAGCCTTGCACTCCCCGAGACCGCTTTTTCCAACCGCTCATTTTCCGAGACCGGTTATTCATACCGGCGCTCGTCAACTGCGTGACACAACAGCAAAAACGATGAAATGGAAACATGGTCGGACGCCTTTTCGATAGAGCCAACGCATAGACGCCGGAGTTGAAATAGAGTAAGAGGGAAGAAGGACAAAGGGTTATCCGGGCCCAACTCCTGTTCCCGACATAAAGGCCACGGTTTTTCCGAAATCAACTCCCCAGAGTTAGTGCTAATGGGTTATCTATGCTGGAAATCAGAAATTTGCCTGTCTCGGACCACCTCTTTTTTATTAAGCAGGAAGTCAAGAGAGGATTTTCAAGGGGGCGCTTTCTTGCTTGACTTCTTAAGAAGCGTCCTAGCACTGGGTTTTATGCGTGCTCCTTCGGTAGGCCTTCGGGTGCTGGGCGAGGGTTGGGTTCGGAGAGTTGCGGACGCCCAACACCTTGACGAAAGAGCGTCAAGAAACAATAATGTCGGCCGTAGTCGCCTGCCTGATTGGGGGAGTTGCCATGGCCGATCAAGGGTCAGTTACCCAGTTGATTCAGGGTTTTTGTGACGGCGATGGAGAGGCGTTTGCGAGCTTGCACGCCCGCTACTGGCCGATATTGGTCGAGATCGCGCGCCGCAAGCTGCACGGGGTGCCGCAACGGGTCGCCGACGAAGAAGACGTCGCCCAACAGGCCTTCTGGTCATTCTATCGTAGCGTCCGCAGCGGGCACCTGCCCAATTTGGCCAGTCGCCACGACCTGTTGGCGGCCCTGACACACGTTACGGCCTGCAAAGCCATTAACCAAATCGAGCATGAATTACGGACGTTGAAGCGCGGAAAAGGCCGCGTGCGGGGTGAGTCGGCCCTGGATTATTTGGCCGGCCAGTCGTCGGCGCGGCTCGGCCTGCAACAAGTGGCCGGAACCGCCCATCTTCCCGACGACGAGGCCCTGCTCCGCGATTGTTATGACTGCTATCTCAACCGACTGCCCGAGCCGGTGCGCGAAGTCGCCCGCCTGCACTTGGCGGGTCTGTCGAATCGCGAGATCGCGGCGGAACTGGACTGCGTCGAGCGGACGGTGGAACGCAAGCTGGCCTTGTTGCGCAGCCAATGGCGGACCCTGGCGACCGAAAAACTGGCCTAGCGCGGAGTTGGCGTGTCGGGCAGCGGCGAAGTTCCCGGATAAGAATAGGGGCACATCTCCAGGCATCATTTCCATCGAGGGCCAAATGACTGCGAATCCCCTTCCGCCGGCCGTTGCACTCGATCCTGCCGACATGGTCTGGATTGATGAAGTGGCCGATCAGTTCGAGGAGGCTTGGCGGGCGGGCAACCCGCCGACAATTGCCGCCTTTTTGGGCGGCGCAGCGGGGCCACGCCGCGAGGCCCTCGTCAAAGAGCTCGTACGGGTCGACCTGGCCTGTCGCCGCCGGCGTGGCGACTCGCCCATGCTCGAACACTATCTCCGCGAATTTCCCGAATTGTCCTCGTTGCCGGCCGAATCGCTGGAAACGCTGCGGCACGAGGTCGGGGGCCAGGAGGTGGCGGGCTGCCCACCGCAACTCGGGGATTTTCGCATTCTTCGCCGGCTCAAGATCGGGGGCATGGGCGAAATCTACGAGGCAGTTCAAGAACCCCTCGGCCGCCGAGTGGCCGTCAAGGTCATCCGCCAGGACCGGTTTTCCCCCGAACTCCGAGTGCGCTTCCTGCGCGAACAGCAGATTCTGGCCTCGTTGCACCAGTCACACATCGTGCCGATTCACGCGGCCGGCACGGCGGGCCAGTTGCAGTTCTTCGCGATGCCGTTCATTCAGGGTGCGTCGCTGCACTACGTCATCGAGTTCCTCAAGCCGGGGCCAGGCGGCCCCGCCGCAAAGACGCCGTCGCTGGGTGAGTTGGCCGAACGGTTATCCACCGTTGCGCTTCAGGCGGAGCCGACCTCGAAGGTCGAGCCCCAGCCGGAGAGAACGCCGGGAGAAGCGGTGCCTGCCCACCTGGCTCCGCAAGGGCGCGGCGAAGCGAAGCGGAGACTTTCGCGGGAGTATTATCGCTCGGTGGCGTGTTTCCTGATCGACGCCGCCGAGGCGCTGCAGCACGCTCATGACCTAGGGATTCTGCACCGGGACGTGAAGCCGTCGAACCTGATGGTCGACGCGTTGGGCCACTGCTGGATCATCGATTTCGGGCTGGCGGCTTATCTTCATGATGCGGGGGAAAAAGGTTCGCTGCCGGCGACCTGGGGCGTCAACCACGAGCCGTTGACGGGCGGCAGCCGGCCGGGAACGCCGGAATACATGGCCCCAGAGCAGTGGCAAGGGGGGACGCTCGACGCGCGGACGGATATTTGGGGCCTGGGCGCGACGCTTTATGAACTGCTCACCTTGCAGCGGGTCTTCTCAGGCCCAACGCTCACGGCAGTAAGGGAGAACGTGCTGAACGCCGAGCCGACCCCGCCCACGAGTTTCGTGCGAGGACTGCCCACGGATCTGGCGAAGATCTGTCTCAAGGCACTGCAGAAGTCGCCGGAGGGGCGCTACGCCAGCGCCTCTGAGTTCGCCGAAGACTTGAGGCGTTGGTTGGCGCACGAGCCGACGTCGGTTCGCCGCGGCGTCGTTCGGCGGTTTTCGCTTTGGAGCCGCAACAACAAGGGTTGGGCCGCCGCCATCGCCTTCGCTTCGGCGGCTGTCGTTGGTCTGGCGGTTGCGGCTGAAGTCCGGGCGGTTGCGACGGAGGAGCGAGAGCAAGCTCTCGCGCGCGATGTAATCATGCAGAAGGCACAGGCGCAGCTCCTTGCCCTACATAGAACTATCGGCAATCACAGTTGGCGTGAGGAGGCATTCGCCTCGATTCGCCAAGCGGCTCAGATTCGCGTCGATGAGCGGTTGCGTGACGAGGCGGCTGCCGCCCTGGAGGGCATCGACGGGCGTCTCGCCGTCGAGGCCGGTCCGTTCGATGCCTCTTCGGTCGCGTTCGACGCTGCGGGAAAGCGCCTTCTCGTCGGGGGGGTTGTCGAGGACGGGGTTGCACGAGGAGCAAAGTGCTTTGATCTAGCGACGAATCAGTGCCGCGACTCCAAGCGGCGTGGTCTCGGACCTGCCGCGTTCCGCGATGAGGACGGCACGCCGTTGCAGGTCATCGTCGGCGGCCGCGAACGCCCGACCTTAACACTTTGGAACATCGCAACCGACAAGCCCCTGCGCAATTTGGAATTGCCAGTTGAACGCGGCGCGGGGTTTGCCCTTTCGGTGCTGGAGCAGCCTCTCGTTGTCCTCACCAGCAACGGATCGTTTGCGGCTGCGTGCGTGAAACTGCCCGGCGATCGTCAAACCGTGTTTGCCTGGAACGCGAAATCGGGTGAGTTGCTGTGGCGCGTGGAGCGCAAGGGTCCGCCGATCACGGCACTGGCCCTGAGCACGGAGGGGGCGGAGTTGGCTATCGGTGATTCGGAAGGGCAACTCACCGTATACCCATTGCCAAAGGGCGATTTGCAAGAACTGCCGCGCTCGGGACGAAACGGCATACATGGTCTGGCGTTTGGCTCCATGCCGACTCAGCAGCGGAACAAGTTGACGGAGAAGCGGCTGTTGGCGGTCGGTGAAGCCGGGGGCAACGCGACGATCTGGGATCTCGATCGCGGCATTCCTCAAGCCTACTGCTACGGCTCTTGTTATGACGTGAACGCGCTGGCTTTTAGTCCCGACGGGGCGACGCTGGCCACGGGGGGGAGAGGTTATATTAGCCTATGGGACGTGACGACCGGGCGACCCCTCGTGGCGCTGAAACACAAGGACTTTGTGAGCGCTCTCTCCTTTTCCGCGGACGGAAGGCATCTGGGGGCTGGCAGAATTTCGGTATATGGCCGCGGCGCCAGCGGTGAGGGCGGAATGCACGTTTGGGATTTGGAAATGGGCCGCGGGATCCAGACGCTACGCGGTTTGTGCGCCCCAATCGCCAACGTCTGCATCGCACCGACCGTGGATCGCATCGCCGCGCTGTCGCACGATTGGCAAATCGGCGTGTGGAACCTGAAATCCGGATTCCTCGAGCGCGTGCTTGATGCCCCAAAAGGCATCCTCGCCGACAATGCTGCGCTGGAGATCAGTCCTGACGGACGCAGGGTCTTCTTCGCAGCCGGCAGCGAGGCTCGCTTATGGGACCTGACGACCGGCCAGGAGCGGGCGTGGAACCTCGTGCAACGTGGGATTTGTGACGCCGCCGCCTTCGACGCGAGCGGAAAGAGTTTATTCTACTTTCGCGTGGAACGGCAAGCAGCCCCGCGGGCGCATCGCCCGCCCGGTTCGTCAGGACATCCGGACGAAGGCCACTTGGTCGGCCGCATGCGCAATCTTCTGGGACCGACGCCGCTTGTCGCCCTGTGGGACACTCCTGCTTTCAGCAGCCGCGTTTATAATGCCGAAGTGGTCCGCGATGGCACGTGTGTCGTGGTGTTTAGCGGAGTCGACGGTGGAGAAAGCTCGCTCCAACTCTTTGACGCGGCGCAGGGAAGGGAGCTTTGGTCGTTGACCGGCGGGCATGCGACTTTCTGCTTGGACGCGTCAGGCAAGTACATGGCGATCAACAGCGTTTCCGGCAGGGGGGCCACACTTTTGGCTTTGCCCGGCTGTCGCATGGTGGACCAACTCGAGCGGTTTCCGAACTGCCTGGCCCCCGCTGCCACGTTCGGCGCGGAACAAGGAACGCCCGGCGGCTTTGCGTTGTGCCGCCGCCACGACAAAGAGGTTATCGTCACGCTCGGCGGCAGCAAGGAGGTCACTTCCGTAAAGAACCAGTTCTCTACGGATGGAAAGCTCGTCGCCTGGGGCAACATCGACTGCACGGTGAACGTCTGCAATATCGAGGAATTGCGGCATGAGTTGGCTGCCTTTGGACTCGCATGGTAGCGATATGCGGGCGGCGGCGGTCTCTTCAACGGCGTCTCCATTTTCGGCGAGGACGGTCGTTGCTTGGCCTGTGGCAGCCGCGACGTTGCTGTCCTGGTTGCCGACATCATTGCGGTGCAAGAGCGCCTGGCGAAAGTGGGCATGGGGTGCAAAGCCCGCGCTCTTCTTGGTTTGTCTGTCGGGTGACCGGACGAAACCCGGATTTCTAGAGTGGGATGCTCAACAGGCCGAGTGGCATTCCGTTACCGTCACATCTCCCAGCCTGCGTTGTATAGCCATTGAGCGGATGAAAGGAATCAACCGATGAACGCCAGTCTTTGCGAAGCGAACCGACATACGAGCACCGTGGCGGAGCCGCGAATTGGGTTGGTTCTTTCCGGCGGAGGAGCACGCGCTGCGGCACATCTCGGGGTGCTTGCCGTACTCGAGCGGGAATTCTCCTTCGACTGCGTGGTTGGAACCAGCGCGGGTTCGCTGACCGGGCTGTTCTATGCCCTTGGCTACACTAGCGCGGAGATGCTTGCGTTGGTAAAGAAGGAACTTGGTCCGGGATTGGTGGGGTTTCTGCCCGGAGGGGCATACCTGCACGTTCTTCGGCTAATGCGCGGCCGGCTTGCCAGCCGTCTGCTGCGTTACGTCCCGCGCTGCGTCCGCCTGGAAGATTTCTCGCGCCCTAGGCTGATCGTCACCTGCACCGACTTGGTCACGAAGCGTTGCGTGCCGCTGAATCACGGCAGCGCCGCAAGCGCAGTTGTGGCCAGTTGCAGCCTGCCGGGCGTGGCGACACCGGTGCTCGATGGCCCGATGGTGCTGGTTGACGGCGGGTTGGTCGATAACTGCCCATGCCACGCGCTCCGCGGGCAGAACGTTGACGTGATCGTGGCCGTCGACGCCAGCGGCGTCCGGCCAACTCCGATCCGCCCCGGCCGCACACCCGGTCTCATGCAGACCTTACTAAGCTGCTGGGAAGCCCAGCGGGGCTTGCCGTCTGCCCCGCCTGACGCCCGCCCCGACGTGACGATTCGTCCCGACACGTCGGCGTACAGCTTTGCCGATTTCTCTCCCCGCGCGATTGACGCACTGGCCGAGGCGGGGCGTCGAGCAGCAGAAGCAGCTCTCCCGCAACTTCGGGCGATACTGTCGCAGAAGACCGTCCGCTCGGCGAGCCCGCACGCACTTTCCGACAGACGATCCCGCACGTCGATACTGCGGAGTTCGGCGTGCGTTGACACGGCGGGAGCCCTTCTGCCAGGAATTCTCAGAAAAGAAATGCCCACTCGCAACGCCGGGTCGTTCCGCAAGTTCGCTGGAGCGTTTTCCCGAAACTAAATCACCGTTTTCATGAAAGAGCAATCATGTCACTCGACCAGCTCTTGGCTCAGTGTGAACTGGAACGGTGCCGTCGCGGAGTCTCTTTTGTCATCGACCCGGACACATTTGCGATCGGAACGACGGAACAATCGTTCCGCTCGCCGCTGGAGTTCCTGGCGGACTGCCGCAACGAAAGCGGGGAAGATTCACCACTGAAACTGGCGGCCCACTCCAAGTTATTTGGTATCACTGAGAACCTGATTGAGCAGCTCATCGTGGTTTCGGACGGTGGATGCTGTGGCTATTTGCGCGACCGGCTGGAGGCGGCTTGCGGGCTTGATGCTAAGCAGTCATTCCTCGACGCCGAGCCGGCAGCACTCGAAGGAAACGGCTGATTTGTGCGCGGCGCTTTCAAACAAGGGCTGTCTTGAGAACTTCTCGGCGGCGGCTTCGTTGAGCTTTCGTTTCCAAGGTGACAAAGGCCGGACTCCTCAGGATCGACTCGCGGAATGCTTCGCATTCGCTCGGCGGCCCGCTCGGCGGCAGGCTTTCCGAGCCGCTGGGCGCGTTTGGCCGACCTCGAATGCCACTTGGTTGGTGATCACGCTGCGACGATGGGCATTGGTGATGATGGCCCCAAGCACGCAAAGGTCCGGCTGAACCCGCTCCTGGATAATGTGAACCGTCAATTGCAAGTGGACATGTGCGTGGAGTTCAAAGCCGCCCGGCTGTGCCACGGCAAGCAAGCCGTCGGCCGTCGCTAGGCAATTGACGGCCAGAATGCCCAGCGACGGCGGACAGTCGAGCAGCACCACCGCGTTCGCCGGCAGTTGCGTTCGCTCCAGGCAGGTCCGTAGAAAACACTCGCGGCCAGGCTCGGTCAGGAGTTCGGTTTCAATCCGGGCAAGCTCGATACTGCTCGGGCTTAACGTGAGATTGGGGGCAAGCATATCGACTGGCAGCGACGCGCGGCACGGGCCTCGGCCTGATTCCGAGTCGGAACACCGGCATCTACAGTGAGTTACGACGATGCCGGAAACACGCTTGCACCTCCGATTGTCCTTCCGAATGGCACCCACCGCAGATGTCTGCACTTCTTGGTCCCTGACCGCCTATTGTGTTTGGAGACAGCTTTTCACGTGGCATCGCGCCAATGCTGGGACCCAGGTTCGGAGCGAGTTCGGTGCGGAAGCGGCTCAACTGTGTCCTTGCGGCAGCCGTGAAAAATCTTTGATCGCCGGGCGGTGGTGACGGCGACGGACGGTCGATGATCGGAGGGCGATGCCAGACGCGATGTGCCGCCACGGGATCGGCGACGAGAGGTACGAGGCGAGGTGTCACGACCGTGACGCCTCAATGTGGTTTCGCAGTGCCCCAAGTTCCTCGTCACAGATGAAGCCCACGCTGTCGGTTGCCGTCATTCCCTCGCACCATGCGATGATCTCGGCCGGCGGCAGGTCGCACTTCTTCAGGGCCTTGATGATCACCGCGAAACACTCCTCGATGTCTGCCGTCATCATTCCCTCGTCACTCATTTCCACCTGCTGGCTCCCTTGCTTCATCAAATCCAGCGAAAGCTCCATCGCCGGCCGCAACTGTCCCAGATCGACCAATCGGCTTAGGTTGCGTTTCACCGCTTCATAGGCCGCGTAGTCGTAGCTGAAATTGCGGTTGATGTCTCGTTCGTCGAAGTCGGTCGCGTCGGCGATGGCTTGCCGCGTCGCGGCAGCCAGTTCTTCGGCCGGGGCCTGCAACTCGAATCTGGCGTCGAGTTGGCGGAGAATCGTGCGGTCATCTTTCGCCAATTCCAGCAGAACGTCGATCAGGTCGCCTTTGCTGCGTTTCGCCAATGCCTTACGCAGCCTAGCCGCGGAATCTGCCGTCTTAACGGCTTTCTTCGGACGGTGTTTTGACATGTCGCGTTCCTTTGCTCTCCAGCGCGTCTCGATAGTTCCACGGCATCCAGTGCTCTGGATTGGCGGATAACTCGCCCGCATGCCGCTCAAGCTCAGTCAGGTAGTCGAACGGGTTCGCGCCGCACAGTTCGCAGGTGTGGATCAGGCTCATAAACAAATCCCCCACCTCCGCGCCGTGGCACGTCTTGTAGAACAAGGCGTTTTTGCGGTGCAGGATCGCCCGCTTTAGCGCGCGTTCGCACACGTTGTTGTCCAGCGGCGCGCCGGCCACGCGGAGGAACAACGTCAGCCGCTCCCAGTGTTTCAACAGGTACGAAATCGCGCTGCCCAACGACGAGTTTGGCTCGACGCACCGTTGCTCGAATTGTCGGACAAGCCAGGCGTGAAGTTCTTCCATCACCGGGCCGCTCTCGGCCTGGTGGAAGAGCAATCGTTCCTGCGGCGACAGATTTCGCTCTCGGGCGATGCCGTCATTCTTGTAAATCACGGCGAGCGCTTCCAACACGTGCCGGCACTCCTCGGGAAAACGTTCCGCCACTTCCACGAACTGCCGCCGTCCGTGGGCCAGACAGTGGGCCACGATCGTCGCCAGCTCCCCAGGCAAATTCCGCGGCAAGGCATCACACATCTGAATCGGCGCGGCCAACGATTCGGCACGCTCGATCAGCACGTCCGCCAGATTCTCGCCCGCGTGTTGACGCCCGCTGAAAAACAGGGCGATCTTGCGGTCTTCCTTGCTGGAAACAACGCCCGAAGTGAACATGCCCTTGCGCTCGGCCGGCGGTTTCTTCGCCGAGCCCTCGGCTGAAGTGTCGGCAGCCTCTGCGGCGAAAGTCTCTTCCTTGGCTCGTGCGCCCATCAGCTCCAGAATCTTGACCGTCGTATCATCATTGAAAACCACCTCGCCTTGCGCCGCCTGGCGAATCAATTCCGCGAAAGCCGGCTCGATCTTCTCGGCCTTGGCGTGAACGATCTCCCATTGGGTCGAAGCCGGCAGCGGAATGCCCAAGCTTCCTTGTAGCTTCTCCTCGCGGTTGAAGGGCATCCCGGTTCCGTACTTCAGCAAGGCGATCATGCTGCCCGCCGTTGCATCATACTTTTCCGGGCCCACCTCGTCGGGCGACTGGGCCGTGAAGACGACGCCGCACAAGTTGCACCGCAACTTCTGCAGTTCGTAAATCTTGGCCTGAATCGGGGCCTGCCCCACCAATCGAACCAGCACGCCCGGCCGGCCCGTCTCGTAGACTGTGCCCTTGTCGCACTTCGGGCAGGCGTCACCCGGCTGGAGCGACTCGTGAGGCACCGCAACCTTCTCCGCCCCGGCGTAGGCGTCGGCCCCGTTGCGGCCGTGTCCTTTGGCAGGCGTTTTCGCCGCGTCTTCCGGCGCCAACACCACGGCAGTCGAAACGGCCGCAGATGCCGACCGCGGCGACGCCAAATCCTTGCCGCCGCCGATCACCGTCTTCGTTTTCTCGGTCCGCGAACCGAAAAGCAGCTTCCGCAAGCGAGCGATCGTGGTGTTCTTGTCGTCCACTAACTCGGCGATGGTGTCGTAGGCATCCACCACCGCCCTGAGGATCGCATAATCCTTCTCGTCGAGTTTTTTCTCGGCTTGCCGCAGAGCGTCTTCCAACTGGCTCATGTCGATCTCGATGGTCGAAAGCTTCGTTGGCATGATGATACCAGCATCTTTGACAGTTCCGCCTCGGGCTGTTCGAGCCCTTTGTCACCACCAAGCCTCAAGGATTAGGCATGTCGGATTCGGAACCACGCTCTTTCTTCAAGTTCGCTATGCAACGCTCGAACGGGTAGATGCCGATCTGTTGGGGGCTGCCCAGGTCGTTGCCGCACAACTACAACAGACAGGATTGACGAGGGCGAAGATTCCCGAAGCCTACCGTTATCGATTCGGCATGGCGTCCGCGGACGCACCCTATCTCGTCGTGTGGGATGCGGACAGCCGAGAGCAGATGGCTTCCCCCACTGCCCCTGCCGACATTGAACCCTGCCCAGAGGTTCCTCCGACCGAGGGAGACCGTCCATTCTATCAACGGAGTCGAGGACCGTTTCGCGAAGTGATCGTCCGCGGTCCTGACGGTTCGCAGATTCTCGTAGGCCGACAGATCGGCAGAGAGCAGAACGAGTTGGCGCGACTGTTCTGGTGGCTGCTGGGGACAGGATTTGGCATCATTGCTTTGGGAGTTACATGGGCGTGGTTTCTCTCTCGCCGTATTCTGGTGCCCATTGAACAGATTGGTGGCACGGCCGAGCGAATCTTGGCATCGAACCTTTCAGAGCGTATTGACGAATCGAGGATCAAGACGGAGCTTGGCCGATTGGCGCACGTGCTGAACCGCATGTTTGAGCGGCTGCGAGCATCTTTTGATAGGCAGGCCCGCTTCACCGCCGACGCCTCGCATGAGTTACGAACGCCAACCGCCGTGGTTCTGGCGCAGACGGAACTGGCCTTGGCCAAGCAGCGATCACCGGAGGAGTATCGTGAAGCCCTTGCAGCTTGCCAGCGAGCAGCAAAACGCATGGAGGCGCTTGTGGAGGGATTGTTGACATTGGCTCGTGTCGATGCAGGGCAATTGGAACTCCGCCGCGAACCGGTTGACCTGCGGCAAGTGGTTGAGAATGCCATGACCTTATTGAAGCCCCTCGCCGATCAGAAGCAAGTCGAGTTGAAAAGCGACTTGCAGAACGTACAAGTAGTCGGCGATGCAGAACGGCTCGGTCAGGTTCTCATCAACCTCCTAAACAACGCTATCACCTACAATCGCGAGGGAGGTAAAGTGCGGCTGTGTCTCGCCTCCGAGGACGGAAACGCCACTCTGACGATTTCCGACACTGGGCTCGGCATCGCAACAGATGATCTACCGAGGATCTTTGAACGATTCTATCGCGGGGACAAGGCGAGAACGAGCAACGGCGGCATCGGCCTAGGCTTGGCGATCTGCCAGGAAGTCGTTCATAGTCACGGCGGGAGAATTGACTTGACGAGCCTAGTCGGAGAAGGCACGACATTTACTGTGCGATTCCCGTTATCGTCGCCAAACACTACGTCGCTCGATAGTGCCGTAAGCCGGTAGTGACCTCTTGGCAAACCACCGAGCGCTCATTGCCCAAGAAACGACTACGTCCGCCGTCGTGGCCGTCTCGTAAGTCATTGTGCAACAAAGACTTGCATCGCAAGTCGCGGCGACTGGATTTGAACCAGCGACCTCTTGGTCCCGAATCTGGACCGACCCCTACCAGAAAATCGTCTCTAAGGTCCGGCGATTTCGTGATTTACGCCAAAGTGGCGAGGTCTTGCAAACCATTGCAAACCATGACGAAATCTAGCAAGATTTCGTGGTAAATCAAGGGGTTTCGTGGTAATTTCGTGGTAGACCTGCGACCTCTTGGCCACGGGCCAAGCGGTCGCCTATCTATGAACTCGCGCCGTCTTCTGAAGCCAGAGCCTCTACGGCGTCGAATCAACCGGTTTCTTGGTCACGGCGTTAAGAACGCGCCATTGGATCATCGCGACCTTCACGACGTCGTTCACGCCGAGACACGCAAGCATGGCGTAAACAAATACCGCGAGCGTCTGCCACCAAGGCAATGGGATGAGCCCCGGGAGCCCTACAAACGTCAGCAGAGTGCCCGTCAGCGCATCTGCCGTGAGGGCCGCCATGAAGGTCTTGCTGGGCAGAGTCGCCCAGAACCACTGGCGCTCCCGCGCGGACACGATGGAGAAAACGGCAAAGTAGAGCAGCATTAGAAAGCTGAAGGTGTAGAGGGCATTATTGTTGGTTGCTAGACCGAAATGCGACCAACCGATCCACAATAGGAGGAGCGTTTCAGCAACCATTGCGACACCAAGCACCACGGATACCGCGACAAAGCCTCCGATGTTCCATGTTTCCGGTTTTTTGGATGGCCGAACGTGATCGGTGGCAAGGGAGATTTTCGCAAAATCCGTCATGAAAACCAGTAGTAGCATCGCAAAGGCGGAGACGACAAACTTGCCGGTCACCACGAACGCGATGGCCACGAAAGCAGCCTTCAGGATGGTCCGGCTGATCTTGTTGATGATCCACGTCAGAATGCGTTGGTAAATTGTCCGCCCCTGCTCGACCAGCGCCACGATGTTCGTCAACCCCGGTTCGGTCAAAACAACGCTCGCGGCGCCCTTGGCCACGTCGGTCGCGGTACTGACGGCGATGCCCACTTCGGCCTGACGGAGGGCGGGCGCATCGTTGACGCCGTCGCCCGTCATGCCGGTCACGTGCCCTGTAGCCTGTAGGTGCTGCACGACGATATACTTGTCCTCCGGATACACCTCAGCGAAGCCATCGGCACCGGCCAACAAGTCCACGGTCTCGTTGCCGGCCTGAGCGTCCGCCGCCTTCAGGTCCGCAACGCGCCGGATGTTGGGCAAGCCAACTCCGCGGGCGATTTCACTTGCGACCGCCAGCGCGTCGCCCGTGAGCATCTTTACCGGAACGCCGAGGTCGTGGAGTGTGGCGATGAGTTGCTTGGCGTCCGGTCGCGGCGGATCATAGAGCGTCACCAATCCGAGCAATGTGGGGGTGCCCGTCTCGGGACCGCGCGCTACCGCCAGAGTCCGATAGCCCTTCGCGGCTGACTCGCTGACACACGTCTCCAACGTCTCGATCGCCGGAGGCTGGAGTCCGCAGGCTTCGGCGACGGTTCGCACGGCGCCTTTCATCACGCGCAGCCGCTGCCCGTTTTGTTCGACGACGGCTTCCGTCCGCCGATTTTTCGCGTCGAACGGTGCGAAGGAGACGGGCACGACCTTGGAGAGGTTGTCGAAAACGTGCCGCTCCTTTGCGGCGGCCAGGAATGCGAGGTCAATCGGATCCTGGTTGGCCTCTTGGGAGGCGAGTGCGCCAGCGAACACGACATCGGCTTCTGTCGCGTGCTCCAGCGGGATCACGCCAGTGACGGCCAGTTGGTTCATCGTGATCGTGCCCGTCTTGTCCACGCAGAGCACGTCCATCGTCGCGGCATCCTCCGCGGCGCTGAGGCGTGTGACCAGCACGCCACGCTTCGCCAGTTCCTTCGCCCCGACGGCCATGCTGACCGTGAACATGACGGGGAGAGCGACCGGCACCGCGCTCATCAACAGAACGAGCATGAGCGGAACCATCTCCAGGAGCGGCGCGCCGCGGATCAGAGACAGCACAATCACTACGCCCAGCAAGGCACCGACGATGACGAAGAGCGAGCGGACGACCTTGGCGACCACCGCTTCGATGTGGAGTTTTGGTCGCGCTTGCTGCACCAACTCGGTGGTGCGGCCAAAGTAGGTCTTCGTCCCGGTCAGCATGACCACGCCGTTGCCCTCGCCGCGGCGAACGATGGACCCCGACGAAAGCACGTCGCCCGGCGCCTTGTCGGCGTCCTTCGACTCACCCGTGAGAGCCGACTGGTCAATGCTCAACATTCCGGTGAGGAGTTTCACATCGGCTGGGATGATATCGCCGGGTCGTACGCGAACGATATCTCCGGGAACCAACTCCCGGGCGGGAATGACCTGCCAGTTCGAATCGCGGCGGACGCGGGCATTGACCTGCAACCTTCGCCGCAGTGCGTCAACGACACCGGCGGCTCGTCGCTCCTGCATGAAGCTCAACACGGCGTTGATCACCAGCAGCGTGCCCACCACAACGAGGTCCGAGTATTTCCCGAGTACCGCCGACAGCACCATGATCAGTTCGAGCATCCACGCCGAGATTCCCCAGAACTTTCGGAGGAATGTGAGGACCGGGTGCCCTTTCTGCTCGGCCACTTCGTTGTAGCCGTGCTTTTTCCGGCGGACGTCCACTTCGGCATGCGTGAGCCCAGCGTCAGGGTTCACGTGGAGCGCCGTGAGCACGTCGGGAACCGACGCGGAGGCGATGTCAGGGGGTTTGGTGTTTGCCGGCTTCGTGGGTGCCGGATCGGCTTCGGATTCATTTGAGGTCGTTCGCATAATGAGCATCCTCCGCGGCATTGTATTCGCCACGGCGATCGGCAAATGAGTATTCCAGCAGGTAATGCGAGACCTCCAAGAAGTTTGGATCGCTCGGGTTTTCGTCCCGGTAGCGCTGGAGGGCTCCGAGATAATCCGCGTAGCCCAGTTCCGCGCGGCGCTCTTCAAAGATCCTCCAGTAGCGCTGCTGACACTCAACCCCAAACGCTTGCGTGAGATGCTGTTTCAGGTCGGCGATGATCCGATCGTTGTCGAGTAGGGTGTTGTCGACGTCAAGCAGGAACACGACCGGAGCAGGTTCTCTCATTCGGCCGCCTCCATGAGCTTGGGGTTGTGCCAGCAGCCGTTTGCTGCGATGAGCGCGTCGGCCTCTTTCGGCCCCCAACTGCCGCGTTTGTAGGGGCGGTTCCGGTGGTGAGTTCTAAGGACTGGTTCGACCACTGCCCAGGCGGCCTCAACCGCGTCCTCACGGGTAAAGAGCGCACCGTCGCCGGCCATGGCGTCGCCCAACAGCCGCTCGTAGGGCGCTTCCTCTCCAGGCTGTTCTTCGACCAGGTAAAGTTCTCGCTGATCGCCGACGAACTCCTTCCCGGCGCGCTTGACGCGAGCGGCCAGCGCGACAGCGGAATTGGGGGAGAGCCGGAATCGCAGATAGTTGGCCCGACCAGTCGCCGGCGCTGAGTCCGCGAAAAGCTCCTGCGGCGGCGGCTTCAACTCCACCAGAACCTCATGCACCGTTTCGGCCAGGCATTTGCCGGAACGCAGATACCAGGGCACCCCCTCCCAACGCCACGAGTCGATGAAAAGCCGCAGGGCGCAGAACGTCTCGACATCGGAGTTCTTCGCCACGTTCGGCTCCTTCCGGTAGCCAGCGTACTGGCCGCGCACCAGGTCGTCGGGCTTTAGAGGGCGCATGGCCTGGAAGACCTTGACTTTCTCGCTTTGCACGGCTCCAAAGCCCCGATAGGCCGGCGCCTCCATGGCAAGCAGTGCGACGACCTGGAAGAGGTGGTTCTGGATCACGTCGCGCAGACAGCCGGCGGTTTCGTAAAACGCGCCGCGGTTCTCCACGCCGAAATCCTCGGAGAGGGTTATCTGGACGCTGGCCACGTAGTTGCGGTTCCAGATCGGCTCCAGGAACGAATTGGCGAAGCGGAAATAGAGGACATTCATGATCGCCTCCTTCCCGAGGAAGTGGTCGATGCGAAAGATCGAGTCTTCCGGGAACACCGACCTTGCGACGCGGTTGAGCTCGCGCAGAGGCCAAGTCACGTCCGAATGGCTTCTCGACGATGACGCGTGCATGATCGGCCAAGTCCGCGGCGCCGAGCCCTGTGATCACCGTCGGGAAGAGCGAGGGCGGGATGGCGAGGTAGTGTGCCGGGCGCCGAGCGTGACCCAGCGTCTCTTTTATCTCCGTGAACGTGCCCTGGTCGTTATAGTCCCCGCTCACGTAGTCGAGCAGGGACAGAAGATGGTGGAGGGCGCGTTGGTTATCGATCCCGCCCGATCGCTTGATGCTGTCCTTCACGCGATTGCGCAGACGCGCCAGACTCCACTTCGGGGAGGCGACGCCGATGACCGGAACCTTCAGATCGCCTCGTTTCGCCATCGCATAGAGCGCCGGGAAGATCATCTTGTGGGCGAGATCGCCCGTCACACCGAAAAGCACCAGCGCGTCCGAACGAGAGGCGGTCATAAGGCACCTCCTTTGGTGGCGGTGGCCTTTTCCACGTGTCCGCCGAACGCGTGACGCATCGCTGAGAGCACCTTGTCGGCGAAATCGGCCTCGCCGCGCGAGCTGAAACGATCGTAAAGCGCGGCACTGATTACCGGGGCTGGGGCGGATTCCTCGATCGCCGCTGTCACCGTCCAGCGGCCCTCGCCGGAATCCGAAACCCGGCCTCGGAAGTCCGCCAGATCCTGACTGCCGAGGAGCGCCTGGGCGGTCAAATCCAGCAACCATGACGCAATCACGCTGCCGCGGCGCCAGACCTCGGCGATGTCGGCCAGATTCAGGTCGTATTGATAGTGCTCGGGATGGCGCATCGGGGTGGTCTCGGCATCGGCAGTCCGCCGCTCCTTGCCGGCATTGGCGTGATGCAGGATGTTCAGCCCTTCGGCGTAGGCGGCCATGACGCCGTATTCGATCCCATTGTGGACCATCTTGACGAAGTGGCCAGCGCCGGCCGGCCCGCAGTGCAGGTAACCGCGTTCGGCGGTTCCGTTTTGCTCCTCCCGTCCCGGAGTGCGAGGCGCCATTTCGATACCAGGGGCGAGGGCTACGAAGATCGGGTCGAGACGCCGGACGGCCGCTTCGTCACCGCCGATCATCAGGCAGTATCCACGGTCTACGCCCCAGACCCCGCCGCTGGTGCCGACGTCCACATAGTAAACGCCTGTTGGCTTTAGCGCGGCGTGACGGCGGATGTCATCGTGGTAGTAAGAGTTGCCGCCGTCGATGACCACGTCGTCGTGTTCGAGGAGTGGGACGAGGGCGTTCAGCGTTGGATCGACCGCGGCCGCCGGCACCATCATCCAGAGGGCGCGGGGCTTGCTCAGCTTATGCACGAAGTCTTCGAGCGACATTGCCCCGATCGCCCCCTCTGCAACGAGTGCCTGGACGGTTTCCGGATGGATGTCGTAAACGATGCACTGGTGCCCGGCCCGCAGGAGCCGTCGCACCATGCTGGCTCCCATCCGCCCCAGTCCGATCATGCCAATTTCCATGTGATGCTCCTTTGTCCTTCAGGTCACGCCCCCCCGAGCCCGGTACCAGGAGTTCTCGTACTCCATGCGCAGCCATCTGAGAGTTATCCGACTCGTTTGCTCCTACGGGTCTTCTTGAGGGCCGAGCCTTTGTGCATGGCCAAGTGGTCTGTCGTGTCGCTCTTAATCAAGTACTGGGGCTCCTCCTTCGAGGCATGGACTGTGTATCCCTTGAACTTGATTGCCGAGATGATGCATTTCTTGATCGTTCCCCGGACTCGGCCTGCTTCCGAGTTCCACTGAACGTGATCGCCTACTTTGAACTTGGGTGTCATCGGTTGGGTCTCCTGTAAATGCGAATGGGCGGCGGGGAACTTGCTTTCGTATGAGAGTCGCCCACCTACCAGCCGGGCCGCCGACGTATAAGGATGCTCTTGGATTTTGGTAAGGCCTAGAATGTGGCGCACCTGCGTGCCCAGGGCTTTGAGGTGGTCGGCGATCATTGAACGATGGCAGCGCCACCAGACGGCCTCAGAGCACATGATCACAGTCCGGCCTGTGCGGGCGATATGCAGCAGGCGATCAATACCGTCGTGGAACGGCTTGGTCTCCATATAGTCGGCATAGCCACGGAAGGAGGCGTTGCGCCAGAGGAGATTGTGCGAGTCAGGTCGGGCCGGTCGCCGCCCGCCCAGTTCGGCCAAGTGTTCGTAGTGAATGCCTGCCGTGGCCAGCGCGTGGTGCAGTGCGGCCTCATTGAAGTGCGGAAGACGGCGCGAGCCGGGGAAGTGCCGCACGTCAACGAGGATCTCAATCTGGTATCGGCGCAGGAGGTCAATGAACTCCTCGATTGTTCGAGTCGAGTGTCCGATGGTCCAGATAGTGAGCGAAACAAGGGTCATGGCTCTGGCTTTCCTGCTGCGCTGATGCGGACCTGGAAGTCCCGTCCTTCCCAGTGCTCCGCGGCCGTCCAGAAAAACGTAAAGCGGACCGGGGCCTGCTGCTCCGGTGCTACTCGGATGTCCGCATACTCATGACCGGTTCCGATGGGCGTGGACTGCGCGTCATGGGCTTGGTTCCAGTCGTCACAGGTCCAGCGCAACCGAAACGGGGCATTTGCCTGGATCCGCAAGGTCCCTCCGGCAGGTACCGAGCGTACCTGTCGGTTGAATTTCCAGATTTCCAGGGGCGGTGTCCTGGGGCGGTTACGATAGCGGTCAGCGACCTCCGGGATTATGTCGAAGATCTGGCCGTCCGCCGCGGAACGCACGAGCTTAATGTATTCGGAATGCGCCCACACAAGCGGCATAGCACCCCCGGTTGGACGGCCCAAAGTCATGTGGGCGTTGGGCAGGTCCGGTAAGGACCAGACCTGCTCGGGCAGCAGTTTGGTCGATGAGGCAAAACGCTCCATCGCCCGGATATAAGGCTGCACATCGCGCCCGGCCGCCAGTTCGTAATGTCCTCGCTCCCCGGTAAGCAAGGGCCAAGCGTGGCCGTACCCCCAGCCCTGGAATGGCCCGCCATCTTCCCGCTGCCCATAGCCGTCGTGGTTGTACCGCCGCCAACAAGGTCCAAAGGGACTGTTCACCTTGAGAATCGCATCCACCACGCGCAGCGAATCCTCAATCAAGGGATCTCCCGGTTTGCGGATGCCGTAGCGGACCAACTCAATGAACCCCGCATCAATAATCTCCTTGGCCGGATACACGATAGGCGCACCGGGCGGTTGGTTTCGCAACTCCAGTACACCGTGGTTCGCGTCTTCGTCGGGCTTTGGATCGTCGGCATCTGCGGGATGAATGCGGATGAAGTGGCGGTGAATGCCGGGGACCAGTGGACTTTCAGTGGTCACCGTCCAGGACTCGATGTGCGACTCCAGGAAGTCGGCGTACTCTTCGAAGTACTGCGCCGTCGCCTGTTGGCCTCGCTCGCGCGAAAAGGCGGCGGTACAGAGCAATGCGGTGATATGCACCGCCAACGTCGATGGCGAGTAACCGCTGTTCTCCTCCCAGCGTTCTTGCGGAGTGACCGGTCCATGGCAGATCAGATAGCCGGCCGCTTTCAGCACCATCGGATAAGGATCGAAATCCTGGAGCGCCTGGGCTTGATGCAGACGCCACGCCAAAATAATGGGAAACGCGGTCTCATCCAACTGGATGCGGCACCAGTGCGGTTCGCCGTTAATCCAGAAATTCTGGTCGAAACCGCCATCCTCCTTTTGAGTCCAGGCTAGATAGATTAGGGCGCGAAGCGGGATCTCCGCGCTGCCGGCAGCCAGCAGGCCGCTGGCGCTGTGGCACATATCGCGCGTCCAGACTAAATAGTAGCCTTCCAGGTCGTCGCTCGTGTACTCTCCCCAGGGGATGCTCAGCGACGCTATCAACGCGCCGTCGTAAGTCTTGTCTTCATGCGCCAATAACATGTTCTGGCTGACGTGATAAAGCAAGCCGCCATCGCCTGTCGCCATCGCCATCTTCGGTTGCACGTGATGACAAACACGCTGCCACTGCTCGATGAAGCGGGTACGGTGGGCGGCGAAGGAAGTGCCCAGCGCCTGCGCAGCCGTTACCAAGGTGTGATGAAGGCTCTCCCCGAAGGCCAGCGCCAGAACGAATTCTTGGCTCTGCCGGATGTCGAGTTCCCCGGTCAGAGCGATGTTGCCATCCGGCGCACAGTCGAATTCCCAGTCCATCCGGAAGTTGCGAGCCAGGTCTTGCCAGCCGTCGGTCGATCCCGCATATCCGCACGAGCATCGCAAGAACGGGACTGAGGCTGCCAGCACGAGCCAAGTAGTACCCTTATGGGCCGTGAGCACTTTTCCCCAATTGGTCTGCACCACGTTCCCAAAATTGCCCCAGCCGCCGGATTCCAGGTGCGGCGCGAGCAAGGCGAAAAGCCGCAGCTTGGCGAGCATTTCGGCTTCCGCCTCCAGGCGGGTGTGCATAAGCAGGCAGTTCTGATGAGGATCGGTGATAATCTCCTTGGTGATGCGGTAACGCCCCCCGGGATCGACATTGCTGATGCGAAAACCCAGTGCATCGGGAAGCAAGCACTCATGGGTGTTCACCATACGGCGTTCGTCGCTGAAGAAGGTTTCCCCGTCGGTGATCAAATATTGCAGATCGCGGATTTGCGGCCGATCGATGGTCGGGTAGTAGATCTCGTTGAGGATGCCCTTGGAGACGGTGAACCAGACCCGGCTCAAAGCCGAGTAAGCGGTGCCCACACCTTCTTTGTCACTGCGCGTCCAGCGGGGTTCGATCCCAGGACCGCCGGTAGCCGGACTTATCTCTAATAAAATCGCCATTATGACTCCTTGCCGATTCTGCACACCGGGCGGTCGCCGGCGACAAGCCTGCCCGGGCCTGCGTAGACGACCGCCTGCACGTCATGCGTGATCTCGTGTCAAATGTGCATTGGGTTTCTCTCATCTTGTCGCAACCCTGGCCGACTCTCAGTAACCGCAAACTCCTCGATTTTCTCAAAAAGACCCTCGCAGTTTCGATAATGCAATATAAGCAGCCGGTGGCACTCCCATCGCCGGCTCAGCCTGTTCGAGGGCTGCCAACACGGGCCGAAGAATCGTGCCGACCTTTTTCTTCTTGGTCCAAACGTGACAGACGTGGTGTGCGCCCTCGCAGAACCAAGATGATTGAGCCCGTTCGAGCAACGCCGCCAGCAATGGTTGCAGCCCGTCACAACCCAAAGCGGCCAAACCCTCGGCGGCCAACCAACGAACGTCGCCCTCGGAGTCATCCAAGGCATTCACCAGCGCGGTAGCAGCAATCGGATCGGCGATACCGCATAGCGTCTTTGCTGCTTCCCATCGGACGTGTAGTTTGCGATGCGAGAGAAGTGGAATGAGCGAGGGCACGGCGGGGTTGCCGACGACCACCAGCGACTCTCTGGCCTTCTCTCGCACTACCGGGTCACGGCTTGCTAGGCTATCAAGGAGAGAGCGAATACGAGGCTCCCGCATATCTTCAATGGCGGGGTTGCTTCGTTTCATGGATGGCGTCATGCGGATATCTCAGCAAGTTTTGGGTCGTGCCAGCCTCCCTTGGGCATCAGAAGCGGATCGACATCGGGCGCCCCCAGCGGGCAGCCGACTCTTAATAACCGGCAAACTCCTCGATGCGAATGTTGTCGTCATCAATGCCCTTATCCTTGAGCAGCGCATGCATAGCTTTAACCATGGTCGGTGGTCCAGTGATGTAGTAGATGGGCGAAAGGACTCCCCCCAGGTACTTGGCCAGCAGTTGCGCGTTGATAACACCGGCCTCACCCTGCCAGGAGCGATGTGAATGTTCCATCTGGCTCATGCAGGCAATCAATCTGTAATTGGGATTCTGCTTCTCCAGTTCCTGAAGTTCGTCGAGAAAGGCAGCGTCTTCCGGACGCCGGTTTCCGTAAAAGAGAAAAATGCGGTGCGGCCGTTTCTCCTTCGCGGCATTCAGAAGAATACTGCGAAATGGCGTGATCCCGATCCCTCCGATCAGGACCACGGCAGCCCGGGACTGGTCATTATGAAGTTTCAAGTCGCCGAAGGGACCATCCACCTTTACTTTCGTGCCCAGGGGGAGATTCCTCAGCACCCGTTTGAAAGCCGTGTCCCGCAAACGGGTCGCCACCATGAGGAAGTCTTCATAGGGTGCGCTCGCAATCGAGAAGACGCGCGAATTGCCTTCGGCATCGATCTCGGGTGGATTCAGCAACGTCATCTCGATGAACTGGCCGGGTGCAAACGCGAGGGAAGCGGGCTTTTCAAAGCGGAAGGCCATGGTTTGCTCAGCCACTTCCTGGCGGCTCTTCAGTTTCATGAGAAAGGTCGGGCTAGCAACAGTGGCACTCATTTTGTTCGCCTCGTGAGAGTTCTTGTCGTTCCAGAAGGGTATTGTCCTTGTTTGAGACGAGACCGTTGCTCGTCGTTCGTCGCGATGGCGGCAGCTCACTTGATTCCTGCTGGGAGAAGGGTAGTCGGTTCTCGCCCGTAATCAGCCGTGCAGAACGATTCCAGGTCAAGTAGTTCCATGCCCACTGGAGCAAGACCAGCAGGCGATTCTCAAACTCCACGATGTACATTAGGTGGATGAAAAGCCAAACCAACCAAGCCAGAAAACCGGACAACTTGAGCGGGCCGATCATTGCCACGCCCCGGGCTCGACCAATCGTAGCCATGGTGCCGTAATCACGATAGTGGAACGCCGGCAGTGTCCCGCCCTTCAGGCGGCGGCAAATCAGTTTGGCGACGTAGTGGCCCTCCTGCATCGCCACCGGAGCAAGACCGGGGAGGGGCGGAGAATCGGAGGGATGGCTGACATGAGCGAGATCCCCGATTACAAAGACCTCGGGATGACTTTGCACTGACAAGTCGGACCCGACCGGCACGCGCCCCTGACGATCGGTTTCGATCCCAGCCGCTTCGGCCAGCACTTTTCCCAGCGGTGAGGCTTTCACGCCGGCTGCCCAAAGCATCGTCCCCGATTGAACTGTCTCCGTCTGCTCGCCGCTCCGAAAGGCGACGCCCTTTGGCCAGACCTCGGTGACCGTGGCTTTCGTGCGGACGATCACGCCGAGCTGCTCTAACGCGGCCTTCGCCTTGGCGGATAAGGCAGGCGGATACGCTTGCAGCACGCGGTCGCCCCCCTCCAAGATGAAGATCTGCGCCAGAGAAGGGTTGATGTTGCGAAACTCATCCTGCAACGTATGACGCGCGATTTCTGCCAGGGCCCCCGCCAGTTCCACGCCCGTGGGCCCGGCGCCGATTACCAAGAACGTTAACCATTGGCGGACCTGTTCCGGATCGGTTGCCCGTTCCGCCGTCTCGAAGGCCAATAGGATGCGGCGACGGATATCGGTCGCGTCTTCGATCGTCTTCAAGCCTGGTGCGAGCGACTCCCAGTCGTTGTGACCGAAATACGAAGTTTCCGACCCGGCGGCGACGATCAGCGAATCGTATGCGATGCTGTTGCCATCGCAAAGCAGCACGCGGCGCCCAGCCAGTTCAAACCGACAGACCTCGCCCATCAGCACTTCCACGTTCCTTTGCCGCTGGAGCACCGAACGCAGCGGCGCCGCGATGTTCGCCGGTGATAGGCCGCCCGTGGCCACTTGGTACAAGAGCGGCTGAAACAGATGGAAATTGCGTCGGTCGAGGACCGTCACCTTCACTGGCGTGCGGCGGAACGACTGGGCACAGTGCAAGCCCCCAAATCCACCACCGATAATCACGACGTGATGTGGGCTATTCATGGTGTGTTGTCGCATTCGTCCGCGAGTATCGTTAGGCCTCATGGCCCCAGTCCTGCCCTTTGCGTGAGGATGAGCCTCGCGGCGGAGTTAAACGTGGGTTTGTGTGGATATGTACAACGGCACGCCCAGTTGTGCAATTTGGTCCAACTGCTTTTCGAGACAGTCGACGTGTAGGCAGCGTCTCTCGCTCACGTTATTATACGAACCAAGGAAAGCGGTCAGTTGGGCAGACATGCGTGCCTGCCCGGTTTGCCGTGTTTACCGAACTTGTGAAACGGATTGTCGATCAGACAGGAGACAACAGGGCGGCTTAGTGCGAGTTAACAGGGGCGGACCTAGCGGCGAAAAACTGTCATGAGAACTTCTTCCGCGACAACTTCTCGGCGTTTTGAATTCCGATGTCGATCTTGGAAGGCGTGGGTGCCGAGTTCGTTGTACGATCGAAGGGCGGGCTGATATTCTCGGGAACGGAACGATTCGGCACCGGCGCAAACTGCATGCCTGACTGTGTTTCACCGAACAACTTCGATTTTGGCGGCTGCGACCCACCCCTTGCTCGGAGGGTATTCAGGCATTGTGCCGCTCGTGTCTTGATGATACGACGCTGGGCTACAAAAAAAGTGCTTGGCTCTGTAGTATGGTACGGACCCAATAATACACATAGCAAGGAGCCTTGGTCGTGAAAACCCTGAAGACGAGAGCACTGACCATCGGACTGGTTGCCCGCCGTGCAGGCGTCGGTGTGGAGACCGTACGGTTCTACGAACGACAAGGTCTGATCGAGGAACCGCCCCGTCGCCTGTCTGGATACCGGGAGTATGACGACGGGGTTGTGTCCCGGCTGGGTTTCATTCGTCGGGCCAAGGATCTCGGGTTCACCCTCAAGGAAATCAAGGAGCTACTATCCTTGCGACGTGATCCGACCACATCAGCCGCTGACGTGAAGCGACGTGCGGAGGACAAGATCGCCGACATCGAGAGCAAGATCCGCAGCCTCCAGAAGATGAAGAAAGCATTGGCAAAACTGACGTCGGCGTGCCGTTGTCATGGCACTAGCGGCGAATGTCCCCTGCTGCACGCCTTGGATGGGGAGCATGACCGTATTGCAAGTCATAAAACCATTTAACAAGGAAATGTCCAATGACTCCTACTGAGATTCTGATGACAGAGCATAGGCTGATTGAACAGGTCTTGATCTGTTTGGAGAAGATTGTCCAACAGGCCACTACGGACCAGAAGCTGGACAAAGAGTCCGCCTTGGAGGCGATTGATTTCTGCCGCTCGTTCGCCGATGGCTGCCACCATGCCAAGGAGGAGGCCCACTTGTTTCCCGTTATGGAGGCCAACGGATTCTCCGGCGGATGCAGTCCTGTTGCCGTCATGAAGCGCGAGCACGAGTTGGCCCGTCTGTATATCCAAAGCATGTTGGCAACGGTCGAGGCCGCCTCGGCAGGCGATCCCGAGGCGGTAAAGTGGTTCGTTCAGCACGCTCAGAGCTATGTTAAGCTGCTGAGAGAGCATATCCACAAGGAGGACACCTGCTTGTTTCCTGCGGCCAATCACCGCCTGACGGAAAATGATCAGCAACAGCTTTTAGCAGCGTTTGAAAAGATTGAGGCGGAGAAACTAGGCAAGGGAACCCACAAAAAATATCACGCCCTTGCTAATCAGTTGGCGGATCGTTTCGGCGTGCCGCGAGTGGAAGCCGATCATTCAAAGCACGATAGCGGATGCGGCTGTGGACAATAGAGATTGGTAATAACGAGAGTAATACTCCCAGGAGGCATAAGATGAGAGCTACGGTGGACAAGGGTCTTTGCGCGGGGTGTGGCATTTGTACCGACATCTGCCCCGAGGTCTTTGAGATGGACGGCGACCTTGCCTTTGCCAAGGTTGATAAGGTTCCAGCCGAGGCGGAGGGCACTTGTCGGGATGCTGCGCAACAGTGCCCCGCGGAGGCCATCAAGATTACCGAGGACGGAGATTGCTGATCGCCGAGAGGCAAAACCCAAAAGGAAGGTAGATAGCATGTCAATCCAAATAGACGGCAAAACGACGATTCGGGAACTTGTCGGCCGATACCCCCAGACCCGAAAGACCTTCGAGAAGTATGGCATCGACTATTGCTGCGGCGGCGGGAGATGTCTGGCCGAGGTGGCACAAGGGAGGCGAGCGGCACTCCCTGATCTGGTTCGTGACATCGAAGCGGCCCTGGTTGAGACATCGACCAGGACTGTAACTGCTGAGAAGGACTGGTACGCGGCACCACTCCATGAGTTGAGCGATCACATTTTACATGTGCATCACGCCTACATGCACGAGGCGCTGCCGAGGATCAAGGAGCTAGTGCGAAAGGTGTTGAACGCCCACGGAGCGCACCAGGGGCTATGCTCCGCCAAGTGTCTGACCTGTACAATGCCCTCGATACTGAACTCACCAACCATTTAAGGAAGGAAGAGGAGGTCTTGTTCCCATATATCGTAGCTGCCGAGGCGCATCGCCAGGGCGGCCCCAAGGAACCTTCGGCATGTTTTGGATCGGTGGGCAATCCCATCCGCCAAATGGAAGCCGAACACGAAAGTGCAGGTGAGGTGTTGGTACAGATCCGCAAGGTGACAAGCGGTTATTCTCTGCCCGATGACGCCTGTCCGACTTTCCGGCGCTTTACGAGGAACTGGAGCGAATGGAGGAAGACCTCCACCAGCACATCCACCTGGAAAACAACATCCTGTTTCCGAGGGCGATTGCTGCGGAGACGGACCAGCGTTTCGATGCACGTAAATGAACGACAGCATCATTTGGACCGTGGGGCATTCCAACCGGCCGATCGCCCAGTTAATCGGCCTGCTTACAGGACAGCCCATCTCAGTGCTGGCCGACGTGCGTCGCTTCCCTGGCTCGAAACGTCAGCCTCAGTTCGCGCAGGAAAGTCTTGAATCATCGCTTCGCGAGGTCGGCATCGGCTATCGGCACTTCGAGGCTCTTGGTGGACGGCGCAGCCGCAGCCGAGAGGATTCGCCCAACACAGCCCGGCGTAGCGAGTCGTTTCATGCCTACGCCGACCACATGCAGACTAGTGAGTTTCAGGCCGTCCTGGCGGAGTTGATGGCCTTAGCGGTGTCCTCCCCGACTGCCATCCTTTGTGCGGAAGCGGTCCCCTGGCGATGCCACCGGCAGCTTATCGCCGACGCCCTGGTCGCCCACGGATGGGAAGTACGGCACATCTTGGGCGTGAGAAGAATTCAGCCACACCGTTTGACGGAGTTTGCCAGGGTCGTTCAGGGGCAGGTGACTTACCCTGGCCAAACGAAAACGAATGAGTAGAATAAGGACCGCGTAAGAAACTCCTCGGACGTGGAGAAAGCAATCCAGTACCTAAAGGAGGTCTTATGATGGATCCCTCTAGCAACGGCGCCAATCGGCGCATGGTCATCTCATCCTTGTGGCTGCAAGTCGCCATCCTGACGTTTCTTGCGGGATTCGCGGTGCTGCTTTATCTGGCCTACCGTATCCATGCGGAACCGCCTCCGATCCCCGGGCGCGTGGTTGCCGAAGACGGGAGCACGCTTTTTACCGGCGACGATATCATGGCCGGTCAGCACGTCTTTCAGAAATATGGGCTTATGCAGTATGGCACGATCTTCGGTCATGGCGCCTACCTGGGGCCGGATTTCACGGCCCAGTATCTGCACGAAGCAGCCAATGCGATGGTCGCTTTTCATCATGGTCAAGGCCGTGCCGAGGCTGAGGCCCACGAGCTGACAAGCAACGAACTGAAACAAAATCGCTTCGATCCGCAGTCCGATGTCCTGCGTTACACGGCTAGCCAGACACACGCCTTTCATGAGCTTGCTAAGTTTTATACGCGCTATTTCGGTCCCCTGACGGAGCAGACCGGATTGCGGCGACCGGCCATTACCGATGAGGACGAGATCCATCGGTTGACGGCCTGCTTCGCCTGGTCGGCATGGGCGGCGGCCGCCACACGGCCTGGCACAGCGTACTCCTATACCAACAACTGGCCGTCCGAGCCGATGGCCGCCAACACGCCAACCGCCGAAGCGATCCTTTGGAGCACGCTGAGCTTGATTACGCTGTTGGGTGGAACGGGATTGATGTTCTTCGTCGTCGGACGCTGGGACCTATTGGGCTGGCATCGGGCCGATGAAGAGCGGCCGGGCCAACGCTTGCGGTTCCGTCCGCCGGAGGAAGTTCGCCTCGCGCCGGCCCAGCGCCACGGCGTGGTATTTCCTGGTGATTGCTGGGCTGTTCCTCTTGCAGGGGATGTTGGGAGCGGCCAACGCTCACTATCACGTCGAGCCGGGCGGATTCTACGGCCTGAAACTGGGCGACTGGCTGCCCTACAATCTGTCGCGCATGTGGCACGTTCAGTTGGCACTGTTCTTTGTCGCCGCGAGTTACCTCGCCATGGGGATTTTCTTGGCCCCGTTGATCGCCCGGCGCGAGCCTAAGCACCAGGATAAACTCGCGCTGATCCTGTTCGGCGCAGTGGTCGTGGTCGTCGTCGGGAGTCTGCTGGGCGAGGCGGCCAGCCTCAAGGGTATCATTCCAACCAGCGGCCCTTGGTTCTGGATCGGCACGCAGGGCTGGGAGTACCTTGATCTCGGGCGCCTTTGGCAGATCCTGCTGACCATCGGCATGTTCTTCTGGGTCGTCATTCTCATACGCGGGCTGTGGAGCCGCTTGCCGTACGAACATCCTGGTAATCTGCCTTACCTGTTCCTCTACAGTGCGCTGTCCATCCCGCTTTTCTATGCCGTAGGTATGGTTTTCGGCAAGAACATCAACTTCGCCGTGATGGACTTCTGGCGGTTCTGGGTGGTTCACCTCTGGGTCGAGGATTTCCTGGAGTTGTTCACGACCATCATGGTGGCGTACATCTACGTTCTCTTGGGCGTGGTTCGTCCCGCCACGGCCACCCGAGTCGTCTATCTCGACATCATCCTCTATTCAATCGGCGGCGTAATCGGCACGATGCACCATCTTTACTTCAGTGGCGCGCCCGCAATTCACATGGCGATGGGGGCTGTTTTCTCTGCAATGGAAGTGATCCCGCTGGTGCTACTGACCTTTGAGGCATGGCGATTCATGCGACTGGGCGCGCAGGAAAGAGCACGCTCGGTCATTGGCACCCCCAGCGCCGACTTCCCGCACAAATGGGCTGTGATGTTCCTTATCGCCGTGGGCTTCTGGAACTTCTTAGGTGCCGGGGTGTTCGGTTTCCTCATCAACCTGCCCATCGTGAACTATTACGAGATTGGCACCGCCTTCACGGCCAATCACGCCCACGGAGCGTTAATGGGAGTCTACGGCATGTTGGCGATAGGCTTCTTCATGTTCATCGCCCGACATTTCCTTCGACCCGACCGGGGCTCGGAGTGGGCGATGAAGCTCTCGTTCTGGGGCCTGAACATTGGCCTCGGATTGATGCTATGCGCAAACCTGATTCCAATGGGTGGGCTACAACTCTACGATGCGGTTGAGAATGGCTATTGGCACGCCAGGCAACCGGAGTTCTTTCAGCAGCCGTGGCCGCGCATCATCGAGTGGATGCGGATGCCCGGCGACCTGATCTTCCTCTTCGTTGGTATTCTGCCTGTAGTCTACCTAGCGCTTCGCATGTTTGCCGCGCGACAACGCTATGCGAGACTTCCGGCTGAGACCGCCACTGAAGAGTTCACACAGTGGTACGAGGAGGAATGAACCCGACCATCGAGCGGGTGGAGTCAGCCAGGTAATGTTAAATGGTTGGCCTTATCGAGCAACTCCAGTGGCCGGCACTGAAATTCCCGCCCCTGCTCCATCTGCTCAACCCTTTCTTCGGACTCCGAGAAAACCACCCTGTTTCTGACACCGGCTCTGTGGTTTCATCAAACGTGCCAGTGAGGAATCTGGGACGGTCGGGTTCCCAGTCAGGGCAGAAGGAATGGCAGCAGAGCCCCATCAATTCAACGTTTCTCGGAACACAGCCCGAAACTTCAACTGATTTCTCAACTCCCCGTCGGCGTCGGTTCGGCCTCTTTCACGCCCCCGCCAGGGAGGCGCATCGCTTTCTGTTAATCAGCGGGTAGGTGACTTTGCGTCGTCGCGGGTCGGAGAGTTCAACGAAATGGTCCTGAATCCGGGTGGAGACCTTCTTGGGCATGGCGAACATCCGTGGCAGCCACGATTCGCCCGCCCGCAACAGCGAAGCCAAATCGACGAATCGTGTTGCCCCATTCATACCAAATTACCCAATATGGCGCAATCGCCCTGGGTTATCATTGTGCCACTCATTAGCCGCCGACAAGACGCCCTCCCCCCTATGCGCCTATTTACTGACGTTACATCTACTAAGATAATGACTTTTTACCGTGTCAATTTTTCTCGTGATTTCGATTCATTCTAGGGTCACGCTATGACAGGCAAATCGGCGAATCACAAACGGGAGACATTGACCTTGCCCAAGTGCCCGACCGGCATCCAGGGCCTCGATGAAATTACCGGCGGCGGGCTGCCACAAGGAAGGCCCACGTTAATCTGCGGCGGCGCTGGCTGCGGCAAGACATTGCTGAGTATGGAGTTCTTGGTCCGCGGTGCAACGGAGTTCAACGAGCCCGGTGTCTTCATGGCCTTCGAGGAGACGGGGGAAGAACTCACCCAAAACGTCCGCTCTCTCGGCTTCGACCTCGACGATTTGGTCCGCCAGAAGAAAATGGCCCTCGACTATGTGCGGATCGAACGCAGCGAGATCGAGGAAACGGGCGAATACGACCTGGAAGGACTCTTCATCCGGCTCGGCTGTGCGATCGACTCGATCGGGGCGAAGCGCGTTGTGCTCGACACCATCGAGTCGCTGTTCAGCGGCTTGAGCAATACGGGCATCCTCCGAGCCGAACTCCGCCGACTGTTTCGCTGGCTCAAAGGCAAGGGCGTTACGGCGATCATCACCGCCGAGCGGGGCGATGGTCACCTGACCAGACACGGCCTGGAAGAATACGTCTCCGATTGCGTGATCGTGTTGGATCATCGCGTCAGCGAGCAACTCTCCACGCGCCGGTTGCGGGTTGTCAAGTACCGCGGCTCGGTTCACGGCACTAACGAGTATCCGTTTCTTATCGACGAGCAGGGGATTTCCGTTCTGCCGGTCACGTCGCTGGGGTTGCGGCATGAAGTTTCCAGCGAACGGATTTCCACGGGAATCGCCCGATTGGACGCCATGCTCGGGGGCCAAGGCTACTATCGCGGATCGAGTGTCCTCATATCAGGCACAGCCGGCAGCGGCAAGACGAGCGTGGGCGCGCACTTTGTTGATGCGGCCTGCCGTCGTGGCGAATCCTGTTTGTACTTCGCCTTCGAGGAGTCACCGAGTCAACTGATTCGCAATATGCGGTCGATCGGCATTGACTTGGAGCCGTGGATCAAGCAGGGGCTGCTATCCATCCACGCCGCGCGGCCCACACTCTCCGGCCTGGAGATGCACCTGACGACCATGCACAAGCTGGTCAACGACATGCAGCCGCGGGCCGTCGTGATCGACCCGATCAGCAATTTCCTGGCCGTGGGTACGACAACCGAGGTTAAGGCTATGTTGATCCGGTTGATCGACTTCCTCAAGGGGAAACAGATCACCACGGTGTTCACCAACCTGACCAGTGCCAGTGGATCGTTGGAACAGACGGATATCGGCGTTTCCTCCCTGATGGATACCTGGCTGCTGTTGCGTGACCTGGAACTGAGCGGCGAACGGAACCGCAGCCTGTACATCCTGAAATCGCGCGGAATGTCCCACTCCAATCAACTGAGAGAGTTTCTGCTGACCGATAAGGGGGTGAACGTGCTGGACGTTTACCTCGGGTCGGAGGGTGTACTGACCGGCTCGGCCCGACTTACCCAGGAAGCCCGTGAAAAGGCTGAGGCCCTTGCTCGGCGACAGGAGATCGAGCGGAAGCAGCGGGAACTGGAGCGAAAGAAGCGGATACTCGACGCCCAGATCGCCGAGTTGCGCGCGGAGTTCGAGGCCCAAGAAGAGGAGCTTGGCCTGGCGATCAGCCAACAGAAGTTGCGGGAAACACAGGTGGCCGCGGATCGCGTGGCAATGGGGCAAAGTCGGAAAGCGGACGGCAACGGAGACAACGATGCTGCACCGGCCGTTCCCAAGAAAGTCAAACACGACAAGCAAGGCGGTGATCGATGACGAAGAGCCAAACAAAAACGAAAACCGCGTCCGCCCGATCGGCCGAGAAGGCATGGGAACTCCGGCTCTACGTGGCCGGGCAAACACCCAAGAGCGTGACGGCCTTCGCCAACTTGAAGAAGATTTGTGAGGAGCATCTGGCGGGTCAATACCGCATCGAGGTGATCGACCTGCTGGAAAACCCGCGGCTGGCACAACAGGACCAGATTTTTGCCATCCCCACGCTTGTGCGGAAGTTGCCCGAACCGGTCCGCAAGATCATCGGGGATCTCGCCAACACGGAGCGCACGCTGATTGGTTTGCAGCTCCGCCCCAAGTGATGTTGTCATGCTTGACAAGCAGGGTACGATTTGGCATGGCATCCGGCCGGCAGAAGGTTCTGTTATGCTAACGCATGACCTGCGGACTCTGGAAATTGAGAACGACAAGAGATATTGCGATGGACGAAAAACAACCCCAAGATAAGTCAGAGACCTTCGAGCGCTTGCTCGACGCCAAGCGGCAGGAGCAGTTCGTGCTGCGTCTTTACGTGACCGGATTGACTCCGCGATCGACCCAGGCCATCGACACGATTAAGGGCGTGTGCGAAGCGGAACTCAAGGGGCGCTACGACCTTGAGGTCATCGACTTGGCCAAGCAGCCGGAATTGGCCCGCGAGGCCGACATTGTGGCGGCCCCCACGCTCATCAAACAGCTTCCCTTACCGCTGCGGCGTCTGATCGGCGATTTATCCAACAAGGAACGAGTCTTGTTGGGGCTCGATCTGAAGCCGAAATCGTAGTAAAAGCCCTCTTCATCGGGCAGGGGTGGCCATGCAAGACAATTCAAAGACAGTTGAGCAAGTCGAAGCGGAAGTCGAGGAACTGCGACGGCAACTCGGCGAGGCCCGGGAGGCGCTGGAGGCCATTCGTCGCGGCGACGTGGATGCGGTGGTGGTCGATCGTCCCGAGGGCCCGAAGGTCTACACGCTTACGGGGGCCGATACGCCGTATCGGGTGATGGTCGAGGAGATGCAGGAGGGGGCCGTCACGCTGAGCAACGATGGCGTCATCCTCTATTGCAACAAGCAGATTGCCCGGATGTTGGACACGTCGCACCAACATTTGCTAGGCCGGCCCTTCCGCGATTTCTTGGCGCCCACAAGTCTTCCGCGATTCGAAGCGTTCTGGCAACGCAGCAGGACCGAGGCGAGCCGTGGTGAAGTCCGGCTCGTTGCGGCAAATGGCGGTCAGGTGCCGGTATACCTGGCTCTCCGGCTCCTTCCCGCCGACGGGCTGACTCAAACCTCAGTGGTGATCGCCGACTTGACCGAACAAAAGCGGTATCAAGACATCATGGCCTCAGAGGTCTTTGCCACCTCGGTCCTCGATCAGGCGCAGGATGCTATCGTGGTCTGTGACCCGTCGGGGCAGGTGATTCGCGCCAACCGCGCCGCCGAGCGACTGAGCGCGGTCAACACGATATTGCAGCCCTTTGACGTAGCGTTCCCCCTTCGCCGCGACAACCATGATGCGGCATTGTCGCTGCTTCCCCTGGCATCCGCAGCGCCATTCGTCCGTGGGATTGAAGCGTTTCTGATCCAGCCGAACGGCTTCCGGGTCGAGTTGCTGTTGAGCACCGCCCAAATGCTGGATTTCGAGCGAAAGCTGCTTGGCACGGTTGTCACGATGACCGACATTACCGCGCCAAGCAGGCTGAGGATGCATTGCGAAGGAGCGAATCTGCTCTGCGTGCCTTCTTCGACAGCCCCGGTATGCTGAGGGGCATCGTCGAGGTAGTGGCCGGCGATATACGCTTTGTGTCGGCAAATAAGGCCACTGCAGCTGCTTATGGGTTGACGCCAGATGCTGTGTGCGGCAAGCTCATGAGCGATCTGGGCACGCCGCCTGACCTAACGCGGGAGTACATGGATCGCTGCGAAGAGAGCCGCCGGACTGAACGAGCCATCTCATTCGAGATGCTCCGTCCCTTCGAAGACGGCGACAGGTGGCTTCTTGTTACGGTTAGCTATTTGGGAACCGGAACAGCAGGATGCCCTCGCTTTGCGTTTGTTGCGCTCGATATCACTGAGCGCAGACAGGCCGAGGAGGACTTGCGGAAATCCACAGAGGAATTGGCACGCTCGAACCGTAGCCTGGAGCAGTTCGCCATCGTGGTTTCGCACGATCTTCAGGAACCGTTACGGACGGTAACCGGCTTCGTGCAGCTTCTTCAGAAGAAGTACGCAAATCAACCGGACGCAGATGCCAGTACGTGGATCGAATTCACCTTGGGCGGCGCCCGACGAATGGAGGCTTTGATCAAGGATCTGCTGGCTTACGCACGGGTGGGTACTCGCGGCCAACAACCAGTGCTGATCGACGCGGGCGCGGTGTTAGGACAGGCGCTGGAAAACCTGCACGAGAGCATCCAGGAGACGGGAGCTGAAATCACGCATAGTGAATTGCCGGCCGTCCAGGCCGACCCGTCGCAACTGGCCCAACTATTTCAGAACCTTCTCGGCAATGCGATGAAATTCCGCGGTGAAGCGCCGCCGAAGGTTCACGTGGACGCCCGGCGCGAGGGAAAGGCTTGGCGATTTTCGGTGTCCGATAACGGCATCGGTATCGACCCCAAGTTTCAGGATCAGATCTTCGAGGTCTTCCGACGCCTACATAATCGACAGCAGTATGAGGGCACGGGTATTGGCTTAGCGATCTGCAAGAAAATCGTGGACCGTCACGGCGGGCGAATCTGGGTGGAATCGCAACCGGGACAGGGAGCCACTTTCAGCTTCACACTTCCAACGCGATGAAACGGTGTGTCCCGCGAAGTGGCGGTGGACGCCGACTTTCGAGGGCATCTGACTCGCCCCGCCCTATTGGCTGGTCGCTCAGCACCGTGGTTGCATCAACTCAATCCTTTTCCGGAACCCGCAACAAACCACCCTTTTGCGACATCGCGGCCCCGAGAATCCTGCTCCACCTTTCGGGAATAATCTTCACGGCCTGTGCCGGTCTTCGGAACTCAAAGTGGCAGGAGCGGCAATTCGGCCGCCCCTGCTGCCCAGACATTACTCCAGTGGGCGAATACGTTACGCCGTCGCGACGGCGACACCGCCAGAAAGCGGTAGATCGCCGACAAAGGCCCGCCATGATTCCGCCAGCTCGCGGCGGAGTTGGGAGATCCTGCCTTCCGTCACCTTAAAGCGCCTCGCCACCTCGCTGGTGCGATTGCCAAGGGCCAACGTTTCGGTGATCGAAAACCCGCCTGATTGCGTGGCACAGAACCGAAGTGCTAAGTCAGAAGCTCAGAAAGTACTCCGTTTTCCGTGGGCGTTCCGGCCGTAGAAGGAGATGCAGGCCATTTCGGTAGCCTACGGTTGTCGCCGGCAGTGGTGGCCGCCGTGACGGCTTGGATCTGGCGGATCCGCCGAGCCAATACCTAAGAGAAAGCCGGCCAATCTCGCGGCATGCGTCTACGGCGATCCAGCCCGCCCCGTGTTGACTGTAATAGCAAGGTCAACACGGGGCGTAGGCTGAACCGGGGATGTGTTATCGACGGGGCCGGCTATCGGTCCTTATATCGCCGGCATAGATCGCACCGCCGATCAGCAGCGTTACCGCCATGAAGAACACAAGCCACGAACCAATCAAGCCGCCGACGATGGCCGCTACTGTGATGGCGCCAACGATGTTGAGGCAGTTAAGTTTCTTTCGAGCTGACACGCAGAGATCTCCTGATATCGAGGATGGAAACGATACGAAACGAACATCGCCTTTGCCTACCGGCTTTGAAAAGGCACACGCGTGCAGATTTCAGAGCACTGCCCACTCGCCGGCCAGCAGGTTAAGTGACGTATCGCGGTCGACCGGCAGGCCGCGGAGCCAGCGAGTGAACTGATGGATCATCAGGCCGGCGGCGATACGGCCTGTCGCCAGTGATGGCTCACCCAGGGAAATGGGTAAATCACGAGACCGAAGTATTCGCGGCGTATCCCTTCCAGCAGTCGAGAGGCCGACTTGCCGGTGCGACGGCTGTAGGCCTCCAGTTCCGGCCCGTCGCCGGTGATGCCGGCAGCGTCGGCCGGTTTGAAGCCAGCCCAAAGGCACGGCAATCGAAGCTGTTCCCGCACCTGCAGCGGCGGGCAACGGACATGCTCTTCCAGATCACGATCCAGTTGCAGTCCCAGCCGCAGCAGATCAGTGCTGGCCGTACTGAGTCGAAGTCCAGGTCCGTTGGGTACGGGCTGGAGCAAGAGGTTCTTGAGGAACCGGCACTGTTCGGCCCCACCCCACTTAACTCCCCAGGGGATGGGGATGCCGCTGAAGCCGGCGAGCCGGAGGGCATGCTGTCCTCGGCCAAGGGACTCGTCAGACAGTATTACTATAGTGAGCTTTTCGACCTCAATCAGGCCATCGAGGACCGGCCCGTCCCCATCGGGCAGTTCGCCCTCCTCAGTGGCGATGCCGCGGGCGATCTGCTCAAGCTGCTCGCGGCCCGGAAGGTCATGTTCAACGACCACGAATAGCTTTTCAAGCTCGGTGGGGATTGAGACAACGGGTGAAAGGACCACCACGAAGCTGCGGTTCTGCTTTCCAGTGGTGATCTGCTGAGCCAACGCCTGGACGATTTCGGCCGATTGAACGAAGCGGTGAAAGTTCCTGGTGGGCCTACGCTTGTTGCACGGCTGCCGGCGGACTGCAGCGCGAAAGCATAAATCATAAGGCAAGTGACAGAAATCACTTACGGTGATTGGCGTTTCAAGCATTGTGTTCCGTGACTGGTTTTTCGGTCTGTTAGGCGTTGTGATTTTCGACAGCCGATACGTCCTTTGGTGGAGGGCAATCTTTGTGTTCCGCCTGCCTTTGTGGTGTTTCCCTGCCTGATCCGAGCCCAGGCATGTGCAACAGTCGCAGGACACCAGGTGAAAGTTGACCAGCGTCAAAATGGCCGAACTGTCGGCCGACGCCAGGGCATTTATCGAGCGGATGGCCGCCAGTGGATCCGTGCTGCCGCCATCGGCCGGTTGGCCGCTAGATTGGCCTGGGATCTGCAGGCCCCGTTCGACGTCCCAAACGCAAAGCCGCCAGTTCTCCTGACGGCACATCTGGGCGATTTCGGCCAGGGCGTCATCGTGTTCGTGCGGTTGAACCCAAAGGCCGGTAAAACAGGCGGAAATGTACTCGGCCAAACGCTGCGTAAGTGGCATGACGGAAACCTCGACGTAGGAAGGTGGGAAGGAATAAAAGACGACCCCTAGGATCGCTGCTGTTGCGTCTGCTGCACGTCCACGGTCTGGAAGAACTCGGCAGTGCGGTGTTCCGCCAGCCGCTGCCCGAGGGCCTGTTCCAGAAACCGGCTGACGTCCCGGCACGAAGATCCGGCAAAACCTAGCGTCTGAACGGTTGTTTTGCCTTCCGGCGTGACGACGATTTCGATGGTTCGGCTCATGTTGCACCTCCGGCGATCTGGATGATCAGCTTGATGGAACCGTCCGCCAGAGGGTGCTCAGTGCAGACGTGCCCCTTCTTGCGGGCTTCGGCGCGGGCCAGTTCCACGGCATACGCCTGCAGGAACTGATCCAGATGCTTCTGCTCGCCCCAGCGACCGCCGAAATTGTCATACTTGACTTGGCCGCTGGTTAGGTCAGCCACGACGGGATACTGCCAATTCGGCAATTGCACGGCCAAGCCGCTGACTTCGCCGCTAAACAGCTTGGTCCTGCCCTGGATGGGTTCAGGCAGGCCCAGTCGCTGGCAAGCCGCCCGGACGGCGGCAGCATCACGGATTTCTGTTTGAATTTGAACTACGTGTGAAATGGTCTTCTCCTTGATAAACGCCAACTGGACGGCTACTTGTTGATCGCACGCGCGAACATCACACCGACGACGAGGCCGGCAATCAGGGGTATCCAGTGGATGAGCGAGCCTGTTGCCAGCGTGTCGAGCACCCCGGCAGCGAGGACACACATGACAAAGCCTGTGATTTCGAGATCAAAGTCCTTCATGCAGACGTTCTCTTTTCTGATTTCTGGAAATGAGGATTGGGCAACTCCAGAAGCGGGTGATCCTGCTGATCGGGGCAAACCGTCGCGTCTTGGGCCGGCTACCCGCCGCCGGTGTGCCGAAGAGCTGCCGATACGGCTCGCCAGGACGTAACGCCAGCGTGCTCACTGATCTTGACGCAAATCGGCCGTTTTTTTAGATCGGGGCGTGCGACCAGGCGCAGGCAGCCGGCTTTTCGCCGTTTTCGCGACGCGGCTTGTGGATTAGAATTGCGCTGGCTGAAGGCGACCTCGCCGCGAAGCCCCTGAAGCAGCATTGGTTCCTCCTCCACTCGCGGGCACAGCAACCCGCACTCCGGCGCTCGCACTGTTCCACGATCGCCGCCCATCTGGCCCGATTCAGCAATTCGTTTTCGCACAACTGCCGGCCAAACTCGTCGCCAATTTCAGCCGTCAGTTTCTCCAAGGCCACGAACGTCCCCGCCGCAGCCAATTCCCGCTGATATTCTCGCACAGGTTCTCAACCATCTCCTTAACTCGTGTCCTCATACGGCATTCCATTGCCCAGCCTCACCAGATTTCCAAAGAACGCCCCCCACCAACCAAAATCCGAATCCTATTTCTACAAAATCGCGTGCCAAACGCAAAGTGCGGAATGCACCCCGGAAGAAAGGCAAAAGTCCTATTGTATTCCCCGGCGGGCGGCGTACGATTGTAGTGACGAAAGAGTCCCGGACGATTTGTTTGCGGCCTTTCCAATGAAGTTGTCGGATGACTAGATGAAGAGCAACCCGGCGGTGCCGAGGGGCTCGTTCGAGAGTAAGCCGACGTGGTCGAATACCTTCGGGTGTTCCGCCACGTCGGCTTTTTTTGTTTCTCGTTGAAATAGCATGAAAGATCTGTCATGAGCATGGATCGCTTGAACCCAGTGGTCGAATGGGTGGCCTCGGCTCCCGGCGAGCGCCTGCTGACGGTCGACGAGCTGGCGCGGCAGCTCCGCGTGTCAACCAGAACAATCCGCCGATGGAGCCGGTACGGGCTGGTCAGTCGGCGGTTTGTGCTGGCCGGCCGCAGGCGGGTCGGATTCCTCCAAAGCACTGTGGATCGCTTTCTGGCCCATAACGAGGAGCAGGGTCATCGCGGCCCCCGGTTCAGCCGAATGGCGGACGACGATCGCGAGGCGATTGTCGATCGAGTGCGTTGTTTGGCCCAGACGGGCGGGCGTCTCACGGAGATTGCGGGCCAGATTGCTCAAGAGACAGGCTATGCCGCACGGATCATGGCGTTACCGTTAGACTACATCGGCAACGAGCAATTCACCCGCCCGTGCTCAGAGAAGAAGGAACGCGAGATATTGAGGACGTTGCCGGAATACGATTCGCCGGCGAAAAAGCCGCGGGTACCCGGCGGTCTGCCCGCATATTTGGCCAGCCTGTACGAAGTACCCCTGTTGACTCGCGAGCAGGAGTCGCATCTTTTTCGGAAGATGAACTACCTGAAGTGCAAGGCGAGTACGTTGCGTGCGCAGCTTGATCTGAACCGACCATCGAACAGGCTGATGCGTCAAATCGAAAAGCTGTACGACGAGTCGGTTGCGGCCAAAACCCAGATTGTTCGTGCCAATCTACGGCTGGTGGTGTCGATCGCCAAGCGATACGTCCGTCCAACGCAGGATTTCTTCGAGTTGGTCAGCGATGGAAATGTGTCGTTGCTCAGGGCGGTGGATAAGTTCGATTTTTCGCGTGGCAACAAGTTCAGCACGTACGCCAGTTGGGCGATCATCAAGAACTTCGCCCGCACACTCCATGATGCAAATCGTTATAGCGACCGTTTCCGCACTAACCACTCGGAGATGTTTAGCTACACCGAAGACCTCCGCGTGGACCACTATGATCAGGAGTCGGCGCAGATCCAGCGGGAGTCGCAGGTACGGAGTATCCTCGGCCAACTCGACGAACGGGAACGGCAGATCATCACGGCGCGTTTTGGCCTGATCCGCGGCCATGAGCCGCTGACGTTAACGCAAGTCGGAACCGCGATGGGCGTAAGCAAAGAGCGGATCCGGCAGCTCCAGGTGCGTGCGATGAGCACCTTGAGAGCGGCTGCTATTCCGCCACGTCGGCCTTTTTTGTTCTTGGCGACGTAAGACGTTCACAATCAGAATGGGAGGGAGTCCGATGAAAAAGCTCGATCCAACTGTGGCGCAGCAGATCGCCCAAGCGGCCAGCGCGTTCGAGCAGCGGCGAACCGGCCATACGCCTCAATCGGTGGCCGTGATCCTGAGTGAAAACACGCTGGTAATCACGCTACATGGTGCCTTGTCGCCGGCCGAGAAGGCGCTGGCCAAGAGTCCGGCCGGCGCCGCCCAGGTGCAAGAGTTTCACCGGCAGTTGTTTATCGACTCCGCCGACACGCTGCGCGACGAAATCAAGCGAATTACCGGGGTCGAGGTGCGCGAGGCAACCGCGGAAGTCGAGCCGACTTCGGGCACGGTGGTGCAGGTCTTCACGACCGGCACGGTCGTGCAGGTGTTCCTGCTCGCCAGCAGTGTGCCCGCGGGCACCTGGAGCGGGAACGGATTCGGCGAGCCATCACAAAACACGGAGGTTTTGCCATGCTAGTTCTATCGAGGGGGAGTCGGGAGTCGGTTGTAATCGGCGGGGCCGATGGGTTTCATCGCCTGTTCAAAGTCACCGTGCTGGGTATTAACGGCACGCACGTGAAACTGGGCTTCGAGGTCAATACCGATGTTCCAGTCCATCGTTCGGAGGTGTGGCAACGAATCAGCGGCGAGGCCGGTCAGGTCGCCTGACCGGTTTGTCGGCCATTGGCTCTGCGACAGGAGCAGGACAAATGAGAACAGGCAAGAGAGAAGTTGGTGATCGCCGAACGCCAGGAAAGTGAAGGAAGGAACAATATGAAAACTCTATTTGCTATGGCAGTTGTGCTCGTGGTCGGCATCGTCGCCTTGGGTTTCTGCCGAGGTTGGTTTCAGCTTTCGACGGATACCGGGAGCCAGGGGCCCAGCGCCACAATTCCGGTAGACAAAGACAAGATTCACGAAGATGAGCAGAAGACTAAGGACAACATACGACACTTCGGGCAAGAGGCCAAAGAGAAAGTCGGCGACCGCACCGGCAAGGTGCAAGAACCGGAACGCCGACCCTGAGATAATGTTACGCTTCTTTGATACTAACCGCGGGCCGCGCTGGCACTTCGCCGAGTTGGCCCCACTATTTGTGAAGGAGACTTTGAGATGTTACATCTCGCAATCGTGTTTCTGGTGGTCGCGCTGATCGCTGCTTTTTGTGGATTTGCAGGAGTGGCTGCGCTCTCCTTTGAAGGGGCGAAGATACTTTTCGTTATCTTCCTCATTCTCGCCGTGCTCTCTTTCCTGGGGCACGGGTACGGAGGGCGATTCCATAGGCGGTAAAGGGAATGCGGCTGACGGCGAGTAACTCTCCCATTTCGTTTGGAAATACACAACCTCAAGGAGGGGCACCTATCGTGGATAATGAAGCTATGGTTCACCCGCGGTCGAATGGTCCAAAGCCCGTTCGAGTCTTAATGGCCGATCCCGATGAATCGCTTCGGCCGGTGTATCGAGGGCCTCTTTTCGAGGAGGGCTTTGAACTGGTCACGGCGACAAGCGGGCTGGAGTGCGTTACTCGACTGCGCGAGCGCTCGCCGGACGTGCTCGTGCTCGAGCCGCAGTTGCCGTGGGGCGGCGGCGAAGGGGTTCTCGCGATAATGGGCGAGGTTCCTCAGCTTGCGACCGTTCCCGTAATGGTCCTTACCTCGTGTCGCGACCCCCGTCTCTTAGAGGCTGTAGAACGCTTTCCGGTAAGCGGCTATCAACTCAAACCGCTGGCGGCTGAACGGCTGGCCGTAAGGCTCCGCGCCATACTCGCTCATCCCAAACTACGTTTCACTTTGGCCGAACAAAACGGCCGCCTGGAATGTCTGATCGCCCGGCGAACCGGCCGTCGAATTTACGACCTGCGCGTCGAGACCATCGATCGACGGGTCATTGTGCATGGCCGCTCCGAATCGCATCACGTCAAACAACTGGCGCTAGCCGCCGTGCTGGAAGCGTTTGAAGCCTCGCAGACCCAGTCTGAGAGGGTCGAGATTGATATTGAAGTTGCGCCGATCGATGGATGGCAGGCGCGGCGATGTGCCTTATCTGAAACAAGGAATGAGAATTACTCGGATGAAATTGCTCTCACAAAGGAAAACTAGTATGAACGTATGTCATGTCTGCAAATGGTGCGTGGTCAGCATACTGCTGGCCCCGGGTCTTGGCTTTGGCTTGAACGAGGCTCTCTTCGCGCAGCCGGCGCCACCGGCGCCGACGGCGGCAATTGTCCCGACGCCCACGCAGCCGGCAACGCCCGCGCCGCCGGTCCCGGCAAATGCCGGGCAAGCGCAGCCCGCCGCGGCGAGTGCCGAGCAAGGCGAGCAAGTGCTTACGCGCGGGCCGGTTCACGAGGCCTTCGCCGAAACCGTGACTTTCGATCCCGAGCCGGGCATTGTGGTGCCGAAAGCGCCGCCGGCCGCCATCGAAGAGGTGCCGCCTGAACAGCGGCCCGCGGGGGACAACGTGACCTGGATCCCCGGCTATTGGAGTTGGGACGACGAGCGGAACGATTTTCTCTGGGTCAGCGGCATCTGGCGCAACCTGCCGCCCGGTCGCCAATGGATCGCGGGGTATTGGGGCAAGACCGCGCAAGGCTACCAGTGGACTTCCGGCTACTGGGCCGATGCCTCGATGAGCAATGTGGCCTATTTGCCGGAGCCGCCTGCGACCGTCGAAACTGGTCCGAACGTTGCCGCGCCTTCGCCGGACGACACTTGGCTGCCCGGCTGCTGGGTTTGGCAGAATAATCGCTATGCCTGGCGGCCCGGTTTCTGGGCGAACGGGCAAGCGAATTGGGATTGGATTCCCGCCCATTACGTCTGGGCCCCTCGCGGCTACGTCTTCGTTGACGGCTACTGGGACCACTCCATCGACCGTCGCGGCATGTTGTTTGCGCCCGTGTATTTCAATGCGGGCGTGTATGGGCAGGCGGGTTTTTCCTACACGCCGACAACTGTGATCGATCTGGCCGCATTGACCAGCCATCTCTTCTTGCGGCCGCAGTATCAACAGTACTACTTCGGCGACTACTACGCCGCCGACTACCAAACCGCAGGGTTCTACCCGGCGTATTCGTACAACTCCAGGCGTTTCGGCTACGACCCGATTTATGCTTACGACCGCTGGCAGCACCGGGGGGATAGCGGGTGGGCACAGCGCCAGCAGGCGGACTTCCAAAACCGCCGCCTTCACGAGGATGCCCGGCCGCCGCGCACATTTGCCGCCCAGAGAGCAATGGCAGCGCGTTCGGTGCAAGCAGGAGGGAGGAACGCCGTGGTGGCTGCACAACTCGACGAGTTGAGAAGGAACCAAAACAGTGCGTCGCGATTCCAGCCGGTCGACCAGGTCGAGCGGCAGAGGCTTGCCCGGCAGGCACAAGACGTGCAACGATACCGGCAACAGCGGCAAAACCTAGAAGCCAGTACGGTACGTGTTCCGGCCGCAACCGGTGCCTTCGCACCGGCCAGAGTGACACTTCCCAGGTCTCCAATTGTGGCGAGGCCAGTCACTGAACTCGGCAGGGACTACGCGCCACCGAAGACATATGCGGCTCCAAATCCGGATCTCAAGGTGGCTGCCAAGCCGCGAGTGAATCGAACGCCGGGCCAGCCGCAGATTCGCACGGCAAACCGGGTGCCGATCGAGCAGCCGCAACCCCAGGCCAAACAGCCGGCGCCGCAACCGCAGCGCCTACCACAGGTCCAACAGCAGGTCCAGCAGCCTCGGGACAACCCGGCGGCGGGATCGAAGCATGAGCAACCCAAGGGCAAAGGCCAAAACTAAGCGTTACTATCACTTTCTTCCTTTCTTCAATTGGGGATTTCCAGATGAGAAACCAAAACAGGTCCGAAGAGAATTCCGAACGCAACTCCGTCGTGGCCATTTTTGAATCGCACAACCAAGCTGAAGACGCCGTTCGCGAGCTTCAGCAGAGCGGCTTCAACATGAAGACGCTGTCGATCGTCGGCAAGGATTACCACACGGATGAGCATGTTGTCGGCTATTACAATACCGGCGAGAGCATGATGTACTGGGGAAAGCTGGGCGCGTTCTGGGGCGGCTTGTGGGGAATGCTGTTTGGTTCGGCGTTCTTCTTCGTGCCGGGCGTCGGTCCCCTGTTAGTGGCGGGACCGCTGGTGGCGTGGATCGTCGGCGCGTTGGAAGGCGCCGTCATGATGGGCGGAATCAGCGCCCTCGGCGCCGCGCTGGTCAGCATCGGCATTCCGAAGGACAGCGTTCTGCAATACGAGGAGAGCGTGAAGGCCGGCAAGTTCCTCCTGATCCTCCACGGAACGCCGCAGGAAGTCGAGCGTGCTAAGGATCGTCTGGACAACACGGAAGCGACGGAAACGACGGTCCATGCCGAACCGGTCCCCGTCGGCGCGTAACTGCAATGAGGGCAGAGATCGATAAGAACAAAGACTGCCGAGGCGCGATCAGGGCACTGGCAGCAATGGAACAGAGGGTGCCCTGATTTTTTGGTTCAAGCAAGTAAGCATTTGTAGGGTTGGAGTTAGCGCCCACGGCGGGAACGGTTCCTGCCACTGAAGAGGCGAGATCTACTTTTGAGAAAGGGTACTGCTGTGAAGAGTTTAATAGCGTTGTTTCTGATTGCCACACTAGGCGTGTTCGCCATCGGCTGCGAAACGAAAAAGGGCACGACCGAGAACACCACCAAAACGACGGTAACGGAGACCAAGGACGGCAAGGTGACGGGCAAGACGGAGACCACCACGACCGACACGACGAAAACTACCCCCTCGGCGACTCCAGGCGCTCCCGGAAAGACGACCGAAACTAAAAAGTCGACCGAGACGACCGAGACCACCAAGTAGTTTGTGTCATGCGTGGCTGTTCACTCGGGGTGATGCGTGGGAGTGGATGGGCGCCGCCGTGTCCGCATCCACGACTGGCGCGATGTTGCAGGTGGTTCCGCTCGTCCGGGACGTGCTTGCTGATTGATAGAGGGCGATGGATTCGACCCGAGAGTAAAGGAGCATTCTATGGCAACACTAGCACCCGAAAAAGCGTTCACTGGAATGGGGGCAAGTCCGCACGAGGAAGGCGTTGCGTTTCGTGTGTGGGCTCCGCACGCCGACGCGGTGTATGTCGTCGGCTCGTTCAACGATTGGTCGAACGATACGCATGCCATGGACCGTGAGGGAGAGGGCTACTGGTACGCGGACATCTCCTCGGCCGCAATCGGCGACGAGTATCGATACCGCATCGTTAGCGGCGGCAAGGAACTGTTGCGTCTGGATCCCTATGCTCGCCAAGTTACCAGTTCGGTGGGCAACGCGGTTGTCTTCGACCCACACTTCGACTGGGAAGGCGACAATTTCCATATCCCTCCCGTCAACGAACTCGTGATTTATGAAATGCATTTGGGAACCTTTCATGACAAGGAAGATGGGAAGTCGGACAAGTTTGAGGAAGCCCTGCAAAAGCTCGACCATTTGCAGCGATTGGGCGTCAACGTCCTGGAAGTGATGCCCTTGGCCCAATTCGCCGGCGAGTTGTCGTGGGGATACAACCCCTCCTGTGTTTTCGCCGTGGAAACCAATTACGGCGGTCCGAGCGGATTCAAGCGGTTCGTCAAGGCGGCGCATCGAGCCGGCTTGGCGGTGATCTTGGACGTCGTCTACAACCACTTCGGCCCCGGCGATCTCGATCTGTGGCAGTTCGACGGCTGGAGCGAAAACGGCATGGGCGGCATCTACTTCTACAACGACTGGCACGCGGACACCCCTTGGGGGCTGACTCGCCCCGACTACGGCCGCAAGGAAGTCCGCCAATTCATCCGCGACAACGCTCTGATGTGGCTTGAGGAATATCACGTCGACGGCCTGCGATTCGACATGACGCTATACATCCACAACGTGCGCGCGTCCGATGATCCGGCTGGCGACTTGCCCGACGGATGGAGCCTCATCCAATGGATCAATCGCGATATACGGCAGCGGTACCCGGGACGAATCACGATCGCCGAGGATTTGCAGAATAGCGACCGAATTACCAAGCCCGTCGACCAAGCCGGTGGCGGTTTCACGGCCCAATGGGATGCTCGCTTTGTGCATCCCGTGCGGGCTGCCGTCATCGCTCCGAACGACGAGCAGCGGTCGTTGGAAAGCATTCGCGGATTGCTCGAATCGAGTTTCAATGGAGACCCATTCCAGCGCGTGATCTACAGCGAGTCGCACGACGAAGTGGCGAATGGACAAGCCCGCGTTCCTACGGAAATCGATACCAAGGATTCCGACAACTGGTTCGCGCAAAAACGCTCGACCTTGGCGGCGGCCCTGGCGTTCACGGCACCCGGCATACCGATGCTGTTTCAGGGACAAGAGTTTTTGGAAGACGGCTGGTTCCAGGATTCGGTCCCGCTGGACTGGCACAAATTGGAAGAGTTCAGCGGCTTGGTGCGGATGTATCGCGACTTAGTTCACCTTCGCCTCAACCGATCGGGCTGTACGCGCGGTCTCTCGGGATCCGGAATGAACATCTTCCATCAGAATCAGGCCGACAACGTGATTGCGTACCATCGTTGGCACCAGCGCGGCCCCGCTGATGATGTCGTGGTCATCGTGAACCTCTCGCATGTTGCCCACGAGAACTACAAGCTCGGTTTTCCGTCGCCGGGAACCTGGCGACTGCGGCTCAACAGCGACTGGAAAGGCTACAGCCGCGCCTTTGGCAACCAGGCTTGTTCCGATGTGGTCGCCGAAGCCGAACCATCTGACGCAGCCCAGAACACGAACGCCCCGGAACGGGATGGATTCCCCGCCGCGGGAATGATTAGCATCGGACCGTATACCGTGCTGATTTTTTCTCAGGACAAACCAAGCAAGTAACGAATGCCGTTTCTTTCACGAAGGAGTCCACACATGACGCTCGCAAGAATTTTCTACGTGATCGCGGCGATTGTTCTTTTTCTGGGGGGGATTGAGGTGAGGTTTATCCCAAATCCGGTAATTTGGGGGCTGTTCTGTATTGCGCTCGGCCTCCTGCTGACCGGGTACGATCTTGGCTTTAAGCGCCGTGGCTAAGCCGCCCCCGGAAGTTCGGTGAACACGGCAGACAGGGTAAGTGGGAACGCGGGGATTTGTGCCAAAGCGGCTCCCCCATTCCTTGGACCATATAATCTTGTGATTATGAGACACTGTTTGAAAAGAAGGAGTCGCGATCATGAGTGGAAAGACAGACGTAGTGAAGGGCCGAATCAAGGAAGCCGCCGGCGCGCTGACCGGCAACGACCGTCTTCGTGACGAGGGAAAGGCCGACCAGGCGGTTGGCAAGGCAAAGCAAGCCGCCCGGCAGGTCGTCGACAAAGTCAAGAAAGCCGTCGACAAAGTGATCGAGTAACACAACCGCCTCTTACGCAAGGAGCAAAGCATAAAGGGTGACGAACGGGTGATTAAGAAGCTCGACGAGTTGTTGAGCGACGAGTTGACGGCCATCAACCAGTACATGGTGCATTCGGAAATGTGCGCCAACTGGGGCTACGATCGACTGCATCAAGCCGTGGAAAAACGCGCGAGGCAAGAGATGCATCACGCCGAAACGTTGATCGCGCGGATCGTCTTCCTGGAAGGAACACCAACCGTCAGCCGGCTGAACCAAATTCACGTCGGCGCGGACGTGCCGAAGCAACTTCAATCGGACAAGGAAGCAGAAATGCACACGAATAGCATGTATAACGACGCTATTCGCCTCGCCGACGACGCCAAGGACGCCGCGACCCGCGAACTGCTCGAATCGATTGTGAAAGAGGAGGACGGGCACGTCGATTGGCTCGAAGAACAATTGGATCAAATCGCGCAAATGGGCGCACCTTTGTATCTATCCGCGCAAACCCGCGCATAATCGTTTCGCAAATGTCAGGGAGGATCTGTCAGCGCATGCCGGCCCGGCCTTGGGCGGGGATTAACCTCAGGAGGTGACTTGTGAATACCGTTCGACCCCTTTTCGTATCGACCTATCCGCCGGAAGCATGCGGACTGGCGACGTTCACCCGTGACTCGCCCGACGCCGTGGACATCGCTGCGCCGGAGCCGGTGTCTTCGGTGGCAGCCATCCAAAAGACACCTGGGCTTCGCTACGACGACCCGCGCGTGGTCCACGTCATCGACAACAGCCGCCCGGCGCTTACCGCATGGCGGCGGAGGTGGCCAACGACGGCCCGTGTGACGTGGTGAGCTTGCAGCACGAGTTCGGCCTCTATCCGGGCGATTGGGGTTCTGAGGTGTTGAACTTCGTGCGCGAATGCCGCAAGCCCATCGTCACGACGTTCCACACGCTCCTGACCGAGCCGGACCCGCTGCCACGGCGGATCATTCAGAACTTGGCGGCCCGCAGCCGGGGCATCGTGGTGATGACCAAGGTCGCCGCCCGGCTGCTGGCGAGCGTCTACGGCGTGTCGGGATCGTACGTGCAGGTAATCCCTCATGGAGTGCCCGAGGTTCCCTACGAGCGCGACGGCATACACAAGAAACGGTTGGGGTTCGCCGGCCGGCGGGTAATTTGCACGTTCGGACTGATTAGTCGCGGTAAGGGACTGGAACACATGATCCAGGCCATGCCGCGGATCGTCGCCGCGTGTCCCGAGGCCATTTATCTGATCGTGGGCGCCACGCACCCACAGGTCAAGCTTCATGAGGGTGAAGTCTACCGAGAAAGCCTGGTCAAGATGGCCGAATCGCTGGGCGTCGGCTCGCATGTGCGTTTTGTCAACAAGTATCTCAGCCTCGCCGACCTCCTGCAGCACTTGCAGGCTTGTGACGTGTACGTCACTCCTTATCCGGGAAAGGACCAGATTTCCAGCGGCGCCTTGGCGTATGCCTTGGCAGCGGGCGGGGCCGTGGTCAGCACGCCTTACCTCTATGCCGAAGAAGTTCTGGCGGACGGGCGGGGTCTGCTCGTGCCGTTTGGCCAGAGCGATGCGATGGCGGACGCCACGCTGCGATTCCTCAACGATACTGCGTTCCAGGTTGAAACTCGGCGAAGAGCGTACCGGTACGCGACGCCCATGTTCTGGCCGAATGTGGGCCGGCAGTATTTGGGAGTTTTTGACCAGATTGCGTCGGAAAACGAGACAAGTCGGCAGTGGTCTTATCGCAAGTCGGCTTCGATTCCCAGGGGCGAATACCGCCCGCGCGAACTCATTCATGGAGGATTGTAGTCCATGTTTACGAAGAGCCCCGCCCGGCTCCTCGGTGTCAGGAAGATGACCTGACCCCACAGATCGCGAAGCGGGCCTACGAACGGTACGAGCGACGAGGCCGCCAGAACGGCCAAACCGTTCAAGATTGGCTCCACGCGGAATGGGAAATAAAGATGGAGGCGAAACGATGACAAATAAGCATTCACAACAAGATGATGAAACGCTCAACAGAATGAAACTCTCAACAGAGATTACGACGTTGTTTCTGGATGTCGGTGGCGTATTGCTTAGCAACGGGTGGGGCCATCAATCCCGGGCATTGGCTGCGAAGACATTCGATCTGAATCTGGAGGAGATGGAAGACCGGCATCACCTGACCTTTGATACCTACGAAGTCGGAAAACTTACGCTGGAGGAGTACCTTAGCCGGACGGTTTTCTACGAGGAGCGACCCTTCACGCGGGACCAGTTTCGGGAATTCATGTTCGCGCAGACGCAACCTTATTCTGAGATGATCGAGTTGGTCCGCAACCTCAAGACGCAGCACGAATTGAGGATCGCCACGGTCAACAACGAGGCCCGCGAACTGAATTCGCATCGGATTCGAACGTTCAAGCTGGAGGAGTTCGTAGATTTCTTTGTTTCCTCCTGCTTTGTCCACCTCCGCAAACCCGACGCGGACATCTTTCGACTTGCGCTGGACATAGCCCAGGTGCCTGCCGAGCAGGTTGTCTATATCGACGACCAGCCGATGTTCGTCCAGATCGCAGAAGGTCTGGGGATTCGAAGTATCCGTCACACGGATTACCAGTCCACGCGCGCACAACTGGCCTCGTTCGGCCTTAAGCACGACGAGAATTAGCTATGGAACCGGCCAACCCACACATCCTGACCATCAATGGCGGCTCGTCGAGCATCAAGTTTGCGCTGTTCGAGGCCGGCGACCCGCTTACGCGGATTCTGGAAGGCGGGATTGAGCGGATTGGACTGCCGGAGGCCACCTTTCGTGTGAAAGGCATGAATCAGGCGGACAGATTCTCGCGGCCGGTGGTAGCGCCAGATCACACGGTGGCGGTGGGCGCTTTGATGGATTGGATCGAGCAGCGCATCGGCCATAACGCATTGGCCGCGGTGGGACATCGCGTGGTGCATGGCGGACCGAAGTACCACGACCCGGCATTGATCACCAAGGAAATGGTCGAGGAATTGCGTCAGCTCAAACCATTCGATCCGGAGCACCTGCCGGAAGAGATCCAGTTGACCGAAGCGTTTCATCGCCGATTTCCTGAGCTGCCGCAAGTGGCGTGTTTCGACACGGCTTTTCACCATGACTTGCCGCGTGTGGCCCAGTTGTTGCCGATCCCGCGCCGCTACGAGGCGCAGGGCGTGCGGCGGTACGGGTTTCACGGGCTGTCGTATGCGTTCCTGATGGGAGAACTGGCCCGCTTAGCCGGAACGGACGCAGCGCAAGGCCGGGTCATTCTCGCCCACCTCGGCAATGGTGCGAGTCTGGCGGCGGTGCATCACAGCAAGCCGGTGGACACGAGCATGAGTTTCACACCAACCGCCGGCGTGCCGATGAGTACCCGCTCCGGCGATCTCGATCCCGGACTGGTTTGGTGTCTGACGCGCACCGAAACAATGAGTGCGAAGCAATTCAACGAGATGGTCAATTTTCAGTCCGGGCTGCTCGGGGTTTCTGAGACCAGTTCTGATATGCACGACTTGCTGGAGTGCGAGACGCAGGACGTGCGCGCGGCTGAAGCGGTCGCCCTGTTTTGCTACCAGGTCAAGAAATGGATCGGCGCATTCGCGGCGGCACTCGGTGGATTGGACACGCTGGTGTTTGCAGGAGGCATCGGCGAAAACGCTCCCGTGGTCCGCGCCCGGATTTGCGAGGGGTTGGCATTCCTTGGAATCAAACTCGAAGAAAAGCGGAACGCGGCCAATGAGGGCGTGATTTCCGCAGCGGGCAGCCGGGTGGCAGTCCGAGTCATTCATACGGACGAAGAATGGATGATAGCCAAGACGGTTTGCCACGTACTCGGACTTGGCTGAAAAAAGAAGAATAGAAACCTGACGACAAACACCAAACTCAACGAGCGAAAGGACTGCTACTATGCTAAGCATAGCCAAGACACTCAAGGGTTACAAATTGCACGGCCTTGACGGGGAAATAGGGAGGGTCAAAGAGTTCTACTTCGATGACCGCCACTGGACAATTCGCTATCTGGTCGCTGACACAGGCAACTGGCTTTCGGACAGGCAAGTGTTGATCTCCCCGTACGCGCTGGGTGCCGTGAATAAAGAAGAGCAATGCATTGCCATCGATTTGACCAAGAAGCAGATTGAGAACAGTCCATCCCTGAGCAGTGACAAGCCTGTTTCGCGACAATTCGAGGAGGGGTACGTCGAGTATTATGGGTGGCCGGTGTATTGGAGCGGACCGTACGCGTGGGGCCCTTCTCCTTACATGGTGCGTGACCCTAAAAAACGAAGAGAACCCACCCACGGTGAGAAAGCGTGGGATCCCCATTTGCGCAGCACTCACGATGTGAGTGGCTATCACATCCAAGCCACAGACGGCGAGATTGGCCACGTCGAGGATTTTATCATCGATGACGAAACGTGGGCGATTCGTTATCTAATCGTCGATACACGGAACTGGTGGCCGGGAAAAAAGATCTTGGTTTCACCGCAATGGATCGAGCGCATTAGTTGGAGTGAGTCAAGAGTCTTCGTCAATCTTTCCCGCGAGGCTATCAAGGGGTCACCGGAATTCAGGCTGGAGTCTGTGCCAACTCGGGATTATGAGACCGGACTACACCTACATTACGATCGACTTGGATACTGGATCGAGTAACCGGTTGCCAAAGAGCATTCCCGTTGAAGACAAAGAGGACTAAACTCAGGGACAGACCGCAATGACGATGGCAGTTGGCAATCTGGTGTATGACGTCTGGCACATCGCCGCCATCGGACTGGCGGTGATTCTCTCCGTGTTGGCGTCTGGACATGCGGTTCTTAACAACCGTGATTCGCGTGCCGCGATCGCATGGGTGGGTTTCGTTTGGCTCGTGCCCCTGTTCGGGGCTGCTATGTACTTCATTTTCGGAGTCAATCGCATTCGCCATAAGGCGGCTCTGCTGCGAAGGAACCTTGAGCGATACCGGGCACAGGCTGTGCAATCCGAATGTCTGCCGGAGGAGTTGCCGCGCCATCTGCCGGATCACGGAGGGCATCTCAAGATGCTGGCGCGGGTCGTTGGGGGGGTGGTAGAGCGCCCCTTGCTGCCGGGCAATCGGATCGATCCGTTGTTGAACGGGGATGAAGCCTATCCGGCCATGCTGGAAGCGATCCAACACGCACGTCAGACAGTCTCTTTCGTGACCTATATCTTCGATCGGGACGAAGTGGGGATAGCCTTTGCGCACGCGCTTGGCGAGGCCGCGCGCCGAGGCGTGGAGGTGCGGGTGTTGATTGATGCGACTGGGACTCGGTATTCCTGGCCTACTATTCTCCACACGCTGCGACGAGAGGGAGTGAAGTATGCACGGTTTCTCCCACCGTTTGTTTTGTGGCATCTGATGTCGATGAATATGCGCACACACCGGAAGATCCTGGTGGTGGATGGGCGCGTGGGATTTACCGGCGGCATGAATATTCGAGTGGGACACTGTCTTCAACGCCAACCCCCCCACCCAGTACAAGACGTCCATTTCCGAGTGAAGGGCCCTGTGGTAACCCAACTGCAAGAGGTCTTCGTTGATGATTGGCTGTTTACAACCGGCGAAGCACTGCGTGGTGCTTCGTGGTTTCCCGAAACCGAAAACGTGGGGCAGGTGTTGGCGCGAGGCGTAACCGATGGCCCGGACGAGAATTTCGAGAAGCTCCTTTGGACGCTGCTGGGAGCCCTCTCGATTGCCCGCTATTCAGTCCGGATCATGACTCCCTATTTTTTGCCCGACCCTGCCGTGGTATCCGCCCTGAATCTGGCATCGATGCGGGGTGTGCAGGTTGATATCATCTTGCCCTCACGGATCAACCTGCCGTTCGTCTTGTGGGCTTCCCGGGCCATGTGGTCGCAAGTGCTCCAGCATGGGTGCCGGATCTGGCTCACCCCGCCTCCATTCGATCACTCAAAACTCATGCTGGTGGATGGCTGCTGGGTGCTGCTGGGATCGGCCAACTGGGATTCGCGGAGCTTACGTCTTAACTTCGAGTTCAACGTGGAATGTTATGAGGTCGAACTCGTCCAGCGGCTTGATCAGTGGATCGAGACGAAACGGAATGGCGCCCATCGCGTGACGATGGAGGAGGTCGATGGCCGCTCTCTGCCGGCTCGCCTGCGCGACGGCATGGCGCGATTGCTGACGCCATACTTATAGTTCGGAACTTATGGGCGGACAAATCTACTTGGAAAGGAAACTGATTGTGAAGAATACAACGAATAAACCACTGCCGCCCGATCTACTGCAAAAGATGAACGCATATTGGCGTGCCGCGAACTACCTTTCGGTCGGGCAGATTTATCTCTACGACAATCCGTTGCTAAAGGAGCCGCTGAAGCTGTCGCACGTGAAGCCGTTGGTGGTCGGACACTGGGGCACGACACCCGGCCAGAACTTTATCTATGTGCATTTGAACCGGGTCATCAAGAAGTATGACCTGGACATGTTCTACATCGCCGGTCCCGGTCACGGCGGCCCGGCGATTGTGGGCAACGTTTACCTCGAAGGCACGTGGAGTGAAGTTTATCCGAACGTCACGCAGGACGAAGCCGGGCTCAAAAAACTGTTCAAGCAGTTCTCGTTTCCCGGCGGGATTTCCAGCCATGTTGCGCCGACGACGCCGGGGTCGATTCACGAAGGTGGCGAGCTGGGCTATTCGCTCAGCCATGCCTTCGGAGCCGTGTTCGACAACCCTGATCTGATCGTTGCGTGCGTCGTCGGCGACGGCGAAGCGGAGACGGGCCCCTTGGCGACCGCATGGCAGTCCAACAAGTTGCTCAACCCAATTACCGATGGAACCGTGCTGCCGATCCTGCACCTCAATGGATACAAGATCAGCAACCCGACCGTTCTGGCCCGCATCGAGCATGAGGAATTGGAGCAATTCCTGCTGGGCTGTGGCTGGACGCCTCACTTTGTGGAAGGTGATGAGCCGGAAGAGATGCATCAACTCATGGCCGCGACCCTGGAAAAGGCCATCGAGGACATCCGGAAGATCCAAAGCAATGCACGGAACACGAACGACACCACTCGGCCGCGCTGGCCAATGATCGTCCTGAGGTCGCCCAAGGGCTGGACGGGACCGAAAGTCGTCGATGGTCTGCAAGTTGAAGGCACGTTCCGAGCGCACCAGGTGCCGCTCCTGGTGGATTCCGATCATCCCGATCATGTCAAACAGCTCGAAAGCTGGATGAAGAGCTACAAGGCCGAAGAACTGTTCGATGAAAACGGTCGTCTCCTACCGGAATTGGCCGAACTGGCACCGACGGGCGACCGGCGAATGGGTGCCAATCCACATGCCAACGGCGGAGTTCTGCTGCGAGACCTGCGAATGCCGGACTTCCACGTCCACGCGGTGAATGTGCCTTCGCCCGGTGCCGTTGACGGCCAAGATACGCTCGTGCTTGGTAGGTTCTTGCGTGACGTGGCCAAGCTGAATCAGGATCAGCGCAATTTCCGCATCTTTGGTCCCGATGAGACGCTTTCAAATCTCCTGGGCGCGGTTTTTGAAGTCACCAACCGTCAGTGGGACGCCCGGGAAGTAAAAAATGATGAATTCCTCGCGCCCGCCGGATGTGTGCTGGACTCGATGCTCAGCGAGCACCAGTGTGAGGGTTGGTTGGAAGGATATCTGCTGACCGGGCGGCACGGGCTGTTTAACAGCTACGAGGCGTTCATTCGCATCGTTGATTCGATGTTCAGCCAGCACGCCAAATGGCTGAAGGTGACATTGGAACTGCCCTGGCGGCGGAAGATCGCCTCGATGAACTATCTGCTCGCCTCCCACGTCTGGCAGCAGGATCACAACGGCTTTACGCACCAAGACCCCGGCTTTATCGACCATGTGATCAACAAGAAAGCCGATATCGTGCGCGTTTACCTTCCGCCCGACGCCAACTGCCTGTTGTCGGTTTTTGATCACTGCCTACGCAGCCGGCATTATGTCAACGTGGTGGTTGCAGGCAAGCACGCACTACCCCAATGGCTGACGATGGATGCGGCGGTTGTGCATTGCACGGAAGGAATTGGCATCTGGCAATGGGCCAGCAACGACCAAGGGGCCGAACCGGACGTGGTGATGGCTTGTTGCGGCGACACGCCCACGCTGGAGATTCTGGCCGCCGTTTCGATTCTTCGCCAGCATCTGCCCGATCTGAAAATCCGGGTGGTCAATGTCGTCGATCTGATGAAGCTACAGTCTGCGAGCGAGCACCCGCACGGGTTGAGCGAAACGGACTACGATTCGCTTTTCACCAAAGACAAGCACATCATCTTCGGCTTTCATGGATACCCGTGGCTGATCCACCGGCTGACCTACCGCCGAACCAACCGCAACCTGCACGTCCGCGGCTACAAGGAAGAGGGTACCATCACGACGGCCTTCGACATGAGGGTGCAGAACGACCTGGACCGGTTCCACTTCGTGCAAGATGTGGTCGATCGCCTGCCACACTTGGGTTCTAAGGGAGCCTACTTGAAGCAACAGATGCAGGACAAGCTCATCGAGCACAAGCATTACATCGATGAGCACGGTGAGGACTTGCCGGAAATCAGGAACTGGAAATGGGACAACCCCAAATGAATACGCAAGAGCTTGAAGATACCGCGAGGAAGCTGGTCGCCGATGACAAGGGCCTGCTCGCGATGGATGAAAGTAATCCAACCTGCAACAAACGATTTGCCAAGTTGGGGATTCCCCAGACCGAGGAGGCCCGGCGCGCCTATCGGGAGTTGATTGTGACCACGCCAGGTCTTGGCGAGAGCATTAGTGGCGCGATCCTCTGCGACGAGACGATCCGCCAGCAGAAGAAAGACGGCACTCCCTTTGTTAAGGTTATTACCGATGCGGGCATCATTCCCGGCATCAAGGTTGACGCCGGTGCCAAGGACATGGCAGGTCATCCCGGTGAGAAAATAACCGAAGGTCTGGACGGATTGCGCGACCGCGTGGCTGAATACTCTCACATGGGTGCCCGATTTGCCAAGTGGCGCGCGGTGATTGCCGTGGGCGATGGTATTCCCAGCCGAGGTTGTATTGAGGCCAACGCGCAGGCGTTGGCTCGCTATGCCGCGTTATGTCAGGAAGCCGGACTGGTCCCCGTCGTCGAGCCGGAAGTGCTCATGGATGGCGAGCATACTCTGGAGCGGTGCGGTGAGGTAACGGAGAAAGTGCTGCGAACAGTTTTCAACCAGCTTTACACGCAACGGGTGATGCTGGAAGGCATGATCCTGAAGCCCAACATGGTACTTCCGGGATTGACCTGTTCCAAGCAAGAAGCAGTGGATGAGGTGGCCGACGCCACGGCGAAGTGTCTCTTGCGCCGTCCCCGCTGCCGTGCCAGGGATTGCGTTCCTGTCGGGCGGCCAATCCAGTGAACTGGCCTCGGCCCGTTTGAATGCCATGAATGTTCGATTCAAGTCGCGACTGCCTTGGGCGCTAGCGTTTTCGTTTGCACGCGCCATCCAGCAACCGGCTTTGGAGATTTGGCTAGGCAAGGAGGCTCACGTACTGGCGGCACAGCAGGCTCTAGTTCATCGTGCCAAGTGCAACTGGGCTGCACGCCGTGGCCAGTACAATGCCGCGATGGAAAGGACATGAACATGGCAACAGATACACATCGCCAGAGTCAAACACCCTTGTATCCCTTGCGATTTGAACCGATCTATCAGTATCGGCTCTGGGGCGGCCGGCGTTTGGCCGACGTCCTCACCGCCCCGCTGCCCGGCGATGGCCCCATCGGCGAAGCGTGGGTACTCAGCGACCGCGATGACCACCAGAGCGTCGTTGCCAATGGACCGCTCAAAGGACGCACCATCGGGCAATTGCTTAAACAGTGGCCGGAGCAATTACTGGGAAAGCTGGCCGGACGCTTCCGCCGGTTCCCACTATTGCTGAAGTTCCTCGATGCTCACGACATGCTCTCGGTCCAGGTGCATCCATCGGATTGGCAAACGAACTATTTACCACCGGGCGAGACTGGGAAGACCGAAGCATGGGTTGTGCTGGAGGCGGGGACGGAAAGCCGTATCTACGCGGGCTTGAAACCAGCCACCACGGCAGATAACCTGCGGCGGGCGATCGCGAACGGGGCGGTGGCGGAGCACCTCGTATGCTTCATGCCGAAGCCTGGCGACGGCGTCTTCCTACCGGCTGGGACGGTTCACGCTCTGGGCGGCGATGTCGTGGTGTTCGAGGTTCAGCAGAACAGCGACGTGACGTTTCGCCTGTACGATTGGGACCATGTTGACGCCAAGACAGGCCAGCGTCGAGCCCTGCAAGTCGATCAAGCGATTGCCTGCATTGATTTTGCGCAAGGTGCGGTAGGTCCGGTGATAGCGGCGGTGGAAGAGGTGAAGCCGGTGCTGCGAGAGCGGCTCTTTTGTTGCGAACATTTTGGATTGTGGCGACTCCGTGGAGAATCGCCATTTACAGTCAGCGCAGCGGGAATGCCGCGCGTGTTGGTGTGCCTCGCCGGCGACGGTCAGTTGGAGCACGATAACGCCAATTATGCCGTCGGTAAAGGCGACGTGCTGCTCTTGCCGGCCGTAATCGGAGCGTGTGGTTTTCGGCCGCGCGGTGCAGTGAGATTGTTGGAACTTTCGCTGCCGGAAGGAACATAACCCGATGAAGAAGCTAATTGTTTATGATCTGGACGGTACACTTGCCGAAAGTAAATCGTCTTTGGATGCCGAAATGGCGGCACTTGTGTATGACCTTCTCGGCATCGTCAAAGTGGCCGTGATTTCCGGCGGCGATTGGCCACAGTTTGAGAAACAAGTGCTCTCCAATCTTCCCCATGACGAACGCCTAATGGGTTTTGAAAGATATTGTTGACTAAGAATCTATCTCTCCTTCCTACCTGTGGAACAAAGTTCTTCCAATACACAGGTGAGTGGAAGAAGATTTATTCAGAAGATTTCACCGCGGATGAAAAGGAGAAGATCGTCAGCTCTCTGAAGAAGGCGATCGGAGTGGCAGGCTTCAAGGTCGAAAAGGTCTGGGGAGAGGTCATTGAAGACCGGGGAAGTCAGATAACGTTTTCTGCATTGGGTCAGCAGGCCCCCTTGGAAGAAAAGACAAAATGGGACCCAGATTTCGCCAAGCGGAAGAAGATCAAGGCAATCCTTGACACTTCTATTCCCGAGTTCTCTGTCCGATTGGGTGGCGCAACATCCATTGACGTCACCAAACCCGGCATTGACAAAGCCTACGGAGTCAGAAAGCTTCGAGACATCCTGGGTATTTCATTGAAAGAGATGATCTTCATAGGCGATGCCTTGTTCCCCGGTGGGAACGACTATCCGGCTGAAGAAGCGGGCGTCGTTTCTATCCCAGTTCGAGACGCCAATGAGACGAAACGGGTTACCGAAGCAATCATCGCTTGTTTGGATCAAGATCAGCACGCGTGGCATTGGCGGAGGAGTTAAATGAGTGGATTTAAGTTGCAGCGCCTGGGGCTAGTGATGGAGCCGGAGCCTGGTAATCCCCAGGAGATCGAAGGCGTCCTGAATCCGGCTGCCGTTCGTGGCCCGGATGGCAAGCTCTACCTGTTTCCACGGCTCGTCGCGCGGGGCAATTACTCGCGCATCGGCATTGCACGAGTACGGTTCAATGAAGCGGGCGACCCGGCAGGCGTCGAGCGGCTCGGCATCGCACTGGAGCCGGAAGCCGATTACGAGCGGCGATCTGACGGCAGCGGTGGCTGCGAAGATCCCCGTATCACGTTTGTCGAGCCACTCCAGCGCTACATGATGACTTACACGGCGCTTTCGCCCCAAGGCCCACGGATTGCCCTGGCCCTATCGGAGGACTTGTTTCACTGGAAACGACTCGGGCTCGCGACCTTTGATCCATATTGCGGCATTGATTTCGTTCACGTGGACGACAAGGATGCCAGCCTCTTCCCCGTCGCCGTTCCCAATCACGCCGGGAAAATGCAGATGGGCATGCTCCATCGACCCCTTTTCCCCGATACTCGTCCCGAGGAAACAGCCTGCAAGGCCGAGTCGCGGGTAGTGGATCTCGATCATGAAAGCATCTGGATTTCCTACTGCCCGATGGCTTTGGATGGCAGTGAACA
>CAWGNG010000024.1:0-3592 GCA_963823895.1 uncultured Planctomycetaceae bacterium
TCAAGGGGGACAGTCCCATTTTCGCTGCGCGAAAATTGGGACAGTCCCCTGGTGATGCCCAGGGCGATGCGGTCGCAATCCTCATCGCTGTAATGCCAGTTGATTTCGATCATGATCGCCCGGCTGAGCAGGTCGAGCGTGCGCGGGCAAAGGTCTTTGGAATAGCGGGGAAGCGCGTCGTCGGGCAGGGCACTCCAGGGCAAACCGTCCGCGGCCACGCTCTTCTTCTCCAGAATTGGTGCCAGTAGGCGTAGATGTGCCAATCGCGGACCTCTGATCGTAGATTCCGCCGGCGGGCACTCCCTGGGCCTGCATCGCCTGCATCGCTTTTCGCGTCGTTTCGCGGTCGGGGAGAAAGAGAATCAGGCAGATGCTCGTGTCGCCCGCGGCGTCGGGGACGCGGCGGAACGACAGGCCGGGGACCGGCTCGATCGATTCTTGATCCGCTGGAAGGCGCGGCGGTAGCCGGCGAACATGACGTCGGTCTTGCGGATTTGGGCCAAGGCGACGGCCCCCTGTAACTCGCTCATTCGATAGTTCTCGCCGCAGAAGAGCTCGCCCGGCTTGCGTTCGCGGGAAAAGCGATCGGGGCGCCAGCAAGCGGCCGTATCGTGCCAACTCTTGGCGCGGGTGTAGAGCCACTCGTCGCTGGTCGTGACGAAGCCCCCTTCGCCGCTGGCGTGGACCTTGTAATAGTCGAAACTGAAGCAGCCGGCGGTGCCCAGGCTGCCGAGGCGTTTGCCCTGGAACGAGCCGCCTCCCGACTGGGCCACGTCCTCGACGATGGGGATGCCCTTGCGGCGGCCGAGATCGAGGATGGCGTCCATTTGGGCGGGGGCGCCGCGCATGTGGACCGGCACGATCGCCTTGGTCCGCTTGCTGATCGCTTTTTCCGCCACCGCCGGATCGAGGCAGAGCGAATCGTCTACTTCGACGATGACCGGGATGGCGTTGCAGGCGACGACGCTGGCGGCGGTGGCGAAGAAGGTGTAGGCCGGCACGATCACCTCGTCGCCCGCCCCGATTCCCAGCGCCCGGTACGCGCAGACCAAGGCCGACGTGCAGGAATTGACGGCCAGGCAGTGCCGCACGCCGGTCAGTTCGGCCATTGCCTTCTCGGCCGCCTCGACCTTGCTGGGCCGCGGATTGTAATAGCGGAATAGGTGCGGGCCTTGGAGATTCCGGTCGTTGCGGACCAGTTCGGTGATCTGCTTTTGGGTTTCCGGCGAGAACTGCCACAGGTCGAGGACTTCCAGCAGTTCGTCGCAGCCTATTTTCGAGGGATATGGCCCCAACTGGGGCACGGCCTTCGGCGCATCTGTTGTTTTGCCGACAGTCGCCATGACAGTTCTCCGAGGATGCCGATAGAAGCCCAATCCAACGAACAATGCCGCTGTTCCTGTACTATATTCGGAACGCTGGCTTGCAGAGCCCTGAGGCGTCGTTCTTCTGTTTTCGATTGCGCCATTCTTATAGCGATTTACGACGGGCGATTGAGGCTTTCTTGAATCGTGACGATGTGGAAGGAAAAAAGGGAAAGGGGGAAAGGGGAAGACGGAGCTTGAGAGATTCCCCTTTTTCCCATTTTTCATTTTTCCTTCCACTGGTACCGTCGAGCTCTCTTGCTGATTCTGCCCGCGATGCAAAACGCAACAAGCATCGCGCAATTCAGTACAGAACGCTTTTCCGACGGATTGTCGAGAAGATTGCGCCGCGTCAAATTAGAGGTTTGGCGACGAAAACCGCACTCTATCGCCCTTTTCCGACAGGATCGCGCGCATGCTTACGACGATTGACGTGGTGATTATTCTGGCTTCGATGGCGTTAGTTGTCGGGGTCGGCGTTGTCGCGGGACGGAAGCGTGGGGACACGGCCCACGGCTACTTTCTCGGCGGCAACCGCATGCCCTGGTGGTTGATCGGCACGGCCTTCGTCGCAACCGGCATCTCCAGCGAGCAGATGATCGGCACCGTCGGCGCCGCCTACCAGCACGGCATGGGCATCGCTAACTGGGAATGGTTCGGTTTGCCGTGTTACGCGCTAGTGTTGACGATCTTCATCCCAATCTATTTGAAAAACAAGGTCACGACGGTCCCGGGCTTCCTGGCCGACCGTTTCGGGCCTGTGTGCGGCACGATCTACTCCTGCATGTTGCTGGCCTTCTACGTCTGCATCTACACGGTCACCGTGCTCTATGCCGGCAGCCTCGCATTCTCGCAGGTTACCGGATGGAATTTCTTCTTCGTGCTGGTGTTGATCGTCGTGGGCGTTGGCGCCTATTCGATCCACGGCGGACTGACCTCCGTGATGTGGGCCGATCTGTTCCAGTGCATCCTGTTGATGGTGGGCGGCATTACGCTGTTCTTTGCGGCACTCGGCAAAATCCCTGGCGGCTGGAATACCATTGTTGCGGCCAGCCCCGAGCGCATGCACCTTTACCAGCCGCCCGGTCATGAAATGGCGCCTTTCATGGGGATGATCATCGCCACGTTTGGAGCATTCACGTTCTATCAGGTGGGCAACCAGGCGATGATTCAACGCATGTTGGCGGCCCGCAGCACCTGGGACGCGCTAATGGGCCTCATCTTCGCCCAGTTCATCAACTTCCTGCGACCGCTGGTCACGTGCTTTCTCGGCTTGGTCGTGTATCACTGGGTTTTCGTGATGAAGCAGCACGCTCCGCTGGAAAAGTCGGATTTGGCGTTTACCTTCGCGCTCGGCGAGTTCGCGCCGACCTGGGGCGTTCGCGGCGTGGTCGTGGCCGGACTGATCGCCGCGGTGATGGCTGCCCTGAGCGCTCAGGTAAATTCCGCCTCGACCATGTTTTCCAACGATCTCTACAAGAAGCTCATCCACAAGGACGCCACGGACCACGAAATGGTTCGCGTGGGTCGGATCGCCGCTTTCATCGTGCTGCTGCTGGCGGCGGTTCTCTCGCCGGTAGTCGGACTGTTCGGCATCTTCAAGTTCTTCCAATTCACACTTACCGCCATTGCCATCCCGTTCATGGCGACAATCCTGATGGGAGTTCTTTGGAAGCGAGTCAACCAGCCCGCCGCGGTGTTCGGCCTAGTGGGCGGGGTGGCCATTACCGCGTCGCTGCTGACGATCTTCAGCGGCCGTTTTGCGGGCATTGGCGAACTGCACTTCTTCTACATCGGCGGCATCGCCGAAGTGCTGATCGCGATCGGCATCGCCGTTGTCGCCCTGACGACCGCGCCGCCCGACTACGCCAAGATCGCCCCGTTCGTATGGCGTCCCCAGCTTCTAAGGACCTACGACGAAGGCACGCGCCGGCCGTGGTATCAACAAGTGAAACTATGGTGCGGCATCGTGTTGGCGATCTGGCTCTATCTCTACTGGCGATTCTGGTGAGCATGTAGTTGCCCGAGCACGCGGGCAGGGCTTTTCACGCACGAAACTCGCGGCGGACCAGCCCTGCCCACTGCCCACTACGAACTACCCACTGCCGACTGCCCACTCTGCCCTAACCACCCCGTTGGGTGCAAAGCAGCTTCCGGCCTCGGCTCAGGCGGCCAAGGTGACGGTGGAGCGGCGGACATAGGCACACCCCGGCCGAGTGCGAAGGTAG
>CAWGNG010000025.1:0-460029 GCA_963823895.1 uncultured Planctomycetaceae bacterium
AACACGGAAAACACCGCGGCAAAAGCCGCCGAGAAGCGTTCCGCAGACGCCGCCGCCAGCGGCCGCATCGGAAATCCCCGTCCCCGCAAGTTCGTCTAATGCAACGCCAAGCGTTCCCAAGCCCGAGCCACGCCACGGGGGGGAGGCTCTTACGGCCAAATATCGGCCCGAAACCTTGTCGGCAATCGTCGGCCAAAAGCCCATCGTCGAAGCCCTCCGAGCGTTTCTCAAGGCGCCGGCGTCAGGGGCCTTTATATTCGCCGGCGCTTCCGGCATTGGCAAAACGGCCACGGCAAGGGCTCTCGCAGCCGATCTTGGCTGTGACGGCGATTGGGGCGGCATTACCGAGATCCCATCCGGCACCCAGGACGGCAAAGCGGTCGAGGCGCTGTTGCGATCCCTCCGGTTGACTCCGCTTGGCGGCTCTGGCTGGAAAGTCGCCATCATCAACGAGGCCGACCGGATGACCGAACAGGCCGAGGCGATGTGGCTCGACGGCCTGGAACACCTTCCGCCAAAGTCGGTGGTGATCTTCACAACGAACAACCTCTCGAAGATGACTCCGCGGCTGATCCGCCGGTGCGAAGTCTACCAGTTCGATTCGACCAGCGAGGAGTTCCGGCAGGCGATGGAGCAATTCGTGCGGACCGTTTGGGGCTGGCAAACCGGCGAACCGCTGGCCGCGGTCCCCGAGGGGCTCGGCAAGTTCGAGCTCGTATCGGACGAATACTCGATCGGGCTCGCCCTCCAGCAGATCGCCCCCTACGTCCGAACCATGTCTGCTCTGCCGGCAAGTTTCTCGCCGCCAATCATCCGCGGCGGCTACAGCCAGGCCAAAGTTGCCCACGTGGCGCCCAAAGCGATTCCGAACCCGGCCCCGGGGAAACCTACACCGCCGCGAGATGATGCCCGGCCACAGCCTACGCGATGCTTCTGCCGCGTCTGCCGTACCTGGGCCAAGAAAGGGTCGCTGATGCGGCCGACCGGCGACGGCGGCTGGAAGCATCCCGCTTGCTCCTAAACCGCTTGCGTAAATCCGCCTGTCGGCTATAATCTCGTGTGGGAGTCGCATCCTTTACCAATTACTGGGTGCGCTCCCGTTTTTTATTGGCCCATGCCCGCAAGCCCGACATTCTCCCAGCTACGCGACCGAGCGCGGAGCCTAAAGAGCCTCCTCGACCAAGCTCGGCGCCTTTCCGCCGGCCGAGGCGGCCCCCGCGGCGGGATCGAAGAGATTCGCGCACGCGACCGGATTCGCAAGCGGGAGGCCCTCGAAGTCGGCAAGGCCCTGCGGATACCCAAGCCGGAAGACCCTCTGCGGCGGCAGCAATTGGAATCCGACGCGCTCGAATGGCTCCGCTGGTATTTCGCGGACATCTTCACCGATCCATTCCAGGATCATCATATCGAGATGATCCGGGCTATCGAGAACGCCACCGTGTATGCCGGCGACCAAGCCATAGCGGCTCCACGGGGTGAAGCGAAGTCCACGATTGCCGAGTGCGTCACGATCCGAAACATTCTCAAGGGCGCGCTTCCCTTCGCCGTCCTGTTTGCCGCCACGGCCCACGATGCCACCAATTCGCTCGGGAGCATCAAAGAGTACATCGTGCGGAGCGATCGCCTGCTCGCCGACTATCCCGAAGTCTGTGTGCCGGCCCGCGACGTTGACGGCACGCCGAATCGAGCGCATTCATGCCTGGTTGTCGGCGACGAGTTCCCGATTACTAACGCCCGTTTCCAATGGAGTGGCGACGAGATTTCCATGCCGCGCGTTCCCGGTTCGGCCTGTGCCGGGAGCATCATTGCCACCCGCGGGCTTGACGCCGCCGTTCGCGGACTGAAAAAGGGGAAGCTGCGTCCATCGCTGGCCGTGATCGACGATCCCGACACGGAGAACTCGGCGCTCAGCGAAGAACAGGCGACGAAACTCATCCGCCGCATCGACCGGGCAATTGCCGGCCTGGCACCCAAGGGCAGGCGGATGTCGCGGGTGATGCTTACCACGATTCAGAATCGGACGTGCGCCTCGGCACAATTCACCGATGCCAAGCTCAAGCCATCGTGGAAGGGAAAACGGTTTGCCTTTCTCCATCAGAAGCCGGAGCGGATGGACCTGTGGGACGAGTATGTCTCGTTGCGGCAGCAGGCGATGTCGGAGGGGGACGAGTTCGGTCGCAAGGCCCATCAGTTTTACCTGGAACACCGCGGAGCGATGGACGCGGGCGCCCAGGTGGCCAACCCGTTCAGCTTTGATGGTCGCACGCTGCCGGACGGCAGCCAGCTTCAGGGGTCGGCCGTTCAACGGTACTTCGACTTCGTTGCTGATAACGGCGAGCACGCCGCCTTGTCGGAACTGCAAAACGACCCGCCGGCCGAGTCCGGCCCTATCGAGTCAGGTATCACGGCCTATCGGATTCAGACGCAGGTTAGCGGATTCCCGCGGAAGGTCGTGCCGCCGGGTTGCTCCTGGATCACACAGGCCATCGACGTTCGCAAAGCCGGTCTGCATTTCGTTGTGCGGGCCTGGCTGCTTGACAACGAGAACTGCTTGAGCACCGCCTACACGATCGACTACGGCTTTCAGGATTCGCATGGCACAACACCCGGATCGGACGAAGGCGTCGATGTCGCCATCAAGCAAGCCATTCTCGCCAGGAAGGATATGATGGAACGCGAGCCGTACATCGACACGAGTGGAGTCGCCCGCAAGGTCGATCTCACGCTTGTTGATGCAGGCTGGCGAACGGAAGCGATTCACGAAGCCTGCCGAGAGATTGGGATGGACTGGAAGCCGGCGATGGGATTCGGAAAAAGCAACGGCTGCGCCAAGACGAGCTTTACCGGCGTGGTCCACAATACGGCCGACAAGAAGAAGGGCGACCGCTGGTTTCTGTCGAGGCGTCCGGGTGGGACGTGGCTTGTCTGCACGGATACCGACTTTTGGAAGTCCTGGGAGCACGACCGCTGGATGTCCGATCCGAATAAAGCGGGCAGTATGTTGCTATGGGGCGAGCCGAGTGATCGAGTCGGCCGGCTGAGTCAAGACCAGAAAAGTCACTTCAGCTACAGCAAACACCTGACGGCGGAAATCGAAGTCGAGGAAGTCGTCAAGGGGATGCTAAAACGCGGCTGGAAGTCCAAGAGCGACAGCAACCACTACTTCGACGCGAGTTACATGAGCGACGTGGCAGCGTCAATGCTTGGAGTGCGTCTCGTCCGCACTGGCAGCATCGCGCCTACGGTGACACTCAATGACTGGATGGCGGCTCGGGCGGCCGCGGCTCGTTCAAGGTGGTAACCGACTCGTGAGAACCAGATTCGGCGACGCTGACGGCTGACCCCTGTCGGCGATGCCAATACAGAAGGCCATGCGGGGCCACATCCTCGCGTGGCCTGTTCTATTTGGCTCGCCACGTGTACGTCTGCCACGTTGGACACGTTTCGGTCCTGACTTCTGGTAGTCTACTTGTCGTGAAGTCTGTGTTCGCAACGGGTCGGCGTGCGTTGGATTTGTTAGTCCGCCGGCGGATACCCCCCGATAGATTCTTCGGAATCGGCAAAGCCAAACCCCAAATTGGGTTGTGCTTATATCCGAGGCTACAAATCGGGCATTGATTGTGATAGCTTAATATGATCGCCGGTGACTACTGGCACCCCCTCTATGGGAGACTCTCGTCAGAGCCCAGGTTCTTACTATGCAGGTTGAAGCAACACCTTCAAAGAATCCACGAGTCGGCATGCTGGCGATTGTCCGAAAACGGAGGGCTGCCATCAGCGAAGTTCGTCCATTTCACGGTCAAGAGGGCGTGCTGCACCTCATCAGGTTGGATTACAAGGATGACGCTCGGCCCGAGATCGAGGAATTGATTTGGGAACTGGAGCCGGCGAGGAGGCTTCTTGAGCCCAACGAACTGCCTCGGGCGTCTGATTCACCGATGCCAGGCGAAGACTTTGACGCGCTGGTGCGTTCGGCCCGGTGGACGGCAATTTCGCCATACCTTGACCCGGACGCCGAGGGCCCGCTTCAGCGAATGCCGATCTGCTCGCCTTTCCACGGTGCCGTGCAGGTTGAGGATTACCAGTTGATCCCGTTGCTCAAAGCATTGCAGATGCCGAGAATCAACCTCCTGATCGCTGACGATGTCGGTTTAGGAAAGACGATAGAGGCTGGCCTTATCCAGAGCGAATTGCTTATTCGCCGCCGTGTTCAGCGGATACTGATTCTCACTCCCGCATCGCTTCGCCTTCAGTGGCGGGATGAGATGTGGTCCAAGTTCTCTCTTCGCTTCGATGTCGTTGATCGTGATTCGACGTTGAAGCTGAAGCGATCTTTAGGAATCGACGCCAATCCATGGCGATCGTGCCAGCGGATCATTTCATCCTACTACTACCTGAAACAGCCAGATGTCCTGGAGCAGTTTCGATCAGCGTGCCGGACGTCGGACGATTCGCCCCACCTGCCGTGGGACTTACTGGTTGTCGACGAGGTTCACAACCTCATGCCCGCACCGTTTGGGGATGATAGTGAACTGTGCAGAACACTCCGGATGATCGCACCGCAGTTTGAGCATCGACTGTTTCTGACTGCAACTCCACATAACGGCCACACGCGCTGCTTTTCCGGCCTTTTGGAACTGCTTGATCCAGTGCGATTCAGCCGCACCGATGAGCTTAAGCCGGCCGAAAAGGAGCGGGTTAAGCAGATTGTCATTCGCCGATTGAAACGTGAGATCAATGCCCGCACTAAACCGCCTCGTTTTTGTACCCGGAAGCCTCCACGGGCTGTAATGCTCGATTTCTCTTTCGCCGAGCTGCGATTGATTCAGACCGTCGGCGTCTTACGTGCCAAGGTCCGTTCGGTGATTGCTAGTGGGGCGAAGAAGCGCCGGCTAGCTGGGACATTCGCCATCGAGATCCTTGGCAAACGACTCTTGAGTGGGCCGGCCACCTTTGCAGATTCCTGGCGTCGGTGCAAGCTGGGCTTGGCCGAAGAGGAACCAGCCGACGATGGCGATGTGGTTGCCGCCGAGAAGACTGTCCGCGAGGACACCGCAAACGACCGCGAGTATCAGCAACGAGAGGCAACCGCTTCGGCAGTCATCGGTGCATGGCTCAAGGCCATCGCCGACGACATTGAGGAGGAGATTGCCCAAACCGATCAGGCAGTCGCAGGATTGGACCTCGACCTCAATCGCCCTGACATCATTAGCCAGAACCCGACCTCCGACGCCCGATTTGAGGAACTCTGCAACCTCATCGACCAGCTTCTGCGCAGTGGTGGGGATTGGAAACCAAACGAGCGTCTTGTTGTTTTCACGGAATACAAAACAACGCTGGACTACTTGCTCCGACAACTGAGGCAGAAGTATCCCAAGGGCGATGACCGTTTCCTCTGCCTCTATGGTGGGATGGAAGACGTCGAACGCGAACAGATCAAGGAGAAGTTCAACGATTCTGATGCACCCGTTCGTGTGCTGGTGGCGACCGATGCAGCGTCCGAAGGTCTCAACCTACAGTCAACGGCCCGCTATCTCTTGCACTTCGACTGCCCTTGGAACCCAGCCCGACTGGAGCAACGAAATGGCCGACTTGATCGTCACGGCCAAGCCCACGATGTCCAGGTCTATCACTTCGCCAGCGATGGCGACGCCGACCTGAAGTTCATGGGCTATCTGGTCAACAAGGTCGATCAGATTCGTGAAGACCTTGGTGCCGTCGGTGAATTGCTCGACGAGGCAACGTATCGGCGTCTCATGGATGGCGAAGACGCCGAATTAGTCCAGAGCGATCTTGACCGGCAAATCGAGGCCGCTCGCGGGGCTGCTTCCGTTGAAGCCGACAACTCGACGGGCTATGAATCCAACGGAGACTCAGAACACACCGAAAACCTTGCTGCCTTGGCGAGAGAAATCGACCTTGACCCGCGGTCCCAATGCAGCACTCTTGAAACGGCGATGTCCATACATGCTGGCCGCCCTCAATTGTCGGATCCGGATGAGCTTGACCGCTACAAGATACTTAACCCAGGGCTGGCTGGCTGGAATTACACGATCGACGAAGCCGTGCGGCGGACTGCCACTGGCAGCGGATTGGGCCCAGTCCCATACTTGGCATTCAGTGCTACTCCGTTTATCGATCACAGCAGTGGACGGCCGATATTCCGGCCTCGTGTCGATACCATGATGGTGCATCTTGGCCATCCGTTGATGGGCAAGGCACTCAGCTCCCTAACTCGCCGGCTGTTTCCTCAAACACCCGATGCCGTTTCTCGTTGGACGGTTCGTGTAGCCGATCTTCCGAAGGGGCTCGATGCCTTGGTTCTATTGCATCTCGAAGAACTCGGTGTCAACCAACTCCGCGAGACCTTTCATCATTGGATTCGGACCATACAGTTGCCGATCCGAAAGGGCCAACTCGGTGAGGCACTCGCCCATGTCCCAGCGATCAGCTTCCGCGGAGCGGACAAATCCTCTGATCCCGAAATCCTAAAGAAGGCGAAATACTTGCTGGATGATGTCGAACCTGATCTACAAGGTCTGGTCAAAACAATGCGGAGCGAACTGACGAAGAAGCTTCTGGCCCAATTGGAGATGGACGGCAAGGCGGCCCGAGAGGTGGAGACCGAGCGGTATAAGAGTCGGCAAGGTGAGGTGTCTACCTTGATTGCCGAAAACACCTTGGCCAAACTAGAGCGGGAAATCGGCAAGCTCAGAGTCGAACGGGCGCAGGGGCGGTTGTTTGAATCGAAACATGCCCTGGACGACCTTGAACGTTCCATCGAAACGAAACAGCAAGAACTCGAACGCCGCAAGCAGCATTACGAGGAGGTCCGCGAGCAGCTTACAAAGGAACGTGATCGGATTCTCAACCGTGTGATACCCAAGCGTTACGCGATGGAAGGTGAAGCCCAGGTGTTCCCGGTCGCCGTCGAGATCCGCTTTCCAAGGAAGGAGAGGTGATCCATGAGTGAAGATCGCTTCCAGTGGTGGAATAACCTTTTGCACGGCGGCTTGCTGCTGGACTCCCAGCGTTTGCGCAATCTCATTCCTGAAGATCCGACACCCTTATATGGTTTTGCGGAAGATCGCCTTCGTCGCCGGATTACTACGTTTCAAGACGATCCGGACGAAAAACGCGGACAATTCGTGGCCTTCGTGCTTGAGTCGGCTTGCGGGCTGGCTCGACCGCTCGGCGAATGGTCGCGCGGCTCCGAGGTCACTACAGCTTGGTCCCGCCGCGCAATCACGGGCGAGTCAATTCGCCCCCGACACCTGTGGGTCAGCCCGCAAGGTGCCGTGGTCCCTGTATTTGTTGATGACCAAAGGCGGATCGGGGTCGGTCGTGGCAAGAGGATTGTCAGCCATGCCTTGCAATGGCTGCGTCAAGGCGAAGAACAACTTGCCATCGTCACCAATGGCCATCAGTGGCGGCTCCTCTTCGCCGGGCTCGACTACGAGGCATTCTGCGAGTGGGATGTTGTCCAATGGTTTACCGAGGGCCAGGAATCGGAGGAATGCCGTGGCTTGCGGGCCCTTTTGGCTCCCCGCCTATGGACGCCGGCCGGCAAGGGCGAACCGTGCCCGCTGCTAAGTGCGGTCAACGAGAGCCGGAAGGGCCAGTCCGACCTGTCGCAGGTTCTCGGCGAGCGAGTCCGCCAAGCGGTCGAATTGCTCGTTCGTGCCAACGCTCCTGTGCTAAATGCGCACCGCGACGGCCTTGCTCCGCAAGACATCTACCGTGCGGGTGTGCGCATGATTATGCGGATGGTCGTGGTGCTCTTTGCCGAGTCGCGTGAGGGGCTGTTGCCTCGTGACGGGCATATCTATCACGACGCCTACAGCCTCGGCGGGTTGCGCGATCAGTTGGAGCGAATCAACCGGTATCGGCGGCGCGGCAATTCGGCTGCCTATCCCCGCATCCTTTCGCTGTTCCGCTTGATCCACGACGGTTGCGGCCACGAGGCCCTTCTGGTTCCGAAGTACGGTGGCGAGCTATTTGCACCCGGCGATCCATCGAGCGAAGACGGTCTAAGTCGTGCAATGGCCGTGTTGGAGAACGGATGCTTTGAACAAGACGTGGTCAACGATGACGAGGTCCGCGACATCCTCGACCTCCTGACTCGTACGAAGATCAAGATTCGCCAGGGGCACATCAATATGAAGATGCCTGCTCCAGTCGATTTCTCGCGTCTCGACAGTGAATACATCGGCATCCTTTATGAAGGACTCTTGGACTTCGAGCTTCGCACCGCGCCGATTGATAATCCAATTATCTTTCTCGCTGTCGGCAATCAGCCCGCCTTGCCATTGGCCACGCTAGAGGCGATGAATGACCGGGCCGTTAAGAACCTGTTGGAAAAGTTCAAGGACACTTCGTCCGACTCCGAGGGGGACGAAGAAGGCGGCTCCGACGAGGATGCCAACGCAGCGGAAGGAGACTCCGACGAGTCTGAGTCAGATGAAACGGATGCTGATAGCGAAGAGTCTGAAGCCGACGAAGAGCCTCCTGAGGAACCCGAAACGGCTGAGGACGACGCTGGACAAGATGTTCGTCATACGACCCGTGCTCGGGCTGAAGCTTGGGCTCGCCGCGCTTGCGAGTTAGGCGGTCTGGTCAGGCGACCGAGGGGAAGGCTAACGCCCGAGCGGCAGATGCAGTTTGATGCTGCCTTGGATCGCAAGGCTCGTGACATCGTCACACGAGTGGTTCTGCCCGGCGAATGGTATCTTGTCCGCTGGGGTGGCACTCGCAAAGGTTCCGGCACTTTTTACACCAGGCCGCAACTGGCCGTGCCGACGGTCCATCGCACGCTTCGCCCCTTGGCCTACGATCCGCCGATGGGCAAGGACGACAAGCCTAATGTCGATGCACCGCTGGAAAAATGGACGCCCAAGAAACCCGAAGAAATCTTGAAGCTCAAGGTGTGCGACCCTGCCTGCGGTTCAGGTTCGTTCTTGTTGGCTGGGCTGCGGTTCCTCTCCCAAGCCCTTCTTAGCTCGTTGCGCCATCACGGGCGCATCCACGACCATGCCGGCCGAGCCGTGATCGATTTGATCAAGGCCGAGAACAATGGGCACTTCCTCGCCAGCGAGGCCCTTCCGTGCCGGCCTGAAGATGACGACTTTGAGCTTCGCACCAAGGCCATCCTGCGCCGTTACATTGTCGAACGCTGCATCTATGGCGTCGATCTCGATCCCTTGGCCGTCGAACTATGTCGGCTCAGCTTGTGGATCGAGACACTCGACCGGCGATTGCCGATGACGTTCCTAGAGCACAAAGTCAAGTGCGGCAATTCGTTGGTCGGGGCTTGGTTTGATCAGTTCATGCACTACCTCGCGATGGCTTGGGATCGCGAAGGGGGCGACAAGAACCATACCAATGGCGTCCACTATGGGAAGGAACAGTGGACCAAGGCTATCAAGGAGCGGAAGAAACAGGTTAAGGGTAACCTGATCGCTTTTATTGACGGCGGCACGCTGAACTACCTCGCTGATCTCGCCAGCGTCCAGACGGTCCATGATGAGGCCGAAAAGGAGTTGCAGACGATCCATGCTCTGGGCATCCATCAGGCGGAAGAACGGGCCGAGCTCTATCGGAAAATGCGCGAGGGCGAAGCATTCCAGCGTATGAAGGACGCCTTCGACCTCTGGTGCGCAGCTTTGGTTCTGGCCAGCCGACCGGATTGCCGAAGCCCCGCTTTCTACCGAGATGGCGGAAGGTTCGCTCCCGCCGTTGGCTTGGGAAACGGTTCACTCACTGGCTGCTCGGCACCGCTTTTTCCATTGGGAACTGGAGTTCCCGGACGTCTTCAACGCCCAGTCGCAGGGTTTTGATGTGCTTCTGGGCAATCCACCGTGGGATGTCTCGAAGCCCAACAGCAAGGAGTTCTTTTCGGCATACGACCCGCTCTACCGCAGTTACGGGAAGCAGGAAGCCATCGGCAGGCAAACGGAGTTCTTCCGGGGCGACGCTGACATCGAGCATAGCTGGCTTGAATACTGTGCCTTCTTCAAGGGGATGACCAACTGGGTCAAATATGCCGGTTTTCCCTTCGGAGACCGCGTGCGATGGAAGGTGGATCAGGAGACGAACGAGAAGACTCCGTACCATGATTTCCCCATCGGCGACCGCGGCCGTCGGAGCTTCCAGACCTCACAGAGCCGGCATGATCAATGGAAACAGAAACGTGAGGAGTCAACCGGCTACGCTGACGCGGATCATAGCTATCGTTACCAGGGTTCGGCCGATATCAACCTGTATAAACTTTTCCTCGAACAAGCCCATCAGTTGCTGCGCAGCGAAGGTCAGATGGGACTGATCGTTCCGTCAGGTCTGTACAACGACCACGGCACTCGGGAGTTACGACATCTATTTTTGGACCATTGTCAATGGAACTGGTTGTTCGGCTTTGAAAATCGTGATGGAATATTTGATATCCACGGCTATTTCAAGTTCGGCGCGATCATCATCCGCAAAGGTTCACAGACACAGAGAATTCGCGCGGCATTCATGCGCAGACAATTGGCTGACTGGGAGCAGGCCGAACGATTCGTGACGGATTATCCCCGCAAGCAAGTAACGCAGTTTAGCCCTAAGTCTTTGGCACTTCTGGAAATCCAGTCTGCCCGCGACTTGGAGGTGCTGACGAAGATCTACTCGAAATCGGTACTTTTTGACGACCAGGGGCCGGATGGTTGGGGAATTCAGTGCGCAACCGAGTTTCACATGACGAACGACTCGAAGCTTTTCCCGCCGCGCTCTAAGTGGGAGGAGTGGGGTTATCGGCCCGACGAATATAGCCGCTGGATCAAAGGGCCGTGGAAGCCGATCGAGCATCTCTACGCGGAGTTGGGCATGAGGGCGCTTACTGAAGGCGAGCATTGTTGTGCGCAGCCGCCTTACGACAAATTGCCTGTCTCTCGCGCGGATATTCCCGCTGGCGTGGTCCTTTCTCGTGAAGCCACGCACTTTATCAATAATGGGGAAATCCCGGATGTTGTCTTCACTGACGCGAGTGGCAAGCAGTTGAAGATAAAGATGGAACACTCCTCCGGAGAGATGGAGGAAACGGAGGTCACTGGACGCGCGATAGTGCTGCCCCTAATTCAGGGAGGAATGCTAGGGCACCTTGATTCAATGCATCAGGGGTTCGCTGGCGGTTCGGGGCACTCAGTCAAGTGGCGGCCCATCTATTGGCCTGATAAGTATTGTGTTCCTCAATACTTGTTGGCTGGGGCTATCGCCAGACTTCACGGTATAACTGGATGCAAGACGAAGCTGACCTATCGCTACATCGGCAACGACACAAACACGCGAACCATGATCGCCTGTATGTCGCCTGATTGGCCTGCGGGTCATACTGTTGGAATTCTACGTTGTCAAGACCCTTACTCACTTGCGGCGGTCATCAACTCGCTTGCGTTTGATTATGAGCATAGAATAGCATTTAGCGGAAGTGGCGGAGCGGGTGCAATGGACCCGTCCAAGCTTGCATCGCGCGCAATTCCCTTCCTATCCGGCAGCCACAAACTGTCCGACATTGCCCGTCGGCTCACCGCATGTTCAGCAAGTCATGCTGTCGACTGGCGATCCCACCTGTCGGAGCATAGAATCGCGTGGAAACGACTGTGGTGCGTCACCGATCGCAGTAGGGTCGAGATGCATGTTACTGCAAATGTGATTGCGGCGGCACTATTCGGGCTGAATGATGAGGAGTTTGCATGGATCACGCGCGAGTGTGATTATCCTCTTCCTGTTATTGCGAACAAGAAATTCGCCCGTACTCTCCGCGCAAAGGGCTTCTGGCGCGTGGATAACGATAGACCGCCGGAACATCGGCTCACGATATTGTCGCTCGTAGCCTTCCACGACCTTCAGGAGAAGATCGCCGCGTGTGGCGGGGACGTGAAGCAGGGGATCGATGCGTTCTGCACCCAGAACGACGGCGAGGGGTGGATGCTGCCCGAGACGTTGCGATTGGCCGATTACGGCCTGGGGCACGACGATCGGGCAAAGCAACCCCAACCCGTCCGCGAGTGTTTTGGGCCTCGCTTCTACGACTGGCAACTTGCCCAAAGCCCGGAGGAGTCATGGCGTGAATGTCACCTCCACGCCCGCAACCTCCTCGGCCCGGAAGGCTATCAGGCGTTGCTGGATGAGTTGGCCGGCAAGACGCCTCCACCGCCGCCTCAGGCTCCAGCCCCCAAAACCGGCTCAAAAAAAAACGCCGAAAGCGGACAAGGAAGATTGTTTGAGACCGAACACCATCCGCTGTTTCCCGATTGATCCAAAGGAGACGTGATATGGGGCTTCTTTCCGACACGTTAGAGGATAATCGCGAGCGATTTGGCCGCACCGAGATGGCGGAGTATGTGCCGATTGAACCGCCCCCCAAACTGCCGCCAAAGGTTGCGTGTCCGATTTGCGATCAAGTGTGTGGCAGCGAGCAGGCGATGCGAAATCACATTGCACGGGAACATGCCCAGTCGCACGTCTATATTAAGGCAGATGACCGGATTGTACGCAGCACGGATGTATTCCCCGAGAGGCCCCGCCGTTGTCAACTGATTCTCTTGGGGGTAGATCGAGTGGATGTGACGGTCAATGCAGGTCCACAGTCGGTACGTTTTAGCACGGATTCGGCGGTGAACCTTTCGGAACACTTCCCTTCCGACTATACGGGCGCAGTGCATGTCGGCGTGCAGTACGGTCAGGTGTTGAAGAAGTTCTTGATTTACTTCGGTACGTTGCCGCCATTCGATCAGGCGCGACTCGACGCGGAGGTCGTGCAGTTGCAGAAGTCCTTGGAACGGGGCATTGATCCGAATTGGGGAGCCTATCAGCGAAGACAAGAGGAGCTATCTCGCAACGACTTGGAGAGCTCCTACCTCAATGGGTTTTTTGAGTACAGCTTGGGTTTCCACATGGAAAAGCAGTCCCGTTGGCGAGAGAGCGGTGCCCATTTGGAGACGGCGATGCATTTGCTTCGACCGTACATCACGCCATTGGCACGAACCGCTCGGCGCGTCTTGGCGATTCGCATGAACTGCTTTGCTCCCCTGGCACACTGTCATCCCACGTCGGTATTCTATCGCGCGAAGACTTTCTTTGTGGATGGACTCTTGGAATTGCCTGTGGACGCCGTGCCAAGCCAGCCAAGCACCGACAACTGTGTGTACGTGGACGGTTTTACCGATCGATTGCTAGTTGCCCTCAAGGCGTACTACGCTCACGATTTTACCAATGTGTTCGAGCCGCTCAATAGCCTTGCAGACCATCCACTTGCCGAGGACAGGAACAATGAGGACAAGCTCCTGTTATTGAAGGCACGATCCGCCCGCCTTCGTTGCGATCAGAAGCAGGCGTGCGACGCCTATGAGCGTCTTCGGTATCACCCCATGTTTGACCAAGAAGCGACGGAATTCCTTGCAAAAAGAGAAAAGGACTAGGATGACCATACCAGATTCGCCCCCGAACGCATCATCGAATTCGCAACCTGCTGCGAAGCCGGTGCCGCGTCCTCACAAGCCCCTTCGACCGGTTTTCGACGAGTTTATAGGGTTGTTTGGGCGCTTAGTTGAGGCTGATTCCAAGAAGGACGTACTGTCCCAGATTCTCTTGGCGCTTAGAAAAGGATTTGCCGAAGACGTGCGGCCCGACCACGTCGAGGCAGTTCTCCAGCTTCTTGCAAAGTATCCATCGTTGGATCGCCTCGGCGTCAGGCTGATGGCCGATGGCTCTAAAAGGGGCGGGATGTTGATAATAGCGATTCGCAATCGTCTACGTTCACAATTTGCTGTGGACATCGGCTTTCCACAAAGCCAGAGTGGCTCGGTACAGGAAGGAGACCGATGGTCTCTCCTCACAGATTGGATTAAGGCTGGCGATACAAAGAAGCAGCAACCGAATTCGCATAGGTATTCTGATGAATGGCTCCGAAAGGCGTTCGTATGCCTTGCTTCCGAGTCGGATCAAAGTTTGCGTATCGGGGCGGTCAACCGACTCTTGTATGCCATAGCACGTCGGTCGGTTCGCGATGGCGGAAAGGCATTTTGCACGGATAGCCTTAGTTTTCTACGAGAAGCGAGCAAACTCCTTTCGTCCAAGAAGATCAGCGCCTCAAAGATCGTCTCTTCGCTCCATTTTGCACACCCGCTGGAACACGAGTGTCAGGAGGGCAGACACACGGTTTCTGAGACCTTGCGGGAAAAGGAAGAAGTTGTCTCGAAACTCAAAGGGGTGGAGGTACAGAACCTTCATTTGACCGCGCAGTTGAATGATACACAGACACGAGGACAGGAATTAGAACGTCGGTTGGATGAGGTGGAATCGCAACTTCAGCGAGAGCGCGACCGGCTTAGTGAGCTCGAAAAGCATTGGGAGCGGGAATCAGAGCAGCGGCTTGCGCGACAGCGGCATACGGTCTGCTCGAAGATGCTGCACGATCTTCAGGAGGCGAGACTATCCCTTGACCGCGATGCCCCCAACATCTCGATGGCGCTAAACCGAATTCGGCAGATGGAAGACACATTGCACAAGTTGGAGCACTAATCATGAAGGATGGCGAAAGGGAAGGCGGCCCAGTCGGGGTTGGCATTGATTTCGGTACAACGAACTCGCTGGTGGCAGTTCATACGCCAACATCGGGAGTAACAGCCATTTGTACCGACAGGGCAACCGACTTGCCCCATCCGTCGGTCGTATGGTACCGATTGGATGAGATGCCCAGGGTTGGGACGGAGGCAAAGCACCAGATCAGCGGTTATGCAGACGTTACAGGCAATGTGTTCGTTCAGTCCGTTAAGCGGCAGTTAGGGCGGCGAGAGAGCTTTGATGTGTTTGGGGAGAAGAAGTCCCCTGCAGAAGTCTCTGCCGATATTTTTCGCCACTTACTCCGCGATGCACGCGAGACCTACAAATTTGAGATCAAGGAAGCGGTGGTTACAGTACCCGTCTACTTCGACGGTCACGCGCGGCGAGAATTGCGAAAAGCCGCAGATGCGGCGGGGCTGTATATTAAGGCATTTCTGCATGAGCCTTTTGCTGCTCTGATTGGGTATGTCTGTCGAAAGAATAATCCCGACAGCCTGGAGGAGATGCGCGGGCAGAACATCCTCGTTTTTGACTGGGGTGGGGGCACTTTGGACATCACCGTCGGACGGGTGGAGGATCGCAGCATCAGAGAATTGGCGACGGCTGGCCTAGCCGATCGTGCCGGCGACCTTTTCGACGAGATGTTGGGACGAGTGGGCAAACGCAAATTCCAAGGAAGGACTTCTGTCTCCACCGATCAGTTGACTCTTAAGCCTGCAACCAAGGATCGGTACCGGGCGGAATGCGAACGGTGCAAGATTGCACTTTCGGATGCGTCGGAACAAGCATTGGAACTGGCGGAATTCCTCCGCGTATCCAGCCAGGTGCTTGATCTTAGTGAGACTCTGAGCCGCCGGGACTTCGAGGACGAGATTAGGTCAATTGTCGATGATGCGGGGCGGCAGGTTGATATTGCGTTGGAAAAAGCGGGGCTCACACCACGTCAAATCGATCTAGTATTGCTCATTGGTGGAAGCTCCCGAATTCCACTGGTTCAACAGCAAATGAGGGAAAGATTCGGTCACACAGTAGTAGACGTGCCGAACGCCAACAGCATTATTGCCGAGGGCGCGGCAATCGCTGACGCATTGGGATTCAGACCGGCTTTTGCAGCTTCGGTGGCAATTGAACTCTCCGATGGGACTCATCATGACATCTTCAAGGCCGGCGATTTGGCAGTACCGGACGCCTGCAATAAGGCAGTAAACCTGTTCTGCACCGATAATCGGGATGCACAAGCGAGATTGATTGTTGGCTTGGCTGATGGATCGAATGGAGCATTCGACAGGAAGAAGATCATCGTCTTGCCAGTGAGTTCCAAATTGCCACGGCCCTATAATCATGAGCGAGTTGTGGTCAATCTTTTGGTCGATCAGGATCTCGTCTTGCAGGTTGATGCCAAGGCCGCCACCCAGGCTACGGGAGTGCATGACGAAATTGTAGATCTCCGATTCGCCGTGTCATTTGCAGGAGCATAACGTGAAATCTAATCTTTCAGTGCGGTCTAACCTGATGCTTGACGACCCGCAACACGAACCGAAACACAAGTACTTGCCTGGTGACTTTGTAACGCAGGTATATGAGGAATTTCGTGATTCACGAATTATCGAGAATCGCATGACAAAGCAACAGTTGATTGAATCTAGGCAATATCTGGTTTGCATCCGTTGCCGACGGCCGTGCGCCGGCACGTGCGGGGGATAAACTGACGCTTACCAACACTCGCGTCGTTCCTCCAGAAAGGCAGCCGAGTCTTCTATGGCCATCAACCCGATTGTCTATACCGACAAAATCGTTCGCAGCTTTCTGAAGTACCAACTGACGACGTATCCGTTCGCCGATCCACGGCTCTACGATCAAATGCGTCGGCAGTTGCGACTGGAGACGATACGCCGAACGCCACTGTTGCGCGGGCCGTATATCAGTCTATCGCAAGGCTTTCGGCAAGGCGCGGCCGTCGATGACCTAATTGCCGATCGCGTGTTGCATCCCCACATGCGGCACATTATCCCGTCGGGCATTACGCACTTCTACGGCCACCAGGAGAAGGCAATACGAGCGGTCCATGACGGAAAGACGACGTTGGTCTCTACCGGCACGGGCTCCGGCAAAACCGAGTGCTTCTTGTATCCGATCATCAGCAAATGCCTGGAACTGAAGGACGCGGGGGCGCCGGCCGGCATTTCGGCGGTAATCGTCTATCCGATGAACGCCCTGGCCGAAGACCAACTCGACCGGTTGCGAGGGCTGTTAGCAGGCAGCGGCATCGCATTCGGCATGTACGTTGGCAAGACGCCCGAGAATGAGCGAGACGTTAGCGGCCGCCGCTTGCCCACTGGCAGTTCAAACGCCGACTATCAGGTTGTGCTGAAGAACTACCGCGATCAAGGTCGAGCCGACGCCGTTCATCCGCCCGAGGAGGTCTGCTCGCGTGAGAAGATGCGGACGGTCGGCAGTCAGCCACGCATCCTCCTGACCAATGTCAAGCAACTCGAATTGCTGTTGACCCGTCAGGTTGACGTTAGTCTTTTTGCCGATGCCCGGTTGGACTTCCTGGTATTCGACGAGGCACACACGTTTAGTGGGATCAATGGAGCGGAAACGGCTTGTTTGATTAGGCGGCTACGGAAGTTTTGTGGCCGAGATGCCAGTCAGACGACCTGCGTCGCCACGTCGGCGACGATTGTGGACCAGAACGACCCTGACGCCGCGCGGAAGTTTGCCTGGCGGTTCTTCGGTGTCCCAGCCGAGAGCGTGGTCACGGTCAACGAGGAGTACCGGCGCGACGAGTGGAAACCAGAGCGTTACCTGCCGCCAGCTCCGTCTGCTGATCCCGGCGTCCTGTTAGCTGAGACCTTGGCGGCGGTTGATGCCGAGAGCCCCGAGCCGACCGTGCGGGCCGTGTATCGCAAGCTGACCGGTCAGGCGTTGCCGGAAGGCGATTGGAGGGAAGCACTGTTCGAGAGTCTGCGTGGAAACGAGGTGGCTGCTCAGATTCGCACGTCGCTGCTGCGCCCTCGGGAACTGTGTTTGTTGCTGGGCGAGCTTGAGAAAACTGTGGGGCGGTCGATCTCCGAGGAGGAATTGCTCTGCTACCTGACTCTGGGGGCCGCATCACTCAAGGAAGGTCGCCCATTGCTGCGTCCCGTGGTCCACGGATTCATCCGAGGTATCAGCGGGGCGGTAGTGACCTTTCCTGCGGACAATGAGCCGAAGTTGTGGCTTAGCAGCGAGGACGAGTTAAAACGCAACAATGACGAGAAATGGTGGCGTCCACGAGTTTTCACCTGCACAACCTGTGGGCAGCACTATTACATCAGCTTCTTGAAAGACTTTGGATTCACGACAACCGAGCCGGAAGGTGGTCAACTTGCGGCAGAGGGAAAGCACTACTGGGAGGCTCTTGATGCCAATAACGGCGGCAAGCGCGTGGTGCTCGTGGATTCTATCATCAGCCAAGAAGATGAGAGTGAACTGGAAGGGGCTGTACGAACGCATGCACTCTACTTTTGTCGGTACTGCGGGTCGGCACATCCCGATGAGTTTGGCCGCTGTTTTGGTTGTGGCTCCGTAGGCGAGCCGGTCAAATTGTACGTTGTTCGGGAAAGCACCAAAAACCCGGGGCAGTTGAGCAGTTGTCTGTCGTGTGGTGCTAGGGGAAAGCGGATGGGGCGCCGTTTTCGGGAGCCCATCCGTGAAGTTCGTGCAGTCAACGTTTCCGATGTTTATGTTCTGGCTCAAGACATGGTGCATCACGCCGAAAGAAAGCGGCTCCTGTTGTTCGCTGACAATCGCCAGGATGCTGCCTTTCAAGCCGGCTGGATGAAAGACCATGCCCGGCGTTTCCGCCTAAGGACGCTGATGGCCGAGGCGATGAAGGGCGTCCCCTGCACGATTGGCGACCTTACGCTGAAGCTCAACGAGGAATTGGATCAAAACGACGGACTTTCTCGGGCGTTGATCCCCGAGGTTTCGCGCGCGGTGCCTAAAGAGGGAACCGGCGGTATGCACGAGGACGAGCGGTTGCATTTCCTACGAATTCAGGTTCTGCGGGAAGTGACAATGGCCGCCAATCAACAGATCGGCCTGGAGCCGTGGGGGCGACTCAAGGTCACTTATTGTGGACTTGACTCGTCATCTCAGTTTGTTCAAACCTGGTCCCGAAAGCTCGGCTTACCGCCCGACGATCTGGCGGCCGGGATCGCCACGCTACTGGATCATTTGCGGCGGCAGCGTTTGCTCTACGACTCTCGGCGAGCAATCTTCACTCGATATTGGAATGATGGGGACCGAGAAGTCCAGCGAGGCTACTTGCCAGTGTTGCCTGGCCCGCGTGGCATGAAGCCCCGTGCCGCAGCCGACGACGATAAAGGCCGCGTGTTTCAGTGGTTGGGCACTCGCAACACGTTGGTTCGTGAGATCACCAAGAAATGGGGCGTGCCGGAAGACGAGATTCCTGCCTTCCTGGAGCAGCTTTGGCAACACCTAATCGATCCGGCAGTGGCACTGCTCATCCCTGTGACACTCAAGGGTAGTAAGGACCGGGCGCTGCCCAATTGTAGCGGCGTGTATCAGATCGACTCCGGCAAACTACTGCTCAACGAAAACCACGGCTATTATCGCTGCAAGCGGTGCCGGCGCAAGATCATGCGGCGTCCACCTAACAACAAGTGCCTTGCCTGGCAGTGCGATGGCGAGTTGGAGTTCATCGGCGAAGACCCCGACAACTATAACCTGCAACTGATTGACGAGCGATACTCGATGCTCCGACCTGAGGAACACACGGGGATGGTCCCGCAGTCGGAGCGGGAGCGATATGAGAACTTCTTCAAGGGATCGAGCGATGTGGTCAATACGCTCGTCTGCACGCCTACACTGGAATTGGGTGTGGATATAGGTGCTCTTGATTCCGTGTTGTTGAGAAACGTTCCTCCGTTGCCAGCAAACTACTGGCAGCGTGCCGGTCGAGCAGGCCGTCGCCACCGCATGGCGGTGAACGTGGCCTACTGTCGGCCTACATCCCACGACCGGGCCTATTTCAATGAGCCATTGAAGATGCTCGAAGGCAGGGTTGATCCACCGGCTTTCAACCTACGCAACGACTTGATGGTAGGCAAGCACGTCCATGCGGCGGTGATTACGCGGCTTTACCAGCTTGCCCGCGAGAAATCGAGATTGAGCGAGGCAGATCGAACGGTTATCCGCGAAACGCTGGGTGTCATGCTGCCGAGGCGGATTTCAGGCTATCTGTTCGAGCCTACCGGTGCATTGCGCACTAATCTGTTTGACGTTGCTCCATTAGGAGCACTCATTGCCCGGTATTGCACGGACTTGACGGCGCACATGCAGAGCGTTTTTCAAGATGGCTGGCCGGCAACGGACCAAGAGGTTACCACGGCCGAAGTGCTAGCTCAGCACGTCAACCGGATGGCTGACGAACTGGACATCGTATTGACTCGGCTGCGAAAACGCCTCCAGTGGGCATCCCGAGAGATTCAGCGGCTGAACAAGATTCGGCGTCATGAGGGTACACTCGATCAGGAAGATGAAGCCCATTTCCGTCGCTGCGATAGGCTAATCAAGAAACTGAAGGGAGTTCACTATCACCGACGCCAGGAGGCCGAGGGTATCGACGACATTAACACCTGGGGCGTACTCGCTGCTGAGGGGTTCTTGCCCGGTTATGGCCTCGATTCGGGCCAGATTATTGGCATGGCCGAGGTGCCTTACTGGCAGATGGGAAGTATGGATTTCAGTCTGCCGCGACCTCCTAGCATGGCACTGCGGGAATACGTGCCCGGCAATTTGATCTACGCCAACGGCCATCGCTTCGCTGCGCGGCACTTTCACCGCGAGGCAGACGCCGACAAGAGTGAGATGCCGACTTTCGAGGTCAATGTGGATCGAGAGGCCGTGACCGAGACCAATCTTGGCCAGGCGTCGGGATCGCTGGGGGCTAGGGCGATGCGGGCAATTCCTGTCTGTGACGTAGACCTAGTCCATCAATCGCAGATTGACGACGAAGAGGAAATGCGATTCCAGATGTCGGTGGCGGTCTATGGGCGCGAGCAAGGGCGTCATAACGGCGGCAAGAATTATGGCTGGGGGCAGAAACGATTGTCCATTCGGCGAGGTGTTCACTTCCGCATGGTCAACGTCGGGGCGTCCTCAATGATTCAGCAGGACACGCCGGAGTTGGGCTACCCGGTCTGCACTGTGTGCGGACAGAGTGTTTCGCCGTTGGCCTCTGATCGGCAATTGGCTGTCTTCGACGAGAATCACGAGCAGCGATGTGGCAAGAAACCTGACCGGATCGGCTTCTTCGCCGACATTGTCGCCGATTGCCTCACGCTGCCTGCCTGCGCCAACCAAACGGAGGCCTATAGCGTCCTGGAGGCCATCCGTATGTCAGCGGCGCACGTGCTGGACATGCACTTGGAGGATTTACAAATCCTGGTGATCGGCCACGTTGATCGGGACGATGTGGACGGTGTTCTGTGGGATCCTATGCCTGGTGGTTCTGGATTGCTAATACAGATCCTCGACAACTTTCCCCAGATTGTAGAGCACGCCCTGGAAATCACTCTGCAATGCCCTTCAGCCTGTGAAAGTTCCTGCATTGACTGTCTCCAGACGTTTCGCAACAGCTTCTATCACAAGTACCTTGACCGGCACGTTGTAGCAGAACTGCTTGGCGAGTGGGGTGGGACACTCAGGGAGGAAAACGACATCCCGCCGACGCACCCGTCTACTCATGTTCAGGATTCTAGTGCTCAGCCAGTCAATAATCCGGAAACGAAGTTGATGCACCTGTTGGATGCGGCCGGTTTTACTTCCGGCAGTTTTCAGCAGCAAATTCGGTTCAGAACGCCGATTTTGGTGGATCACCTGATCGGCAGCACTACACCCGATGTCTACTATCTGGGCGATGAAGACGACGATGCAGACAAAGGAGTCTGCGTCTATTTGGACGGTCTAAGCAGTAGCCTTCACGGCGACCCACTGATTGCTGCTCGCGATCGAGAAATTCGCAGTTGGCTTCGGAACAACGGTTACCAGGTGATCGATATCTCCGTGGTGGAACTCGATGACCGAGGGGCGATGGTGCGCCACTTCAAGAAGCTCGCGCGATACTTGGAGGGCAAGGATCTAGCAAAGCGGATTGAGGAGGATTCATCGTGGTTCGGTGCAGAATGAATGCGGCGCCGCTGGCGTGCAGATTGCGGGGAAATTATGGGAGGTGGCTGGGTAACCATTCTGTCATGCCAGACGGCGCGCCGGTCGCTAAGCGAAGATCGCGATGGGGTTAGCTGCCGTGAAGACGGAAACATGGTATGATGATTTGAACAAACGCGGGTCGGCGTTTCCCGGCGAGATCACAGCCCACGCGCCCTTCGCCGGACGGAAGTTTCATGCCGGGAGCCTGGGACGTGGATTACGGAAACACTGCAAATGTCGGTCAGATAGTGTGGCGCGGAGCGGTTGAAAAGCGTGGCGACAACACCGGTATCGGCTTCACTCAGGCCAGTCCCTTGCGCACGGCCCACACCGCTGCCTGCGTTCGGTCGGAAACACCAACCTTGTGGATCACGTGCTGGACGTGCTCCTTGACGGTTTCATAGCTGATTCCTAGCGCCTTGGCAATCTGTTTGTTCGTAAGGCCGCCGGCCATGTGCCGCAACACCTGAGCCTCCCGTTCCGTCAGAGGGGCTTCCACGTCGGACTGGAGTCGTGGCGTTGCCAAAGCCCCCGTGATGCGGCGAAGCCTCTCGCGGGTCCAGAGGTTCTCGCCCGCCGCGGCGGTCTTGATAGCGCCCACCAGCTCATCGCGAGTACAATCCTTAAGCAGATAGCCATTGGCGCCCAAGGCGACCGCGCGGGCGACGTACGGCGGATTATCGACGTAGGAGAACATGAGGATGGGCAGGCTCGGCTTGTCCAGCCTGATGCGGCCCAGGGTGTTCAAGCCGTCGCCATCGGGCATGCGGACGTCCAGGAGCACCACATCGACTTCGTTTTTCAACACGTATTCGACAGCCGCGCACCCGCTGGTCACTTCGCCGACGACCTTGATGTCCGTACCTGCAAGCATGCCCTTCAGCCCGCTACGAACCACGTCATGGTCATCAGCGATCAACAGCCGAATCTTGCTATGCTGGGTCATGGAAACTCCTCGCCTGAGAGAAGTGCGGAAAGGGGGCAGGGTTTGCGGCAATGTTATGATGGGCGCGTGGCACGTGCCACTAGTGGAAATCATAACAGATTCTCTGGAGAGGGGAAAGCGGCCCACAAGAATTTGGTATACTGGCCCCAGCGAACTGGACCACGACGTTGGGTCTGATTCCTGGTAAGATTGGTCCAGATTTTGGGAGCAACACATGGGAGCGAACCGGCGATGGATCAAGGCGGCCTTGTCGGCGGAATGGGATCGGCAAGAGGCAACACTCTCGTCCTGGAATCTGGCATGAGCGCCACACCTGATTTGCCTGTCAGCGGAACGCTCCACGTGCAAGTCGCAGAAGACTGCACGCTGGACGGCGGTGAATGGCATCTGACGACGGATCAACATGGGGCACCGACCGCACAGATCAGCCCACCGGCGGTCCCTATGTTTCAGCAGGTTGTGGAGTACCTGGAGGCCAAGCCGGTGCCGCCGGGCGGGAACGTGCGGCGGGCCGACGAGGCCAGGGCTGCGGTGGCAGTGTGTCTGCGTTGGGGTTCGTACTTCGCTGTTCTGACCGACCCCTCCAAGCCCAATGCGCCGAACATCGACGACGACCAGGTCAGGCAGATCGACGACGAAGAGATGGCCCGCATGAACATCGAGATTTCAGCGGGCGTGGCATGGTGGCTGACTCTGGCCAGTTCCGACGGCCGCCGCTACGAAGATCTTGTTGCTCGTGCCCTGACATATCTCCCCACTGGCCGAAAAACGGTCAGTGCGCTGTTGGGCGAGAGCGCGTTGCTGGCTGCCACGATGCCGGAGATGGCAGCCGCACTTCAGCGTCAGTGGCCTGCGGACCGGTTGGAAAGGGACATGCAGACAGCAGCAGACCACGGCATCCGCGTCATCGCCAACACGATCACACTGCACGCTTGGCGCAACGGCCCGATTGAAACCGTTCATGCCGGGCGATACGTGGGCTACGGCCTGAATGAACGACGTGTACTTCCCAAAGCCGAGAAGTCGATCATCCGTCACGCGCAAAACGGATTGTACAGCGGGCTGAAGGCTGCGGACTATCTGAAGTACGATGGAGCATGGCCGCCGCCTGCCGAGCGAGTGCTGCCGTTCATGCACGGCCTGATCGGTCCCACGGGCTGGTCCTGCACCGAATTAAGCCACATTGTCGAGCTTCCGCTTCGATGTGGTGTTCCTTGAAGGCGCAGCGAATTTCATCGCAGCGAAGGCGTTAGAATGCCCGGCGGTGTTCTACATTGCGGAACAGATGCGGGCGGAGGGCTTGGGATGAACGCGGGGTTCCCCCTTGTCATTCGCCCCCTCAAATTGGACAATGGCGGCACCGTTCTCACGGAAGGGAACTCATGGCGAGGCGAAAAAAGGATCAAGAACGGCATAGGTGACCCAAATGTCGAAGAAAGTCGAAGTCAAGTGGTTGAGCGAACCGGAAGAGCACGACTATCCAGCAGCTCTGGCGTACTTGGCGCTGCTCTACGATGAGCAGACAGCCGCAACCTACGTGGATAAACTGAAACACGTATCGGTATCGGAGTTCAAGGCAAAAGATATTTTCAGGGCGTCCGGTTTATCGTTGCTCGGGATCAGCAATGCTCATGTCGAAAAAGACCAGCAGAAAATCCAGGCGGGGCACGCGTTATCGCCTCTCCTTCTGGTAAGGGATTCGGTCAACGGAAAAGTTGTCATCGCGGACGGGTATCATCGGTTATGCGCGGTCTATTCGTGTGATGAAGATGCGGTCATTCCATGCAAGATCGTGTAGCACCATCGGCTGGACACTCCACGACCAAGCAGGGGTTTAGAGATGGGAATGCGGCTTAGAATGACCGCGGTCGCCTCGCTGCGCACGGTGATACGATGCTCGACCTGCAAGCAGCAAATCGGAGGGCAGATTCGAGATGCAACCGTGAACGTCAACGCGAACTTGTTTGGGGCTGCCACGTACGTTGTCTGCCCAACCTGCAATCAAGCCGTCCCCGAAGAAATGTGGACACCTGCCTACAAAGCCGTGTGGACGCGGAAAAACCGGACGCAAACGTAGGCTAACGGCTAGCCGGCCAGCGAGACCTCGAATTGGGCGTCCTTGGCCGGCATATTTCGCTTGCATGTTCGCGTGCGGCATGGCTCCGTGTGAGATTACTGTCGCCCTGGAAGCCCTGCTGCCGGATCGCTGGGTTACCGCTCATCCCGAGCACCGGCTGGAGCAGTGCGAGGAGGAATCCCACGAAGCTGAGGCCCGTCGCCGCCGGACGCTGGCCGCTCGCCGGGCCGCTGTTGGGTCTTAGATTCTACTTTCACGATGAGGCTTGACAAGTGCAGGCTTGACCGCGAAAATGGCGCGATCATCGGTCGCGTTTTTGCGGTCGAATACCTGTTCGGTGTCACGAAGCACAATCAACACTTCACGTCATGGCTGAGAACAAGACCAAACCTACGGAGGCCAGTCCCGAGTCGTACATCGCGGCCATCGAGGACGAGGCACGGCGCAAGGACTGCCAGACTCTTGCGCGACTTATGGCGAAGGCGACAAAGCAGAAAGCGAAGATGTGGGGCACATCAATCGTGGGCTTCGGCACACACAAGTATCAGCTCGCGGGTGGCCGTGAGGGTGAAATCTGTGCAGTCGGGTTCTCGTCGAGGAAGGGCGACATCTCAATCTATGGAGTTGCAGGCGAGAAGACCAATTCGGAGCTGCTCGGAAAGCTCGGCAAGCACAAGCTCGGGAAAGGCTGCTTGTACATCTCCAAGCTGGCGGAAGTAGAGCTAAAGATTTTGGAGCAGCTTGTGGCTAACGCGGTCAAAGCCAAGCAAGCGTAGGCGCCTTGCACGAGACAACCCTTCGCTCACGTTGATGCGATCGAGCCGCAGACCTGTTGTTCGGTCCGCGCACTATGGGACACGGCTCGTTTTTCCGGTTGTGTTTTCCTCGTCGATCGTGCTGCCGTTCATGCACGGCCTAATCGGTCCCACGGGCTGGTCCTGCACGGACTTGAGCCGCAATGTCGCGATTCCGTTTCGATGCGGTGTTTCTTGAAGGCGCAGCGAATACTGTCGCCCTAGTTGACGGCCGCGGCCCACCGTGGTACATGTTGATTTTGGCGTCTGTCCCGGCCATTCTTGACATTTGCTTTGGATAGTGCCTCTTCCGAGCAAACCTAGCGGCTAGGACAGACGCTTTTCTACTCCACGCAGGCACCGATCGAATCCGCGTTCCTGCAAGAAGGAGCCAACGGTGGCAGGGGCACGTGTGGCGCTCTGCACGGCCGAAGGCTCTATTCCCTGGGGGGACGCAAATTCGCCGAGATTCTAGGAGAATTACCCACCGGGGGGATTGCATCCAGCCCGGGTTGTGTCAGATTGACGGTAATCGCTACTCGGCAGGGAAGAGGCACCGGCCGGAGCGAGGATGGTGGTGCTGAGCCCGACCGCTCCTCTCTCGGCAGCGGTGTTGTCCCGTCTTTGTCAGAGCAGACATCTTGGGTTCAACTGGAGTGCGCCATGAGAGAGCTGAAGCAACTGGTTTGCTGTGTAGCGTGGGTGATAGCGGTCTTGTCGGGTGTGACCGCTAACGCGGCGACTCTGTACGTTTCACAATGGTATCCTGGGACGATTAGCACCGTCACCCCCGACGGAGATGAATGTCAATACTTCAAGTCGAACTTGATGCCTTCCTGTATTCCTTTGGCATCCATCGCGACTTCTTGGCCAAGGATTGTCTGGGTGTTATATTTGGTGGGGATCTTCTCACCAGCCTTGGTGATCTCCACGCGGTAGAAGCCGGGGGCGACGCCTGGCGGGTCGCACCAATTGGTCGGGCTGATTATTGGCACGCTAAGCATCGCGAAGCCCCTCGCATCCGTTTTGCCCTTGGCGGTCTTGACGTTCTTGCCGAGAAATCTCTCGGGCACGAACTCCACTTTCGCTCCTTCCAGCGGCTTTCCATTCCGCGTCACCTTGCAACCAAACGACATTCGAGCGAGTTTGGAAGCCTGCCACGCCCTGATCCTCGCAGCGATCTTCGCGGCGGTGATCTCCCGCTTACCGCTTGGGTCGATCTTGTCAATAGCAGCCGCCAACCCCGGGCATCTCCTCAACTCCTTGCCGCTCAACTTGTCGTCGTGGTTGGTGTCGAATTGTCTGATCGCTTCGGCGGCGGCAGTCGCCGCGTCAATCTGCGGCATGGGAATACGAGGCGGCCTTTTCGGTTCCTCGCCCGATGGTTCATCGGAATTGGAATCGCCAAGGCTAACCCCGGGCGACAGGGACGGTGGCTTCGGCGGGTTGGCAGCCCATAAGGCCCCCGCGGGAATCAGCAGAGAACACAGTAGACTACATCCGATCAATTGTCGCGATTTCATGCGCCGGGTCTTTCGGGTTAACTGGGATTTCCCACATAGAGGCCCTAATATGCTTCACGCGACGACTTATCCATAGTAGTCAGTTGTTGTGCGGAACTCCAGTAGCCTGCTGATTTTCCCGCCGAAAACAACGGCATATAAAGGCCGCTACAGCGGGTCCATTTTCCGCACCGATCTCATCCCCGACACGGGCCGATTCTCTCGGCAATTCCTACGCGGAAGTGCTTTAGCGGATTCATATTACCTTCTCCAGCGCCTCCGACTGCTGCCGGCTGGAGCTATGCTTGCCGGGCGGGAGCTGTACCCTCTGAAAATCACCGCCTTTCACGGCGGACATCAAGTCTCCCTGGTCCACGACGGTTTTCCATTCTCGCATCCTTCGTCAGTGGTCTGGTTTCGGAATGGAACCATTTTGAGACCTGTCGTCCGCCGCTTCGTCGGCGTTGTTGTGGCCTCGGGATAGTGTCACTTTGCGGTTTGCCGCATGGATCTCCATAGTGCGCTGTTGTGCTTCAATCTCCTCAAGCAAGAAAGGACCGCTTATGATGGAAGCGCGGACGACGTCAATCATGAATAACACTCCAGAAATCGCCACGATTGTGTCCCAAACGCCGTTGAAAGCCACTTGCGTCAAGGCTCGTGATGGATCGTATACGCCGATACCTCCACTGAAGAAATTCACGGTGATCATTCCGAGATGCATGGCCACCAATTGCCATCCTAGAGGCCCAAATAGGTGATGGCATTTACTTACACGCCACACCATCCATACAACCATCGTGCCAATGTAGACGGATATGGGCCACAGGTTGAAGAACGGCCAACGTGGGTGAATACTCGAGAGAATCCAGCCGCCTGCACCTGCCATTGCGACATAGGCCGCCACCAGCCCCAAGCGTGTGCCTCCACGGGCCGCCAGAAACGCTGCGCAAACTGCGATGCCTAGCAAAAATACCCAGCATATGTTGCCAGTAACTGACCAAAGCAGGGAAGTCTCTACTACTACCCACCACACGGTTATCGCCAAAAACCAACACAACTGTCTGCACATTGCACCGATACCCAGTCTATAGAACGCCTCGGCCTTATTGACTAATTCCACTCGAACTGCAGGAGTCCGAGGTGAGTGAATTTGTCGAGGATTTTGCTTCGTATTCGTGCTTCGGTTTGCTGGTTTGGGATTTCTCGGTTCTTCAGATACACTTCGAGCACGTCTTCCATCGCGCAGACAAAATCGGCGCCTTGCTCACGTGGCAACGCCCATTGCTCTTCGCGCCAGGGCTTAAGAACGTTTCTTGAGCGTGGTGCGAACGGCTTCACGGCCGATCGACTTGACGATCTCCCGTTCCACCAACTTCTCCGCCAGCAGTTGTAACGTCCAGCACACCCGGCCCAACAGGTCTTGGCGGCCAACCGGTGTAGCCATCGGTTACAACCAGGATTCCCTTGGGCGACGGTCGCTTCTCGCACGCCGCCACGATCACCGCGGCCAGATTCGCAGCATCAGAAGCGAGGGAACAAATCAACCTGGGGCCAGTCCTTGATCCCACTGGCCAGCTTGTGCAGGAGCGGATCGATCAAACCTGCGAACTCCTTGCCGTCCTTGCCGGCATCACAGTTGAACAGGACCGCCCAGTCAATGCCGTCGTCACGGCAGACCAGCAGCGTGGAACTGCCGGCAAGCAAACCATCGTGCCATTTCGTGTACTTGCCCAATTGACCCACAGCCGGCCGAACGTCCCAGCCGCATGCGTAGTATGTCCGTTTCGGTCGCCCCTTGGGTCCGTGGCCTACAACTCCTGGCGGCGGCGCGAGCATCGTCCGAATGCTGTGCTCACTCAGGATAGAGCATCGTTTCGGGTCGTCCAGAGCGGCGGCGAAGCGGACCAAGTCCACCGCCGAAGCGATCCAACCGCCGTTGGCATCCATCGTCTCGATGCATTCGACGCCATAGGGCAGGGGCGCCTTCTCGCCGATCTTCGGGCCCGAGATGGCCCGGCCGGTGCGTCGCCTGCTGTCGTAGTATTTCACTTCGCCGGGCGCGCGGTCCCTGAAAAGGTTCTTGCCCAACCGCATGTTGCGGATGCCCAGGGCGCGAGAATCTTCTGCCGCACGAACTCGTGGTAGGGCTTTCCCGAAACGGCCTCGATGACCCGGCCCAACACACAGTAGCCGAAGTTGGAATAGGCGTAAGCCGTGCCTGGAGCGAAATCCAACGGCTTGCCCATCGTGTAGCGGATGATTTGCTTGGGGTGAATGGGCAGCGGGACTCTTAGTGCCTTGGCCACCCTTTCGGCGGCCACGGCAGACATCGGGTCGAACGATTTGTCGCGGTTCCATCCGCCCGTGTGCTGCAAGCAGTGCCACACGGTAATGTCGTGCCAGCGCAGATCCAAGCGAGATCCCCGTTCTAGATGCGGTTGGAGCCTCAGAATCGGAAACACCCGGTCGTCCAGTCGGAGTTTCCCTTGTTCAATCAGGTGCATCACGGCGGCGGTGGTGAAGGGCTTGCTCACGCTGGCGATGCGAAACAGCGAAGCGGGCCGAACCGGTTCGTGCTTTTCCAGGTTGGCATAGCCGAAGCCGCGGGCGTAGACCAGGCGACCGTGATAGGTGACGGCCAAGGCGGCGCCAGGCGGTTTGTGCTCGCGCATGAAGGTGGCCATCAGATCGCCATAGGCGGCCAGCTTCGGCATGGCGAGGCCCGTAATCTGGCTGCAGGCCCGATCGCCGCACTGCCACAAGGCTAACCCCGCGGCGGCGGTGGTCAGAAACTGACGGCGCGTCGGACGCGGCAGCAGCGGATCGGTGATTGGTAATGTCATCGGGCGTTCTCACTGTTTCCCAATGGGAGGGAACAAAGTCCTCGCCTTCAGGCGAAACCTCCACAATACCTTAGGTGTTGTTGTGGTGGGTGGTTTCGTGGTGGTTTGGCTGGTAAGTCCCGAAACGTTGATGATTTGTGAATTGCCGGCAGTCGGTATCGGCCGGGATATTCAGCGCCGTGTCACGCCAGGTGATTTTTTGTCGGGAACCTCGCACTGCCAAGCAGCGGTGGTAGGTCCGGTTGCACCGTCGCTGCCGCGCAAGGATCAGTTCCAACAGCGAACGGGAGGCAAAAGAACTCTACGGTAGTCCCAGGGCTCAAGCGGCGTCGTGTCGAGCTTCATCCTCGGCTCACCTTGGAAGGATAGCATGATGCACCAATGCCGATGGTCGAAGCGGCCGTCGAGTACGCCAAGAAACGTTCGGGACCACGTTGCCGCCCACGTCGCCCATGGGCCCCACGGTAGGCTTTCGTCTTAGCGTTGGACATTCCGTCCGACCACCCTCGCAAGCCGCCCAAGATTCTGCGCAGCGTACATCCGAGAATACGCGCATTGTCCGCAAACCAGAAGGGCTCTTTGCAATGGCTTGCAAGAGGGGCGGGTTTGCTATAAGATACCAACGTGCCGAGACTTACGAGCGTTTCGCAAGGGTTTGCTTGGGTGCCTCACACGGTGGAAGTCGCTGGTTCGAGTCCAGTGCCGCCCACTTGAGCGCTTGTACACTCTTGCGACCCCTGGAAACCTATGGGATTCCGGGGGTCGCTGTGTTTTGTTTCCAGTGGCTTCCCGAGGTTGCCGCCGTCAACTGCGCTGGATTTTGCGCCGCTTGGGTGAAGTGTTCGTTGGTCACTTGCGGATAGTGCTTGGCCACAACGGCTTGACTGTTACCGATCCACGCGCAGACGACGTGCATCGGGTAGGTTTCCGCCAATTCGGTTTGCCGGGTGCTACGGAGGTTCTGCCACAGCTTGCGCCACGGCGTCAGCCCAGCCCGCTTGATGATCTTCTGTGGTTGGGTCCGCAGGTTGGTATCATCGCCTCGATAGCGGGTGATTACCCATTCGGTGCCCGGTTCGGCTTGCTCCTAATGGGTTTTGACAAACAGATTCGGTAGTAATCACGTAAAATGCAGCGATTGGGCCAGTTGACCGTTGCCGAGCAACCCTACGTACCGCAGAAGCTGTTTCGAGCCGCGGGCGAATTGCTCCAGGAAGTCGGTGACGCGCTGGTGCAAGGCGGGCCAGTCGTTGGCCAAACGGTGCATTTTGAGGATTGTCTCCTTCAGCCATCGCCATAATTTTTCGATCGGGTTCAGCCAGGGGGCGTAAGTCGGCAACCAGATTGGCTTGATTTGAGGATATGCCCCCACGGCCGTGAGTACGTCGGGATGAGTATGGATCGACCAATTGTCTTGAACGACGTAGATCGTCTTGGCGCGAGAGTAAGTTTTCGCGATCCGTTCATACATCTCGATGACCTTGGCTCGACCGATAATGTAGTTGTCCACGTAGGTCACTTTTCCGCTGCAGGCGTTCAGGCCGCCGATCACGCGCCACAGCCCATTGTTGGACTGTTGCCGATCCGCTTGCGGTGGAGCCGCGGGCGGGGCGGCAGCCCAACTCGGCGCCGGCTCGGGCCAGACGGCGTACCCCATTTCGTCGATGAACAGCAATGTCGTTTCCTGGGGGTTGCGCGCCGCTGCTCGCAGGCATCGTTTCAGTTTGGCTACCTTGCTTCGATACTGCGGATCCGGGCTAAAATGCTGGACCCGACCCGAACGCAATTTCACTCCCAGTTTGCGACGGAGCCACCGCCACACGCCACTGAGCGTGTAATTCTGGATCGTCTTAATGCTGGCGCGAATGGTCCGCAACGTCCAGCGGCTGGGCGGCGGACCAGCGGCTGTCGGCATCGCCTCGCGGCGAGCTTCCTCGCCGGGGCCTTGCCGCAGCCGCTCCAACACCTGTTCCCGCTGCTCGAAAGGGACGACAACGGCTGCCTCCCTGCCGCCGCCGCAACAGTCCTTCGATCCCGTGTTGTTCATAGCAATCCAACCAATGGTACACGGTGTCAGGATCTCGCGGTCTCAGTAGTCCCTGAGTCGCTACCGCATGAGGCGATTGGCCGTCGGCGACCTTCAAGATCGCCGCACACCGTTCCCGCACGTCCGGACGCCGATCATGGTTCCGATACTCGACCAACGTCCTGCGCTGAGCCTGTGAAAGTTTCAAAGTTCGCTGGTACATGACGATTCATCCTCCTTTGCGAAGTTACTTCATGGACCCTCCTTTCAATTACTCTCAAGCAACGCCGCCAAAGGCAACCACAAAATGCGCCTGCTAGCAGTGGTGTGCTAGCACAATACCTTGAATTCACTACCGATTTTGGCTGTCAAAACCCATTAGTGGCCTTGGAGAACTGGACCACGACTTTAGATCGGATTTCGGTGAGGATTGGTCCAGGATTTGGAGGTTCACATGGCGAAACGACGGCGGATCGAGGCGGGCGTGAAGGCGAAAGTGGCGTTGGCGACTGTGCGGGGAGACCGCAGGTCGCCGGGTGCGCAGTCATCCTTGATGCGCCATAACCACATCGCTGCGCTCGGGCGAAGAGGAATCGTGTGAGAAGCTGTTCGTGCGTCGCGAATCACATCGGGTTAGCGCACAAGGGAGAAAGAAACGCTTGATGTTACCAAAACAGTCCACGCCAACCCGATGTGATTCATGACGCACGACGATCCCGCTGAATATGCTGACTCTATCAGGAGTAGAGGAGTTGTCAACCCCCCATGCCATTTACTTCCAACGAATTATTCTCGTTGTCCCAAGTTGGCGGCTACGTCCGACCGGATCGTCCACCTCCAAACTGGACTTTTCGGGCAAACAAGAAGAGACGCTTACTCGGCGTGGATCACAAGCCCGGAGATGGCTAAAACCGCAGCGAATCGGGCACAAGATCCTTCATCCGGTTCAACCAACCGCTGCGCTCGGGGGGCTTCTCTTCGTCGGCACGCGGCTTCGTTTCGACGGTCTCGGCCGAAAGGGCGCCGGCTGGCAAGGCGACGTTCTCTTCGAGGAACCGTGGCCAGTAGCCTTCGAGGAGATGAACGCAATCGCCGATCTGGCCGCGCTGCAATTTCACGTCGGCCAGCGTGATTAGTTTCGAGAGCTCGAACATCTCCGGCCCGCTGAACATCAGCGTGGAAACCTGCACGTCGTCGATCCACACTTCACCGGCGCCCATCAGGTCGAACCGCGCGTGGACCGACGTCAGCCCTTCCAGCGGCAAGTCGTCGACCTGGAAGATGTACAGTCCCCACTGCTTTCCGATGGCGGCCGCGGGCTGGCCGGCATTCGGCGGCAAACCAACCGGCCCGAATTTGTAGAAATCGCGGCCGTGGAGCTTGCCGTCGATGGCCAAGCGCAACGGCGGTTGTCGGGCGGCATCGGCGATGCGGAGCCATACGGAAAGCGCGAATCGGCCCGTTGCCGGCGCCGTTAGCGGCTGGCTTACCAGGCAGGTGACCGGCCCGTCGCTCGACATTTTGACCGACTGCTTGCCGGTGTGCTTTTCGGTCTTGTCGAGTCGCACGTTGACCTTGCCCTGGCCGATCGCGCTCCAGTTGGGGATGGGGTTGTTCGCGGTGGCGGGGCACTCGAAGCCCGGATTGGCCAAGCCGCCCAGCGCCGGCGGATTGCGGAGCACCGCCGCCCGCGCCCCTAGCCGCCGGATTTGCAGGCCCAAAGCCGACTCGACGGCATCGGGCCAAGCCACGCGGGGCGCCGAACACTGCACGTTCGGCTCCGACAACTGAACCGCCGCCAGGTCGTAAGGCCCCAGCGCGATCTCCCAGTTGAAGCCCGACGTGCCATCCGGTTTCAAGGGCTCGATTTCCCGCATCGCGCTCAGGTCGTCGATGCGGCATCCCGCTGCGGCTTCGATGTGCAGCCGAGCCGTAACGGCGAAGGGGGCGTCGTTGACGGCGTAAAGATACGTCCGGCCACCGTACGTGCCGTAGCGAAAAACGACCGGCTGCGCCGCGTCGTCCGTTTCGCCGCCGACCGGCTGGAAACGGATCGCCGGCAGTGCGCGGTATGCGGCCACCAGTTCGCGGATCGACGCCTCCTGCCCCAGCGGCAGCAGCGAACCGCCGTCGAGCATCACTTGCGAGTCGAGCGTGGCAAGGCTATGGGCGAATCGCCGCCGATTCTGCTGCTCGGGCAACGACGGCTCGGAAACCATCAACGTGTAGGCCGGCTTGAAAGGGCTCTTGCGGTCGAACGATTCCACGTGGTACTCGCGGGCGGGGTGGAAGAAGAGACTGCCGGGAGTCGCCGACGTTTGGAAGTAGCGGTCGATGTCGGCCATTTGGCTGATTTCCAGGTCGCCGGCGCGGCTGCCGAGCTCCTCATCGGGCGCGATGCGTTCGGGCCGCAGCAGCACGATGTGCCGTTGCTGGTCGTGATAGTGCCGCGCATCGATCCCCACGCGCAGCAGGGCCGAAGCGATGGTGGTGGAATGGGGGAGCGTCGGTCGCAGATCGCGATCGAGATCGGGCCCGCCGACCATGCCGGCGCCGGCCAGATACAAGCGGCTGCCAGGCCGAATCGCGGCCAATTCGTCGTGGACGCGGCGGTAGAACTTGGCCAATTGCTCCGCCCGCCATTCCAACCACGCGTGGCGTTGCGGCTCCTGGCCGAGAAACGCCGCCCGCTGGGCAAATCGCTGCGGCCCATAGCCCGGCACTTGCAGTTTCGCGTCGCGCTCGAAGCGGGCGATCGTCGCGTCGTCCAGTCCCCACTGCGGCCCGGGCAGTTGCGCATAGCCGTCGGCCGACAGCCGCACGGCTACGCCCGTCAGCGACGGATGCCGCGCGTAGCGGGAAATCACCTCGTGCAACACGCCGAGCATCGCCCGCTGCACGCGCGGATCGAGCACGTTGTAGTACGGTCCCAATCCGCGTTGCGGCGGCGACGAATTGCACAGAGCGGTTCCTTCCGCCCCGATCCATTCGATTCCGTCGGCACTGTCGTTGCCGCCGCGGCGAAGGGCCTCTAGCTCGGGCAGCGGCGCCGTGAACTCGACCATCGGAATCAACTGCAAGTCCTCGCGGTCGAACAGCCGCAGCAGCATCTCCAACACGTCTTTGCGAATCGGGTCCTGGGCCGTGGCAAACAGCACGCCGGTGTCGTACCGCGGCGTGGGCTGCACGAGCGCACTGGGGTAGATCGTGCTGCCGTCGGCCAGCACGCCGAGCATCAGGCCGTTGTAACCGGCGTGATTGAGATACTCGACCAGCCGCGTGCCCCCTTGGTAGAACGTCGTCCAATCGTCGAGGTTTTCGCCGCTCCACGAATCGGGGCACTCGTCGGCCGCGAAGTTCTCGGGAATCAGCGGATGTTCGAGATACGCCGCCAGCAACCGCCGGTTGGCCCCCGCGCGGTCGCCCTTCGCCCGCGGCAACCGTTGACCGGCCGTCCACACGCGAATCTTGCCGTAGACGGCCGGCGAATGCTCGCGTCCGTTGCTAATGACCAATAGCGGCGAGGTGGTGTGCGGCCAGAAGATGACGCGGTGCCGTTGCCATCGCGGCTTCTCGGCCAAGCCGACTGCCGGCGCGGCATTGGCCAGGCTCGAGTTGACCACCAGCGGCGCCAGCCCGCCGGCCGCCGTCGGCTCCAAAATGCTGACGCCCAACGTCTGCGGCACGTCGCTGGGATACTCGATTTCGACGGCGTGCGGACGGCCGGGTTGATTCAGCGGCAGCCAGTACGCCTCCCAGCTCACGTCGGGTGAATCGGCGTTCGGCTTCAACTGCGCCAGATCGCCCAACGGGTGCCGCTGCGTTTGGAAACAGTCGTCCCCCAGCGGCCCCCTCGACATCCGCAGCCGCGGCCTGCTCAACTGAATCTGCGGCAGCCTGTTGAACTTGTCGTACCATCGCGGGTTCGCCGGGTCGATCTCCACGACTTGGGTCAACTCGGCCTCGCTTTCCACCGCGGGACGTTGTGGATCGAGCACCAGCAATTGCACGCGGCGCTGGGCGATCGTTCGTTTCCAACTAAACGGCTGGCGCACCGCCTGCGACCATCTCGGGCTGTTCACCGCGGTAATCACAATCTCGTAAACGCCCTCGACATTGGGCAACGGCACCTCGACGGAAATCGTCTCGGCACGTTCGCCCCGCACGTCGGGCTCTTGCGACCAAAGCTCCTTTCCGCCGCCGAGCAGTTGGATTCTGATCCGCGCGCTGCCCCCGTTGGGCAAAGGCAGCGCGTGCGGTTCGAGCGTGAATTGGAACTTTTCCCCAGGGGCGAATACCAGGTTCTCCCGCGTGAAACGCACGCGCAGCGAATCACCCGGGGCACGCATCACCAGCACGCGGTTGCCCTGGTTGTCGAGGTCTTTCTTGATGAACTCCCCGGTGAGATCGGCCAGCGGGATCTCCACGGTTGCCGGACGATCGCGCTGATCGGCCGCCGACAGATGGACGATTAACTTCGCCGAGGGCGCCGCCGACGCGAGCACGTCGACGCCGTCGTAGCGCCGCGAGCTGCGCTGTTGAACCACCAGCGCGGCTTGGTCGCCGTGGGGATTGCCGTCGAGCCACATCGAGCCGGGCTCGTCGGCTTCGGCCCCCAATGGCTGCGGCTCGGAGATCGATCCGTCGCTGACCGAAATTGTCCCCTGCCAGGTACATTCCGCGCCGCCGCCCCAGGCGATGCGCAGCCGTAAGCCGTCGGCCGCTGCCCGCGCCGCCGACAACACCAGCAGCGCAATCGCGGCGCAGTGGACCAAGCGCGCAGCGACCGTGCGGGCGCCATACTCACGCTTGCGTGAGCATGTTGCGGGCATTAGGCATGGCCACGCAAGCGTGGCCATGGCACCCGACCCGCGATTTAGGAGTCGACAAAGGACTAGGCGCGCGGCGGTCCTGCAAGCGACCGGCGTAAAGCGATCCCGCGACGGATGCGGACGTCCCTGTCCGATCATCGGCGTCCCTGCGACTATTGAGCAACCCGCGTGAAAACAATTATCCGCGGATTATAATGAGAAGCGGCCACCGGCCGCCATGCCGATTTGCAGGAATTCAACGGCCTGTACGAGGCGTCTCCCGACGCCGATTGCAGCGGAACTCGCGGAAGACTGTAGGAGGCGTCTCCCGACGCCGATAGCTGCCGCGAGTGCAGACGATCGGCGACAGGAGTCGCCTCCTACATTTCAGGCGCAGCGGGCTGCCTTTCAGGGCGTGCCGGACGACGCTGGATTTGGCACGGGAGCGCCCGGCGGCAGCGACCATTCGAGAAGCACCTTGCGCGGCTTGGGAAGCTCTAGCGAAGTCTTTTCGTAACGCTCCTGCCGTCGCCCCTCGGCCGCGACCTGTTTGACGAAGCCCTGCGAGGCGTGGTCAACCACAATCACGTCCCCCTTCCCCTCGGGATTGCCATTTGGGCACACCACGATAATGACCTTCGCCCCCTCCTTCTCACGCCGCCGAATCTCATCCAACGCCGCCTGCTCGTGTGCCGGCAAGGGCAGATTGCCGATCGGCTCGATGGCCGTGGCGGGAACAACCGCCCCGGGCGGCGGCGGGGGAGAGCTTAAAGAAGCGAGGTCGGTCGGACCAGACGCCGCTTCGGGCATCGGCCCGGGCGCCGCTGTATTCACAGGCGAAATGCCCGGTGAACGCCCGTCCGAACCCCCGTTGGGCGACTTGTAGACGAAGGCCAGATTGTCCCGATCCAATTCAGCATAGACAGCAGCGGGGGCGGCGAATAGTCCCTGCTGCTCTTCGGGATCGCGGGCGTTACAGACGCCGATCACATATCCCTCGCTGGAAAAGAGTCCGCCGCCGCTGCGACCTTGGACCGGCTGGCCGGCCACCGTCAGATTGGGGCCTCCTCCGAATTTGTTCAGGGAGTTCACTTGACTATGCTGCACGGTCGGCCGATCGCCGTCGTTGCAGCCCACGCTCGTCACCGCCATGCCTTGGGTGATCTTATAATCCGGCGGCACCAGGTGCGCGACGGCCACAGGGCTCGGCGTGCGAATCGCCACGAGCGCCACGTCGCGGGTCAGATCGTATGACACCATCCGCCCAGCAACTTGTTGCGGCTCCCCCGCTCCAAATAGATCGACAGTGACTCGACCTTTGCCCTGCGAATCCCGGAAGATGTGGCCGCAGGTGAGCACCAGTGCCTCGTTGCCGCGGGCGTCAATAATCGTGCCCGAGCCGCACGAGCGCCCGTCGGGATCTTCGACGTGCAGCCGCACGCTGGCCGCCAACAGGGCCGCATCCGAAACGGCCGCGGTCGGGGCCTTCAACCGCGGAGCGGTCTGCTGCGCTGCGGCGGCCGGTCCCCACGGGTCGAACGACAGAGGCGGCGATGAAGACGCCGAAGATGGGATCACAACCGATGGCGGCATCGTCGGCATCGCTTGAGCCGACGGCGCATCGTTCATGGCGACGGTCGGCGGCCGTGTGGGACGAGCGGCCGACAGTCCCTCCTGGTACATTTCCTGGAGCCGGCTCATCGACGTGCGGCCGACAACGCGATCCACTTCCCGCCCATTGGTGACCATGATGAAACAGGGCCAGGCGGTCACGCCGAATTTGGCCACCAGCGCCCTGTTCTTGGCCACGCCCACGTTGACCCGTTGCACGGGATACCCGGCGTTGATCAGCGCCTGGACGGTCGGGTCCATCGCCCGACATGGACCGCACGAATCGGAGTAGAAGTCCAACAAGACAGTCTGGCTGACGCCTGACAACGCCATGGCCGCAAAGGCCACCTGTAGTGTGACCATCGGTTCCCTCCTGGTCTTACGCGAAGTCCATTTCGCCTTAACTGGGATGCAGGCGTCTTTGAGGAGAGGGCATTGTCGCCGGAAGGCCGATTCGACACAATCGCAACTTCGCAGATTTCTTGCCCCCTCCAACGTATATCAATTCCACCCCCTCTCTGCAACGCGGTCACACGCCAGGCGCGGTCCCTGGCCCGTTTCTTGACGGGTTTGCCCTTGCCTTGCCCCATTGGGGTCGATAGACTCTCCGCCACCCTCTGCCGTCTCCGCCCCTCTGAGCCACAAGTTCTTTATTTGCAACGTCTTAAGGTTTGATTGAACTGGCACTTTGTTTAGCCCGGAGCCAACGGCGACGGTTTGACCGCCACGGTTTGATACCCGACATTTCGCCCATACCCCAAAAGCACCATCGCCGTTGGGTCCAGATTAAACGAAGCGTTGCGAATAGAGCGAATTGAGGATGCGGCTTTCGGCAGGAAGGCAGTGTTTTCGGCCGGACGGAGCGACAATTCAAGGCAGCTTGAAGGCGAAACGGCTCGGAGCGATCTACGTCCCTCTGTAGGGGAATTTACTTGCAACGGAAACTAGGGCTTTTACAATAGAGGGAAGGGACCCCAGTTTCCCTAGCTGATAAACTCAAAAGGTGAACCATGAAGCGTGCGATACTGGGGACTCTTGTGGGCGTAGGATTGGTGATGGCAGCGGCCGCGATGGCCCAACAACGTGGGGAGGCCCTGCCGCTGCGCGGAGTGGCGGCGGTCCCGACACCCGCGATCCCGGTCCCGGCGGCTGTGACCGGCACGGAGTTGATTGTCGTACCGACCGTGCTGGGCGACAAAGTCCAAATGCTCACGATTATCGATCCGCGACAGCGGGTACTCGGCGTCTACCACATTGACACCGCAACCGGAAAAATCTCGCTCAAAAGCGTCCGCAACATCCACTGGGACCTGCAAATCGACCACTTGAACACCGACGAACCGCTCCCGCAGCAAATTCGCTCGATGTGGGAACAAAAGTAAGGCAAACGAGATCGCTATGGTTCAGAAGTACTACAATACCGCCGAGGCCGCGAAGATTCTGGGCAAGACCGTCGATCAGGTCAAGCAGATGTTGGAGCATCGCGAGCTTCATGGCTACCGCGACGGCGCGGACTGGAAGTTCAAGGTGGAAGACATCGATCGGCTGGCCAAGGACGCGCCCCCGGCGAAACCCGCCGCCGAGGACGACGGTGGCGACGTGCTTCTGAGCGAAGTGGAACTCGGACAGTCCGATCCCGGGCTGTCGGGCACGGTCATCGGCTTGACCCCGCCTGCCCGGCCGGCCGCCGGCAGCGACGTCCATCTGGCCGAGAGCGATCTGGCGCTCAGCGCGCTTGCCGGCGATTCGGCCGTTCCGCTGGGCAGTAAGAAGAAGAGCTCCAGCGACTCGAAGAGCGCGAAGTCCGACGATTTAAGCCTCGATAATCTTACGCTCGGCGACAGTTCCGGAGTGGTTGGCAGCAAATCGGCGGTCGGCAGTTCGGCCGTCGATCTTGGCGGAAAGAGCAAGGACGACAACCTTGTGCTCGGCGGCAGCAGCGGCGGGCTGAGCAGCAATATCGTGTTGGGCAGCGACAGCGGCATCTCGCTGGTCGATCCGTCCGACAGCGGTTTCTCGCTCGATACTCCCGTCAATCTGGCCGCCGCTCCCGAAGAATCGTTGGAGCTTCGCGAGGACGACATGATCGCTTCGGCCAACGCGCCCCACGCGGGCGAACTGAAGCCGGACGACGATTTCCTGCTGACCCCGTTGGAAGAGACCACCGACACGGACGGCTCGGAAAGCGGGTCGCAGGTGATCGCTCTCGACACCGAAGGTGAGGAGTCCGGCACGATGATCGGCGCCGGCTCGGGCGTGTCGATGGCCGCGATGATCGACGAAGATATTAGTCCGCAGCCGGGATTGGAGATGGGCGCCGGCGGCCCGTTGGCCGGACCCGCGGTGCTGGGCCTCCCGACCGGGTCGCTCGCCGAAGGCGGCGCGGTCGTTTCGGCTGCCGCCGCAGTTGCCGAGCCCCCTTACACCGCTTGGCAAATTGCCGGCTTGGCCGCTTGCAGCGTGCTGCTGGGCCTTTGCGGCATCATGATGTACGACCTGGTGCGGAGCATGTGGAGTTGGGAACAACCCTCCACGATCGGCAGCGGTTTGATGAACACCATCGGTAAATGGGTTGGACTGTAGACGAGAGATTGTAACAAGGACGTACTCTTCACGCTCCGCGTGAAGAGTGAAGAGAGCAGACTTCGTCCCTCTCGCGGAGCGAGAGGGTACGTTGATTCGAAAGGAGTCGAATCATGAAGGCGTCGATCGGGCTGCTTATCTCGGCCGCGGCGTTGGTTTTGTCGGGCTGTCTTTTCGTGCCCAAGACCGATTTGAACGCCGCGCTCACGGAGAACCGCTCGCTGGCCGAGCAGAACCGCGTGCAACTGGCCGAGATCGACAATCTCCAGGCCCACAACCGCACGCTCGAAGATCGCGTCATCCACAACGAAAAGCAACTCGCTCTTGCCCAGGAACGCACCGGCCTCGACCGCCGGCGACTGGAAGACTACCAATGCGAACGCGACGGGTTGTACCAGCAGTTCAAAGACTTATCTTACGGCGGCGGCCGGCTCCCGCCCGAACTCGGCCGGCAGTTGGCCGAACTGTCGCGGCGGTTCCCCAGTCTCCAGTTCGATTCGAAGACCGGCGTGAGCAAACTCGATACCGACATCCTCTTCGACAGCGGCGAGGCCGAGCTGAAACCCGCCGCGGGCGAACTGGTCGACGAGTTGGTCCGCGTGCTGAACTCGCCGGCGGCGGGCGATCTGAAACTGATGGTCGCCGGCCACACCGACAACCAGATGATCGTCGGCCGGGATACTCGCGAGAAGTATGCGGACAACTTCCATCTCAGCACCGCCCGCGCGTTGGCCGTCGCCGAGCGGATGAAGCGTGCCGGCCTGCCCGAGCGGCGGCTGGGCGTCGCCGGCTTCGGCCCATATCAGCCGATCGCCTCGAACACCACCGCCCAAGACCGCCAGAAGAATCGCCGCGTCGAAATCTTCGTCATGCCCTCCGACCTCCCGGTCGTCGGCTGGAGCGATTCCACACCCAGCGTCTATGGCACCGGTGCGCGGCGGTAGGCAGTGCATCTTGCCACCGTGTGGCACTGCTTGGAACAGTGGACGACTGGGGATTCGGACTGTAGGAGGCGACTCCTGTCGCCGATGGGATCTCACCACGGAGGCACGGAGCACACGGAGAGAAGCAGAAACATGGCAGAACGCGGCATGGCCATCCAATTGCTGACGCAGATCATCCGCAACCAACCTCGTTGCGTAGCACGACGGAAAAAACATCGCCACAACTCATTGAAGTCTTGGCTTTATACTCCGTGAACTCCGTGTCTCCGTAGTTCATTTTGCGCCGCCCGTCAGCGGCACGTGATGCCGAACCGCCGCCATGCCGATGGCAGCGGGGCCTCGATCTCGATTCGCGAGCCGGTCGTGGGATGCGAAATCACCAGCCGCCGGGCGTGCAGGGCGATGCCATGCGAAAACGGCACGCGGCCGCCGTACTTGCGATCGCCGACGATTGGATGGCCGTGATGCGCCAGTTGCAGGCGAATCTGGTGCTTGCGGCCGGTCTCCAATTCCACTTCCAACCAGGAATTGCTGCCGACGATCGACAGCCGGTGGTACGCAAGCCGCGCCTCTCTCGCCCCGGGCATCGTGCGGCCGACGATGTGCATCCGCCGGTGCCGTTCGTCTTCGGCAAGCCAATCGACGAGCCGCCCCTCGGCCGGTTCGACGATGCCCTCGGCAATCGCCCAATAGGTCTTTTCGACGCCGCGGCTGCGAAACTGTTCGGTCAGCCGTGCGGCGGCCTTCGAGGTTCGGGCCAGCAGGACCACGCCCGTCACGGGGGCGTCGAGGCGGCTGACGATGCCCAGATAGACGTTGCCCGGCTTTTGGTAGCGCTGCTTCACGTACTCCTTCGCCAGGGCCAACAGCGTCGGCCGGCCCTCCGGCGTGCCCATCGTCGGCAGACCGGCCGGCTTGGCCACGGCCAGCAAGTGATTGTCCTCGTAAAGGACGTTGAGCGGGGGGGGATTCATCCGAGGCGAGAAACCGCGTACATTGGTTCGATGATCGTAGCGCGGGCGTCTCGCCCGCCGTGGTAGAAGTTGGCTCCCGTTGGGGTGGCAGTTTAACTGCCACCCCAACCGAGGCCAGTTTACCAAATTCGATCTCCCTCGACGAGTCGCATGACGAAGCACGTTGCGAAACTGATTTTGGCGAGTCGCTCGCCGCGGCGGCAGGAGTTGCTGGCGGCGGCAGGCTATGATTTTACAGTTGTTCCGCCTTCGGACGCTGCCGAAAGCGAAGCACCAGTCGAGGAAACGCCCGCGGAGCTTGTTGCCCGCTTGGCATGGCGGAAGGCCGCCGATGTCGCCCGCCGAGTTCCGGGCGAGTCGTCCGTCAGGTTGATTCTCGGCTGCGACACCGTGGCGGAGTGCGGCGGCAAGATCCTCGGCAAGCCGGCCAACCGCGAGGACGCCAGGGCGATGCTGACGCTGTTGGGCGGGCAGGAACATCGCGTCTATAGCGGGCTGTGTCTCTGGCCGCTCCCCGACGGCAAGCCGGCGGTGGGAGTGGCCATCACCACGTTGCGGATGGACCCGCTGGCGCCCGAGTTGCTCGATGCGTATCTTGCCGGCGGCCAATGGCAGGGAAAGGCCGGCGCCTTCGGCTATCAGGACGGCCTCGATTGGGTCCACGTCATCGAAGGGAGCCAGTCGAACGTCGTCGGCCTGCCCATGGAATTGCTGGCCGAGATGCTCGAGGAGTTCGCCGAGTGATCTTGTTCAGCGTTGGGGGATTTCTTGCTGGGGTTGTTGCGAAGCCGCAAGCGGTTTTGTTGTTGGCGACGTCCATCGCTGCACGAGCACGGCGCAGCCGGCCACCAGCGCAACCACGCCGATGATCGGCAACAAGCCGCCGCACAGGGAGATCACGCCTAACGAGATCAACACCGCCGCGGCAATCGGCGTGGCCAGCCAATCGAATCGCCCGCGGCGGATGATTTGCACAACGGCCCACAGAACCAACAACGCCGCCGCCGCTACGACGATCTCGACCAGCCGCAGCACGAGATCGTTCGCGATGCTTCGCGCGGTAATCTGCTCGTCGCCGCGCGGGGTGGTGAAGCGATAGAGCGTCCAGCGGGAGGCGTCGGTGGCGGGCAACTCGAAATCGAGGCTAGCCAAGCCGGCGTTCGCTTGCTGAACCGCCGTCGCGTTTGCCGCCGTGGTTGCCGCTGTCAACCCAGGCAGAACTGCTTCGCCGGATTGCGGAGCGGGCTTCTCCGGAACGACGGTCGCTTCGTGGGCGACCTTCGCCGGACCGGCGGGCTGCCCATCGGCCAGCGGCGCCGCGGGAGTAGCGGCCGGAGGCGCCGGCGGAAAGCCCCCTGCGCCCTGGAGTTGGCCAGGGCGGACAGACTTCAGATCGGCCATTGACCTGCTGTATTCCCCGCCCAGAATCATTTGCCGATTCCGCCCTTCTTCGTGTGGCAGGTAGCCCTCAGCGCCGTTTGGGCCGCGCTGCCCCTGCGCGTTACCGCCGAAGCCGCCAGGGCCGAAGCCGCCCATCTGCGACGTCGCCTGCGGCGTAACCTGAAGGACCTGAGCGTACGACGGCTGCTGGACAGTGTTGATATTTACACGGCCCCTGGTCACCATTTCGCCTTCGCTTTTATCCCCCGCGCGGAAGAGGCGCATGGGGCCTTTGCCCAGCATATCGCCCGCCTTCTGCTCCCCGCTCTTGTCGCCCTCCGTTTGCAGACGGAAGTTGTTCTGCCTCATCCACTCGCCGTTGAACTGGCCGCTGGAGTTCGCGGCCTGCTGCTGTTCGACGGTATCGCCCCAGTTGTTGCCGACGTCGTTGACGACGTTCCTCGCCCGGCTTGTTCGCTGCGCCTGATAGGCCAGATTGAGCCGGTCGCGGTTGTAGTGGATTTCCCCTTCCGCCGGCGCTTTCTCCTGTTTCGCCAATTCCTGCGTCACCCGCTTGTCGATGCTGTCGTTCAAAAAGAGCTCCGATTGCAGATTCGGATTGGAGCCTTCGGACGCGACCGACGAGCGGAAGTTCTGCATCAACCCTTGCTGGGTCTTGAGGCTGTTCTCGGCGCGGCTCTTTGTCCATTTGTCCCCCCGCTGCAACGCCTCGAAGTTCTGCTCGGCCTGTTTTGTCTGGAACTTGAGATAGTCGGCCCGCAGATCGGCCTCTTCGGCCAGTCGCATCGTGCCGGCGAAGTCGAACCACTGATGGTCGGCCGGCACGTAAAGCCGGACCTGGCTCAAGTCGGGCGTGATGTTCATGCAACGGATCAGTGGGAACTCGGCCGAGCCGACCGCCGCGAAGGCGGGCATTTTGCCGCCGTACTTCAACACCACCTCGTAATACAGGTCGCCCCGGGCGGTCTTGATCAGCGGAATCCGCACGCTCCGCGGGCCGGCCGCGCCCGGCGGGTTTGTCGGCTTGACCGCCTCGCCCGCCACGCGGGCCGCCCAAAGCCGGGCCCCTTCGGGCAGGCGAATCTCCAAGAACTGCTCCGTGGCGTTGTCCATCCACAGCGTCACCTGGCCGCGGTATGCCCCGTTGCCGTCGATCACGAGCCTGGTTTCGGACAGGCCGATGCGGGCCTTCACCGTCGTCACCGCCGCTTGCGACTCGGTGTCAAATGCCAGCCGAGGCTCGCGTGCGTCGGCCGCCGCGAGGTAGACCATCGTCATTTCACGGCCGAGGATGCCGCGGAGCGTCGCCCACTCCTTCTGCCGATTGCTAAGCCGCTCCATCTCCCGCAGGTTTTTGGGTTCGACCACCACCTCGTCGCGTCCCGCGTTTTCGATCACCGCGTAGCGACGGCCCATTCGGAAAAAGGGGACAGTCCCCATTTGGGCGAAGCCCCCTTCGGGCCGTTCCGGCAAATGGGGGCTGTCCCCTTTTTCCGAAGCGGCGCGGCCGGTCTCGATCGTTGGGATCGGCACGTCGTGCGAGCCGGGCGTCAGCAGCCGGTCGTTCTCGACCAATACGTGAAGCTGTCCCATCTCCTCGTCCTGCAATTCGATCGTCACCCGCAGCGGCGAGCCGGCCTCCTTGCCGACCGGCTCGACCGTCTTCTGCCGCAGCTTCTCGACGCTGATCTGGCTGTCGGCCATCGTGGCGGGCAGCAGGAACGAAAGCCGGCGGATGCCCGCGCGCTGGATGTTGAAATCCAATAGAATCGTCTCTTCCAATGCGCGGTCGGTCACGCGGACGTTGCTGATCGTGTCGCAGGTGACCTCGGGCTTGCGCAGCCGCAGCAGCAGCGTGCCGGAATAGCCCCCCTGCCGATAGTGCAAACCGAGCCGGGTGACTCGCTGTTGCTCGGGGTTCAGCCACGTCGCCAACTGGCCCAACAGGATCGGCTCGCAGTTCGCCAGGTTCACCGCCTCGACGTCGAATGCCGGATCGACCTGGACGGCCACATCCCCTTGCTGATGGCCGACGTCCAAGACGTCGAGCCTCGGCAACGGCACTTCGGCCAGTGCCCCTTCGCCGCCGAACTGGCCGCGAATCCGCACCGACACGTTCCCCTCTTGACCGTCGGCCAGGTAGACCGTCAGCAGCGAGCGCTTCCCCTGTTTCGTCACGGCATAGTCGTACGCTCCGGGGGCCAAGACGCGATCGAGCCGCAGCCCGTCGGGCAGCAGCATCCGCAACTGGTAGACCCGGCGGCCCTGCACGTCGAAGTTGACGTTGCTCTCCAGGTTTCGCTCGAACTCGGCAAGTTTCAGCACGGTCTGCACGGAGGCCGATACCCGCGCGGAGATCGGGGCGGCCGACAGGCGAAGCGAGAACGGCACTGCCGCGAACGTGTACGCCTCGCACGGCTGGATGCCCAGCGGACTTTCCTCGACGCCCGCGATGCCCCCTGCGTTTGCATCGCCGCCGGGCAGGTCGGTTCGCGTCACGCCGGAACGATCGAGCGTGCGCAGTTCCAGCAGCGGGCTGCGGCGAATCGTCAGTTGCCCGGTGTGCAAGGCCGCGTCGCTCACGCTGACTTGCGGCACGTCGAACTGGGCCATCCCCTTTTGCCCGACCGGGCCACTGCGCCACAGCCGCAGCGTGAATCGCTCATAGTCCTTCGCCGGCTGCAACAGCGTGACCTCGACCGATTCGCCGCGCGGGCTCTTTCGTAGTTCCCAACCGCGGACGTTGCTCCCCTCGACTTTTTCCAGCAGGTAGCCGGCCGGCAGATTCACGCGGAACTGCTCGCGTTGGCCGCCGCGGAATTCCAGCCCAAGTTGCCACGTCAGCCGCAGGCCGTCCTCCTGCACGTCGAAAACGGCGTTGGAGACGGCCGTCAGGCTGCGGTCGATCTGCCCCTCGGCCACCGCCGGCCGCCATTGCAGGCTCACCGCGCCGCCGGGGCCCAAGGCCGTGCGGATCGTCTCGTCCGCCTTCTCGGTATCGTACTTGCGGCGGTCGAGCACTTCGCCCAACCGAAGCTCGGTGTGCGGATTCGGCACGTTGATCGAAAGCGAACTGGCCGCGGCCGTCGGCAGCACGCCCTGCACGACTCGCCAGCCGCCTTGCCGCGAGAGTTTCAGCCGCACCGCAACGTCCAACTTGTGCCGCCCTTTGCCCGAGACGTAGAGAATCGACGGCGATTGGCTTGGCTGAGAAGCCGCAAGCGGCTGCGCGGGGGCCGCGCTCAGCCGGGCCGGCTTTCCGTCCAATTCCGCCTGCGCCAACACGCCGCCGCCCAATCCGAGCGGAATCTGCGCGAAGTCGTCGGAGAAGACGTCGATCTGCAATTGGCCGGTCAGCAGCAGATAATCGTCGCCGTCCAAAAGCGTCTTGTAGGCCGCGCCGGCCAGTGCATAAGGAGCGGGCGGGGCCTTCGTCTCGATCCGCTTGTCCGGATGGACCCGATTCCATAGCTCGACGTATCGCTCGTAAGGCACGAGCACCCGATCGGCGTCCTTCGGGCCGTGTTGCCAGTCGGGATCATAAGGCAAAATCACCGCATCTTCAGGCACGTTGACCGGCGCAGGCGGTTCGACCACTTGAACCACGTAGCGGCCGCCCGCCGATTCCGGATTCTCCCCAAAAGCCGCTTGCGGCTTCGCAAGGGCGTTTATCCCTGCGACTGCAACCGCGATCAGCAACATCGCCGCCGGTTTCGCCGCCGCCGAGCCGGCGACGTTCGCCGCGCACGACGGAAACGCCCGCAGGTGCAATCGCCACACCGCCCGGACCGCCCCGGCCGCCAGATAGTACGGAATCAGCCAGCAGGCCGCGTAGAAGAGCATGTTGCACAGGTAGACAATCTCGATGCCGCCGGTGATTAGCGGAACAATCGTGGCCGCCACGGCCACGGCGAGAATATACACCATCTTCGCGCGGACCGGCCGCCGGGTGATGGCCACGCCCACCAGCCCCACGATCATCGCCAGCCCCCAGCCGAGCGCCGACAGCCGCTGGTGGTTGGCCAGCGTAACGGCCAGTTCCGGATCGACGCCCAGGCTGCGGAACGTGAGCACGTCGTCCGCGTCCGGCGGAGTTTGGAGCACGTCGATTTTGAGACTTCGCGTGCCGGATAAATCCTCGTTCGGCGTTGGGGGGAGGGGAATGACCAGATCGGCAACAGGGTATGACCCGCCCGCACCCGGCTCTTTCGTGCGCATCGCCGATTCGCTCCTACTGGGCGAGTACAACGCCTCCGGTTTCGCCTCTGCCGCCGGCGCAGCTTTCGAGGGGGCCTTCGCCAGGTCCATTGAACTGTAACTGTCTTTGTGCCTGACAGTCATCTTCTGCCACCATTCGGCGTCGGGATAGACGATCGGCTCCTCGCCAGGCACGGCGAGCTCGCGGAGTTCACCGCGCAGCTTTGCGAGATCAGCGGTTTCCCTGTTAAGTCTGTCAAGCACCGTCTTCTGCATTGTCAAATCTACGGCAGTCTGACCGAATTGCTTGGCTTCGGACTCACGCTTGCCTATCCGTTGTTTTTGACTTTCCAGTTGTGCTTCCAAACTGCGAACAGTTGCTCGGGCGTGCTGAGCTTCTGAATCATGCCGGTTGGCCGCGGCGCTGTCGCCGGCCGATACATCCGCTTGGCTTGCCGCTTCTTGCTTCGTCAACTCGGCCCGCGCGCTTTCAAGAGCTGTCTGTATCTTGGCTGATTCTTGCCGATAGAGGGAAAGCTCCTCGAGCACGAGTCTCTGTTTGCTCGAAAGCGCGCCGGGGCTGTCCGACCCGCTCACCGTCCCAACCAAAGACTTCAACTCGGCACGTTTTGCGTTCAACTGGGCAGTCTTCTCGGCAATAAGCCGATCCAATTCAGCGACGCGGGCGGCATGAACCGGTGGCGAGAGGTTTGGCGGGAAGACGTTGCTGGCCTGACCATAGTTGTGCAAGGCCATGCCAATCTGCTCCAGATTGTTGTTGACGGTCACTCGTCTTGCCGACTCACGCGCACGTTGGCTGGCAGCACCCAACAAACCGAAATGCGAAAGGTCGTCATTCCATCCGAGCAAAAACCGGGCCACCTGAACCGCCGCAGGCGGCGGAAGCTTCAACTCGTCGGTCGCCACGGTGCCGCCGGTGCCGACAACGTCATATCCGCCGGGCAGATGCAGCCGCCAGACGAGATCGACCAGCGGCACTTCGACGGGCGTCCCCTTCTGTTCGGACCGCAAGAGCAGTTTCGGGGCGGGCACGGCGACCGTGCCGCGCGAGCCCACCGGAGCGACCTTCGCCGCGTAGACGATTTGCAGCGTCTGCGGAGCATCGCCCCGGCCGGCCGGCACGTCGATCAAGAGGCTGTCGCCTTGCCGCTGCGGCTTCAGCGGCGTGCCGTCCAACTCGGCCGACCACAATTCGCCCTTCGCCGGGAGTTTGACTTGCAGGAACATCGCCTTGGTCAACAGCTTGAATCGCGCCTGCGTCTCGCTCTGCCCGTCGGGCGAGAGGTTCGTGTCGAGTTCGCACTCCTGCACGATCGCCGGATAGAGGCGATATGCGGCGTGGCGCATCACGTCGATCTTCACCGCCGGCGGATCGCCGACGAACGCAAAGGCCCCCAACAACCAGCGGCCGGGCTGATAGCGAGCATCGGCCAGTTCATCCACGTCGACCTGCCGCGCCGGCGTAACGACGTTCACCTCCAACTCGGCGCAGCCCTCGACTCCCACCAGCCCCGACTGATACGCCACGTCGTCGGCCACGATGATCGGCAGCGCCACCGCGGCGTGGGTCTCCTGCCCGCCCGACGCGTCCGAAACGGCCGCGCCGCTGGAGACGGTTGCGTCGCCGGCAAGCGGCTGCTGAAAAGCCACTGCCAGGCGAACGTGATCGCCCGCCGGCTCGGCCAGCGACACGGTCCACCGCCGCTGCCCGCCGACAACCTCGGGATTCGACTCCTTGATCGTCACGCCGTCGAGCGCTGCGATCGAAATCGACGCCGGCGTATCTTTGGGCAGCAAGAACGCCAGTTTCTGCGTCCGGGCCGCGGCAATCTTGTAAATCAACTCGTAATGGCAGTCCAACGCGCTCGGCTCGACGCGAACGAACGAAAATGTGCGGGCCGTCAGCCGCGGGCGAGTCCGCTCGACGGCAATCGACGCCGCGTATTTCGGGCTGTCGTAACGATAGGCCAAGCGAGTGCTCACGCCGGCCAGGCCGTACTTCGGCTTGTCGCCGGCATCGAGCGGGACAAGCTGGCTGAGCTTCTCCGGACGGACGGCGAGATCGTCGCGGACGTCAACCGCCACGGCCCCAACGTCGTGCGTGGCATCGAGAACGGCGAACTTCGGGAACTCGACCGCCGCCGACTTCCACTCGGCCAACCAGCCCTTCGGAATGCGAACGGCGCGAAAGTTGACCTTGTATTCTTGACCCACCGCCATGCCGCCCGGCACGGTGACGCGAACGCGGCCGGGGGCGGACGTTTGGTCTTGGTTGCGTTGCCGCGGCGCTCCCGGCGTGGACGCCGGGGCTAAACGGGCGGAATTGGAATTGACGCCGTCGGCATAATGCTCGAACGGAAGCGGCTGCCCATCGGCGGTGGTCACGGCGACGATCTGCCAGCCGTCGGGCAGCGAGATATCGAACCAGAATCGGCGTTCGACCTGCGGCAAGAACGCCAGCCCTCCGAGCACCTCTTGCCCTTTGTCGGCCACGACCAACAGCAGGCTGGTGGTGACGGCCATTTCGGCCGGCGGCTTCTTGTATTGTGCCGTGAGCGCATAATCGCTCTGCGGCGCATACCAGGCCGCGACAGCCCGCAGCGCCGCCTGGCCCGGCTCGCCGCTAAGTAGATTCGGCGGCAAAACGTCGGTGAGAACCGCCGTATCGACGGGAATCAGCCCACGAGTCGCCAACGATTCGGCCTTCAGACGATCTTCGACCAGCAAACCCACCACCGCCACGCTGCCGACCACGTCCAACGGATCGAGCCGCGGGGCGCTCCAGCCGTCGAGTCGGGCCGGCGTGTGAACGGCGGCGACCTTCAGCACGACCGTCTCGGTCGTCTGCTCGCGCAGCTTCACGCCTAGCACCTTGCGGCCGCCTTCGCGGCGAACGTCCCAGCGGGCCAAAAGCGGCGAGGTGACTTCGCTGATCTCGAATCCCTCGGGCACGATGAAACTGAATTGATCGACGGCCCGATAGAGAATCCCCAGCGAGACGGTGGCGTAGAGTTTTTCGTAAGCCTGCGTGACTTCGTCGATCAGCACGCTGCGGGCCACGACCGCGCGGTCCTGCCGCTGGAGATGGCTGTTCAACGTCATGACGAGCGAAGTGTCCCCTTGGCGGGGCAGCAACTCGAATCGCGTGACCTTGGCCGCCGCATCGACGGAGCGGCTGATGACGTCGGCCCCGCCTTTGACCTCCACGTCGCCGGAGACGGCCAGCCGCAGTTTCGCGGCGGGGGGATGCGGCAGCCGGAAAGTCAACACTTGCCGCGCGGCGGTCGTCTCCAGCGGCGCGACCATGTCGAGCCGCAACTCGTGCCGGCCGATCCCCTCGACGAACAGCACGAGTCGCCCCGCCACGTCGCGTCCGAGCGAAGCGTCTCGCTTGTCGAGCGTCGCGTCCTGCAAGCCGACGCCGCCGAGGTCCAACGGCAGGGCGTGCAGTCCGCTTTCCAGGACGTCGATGGCCAGCACGCCGCGGATTTCGGCCCTCTGCGACACCGCGGTGACCTCGTAGTTGGCCGAGACGATCAGGGCCGCTTGCGGGGCGTGCGTTTCCGGCGTCTTTTTGGCCTTTTTCAACAGGTCCTCGTATTCCTCGCGGCTCAAGAGCACTCGCTTCGGCTGCTGTTGCAGGATCACGTGCAGGTCGGAGAAGGGAACGTAGATGGAACGCTCGGGGGCAGGAGCGGATTGCTCGCCGGCAAAGCAGGTTGCGTTAGCAATGCAGGATACTGCGACCACCGCCGCGGCGATCGTGCAAAGGCCGCGGGTTCCCATGCAGCGCGTGGGAACCAGAGAATTTGCATTTTTCATTTTGCATTTTTCATTTTGCACTCGTCTTTTAAGCATTGGCCTGCCCTCCTTCCTGACTCTCCGCTTTCGGCGGCTCGGCAGGCGAAGCCGGCGAAAACGGTGATTCGACCGCGGGCGGCGACGGCGGCAGCTTTGTCCGATGCCTCACCGCATACGCCAGCGCCCAGAGCACGGCGACGACAAAGACCGCCGCCGCCAGCACGCCGTCGAGAATCTGGATCGAGAACGTCGGCAGGAAGATGCCCGCCAGCACCAAGCCGATCACCGCGGCGCCTACGACGACCGCGCGAGTGGCCAACCGAGCCGGCAACAAGAGCAGCCCCAAGAGCACCGTGATGCCGAACACCAGCCACCGCAGCCGGCTCTTGTCGATCATGCTGATTTCCAGCGCGCCGTCCGGCCCCTCGACCGGGCGAAGCGTCGAGTACAAGTAAAGCCGGCCGTCGGTCTGGAAGTCGTCGGCCGCGTTGGCTGACGGATTTCCGTCTCCGCGGATGCGACGCAGAAGCTCCTCGGGGCTAACCCTGGCTACCGGCCGCCTTTGGATCGCCGAGTCGTAGTGCCAATCGAACTCCGCGGTCCACGGCCCACGCGTACCCAACAGCGTCTTCGTCTCGGGCAGGTACACGCCCAGGTATTCCTTGACGATGGCAGCCTCCTTTGGAAACGCCGGCAGCACCAGCCGCCGGCCGTCGCCGGGGAGCGTGTAGCGGAGTTCAACGACAACGGGCGTGTCGGGATTGGCGGCCGAAAGCGGCACGAAATACTGGCCGCCCCCGCCCGTCCCCAGATCGACCGGCTGCCCGTTGACCCGCAGCGGCTGCGAATCGAACGCGACCTTGTCGGGCAGCGTCACCTCGATCCGCTGCCGGGCGCTGCGAATGCGGTACAACGCCTGCACCGAAATCGTGCCGCCGGGCGTGACCACCATTCGCACCAGCCCCAATTCGATGCTGCTCCGCTTGATCTCCTCCAGTTCATATCGCGTTGCGGCGACGGCCAGCGTCCAATCGTCGTGGAACTCGAATGCTCTGGCCGCCGACGGCACGGGGCTCATCAGGTCGTGCTGCGGGTCGATCGGCCGCAGCGATTTTAATTCGCCGACGGGCTCCACGTCGATCGTCTCCGACTTGACCAGCACGATTTGTCCCCAGGCACGATCGACCTTGCGCGGCTTCAGATACGGCATGGGCAGATTGACTTTCTTGCCGATGCCGAGCTTCTCAATCGGCTTTTCCCAGTGCAGCGTGAACTGGCCGCTGCCCATCAACTCCGTTTCGCCGCTGATTACCCAGACGATCTGACCTTTTTCGACGCTGACGTCGGGCGGAAGTCCCTTGGGAAACGTCAACGTACCGGGTGACCGCGGCGGCTCTGGAGAACCCGCGAGGCTGAGCGATCCGCCCGTGAAGTTCATGCCCTCGATCTGGGTTTCGTGATAGCCCGGCGTCGTGACTCGCAGCCCGTCGGCGATCGTTTTCGGCACGTCGATTCGCAGCGATTTCACGCCGCTGTAGAGCACGTTGTAGTGGAAGGTGAAGTCGTACTTGACCACCCCCTCCTCGACGCGCACCACCATAAGCTGCGCGATCGTAACCTGCGGTTTGCGCCGCTCGGCCGTGAACGTCAAATCGACCGGCTCGTCGCCGTTGTAGGCGAACGCCCAAGTCGGCCGCGGCTCGGTCGGCGAGCAGGGGGCAGGGTTCTTCACCCCTTCATACGCCTCGCGGAACGAAATGCTCCGTATCCCGACCGTCTTTTCGGGGGTAATCTGCAAACTCTCGGGCGCGGAGATCACCAGCCGCCCGGTGGCGCGCTCGGCCGTGCGCGGAGCGACCAGCGGCAGCGGCAGAGGGATTTGCGGCGTGCGGCCCATCGGCGCGAGAAGTTCCGGCTGGCGGAGGTCCTTCTGCAACTGCACGGCCAGTCCGACGCGGCCGATCGCTTTGCGCGACAGATTGACCACCAACCGCGTCTTCTTCGCCCCTTCGAGATAATGACTATCGACCGCCACCGGCGTGGCCCCGGCGGCGTTCGTGCCGCGGACGCTTTGCACGTCGTAACCGGCCGGAACGTCCAATTCCAAGCGGAAAACGCCGGCCTTCTCGATCGTATAGATCGCCGTCAGATCGAGCGTCAGCCGGTCGGGCAACAGCGCGGCTTCGACCAGCGAATCGACCGTGATTTGCGACTGCACCTTCTCGATTCCCAACGCCAACTCGTACGGGACGGCGGCGTAGCGATAGGAGAACGCCCAGCGGGCGCCGCGGAGATCGCCGGGCAATTCCGCGGCATCGACCTGCAACAGACCGCCCGTCTTGACGGCCTCGGCCCGCAGACTTTCGGCCACTTGGACCACCACGACCCCCTGCTGTCGCCCCACGTCGCCGGCCTTGACCATCGGCACATCGACGGTCGCTTTGGCCTTCTCGCCGGCGAACTTCTCCAACTCGACGATCACCTGCTGCGACGTCTTGGCCGGCTCGAACAGTTCGGCCGTGATCCGCTGCCCCCCGGCCGCCGGCGCCACCGACCAACTCCGCACGTTGGCGTCGGAGACGTTGACAACTTTCTGATCGGCGGGCACGTCGATGGTGAGATGGGCCAACTCGGCGCGGTTGATCGAGTAGAGGAGCGTGGTCCGCGTGCGAACGACCCCCTCGTTAATCCAGACCTGCTGTTGGCTCTGCACGCTGGCGACGGCGGCCAGCCCGGTGGCCCCCTCGGCCTTGGGCGTCCAGTCGATGCGAACCTCCGGGGCGGCCCCGACGAACGCCAGCACGACGGTCTCGTCCGGCTTCTTCCCGGCGTCGTCGGACTTCTTATCCGTTTTCTTTCCATCGGGCACTTCCGTGGCGGCAATCAGCGGGTGCAGATTCACCTTCACGCCCGCCTGCGGAATCACCACCCGCCAGCGGCTGACCGGCGCCTGCGGGGCCTGGAACGAAACGCTGTTCTGCCCGGGCGTCCGCGTGATCGCCCTGGCGTATTCCAACGCCAGTTCGATCTGCTCGGGCTGCTTCCCCTTCTTCTCGACCAGCAGGCGGTAGCCCTGGCCGGGCTCGCCGAGGATTCGGGCGGGCTGACCGGCGACGGCGGCGCTGGTAATGGCGGCATCGCTCAACCGCAAGGGGATTTCGTTCCAGCCCTCGGCCAATACCTCGATCTTCAACTTCGCCTGGACGCGGACGACGTCCTTCTCGACGGTCGCCACGTTCTCGATTTCGGTAATCAGCGCGCCGACGGGCGGCTTCACTTCGGCGGCGGGCCGATTCTTGTCTTGCGCGGCCCGCCATAGCTCCTGGAACTTTTCGTAGGGCAAGAATACCCCGCGGCCCTGCTTCTCAAAGACCTGTCGTAGCTTTTCGTAGGGGATATAGATGTCTTGCTCGAGAATCTTGGCATCGGCCTTCTTGTCATCGTTCGCACGTTCCTGGGCGGTGACGCCGGCCGGGCACAGCAGCGCGGCGAAGCTGCAAAGAGCCGCCGCAGTAAGAAGGAAGCGAGTTCGGGAGAGCATTTTGTCATCCTCACGGCAGGTGAAAAGCGAATAAGTCGTAGTAACCACCATATCCGCTGACGCCGGTCAGTCCGCAAGGGGCTTGCACCGTCCGCCGGCGGGGTTTCTGCCCATAATACAGATATAGCTTACGGCTGCAAGTCTTTGGACGACGCGAAGAGCGAAATAGTTCTCGGAATCAGCCGGGTCGCGCCCGCCACCGCACCCCGAACTGGGGTGGCCATCAATCGCGGGACCGGCGAGTCGATTCCCGGCGAAATGCGATATAATGCGGCTGAAGCAGCAACGGCGTCTTGATTTCTGATCGGCATCGAAATGGATCGTTCCGCACAACTCGGGCAAGCCAGCATTCCTCGCCTGCTGCTCCGTTTCTCGCTGCCGGCCCTCGTCGGCATGATGGCCCAGGCTTCCTACAACCTGATCGACCGAGTCTTCGTTGGTCATGCGTTGGGCTCCGAAGGCATTGCCGGCACGACCGTGGCTTTTCCCTTCATGCTTGTCGTGCTGGCCTTCGGAATGATGATCGGCTTTGGAGGCACGGCGCTGATTTCCATTCGGCTTGGGGAAGGAAGAAAGGCAGAGGCCGAACACGTGCTCGGCAACACCGCCGTGCTGCTTGTCGTTGCTTCCGTTTTCATCACCGCTGTGGGGCTGCTCTGGCTGAATCCGATCCTGGTGGTTTTCGGCGCCAGCAAGACGGTCTTGCCTTACGCCCGAGACTACTTGCGAATCATCGTGCTGGGGACCGTGTTCCAGATGGTGGCCTTCGGCCTGAACGCCGCCATCCGAGGCGAGGGCAATCCGAAGATCGCCATGTTGTCGATGCTCATCAGCGTGGTGCTGAATGTGATTCTCGCGCCGATTTTCATCTTTGGGTTCTCGTGGGGAATGCAGGGGGCCGCCCTGGCCACAGTGATCTCCCAGGCGGTTGTAGCCGTGTGGGTGGTGGGATACTTCTTGGGCAAGACGAGCGTGCTGAAATGCCGCCTCCGACACCTGCGGCTCAGCGGCGCCGTCTGCCGCCAGATCATCGTGTTCGGATCGCCCCCCTTTGCCATGCAACTTGCCGCCAGCGTGTTGCAGAGCGTCTTGAATCACCAGCTTGGCGCCTACGGCGGCGATCTGGCGATTTCGGTGATGGGCATCCTCTATGCCATGTTTATGATGGTGGCGATGCCGATCTTCGGCCTCAATCAAGGAGCCCAGCCGATCATCGGCTACAATTACGGCGCCGAACGGTTCGACCGGGTGAAGAGGACCCTGGAGTTGGCGATCCTGGCGGCGACGGGCATTGCACTCGTGGGGTTCGGCGTGATGATGCTGTTTCCAACACAGGTCATCCGGTTGTTCAACGACAACGATCCAGCCCTGTTGGCTCTTGGCACCCATGCGATCCGGATTGCGACGATCATGCTGCCCGTCGTCGGTTTCCAGATCGTCAGCGCAAGTTACTTTCAGGCGATTGGCAAGCCCAGGACGGCCATGCTGTTGATGCTGTCGCGGCAAGTGTTGCTCCTAATCCCGGCGGCGTTGATTCTCCCCCTGTTCTTCGCACTTGACGGAGTTTGGGCTGCCCTGCCAATGTCGGATTTCGGGGCTTCGCTGCTGACCGGCATCTGCCTGCTGGGGGAGTTGCGGGAGTTGAAGGCCAATCATCTGCAAGGGCAGGCGCCTGCCGAGAATGCGGTGTAGCCAGGGTCTTGCCGTTGGGACGCATGGTCCTGAAGCCTAGTGCCTCAACCGATCTGACTTGACAGGTTTTGGTGGAGATGGTATTTCGCTTTCCGGGGCAACAACCTGTCAGGAGAGCGAACATGGGCAAGGAAGCCAAGTACGTGGTTCGGCTATCGAACGAGGAACGAGGTCAATTGGAGGATCTTGTGGCGCGAGGACGGGTGGCGAAGGCGACTCGTCAGCGGGCACAGGTGTTGCTACGTGCCGATCAGGGGCAGGGAGGTTCCTGCGCCGTGGACGAAGCGATTGCGGATTTGGTGGGCGTCAGCTTATCGACGGTCCACCGAGTTCGGCAACAGTTCGTCGAAGAAGGTTGGGAGGCATCGTTGTACCGTAAGCCGGCCACAAATCGACAATATCGCAAACTGGACGGTGTGCAAGAGGCCCACTTGGTGGCTTTGGCCTGTTCGTCACCGCCAACGGGCCGGGTGTGTTGGACGATGCAACTGCTGGCCGACAAATTGGTGGAATTGGAGATCGTCGAATCGATTGGTGCGAGGCCGTTCGCACCACGCTGAAAAAAACGTTCTTCAGCCCTGGCGCAAAGAGCAATGGGTATTGCCGCCGGAGCAAAACGCCGATTTTGTCTGCGCGATGGAAGACGTGCTTGAAGTCTACCAACGGCCCTACGATCCGCAGCGACCGGTCGTGTGTTTTGACGAGCAAAGCAGGCAATTGACCAAAGAAACACGTCGGGCGATTCCCGCCGCGCCTGGGCGTCCGGCGCGGGTGGATTACGAATATGAGCGTAACGGAACGGCCAATCTGTTTATGATCTTTGAGCCGCTGGCGGGCAAGCGTCGCGTGAAGGTGACCGACCGACGTACCGCGTTGGATTTCGCCGAGGTGATTCGGGAGTTGGTGGACAGCTATCCGATGGCGGAGAAAATCGTGTTGGTGATGGACAACTTGAACACGCACAAGATGGCTTCGCTCTACGAGGCGTTTGCCCCCGACGAGGCTCGCCGACTGATCGAACGGCTGGAGGTTCACTACACGCCGAAACACGGCAGTTGGCTGGACATGGCCGAGACGGAGTTAAGCGTGATGACCAAACAGTGCCTTCGGCGGCGGATTCCCGATAAACCCACACTGGTCCGCGAGGTTGCCGCTTGGGAATCCACACGAAACACCGCTCGATGCCGCATCGACTGGCGTTTCACTACAGCCAACGCCCGAATCAAACTCAAACGCCTCTACCCGTCAATTCAGGTCGGTTGAGGCACTAGCGGCTGTCTCGCCTTGGAGCATGTTCGGAAAGGTGTGTGGCTGTCGGCTGTCAGCGATCAGCTTTCAGCTTTTCGAGAGCGCAACTGCGGTGTGTCTATTGACTTATGATGGAACACCACGGCGATGCCAGTGTTCGTCCGGCTGATCGCTGAAAGCCGACCGCTCTGCAACGATTTCGAGGCTCTCTAAACACACTCTTGGGCTGAATCCCAACGGCTGCACCCTTGGGTTGCCGCTCTGTGACATCACCCAAAGTGTCCAGCAAGTGGGCCTGCATTGGTCAGCGGTTTTTTCCCGGTGTTCTTGCCTTTCCAGAAAGGTCCTTGTCGAGCGGCCCTAGTCGAATAGCATTTTTTTAGTGCGAAAGAACGGACCGTACACGCCACTCGGTTCGATAGCCGGCACGCTTGGTTCGCTTTCCGGCCAGTTGGATGGCCGGCGTTAGTTATCGGGTTTTGCGTACCGGCTCTTACGTGTATAGTCCGTCCATCAGGAAGCCCGTCTTTCGAGGCGGGCTTCCGCTTTTCTTGGGCCGGTTTCGGTCTGGTTTCCGCCGCTGATGATCGGGTTTTAGAGCGCCGTAGCGGCAGTTGTGGGCAAGCCACTTCTCTCAATTTGGAAAGGAACCCCCAAGAAACACGCGAAGCCCGCACAGGAAGAGGCGGGCTTCTCGTGGCGTGTTTTTCTGCGGGGGAGGCGATACGCCGACCTCAGTTACCTGCTGCCCTCCCCTATCGGGCCAGCGGTCAAAACCCGGTGTACCGGCGCCTCCTGTTGGCTCGCCAGCTACCGATAGAATACCACGATTTCAATGGATTACTATTCCTCGGATGGCGGGGAACTACCCAGCCAATTCTTCTGCGAAGGTGCCGGCGCGTCCTTATTGGCCTACACCGGCTTGACGTTCTCGGCACAGGGGCCTTTTTGCCCTCGGCCTTCGGTGTAGGACACTTTTTGGCCTTCACGCAGCTCCTCGAACGTGACGCCTTGCACACTCGATGAGTGGAAAAACAGGTCTTTTCCGCCCCCGATGTCAATGAACCCATAACCCTTGCCCGTCAACTTCTTGATAGTGCCTTCTGCCATTTTTGCGTTTCCCGTGTTCGTTGTTTGGATTGACGCCGCCCGATTGAAGGTAGTGTAGCCGGGCACGGTACCGTTATGCAAGGGGGCCGGCGTATCGGTAGGCGTCCTTTTCGCCCATCTGCTCCACAGTTTGTCGCCCTTCAAGAACACTTTGTCCGCCGCCGCTGCCTGGTTCAGCGGTTCTGGCGTCGAATCCTTCGAGAAGATCATGGCCGCCCGGGCTAAACCTGCCCGTTGGCTTCATGCGCGTTCGGTATACTAAAGGGTGGCTGTCGCCTTTTCCTGTCCGGGTGCGAGTCGGTCAGGGCTTCCACGATTTTTCCAGTTTCGCGGCGTCCGCGGGACGTTTGCGGGGGAGGTTTCGCAACACCCTTTCCACTTTCGCTCTCTGCGGCGTCGAGGCGGCTTGACGGAAGCCGCTGTCGCCCAAGGAGTTCTGGCGACTGTCGCGTCAGCGGCTTTCCCTCCTTTTGAGGGCGCAGTGTTGCGAAACCTCGGCTTCGATAGGGAGAGTTTTCCACGAAGAGCGATAAGGCGTCGCGTGAAAATGAGTTGACGGATTCTCCTGATGGGTTTTGACAAACAGATTCGGTAGTAATCACGTAAAATGCAGCGATTGGGCCAGTTGACCGTTGCCGAGCAACCCTACGTACCGCAGAAGCTGTTTCGAGCCGCGGGCGAATTGCTCCAGGAAGTCGGTGACGCGCTGGTGCAAGGCGGGCCAGTCGTTGGCCAAACGGTGCATTTTGAGGATTGTCTCCTTCAGCCATCGCCATAATTTTTCGATCGGGTTCAGCCAGGGGGCGTAAGTCGGCAACCAGATTGGCTTGATTTGAGGATATGCCCCCACGGCCGTGAGTACGTCGGGATGAGTATGGATCGACCAATTGTCTTGAACGACGTAGATCGTCTTGGCGCGAGAGTAAGTTTTCGCGATCCGTTCATACATCTCGATGACCTTGGCTCGACCGATAATGTAGTTGTCCACGTAGGTCACTTTTCCGCTGCAGGCGTTCAGGCCGCCGATCACGCGCCACAGCCCATTGTTGGACTGTTGCCGATCCGCTTGCGGTGGAGCCGCGGGCGGGGCGGCAGCCCAACTCGGCGCCGGCTCGGGCCAGACGGCGTACCCCATTTCGTCGATGAACAGCAATGTCGTTTCCTGGGGGTTGCGCCGCTGCTCGCAGGCATCGTTTCAGTTTGGCTACCTTGCTTCGATACTGCGGATCCGGGCTAAAATGCTGGACCCGACCCGAACGCAATTTCACTCCCAGTTTGCGACGGAGCCACCGCCACACGCCACTGAGCGTGTAATTCTGGATCGTCTTAATGCTGGCGCGAATGGTCCGCAACGTCCAGCGGCTGGGCGGCGGACCAGCGGCTGTCGGCATCGCCTCGCGGCGAGCTTCCTCGCCGGGGCCTTGCCGCAGCCGCTCCAACACCTGTTCCCGCTGCTCGAAAGGGACGGCGACGGCTGCCTCCCTGCCGCCGCCGCAACAGTCCTTCGATCCCGTGTTGTTCATAGCAATCCAACCAATGGTACACGGTGTCAGGATCTCGCGGTCTCAGTAGTCCCTGAGTCGCTACCGCATGAGGCGATTGGCCGTCGGCGACCTTCAAGATCGCCGCACACCGTTCCCGCACGTCCGGACGCCGATCATGGTTCCGATACTCGACCAACGTCCTGCGCTGAGCCTGTGAAAGTTTCAAAGTTCGCTGGTACATGACGATTCATCCTCCCTTGCGAAGTTACTTCATGGACCCTCCTTTCAATTACTCTCAAGCAACGCCGCCAAAGGCAACCACAAAATGCGCCTGCTAGCAGTGGTGTGCTAGCACAATACCTTGAATTCACTACCGATTTTGGCTGTCAAAACCCATTAGGGAACGCCCTCCGTGGCGTTCCAGGCGGCGGAACGGGACGGAGCCCGTTCCCTACAGTGCCCGGCATGACGCCCGCCGGTTTTGTTTGTCAAAACCCATTAGTTCTGCTGCGCAAGGTTACGGCTCTTTGCCGCGAAAGGTCGAGAGCTCGAAATCACGAAAAAACGATCTGTTTTCGCCGTTCTCTGCCGTTCTTTCGCTTCTTCGTACTTTCGCATTTTCGTGATAGAAAGACAAGCGAGAGGATTTTTTCGTAAGGCGTTCACGCCTCTCAACATCCGATTCCTGGTCGTCGTTAATCCTGCGCAGTGGAATTAGGGAACGTCCTCCGCAGCGTTCCGAGCCGGCGAGAAAAACGCCGTTGTTCGCGGCTCGCGGAACGCCGCGGAGGGCATAGGAACACGGAACGCCGCGGAGGGCGTTCCCTAATGGGTTTTGACAGCCAAAACCGGCAGTGAATTCAAGCGCTGTAGGGAACGGGCTCCGTCCCGTTCCGCCGCCCGGAACGCCACGGAGGGCGTTCCCTACAGATACATTACCGGTTTTGTTTGTCAAAACCCATCAGGACCATTTTGCGGCAAATCAGTCAGGTTCTTCTGACGCGGCGCCAAAGGGCGCGAAGGGAGAGCGGCCGAGCAACCGCGGTGTCGACACGGCGGGGGCAAAGCGCCACTGCAACGGGATTGTCCCCGGTGCGAAGACCGGCGGGAGAGCCGATGTTGGCCCGGGGGCTTAAAATGCCAAACAACGATGGAGCCGCCCGCACAAGGGCAGGTGGCTGTACTGAACATCAGTATATTTAGCAGAAGAGCGAGGCGGTTTCAGGAGAGAGTCTTGGACCACGCCAGGAAATCAAAGACGCCCGACCCGAATGGCACGTGAACTTTTGTAACTGTTTCGAGAGTAAGGATTAAGCACCGCTATCACAGCAATGCTAGCGGGAACACGGGGTTTCCCGAGGATAACGCGAATCTCACGATTAGCGGCACATCACGAAGCGATCCGTTCGTAAGGTTGAGAACCATGTTGTGATAGCAATGCTATGACAGCGTACCTAACTGCTGAAATCAAAGGAAGTTACAAAAGTTCACGTGCCATTCGTGTCCGATACCGTGTTCGCGAAACCGCGCATTCAACTCCTTGATAGCATCGTCAGCCCGCTTGGTCGCTTGCTGGTCGGACAGACCCAAATGCGGCAAATACTCGGTCTTTCGCGTGGCTATGTTGATGAAACGGAACGAAAGCTCAACAGCGTCGAGAGCCTTCTCGGCTTCCTGCTCTTGCAGCAAGAAGTTGGCGAACTCGGATAAGCAATCTACCCTTCGTCCGGCATCGGTACCCGGAAGAACGAAGAGCCCGTACTCGCGACGCAGGGTCTCAACGATAAACCGGTAACCCTCGCGAGTTCCGCTGTACTGGTTGTGGTATTCCTCCGCGCTTCCGATCGCGTCATGGCAAATGTGAATGATCTGAACCTTGAGAGGTTGGGGAATTGTGTCGTATGTGTATACGTCCGGCATCTCTCCCCTGAGTTGCTTCTGCCGCTTTGAGAACAGATCGAAAGTGCTCATGGATAACGTCCAGTCGCCGAAGAGGTATTGGACTGCCCGTTTCATCCGCTACGGAATTCCGAGCATGCAATACTACCTATGGTAGCGTGCGTACTTATAAGCGAAAAGGAGGATAGGTCCAATTTCTGAACCTATCCCCGTTTGAAAGTGTCGGGGCGACAAGACGGCTATTGAACTTTTTCTGGGAGGCGTCAAGACGCTGGCGTCGCAGTTACGCATTACAAGACAAGTACTTGTGGCAATTCCCGATCCGTCGTGCTCCGAGCAGCCGCCGCTATAATGACCGGAACGGAGTCGGCTCCACAGTGCCATCGGACGCGTCGGCGGTCTTCCGTTCCTATTATGCATCGGAGCGCACTGCCGGAGAAGCCGGCAGTGGCACCCGGCGCTCGCAAACCGTCACCAGTCCATGTTCGCAGCGTTCTCCCACTCGTGGGTCAGACGCCTTACAAGGGCTTCCATATTCTCGACCGAGGCCATTGCCTGCTGATACGTACCGTCAGTCGCGTAACTCAGGATCGTGGGCAGATCGCTGTCCTGAATGTAACTGAGCGCAGCGCACTCGGTTGTCCGAAGAAAACCAATGAACATCTCGACATCCTGGATTGCCTTGGCCTCAGGTATCTCTTCATCCAAGCCGAACGAGAACGCGGGCCGTTCGGGTTTGTCGGTCAGGCGAACCGGAACCGCACCGGCGCCAGAGTGAAACGAAAACGCTTCTCCTTGCTTTCCAAAGGCACCGTGGGCATTGAAGTTCCGGAACTGGCGCCTGACAGCTGCGAGCTTGTCGTTGCCTACGGCGTGCCGTGGCTCGGGTGCGAAACGGCCCCCGGCCGCGTGCTCGTCGTCAACTTTGAGATTCAATCGGCCTTCGCCTGCCGCCGGCTAAACGTCTTGGCGGAGGCGCTGGGGATCAAGCAGGAACCGGGCCGGCTAGATTGCTGGAATCTTCGCGGCCATGCGACTTCGCACCTGGAAATCTTTCCGCGGATCATCGACCGTATCGGCGATGGCGGGTATCGGTTGATCGTGCTGGATCCGATCTACAAGCTGTACGGCGGGAGTGACAACGAGAATGGGGCGCGAGAGGTTGCAGCCCTGATGAACTCCGTCGAATCGCTGGCCGTGAAGACGGGCGCCGCCGTGGCCTTCGGCGCCCACTTTTCCAAGGGCAATCAGGCGGCAAAGGACACTATCGACCGCGTGAGTGGATCGGGCGTCTTCGCCCGCGATCCCGATAGTCTCTTGAACTTCACCAAGCACCAGGAATCGGACTGCTACACCGTGGAGGCGACGTTGCGGAATTTTCCGCCGCTGGACCCGTTTGTCGTTCGATGGGCCTACCCCCTTTTTGTCCGCGATGCCAGTCTGAATCCCGCCGAGCTGAAGACGCCCGGAAGAAGCACCCGCGACAAGGCGGCAGAGCAGGAGCGGCGAGAAGGGGAACACCGACAGCGGTTGCTGGCCGTTTTGCGGGCGACGCCCGACGGCGACACGGGCAGGATGCTGGCAAGGGCGGCTGGACTGAATACGGACAACTTCGGCCGGGCCATCGCTACACTACTCCAAGAGGGGCGGGCGGAACGGTGCAAAGTAACTAAGAATAAGCGAGACGAAGATGGGTTCAAACCTACTGAAAAGTAGCGCGGTGCGACAGGTGCGACACGGTGCGACACGGTGCGACGGTCGCGGCTGTCGCGGTGCGGTGCGACAAGTCCTATGTAATAGGACAGTCGCACCGACAGCGCGCACGACCGACGCCGACCCCTGGCCGCCGACGTGGGTAATGCTACCCGACGCGGCCGCCCTTGAGCGCCTATCCTTGCCCGACGACGGTCGGCAACAGCAGCAGCTATCCGACGAACTACCCGACCAGCCCGGCCCGCACGACACGCGGACGGCCGCCCGTTGCCAGTTGCCGCTGCCGCTGCTGGCCATCGATGGCGTGACGACGGGCGACACCTTGGAGGTGTTGCGATGATCCTGTTTTGCAATTGGCCGAGCTACAGAAAGGGTGCAACATGACGACTCGCGCCGAGCCGTTACGAATTGTTACGCATAAGTGCGCGACGTGCGCGAAGAAATTCAAGTCGCATCGCGTTGACGGGCGTTATTGCTCAGGTGCCTGTCGGCAGCGTGCTCACCGCTCGCGGAGTGCTGGGGGAACTCTGGAAAATCTTGACCAAGAAATTGACCGGGCGAGAAATCGGTACTGGGCACTAATAGCGATCAAAGCTCACATGCTCAAGCTCTCTCGCTCGGAAGTATTAACGCGCGAATCGCAGTTTGTGGACGAGACGGGCAATGTGTTTATGCGTGGCGTGTTGGTCGGCCACGTTAAGCCGGACAAGCCCGGTTGGAGCACTTGGGGTGCGGAGGTGGCCGGGCCACCCTATGCACCACCGGGGCAAGGGCGAGACGGACAAGCGGGCTACTATGAATCGGCGATTCTCGGCCGCGTCGGAAAGAAAAAGGAAAAAGGCGGGAAGCGCGGCGTGACGACGGCCGACAGACTACCCCCCCCCCAAAAAAAAGGTACTTCCGAGCCGACGCCCCGGCCGTTTCCCACCGGGGCGGCGCGCACACCACACACACTCCCGCCGTCCGGGGCTGACTGACTATGGAAAAAATCACGCAAAATGACCGGCGGCGGTGTCGGCGCCTAATCCAGCGATCCTGCCGAATCGCCGGCGAATTGAGTGCCGAACATATCGAGCTTCAGCGAGAGATTTTGCGGCAGAGCATGGAGCTTGCCCGCCTGTTAAAGGAATCGAGGCGACGATGAGCGACACCCCCGACGAACTGCTGCGACTGGCGATCCACGAATCGGCCCACGCCATCGCCCATTGGCATTTCCGAGACGAAATCGTCGGCGTGACCCTGAACGACCACGAAGGCGGGGGAGCCGTTTTCGGTCGCGGCTATAGCAACACGCTGATCGGGGCTAGGCAGCAGATGGCGGTGACGGCAGCAGGGGCAGCGGCGGAAGGCAAGGAGCCCACCGGCCCCGACGCCGCGAGAATCGCGTCGCTGGCCCGGCAAATCTGCGGCATGGCCGCGAACCCGCAGGCGTTGCAGGAGGAGATTGACCGGGCCATCGTGGCGGCACGCTGGTTGACTCAAGAGTACCACGCCGAAATCGCCGAGGTCGCCCGCAAGCTGGTTGACTTTCACCAGTACCTCGAATCGGTCGAGAGGCGATATGAAACCAGCATCGACTGACGCCGGCGAACGAGACAGATACGTTTTTTGCGAGAGGCCCCGCTGCCCACAATGCAACTCGGCCCGGTTGCACACGGTTCGCACTGAGCGGAACGGCGACGAATCGGTCACGCGGCACACGAGATGCAAGGATTGCCGGGCAAAGTTCTTTGTCGTCGTCGAGTAGCGTTCCAATTCTTGGAAGAGTCAAAGCACCGATATGGTAGATTCAATGCAAATGAGTACACAGACGTTTCTCACGCTGGCCTACATGAGTGCCCACCTCTCCCGCCCGTATTCGCGGGTAGTGTCCGCGATCGCCGAATTGAAAATCACTCCCGCCCTCGTCCTGAACGAGTTGGTCTACTTCTCAGCGGCGGACGAAGCCCGTATTTACGACTACTTGCAAACGAAAGACGAGAAATGAACGACGCAAAACAACCTCCGGTCTATCCGCTCGAATCGCCCGAGAAATGGGCGAAGGTCCGCCAAGCAATAGCGGCCGGCGACGAAATGACGCTGCGCGACACGTTGACCGCAATGGACCTCTCGCCGAGACTTGGGAAGCTGTTCACCGTGGCCGTCGCCGAGGAAATTGAATTGTCCGCCACTATCGCGGCCGGCGAGGGCCAGGACGAGAAGGTCCGCACGCTGGGCGAGGAGATTGCCTTCTTGATGCAACGGCAGGCGAAAACGCTTGAAGAATCCCGCAAGCAGGCGGAACAAAAGCAACAGCTACAGGCCGGGCGGCTTGCAGCAGAACGGGCCGTGGCCAGTGCAAAAACCGCAAGCCGGCAAAGGGCGTGGTTGCGATTCTGGCTTGCCGAATTGTTCGGCGAGGAGCCGCCACCTCACGCCGGCCCTCTTTCGTCACTCATGCCGAGCCCGAAGGTTTTCGACGCGATGGTGAATCTGAAAATCGGCGGGACCGCCTACGCCATCGGCCCCGATGGATGGCGGAAGGTCAACGAATCCACCGAAACAGACAGACCCAAGCGGCGGTACACGTCATTCTCTCCGCTTGCTCCACGACACTAGAACAAAGGAAATCCCATGCTGAAGTTTTCCCCCACTACCCCGGATGATGTTGTCCGCAAGGCCAATGACGTGCTCGATGCCACCCGCTCCGAAAGGCTAAATCGCGGTCGGCCCCTCCGGCCCGTCGAATGGTTCGCAACGGCCTTGAAAGTTTGCGGTGAGGAGGTGCCCGACAATCCGCGTGACATCATTCGCGCCGGCCTATCGGCGCGGTCGTTGACGCAGCCCTCACCGGCGAAATCAATCAGAATTTCATCGACAGTTTTCGCGCAGTGCCGAACACCCTCGACGGAATCCTGACGTATCAGGACCTCGAAAATTTCTTGGGGGCCACCCTGATTTCCCAATGGCAAACCGGGCGACTCGAACCCACCGCGAAAAAAGAGGCGTCGCAATTCTACTTCGCTCTGTCGGGGACGAGTTGGGGTCTCGCACGCTACGGCGGTCAGTTCAGCCTCGACGAAACGGACCTCTACAATTCAGTCTCCGTCGATCTCGCGGCGGTGACAGTAAAAGAAGCAGCAAAAGCGGCGGCTCGACTGCTGCCCGATCTCGTCTATAGTTTGCTGTTGTTGAATCCGACGGTCATGGCCGACGGCCTGCCGCTGTTTTCAGCACAGCACAACAACTATGCGACCGGCCCCTCATCATCGCTGCTGTATCAAGCGTTCACGGTTTCGGGCAGTGGCAGCGACACAATCGTCGATACGCCTGGGGCCCTATCCGCGGCGCTTGCAGTCATAGGCTCGCAAACGATGACGGACCAAGATGGTCGGCCCGTTCACCTCGGATTGTCGCCGACGATTCTCGTTTGCTCGCCCGCTGTTTACTCGGCTGGTAGGCAAATGGCGAGATTGCTTCGGAATGAAGACGGCCGGGATCTTGAGGTGCGAATGGAATCGAGACTTTCATCCAGTGGCGTTGTGGATCCCGCAACCGGCAATCTCGTTTCGTCCGGGAGCAATCTCTCCTGGTTGCTGGCGTCGCCGGGCAAACTAGCCGCCTCCCTCGTCGTCGGCGGGCTGACGGGTGAAGGACTTGAGCCAGCCGTCCGCGTGACCGATCTTGCCGGCCCCGGTCCTTACGCCGGAATGTGGGGCAAAAACATCGACGTGAAACTCGACCTTGCCGCCGCAGTGATTGATTACCGCAGTCTGTATTTCGGGCTTGGTCAGTGAGTGTCTCCTGTTGAGAGAGTGGAAGAGGGAGCCAGCCGGCGGCGGCGTGACGGGATCGTGTAACACGCCGTCCGCCGGTCTCCTTCTTGAGGTGTGCCGATGGTGGACTTTGACGACATCCTCCGTTGTCCCGCTTGCGGCAGTAATGACGTGAATGTCGAACAGCCGTACATCCCGGGCAGCGGCACAACAGGGAAAGCGTATTGCGTTCACTGCGGCGTCCTTTTCTCATTTACCTGGACAGAGGAGCAATGAGCAATGGAAAGAGTTTGCAGCACGTGCAAGAGTTACGATGCTAAGACCTCCACCTGCCACCGCGAGGCACCGAACGCCGTAGAGGCAACATGCAGGCTTCAGTGGTTCGTGTTCCAGAAGGTCAGGCCCGACGATTGGTGTCGGGCGCACGAGCCCGGGCAGCCCCGAGGGCAGACTGAGTGAGTGGGGTAGGCAAAAAGGGGTGAACCATGGCATCAAACAACTGGTCGGGCGGAACGTCAACAGAACTGGGCAACACGGCCAATTGGTCCGGCAGCACCCTACCCACGTCCAGCAATTCCGGCACGATGGGCAGTTGCAGCAATTATCCTGCCACCGGCGCGGCAAACGGTTCGATGTCCTTGACGGGCGGCACGTCGGCGAAGATCAACGGCGGATGTTGGTCCGGCGCGATTACGGTGGGCAGTGAGACGACGATTGCCGGCGGCTATTTCTTCGGAACGGTCACAGTCAGCAGCGGCGGCTCGATCACGGGCGGAGTGTTTTACGGCGCGGTCACGGTGAACGCCGGCGGCTCGATCAGCGGCGGAACATTCTACGGCTCAGCGTCTAACAGCGGCACAATCACCGGCGGCAATTTCAACATCGCAAACGGCACTGTCGCCACCGGGCAGGGCATAAGCAACGTGGTCTATTTCGTGGCCGTCGCCAATAACGCTTACGTGACCGCGGACCTCAGCGGCGGCGAATACCCAACCACTGCCACCATCCAAGCCGCCGACGCCGCCACCCTCACGGCCGCGGTGCTCAACACCGATGGCAGCGATACGACCGTGGCGTTCGGGGCGTCGAACGGTACGGCGAAGAGCGGAGCGGTCTACGCGGCAGGGCGGGCGGCAGGAGAAGGAGAAGGAGCGGCCGAATTCAACGAGGGCCTGGCGGCGGGGCAGAGGGCCAACGCATGGATCAAATAAGTAGCCGAACCCGCCGGGCGGCTCCAAGGCAACTCCCCGGGCCGTCCGGCGGGCAGGTATCAAACATCGGGTAAGGCCCTTCGGACGCAACAGGCGCAATCCTACGGGGTCACTCTTCAGCAAAAGGGCGCCGAAACGGTTCGCAACTGGCTTGCCGACAATGGAACTAATGGCCGAAAGGCCAATACTTCCGCCCCGCGTCCTGATGCTGCTGGGAGTGGCACAGCAAACGGTGTCGGACTGGTTTTCTACAACTAATGCCAGCGATGGCAATGGTTGTAAGAAGCCGCCCAAGCCCGATGCGAGGGAGAAGAACACACAGAAGCGAGTGGGGATGCTGCTGGGAGTGGACAGGTCCACCGTCGCCAAATGGTTTAGCCATACAACCAATGTGAACGGTCACAATGGTTGTAAGAAGCCGCCCAAGCCCGATGCGAGGGAGAAGAACACGCAAAAACGGGTGGGGATGCTGCTGGGAGTGGCACGGGAAACGGTTCGCAACTGGCTTGCCGACAATGGAACTAATGGCCGAAAGGCCAATACTTCCGCCCCCCGCCCCGATGCCCGCGGCTACGCGCTGGAAGCCGAGCGGCGGATGGGGGAACTGCTGGCGGCGACGCCAAGAGCAAAGCCGCCCCCCGGTCCAGGCCGCGGCAAAAAGTCAGTTACCTGTAGTAACCGACTTTTTAATGCCCCCACGCTTGCCGAGCTTGGCATCACGAAGCGGGAAAGCTCACAAGCGAAGCTGCTGGCCGACCTTCCACGGCCTTCTCTGACAAGGTGCTACGGAATTCTTGCAGCCCTAGCACCCGCATAGCACGGCCCATTTCCCCGTGCTATGAAAATCAGAAAGCCTTACGTAACTCTTTGCTACGTAAGGCTTTCAATGTCGGGGCGACAGGATTTGAACCTGCGACCTTCTGAACCCCATTCAGACGCGCTAGCCAGACTGCGCCACGCCCCGAAGCGCGGTTTCTACAGTTGAAGATTCTACCACATCTTGCCGGCTCGACAAGAGGACGTAGCGTGATCCTCGCACCCCATAGGAACCAACTTAAGGACAACGGCCACCAAGAGAAGGACGAAAGAGGAACACTGATTTTCACTAATTTCCGCTAATCCCGCAGATTCGTGGCAATTAGTGGTGATTAGTGTTCCCTCAGTTCCTCCGATCTTCCCGGCGCAAGCGCTGTTTTCCTTAAGTTGGTTTGCATGGTAACGTGATCCTCGCACCTACCCCTCTCGCGGGTATTCTGTTGCGCGCCCGCACTTCACATGGCAGTACCGAGCCTTCTGCCTTCGCGCTCTTCTGCCTTCCCAGCTCTTCTGCCTTCCCCCATCCCGCGATTCGTGGTACAAGAGACCGCGTGAACGAGACACCACCCCCCCCGCCGTCGAAACGCATCGCCGAGTTGATCCAAACCATCAAGGAGTCGGCCGACAAATTGGCCGACAACAAGACGAGCCGCGGCGATCTGAAGATCATCAGCCGCACGCTCCGCGAATTGCGGTATGCGTTCAAGGTATTTTCACCGTACCGTCGCAGCCGCAAGGTGACGATGTTCGGCTCGGCTCGCACCACGCCCGATCAGCCCGCGTACGGGCAGGCGGCGGAGTTTGGCCGGCAGATGGCCGCCCACGGCTGGCTGGTCGTCACCGGGGCGGCCAGCGGGATCATGGAGGCGGGCCACGTCGGCGCCGGCCGCGAGCATTCAATGGGCTTGAACATCCTGCTCCCCTTCGAGCAGGCGACCAACCCGATCATCACCGGCGACCGCAAACTCGTCTACATGAAGTATTTCTTCACCCGCAAACTGATGTTTGTCAAGGAGAGCGACGCCTTCTGCCTGATGCCCGGCGGTTTCGGCACGTTGGACGAGGGGCTGGAAGTGCTCACGCTGTTGCAGACGGGCAAGCACGACATGATGCCCGTGGTGCTGTTGGACGAACCGCACGGCAGCTACTGGACCGCCTTCGATCAGTTCGTCCGCGACCAACTTCTCGATCGCGGCATGATTGGCGTCGAAGATATGTCGCTCTACCGGCAGACCAACCGAGTCGAGGAGGCGGTCGAGGAAGTTTTGCGATTCTACAGCGTCTACCACAGCATGCGCTACGTTCGCACCAACCTCGTATTTCGCCTTCAGCGGCCGCCAAGCGAGGCGCTGTTGGCGGAGATCAACGATCGGTTCCAGGACATTCTGCTGCGAGGCCGTTTCGCCGTGAGCGGGCCCTTGCCCGAGGAACGCGAAGAATCGGAGCTGTCGGCGTTGCCGCGGCTGGTGTTCGCTTTCGATCGCCGCAGTTTCGGCCGGCTGCGGCAGTTGATCGATTGCATCAATCACGGGGCGGTGGACCACGTGTCGGACGCGAGGGATTTGGGGGCAGAGGCTGGGGGCTAGGGGTCAGAGATTTGGGGGCCGCTTGCGGTTTCGCAGCGTGCTTCTCGTGTGCTCTCCAAGTCGATGTTCTTCGATTGGCATCAATTCCATTTGAGCAACGCCTCGACGCCGGCGGTGACCGATCCGCGGCGGCGGCTGTGGATTTGCGCCGTGGGCTTTGCGGCGGCGCTGCTGGTGATTTTCAGCCGCGTGGCCCAGTTGGAAGTGACGCAGGGGGCGGGCTTTCGCGCCGAGGCGCTGCGTCCCATCGCGCGGGAGACGGTTCTGCCGGCGGCCCGCGGCCGTATCCTCGCCCGCGACGGCACGGTGCTAGCCTGCGACGAGACGATTCGCGCGGTTGCGGTCGAATATCGCTGGTTGCAAGAGCCGCCCGACGAACGATGGCTTCGCAACATGGTGCGGATGCGATTGCCAAAGAACGATCGCAAGAATGCCGAGAAGTTCGCGGCCGAGAAGGTCAAAGTTACGGCCAAAAGAGCCGAACTGGTGCAGCGTCTGGCGAAATTGTGCGGCCTGTCCGAAGGGCAATGGAGTGCAAAGAGACGGAAGATACAAACCCGCGTCGAGCGAATTTCTGCATCCATCAACGACGGCCGGGCGTCGGAAACCACGCCGCCGGAAAGGGCCGACAACTCCTGGGCAATCCGCGTTCGCCGCCTGCTGTTGGACGACCCGCCGCCGCTGCGGAAAGTCGCGAAGGAGGAGCTGCAATCTCATGTTGTGGTCGAGGACGTTTCGTCGGCGGTAGTCTCGGAGATCGAGAACAACGCCGCCCGTTACCCGGGCGTGAAGATCGTCGAACTCGCGCGGCGGACGTACCCGCAAGGCCCGCTGGCCGCCCACGTGCTCGGATACCTCGGGGCGAGGGAAGACGGACACACAATCGTTCCGGTGGGGCAGACATTCCTGTCTGCCGATCGGCAAGCAGACTGGCAGACAGGAATGTCTGCCCCACCCACGAGCCCGCAAACCGACCGCGTCGGCCGAACGGGCGTCGAGCGGCAGTACGAGGCCGCGCTCCAGGCCCATCCCGGCGTGGCCGTCGAGCAGATCGATCGCAGCGGCCACGTGGTAACATCCTATCGCCGGCTGGAGCCGACGGCCGGCCGGGACGTGGAACTCACACTCGACGTCGCCTTGCAGCGTACTACCGAAGAACTGCTCCGCAGCGCACTTGAACGTCGCGCGCTCGCCGGCGAACAAAGGGGTCGGGAGTCTTTTTCAGAGAAAAATAGTTCTGACCCCTTTTTGTTGGGTGGCGGCGCCGTCGTTGTGATGGATGTCCACGATGGGGCAATTCTCGCCGCCGCCTCGGCTCCGGCGTTTGATCCAAACCTGTTCGTTCGCGGCAGCAGCGAGCAAATTGGGGCACTGATGTCCGACCCGTCCGCCCCGCTTTTCGACCGCATCGGCCGGATGGCGATTCCGCCCGGCTCGACGTTCAAAGTGCTCACGGCCGTGGCGTTGTTGGAGTCGGCGACCGTCAGCCCACAGTCGTCGTTCTTCTGCCAAGGCTATCTGTACCAGCCGGATCGGCAACGATGCGAGATTTACGTCCGTCAAGGCGTCGGCCACGGCGAAGTGACGCTCTCCGACGCCCTGGCCGAGAGCTGCAACGTCTACTTTTTCCATTTTGCCGAGTCGATGGGCCCGCGGCCGTTGGTCGATTGGGCCGGTCGATTCGGCTTCGGCCGCCCGACGGGCGTGGACCTGCCCGGCGAGGCCGCCGGCACGCTCCCGTGCCCCGAAAACATCCGCGACTTGGAGCATCATGCATGGCGAACCACCGACACGCAGTCCATGGCGGTCGGCCAAAGCTCGCTCCGGGTCACGCCGCTGCAAATGGTCCACATGATCGCGGCGGTGGCCAACGGCGGCCGGCTGGTGACGCCGCATGTGGCGAAAGAAGGGGCTAGGGGCTGGGGGCTAGGGGCTAGGGGTCAGGGAGCGGAGAAGGAGGGAGGGAATTCGATTTCTTTGTCGCCGCACACGCTCGAAGCGGTGCGCGAGGGGCTGCGGCGGGTTGTGGCCGATACGAAGGGGACCGCTCATGCCACGGTCTACATCGAATCGCTGCCGATTGCCGGCAAGACGGGAACCGCGGAGACCGGCGGCGATCGGGCCAGCCATGCCTGGTTCGCGGGCTACGCTCCGGCCGACGAACCGAAAGTGGCGTTTGTCGTCGTTCTCGAACACGCCGGCGAGGCCACCACCGCCGCCGGCCCCGTCGCCAAGCGGCTGGTACTGCGGATGGAGCAGTTGGGCCTGCCGTAGCAGGCGACTCCTGATGGGTTTTGACAAACAAAACCGTTGATGTGTGTGTAGGGAACGCCCTCCGTGGCGTTCCGGGCGGCGGAACGGGACGGAGCCCGTTCCCTACAGCTCGGGCAATCGGCGATAGGAGTCGCCTCCTACAGGTCTGCGGCTCTTGCAGCCCAAACAGCCCAAACCAGCAAAATGCGTCTATTGCCGAGGAAGCAGAATCTCGATACCATCTCGCGGTTTCTTGGCGGATAGACGGGCATTCTCGGGTGGCGGCGTGATCCTCAGCAGACAGGTCCGGATGGTGCATCGACGACGAACTACGGCCTGCGCTGCTTCGATGCCGCTGTTGCTCTGGCTGGCAATCGGCTTAACGGCTTGTCGCGCTTCTGCTCAGGAAATACCGGTCGAGCAGGATCGGAGGCCCGGTAACATTGCGTTTGATGTGCCGTTCAACGCGGAAGCGGATACCGACAACTCTTCGGCGCCGCCGGTCTCGCCTGCCGACGAAACGCTGTCGCGATGGCACGATCTCCAGCGGTTGCCGCCCGTCGATCAAAAAAATGAGCTGCCGATTTTCGGCTTTGGACCTGGATTTGGCCCCGGCTTGGCATCCGGCATGGGACCGGGCAACCAAGGGCCCATCAGTTATCGGGCGTTCTGGTTTCCGAACGAGCCGGTCAAAGGGCAAGCGGCGGACTGGGAAATGGTCGGACAGGATTTCTCGCTGGCCTGCCCGCTGTGGGTCGATGCTCCGAATCGGCTGATGGTTACCGCCGGCGTTCATAACCGCCTGATCGACACCGACGCGATACTCCCCGATTCGCACCAGCCGTATCCCAGCGAACTATGGAACGCCCAGGCCGGGCTGATGTATTTGCGGCAATTGAGCGGCGACCGCATGTTGGGCGGCGGCGTCAGCGTCGGATCGGCCAGCGATCATCCCTTTGCCTCCATCGGTGTAATGAACGTCAGTATGAACGCGATGTATCGCATTCCCTCGGGCGAGCACAACGCCTGGCTGTTCATGGTGCTTTATTCGCCCACCAGCGAGCTTCAGTTTCCGATTCCCATGGTCTCGTACAGCTACAACCCCTCGGACCAATTCCACGCGAACATCGGCCTGCCGTTCATGGTCCTCTACAAGCCGACCGACCGCTGGTCGTTTGTCGCCTCCTACATGCTGATCCACACGATTCACACAAAACTGAGCTACAAGATCGCCGAGCGGGTGAACGCGTTTGCCGGTTACGATTGGTCGAACGAGGTCTACACATTGCGCGACCGAATTGTCGAGAGCGATCGATTTTTCCTCTACGATCAGCGGGTCACGCTCGGATTGGACTTCCCGATCAACTCATGGCTCTCGGCCGAACTGGTGGGCGGCTATGCGTTCAACCGCTTTTCTTTCTCGGGCCGGCAGTGGAATTCGGTCGGCACGGACCGCGTGGACATCGATCCCGGCCCGTTCATCTCCCTCCGCGCCAGCGTGCGCAGGTAACGCTAATCTCGTGAAAGCGACAGGGCCGGCAGTTGTGCTGCCGGCCCCAAGATGGCAGTGCGACTGCCACCCGAGCATTCACAGTGTATGACCTGGCCGACTACTAATACCTAGCGCGAAGGTAGGCGGTCAGCGAAGTCTGGTCGGACGTGGCCGACACGCCGTTCGTCCAAGTTTGATCAACTTGCTGTGCGCCGGTCTCCACATAGTGATGCGAACCCCACGTGCGAATCTCAAGATGTTCGACTTCAAGCCCCAGGAAGAACCGGCAACTGATGGGCGTCTCGGCGGTCAGCGCCAGATGGAAAGCGCCGCCCTGCGTAGTGTCCATCGTGTAACGGTGAACGCCGCTATCCTCATAGCCCGAAATATGGTGATCGATGTTGTAACCCCACGTGTCGGCCCAATCCGCTTGGAGGACAAATGTGACGCGACGACAGTTCCCAACGTTGCAGTCTCTACGAAGCTGCGCACCGATGTAGCCCATGTAGTATTGCTGGTTGAAGCTGCCCATGTCTCCCACCCAGTGATAGCCGACGGGAGGAGGAAGAGGGTTTAGGGTGCCGTCATTGATGATCTGATCACCGTCGTGGGCCATCAAGTCGAATCGTTGAAAACGGAACCCGATGACCGGCCAAACCTCGAGCGGCGTCCCCAAGAGGTGGTCCGTCAGTTTGAAACTGCCTTCGAGTTCAACCATCTGTCCGTCAGTCCAGCGTTCGGGTGAGCTCGACAACGAGGCGGGATCCCTGTTCGGACCGGACCAGTCATAGTCGGCCTGGTCCCGATAAGTGTCGTGTACCATAGGAGCAAGCCACTCGAAGTGTGCCCGCCAGTTCGGCTTCTCCACGCCGATCTGCAAACCATCCCACGTCGAGTCGAGCGGCCATGATAGTTTGCTGAGCGGTGCGTAGGAGTTATCCGGCTGGCCAAACTGGTATGTCGTGTTGCTGTCGAACAGCGTTTTCACGCGATAGTCGATCGTCCACACGCGCTCGCAGCACTGCGCGGCGGGGCACACGCTGTCGCAGCACGCCGGCTCTTGCACACAACTTGGCGTCCCCACACAATCCGACGAGAGCGCAATCCGGGGCGCTCCTCGACGGTGGCGGTCTTTGTCGCTTGGTTCGGAAGCGAAGAGGCGTCGTCGGCCAAGACGAAGCCCATGGGACATGCTGCGGCGATAAGCAGCAGAAGACAAAGAGATAGGACTCTCATTGTAGATGTTCCCCTCCGGAAAAGTGACGCGGATTTGCGACGAGGCCAGCGCTGGGCCGGAACTGCGTGAGACGGAGAGACAAAAGTCCCTTCGTCGCCATGCACGACTAGACCGGTGGCTTGCTGCTTCGGCCAGGAATGCCCCCGCGACCGCACGAACGAAAATAGACGAAGAAAAACCGACGTGGCATTCGACCGCCACATCAGGGCACTTCGTCACATGGGGGCCATAGAACCAGAGTTTTCGGAATAGACGGATTACCTCATTTAACCCTGAGGGTCCGCGTTTTCGATATTTGCCGCGCACATCCCCTAGTTTCTCGCGTCGGGCGTACGGCTGATCGTGTCACGAACCAAAGAAAACCGCCCCAGTCTTCGTGTCAGCGACGGCGGAATTGAGCCCTTCGATGCCGACAGGAGCCGACGCAGGCTTGACGAAGGAACGTGCGTTTCGTTCAGGAGCGAATTTTGCAACGAAGCGTGAAAAAGTCACATTGGAAATCTTTATTCTGCAACGAGTTGCAACGAGCGATTTCGCCTGGTGGGCGTTGTGGCCGGGGGCGAAAGTGGGTATACTGTTGCCTTCCCCCACGATCGCAAAAGACAGCCGCCACAAGTGCTTGCTAGAAAAGGAATTAGGGTGGCGTTCCTCACGTTTGTCTTCTGAAAGGATATACGGTGTCGACCGACTCGAACCTTCCTCCCGAACCGCTCGATTCCGAGGATATTCCGCCCGACGTTTCCCCCTCGGCACTTCCCGGAGGACTCCCCTCGAAGCGACTGCTCGATGTCTCCATCGAGGATGAGCTGAAGAACAGCTATCTGACCTACTCGATGAGCGTGATCGTCAGCCGGGCGCTGCCCGACGTGCGCGACGGACTGAAGCCCTCGCAACGGCGAATCCTGGTCGCCATGAACGACCTGAACCTGACGCCGGGGGCCGCGCGGTGAAATGCGCGAAAATCTCCGGCGACACCAGCGGCAACTACCATCCGCACGGCGAGAGCGTGATCTATCCGACCCTGGTCCGGATGGCCCAGGAATGGAACATGCGGCACGTGCTGATCGACAAGCAGGGGAACTTCGGCTCGATCGCCGGGCTGCCCGCGGCCGCCATGCGATACACCGAAGCCCGCATGTCGGCGATCGCCGCGCTGATGATGGAGGACATCAAGCTCGACACGGTCGATTTCGTGCCGACCTACGACGAGCGGCATACCGAGCCTTCGGTGCTGCCGTCGAAGTTCCCCAATTTGCTCGTCAACGGCGCCAATGGCATCGCGGTCGGCATGGCCACGTCGATCCCGCCGCACAATGTCGGCGAAATCTGCGACGCCATGATCCGCGTGATCGACAACCCCGACGTCTCGATTGACGAGTTGTTGGAGATCTGCCCCGGCCCCGATTTTCCCACCGGCGGCGTCGTCTGCGGCCGAGCCGGCATCCGCCGCGGATACCACACCGGCCGAAGCACCATCATCCTCCGTGCCCGGGCGACGATCGAGGAACACAACAAACGAAACCGGATCGTCATCAGCGAAATCCCCTTCCAACAATCCCGCGACCGCATCGAAGAACGCATCGCGGCCCTGGTGAACGAGGGCAAAATCCCCGGCATTTCCGGCATTCGCAACGAAAGTGACTTGAAAGAGCCCGTCCGTCTGGTCTGCGAGTTGAAACGCGACGCCGATCCCGACATCGTCCTGAACCAACTCTACCAGTTCTCGCCGCTGCAAGACAGCTTCTCGCTGATCTTCCTGGCGCTGGTGGACGGCAAGCCGCGGGTGCTGTCGTTCAAGGAATTGCTGCGGGAGTTCATTCGCCACCGAGAGACCGTCATCCGCCGGCGGACGCAGTTCCTCCTCGCCCGCGCCCGGCAGCGGAAACACACGGTCGAAGGGCTGCTGCTGGCCCACGCCAACATCGACGAAGTGATCCGCGTGATCCGAAGCTCTTCGACCCAAGCGGAAGCGAAAGAGCGGCTCATGCAGATCAAGACCCCCTCGGCCCTGCTCCGCCGGGCGTTGGGCGACGAGGGTTTCGCCGTGTTCGTCGAGGAACGTGGCACGAGCGAGTTCTACACGCTCACCCCCGTCCAGGCCGACGCGATCCTGCGGATGACCCTTGGCCAATTGGTCAACCTGGAGCAGGAGAAACTGGCCGGCGAGTACCACACGCTGCTGGAGGAAATTATCGAGTACCGCCGCATCCTTTCCGACCGGCAGAACATTTTAGACATCATCCGCGAAGACTGCCGCGAAGTGAAACGCAAGCACGCCGACGCGCGGCGAACCGAAATCAGCGGCGAAGAGGTGGGCGAGATCGACATGGAGGATCTCATCACCGAGGAGACGATGGTCGTCTCGATCAGCGGCAACGGCTACGTCAAACGCACGCCGGCCTCGATCTACCGCGCCCAGCGCCGCGGCGGCAAGGGGCTGATCGGGGCGAAATCGGAGGAGGAGGACCCGATCCAGCACCTCTTCGTCGCCAGCACGCACGACTACCTGCTCTTTTTTACCAATAAAGGCAAGGTCTATTGGCGAAAAGTCTACGACTTGCCGCAATTGGCCCGCGACTCGCGCGGCCGGGCGGTGGTCAATCTGCTCAACTTGACCGAGGGGGAGTCGATTACCGACTGCCGCGCCGTCCGCGATTTCAACGAGCCCGATCATTACCTCGTCATGGCCACCGCACGGGGACTGGTGAAGAAAACGCCGCTGGAACAATACAGCCGGCCAAAGAAGACGGGCATCATCGCCATCAATCTCCGCGAAGGGGATTCGCTGGTCGACGTGGTGGTGGCCAAGCCGGGCGACGAGTTGGTGCTATCGACCGCGCACGGCATGGCGATTCGCTTCAAGCAATCCGACGCCCGCCCAATGGGCCGCAACAGTAGCGGCGTGAAGGGCATCAAGCTAGCGGGCGACAACTCGGTCGTCGGCATGGTGGTGGCCGATCCCGACGCCACGCTGCTGACGGTCTGCGCCAACGGCTACGGCAAGCGAACGCCCTTCGGCCCGAACCTCGGCGGCCCCGACGAAGAACTGCCCGAGCACGGCGAGCAGGACGACGCGGACGTTGAAGCCGAGACGGACGAGCACGACGAGCCGGACGCCGCCGAAGAGACCGGCGAGCACGAAGAGACTTCGCAGCGCAGTTACCGCACGCAGCGCCGCGGCGGCAAGGGCCTGCGCGACATCAAGACGACCGAGCGGAACGGCCCGGTAGTCGGCATCGTCGGCGTTTCCGACGCCGACGAGTTATTGATGATGACCGCTCACGGCAAGCTTCAGCGCATCGCCGCCAGCGACATCAGCATCATCGGCCGCAACACCCAGGGCGTCAAAATCATGAGTCTCGACGACGACGACACGCTGGTGGCCGTCAAACGCGTGCCGCAGGATGAAGAAAATGGGAAGGGGGAGGAGGGGTAGGGCATGCTCGAAAACGCAACTCGCGCCAAGATCATTGAAGTTACCAACCAATTTTGGTTTCGGCATGTGAAGGACCCAACTTTCATGCTGCGGGTAACCGGCAAGGAGGCGGGACATCAAATGGCTGATTACGTTGACCAGAGAACCACCGAGGAGCTTCAGAAAATTGGATTTGATGTTCGTGACGAAGCAACTGCCCGAGGCAAGAAGAGACTCCGCTCGATGGGCGACGTTTGGATTCGCTCCGGGGGTGTATACAACCCCATCAACATCAAGGCGGGCGAGCAGAAGAAAAAAGGCCAACCGAACCTAGTGGCAATGCAGAAGCTCCTCGACTATCTCTTCAAGCGTTGGATCGACTCGTATTACCTCCTGATTGTGAAGTTTCAGTTGAACGCGCCCATTGAGCACAAGGCATATCTAATCGACCTCTTGGATTGGCTCGATTTCACGGCCTACGATGCGGGGCCCGGGCAAGTCATGCTTCGTGAACACGATTTCTATGCAGCGTATGAAAATGAAGAGTGGCCCGAGCCGTTGAGTATTGCCGCGAAGGTCGAAAAGCTGTATTCGCAGTTTGAAAAGGGAATTCGCAGGCTCTTCAAGAACAGAGAGAAGCGAGTTGCGCGGCAGCACAGCTTGTTCACAACATTTGTAGCTGGCAACGACTGCGCCGTTGACCAAAGCACGATGCATTTTGTCGGATCATGACTATCGCTAAGCGCCACAGATCATCGAAACGCCAACTGGGGCAGTTCATCACACCGGCGCTCGTCGCTGAGAGCATCGTTGCTGACGTGGAACTGACGTCCGATTTCCATGTCTTTGAACCCTCATTTGGCGACGGCGCGTTTGTCGTACCCGTGTTGAGACGCCTTGTTGCGTTGCACGCTGGATCGAAAACGGAGTGTTTGGCGAAATCGTTGACGAACAACCTCTACGGCGTTGAGTTAGACGGCAAGTTGTATCGCCGATGTCTGCAACGTATCGAAGCGGAGTTTGGAGCCTTGCCGTCGCAACACAATCTCGTGCGAGGCGACTTCTTTCGCCACGATTTTCAGGGTGACTGGCGGTGGGGACGAAACGGTCTCGAAGATGAGTTGATGTTCGACCTGATTATCGGCAACCCGCCTTTTGGCGGAACCTTTGATAGTGCGATTGAAGACGAACTTGATCGCAAGTACGGCGAGCGGTGCGGATGCAAGATAAAGAAAGAGACCTATGCCTTCTTCATCGTCAAATGTGTCGAACGGCTGAAACCGGGCGGGAGACTGCTGTTTATTTGCGGCGATTCACTCTTGACGATCCCAACTATGAAAGGGCTGCGTCTATTCCTGATGAATGAGGGGCAGGTGCGAGTAAATCACTTGCCGGAATTCTCGGAAGAAACACAGTATCCGATGGTGGTGCTCGATTTTCGGCGATCGGGGACTTCAACCGAGATTATCCGCGATGGACAATCGATCTCGTGCGACACAGTCGGCATGAGCGCGAATGCTTCATGGGGTATGAACGGCGACTTCGCCATCGCCTTCGCCGGCCCAACGGTCGGCAAATTTATGGTGGGCAGCAGCGGAATGACGATTGGGAAGAACGAGTACTTCGTTCGCCCGATTGTGAACGGTGTGATCGACGAGAAGTATGACTTCGAGTTTTTTGAGGAGCCAATTACCCTGGATGGCGAATTGGCTCGTGCCCGGCTCGGCAAGCTCTCGCCACGTCAACAAGAGCAGGTGCGTGCGCAACAACTTGCAGGCGAGAGTCGTCGTTGCGTTCGAGTTCTTCGGCGAGATCGGCCGCAAGCGATCATTCTGCCGCATCCAGACTACAAGCCCTACAACAAGAGCAACGGAAGGATTGTGTATTCCCCGCCCGACCACGTGGTCTATTGGCGGAACGAAGGGGAAGCAGTCATCGCATTCAAGAAGTCAGGCAACTGGTATCTTCGAGGCGTGGGGGGACAGCCGTTTTTCGGACGTGAAGGGTTGACGTGGCAATTGATTTCCAGCCGCCTTAAGACCCGTTATCTGCCTGCGGGTTATATCCTCGACAGCGGCGCACCCTGCGGATTCCTTCGCCCGGAAGTGCCCCACGATGAATTGTTCTTCATTCTCGCCTGGACGTTGTCGCCGTTCTGCAGTTACATCCTCAAGTCCGTAATCAACCACACAATCAATATCCAGAGCAAAGATTTTGAACGCTTACCCTACCCGTACTGGGTTCGACCGGAAATCAAAGACCAAGCGATTCGCGCGATGCGAGACCTAATTGGGCGAGCCCAGCATGGCGAAGTGCTTTCCTTCGAATCTCCTAATGTCGTCCAACTCGGCCGGGTCTTCGATCTCCCAGCCAATCGCTTGTAGGAGTCGCACGTCCTTATGCGGCAAGAGTTTATGAACTTGATGTCGCAAAATGCGATATCAAGTGTGCAGCACAGCGGCCGGCGGAGGCTCCCTTGGGCTTTCACTGCCCAGAAGCGGAGCAGGAACTTGCTATGAACATCGTCGTCGTTGGAACCGGTTACGTGGGATTGGTCAGCGGCACCTGTTTGGCCGAGACGGGCAACGACGTGACCTGCGTCGATTGCGATCGGAAGAAGATCGACGTCCTCAATCGCGGGCATATCCCGATCTACGAGCCGGGACTGGCGGAACTGGTGGCGCGAAACGTCGCCGATGGGCGGTTGCGATTCACCACCGATCTGCCCTCGGCGGCCAAGACGGCGCGGCTGCTGTTCCTCGCCGTGGGAACTCCCTCGGCCGACGACGAGTCGGTCGATCTTTCGGCCCTGTGGGCGGTCGTCGAGCAGATCGGCCCGCACATCGTGCCGGAGTGCATCGTCGTTTGCAAGAGCACGGTCCCCGTGGGAACCAACGCGAAACTGGCGGCCAGGCTCAAAGAAATCACCGGCCGCGAGGTCGACGTGGCCAGCAATCCCGAGTTTCTCAAGGAGGGGATGGCGATCGACGATTTCATGAAGCCCGATCGCGTGGTGATCGGCGCGCGGCGGCAGGAGGTGATCGAGGTGCTGGCCGACCTGTATCAGCCCTACCTGCGGACCGACAAGCCGCTGCTGGCGATGTCGCCCGAGAGCGCCGAGATGACCAAATATGCGGCCAACGCGATGCTTTCGACCAAGATCAGTTTCATCAACGAGATCGCGCGGATTTGCGAGTGCGTCGGGGCCGACGTCAACGAAGTCCGCCGCGGGATGGGCCACGACAGCCGCATCGGCTTCGCTTTCATGTTTCCCGGCGTCGGCTACGGCGGAAGCTGCTTTCCGAAGGACGTTCGCGGGCTGGCGGCCACCGCGCGGCAGTGCGGCATCGAGCCGAGCGTGCTGGAAGCGGTCCACAAGGTCAACGAGCGGCAGAAGAACCTGCTGGTCGAGCGGATCGAGCGGCATTTCGAAGGGCAACTCTCCGACAAGGCGATCGCCGTCTGGGGCCTCTCGTTCAAGCCCGGCACCGACAACGTCCGTGAGGCGCCGTCGCTGGTGCTGATCGAGCGGCTGCTGGCGGCCAAGGCGACAGTCCGCGTCTACGACCCCGAGGCGATGGCGAACGTGCGGGCCATCTACGGCGACCGGCTGGTCTACTGCCAGAAGCGCGACGACGCGCTGCTCGGGGCCGACGCCCTGGCCATCTGCACCGAATGGAAGCAATTCGTGCATCCCGACTTCGACGTGATGCGGCGGCTGATGCGGCGGCCGGTGATTTTCGACGGCCGCAACCTTTACAATCCCAAGCGGATGCAAGCCGCCGGCTTCACCTACGATAGCATCGGCCGGGCGGCGGTAAACGGGTGATGGCCCATGCGAATGGCAGAGTCGTTCGCAGTTTGGGCTCTTGGGGCTGCTCGATTACGAGGTATTGCATGTACAGCGCGGTAAAATCGATGTTCGCTGCTTTGTTGGCGATTGTCAGCAGTGCTCTGCCGTATGCCTACGGCGACGCTGAGTCTGGCATTTCCAAGGATCCGATCAGGCTTGAAAACGGCCGTTGTCTGGTCGAGGTTCGCCGCGACAACGCGGCCGTCACTCGGGTGCTGGACAAGGGCAGCCGAATCGAATTGACGTCGCCGCGCGAATTGGCGGAGAACTTCCGCCTGCTCCTGGTTCTGCCGGATAACAGCACTTCGACCATTCTGGGAAAAGACCAGGCACTCTCCCGCGTTAGCCGTGTGGCCGATAGACTCACGCTAGCGTGGGACGGGCCAATGAAGGACACCGCCGGCAAACGGCACAAGCTGGCCGCGCGGATGGGGCTGAAGTTGGTCGGCGGCGAACTGCAATTTACTTTCCATCTCGACAACGGCACTGCCGGCAAGGTGCGGGAAGTGCGCTATCCGATGATCGGCGGGCTTGGCAAGTTCGGCCAGCCGGGGAAGACCGGCGACGGGGTGCTGTGGATTCCAACCAGCGTTCCGCGGACGAAGGAGATGAACAGCCCCTTCGGCGCAATGCAATGGGCGTATCCGGGCGAAGCGAACATGGCGTTTTGCTGCATCCAAAGCGCGGCGGCGAAAAAGTCGCTCTACTTCGCCGCGCACGATCAGATCGCTCGCTACAAAGTCTACCGATTTGAAGAGCACGGCGGCGACGGCGCAAAGGACGTCGCCGCCTCGGTCATCCACAACCCATTCACACCGCCGGGCAAGAGTTTCGACGGCTCAACGGTGGTCGTGCGAGTCGTCGACGGCGACTGGCGTGCCGCCGGCCGCGTCTATCGGGCATGGTTCGAGAAGACCTTCGGCATCTGCAAACCGGCGGACTGCTGGATTCGCCGCCAGTCGTTCTTCTTGTTCACCATGTTCAAATTGCCGGAGGGGACGATCAATCTGACGTTCAAGGACATCCCGCAGTGGGCGAAGGAGGCGAAAGACCACGGCCTCGGCGCGGTGCAAATCAGCGGCTGGCAGGTTGGCGGCCACGACAACGGCTATCCGCTCTACACGCCGGACCCGAGCCTCGGAACATGGCAGGAGCTTGAGGACGGCATCAAGGCGTGCCACAAGCTGGGCCTGAAAGTCTATTTCTTCGTCAACTACCAGCCGGTGATGACCGACATGGAGTGGTACAAGAAGGAGCTCAGCAAGTATCGCGAATGGGGCGACCCCGGCGGCAGCGTTACTTGGAACACGGGCTGGCCGATGGGGACCCTTTGGGGACGGATGGGGCATCCGAAGCGGATGACCTGGGCCGACCCTTCCTTTCCCGAGTTTCGCAAGATCATCGTCGACCAATTCGCCAAGCTGGCCCAGATCGGCGGCGACGGCGTTCACGTCGATAAGATGTTCCCTGCCGCGATCGATTATAATCCGAACCTGCCCATGAGTCCCGATACGGGTCCATGGGAGGGCGCGATTCTGCTGACGAAGGAGGTCATGGCGGCTTGCCGCAAGCACAATCCCGATTGGGCCATGTCGTTCGAGTGCAACTGGGACCGGATGCTGCAATTCACCGGGGCGACGTGGTGGGTCGGCAACCAACTCATCACCCGCCAGGTCTTTCCCGAAAACGCCGAGATGCTGCTGATCGGATCGGCCTACGATTACCTCGCAGTAAACAATGCGGTGCGCGACGGCCATGTCGTTATGCTCGGGCCGTATAACATGTGCCGCCCCCTTTCCTGGAAGCCAGTCGAGGGGCTGGCCGACTACGTCAAGGAGGTCAAACGCATTCGGGATGGCCTGGCGGATACGGTGTTCCTCGGCGAAGTTCTTGGCCACGACGGCCTGCGAATCAGCGGCGATCCAGCCGGGGGAGTCGCCTACAATGTCTTCCGCAATCGCGCGACGGGAAAGCGCGCGTGCATCCTCACCAACTCGGGGATGGAGGCCGCAAAGCAGAGCATTCAAGGCTTCGAGGGCGACGCGACTGGCGAAGTCCGCATTCATATCCCGTTCCAAAAAACCAAGGTTGTCAAACTGCCGGCAGAGATCGATATCCCCGCCGAGAGAATCGTGTTTGTCGAGGAACTCGCGGGTCGACCTGAAATCGCGGGCAGCACAGACGACTTGTCCAAGCGCGTCCCCAGCACGGCTGGACAAGCTGGCAGTGCTGCCCGAATCGCCAACGGCGGATTCGAGTCGGGCGACTTCCGCGGCTGGACCGCCGATCCGAACTGGGTGATCGCCCGCGATTCCCGCGGCTATTACTCCGGTTGGCAGGGGAAGTGCTGGGCGTGGAGCGGCGGCCGCGGTGAGGCCGCCACCGGCAAACTGAAATCGAAGCCGTTCGTGCTCGACAGGAACGGGGTGCGGCTGCTAATCGCCGGTTGGGATTCCATGTACGGCAGCGGCAAACCGCGGAGGTGGAATTACTTGACGTTGAATCGGGCCGACGGCCGAGAGATCGACCGCGTCTGGGCCCCCAACAGCACGACCTTCGTGCCCGTCATTCTCTCAGGCGTGGGCTACGAGGGGCAAACAGTTTACATCGAGGCGGTCGACAACGCTGACCAGGCGACTTATTCCATGCTCTGCATCGACGACGTGCGGACCGTTTCCTCTCCGTTGCTCGAACCTCTGCCTTCGCTGCCGGCACTCGATCCTCAAGTGTCGCTCAAGCTCGAAGACAGTCGGTATCTGGTGGAGGTGAGGCGGTCGAACGGGGCGATCGCGCGCCTTCTGGATAAGAAGAGCGGCATCGAGTTGATCCGCGAGCCGCGGCTGGCTGACAACTTCCGCTTCACCCTTCCGATCCCCGGCAAAGAGCCTTGGCACGGCATCGAAGCCAACTACGTCCGGGGTAATCGGCAGAAGCTCACTTCGTTCAAGGCCGACGCCAAGAAGCTCACGCTCAGTTGGAATAGGCCGCTGACGAATTATCTCGGCGAGAAATATGACGTCTCCGCAACGATGGGCATCGAGCTGATCCCACAAGGCGTCCTATTGACGCTCGCGATCGACAACGCGACGGAATACGAGGTCGGTGAAGTCTTCTTCCCCATCGTCGGCGGCGTGCAAGGCGTCGGCAATACGGGCGAGCAGTTAAAGACGACGCAGCTTGTGTTGCCGACCGCCGCCGATGCCGCCGCGGCGCACGGCATCTTCCGCGTCTTTGCCAACACGAATTGGCTCGGCGACCAGGGCCCGGAGCAATTCTACGTCTATCCGCAGGTCGTTCCGGCGCCGTGGATGGAGTTGTTCGCGACCAAGCCAAACCGCTCGGTTCGCATCGGTGTGCACGGCAAGTATGATCGTCAGCCGGTGGTGCGGCTGGAACTGATCCCGAGCAACTCGAATACGGTGCGCGAGGACGGCAACTGGCCGCGTCCCAACGAGTTGAAGGGCGCGCCGGTCGGCGTCAGCATGTGTCTTGTAGATTTCGCCAACGCGCCGCCGAAAAAGAGCTACCGAGCCGCGCCGGTGTTGATCTCGTTCCACGATGGAGACTGGCACGCCGCGAAGGAGACCGCGTCTTCGCATTCTTCTACTGCTGCGACTCGTTAGCCCTCATTCTCTCATCGCGGTGTGCCACTGCTTGGAACAAGCAGTGCCAGGCAGCGGGTTGCGCCCCGCACTGCGTCTGCGAAGCAGTGGCACACTGCGGAAGTGTCGCGCCGGTCTACTGCTTCGGCTCGCTGAGCTTCAGGGGAAACGCCGCGGCGATCTCCGGCGGAATTCGCGTCGGTTTGCCGGTGGCGTAATTGACAAACGCCCAATTCGTCTCAGCTTTCGCCAGCACTTCGCCGTCGCCGCGGCGCAAAATCCGGTAGACCCGCTTCGAGGTCACTTTCTTCATGTCCGCCACGTGGGTCTGCACGACGATCTCGTCGCCGGCCACGGCGGGCTGCAAGTACTCGATCCAATGCGAGCGCGCCACCCAGCCCACGCCCAGCCGCACGTACCGCTCGGGCGTCCAGCCGAGGACCGCCGAATGGGCAATCGCCGCCTCCTGCATCCACGCCAGGTAGACCACGTTGTTCGCCCGCCCTTGCTCATCGATTTCGTCGTCGCCAACGGTGTGAGGATACTCGAAGAGTTCGATCATGGCTTCCGTTGCATCCGGGGGTGCGGAAACTGGGTTTCTCATGGTACGTCCAGAGAGCCGACGATGCAACGCCACGATCGACGGGCGATCCTATCGCCCCGCACAAGTGCCGGGGCTAAACATCCGGCGGCGATTTGCTACAATGGAGTCCTTCGTCCGCAGGATCGGCAGCCGCAGTCGCTTCCCAAATCAGAAATGCCATGAAACAGTGGGATACCGTCGCCATTGTGGGGGTTGGGCTGATCGGGGCGTCGATCGGTCTGGCCTTGCGACAGAAAAGTTTGGCAAACAACATCGTCGGCATCGGGCGGCGGCAAGCCAGCCTGCGCATCGCCCGGCACAATGGGGCCGTCGATCACACCACGATCGATCTGAACAAGGGGGTGGCAGAGGCGGAATTGGTCGTCGTTTGCACGCCCGTCGGCCGCATCGTCGAGCACGTTCGCCAGGCGGCCAGCCATTGCCCCGAGCGGGCACTGCTGACCGATGTGGGGAGCGTGAAGCAGGCGATCGTCGATGCCCTCGACAGCGGCTTGGCCCGCGCCTGCCGCTTCCTCGGCGGCCATCCGGTGGCGGGCAGCGAAAAGGCTGGCCCGGCCAACGCCTCGGCCGACCTGTTCGAGGGCCGCGTCGCCATTCTCACCCCCACGAAGAACACGCGGGCCGAAGATTTCGATCTGCTCTCCGAGTTCTGGCAATCGCTCGGCTCGGTGGTGGTCAAAATGTCGCCCGAGGAGCACGATCAGGCGTTGGCCGTCGTCAGCCATTTGCCTCACGTCGCCGCGGTGGTGTTGGCGATGACCGCGCCCGAGCAGTTCTTCCGCTTTTGTGGCTCGGGCATGTTGGACACGACCCGCGTGGCCGCCGGCGACCCCGCGCTCTGGCGGCAGATCTTGACGCTCAACCGCGACAACGTGCTGACCGCGCTGGAGCGCTACGGTGCGAACCTCGCCCTGCTGCACGCCGCCCTGCGCGACGGCAACGAAACCGAACTAACCCGCATTCTCACCCTGGCGAAAAAGAACCGCGATGCTTTGGGAAGTTGACATTTACGCCGCGCGTGCTACATAAGGCGGACAAGATCGTCTGCGGAGAGATTTGCCTGTTTCAGAATATGGGCGAGGGTGGACCTTTTGACCGGGCGGTGCGCCGGAACGGTCAATTTCAGTGTTTCGGTTGCCGTGTGTTTTTGCAACCGGACATGGCTTCCCTTTTGGCGAACCGCGATCCAGCCATCGCGTTGAAGCGCGTGAATGATCTTGTCGAACGGCAGGCTGGGCGTCTTGCTCATACCGTCAGTTCTAGGGATTCCGCGTTAGGAGCGAACATCTGGTCGTCTTCCACGGGCTCCAGATAGAGATCGATGGCTTCCCGAATGTTTCGGAGAGCCTCTTCCCTCGTATCGCCTTCCGAAATACAACCTGGCAACGCCGGCACAACAATCGTATATCCGCCTTCGTCGCTGGGTTCCAAAACGACATTTAGTCTCATTTTCGCCACCTGCAAAATGTCTTGATTGTCTAGAGCTTCGCCTTCAACTCATCCATCAAGGAACGAGCCCTTGATTTCTGAATCTCCGGGTCCACAACTTGAATAAACTCAATATCTCCAAAGCCATCGCCTCGCTTGCGGTTTTGGGGAGACTCCAGCCCTTCGATCAACAACGCTTCCATGGTTACAATCAGGTTATCGAGCGAAAATGTCGTAGAACCGTCCGTGTGCTGCATAGAACCGTCCTGAGTCACTGTATTGACTCCAAACCAGGAGAATCTATCCCACCTCCCGTTGTGTCGGTCCAGCGTATGTTCAAACAATCGTCTACCAAGAGACGACTGGTCTTTTGTCCGATTTGTCCGCCCAACATAAACCACAACCCGAGAATCATGAAGCAGATAAACGCGTCGTTGCCCTGAAAAATCAACTACCTTTGCTTTTGGTCCTTCTTGTCCGAGGATTCTGGGTGTTGCTGTCCAGTGAACCGCATCCCTTTTCCAGTACATTCCGAAGGCGTTGATTAAGCCAATTTCATCGGGCTCCGCCTCCTGATCGGCGGCGGCGACATTCTGCCCGCCTGAGGGCGCTGGCGTCGCCTCCAGCGCTGAAATGAGGGCCGAACGAAGACCATAAACTCCGCGATCAACCTTGACGAAGGGTGATTCACTACCCTCGTCCTTCATCGAAGTCGTGATTGCAGAGTTGACTGTTCTAGCGGGCGTCGCGCCAAACTCGGTTTTTAGCCCCTGCGCCACAATCTGCTCCGCAATATCCGAATAATGGAGCGGTCCTGTGGCGCCCTTCAGAACCTCGATACTAGCTTCCTTCCAGCTAAGGTCTTGCATAACCGCGCTCCCAGGAATGCATTCGGGACGTGTATTATCGTACCATGACTCCATCATAAAGGATACCACCGGAGGTGGGTTGTTTCAATCCCGCGTTCCCGCTCGCGGCCCCCCGCTGCCAACCGGTGGCATTTTGATACAATGGACGCTTTACGCTTTCTCGCTCAAGCGAACAACCGCGATGCTTTGGGAAGTTGACATTTACGCCGCCGAAGGCCAGCCGGACATCGGCGCCTCGGAAGTGGCCGCTGCGGCGGCTGAATTGCATCTAGTGAATTGTGGTGCAGGCGTCTCGCCTGCCGTTGCAGCCGGGACGGCTGCACCACAAGGGCTGGCCGTTACGTCGGTTCGCGGCTACTTGATCGAAGGCGATTTCGACCGCGATCAGGTGACGCGAATCGCTGACGAACTGCTGGCCGATCGCGTGGTCGAGCGAACCGTGGCGGCGGCGGTGGGTGATGCGGCGCTCAACCAGTTGCCGCCGGGGCGGACGCATTGGATTCACGTGCTGCCCAAGCCCGGCGTGATGGACCCAGTGGCCCAAAGCGCCATGACGGCCATCGCTGATCTCGGATTTCAAGCCAAGGCCGTCCGCACGCTCAATAAGTTCGCCATCGGCAGTCTGCCCGATGAAAAGCTGTCGCTGCTCTGCTCGAAAGTGCTGGCCAACGACGCGATCGAACAGGTGATCGTCGGCCCATTGGCTCTCGACCGGCTGCAAGTCGGCTCGCCGTGCCAGTTCCAACTTGTCACCACGCCGATCCGCATGATGGACGACGCCGCGCTCGAACGGCTCAGCCGCGAAGGGCAACTCTACCTGTCGCTGGTCGAGATGCAGACGATCCAGGCCCAATTCCGCACGCTGGGACGCGATCCGAGCGACGTCGAGTTGGAGACGATCGCGCAGACGTGGAGCGAGCATTGCAGCCATAAGACGCTGGCGGGGCGAATCCACTACCGCGGGCCCGAGGGGGAGCGGCGATTCGAAAACATGCTCAAGGAGACGATTTTCGCCGCCACGCAGAAGATTCGCCACGAGGCCGGCCCGCACGATTGGTGCGTGAGCGTCTTCTCCGACAATGCCGGCGTGATTCGCTTCGACGAGCATTACAACGTCGTTTTTAAGGTCGAAACGCACAATCACCCCTCGGCCCTGGAGCCTTACGGCGGGGCGAACACGGGCATCGGCGGCGTAATTCGCGATCCGATGGGCACCGGCATGGGGGCCAAGCCGATTTGCAACACCGACGTCTTCTGCTTCGCCCCGCCCGACACGCCGGTCGAATCGCTTCCGCCCGGCGTGCTGCACCCGCGGCGGGTGATGAAGGGGGTCGTGGCCGGCGTGCGCGACTATGGCAACCGCATGGGCATTCCCACCGTCAATGGCGCGATCTATTTCGATCCGCGCTACCTCGGCAATCCGCTCGTCTATTGCGGCAACATCGGCCTGATTCCGCGCGACAAGTCGTTCAAGCAACCGCGGCCCGACGACCTGATCGTGGCCGTAGGCGGGCGGACCGGCCGCGATGGCATCCACGGGGCTACGTTCAGCTCGGCCGAATTGAACAGCCACAGCGAAACCATCTCGGGCGGCGCGGTGCAAATCGGCAACGCGATCACCGAGAAGATGGTCTTGGACGTGCTGCTGGCCGCCCGCGATCGCGGCTTGTACAACGCCGTGACCGATTGCGGCGCCGGCGGGTTTTCCAGCGCGGTCGGCGAAATGGGGGAGAAGATCGGCGCCGAGGTCTGGCTCGATCGCGTCCCGCTGAAGTACGAGGGGCTCACCTACGCGGAAATCTGGATTTCCGAGGCCCAGGAACGCATGGTTTTTGCCGTATCGCCCGCGAAATGGAATGAGCTGAAGGCCCTGTGCGATTCCGAATGCGTCGAGGCCACGGTGATCGGTCAGTTCATTCCCACTGGCCGGCTAGTCCTGAAGTACAACGAGCAGCAGGTCGCCGATCTGGCGATGGAGTTTCTGCACGACGGCCGGCCGCCGGTCGTCCGCGACGCCGTGTACACGCCGCCGCCGCCCTGCCTGTTGGGGGATGGAGCGAGTGGCCAGTGGCCAGTGGCCAGTGGTCAGTGGGCAGTGGGCAGTAGGCAGTGCGAAACCGCAAGCGGCAAAAGTCTAATCCCTAATCCCCAATCCCTAATCCCTTCTTTCTACACTGATTCCCTGCTGAAAATCCTCGGTTCGCTCAACGTATGCAGCAAGGAATGGGTGATCCGTCAATACGATCACGAGGTCCAAGGCGGCAGCGTGCTGAAACCGCTGGTCGGATTGGCAAACGACGGTCCCGGCGATGCAGCGGTGCTGCGGCCGGTGCTAACCAGCCGCCGCGGCATCGTCATCTCGTGCGGCATGAACCCGCGCTATGGCGATTTCGACACGTATTGGATGGCGGCCAGTGCGATCGACGAGGCGGTGCGGAATTGTGTGGCGGTCGGGGCCGATCCCGCGCGGATCGCCATTCTCGACAATTTCTGCTGGGGCACAACCGATCGGCCCGAGACGCTCGGCTCGCTGGTTCGTGCCGCGTTGGCCTGCTACGATGTGGCGACCGCGCTCGGCACGCCGTTCATCAGCGGCAAAGACAGCCTCAACAATGAATTCAGGCCGCTCGGCGCGACCGAACCGATTTCGATTCCACCGTCATTACTGGTTAGTGCTTTAGGCCAAGTCGATGACGTCGGCCGTTGCGCGTCGATGGATCTTAAGATGGCGGGCAATCTGCTCTATCTGGTCGGGCAGACGAAGGACGAGCTCGGCGGGTCGCACTTTTCGCTGGTCGAGGGGCTTTCCGGCGGCGAAGTGCCGAAGATGGATGCGGCGGCCGCAAAGAAGACCTTTGTCGCCGTTCACAAGGCGATTCATGCGGAAGTAGTGCGCGCGTGCCACGACCTGAGCGAAGGTGGATTAGCCGTTGCCGCCGCCGAAATGGCCTTCGCCGGCGGACTGGGTGCTATCATCTCACTCGATAACATGCTGTTAAACGCGGATAGCTTGGATTTGCCGACCGTGGCTCGATTGTTCGGTGAATCGAACACTCGTTTCCTTTGCGAGGTTCCGCCCGAGCTGGCCGACGCCTTCGAGGCCCTGTTGCAGAGCGTCCCCCACGCCCGCATCGGCGAAGTGACCGACGCGGGGAAGCTGAAAATCCTCGCCGGCGGGACTCCGGTGGTGACGGCCGACATCGCCGCGCTGAAGGAAGCGTGGCAAAAGCCGCTGCGGTGGTGAGCGGTGCCAATCCTTACAGGACTTGAGAGGCGGGGCAGACATTCCTGTCTGCCCTCCTCGCGGCTTCTTCCCCAGGCAGACAAGAATGTCTGCCCCACCTAACTAGCGGTAGAAGCCGAACTCGTACGCGGCGTCGAACAGCGCCACGATATTCTCGGGCGGCACGCCGGCTTGGATATTGTGGACGTTGTTGAAGACGTAGCCGCCGCCGGGCATCAGCGCCTCGACGTTGCGGCGAACGTGCTGGCGGACGACTTCCGGAGAGGCCGACGGCAAGACGTGCTGGGCATCGATCCCGCCCCCCCAAAACACCAGCTTATCGCCGAACCGCGATTTCAACGCCGCCGGGTCCATGTCCTTCGCGCTGACCTGCACCGGATTGAGAATGTCGATGCCATTGTCGAGCAAGTCCGGAATATACTCGGTGCATGCCCCGCAGGTGTGATACCAGATTTTCGCCTTCGTGCGCGAGCGGATGTACTGTACGAGTTGCTTCTGCCGCGGCTTGACCATCACGCGATAGATTTCCGGCCGAAACAGCGGCCCCTTTTGCCCCGCCAGATCGTCGCCGATCATGATTACGTCGACCACGTCGGCCACCGCATCGAGGAACAGGCGGAACCAGTCGAGCCAGAACTTCAACGTCTGGTCCAGCAGGGCCTGGCAGAAGTCGGGGTCGGTCAGCAGGTCCATGAGCCAGCGCTCCAGGCCGCGCATGTACCAGCAGATTTCATAGACGACGCCGGAAATGCCGCTCACGACCGCGTAGGGGGTCTCGTTGCGAATCCGCAGCGCGCGATCGCGCAGCCCGGTGAATCGCATCGGATCGTCCCCCTTGGGAAACGGAAAGCGGGCGATGTCGGCCACAGTCGCGTTGGCCAGCGGATGATGGGAGATGTCCATGTAGTACGGATGGTCGTCGGGCATCGACCAGACCACGCCGAACTCGTCGCGGAGATCGTGCCAGAGCCGCCCGGCGCGGCGATTCTGTTCGATCCCCCCCTTGAAACTCTCCGGCCCCTGGGCGGCGATGTAGCGCGTATCGACGTGGAACCGCTCCAGCACGGCCTCGCACGGCCGCGCAAGTCCCTGCACGGCGTCCATGATCGTCACGTCGTCGCGGATGCCCAGATGGGCCAGCAGCGCCTCGTAGGCGAAGCGGTGAATGCCGGTCTGGTTGCCTCCCAGGTCGATCGGCACCCGATCGGGTATCTCGTGGTTGATCGCCTTGAGCACGCGTTGGCGGGAGGTCATTGTCTCGCTGGGCACTTGCGTTGCTGTGTTCATGGGGTCAATTCTGGCATTTCACGCCATTTTTGGTCAACGACTTGTAGCGACATTCTTCCGTCATTTTCCGACAACTGTTAAGATAGCAGCTATGCGATCGTTCGGCGAGGACTACTTCCGCTACATTCCGGTGCGTCAGCGCGACGTGCAGTGGGGGCTTTACGTCACGGGCGCGGGCTGCACGTCGATTTCGCCCGGCGAAGTCTATCCCCCCAAGCCGCATCCCGAGTTGTATCAACTCCGCTGGGAAGCCGGCCGCACTTTGCCCGAGTACCAGGTCATCTACATTTCGCGGGGCAAGGGGTTTTTTGAGTCGGCCCCGACCGGCGGCAAGGAAATCTCGCCGGGCACGATCATCCTGCTATTTCCCGGCGTTTGGCACCGCTATCGGCCGCTGGCCGAAGTCGGCTGGGACGAGTGGTGGGTCAGTTTCAACGGCGAAATGATCGATCGGCTCGTCGAGCAGCGGTTCTTCTCGCCCGAGCGGGCGGTGCTGCGAACCGGGCTACAAGACGCGATTCTCGCCCCCTGCAAGTCGCTCTTGGAACGACTGCGGGGCGAACTGACAGGCTTCCCCCACCTGATTGCCGCCGACACGCTGGAAATCCTCGCCGCCGTCTCCGCCGCCGCCGAATCGGAATCGGCCGAGCTGATCGCCCACGGGCCGCAGCAGGTTTTTACGCTGAAGGATCGTATTGTGGCCGAGGCGATGCGGTTGATTTGGGAGCAGAGCCATCGGCCGATGACGATCGACGGCCTCGCCCGGCAACTGCCGATCACCCGCCGCTCGCTGGAACGCCGCTTTCGCGCCGCGGTGGGCCACGGCATCCACGACGAGATCGTCCGCTGCCGCCTCGAACGCGCCAAACGCCTGCTGGCGGCCACCGATATGTCGTTGAAAGAAGTATCATCCGCCTCCGGTTTCTCCAACACCGACAGCCTCGGCCGCGCCTTCCGCCGCGGCGAAGGGGTCACGCCGCTGGAATATCGCCGGTTGAACGGGCTCCCGCAGACACCTGGACCGGCGAGCAATGATAAACGCAGTAAGCCTTCAGCCGAATCGAGGTGGGTGTAATAAGGAAAAAGGGGAAAGGGGGAAAAGGGAAAGACGAGTGCTTAATGTGAAGCGTGAGTGGACTTACGTGTCAGTAATTCCCCCTTTTTCCCCCCCTTCCCCTTTTTCCTTATTACACTGACGAGTCCGCTTGGCACGGCAGGTATGTTATGAAATATAGGAATCAACCGCGCCTTTTTCCGAGAAATTCCCATGAACCGTCGTGATTTCATTCGTAACACGTCCCTGTTGGCTTCAGCGGCCGCGATTGGCGGCGTTGGCGGCGTCGGCGGGGCGGCCGAAACCGCTGCGTCTTTCCCGGTGGTTCGCACACCGAAAGCGAAACGGAGGTTCCACAGTGAGGCGGTCGAGCGCACGATCGAGCAGATCCACTCGTCGATCGGAAACAAGGAGATCGCCTGGCTGTTCGAGAATTGCTTCCCGAACACGCTCGACACGACGGTCGATTACGCGACGATCGACGGCCGGCCCGACACGTACGTCATCACCGGCGACATCGACGCGATGTGGCAGCGCGACAGCACCGCCCAGGTCTGGCCGTACCTGCCGTTGGTCAAGCAGGACGAGCCGCTGCGACTGCTGATCGCCGGCACGATCAACCGGCAAACCAAGAATATCCTCAAAGACCCCTACGCCAACGCTTTCTACAAGGATGCGTCACAGATTAGCGGTTGGCGCGGCGATCACACCGAGATGAAGCCCGGCGTTCACGAACGCAAATGGGAAATCGATTCGCTCTGCTATCCGATTCGCCTGGCCTACGGATATTGGAAAACGACCGGCGACACGGCCCCGTTCGATCAATCGTGGCGCGACGCGATCGCGCTGGTTTTGAAGACATTCCGCGAACAGCAGCGCAAGCACGGCCCGGGGCCGTATTGTTTTCTGCGAACCGGCACGTCGGCCGAAGACACGGCGGCCGCCGGCGGCTACGGCCGGCCGACGCGGCCCGTCGGCTTGATCCACTCGATGTTTCGCCCCAGCGACAACGCCACCGTCTTCCCGTTTCTGGTTCCGTCGAATTTCTTCGCCGTCGTCGTCTTGCGGCAGGCGGCCGAGATGGTCGAGTCGATTCACCACGACGGCAAAACCGCCGCCGAATGTCGCGGCTTGGCCGACGAAGTCGAAAAGGCCCTGCGCGAGTACGCCGTGGTGCGGCATCCGAAAGCCGGCACGGTCTATGCGTTTGAAGTCGATGGATTTGGCAATTGTTACTGCATCGACGACGCGAATGCGCCGAATCTGCTCTCGTTGCCGTACCTCGGCGGGGTCAAGCGCGACGATCCGATCTACCAATCGACGCGGCGTCTGGTCCTCTCGCCGTTCAATCCCTATTTCTCGAAGGGGAAGGCCGGCGAAGGGACCGGCGGCCCGCACGTGGGGCGAAACATGATCTGGCCGCTGGGCATCACGCTCCGCGCCCTGACCAGCACGGACGACGACGAAATCCGCGATTGCCTCGTACTGCTGCAAAACACCCACGCCGGCACCGGCTTCATGCACGAGGCTTTTGACAAGGACGACTCGCGCCGCTTCACCCGCCCCTGGTTCGCCTGGGCCAACACGTTGTTCGGCGAATTGATCTTGAAAGTTTTCAAGGAGAGGCCGGGGCTGCTCGATTAGTCGGCCCGTTTCATCGCGGTGGGGCGTGCGTTCCTGTCGGCCAGTGGAAGATGCGGCGCATCCGGCAGACAGGAATGTCTGCCCCACCGGAGGCCCCTAGTGGCTTGTCGCAAAACGACGGTGGATTGTCGCAAGAGGTGCTTGCTTCGGTCTTTGCGGTCTGTCATTATGGTGGATAATCGACACCCTCGATTTCCCCGCCTTCCCGCCACGCCTTTCTCCTTTCATGAGGAGCGATCTCACGATGAGATATTCGCAAATTGTGCTGGCTACGGTCGGTTTATGGCTTGGAATGACGGTTTCGGCGGCTTTTGCGGCCGAGGGGGACTTTGCTGACCTGGAGCGGCAATTCCAGCAACTGCCGATCGAGGCCCGGCGGCTGGTCGGTCCGTTGTTCTGGCTGCACGGCGACGAAAGTCCGGAGCGGCTGGAAATGTACGTCGGCAAGGTTGCCGAAGGGGGCAACGGCGGCTTCACCGCCGAATCGCGGCCGCACAACGATTGGCTTGGCCCGGGCTGGTGGCACGATCTGGCGATCTGCCTGGATGCGGCTAAGAAGAACAATTTGCAAATGTGGATTTTCGACGAGAAGTTTTGGCCGAGCCAGGCGATTGCCGGCCGAGTGCCGCCGCGGTATGCCGCCAAACGCCTGGCCGGCACTGCGCTGGATGTCATAGGGCCAAGCCGCTTCACCGCTCAAGGCTACAGCGGTCCACAGTACATCGCCGCGGTGGCGGGCCGCATCGTGGCCGAGGGGAAGATCGACGGCCGGAATCTCGTCGATTTGGCGCCGCACATTCGCGGCGGCAAGCTGGCGTGGCGCGTTCCGGCCGGCAGATGGAAGGTGATGAAGTTCAGCTACGTGCAGGCCCCGCCGCTGTTGCAGAGCGGGCAACTGGCCGTCGACGGCGCCAGCAAGGACTGCGTCGATTGGTTCCTGCAAACGGTCTATCAGCCCCATTACGATCATTTCAAGGCCGATTTCGGCAAGACGATTCGCGGCTTCTTTTTTGACGAGCCGGAAACGCCCGGCGATTGGGGGACCGAACTGAATGCGACGCTGGCCGAGTGGAAAGTCGATTGGAAGAAGGCCTATGTCGCCTACAAGTTCGGGCTGGCCGGCGAGGAGCAGACTGCCGCCAAGTACCAGTACGTCGACGCCCTGGCCGAGACGTGGGGCCGCACCATGTACGGCGGCATGACCGACTGGTGCCAGAAGCACGGCGTCGAGTCGCACGGCCATTTCATGGAGCACGCCATGCTGTACGTTCGACCCGAGTTCTGCGCCGGCGATATGATGCGGTTGCAGAAATACGCCAGCCAAGGCGGGATCGACGCCGTGTTTTCGCAGTTCGCCATCGGCAAGCGAGCCGCCTACGATGCCCCCTGCTGGCAGACGCCGAAAATCGCAAGTTCCGTCTCGCACGTCTTCGGCAAGCAGGACGACGTGGCGATGGTCGAAATCTTCGGCGCCCGCGGGCAGGACCTCGCGTATTCGGAGATGAAGTGGTGGGCCGACCACATGCAGGTGTCGGGCGTCAACTTCCTGATCCCGCATTCGTTCAATCCGCGGTCGCCTTACGACACCGACTGCCCGCCGTATTTTTATAACGGCGGTTTCGAGCCGCGCTGGCCGCTGTATCGCGTTTGGGCGAACTACGTGAGTCGGCTGACGCTGATGCTGACCGGCGGCCGGCACGTCTGCCCCGTGGCGATTCTCTTCGGGGGCAACACGCTTCGTGTGGGCAAGGCCATCACGCCGGAAGACCTGACTTCGGCGCTGCAAGATGCCCAATTCGATAGCGATTGGCTGCCGTTCGAGGCGTTCGAGTCGCAGGCTTCGATTGGCGAGAAGGCGGTGAAACTGCACGGTGAGCGATACCGCGTCCTGGTCGTGCCGCCGGTGGAGGTCATTCCCTACGCGGCCTTAGCGAAGGCCAAGGAGTTTTTCGACGCCGGTGGCGTGGTCGTCGGCTACGGCTTCCTGCCGTCGAAATCGGCGACGATCGGCAAGAGCAGCGCCGACGTCGCCGCGTTGTGCCGCCAGATTTGGGGTGATGACGCAAAGCCCGGCCTGACCGCGTGCAATACCAATGCGGCCGGCGGCCGCTCGTACTTGCTCTCGCACACGCCAACGCCGGACGAGGCGACCAAGGCGTTGGCCGATGCCGGCGTGCATCCGAGCCTCGAAGTGCTGGAAGGCAAGACCGACGGCTGGCTACACGTGCTGCACCGCGTCAAAGACGGCCGCGACGTGATGTTCGTCGCCAATCAGAACCACTTGGCGCGGCGCGGACGTTCAAGTTCCGCGCCACGGCCGCCGGCGAGCCCGAATTGTGGGATCCGATGCGGAACGAAATCACGGCGATCCCCTTCCGACAGAGTGGCGATCCGCAAGTCGAGTTTTCGTTAAGCTTGGAGCCGTTGGAGACCGCGCTGTTGGTGTTCCAGCCGACAAAGACTGCCCGGCCGATGCGGATCGAAGCAGGAATGAAGACCGCCCACGAGCCGATCGTCATGGCACGCGATCCGAATCCGCCGGCCAAGCCGCTTGTGCCCGAGCCGAAGGGACGACCCGTGACGCTCAGTCCCGTGAAGGCGGCCGATCCGTTCCGTGGCCGAGTGACGATACCGGCCGAGGTCGATTTGGCCCATTGCCGCGTGTTCTTGGAGATGGAAGCATTGCCTGACGATTCGGCCGCGGTGAAGATTAACGGGGTAGCGGCCGGCGGCGTGATCGGAAAGCCGTCGCGGCTTGACATTACCCGCCGCGTCAAGGCCGGCGAGAACGCCATTGAGATCGAACCCCTGGCGCCAAAGGCCGCAAGGATCGTGTTTTATTGAAAGTGCTGGCTCCCACGCAGAGCGCAGGAACCAGGACGGACTTCCAGGAGTCCCGAGACTTGTGGCATCCTTACAGAGGAATCACGAAAGCAGGAAAGGGCGACATTACGAAAAGGGAAGGAATCGATAATCGGCCGGCTGTCCGAACAAACACTGCGATCGTGTGTCTTTCGTGTTTTCGCAGTTTCGCGTTTTCGTGATCCTTCTCCGTAAGGATGGCGCGAGTTCGCGTATTTACGTTACTTCAATTTTGGGGGAATCGGGAGGATTGTATTATGAAGCGTCCTTGCCCACTGCTGATAATTGCCGGTATCTTGCTTAGTGCGCTCGTATCGGCCGCGGCCGGGCAAGACTCGGCCGGCGATCTTTCCGCGCAATTCCGCAGTCCACCGCAGTCGGCCCGGCCCTGGGTCTATTGGTTCTGGCTGAACAGCAATCTCACCCGCGAGGGCATCACCGCCGATTTGGAGGCGATGAAGGCGGCGGGCATTGGCGGCGTGCTGATTATGGAGGTCGATCAGGGCGCCCCCGTCGGGCCCGTTGCCTTCGCCAGCCCGAAGTGGCGCGAGCTGTTCAAGCACGTCTGCTCGGAAGCCGCTCGGCTCGGCCTTGAAGTGAACATGAACAACGACGCCGGCTGGAACGGCAGCGGCGGTCCGTGGATCAAGCCGCAACTGTCGATGCAGAAAATCGTCTGGACGGAGAAGAAGGTCGAAGGGCCGCGGCAATTCGCTGAGAAGCTCGCGCGGCCGCGGGCGGTGGCGAACTATTACGAAGACATCGCCGTGATGGCCTTCCCCACTCCGGCCGACAACGCCCGCATTCCCGACATCGGCGACCGAGCCGGTTATTGGGCTGGTTTGGCGGCTTTGCCCGCTCCGGCCCATTGGCCAAAGACGCCCAACGATGAGGCGATTGGCCCAAAGAAGGTCGTTACCTTGACCTCTAACATGGACAAAGACGGAAAACTCACTTGGAACGTGCCGCCGGGCAAGTGGACGATTCTTCGCGTCGGCTATACGTCGACCGGGGTGCAAAATGCTCCGGCACCCGCCACCGGCCGCGGCTTGGAATGCGACAAGATGAGCAAGGAGGCTGCCGAAGTCCATTTTGCCAATCTGATGGGCAGGATCATCGCCGACAGCGGCCCGTTGGTCGGCAAATCGCTGGTGGCCACGCACATCGACAGTTGGGAAAACGGCGCGCAGAATTGGACGCCCAAGTTCCGCGAGGAGTTTAAGAACCGCCGCGGATACGATCTGATGCCGTATCTGCCCGTGATGACCGGCCGGATCGTCGGCAGCCGCGAAATGTCCGAGCGATTCCTCTGGGACGTGCGGCAGACGATCAACGAACTGGTGTTGCAAAACTACGCCGGCCATTTCCGCGAAATGGCGCACCGCCACGGGCTGCGATTGAGCATCGAGGCCTACACCTCGTGCCCTTGCGACGAATTGGCCTACGGTGGCTGCGCCGACGAGCCGATGGGCGAGTTCTGGTCGTGGTGGTTCGGCACGAACAAGAAATACGGATTCACCTTCTCCTGCACCGAGATGGCCTCGGCCGCCCACGTTTATGGCAAGAAACTCGTCGGTGCTGAAGCCTTTACCGCTTGCGACAGCGAGCGCTGGCTGGGCCATCCCGGCAACATCAAAGACCTCGGCGATTTCGCCTTTTGCGAGGGCATCAACCGCTTCGTCTTCCACCGTTACGCGATGCAACCGTTTCTCAACGCTCGGCCGGGCATGTCGATGGGTCCCTGGGGACTGCATTACGAACGCACGCAGACTTGGTGGCAAATGTCGAACGCGTGGCACGAGTACCTCGCCCGCTGCCAGCATCTCTTGCGGCAAGGGCTGTTTGTGGCCGACGTCTGCTATCTTGGCGCCGAGGCCTCGCCGCAGTCGATCATTGGCCAGAAACGCTTCCTGGCGAAGACGCCCGATCCGCTGGACCCGAACAATCCCGACTACCCGCGAGAACGGATTGACTATTCGTTCGACGTCTGCTCGACGGAGGCGTTGCTGACGCGGATGTCGGTCAAGGACGGCCGGTTGGTGCTGCCCGACGGCATGAGCTACCGGTTGCTGGCGCTGCCGAACGTCGAAACGATGACGCCGAAGCTGCTGGGGAAGATCAAGGAATTGACCGAGGCCGGGGCGGCGATTGTCGGCTCGCGGCCCTCGAAATCTCCGAGTTTGAGCGATTTCCCGCAGTGTGACGCGGAAGTTCAGTCGTTGGCCGAGCAGATTTGGGGGCCCGGCGAAGCGCCCGAGCAACTCAGCGAGCGGCCGCTCGGCCAGGGTCGCGTCTTCTGGTCCACCGCATTCCAGAAGAAATCGCGAGTTGCTCCGCTGGCCGCGGAGTTGCTGGGTCGAGCTCGATGGATATGGTATCCCGAGGGCAATCCGGCCGTTTCTGCCCCGCCGGGCAAGCGCTATTTCCGCCAACTGTTCGCGGTCGATGGCGAAGTGAAATCCGCCCAGTTGGCGATGACGGCCGACAACGAGTTCACCGTCTCGATCAACGGTCGTCTGGTTGGCAGCGGCGACACACACACGCGGCTGTTCACCTTTGACGTTAGCTCCGTACTGAAGCAGGGCAAGAACCTGGTTGCGGTCGAAGCCGTCAACACGACCGACAACCCCTCGCCCGCCGGCCTGATCGGCGCGCTGACGATCGATTACAAGGACGGTCATAAGCAAACGATCGTTACCGACAAGAAGTGGGCCTCGTGCAATAAGGCCGACGAGACGTGGGGTTCCGCTGCCGCCGCCGGCTACAGTTGGGTCGCCGCGAAGCCGCTCGGCCGTCTGGGAATTGCCCCCTGGGGCAGTCTCGACCCGGCAAGCGATAACACCACTCTCTATGCCGAAGTCGCGCCGGTGGCCGAGGTTCTCAAGAAGATGGCCGTGCCGCCGGACTTCACCTATCAGGCCCAGAGCGGCACGAAATCGCTGCGTTACATTCACCGCAAGGTGGACGGCGTGGACATCTATTTCATCGCCAACAAATATCCTCGGCCCGAGCAGGCCGTGTGTTCCTTCCGCGTTTCCGGCAAGCGCCCGGAATTGTGGCATCCTGATAGCGGACAGATCGAGCGTCCGGCGGCTTACGACGAAGCCGACGGTGCGGTCCGCATGCCGATCGCCTTCGAATCCGTCGGCTCGGTGTTCGTGATCTTCCGCGAAAATGCCGCCCCGGCCGCCGAGCGGGTCGTCTCGGTTGCCCGTGATGGGAAAGTACTTTTCAGCACGGCCTGGAAGAATGACACCCCGCCAGTGGATGAAAAACGGCCGCCGCTGCCGGTCGAAGAATCTGGCGTCACGCTCGCGGTGGATCAAGCGAACCATCTCAGCATTCAATCCAGCAAGCCCGGAAACTACGCTCTGACATTCGCCGACGGCTCGGCGCGGCAGGTCGAAGTGGCGCGGTTGCCGTCCCCCATCGAGTTGAACACGGATTGGGACGTAGCGTTCTCTCCCAAGGATGGCGGGCCGGAGCATGTCAAGTTCGACAAGCTGATTTCTTGGAGCGACCACAGCGACAAGGGCGTCAAATACTACTCCGGCACGGCGCGGTACATGAAAATGTTCACCGTTCCGGCCGATCAGATCGGCAAGGGCCGGCGTTTCACGCTCGACCTGGGCCGCGTCGAAGTGATGGCCGAAGTGACGCTCAACCAAAAACCGCTGGGCATCCTCTGGAAGACGCCGTATCGTATCGAGATCGACGACGCGATCCAGCCGGGCGATAACACGCTTGAAGTTCGTGTCGTCAATCTGTGGGTCAACCGCCAGATCGGCGATGAATTCCTGCCTGAGGACAGCGACCGCAACCCGAACGGCACGCTGAAATCCTGGCCGAAATGGCTGCTGGAAGGTAAGTCGAGCCCCACCGGCCGTTACAGCTTCACCTCGTGGCGGCGTTGGCACAAGAACGATCCGTTGCAGCCTTCCGGTCTGATTGGTCCCGTGCGAATCGTGCCCGTCGCACACGTCGAACCGTGATGAACTAACAGTAGAGTGGGACAAGCGAAGCGCAGTCCCACCAGGAATTCAGGAGTTGGTGGGACTGTGCTTCGCTTGTCCCACCGTACAGCCAATGATCGTTTCTGCCACCCAGAAATGGAACCGTAATCACATGTCGTTCCCAAAGGAGCTTTCCTATGAGATTTTCACGCTTGCTGCTGATGGCCGGTTTGTTGCTTGGCTTCTTTCTGGCCGCTGCGATTGCGGACCAGGCCGCGGAAGCCCCCACGCCCGCGACGTTCTCCGCGCCGCCCGCGTCGGCCAAGCCTTGGGTCTACTGGTTCTGGTTAAACGGCAACATCAGTCGCGAAGGCATCACCGCCGATCTGGAAGCGATGCACCGCGTCGGCATCGGCGGCGTGCTGATTATGGAGGTTGACCAGGGCATCCCGCTCGGTCCCGTGCCATTCGCCGGCCCGAAGTGGCGCGAGTTGTTCAAGTACATGGTCGCCGAGGCGAGCCGGCTGGGCATCGAAGTCGATATGAACAACGACGCCGGCTGGAACGGCAGCGGCGGGCCGTGGGTCAAGCCCGAGCACGCCATGCAGAGGGTCGTATGGACGGAGACCGCGATCGAGGGACCGAAGCAGTTCGACGGCCCCTTGCCGCAGCCGCATGCCCGTCGGCAATTATTATCGGGACATCGCCGTATTGGCCTTCCCGACGCCGCCGGCCGACGGCGACACAAAGCAGCGGTACCGCATCGATCACATCAAGGGCAAGACGGCGGTGGTCCGCGAGGCCGTTGCGCCGCGGGCGCAGTACCCCGCCGTTTCGTCCGATGCCGTCATCGCCCGCGACGGCGTTATCGACTTGACCGCAAAGTTCGACAAGCAAGGCCATCTCATTTGGGACGTACCGGCCGGCAAATGGACGGTGTTGCGGATCGGCCACACGCTGACCGGGGTCGTCAATGGGCCGTCGCCAAAGTCGGGCGAGGGGCTCGAATGCGACAAGCTCAGCCACGAGGCCTTCGACGAGCATTGGGCGGGCCTGATGGGCAAAATCATCGCCGACGTCGGGCCTGAGGCCGGAAAAACCCTCACCTACACCCACATCGACAGTTGGGAAAACGGCTCGCAAAACTGGACGCCCAAGATGCGCGAGGAATTCCAGCGGCGGCGCGGCTACGACATGCTCACGTGGCTGCCGGTGATGACCGGCCGCGTCGTCGATAATCTGGAAGTCTCGGAGCGGTTCCTCTGGGACCTGCGGAAGACGATTGCGGAGTTGAACAACGACAACTACGCCGGCCGCGCCGCCGAGTTGGCGCACCAACACGGAATGAAGCTCTCGATCGAGGCCTACGGCAGCGGCATGTTCGACAACATCTCCTACGGCGGACGGGCCGACTCGCCGATGGGCGAGTATTGGATCGCCGGCGGCGCGATCGAGACACTCAAGGAGATGGCCTCGGCCGGCCACGTCTACGGTCACAATGTCGTCGGCGCCGAGTCGTTCACCGCGGTCACCGAAGTGGCCAAGTGGATGAACTCGCCGCAGACGATCAAATCGCTGGGCGACACCGCTTTCTGCGAAGGCATCAACCGCTTCGTTTTCCATCGCTACGCGATGCAGCCCTGGTTGAACCGCGTGCCGGGCATGACGATGGGCCCGTGGGGAATCCACTACGAACGCACCGAAACCTGGTGGAATCAGACCGGCCCCTGGCACGAATACCTCGCCCGCTGCAACTACCTGCTCCGCCAGGGCCTGTTCACGGCCGACATCTGCGATCTCCAGCCCGAAGACGCGCCGAACACGACCGGTTTCGGCGTGGCTTTTGGGCCGCGCAGCGCTTACGCGTTCGATGCTTGCCCCGCCGAAGCCGTTCTGACGCGGATGAAGGTCGAGGACGGCCGGCTGGTGCTGCCCGATGGCATGAGTTACCGGCTGCTAGTGCTGCCGCCGAGCGAGACCATGACGCCGGTGCTGTTGGCCAAGATCAAGGAGCTGGTCGAGGCCGGAGCGACGGTGGTGGGGTCGAAGCCGCTGAAGTCCCCCAGCCTGGCCGACTATCCGAAGTGCGATACCCAGTTGCGGCAACTCGTCGCCGAGCTCTGGGGCGACTGCGATGGCAAGACCGTCACGGAGCACGCTTGCGGCAAGGGGAAAGTGATTTGCGGCAAGACGCCCGAGGCAGTGCTGGCCGAAATGGGCGTGCCCGCCGACTTCCGCGCCGAGAAGATCACTTCGCAAACGCAAACGTCGCGTTACATTCACCGCGCCGCCGATGGAGTCGATATTTACTTCGTCTCGAACGCCAACCCCCGCGCGATTGACACCGACTGCACGTTCCGCGTCAAGGGGAAACGGCCCGAGCTCTGGCATCCCGACACTGGCCGCGTCGAGCCGGTCGCGGTGTACCAAGAGGTTGACGGTTGTACGCGAATTCCGATCTGGTTCGACGCGAGTGGCTCGGTGTTTGTAGTATTTCGAGCAGAGAGCGGCGCGACGGCCGACGCGGTGGTCGCGATAAGCCACAACGGCAAGCCGGTGATGGGTTCCGCCCGTCCCGCAGTGAAAATCGTCGTGAAAAGTGCCATTTACGGAGTGCCGGGCGACGCCGCTCGCACCCGCAACGTCACCGCCCGCGTGCAGAAAATGGCTCGCCAGGGCGAGTGTTCCTTCCATGTCGCGCGCATGGCCGAAGACGGCGATCCGGCGTTCAACGTGGTGAAGACGTTGACCGTCGAGTACACAGTCGACGGCAAGCCCTGCCGCGCGCGCGGCACCGATCCCGAGACGATCCAGTTGCTCGGCGGACAAAAACCACGCGACGCCGAGGTTCGCTACGACGGCGGGCGGCTGTTGTTGGAAGCCGCGAAACCGGGCCGCTACGAGTTGAAAACCGCCTCGGGCAAGACGGCCGACGTTGAAGTGCCCGCCCCGCCGGCAGCGATCAAGCTGGCCGGTCCCTGGGAACTTCAATTCCCCGAGGGATGGGACGCGCCGAAGTCGGTCACGCTCGATAAACTGATCTCCTGGTCGAAGCATCCGAATGACGGCGTCAAGTACTTCTCCGGCACCGCAACCTACCTGAAGACCGTCCGTTTGCCGGCCGAGATGGTTGCGAAAAACCGCCGCGTCTATCTCGACTTAGGCAAGGTGGAGGTGCTCGCCCAGGTGAAACTCAACGGCAAAGACCTCGGCATCCTCTGGAAGACGCCATTCCGGATCGACGTGACCGACGCCGTCCGTGCCGGCGACAATACGCTGGAGGTCTCTGTGACGAACAACTGGGTGAATCGCCTGATCGGCGACGAACAACTACCCGAGGACTCGAAGCGCTATCCCGGCGGCAACCTGGTCGAGTGGCCGAAATGGCTGCAAGAGGGCAAACCGAGCCCGGCCGGGCGGCACACGTTCACCACCTGGCGTCACTGGCACAAGGATTCGCCGCTGATGGAATCCGGCCTGCTTGGGCCGGTGAAGATGTCGGCGACTGAATGCGTGGAGCCGGCGTTTTAGTTTGCATTCCTCACCACACAGGGAAGACAGGCAACAGCGTCTTCGGTGGGGCAGACATTCTTGTCTGCCATAAGCGCCGCATTTTTCGCGGCAGACAGGAATGTCGTAACCGTCAAAGAATCGACAGGGGACACGCGGCTGTGACGTGACCGCCAATGAACCGCCATCGGTCGGTCCTCGCCCATGGCAAGGACGTGGTGCATTGATATCGAGACCGGCGTTCCCCCCTATTGGATAGACAAGACGGCAGACACCTTCGAGCGCACGCCCGAGTTAAACGAGGGGTTGCCCCGTCCCTTGTTTCTTCAAAGCGAAGAAAACCGGCGGGAATTCGCAACTTTTTTGTCGTCTTGTTACGTCTATATTGCTGTCAGTGTGGCCGATGTCGCCCACACGCTCAACACATCAATTTAATCGGAGCTGATTATGACATTCCGCAAACTGCTCGCAGCAATTCTGGTAGTAGTCGCAGTTTCAACCACGGCATTGGCCGTGGTCATGCAACATACATGGACCCCTGACGAAGTGAAACAGAACTCCGGAGAATTCTCGGTAACTTCTAAATTGACTGTAGAAATCCTGGCGCTCTTGGCATCAAGCCGCAAGAGATGGATTCCTATTTTGGCGAGGGATCCGCAGGGGCCGCCATCGAGTTGCGGTTGATACGGTTTGCCGGGGCCATTTTAGAGCAGGCGAAGGGGACTATCTCAGGAGGTGACTCGTGAATACCGTTCGACCCCTTTTTGTATCGACCTATCCACCCGAAGCGTGTGGACTGGCGACGTTCACCCGTGACTCGGCCGACGCTGTGGATCTTGTGGCTCCTGAGCCTGTGTCCTCGGTCGCAGCGATCCGAAAGACGCACGGTCTTCGCTACGACAACGCGCGCGTGGTCCACGTCATCGACAACAGCCGGTCGGATGCTTACTTGTTCGCTGCGGAGGTGGTCAACGACGGCCCATGCGACATAGTGAGCTTGCAGCATGAATTCGGCCTCTACCCTGGCGAATGGGGCGTTCGCGTGTTGGACTTTGTCCGCAACTGTCGCAAGCCCATCGTCACGACGTTCCACACGCTCCTGACCGAACCGGACCCGCTTCCACTGCGGATCATTCAAAATTTAGCGGCCCGCAGTCACGGCATCGTGGTGATGACCAAGGTTGCCGCCAGGCTGCTGACGAGCATCTACGGCGTGTCGGGCTCCTACGTGCAGGTGATCCCTCATGGAGTGCCGGAGGTTCCATACGAGCGCGATGGCATACACAAGAAACGGTTGGGGTTCGCCAGCCGGCGGGTCATTTGCACTTTCGGACTGATCAGTCGCGGCAAGGGGCTGGAACACATGATTCAGGCCATGCCGCGGATTGTCGCCGCCTGCCCCGAGGCCATTTACCTGATCGTCGGCGCCACGCATCCGCAAGTCAAGCTTCACGAGGGTGAAGCCTATCGGGAAAGCCTGGTCGAGATGGCTGAATCGTTGGGTGTCGGCCAGCATGTGCGGTTTGTCAACAAGTACCTCAGCCTCGCCGACCTTCTGATACACTTGCAGGCGTGCGACGTGTACGTCACTCCTTATCCGGGAAAGGACCAGATTTCCAGCGGTGCCTTGGCGTATGCCTTGGCAGCGGGCGGAGCCGTGGTCAGCACGCCCTATCTCTATGCCGAAGAGGTTTTGGCCGATGGGCGCGGGCTGCTCGTGCCCTTTGGCCAAAGCGAAGCGATGGCCGATGCCACGCTGCGATTCCTCAGCGATACCGCGTTCCGGGTTGAAACTCGGCGAAGAGCATACCAGTATGCGAAGCCCATGTTCTGGCCGAATGTGGGTCGGCAGTATCTGGGGGTTTTTGACCAGATTGCGTCAGAAAACGAGACAAGTCGGCGGTGGTCTTTTCGCAAGGCGGCTTCGACTCCCAGGAGCGAGTACCGCCCGCGCAAACTCATTCATGGAGGATTGTAGGTAGCCGTCCAACTCCCAACGAACGCTGGGAAACCAAGTCAAACGACATGAATGCGATTTTACCCGTCCCCTGCGGAAAAGCAATATGCCCCCCCCCGCAAGAAAATCCAAATTCTTTGTGAAGACGATCTGATAACTAACTCTCGGGTTGGGGTCTGGAAGGCATTTTCGTGCCCTCATCCGTCCGGCACCGGAATGACGCGGTCCAGCAACGAGAGGCGGCCGTCATTCGGAAGCCCGTTACCGATCAACCCAAGCTTCTCCACCCAGCGGGCGAAACAACTGCGGCCGGTTTTGCACCAACGCCGGATTTCCTCGATGACGCTCGATAGCGTAAAGGTGGAAAGATATTGGCGGAGCGATTCCAGCACGCTGACGATTACCGTTTGCCGCCGCGCGCCAGCCACCGTCTTGTTGGTGCGGCCCGTGCCCCGCGCTTGCGCCGGAGAGCGTAGCGTCCGTTCGGCTTCGTTGTTCGTTCCCGACACGATCAGCACTTCCCCGTTGGGCTTCTCCACCGGCTCCGCCGTGACAAACGTGAAGAGCTGCTCCGCCAGCATCACCCGCATCAGTTCGTTGCACAGCAGCCGATAGTCGTCTTCTGGCCCTTCGCCGGGCGGCAGTTCGGCTACCCACATCGGAGCGCACAACTCCAGAACCTCATCCTCCAGCACTGCGACCTTCCCCTTTCGTCCTTCCCCGCTCAGCCGCCGGTCATGCTGCACCCGACAGGCTTCGCGGTAAATCTCCAGCAGCCGGTCGGTAAACTGGCGATACTCGGCGTTGGCAGGCTCCATCAGCGTTAGCTTGATCGCCTTTCGCAAGAAATGCGCCCAGCACTTCTGTGATTGGGTAAAGTTCGCATACACCGCCGCATCGTCGCTGATCACCAGTCCCGCGAATATCGCCGGGTCGAGAATCTGCCGTAGTGTCTCCGCATCCTTATGCACGCCGAAGAACAATACCCGCACCTTCTCCGAGAGAAAGGCCCACACGCTGTTGATGCTCCAGCCCGTCTCATCGGTATGCACTACCAGCGAGTTGGCCAGCAGCAAGCACAGCAACTCGAATTCCTCTTCCCATTGCCGCGCCAACTGGTTCAACAGGGCGTCGGCCTGCGACTTCCGCAGCGTCAAGTGCTGGAAGAAGTTCATCAGCAGGCATACTTTGTCGAAGGAAAGGCCGACCACGTACACCTGGTAGGCAATGGCCAGCACGATCTCCGCCCCGAACTCGCTGCGGCCGAAGACGCCCGGAATCTTGCCGTATTGGTTCTTCGGGCCGCGATAAATGTCATAGGCCACCAGGACCGCTTGGCCGTCTTCCAGCCGCCATGCCACCCGCGTGTGCGACAGCCGGCAATCTGCCTTCCGCACCCCAGCCGGGAAGACTTTCTCGGTTCGCACGGCTTGAGCGATCTTCTCAGCCGTGCTAATCCGTCCGCCCGACCGCTGCTTTCGCCTCCGCCGCTTCCTTCCTCGCGCCTCCTGCCGCCGTTCTTCTGCCTCCACCGAGAACGGCTCCGAAATCTTCGGCGGCGAGCCGCCCTTCAGTTGACGCTCCAACTCTTCGTTCCGGCGCTGAAGGGTCACAATCAAATCGATCAGCCGATCGGGTGTGATCCGCCCCGCATGAACATCTTTCCTGAGTTGCTCAACATCCATGCCACCTTGATAGCCGATTTCCCAAAATCAGGCAGCGCCAGTTTTCAGGGAATGGACAGCTACCTTCTAAAATGGGAGACGACGGCCTCATCCACTTTAAAGTGACTCGCAAGCTAGCCAAGCCGTATTGGATCCAGGCGAACCTCGTCGTGCGTAAGGGAGAGACTCGCATCGTGGTCACCCACTTTCCCGCATTTGTTCGCGAGAACTCGATAACCTACTATTTTGAGATCTCGCCAGAGTACCTCGCCGATTCCATCTTAGCACTGGGCGAACGCGGGATAGGCTATGCGGTCAACGCCAAAGACGAGCGCGGCCCGCTCCCGGGCACCGGTGGTATCGACAACGTGTTTCCGCTAAAGCTATTTGCCCCCAAAGCGCCCGCGAAAAAGACAGCTTCACCAGCAAAGTAGCTGTCAACTGCCGTCAAAGCATGCCGGTGGAATCGAAAATCACCATCGTCTATTGGGCGACGGCAAGCCGAAGTGCGGCCCGTTTCCGACAACGGCGCGGAATGTCTGCCCCACCGTGGTAAGAAATGCGTTCTATTGGCCGGGCTTGACGCTGAACAGTCTGAGGTGGGCGATCTCCGGCGGGCAGCGCCAACGCACCGGCGTGTCGCCGGAGACGCCGCGGGTGACGTGCAGAATCGTCGTCGGCGAGTAATAAACGCCGGCGATATGTTTTACGCCCCAGGCGGACGGCGAGAAGATTGCGCCCAGCGGCGGGATGCAGATCTGCCCACCGTGCGTGTGGCCGGCCAGCATCAGATCGGCGTCTTGCGCCCTCGCCCAGCCGAGTTGATCGGGGCTGTGAGACAGGACGATACGCAGAGGCGGAGTGGTTTCTGCGAAGCCGCAAGCGGCTGAGGGCTCGTGCTTGATCCACGGCCGTTCGTTGCCCATCAGCACGACGGGCTGGCCGTTGATCTCGATTTGTCGCCGGCGGCCGCCCAGATCGATTAGCCCGCTCTGTTCGAGCATTCGCCGCAGCCGCGGCAGGTCGCGGGTGCGAAGGTCATGGTTCCCCAAGACAAAATAGACGCCGTGCCGCGCCCGGAGTTGTCCGAACGTGTCGGGAATCCAATCGAAGCACGTCCTCGATTCCAGCAGGTCGCCCGTCAGCGCCACCAGATCGGGCTGAAGCTCGTTGCTGATGCGGACGACCTCGCGGAAGTACGCTTTGCCCAGGCGGCCGGTGAGATGAAAATCGGAGAGATGCACGATCGAAAGCCCGTCGAGCGCCGCCGCCAGCCTCGGCACATCGAGCATCCAATCGGTCACCTCCAGCCGTAGAATCTCATTGAGCGGCAGCCGGGTGAAGAGATGATGCGCGGTTTCGGCGACGCCGAATTCCGCCGACTTCGGATCGATTTCCGCTCGCCGCCTCCCGTGAAAGCGCACCAGCGGCGGCGTTCGCACAAGACACCGCAGCCAAACCAGCCGCAACAGCGTCGCCAGCGCGATCGCCCAACAGACGATCATGTAAATGACGATAAGCCGATTCACGCCGCCGCCACCGCCCGCCCGCCACGGCGCGATCGTGAGTCCCTCCGGCCTGCTTACGCAGAGCCAAGCGGCGATGCCGAGCGGAATCACTCCCGCCAGCAGGAAAAATGTGTCGGTGAGAAGATGGACGATCCAGCGCCGCAAGCCCAGGGAATGGAGCCGGTTGACCAGGCCGATCCAGAGGAAGGCGTGGCCCGCAAGGGCCAGCAGCAGCAGGAAGGCATCCATTAGAGACTTCGCTGAATCATCACCATGTTTCGAAAGGCCTACGATTCCTATCCTATGTTGCCGTTCCGAGCAGGTAGCCTTCGGAAAGATATTGCGTGTCTGTAATGCGTTCTCGCGGCAAGTAAATGGCTACATCAATCCCGATGCCATGCAGATACCGAAACATAAGAGGCCCCACATCTACCCAGCCGAGACCGCCAAGTCCACAACCGAGAGCCGGCATCGCGACCGATTGAACGCCCTCCAGCTTGAAATGCTCACGGAACCAATGCAGTCCTCCCTCGACGTCTTCCATGCGGGAATTCTCCCGCCATTTTCTCTTTGTGGCGAACAACAGGAACCATTTCACCGCGTTGGGCGTTGAAATAGGAGAGCTGAGATCGGCAAGCTCTTCGTCGAGGGAAGCTTCTCGCTTATATACGAACGGTCTCGTTGCAGTGATTCGTTTCGATCAACACGCGTCTTGATAGACAACGTAGACGTCCGGGAACTGGTACTTTGCCCGCGACGCCAGCCCCTTCCCCATGATGCTCTGCAAGTTGACGCTGACCGTAAGAGTCTGCATTGACGAGAAGAACATATCGCCGTCGATCAGGGAGACATTTCCGATTCTCTTGCTGAACCGCGGCTGAAAGAACATATCCGAGTCCGACACGACGGGAACGCGGCTGCCAGGAATCGTGCCTTGGACTTTTTCTCTCGTCTTGTGGTCGGCGACATATATCGTATGGATGTTCTCCGGTGCTATCTCTTCCGGCACCAGACACTCCGCCATGATCTTCCGTTTGGAGCCGTCTCGATCGTTCCAGTACTGCAATTGGAGCGTTTGCCAATTGTCTTGAAGAACCCTTAATCCTTCGGAGGCCGCAAAAAAGCAAGTGGCATTGTTGGCCGCGTTGCCATCAGTTATAAACACGCGATCCTTGCTCAAGACGGCAGAGACAACCCCAACGACAGCCAATTCCCTGTGCCCCTTTTCATGCACTACCCGATACATCATCGGATTGCGGGGCTGAAAATAGACATTCGCATACTCCCAAAGGCTCCTACCGTCGGGCGCGGCTTTTCCTTTCCGCCTGCTGACGATCTCTGCATCGTACACCGGCTTGAAAGGAATGCCGCGTGATTCTATCTGCCCATGCGAGAGGATGCCATGCTGGAGAATAGACGCTACATTATCTACGTGTGTTATGTAGTAGAGACTCTTCACTTCGGCTTGTCGCGGCATATGAGCACCTTTCACCAAAGGTCCGCGATACGGCAAAGACTAGATCGTACAAACTAGCTCTGAGAACAGGTTCACGCTTGCGCCACCGGCCGCGGCGCGTTGATGATCTGCTCGACGGCGGCGAGCAACTGGTCGAGACGGAAGGGCTTGTAAAGCACCGCCTGAAGTCCCGCCTGCCGGGCCTTGACCAGCGAGTGGCCCGGATCCCAGCCGAAACCCGTCATCAGCACCAGCGGCGGCGAGCCCATCACCTCCTGAAGCTTCAGCATGAATTCGTAGCCGGTCATGTCGGGCAGGCGAATGTCCGAGATGATCACGTCGTACTCCCCGTCGGTCGTGCCGCGGACCATGTACATCGCCTCGGCGCCGTCGTGGGCGGTCTCGACCACGCAGCCGTATCGCTCCATCAGGCTGTGGGCGGCGCTGCGGACGTTCTCGTCGGCATCGACCACCAGCACCCGCCGCCCGTGAAGCTCCGGCCGCTCCTCGACGTGCATCGTCGGCGGCAGCGCGTTGGTCGGCGCCATCTTACGGCCCACCGTCTGGATCACCTGCTTGATGTCCCTGGCGTTGCGCAAAATCCGCTGCAAGCGATCGACAACCTCGGGCTCGTGGCCGATGTAACGCTCCATCACGTTCACCGCGTCGTTGAGAATCTCGTCGACCGGCATGGCCACGGCGCTGTGAATCGCCTCGACACTCTCCGCGGCGGTCGTGGCCTTTTCGGCCACCAAGAGCTCCAGCGTGTTCAGCGCGGCCGCCACGTTGCGGCAGAAAATCTCGAGAAATTGCAGGTCGCTCTCCGTGAACGCCCTCGGCTCCAGGCTCTCGACGTTGAACGTGCCGATCACCTGATCGTGCAGCAACAGCGGAACGGTCAGCGAGCTCTTCGCGTCTTTGGCGCCGGCCAGGTAGAGCGGGTCTTCGGAGGTGTCCTCGCAGAGGTAACTCTTGCCGGTGGCCGCCACGAAGCCGGTCACGCCGTTGTTCTGCGGTTGGGCGGAAAGCTCGCGGGCAGCCGCCTCGGCGTCCATGCCCATTTCCAGCAACGGCTCGAGCCGGCCCGTGTTCTGGTCCAGCAGACGGACCTCGACCACGCTGAAGTGCAGCAGATCGCGGGTAAAGTGGAGGATGTTCGATTTGAGCAGCTCGATGCGGTCCTGCACCGCCATGTGCGTGATTTCGGCGGGCGATAGATCGGCCAGTTCGAGGCCCGCCTGATGGATCGCCGCCATCTTCTGCTGCTGGTGTACTTCGCTGGTGACGTCGCGGACGTTGACAATCAGGTGCTTCGGCGACTCTCCCACCTCGCGTACCGGAGCGGCATGGACGTGGTAATAGTGGTTGTCGCCGCTGCGGAGCGTGGAACTGGTGGCCTGACCGGTGGCCAAGGCCGTGTGGAACGGGCAGAAGTCGGGGCCGAGGATTTCCGGGCTGCCCAGGACGGCGTAGAAATTCGCCCCGACCACGCTGCTGCGTTCCGCCCATTCCGCCAGCCGACCATTGCTCCAGATAATCAGGTTGTCGCTGTCCAGCAGTACGACGCCGTCGGGCATGCCCTCTAGGATATGCTCGTTTTGCAGCAGCCGGCCAAGCTCCAGGGCCTCGCGCAGGTACTCCGACGAGACGTAGACCCCGGCAAATCGCTCGCGCGAAAGGTGGGCCAACGCCCGCAAAGGGTTGTTAGCGACCACCACGTCATGGGATTCTGCCGCCCGAGCGAGAAGTTGTTCCGCGTTTTCGCGGGAGTCGCAGACCAGGAGGATTTTGGACTTTGCTGTCAAACGAGGATACTCCTGCGATGTCCGAGCCGCCCCAAGGATGCCTGTTTCGGCGGCCCCCACATCCTGCTCACATTATAAGGGGATTTTCGCCGTCAAACAACTGGTGTTCGGGTTCGCATTGTCCCCCTTATCTCCGATCGGTTCGATGCGACTCTCCTATTGACTGCCGCTTGCGTGAAACTCGCCCGTTTCGGGACCGCTCAGCTTTGCCCACGCCGCAACCTCGGCACCACAGCTACGTTCGGAAGTCGGGAAGCTCGCATTCCGAGTTCGCCGCGGGCGGCGACTACAGCGTCTAATAGCCGGGAGTCAACGACTCCCGGAAGGTGCGCGGTCACACGGAGTCTCTCCGGCAGGCGTCGGCGCTACAGCACTGGCTTGACGAGCGCAAAGCCCACCACGGAGACACGGAGGGCACTGAGGCGGAATGAGGCGAACAACAGATAAGCACGGATAAACACGGCCATCGGCGGCGCACCTCGTGCCGCAAGCCGCGCGATCTGCGTTCATCTGTGTTCGTCTGTGGCTTCTACCCGATTCTGTCCGTCTTCTCAGTGTCCTCCGCGTCTCCGTGTTGGACATAGCGCTGTAATGCTAGGTTCCGGCTATTCTCGCACGCCATCGACCAGCAAACGTGCAGCAGACGCTCGCTTTTTTCTAACACCCGATGAACGCCGTTGCGGGCTGCGCCGCCCCAACGGTCGGCATGACCGCTAAGATGCGCACGTGGAATTGTCGCATGTCGCCGGCGGCCGGTCACACGCTAGAGCCGCTGTCGGCCGCTGGCCGATGAGTTTGTTGATGGCGATCCCGCCGGCCGATTTTCTGCGCTCTCCGCGACAGTCGGCAAGGGCGGGCGTTCGCCGGTGACACCCTTTCCCGGAGGTTGATGCCATGTGGCGCGCGTTGTTCTTGGCAATCGGAGTCTTCTTGGTGATCTTGGGGGTCGAATGCCTCGGCGTTGAGCGGGTTCAGCTCAGGATCCACGACACACCGCCGGTGCCCGTCTCGCCGTTCGACACCGAGGCCACCGAAGGCGCTCCGAAGCAGATCGTTCCTCCCCCTTGGGCCCCCTGGAGCCTCCTCTCCTCGGGCGCGGTAATGTGCCTCTATTCGTTCACGATCCCGCGAAGAGTGTCGGGAAAGTGAAGAAGGCGGATTGCTGATCAGCAATCCTAATTCCCGCGTAGCCCGTCGAAGTACTCTTTTGCGTGTTCGCCGTGCTTGCGGGGCATCTGCCGGCCGCTGAGCGGATCGGTCGTGCCGTGCTTGGTCGACTCGACCTGCTGCTGAATCTGCTGCTGAACGTCCCCCTTGACGTTGGGCCCTTCGGTCATGCCGACCACGACCGCCGTCCCCTTGCCGATCTTCTGCTTGATCTTCGAGTCGTAGAAGGCGGTGTTGGTCTTCTTCTCGGGCCTGGGGCCGATGCCTTTTCCGCGGCCGAGGCCGTTGCCGGGCGGGCCCTGGCACTCCTCGCAGCCGGCCCCTCCGCACTTGCAGCAACCCATCTGGTCCTTCGCCTGGCACAACTCCTTTTCGGCGTCGTCGAGCATCTCCATCTCCTTCATCTGCCCTTGGAGATCCGACTGCATCTGGGCCAGGGCCTTGGCGGCATCGCCGGGCTTGCCGCCGCGCAGGCACTTCGAGCATTGCCCCAGCTTTTCCGCCAATTCCTGGAGCTTCCGCATCTGCGGCATCTGTGCCGCGAGCTTGGCAAGCTGCTCTTCGAGCTGGTTTGCCTGCTGCATCTGGCCGGCCTTGCGGAGCTGCTCGATGCGTTTCTGCAAGTCTTGCTGAGTCGCCTGATGGGCCTTGGCTTGCTTTTCGAGTTGGTTCTTCATCTGCTCGATCTGCTTGGCAAGTTCCGTCTTCTGCTTCTGGTCCATCTTGCCGCTTTCTAGCGACTCTTTGAGCTTCTTCAGTTCATCTGAGGCTTTCTTCAGGTCGCCGCGGCTGAGGGCCTTGGCAAACTTGTCGGCCGGACCGCGATCGAGGTTCTTCAACTGGTTAAGCTGCTCCTTGAGCTTCTCGCTCCCGCCGATTTGCTGGCGGCGATCGGCCAACATCCGGGCGAGATCGTTGAGCTTCGCCATCGCCTTTTCCTTGATCGGCTCGTTGTTCAACTCCTTCACGCCGCTTTCGAGCTTCTGGAACAGTCGTTCGGCGTCCTTGAGTCCCTCCTTCTTCGCCTGATCGCGGCGATCGGCAAGCTGGCGACAAACGGCGGCGGTCGCCCTTTGCACCTGCTCCTTGGCGGCCGGATCGGCGGCCTTTGCCTGCGGTGCGTCAACGATGGCCGGCCCGATGAGCATCGCCACGAGCATGGCAAGAACGCCCGGCACCAGCGGCAAGAGCAGACGCCGCGGCGGCTTCACGGCGAACCGTCCGTCGACATCGATTCGCTCGATCTTGGCGGCGGCGTCAGCCAGCAGGGCCTCACCCGCTTCGGTTTTGCGGTCGGCCGGCGAGAGGCTAAGCGCACTGGAGACGCGTTCCTTTAGTGCGAAGCGGCAATCGAGCTCGATTGCGGCTTCCAGCGGACTGGAACGTCGGCAAAAGGACCAGACCAGGGCGGCCACCAGCCCCACGCCCAATGCCCCCGCCAGCCATACCCAGGCTTCGACCCCCAGCGGCCACTTTTTATCGACGGCCACCAGCACAAAAGCCACCGAGAGCGTGGCGAGCCAGCACCAAGCCAGCACATCGAGAAACCGCTGCACGATCAGCCGCCGTCGCGCCCGGCGAACTTGCTGTTGAAGAGTATTCATGCAAGCACCCCTCGTGAGAGTTGTTGCTGGGAAAAGGGGACAGGTGCCTTTTGTGCGAAGCACCCGACGGGTCGTTCCGGCAAAAGGTGCCTGTCCCCTTTTCCCGAGCTGTTTACATTGTAGCAAGTCCGGCCGGTACCAGAAAGCGTCCTGTTGGGGGTCGCGTCTTTGCGAAACCGCAAGCGGCTGGTGGGGACTCCTCAATACCACTAAGATGGAGAAATCGTGAGAAGAGTTCCAGGGGAGTCTGCAATGACCACTTTCCGCACCGAATGCGATTCGACGGGTGAAATCCGTTTGCCGGCACACGCCTACTACGGGCCGCAGACGCAACGGGCCGTCGAAAACTTTCCGATCTCCGGCCGGACGCTGCCGCCGGAACTGATCCACGCCCTCGGGCTGGTAAAGTGGGCGGCGGCGAGCGTCAACCGCGACCTCGGGCGGTTCTCCCTTGCGGAAGCCTTGGTGTCTGCCCTGCTGGCCGCATGCCGCGAGGTGGCCGAGGGAAAACTCGACGACCAGTTTCCCGTCGATGTGTTTCAGACCGGCTCGGGCACGTCGAGCAACATGAACGCCAACGAGGTGATCGCCAATCGCGCCGTCGAACTGGCGGGCGGTGACCGCAGTCGGGAAAAGGGGACAGGTCCAATTTGTGCGAAGCCGGGCACCAGCCGAAGGCTGGTCGAGGGCCGCTCCGGCAAATTGGACCTGTCCCCTTTTCCCGCGATCCACGCGAACGACCACGTCAACTTGGGCCAGAGCACGAACGACGTATTCCCGACCGCCATCCACGTCGCCGCCGCCGTGGCGATCGGGCACCGATTGATTCCCGCCCTGGAACGATGTGGAGAAGTGCTCGCGGCCAAGGCTGCCGAGTGGAAAGACGTTCTCAAGATCGGGCGAACGCATTTGGCCGACGCCACGCCGTTTTCGCTCGGACAGGAAATCGGCGGGCTGGCCTGTCAGTTGGAGCGCTCGGTGGGCCGAGCCGCGGCGGCGATGGAGGCGCTGTTCGAGTTGCCGATCGGTGGAACGGCCATCGGCACCGGCATCAACACCCACCCCGATTTCGGCCGCCTCGTCTGCGCAGTCCTGGCCGATGAAACCGGCATCCCGTTCGTCGAGGCGGCCGACCACTTCGAGGCCAACGCCCAGCGCGACGGCCTGGTCGAGTGTCACGGCCAATTGCGCACGATCGCGGCCACGATGTTCAACGTGGCCAACAACATTCGCTGGCTCGCTTCCGGCCCGCGCTGTGGAATTCACGAGATCGAGTTGCCCGAGCTTCAGCCCGGCAGTTCGATCATGCCGGGCAAGGTCAATCCGGTGCTCTGCGAGAGCCTGATGCAGGCCGCCGCCCGCGCGCTGGGCAACGATCAGACGATCGTCGTTCTGCGGGGCCGCCGGCGGACAATTCCAACTCAACGTAATGATGCCGCTGATGGCCGACGCCACTTTGGAGAGCGTGCGGCTGCTGGCCAACGCCACCGGCGCGTTCACGGCGATGTGTCTGGCCGGCATGAAAGCCGATGCGGAGACGTGCGAGGCAGCGGTGGAACGAAGCTTGGCGATCGCCACCGCCCTGAATCCCTACATCGGCTACGAGCGCGCGGCCGCCCTGGCGAAAGAGGCGCTGGCCACCGGCAAGACGATCCGCGAACTGTGCGTCGAGAAGAAGGTCCTTCCCGAGGAACAACTCAACGAAGCCCTCGATCCCTGGCGGATGACCCGCCCGAGGCCCTAATCAAGGCTCGTGCAACACGGGCATCTCGCCCGTGGCGTCCCGATCGCAGGCGAGTTGCCCGTCCTGCCGGCACGTTTTAGAGATTCAGATTCTTGGGATCGACGGGCAAATCGTCCTTTCGGTTGGCCAGACGGCGATGGATTTCGGGATCGACCGTGTAGGCTATCGTCCTCACCGAGCCATCGCAAAAAGCCATGCCGACGCCATCGGCGTGGGCGCTGCCAAATCCGTCGTCGTAGCAAAACCCCTGTGTATCCTGCATTGGCGGCCAGTACGGAGGATTCTGCTCTCCCGGCGTCGGCGCCCGAAGACTGCTCCAACGGGCGATATCAGCGTTGTCGCCCATGAAAGCGCTCTCGTTGTCGCCGGGGTCCTCGCCGGTGGCGTACCAATCCGGGTTGATGTTCTTCTCGCCGATCAGATACGTGTTGCTCGCCCCGTCGGTTATGTCAGCGAATTTGATCATGCTGCCCGTGAACATGATGCCGGTGGCCAGCCGGGCGATGCCCGTAAACTCGTTCCGCGCACCGGCGGTCATCTGTCCCGGTGGATTTTCGACATCGGTGGTGCTGGTGGGACCGGCCCAGGGCCAGCCGCCATAGGTCGGCCAAGCCGGGCCGGCCGTCGAGGGATCGGTGTAAAAATCGCCGCCGTTGGCGGCATAATCACTTCGCCCCACAGCGGACATCGTGGTGGCGTTCGCCGTTCCATGCCATATCACCCACGGATAGGCGAGCGTCGGTCTCCGAGTGGGGCAATAAAAAGTGTTTAGGGGAACGATTGACCGCTGCCCGTCGGCGTCGTTCTTTGCCGTGCCGGTCAGCCCCATGCCCATGTCGTGCAGGGCCTGCTGCTCGATGAAAGGCAAGATGTTGTAGAGCCATCCTGCCGGCTGGCGCCAGTCGGTTCCGCGGTCGGCATCCCCGTCCCAACCCCATCCCCAGCCGTTGGTCGGAAACTGCCGCGTGGCGTTCTCGTGCCCGATGCACCCTAAGGCGAGTTGCTTGATGTTGTTTGCGCATTGCGCTCGCCGCGCGGCTTCGCGAGCCGCTTGCACCGCCGGCAGCAACAGCGCGATCAGAATGCCGATGATCGTAATCACCACCAATAACTCGACCAACGTAAAGCCGCGCGTTCGCCCTGCTCGCTTCATGGGATTATCCTCTTAGTTCTTCAATTCCTTCAGTTTCTGTTTTGTACCCGGCGTTTTTGCCGAAGGTTCCGGCCAGGCCGACATGGCCGACACGTCCAATTCCACCAGCAGACCCATCGGACTCGACGGCGTACGCGAAACGTCCAGCCCCGGCTTACCGTTTTCCACATCGACTTCCAACACGTTGATCCCCTCGACAAAACCGCGGTCGCTGGAGAACCCGTGAAAGAAACCGAACTCCTCATAATCGTGCTTGGGCACCGGAATCTCGCGGCCGCTGAGGCGAATCGCTCGCACGTGGTTGTCAACGACAAATCGCCCGTGCAACACGGCCGTCGATGCCCGCATCCCTTTCAGATCGAACGTGGTGCGGAACGTATAGAACACGCCGTTGGGCAGCGGCGACAGATCGCTGACCGCCGATATCCACTGTGAGCGGTCGGCCTGGTTGAACAGATAGGGGGTGTTGCTGGTGTTGACTACTACCGCCGGCCGCGGCTTGAATTTGGGGTCGTCGCTGCGGGCCACAAGCTGCCAATGCGGGTCCGGCTTCCCCTCCTTCAAATTCACCCCCGTGTTGAACGCCTTGATTCGCACTCGTTTCGGCATCTGACGGACGAACGTGCCCGGCTGCCCCGACTGGCGAACCACTCGGGCGACGCGGTCCTTGCCGACTTCCACCCGAGCCGACTCGTCTTTCTCCAACCGGATCGCGTCGGCGCCATCCGCGTTACCGCCGACCGCCAGCAATTCGACTTTCCCCTCATAAACGTGCGCCGTACTCATGCCGGACGGATCGACCTCGACGCCGAACTCTGTTCCCAGGTCGGCGACTTTCGCGGTGGGAGTGCGAACGGTGAAAAGGGGAGAGGGGAGAGAGGAGAGAGGAGAGGGAAGAGGGAAAGCGCGAGAGGAATCTTGGTGATTGCCGAGTGTGGAGTGCTGATTCGTGGAATGCTGATTAACGGCGACTTTCTCGTGTCCACCGCCCTCTTCCCTCTCCTCTCTCCTCTCTCCTCTCTCCCCTACTCTCGCCGTCAGCCGGCCCTGCGACAGGTAGCCGCCGGCGCGAGAATCCACTCGATAGGTACACGGCCCTTGAAGGATCACTTTGGCGCCGCTGTCGTAGGTGATTTCCATCAGTCCTGAAGCCAATGCGTACTTTCCACCCAGGGGGACATACGCGTAATTGACAGTTCCCCGCTTAGGATCGGCCCAGCGGCACTCGACCATGTCGGTCACGCGGCCGACAAAGACCGGTTTGGGCTCCGGTCGCAAGTCTGCCGGCCTCGGCTGTGGGGCGAGATGAACGGATTCCCGCCAATCGGGTCGGGGAGTTGACACCTGGTACGCCCAGCCGATCAGCAGTCCGATCCCCACGATCACCACGGCCGCCGCATAGGAGAATACGAAGCTGCCAAACGGATAGAGCGTCGAAGCCGGGGCGGGTAGAGCGGGCGAAGCCTCGATAATCGCCGGCAGCGGGGCGGCAACTGGGGCGTCGAACTGTGAGGGCGCCGGACGACCGGCCCCGCGCCAGGCCAACTCCACGTCCAGGGCAATAAACCGCCGATACAAATCCTGCGCCGCCGCATCGTCCAACAACAGCGTCTCCAACCGCTCCCGCTCCGCTGGCTCGATCTCGCCGTCGCACAGCCGCGACAGCAGTTCGGTCAATTCGCTCCGCTTGGCGTCGAAAGGCATTATCCCCTCCTCGCTTCGGCTGCGGCCCGCTCGACGCACTCCAGCAACCAGGTGCGGATGCGTCCCAGGGCGTTGTAAACCGCCTTGGTCGATCGCCCGATCTGCCGCGCGATCACCTCGACGGTCGCCCCCGGCTCGTAACGCAGCTCGAGCAACTCCCGATCGTCCACGCTGAGCTTCTCCATGCACAGGTCGAGGGCTTCGGCCTCGTCGTTCGCCCGGGCAAGGCGCTCGACCGCCCCGTCGGCCAACTGCTCGACCAACGCATCGCTGAAGCAGAGCCGGCTGCGCGATTGCCGCTTGCGAAACGTCAGCACCTGGTAGTAGGCGATCTTGCACGCCCAGGCGGCGAAGTTCGTCCCCAACTCGAACTCGTCGGCATGTCGCCAGACGAACAGGTTCGTCTCTTGCAGCACCTCCTCGGCGTCGCTGCGGTTGGGCACCAGCGTGCGGACATAGCGCGTCAACTGCTGCTGCACGTTGGTCAACAACTGCACGATCTGATCGGTACTCTGGCGACTCGCCTCGTTCATCCGATGCCCACGAAAAGACGCGTTATCGGGATAGAATGCCCCTCTATGTCTTTTATGGCGCAGACCACCGATAATTCCAAGGGAAAATGCCGCCCCCCACCAGAAAGGCGGGTTTTCTTCCGGCAAACAGGCATTCCGTCGCAGAACTGGGGCTCGCGAGCGGGAGTTCCGCCCGCCAGTGCGTCGGCTCTGCCCAACGCGGTCAGCCGGTGGCAGGAAACCTCATTTCTGACGGCTTTCCAGCGACTTGATATCCGAGGCGGCGATCTCTCAATCTCCCTGGCCGGAAATCAGACGAGGCGGTGAACAGAGATCGGGTGCTGTGGAACCGAGGATTCTCGACGTCCTGTGTTCCCAAAATCGCCGCCTAGAAATCGTACCACAGCCCCATTCCACTCGATTCTTCAAACTTGTTGAAGAACTGGGCCTGATCGCTCATGCCGTTGAAATACTGCACGCCTATGCGGAGCAAGTGACCGGTGCAGCCACGCCACTGCCAGCCGGTCTGAACAATCATGTTGCCGCCAAAATCGTCTTCCTGATGGAGATGGCCGTTCACAGCGAAGAATGGCGATCCTCGGATGCCTGTGGGGACTGTCGGGCTAAACTCGGCGCCAAATTGAAACTCCCACGGCTCTGCCCCACCGTCGTTGCGAAAGGCCCAACCAGCCTCGGAATAGACCCGTATATCGGGACTAAGGTGCAATGCCACTCCCCAGAGGATCGAGTCATGCACGTAATTGATGCGTTGGAAATCGGGATTCGCCAGCAAGTACAAGTCACCTATGTGGGAACAGTAGTGGTTGTAGCCAATCTTCAGTTCCCAGGGACCTTGGCGAGTCGTCAGTGGAACGCCGACACGGTAGTCATTTTCCACTAGGTCGCGGTCTTGATCCAAACGCGGGAATGCCGCTCCTTCAATGTCCAATTGCCATCCCTGCGGACATGAGTCGTTGCCTGTGCCGTAGCGCAACACCCCGGCTTGGCCGCCGAGGGTTGCATCCAACAACCACCCTTGGTGTCGCTCATAAACCAGTTGACCACCGAGTCGCGGCTCGCGGCCACCGGCCAAATAGGGGCTGTACATCAACCCGGTGGGCAGAATCTGCCACGACCACAGTTCATCACTGTCGCTAAGGTGTCTCAAAGGAGCATCGCTACCGCCGTACTGGGTGGCGGCCGGGGCATAAACGCCGCTGTGCTCCGCGGCAGACAGCCCAGTTCCAAGCGACGACGAAACACCGCTCGAATTGTACTGGTCTGATCCTGTCGATTCGGGCCATGCGCTGCCATTAGGTGATGACGTTGATGCGGACGGCAGGGGGGCTAAGGTCGAAGGATATACTGACGGTATCCCATCGGAAGCCGTCTGCTGAGGCCCTGTGGAGACAAAAGGCATCCCTTGCGCTTGGGCGTAAGCGGACGAGCCCCACGGTGCCGCAGCAATCAATGCCATCACGAGGAAGACGAGGAGACGAGGGAAACGCATACCGAAGTCCCCATGCAAAAGGAAGCGGAGATCGCAGCGATTTCTAACCTGCCAGAAAACCTGTCATGGCACGCCAGTACTGGTGCCACTTTAGTGTGGTTTTCTGCCACACGAGCGATCTATGTGCATTGGAACACTGTAGACAACGTGTCCGTGCTGATTGACTCAACCCTGCGATTCGAGGCATAGTTTTCCCGTAGCGATGAGTTTTCGCAGTCTCTTTTATCGACAAAGCCGAGCTGGATGTAATAACCATTCCACGCGAACAGCAATGCAACTCCAGCGATGCGGGAAGAGTGGGTAGTGTGGGAGGTTGCCGTGGCCGAGCAACAGGATATCAAAGGCATGGGCCGACGTTCCGTCGGCCGCCAAGTGACGAGGGACCCGAACCGGTTGCCGCGAACCACGTGCCCCCCTTTGCGTTCTAGCCCACGCCCATCTAAAATTAGGGAGGTGAAAATCCGAACAAAGGACGAGGTGGCCGCATTATGAAACTCGTTCCCCCGTTGCTGCTCGGTATTTTGGTTGTCGCCAGTTGTGCGATGGCTGGCGAAAAGAGTACTACGAAGGCCGCCCGTGAGATACCGGCGAAGGTCGATCCCAAGTTCAATCCTGAGACGGGCATCGAATACGTGCTGGCGGGGCCGCTGTTGCACCGTGCCATGCGCCCTGGCTCCCATCGGCTTCCTGACCCTGAACTGCCCCGGGCTCAGCAACAGGGCCTTGCGGCTTTTTTGCTCGCTCGGGAATTTGCGTACCGGACCGCCCTGGCAAAGCAGTACTTCGATACCCCCGCCCAGTTCAATCCGATAAAAGACGGTTGGCATCAGGTGGTTCTCAAGGGCAACGACATGAAGTCCCGCCTGATCCTTGAGGTCAATCCTGAGAAGAAAGTTGTGATTCAGAAACGAGTGCTGACATTGCGACTACAGGGAGACGCCAAACCTCCCCTGCGCGTCGTCGAGTTGCCCCGGCCGAATTCCGGTGAATTCTCGTTTGAGCAAACCGAAGCTCGGAAGTCCGAGATACTGTCGAACGCTCCGACGCCGCCGCTGGAATTGTGGAAGAATCCCTGCAACAGCTTCTGCATCCACATCCACAAGGACGACAGCATCACGGCATACAGTCGTTGGGACGAAGACTTGTTGGACGAGCACAAGAAGCCCGCTCCCAAAGTGTCAGTCGCCGAGATTGGAAAGATGGTCGATTGGGTGCCGCGTTCGGAAGCTCCGGTGGGAGTACTCATCACGTCCGATCGTCCGTTGAGAGAGTCGAAGGTGATCCAAAAGCTTCTGAAGGTGCTCTTCGTCCCCGGGGTTCAACTGTTCTACGCTCGCGACAACGGGCGGGGTGGGACGGCCAAGGAAAGCCTGGCGATTCAATCGGGGACAAATCGAACGCGGTCGGCGACTGACGCCGAGCGCTGACTCTTTGCGGCGTCTATCTGCGGCGGCAGGCAGGTTGAGAGAATCGGCAAGAGTCGGCTCTGGCCCGAGCTATGGCTTGCGGCTCTCGACGATCCGCCGAGCCGCGGCTAAAGCATCTTTGTCGCCTGTTCGGGCGTAATGGTAGAGCAGACAGAGCGTGATCTCGCTCAGATTGACCCCCTTGGGGTGCCCCATCCACTGCTCTTGCTCCAGACCGGTGCGGGTGTTGCCGGCGACGACGACTTTCCCATCGGCGCCGATGCGGCCCAACTCCCAGCGAATCGCCCGATCGGCGGCCGCCTCCAGCTTCTTGTCGGGAAAGTAAAGCGTCCAGACTTGCAACTTCAGGACCGCCACGGCCTGGTAACTCGAATCCCAGCCCCCTTTCTCAAGGAAAACGCCGTCGCTCGCGCGGTACTGGGCCATCGCCAAATCGACGAAGCGGCGTCCGAGCTGTTTCAGTTCGTCATCGCCGCAGACGACTCCCGACAGTCCGTAGGCCAAGGCGTCGAACAGGAGCCGGTTCGGCGCGTCGGCGTCCTCGCGTTTCAGGTAAGCCCGGTTGCTCGGCAGCGCCAGCCAGCGGGCGGCCTTGCAAATCTTCGGCCGCAGCCGCTGGATTCGCTCCTTGTACTTCGGCCCCAGCTCGCTTTCCCGCAGCACCAGCACGGCCTGATCGAGCTCGGCCAGCCAGAAGGCCGTTGCGGAAGGGCCGCCGTGCGGAGCGCCCTTCCGGCCAAAGCCGCCCTGTTCGTTCTGATAGCGGAACGTCGCCTCGATCGCCTTCCAACCCTCCGCCGTACATCGCTCGTCGCGGCGCACGATCGCCCGAACCAAATAGTGCATCGCCCCGGCTTGAAACTCGGGGCTTTTGAACCCATCCCGGTTGTAGCTCGCCATCCCCTCCGCATTCGGCCGCGCCCCGCCGGTATATCGCAGCAAGTCTGGCGGCAGCTTCTTCAGAAGAGCCAGTTGCTGCCCGAACGCAGGCAAGGCGAGACACAAAAACGCAACCACCGCGAACAACAATACACTACCTTTGCGCCTTTGCGCCTTTGCGTGAGTCCTCGAATTACATGGGACCTCACGCAAAGGCGCAAAGCGCAAAGGAGCAGAAGGAGTTGCCGGCCATGAAGACGGTTGCGCATGCGTTCATCCTTCGACGAGCAATACCACCAGCCGCTTCGGGCCATGAACGCCGAGAATCAGAATCTTCTCGATGTCGGCCGTGCGGCTGGGACCGGTGACGATGACGAACTCCCCCTGCATCGCCGGATCGGCCACGCGCGGCGCCAGCGACGCCCACGCCGCCGGAAGATGCTCGACCAACTGGCCCGTCCGCGCCACGACCACGCACGCCGGCGGCAGGTAGCACAACAGCCGGTCCTGGGCAGTGGGACAAGCGATCACGCACGCACCGGTGTCGGCCAACAGCGTTTCGGGATCGAGCAGGCTCGCCGAAAGCTGCGCCATTCGCGCCGGCGGCCAGTCGGCCATCTGCCAATTCAGCGAACTGGCCGGCAGACCGCCCGCTGCCTCGCGCACCAACGGCCGATCCATCGCCCCGATCGAAGTCCAACCGGCCTGGGAAGCCAACTCGGCCAAACGCCGCCGCGCGTCTTGCATCGTCGGGCAGCGGACGACGTCCCCTTGCACCTCCGTCAATGCGTTGGCAAACTGTTCCGCCATCGCGGCCGGCGTTGGATTCGTCGGCGGCCAGACGACCGGCGTGGGCGGCGCAGCCACCGGCGGATATTTCGACAACTCGCTGTGTACTCGCTGCAAAATCGCGTCACGACTGCTCATGTTTTTCACTTCCCACTGTATCAGGCACACGCCGTGTGCCGTCTAAAGCCACGATTTCAAACTCGAAGAAGACGGCACACGGCGTGTGCCTGCTACAGTGGACGGCCACGCTCAAATTGGTCTTTGTTCTTTTTCCACCAGCTTCGGAAATCGTGCTTGGGCGACGGCAGCAACTCGCGGCCGCGGGTCCATGCCCCCAACATGCTCGGATGCCAAGGAAGGAACTTCACCAGCGGCATGAAAATCCTCGCCGGCGTCATCGCCAGCTTGTAGCGGATCGGCCCGGCCATGAACCACGCCCAGGTGGCCCAGATCATCCGCTGCACGATCGAGTTCATCGGCGACGGCTCGGTCACGGCGCGGTGCCGCAGATGGACAAGCTGATGCGGGAGGTCGATCTTTGCCGGACACACCTCGGCGCACAGACCGCACAGCGACGAGGCGAACGGCAGCTTGCCCGCCTTCTCCAAACCGAGCAATTGCGGCGTGAGCACCGAGCCGATCGGCCCCGGATAGACCCAGCCATAGGCCCAGCCGCCGGCGCGGCGATACACCGGGCAATTGTTCAAGCACGACCCGCAGCGGATACAGTAGAGCGACTCGCGGCCGGCGGGGTCCTTCAGCACGTTGCTCCGCCCGTTGTCGAGGATAATCACGTACAGCTTCTTCCCCGGGGCGGGCCCGCCGATCAGATGCGTGTAGCTCGTCAACTTCTGCCCCGTGCCGCAACGCCCGAGAAGATTGAGGAACAACGGCAGGTAATCGAGCCGCGGCAGCATCTTCTCGATGCCGACCAGCACCACGTGTACCGGCGGCGTGGCGGTCGAAAGGCCGGCGTTCCCCTCGTTTTCCACAACGACGATCGTGCCGCTGTCGGCCACGGCGAAGTTGCAGCCCGACATGCCCATGTCGGCTTGCAGATATTCCTCGCGCAGCCGCCGCCGGGCGATGTCGCACAGTTTCGTGTGGTCTTCGGTGAAGGGCTCGCCGAGTTTCTCCGCGAACAGCCGTCCCACGTCGGCCGCCGACATGTGCAGGGCCGGCCCGACGATGTGAACCGGCCGCTGATGGGCGACCTGCACGATGTACTCGCCGAAATCGGTCTCGACGGCGCGGATGCCCGCCGCTTCCAGCACGTGATCCAGCTCCATCTCCTCGCTGACCATCGACTTCGACTTCACGAGGCTCTTGACGCTGTGCTCTTTAGCGATGTCGAGCACGTGTTGGTTGGCCTCGGCCGCGTCTTTGGCCCAAAGCACTGTCGCCCCCCGGGCCGTCATGTTCCGCTCGAACTCGACCAGCATCTTATCGAGGTTGGCGATTGCGTACTGTTTGATGTCATGCGCCGCCTGTCGCCACTCCTGAAAGAAGGGCACGCTATCGGTCGCTTTGTTGCTCTGGTTGGCCGATCGTTCCATCGTCCTGCCAAGCGCCGCGGACGCCGACGGCTCGGCAAGGCCCTTGGTCAGGGGAGTAAGGAACTCGGCGCCGGTAAGATGGACGTTTTCGGTAGACATCTAAACGGGATTAGGGATTGGAAGAAAGCCGCTTGCGGCTTCGCAATGGACTGGCTGAATCACTGTTTGGCAGACGGTTCGGAGCGTCCCGCGACGTTCTTTTCCAGATTAACAACTTTTCGTCCCGACTCCTTCTCTCGTTTCCGAAGTTCCGCCGCCAGGGCGTCCATGTCGTAGTTGAACTGTTTGGCAAGTTCATCTTTCGCTCGCCACACTTCGCGGATGATTTCATCAGTCATGGTCTTGTTCTTCCGCAGACTCCTTCCGGCCGAACTCTTCCCATTGTCTTTGCAGACGGCCAAGATCGGCTTTGGTCCCTGGAAAGTAACGGCCGGAAAATGGCTTGCAGCCTCTCTGCTTTCCGCGATCTTCTTCCTCTTCAACCTTTCTGGCAACGCACTCGGACGATTCCAGGAACGCTTCAAAGCCGTCGATGGCCGGATTATACCGAACGAAGACGTAGTGATTGTGGCGACCCCGCCATGTCCCAGAATGTTTACCTACCAGCCAATACTTCGCCAGGATGCGGGACGTTTTGACCTGAAGGTTGGCTTGCCACGTACCCTCTTTGTTGACAACGACAACATCCACACCAGCAATGTTTCGCGTCGTTGGAAGGGCGATTAGCCCCCTCATGCTAAGATGAGAGGCTACGAAGTGAACGCCTGCCGCCCCAATGAGCGACTTATCACACGTCGGATAGTTCTTCGCTTTCGTCATGCGTTTGCTCTCCAAGCTACTCTCTCAACGTCAGAATCTCCCGCACGGCTTTCTCTCCCAAGTCGCCATGTTCGCCGAGCTTCATGCCGCGTTTGGCGACGCGGGCGGTGATGATTTCGACCGCTTCGCGGGGATCTTGTAGTCGGAAAACCGTGTGCCGACGCCCAACGAGCGGAAGAACTCCTCGGTCCGCTCGATCGCTTTCGTCGCGCGGGAATCTTCGTCGCCGTCGCGAATGCCCCACACGCGATCGGCGTATTGCAGCAGTTTCGCCTGCTTGCGGCGGCGCTCGTGCTGCAAAATGCCGGGCAAGACCAACGCCAGCGATTGAGCGTGATCGATGCCATACAACGCGGTGAACTCGTGGCCGATGCCGTGCGTCGCCCAGTCTTGCGGCACGCCGCAGGAGATCAGACCGTTGAGGGCTTGCGTGGCGCACCACATCAGGGTCGCCCGAACCGCGTAATTCCGCGGCTCGGCCAACGCCTTCGGGCCCTCCTCGATCAGCGTCAACAGGATCGCCTCGGCCTGCCGATCCTGCAACGGGGCATCGGCGGGATACGTTATGTATTGCTCGATCGTGTGGACGAACGCATCGACCACGCCGTTGGCCGTCTGCCGTGGCGGCAACGTGTACGTCGTCTCGGGATCAAGAATCGAAAAGCGGGGGAAATTCTTCGGCGTGACGAAGAACAGCTTCTCCTTGGTCGATTCCCGCGTGACGACCGCCCCGCCGTTCGCCTCCGAACCCGTCGCCGGCAGCGTCATCACGCAGCCGAGCGGCAACGGATCGGCCGGCACCAGACTCCAATCCGTCAGAATGTCCCAGGGGTCGTCCCCCTGGTACGGCACGGCGGCGGCGATGAACTTCGTGCCGTCCAATACCGATCCGCCCCCGACCGCCAGCAGAAAATCGACCTTCTCGGCGCGAGCCATCTCGACCGCCTTCATGCAGGTCTCGTAGCGCGGATTCGGCTCGATGCCGCCGAATTCGGCCACTTGCCAGCCCTTCAAGGCACGAGCCACCTGGTCGTACACGCCGTTTTTCTTGATCGACCCGCCGCCGTAGGTCATGAGAATCTTCGCCCCGGCAGGCAGGAGCGTCGGCAACTGCCCGATCGAGCCTTTGCCGAAGACAATCGTCGTTGGATTGTGGTAGGTGAAGTTTTGCACGGTTTACTCCTTCCCGTTCCAGCCCGCTACCAGCACCTCGGCGATGTGCATGCAGCGGATATGTCGCGTCTCGGGGCCGCGCCGCAACATACCGCCGATGTGCATCAGACAACTGATGTCGTTCGACACGACCACGTCGGCCCCCGTGCGAACGATGTTCTCAACCTTCGTCCCGCCCATCGCCAGCGACGTGCCGGGCATTTTGACGCTGAAGGTGCCGCCGAAGCCGCAACACTCGGTGATATTGCCCAATTCGCAGTACGTTAGCCCGCGAACGCTCTTCAGCAGCTTCATCGGTGGCTCGACCACGCCCAACTCGCGGCGGCCGTGGCAGCCGATGTGCATCGTCACCTTGTGCGGAAAGGTGGCTTCGGTGTCGGTCACGCCTAGCATGTCGTGCAGGAACTCGGTAAGCTCGAACACTCGCCGCCCGGTGGCCACGGTGCGCGGGTCGGGGTCGCAGTGGCCGAAAAAGACGCGGCACATCGCCGTGCAGGAGCCCGAGGGGCAGACGATCCAGCGGTACGGCTCGAAAACGTCGCAGAAATGGCGGATCACCCGCCGGGCTTCTTCCCAATAGCCCGAGTTGAACGCCGGCTGCCCGCAGCAGGTCTGTCCGGGCGGGAAGACCAGCGGCACGCCGTACCGCTTCAGCAGCCTGGCCGTCGCCTGGGCGATTTCCGGGTAAAACTGGTCGATGTAGCAGGGGATGAACAACGCCACGGGCTCGCCCGGCCGATAGGGTGGATCATCCTGCCGCGGGGCCACGCTGGAGGCTGCTTGCGTCATGGGCATCGGGGAACGGCGATTTCGGAGCGAAAGCGGAGAATACTATCACTTTATACCCCCTCCGCCGCTTCATGGCCAGAGGCGGCAAGATCGTCCAACCCATCCCATAGTCCCGTTTGGCCGACGAACTTGTTTGCAGTAGGTCCCGCTTGCCGAGCGGGACTGCCGCTCTGCACGCAAATCCCGCCCGTCAAGCGGGACTTCCAGCACACGGAATGCGAGTCCCGCTCGGCAAGCGGGACCTACTCTGCGTGCTGGCAAATTCGTGCGTGACCACGTACAATACGCGCGAGGGGGATGCCAGGAGGCCCGAATATGATCCACTGCGTTCTATTGTTGACTTCGCTGTTGGCCGGACAAGTCGAGAAGCCGGCCGGGGAAGAGCTGAAGAGCGACGTCCGCCGGCTGGTCCGCCAACTCGACGCGGCGCAACTGGCCCAGCGCGAGGCCGCCGAAGCCGAACTCCTCAAACGCGGCCCGGCCATTCTCGATCTGCTGCCGCAGCCCAGCGATCGCCAATCGGCCGAGGTGCGGCAGCGCTTGGGCCGCATCCGCCAGAAGCTGCAACAACTGGCGGCCGACAACACCGCGCTCGTCCACCATTACGCTTCGCGCCGACGACATGCCGCTCTCGAAGATTCTGATGGAGTTCCAGCGGCAGTCGGGCAATATGATCGTCGATCAGCGCGGAAAGCGGGGCGACGGCGAACCCGAGGTTCCCAGTCCCACGCTAAAAGTGAATTTTAACAAGACCCCGTTCTGGCAAGCGCTCGATCAACTGGCCGATCAGGCGGAGCTCGGGGTTTCTCCCTTTACCGAGAAGGCGGCGATCAGTCTGACCACCTTGCCGAACGGCGGGATCCTCTTGCTGAATGGGACGCTGCCGACCGCCCGTGTTCCTCGCGTCGGCCGCGCTTGCTACAGTGGCCCGTTCCGTTTTGAAGTTGCCAGTGTCGTAGCCCGGCGCGATTTTCGCCCGCTGCCGCGCAGAGCGCTTTCGGTGAACGTCGAAATCGCATGGGAGCCGCGGCTGCGGATCATCGGCCTGACGCAGCGCATGGCCGATGTCAAGGCCGTTGATGGGCGAGGGAATCCGCTGCCGGTCGCCGATGACGAGGCGCAACTGGAGATTCCCACCAGCGGTGACGCTGCGGCCGTCGAGCTGAATCTGCCGCTGCAACTGCCGTCGCGCGACGTGCGGCGTGTCGCCAGCCTGAAGGGCAGGCTGCTGGCCATGATTCCCGGCCGGATCGAGACCTTCCGTTTCGACAACCCCGCCAAGGCGAAGAACGTCGAAAAACGGATCGCCGGCGTCACGGTCACGCTCGAAGGGGTCAGCAAGAACAACGACGTGTGGGAGATGCGCGTCTTGGTGCATTTCGACGACGCCGGCGACGCCCTGGCCTCGCACCGCACCTGGATTTTCAACAACGACGCCCACCTGGAAGGCCCCGACGGCAAGGCGATCGCCTACGACTCCTTCGAGACGACCGCGCAGGAGAAGAACGAGGTCGGCGTCGCTTATCTTTTCAACACCGACCAGCCGCTCGACAAGCTGACTTTCGTCTACAAGACCCCGGGCACGATCGTCAACAGCGGATTCGATTACGAACTGAAGAACGTCGAACTGCCGTAATGGGGCAAACACAAGAAATCTCGCCATATTAAAGGTTGACCCCGTTTGTTACGTGGTTACTTGTGTAGGTACGTTTATGGAACCAGCATCACGAACACCTGCGGGCGATGCCAGCGCGTAGGCGTCGCCTTTGCGGCGCATTGGCCAGCAAGGATGTCCGGTCCGCGCACGAATGTCGGCCCCATCCGTGACGCGCAAGTGTGCCGTCGGCTTGACGGTTGTGCCGGCTCTAACGAAAAGGAAACGGGAATCCCCCCTCTTTTCCCGAAGGGTCTGCTCACCCATTTTGGATTCCTCGCCTGGGAAACAGCCGGTCCGACCTATGCTTTCCTCGGGCAGCTCATGCCACGATGCACTTCAGGCCCCTCTCGAAACGTTGGGCAGCGACCGGAAGGCTGTGCGGTACGGCACTTTCCGTGAAACACTTCATCAAACGCTACTGGCTGTTGGTGATTGCCCAGGCGATTTGCCTGGTGTTTGGGCTCTGGTTGCAGCAACGTTTTGTTCTTTCCTCGACGCCCCGGGATGGCTGGCACAACGAGAGTGTGTCGCAGCCGGGCGATGCCAAAAAGGCTACCGGCGGATGCGGAGCAAATGCGTCGCTTGTCGCCGGCAAAGCAGCAAACCCGGCAATGCCCCTGGCGGCCTTCCACGTGCTGGTCTTCCTTTGGATTGCCGGGCTGCAAGCCGTGGTCGCGTACTTGGTTCTCATGCGAGATCAAGAGGAGGTTTCCCGCAAGCACAGCAGGGCGGAGAGCGTCTCCCTGCAACAGTACAACGAACTGCTGCGCACGCGCGACGCCGTCATCTTCGGGCTGGCGCGGCTGACCGAGTCGCGCGACCTTGAGACCGGCAACCACCTGGAGCGGATCAGCGTCTATTCGACTCGCCTGGCGGCCGCCGCGCGCCGCGATCCGCGATTCAGCGCTGAAGTGACCGCGGCGTTCGTCAAATTGATTGGAATCAGCTCGGTGCTGCACGACATCGGCAAAGTCGGCATCCGCGACTCGATCCTGTTGAAACCGGGCAAATTGGAACGCCACGAGAGGCCGCTGATGCAGTCGCACGCGGCCATCGGCGGCAAGTGCATCCGCGAAATCGAGTCGCGCTTGGGAAAATCGAACTTCCTGGCGATGGCCAGAGAAATCGCCTTCAACCACCATGAACGCTGGGACGGTTTGGGATATCCCAAGGGACTGGCCGGCGCGGAGATTCCCTTGGCGGCGCGGATTGTGGCGATCGCCGACGTGTACGATGCCCTCTCCACCAAGCGCGTTTACCGCGGTGCGCTGCCGCACGAAAAATGCGTGGAGATGATCCACAGCGAGGCGGGCCGACAATTCGATCCTGCTTTGGTCGAGATCTTCCTGAAGCTGGAATCGGAGTTTCGCGAGATTGCGCAAGATTGCAGGGACGTGTCTCAGCGCGATGCGTCTCAGCGTCGCAACCTCTCGTTGCCGCCCGCGACCGAGACGGCGATCCTCGCTGTGGAATGCGATGCCTCGATCGAAGAGAGATTGGCGATGGTTCAGGAAGCGATCGATCTGTGCGGCGACGGTTCGCCGTTGGCCGCGGAGTGTCCGCAGGAAATGCCTCCCCCCTCGGCGCGATCGACGGACGCGCCCACATCCAACGGCCGCCCACTCGAAGTGGGGTTGTCAGCCGTCGAAAAGTAGCCAAGGAGTCCGGATATTATGTCGGATAAGACGCCTGCACAGCAAAAGTCTCTGGAAATCGTGTTGATTCTGATCTGCATGGCTCTCTGTTGTCTGCTGCACCGAATGGGCGAAGAGCGGATGGTCGTTCTGAACCTCTTTTTCTTGCCCGTCGTGCTGGGTGCGTTCTTCCTCGGGCGTTATCGCGCCGGAGTCCTCGCTCTGTTCTGCACGGTGTCGGTTTCGGTGGTGATCGCGCTCGATTTGGATGCGGTCGCAGGCGAGACGCCGCCGCTGATCATCGCGCTGGTGCTGACGGTCTGGGGCGCGGTGTTAGGCATCAATGCGATCCTGGTGGGAACGCTTAGCGATGAGAGCACGCAGAGAATCGCCGAGCTCCACGACGCGTACCTGGGGGTCGTCGAAGTCCTGGGCCAGTACCTCAACAGCGCCGACCCGAAACTCAACACCCGGGCGGCCAAGGTTTCCGAGCTGAGCCACCAGGTCGCCGTGCGCATGAGACTCTCCGACAGCGAAATCGACAACATTCGCGTGGCCGCCTTGCTGCAAGATATCGAGAGCCTCGAAGTGACCGCCCGCGTCATTCGCAAGGCGATGGGCGACCTCGCGCGCGGCGAGCGAAAGCACGGCATGGAGCACACCTTCAACGGCAGCGATCTCGTTCAGTCGCTCGGATCGGTGCTCACCGGGGCCCTTCCCTTGTTGGTCGGCCCCGCCGATTGCCTGCACACGGACGAATCCGATGACGACATTCATGCGTCCGCCGAGCCGTCTCTGGGCGTGGCAATTCTCTACACGGTCAGACGGTATCTGAAACTGCTCTCCCAAGGCGTCCCGACGGCCACGCCGCGACAAGCCATCCATGCCCTCAGGAATGATCTCGAAGGCGATCATCATCCCGCCGTCCTCCACGCCCTTGAGCAGACGGTGCTCCGCGGTCCGAAAATCGCGATCGACGACGAAGAAGAGGAACTCGTCGCCATCGAAAAGCTGATTCGCAGTCACGTCGGCGCGCAGTGATTTCGGATGGAGTTGCTGATCTCCAGCAGTGCCGAAGTCGAATTGCCGGCCGTTCACAGCGTGCCCGCGGACTGGTCGAGCGAGCCTGGGTGGCCACCCCACTCGGCACAGCGGGACAAGCCTGCAATCGAGTCATTTGTGACGCGGCGTTCCGCGTGGCTATAATGGGGACTTATTGGTCGCCAAGATGCCACGCGCGCAGGCTTGCCGATCTAGGTGGGGATGGTTTCTAATGAACAACATTCCAAAACATATTCTCGCGCTTCTCACCGCCCTGCTGCTGGCTCCGCCGGTGGCGTTAGGTGCGGCCGTTCCGCCGCCAGCCGATCTGCCTCACCCACTGGCGGCGAAGGCAGCCGCCTCCTGCATTTCGAAGGCCGCCGCCGCGGAAACATCGGCTGGGTGGAAGAAGTTCGAGGGCAACCCAGTGATGGGCGGTAAGTACGGAACCTGCTTCGACATCTGCGTTTTGCGCGAAGACAAGAAGTACCGCATGTGGCTCTCCTGGCGGCCCAAGCGGAGCGTCGCCTTGGTCGAGAGTCGCGACGGCGTGCATTGGAGCGAACCGCCGCAGGTTGTGCTCGGCCCACGAAAAGAGACCGGCTGGGAAGACGACATCAACCGGCCGTGCGTGCTCAAACGCGAAGATGGTTACCACATGTGGTACACCGGCCAAGCAAAGGGACATTCATGGATTGGCTACGCGACCAGTTCCAACGGCAGGACGTGGAAGCGCATGAGCGACAAGCCAGTCCTGTCATTCGACCAACCGTGGGAGAAGAACACCGCCGTCATGTGCCCGTCGGTCGTCTGGGATGCGGCAAGGCGACTTTTCCGCATGTGGTATTCCGGGGGAGAGCAGAATGAGCCGAACGCCATCGGTTACGCCACCAGCCGCGACGGCTTGGCTTGGAAGAAGTACGAAGCGAACCCGGTCTTCCGCGCCGAAGCCAAGAATCCGTGGGAAAAGCACAAGGTGACCGCGTGCCAGGTTCAGAAATGCGGCGATTGGCAGGTGATGTTTTACATCGGATTCCAGGATGAGGAGACGGCGCGGATTTGTCTCGCCCGCAGCAAGGACGGCATCACGAACTGGCAACGCCACCCGCAGAATCCGATCATCTCTCCGGGCAAGGACAAATGGGACCACGACGCCTGCTACAAGCCATTCGCCATTTTCGACGGCGCCAAATGGCTGCTTTGGTACAACGGGCGGCACGGCCAACTGGAACAGATCGGCGTTGTCTTCCACGAGGGCGAGGATCTCGGGTTCGATCCTTGACGGCGAAGAGGATTGCTCCCGCCTCCCTTGCCCCCCCGCCCACGCGAGACGCCAGATAATCAGTGATGTCCCCTTTTCCGCGCCCTTTTGCTCTTCAACCCTTTTGCTCCGGTCGGCGCCACCCGCATAATAGTAGTGCAGTGGGGCATTGACCACCGTGCCGCGATTTTGTAGGCTAGCGAGTGTTCCGTTGCGCTGGCCAAACTCGTTCAGTTCGTCCCCGATGAACCGGAGAACGAACGAATTAAAGACGCCCGACTCCTTTCCTCTCTTTATGGGCTTTTACCTACGGAAGGCGATCAGGATTGGGCCAATACGGCTCAATTTGTCAAAGTCCGGGGTCGGCGTCTCTGCCGGCATCAAGGGGTTGCGCTATGGAATTCGCCCAGATGGGAGAGCCTATATTCATGGCGGACGATATGGCCTCTACTACCGACAGGAACTTGGCGGAGGACAACGGCGGTCAGATGGTGAAAGTGCTGCGTCATGCGGGTCACCAACCGAAGTTTACGATACCATCTCCGCGGCGGCTATCGGCAAATTGTCACAGACCACTTTGGTCGAGTTATTGACGGATTCCTACACTTGGTTGCGTTGGGATTATCTACTGTTTTCCGTTGCGGCGATCTCGTCTTTGCTCGCTTTTGTCGTCAGTCCCCTTTTTTTGGGCGCTCGTCCTCGTTGCCTCCATCGGAATGGTGGTGATGACTGCCGTGTGGGAGACAAATCGCCGCACGGTTTGCGTTCACTATGACATGCATGAGCAGATGTCCGATGTCTATCGGCAGATTGTTGATTCGCTCAACGCGTTGGCCGCATGTCAGCAGGTGTGGGCTCTGACAAGATCAACCAAGGTAGAAACCCTCACCGAGTATAAGCGACATGCCGGCGCTTCGCGTCTTGTTGATCGCTGCGCAGCCTACGTCGGCGAGGGGACGCCACCGTGGGTTGAGACCAATATCCAAGTTCCAACAATCCACTCGCGAGGCCAAACGCTTTACTTTCTTCCAGACGGCGTTTTGGCATATGACCGTAGTGGCATTGGCTTCATTGATTACTCGGACCTGCGAATATCAGCGGATAGCACCAGCTTTATTGAGGACGCGGCACCAAGTGATGCGAAGGTTCTTTCGTACACCTGGCAACACCCAAACAAGGACGGGGGACCTGATCGGCGATTCGCAAGCAATCGCCAAGTACCCGTGTGCCTTTACGGTAACGTCGCCTTATTCTCTACCGCTGGGTTGATTTTGCTGATTCAAACATCGCGTTATGACGCGCCAGCAAGGTTGGAGAGCGGGCTATCAAACGTCGCGGCCACAGTTCGCAAGGCCGCGAACCGGCAGTCGTTTCGTCCGACGATCGACGTGAATGCGGAGCGTTTTCAATCCGCGAGTACCGCCTTATGGTCGGTCTTCGGATCGATCGCTGCAAAATGCGTTTGGGTCGTGCATTCAATCGACGTTGTGTTGAGGAAAATGGTCGGTGAGCAAAACGATATTCTTCATCAATTCGTGAGAATCCTTGCGGTGTGCGTGCTCGCAGGCCTGTTCATTCTGAGCCTTCTTCTTCTGCGGTCGTTGATTGGATAAGAGCGGAAAAAGGAACAATGGGGCCGGGCGCAATTCTGTTCGGCGATTGCCGGGCATTATTTGAGATCGAACAGCCAAATCGGGTTGTCGTGTACCGAATTCGCCACCGACGCGACGCCTATCGCAAGTGAGGAAAGAAAAATGGTTGCCCTTCATCCGAACATTCTTGAGCATGACGGTCAAAAGGCGTTTGTCGTTCTGCCCTACGACGAGTTCCTGTTGGTGGAAGAGGAATTACAGCAACTTGAAGACTTGAAGCAGTTGCGCGAGGCGAAGATCGAAGAAGCCGACGCGCCGACTGTGTCACTCGATGCCGTCAGAAAAGAACTGGGGCTGTAGGTCCGCCGGATTCGACGGGCTTCCGCCGCCGCAGCTAGGGACCGAAACAGGCCGCCGATTGCACGTCTGGCACGCATCCCTTATCCCTCCTCACGCCGCCGGCCGCTTCGCCGTGTAGAGATACGGATTCAGCGTCGGGTCGTTATACATCTTGAACTGGTGGTAGACCTTCACGCGCTTTCGACCGGCGATAATGTCGGCCAGCAACTCGGCCAGCGACGCCGATAGATCGGCGCGCTGCTGGCGAAGAACCAGCAATCGGGCCTTCACCTTGGCGACGTGGGTGGCGTCGGCGTCGGTCCGCGCGGCCTGCTCCTGCATGTGATACAGACGCAACGCCAGGATCGAGAGCCGATCGATCGCGCTGCCGGGCGTTTCGGTGTTCAGCCGCGCGCCCGACCACGCCGGCACGCCGCTGTCGGCCAACTCGGCCAGCAGGCAGTCGTCCAACTGCTCGATCAAATCATTACGCCGCTGGTTCAGTTTGTCGATTGCCCGCTTCACCCGCGCCATCTCCGCGTCGGTGACGTCGGGGCTCCGCGCGATGTCCTCTTCGTGCCAAAGGCGGAAGTTCTGCTCGTGCTGGAGGCAAACGACGTGGAGAAACCCCTCGTAGGGATTGTCGATCTCCCGCTGGTGCCACTGGGCCACGGCCGTCTCGTGCAGGTCGAGAATCGCTGGGACTTCGATCATTTCGCCCGTCTCCTTGCTCGAATCGCTCTTGGTCACGGCCCGGCAGCGGAGTATGATCGTTGCCATGCCGGCGGGGGAAGCGGCTTGGGGCGGTAGAATACACGAGAGACGAGGTTTGAGGCAAGATGGAATTAACCACGATGGAAATGCACGCTCCCGCACCGCTGGCACTTGCCCGGCCGCGACGGTCGGCCGACAATAAAGCCATGAGCCGCAAAACCGTCGGCGCCAAAGGTGAGAGCCCCACCCCTGCAATCACAAGGTCGATTCTCCGCAAAGTGCTGCTCATGGCGGCCCTGCTGGGGATCGTCGTCGGCGCGGGGGCGGGTATCGCGGTCTATCTCGAAGGGCGTTCCGGCGATGAAGCGGCCCCGGCCGTGTCCGCCTTGAAGCTCAACGACATCCCCTTCGACGGCGCCCAGGCGTACAAATACCTGAAAGACCTTTGCGCAATCGGCCCGCGACGGAGCGGCTCGCCCGGCATGGCCGCTCAACAAAAACTTTTGATCGCCCATTTTCAGAAAGCCGGCGGCCAAGTGAGCCTTCAACGGTTCCGCGCCCGCGATCCGCGCAACGATTCCTGGGTGTCGATGGCCAACATCATCGTGCGTTGGAATCCGAACGCCACGCAGCGCATCCTTCTCTGCGGGCATTACGATACGCTCCCCTTTCCGCTGATGGATCCGGTCGATCCACAAGGCAAGTTCGTGGGGGCGAACGACAACGCCAGCGGCGTGGCGATCCTGATGCAGCTTGCCCACGACATGCCGAAGTTGAAGTCCAAGTACGGCGTCGATTTCGTGATGCTGGACGGCGAGGAGTATATTTTTTCCACGGACGACCGTTTCTTCCTCGGCTCCGAGTATTTCGCCCGCGAATATGCGAAGAAAAAGCCCTGCTATCGTTGGGGCGTATTGCTCGACATGGTCGGCGCCACGAACCTCCGCATTCTGCAAGAGCGGAGCGGCCTGATGTGGAAGGACACCCGCCCGTTGGTCGGCCAAATCTGGTCGACGGCAGCCCGGCTCGGGGTGCGCGAATTCGTCTCCCGGCCGATGCGAGAGGTCGATTTTCTCGACGACCACGTGATGCTGCACGACGTCGGCGGCATTCCTTGCATCGACGTGATCGACTTTGCCTATCCGCCCTGGCATACCCGCGGCGACACGCCCGACAAATGTTCGCCGCTGAGCCTGGCAAAGGTCGGCTGGGTGATGGAGGAGTGGTTGAAGACGGCGAAGTGAGCGTGAGGGACGGCAGCGGCATTCTTCCCACGGAGCCGGTCTTTTTGGCTCTTTGCCGGATGGCATCGAGAGCCCGGCGAAGCTACAATGTAGTGGAGGAAACACGTTATGGTCCACATGACAATCGACATGCCGGAAGAAGTATTGGCGGCGCTACGGATGGATTCCGCGGATTTCACGCGCCAGTTGCGATTGGCCGCTGCGGTGAAGTGGTACGAGCTACGGCGCGTCAGTCAGGAGCGGGCTGCCAAGATCGCCGGCCTCTCCCGCGCCGAGTTCCTCACCGTGCTCGGTGAGTATGGCGTTTCGCCGTTCCAATATGCCGCGGAGGAATTGCTGGAGGAAGCGGGCCGTGGGTGACGTCTGGGTGGTCAATGCTTCGCCCGTGATTGCGCTGGCAAGAGTCGGACATCTCCATCTGCTCCGTGACCTATGCAAGGAGTTGCTTATCCCGGAGCCTGTAGTCGCCGAAATTCTCGCCGGTCCCGCATTCGATCCGGCGAGACAGGCGCTGGAGCGCGGCTGGGGACGGGCGATTCTAGCAAAACAAATCCCCACTTACCTTCTTGAATGGGGTCTTGGAAAAGGAGAAACTTCGGTGCTGGCCGTGGCAATCGAACGAAGGCCAGCGACCGTCGTGCTTGATGACGCGGCGGCGCGCACGTGCGCCAGAGGATTGGGAATCGAGGTAATCGGGACGCTCGGCGTCGTTCTTCGGGCAAAGAAGATATTTTGCATTCCCTCCGCCGCAGATATATTCAAATCGCTGCGGGCCGCGGGGTTGTGGTTAGACGACGAGGTGGTCCGTCTCGCCCTGGAAGGTATCGGAGAAACGCCAGTACCCGATGTGTAAGGTCGCGCTATCCACGACGTTCGCACAACGTGTCAATTCTTCGCGCTCGCGCACGGTCTCCGACAAGAGACTACCCCGGCCCCTTATCCGCCCCTACTGCCGCGTCGATCTCGTCCCGCTTGTCGTCGTGTTCGCGGCGGCGGAGATAGAGCTTGATGGGAACCTCGCCAAAGTCGAGCGATTCGCGGAAGACCCGCAATAGATCGCGCTGATACTGCGGCGAAATCGCCTTCGGATCGCTACAGAAGAGCACGACCGTCGGCGGCTGGACCGCGACCTGCGTGGCGTAGAAGATCTTCGGGCGGCGATTCAGATGGATCGGCGGCGGATTCTGGGTCAACGCCACGCGGAGCTGTTTGTTCAATTGGCCGGTGGTCACGCGGTGCAACGACTGGCGGAAGAGCATCTGCGAGTGGTTCAACATCGCTTTGACGTTCTTGCCCGTCTGGCCGGTGACGAACGCGATCGGAGCGAACCAGAGCGAGCGGAACTGGTCGCGCAGGTACGTTACCCATTTCTCCGTCGGCATCGTGCCGGCGATCAAGTCCCACTTGTTTACCACGAACATGCAGGGCTTGTACTGCTGGGCGATGTAGTCGCACAGTTGCTTGTCGACCTGGCTGATCCGCTCCGAGGCGTCGAAGAACAAGAGCACGACGTCGGCGCGGCGAATGCTCCGCTGGGCGCGATGCGTGCTGTAGAACTCGACGTCGGTGTTGATGCTCTTCGTGCGGCGGAAGCCGGGCGTGTCGATGGCGATGAATGTCTTGCCGTCGAGATCGAAGCGGACGTCGACGCTGTCGCGGGTGGTGCCCGGCACCTCGCTGACGATCATCCGCTCGGCCTGGGCGAGCGTATTGACCAGCGTGCTCTTGCCCACGTTCCGCCGGCCGACGATCGCCACCTTCATCGCCGGCTCGGGCGGGGCTTCTTCCGCGGCGTCGTCGGGCGGTTTGGGCAGCCGCTCGCGAATCGCGTCGAGCAATTCCGCCTTGCCCCGATTCTCCTTCGCGCTCACCCGCACCATCTTCCGCGCGAAGCGGTAGAAACTGTCGGCTTCGGCCTCCATCGCCGGCGTGTCGGTCTTGTTGACCACCAACAGCACGGGCGCAGTGACGTACCGCAGCCGCTTGGCCACCGCTTCGTCGAGCGGCACGGGCCCGTCGCGGCAATCGACCACGAACAGCACGACCTGGGCCGCATCGACCGCCGTCTGGATTTGGTCTTCGACCTGATCGGTCAGATCGTCGCTGTCCTCGATGCCCATGCCGCCGGTATCGACCAGTTCGGCGAAGCGTCCCTCGATATCGATCAGGTGGGTGACGCGGTCGCGGGTGACGCCCGCCGTGGGATCGACGATGGCAAGCCGCTTCCCGGCGAGCCAGTTAAACACGCTCGATTTGCCCACGTTGGGCCGGCCGACGATCACGACTTGCGGAATTGCCATAAGTCTTTATGATACTTCGATGAAGGGGCCGCTTCTAGCCATCGGCCCCGACGCCCAGGGCCAATCAGTTGTTCAAGATGGGAATTGTAGGAGGCGTCTCCCGACGCCGATTTTACGGCCGGGGATCGGAAAACGCCACAAATCGGCGACGGGAGTCGCCTCCTACAGCGAAAACTGATCGGCCCTGCCCCAGTGCCATCCCGTTAGATACGCCATGACCCAGAAAAAGTTCGCTCAAGCGGTAGTGCAGCGGCTGGAAAGCCTCCAGCGGGCGGGGGTGACGCACGTGAAAAAAGCGTCGAAACGGCCGGCACCCCCCCGGGTGGCCCCTGAGAACGCGGAAGCGGACAGTCCCATTTTCGCTGGTGCGAAAATCGGGACAGTCCCCAAGACGCTGCCTCCCCGGTCGGCCCAACCGCCGCAGGCCGCCGCAGACGAACGAGCGGCCGCCCTGGCGGTGGTGGCGTGCAAGGTAGCCACCTGCACCCGCTGCGAGGAGCTTGCCCGCACGCGCACGCAGACCGTCTTCGGCGTCGGCAACCCGCACGCCCAGCTCGTGTTTTGCGGCGAGGCCCCGGGGGCCGACGAAGACCGGCTTGGCGAACCCTTCGTCGGCCGGGCAGGTCAGTTGTTGACCGACATCATCGTCAAGGGGATGAAGATGCGCCGTGAGGACGTCTATATCCTCAATATCCTGCGTTGCCGCCCGCCCGGAAACCGCAATCCCCTGCCGGTCGAAGCCGCCAACTGCCGCGAATGGCTCGACGCCCAACTGGCGATCATCCAGCCCGAGTTCATCTGTTGCCTCGGGGCCGTGGCCGCTCAAAACCTGTTGGGCACCGACGCCGCCATTGGCCGTCTCCGCGGCCGGGTCCACGACTTCCACGGCATCAAAGTCGTCTGCACGTACCACCCGGCTTATCTTCTCCGCAACCCGTCGGCCAAGCGATTCGTCTGGGATGACATCAAGGTGCTGATGGCGGAGATGGCGAAGTAGGGCGGAGGGCGGATCACCGCGTCAGCACCAGTTGGATAAGCTCCGCCAGGCATTGGGTGTTTAACTTCTTCATGAGCTTCGCCCGCCGGTCTTCGATCGTGCGCGTGCTGAGGTGAAGCTCCGCGGCAATCTCCTTGTTCATCTTGCCTTCGAGGATCAAGTCGAGCACCTCGCGTTCGCCGGGGGTGAGCTTCGCAAGCCGCTCCTCGGCGAGTTGTCGGCGTGCCAGGCGGCGGCGGTTCTGCGCATCCAGATCGATCGCGTTGCGGATGCTGTCCCAGAGTTGCTGTTCCTGGGCGGGCTTCTCCAAGAAATTGACGGCCCCCATCCGCATCGCCTCCACCGCCGTCGCCACATTGCCGCGAGCGGTGACAAAAACGACGGGAAGAGCTATCTTGTCGTGGAGCAGTTTTCGCTGCAGTTCCAGCCCGTTTATCCCCCGCATTTCGGCAGCCAGCACCAGACAGCCGGGGTGATCGGGACGGTAGGCCGCCAAGAACTCGGCTGCCGATGAGAATGTCTCGACCCGCGGAAACACGACCTTGACTGCCGCCAGCATCGCCTGCAACGCCGCAGGGTTGTCATCTACCAGGAAAATCGTGGCTTCTTCACTCAAGAGGCACCACTCACCTGATTGTGAGCGACAAGACGGCCGAGCACTCCCTTCTCATTCAGAAATTTCGGTTTACCACAATGCAATTCTATGTCGTAACGGTTACTGCCCGTTCAGATGCGTGGAAAACCACACCCCCACAGGGCATTTCGGAAATTGGCTCGCCCGCAGTGCCAGCACGACCGGCACAGACTGCCATAGTCGTCTTCTCTTATTCTTTGACAGGCGCCCTTCTGCGACCTAAGTTTTCGATGGCAGGTTCCTGCCGCGTTTCGCTCGACTTATCGCGGCCATCACGTTTAGCCACTCATCTCAACAGCAGGGAGACGCCCATGAAGTTGCCCATGCCCCAGATCGAGTTGCTGGGGGAGCGCGGCGGCGGGGACGACGAAGAAATCCGCGCACAGGTTTGGGGGCTGTTGACGACCCTCTACCCCCACAACGATCTTGTGGAACGGCGTCACGACAACCGCTATCCATTCCCGTGTCTGCTCCACCTGACGCCCGTCGGCGCAGACGGTGCCACTCCGCAGGGCGAGACCGTGGTGGTCGTGGGCAAACATCTCTCGGAGCATGGCCTCGGCTTTTACCACCGGGAGCCGTTGCCATACCGCAAGATGCTCGTCTCGATCGAAGGCCGCAGGGGCCAGTGGTTCGGTTTCCTCATCGACCTGCGCTGGTGCCGATTCACCAAGGGGGGCTGGTACGAAAGCGGCGGCCGTTTTCTGCAAACCACCCTCACGCCGACGCAAGAATAGCAGTCCACGTGGCCATCCGCTCGTTCCCACGCTCTGCGTGGGAACGCCCTGAGTGGCAATGCCCCGCCGGGATACTCTGCGTCCATCCGGCCGTTCCCGACCACCGAGCGACATGAGGTGACGGTTCACACGGCGATTTCGCCCACCTCGCCGGTGCGGATGCGGATTACGTCCTGCAAGTCGCTGACGAAAATCTTGCCGTCGCCGACCTGCCCGGTCTTCGCGATGCGTTGGATGGTTTCGATGATTTCGTAGGAATCGGCGTCGGCCACGGCGATTTCGATCTTCACCTTCGGCACGAAATCGACGTCGTATTCCACGCCGCGGTACATTTCGATCTGGCCTCTCTGTCGCCCAAACCCGTGGACTTCGCTGACCGTCATGCCGTGAACGCCGTGCTGCATCAGCGCGTCTTTCACGTCTTCGAGTTTGTAATGCCGCACCAGGGCTTCAATCTTCTTCATGGCTAGGCTCCTCGCGTGGAAAGCGCCGCGGTTGACCACAGCAAAATGGGGCAACCCGTTAGAATGCCAACCCATCCGCTGCGGCAACCCAGCGCGACGTTACGTCTGCTGGATCGACCTCCCGAGCGTGGGCGTCCCGCCGATCTCGGAAGTCGCGGGCGGGACGCCCTCGCTCTGCTTTAGAAGGTCGTGGGGTGGTATCAGCGCGGACCCCAAGCGGCTGCCCAGCAACGACTTCGTCGAAAAGAAGTCGCCCCGTTTGAGACAATCGTCGTCCGCTTGACAGTAAAAGTGCGTGGCCATTGCTCGATGACCTAAGGCTCGCGATGTCGCATCGCCCGCCGTGCGGGAAGTCCGCTTGTAACGGTTTTGCGACGCTCCCTCCTGGATTCCGACCCCGTCCTGGAACACAATTTCAGCAGAGCAAAGGCTGCGCCATTTGACGCCGCCGCGGCAATTATTCCGTCGCGCGACGAGAGGATCCCCACGCTCTTCAAGGCAACCGGCAGCTTCTTGAAGGCAGAACGGTCCATCTTTCACATCGCCAATTTTCGCGCAGATTTTGCACAACTCCCGCTGGCAAAGCCGGTTCGGACGAGAGTTCTCCCCCGAACCTTCAAGATCTGCCCCCCGCGGAATGTCGGCTGACTGCGGTTCCGCGGAGAGACCGCGAAATGGCAACCAGAAAACGGGAGGTGCGCAAGAATGCCCAACATCCGGGCATTGCCCGCGCGCATTGCGTGCAAAAGCGCGACTACTGCCGCCGCAATTGTGGCGATGAGATTTGCTCGCGATAGAATTTCAGCAATTCCCGCAAATTCACATGGGCGTATGGCTCATCGCAAGCGGGGGTCGTCCGGCCGGCATCGGCAAACCACATCTCCAAAGTCTCCGGGGCCAAAACCGCATCGTGCAGGTTCGATTGCATCGCCGCCGGACGCTTGATGATCTCGATCAGCTTCGGCACGTCGATTCGCCCGTAATTCTCCTCGATCCGCTGGCTGAGCACCTTCGAGCGATCCTCGCCCGAGATAATCACCGTATCCTCGGGCACATGGGCCAGCCGGGGGTGCTGCTGGCCCGGTTCGAGCACCGTCACCTCGTTCGGCCTGCACTCGACCGCCCGGATCGCGCCGAACGATCGCTCAGAACGTAGTAATACTCGCAGGTTCGCGGCGAACGGCGGAGAATCGCCAGGGCCTCCTCGACGGAGCCGGCCCGCTCCATCACGTCGCGCAACAGCAGGCTCATCGGCGTGCCGTCCCACTGGCCTTCGCCGCGTCCGCCCATCTCGCCGATCGCCACCCCCTTCTCGTTCATCGCCGTCACCGTGCCGATGAATCCGGCGTAGCCGAGACTCATCCAGGCGTTGCGTCCCTCGGGCATAAACACCTGCACGACGGCGGCGTCTTGTAGATCGATCTCGGTCATGTAATCGAGCACCCGCGCGTGCAGCACGCGGCCGCCGGCGGTCGCCCTGCCCCGCAACGCCACGCCGCTGCAATGGAACCGCTCGGGAAAGAGATTCGCGTAACGGCCGTCGCGCTCGGAAACGCCCGCCGCCTTCGACAGGGCGTCGCATTCTTCCACGAATCGCAACGGAACGTGCGGCCCCACGCGGCGCTCGATCTCCGCCATGCGGTCGAAGAACCAGGCGTGCGAGTGCAGCGTGTCGGCCGCGCCGATCAGATAAACGACTCGGTCGGTCAGCTTCCGCACCGACTCGCGCAAGAGCGTCCCTTGGGCGGCGCCCATTTGCGCCGGCGTGCCGCCGACCATCAGGATCGTCTTTCCCTGTGTGCGGCAGAGCAGGCCATGTCCCGCCGGATCGCGGGCGATGACCGAGATTGCCGTGGCCCGCGGATCGACGGCCGGCCGGCCGTCCCCTTCGGTATGATCGGCGGCAAAGTTCAGCATCGCCGCGAACATGTGATACAGATCGAGTTGGTCCACCTCGCGGAGTTGCTTTCCCTCGGGCGGCTCGAACATCGCGTCGGAGGCGATCGCGTTGGGCTGCCAGCCGCGGATATGAAGCCTTCCCACGTCGGCCCCGACCAAACAATAAACAGCCTCGGTCGGCGCACGGCCGTCGCCGTCGAAAATCAGCTTGAGTTCGCCCGGCAGCTTTTTGGCGTCCTTGGCCGCGACGTGAAGGATGCTACCGCCGCCGGCTTTGCTCTCGCCGACGGTGATCCACTGTTGCAGCATCTCCGGAACCAGTGCCATCGTGCCGACCAGTCCGGAGACCATCCGCAGTTTCATCAGATGCCGCGGCTCGACGTAGTGCAGCACGTCGTGATTCTCGACGGGATTCTTCGTTCCGGCCAGCACGGTCTTTTCGTCTGCGAGCATCCAAGGAAAGCGGCCCTGACCAAGGGCGAACTCGCCGACCTCGGGCAACTTGCCCTGGAAGAGAAACTTCCCCCGCGTTCCGCGAATCAGCCGCACGTTGCTGGTGATCGGCTGGCCGTGCGCGGCCGGCAGCGACAGTTCCAATTCAAGATCGAGGTAGTGGCACCGCCCCGGCCGCGGTTCCGTCGCCAGCATCGTCACCGCCTCTTGCAGCAGCGTCACCAACCGCTCCACCGGCGTCTCCCCCGCCGGGCTGGTCGTTTCAGTGCCCGGTTGATCCACTCGTCGATTCGCCCGTCTTATATCCTCCGGCAAATCCTCGGCAAAGAAATCCGCCGTCATCCGCAGCGCTCGCGGCAACTCGGCGATGGCCGTGTAATGCCCGAGCCCATCGAGCCACACTACGCGATCGCTGATTCCCAGGGCCTTGGCGAGCTTTTCGGTGCAGGCACGCGGAATGACTTCATCGACGGCGGCGTTGATCATCAGCACGTGGCCGGCCTGCGCCCGCGATCGCAGGGCCGCGGCAAACCGCAGCGGGTCGGCAGAGGCGATCTCCGCTTCGACCTCGGCGCGCGGCCGGTGGCAGTTTCTGGATCATCGTACTGAGGTCGCGCGTTTCCCGGGCGTGATGCACGATCGTCAACAGATCGCCCCCCGCCAGGATCAAGCCCGCCCGATGAATCCGCGGCTCGGCTCCGGCCGCCGACGCACCGATGATTCCGCCGAGGCTGATGCCGACGATGCCGATTCGCTCGGGATTGACCTCCGGCCGCGAGGCCAGCAGATCGAACGTTCGCCGGATGTCCTCGCCGGCCTGCACGATCGCCCCGGCAAACAACTTGGGATTCTCGGCCAGGATTTGCGGCCCCTTGGCCGTCCCGCGGCTGCCGTAGTAGGGCAGCTTGAACGAAATCGCCGGAATGCCGCGTTTGGCCAGCATCGAGCAAACCAGGTCCGTCAGCGGCTCGTTGCCGTCGAGGATGTGCAGGCAGATCACCGCCGGCCGCTTGGCGTCGCCCGGGCGGATGCCGTTGGGAACGTAATAGTCGGCGGGAACCGTGTTGTTCTGCACCAGCGGCGAGACGACCGGCGACGGGTACGTCAGCCGGAACACTTGAAAGTCGGCCCTTTGTGCCAGCAGCCGCAGCTTGTAATCGAACGGAGCGTTGTTAAATGTCTTTGAGACTGCAACTGTTTCCAGCGGCTGCCCCGCCGCGTGAGCGTTCCACGCCGCCGCGAGCATCAGAACCAAGCCGCCGGCCGACGCCATCCATAGACCCGAGCGATTCCGCATGATGTTGCTCCTTGTGAGCCCTTAACGTGCCACACTCGGCGGCGAAATGCAAGGCCGAAACGGTTGGCAAGCGTTCACGGGCCGGAGCGTATCCGGCACACGCCGTGTGCCGATTACACCGGCCAAAGGTGTGCAAACAACGGCACACGGCGTGTGCCGAATACGCGTTTTGCCACCCTGTGAACGGCCGAAACGGTTGCCACCTGCCCCCAGCGCGGTTATGCTTGAACAATCTGACAATCGCTTGCAGTTTCGCAAGAAACAACTCCCCGCCCCGCTCCTGCGCAATGTCTAATAACGCCAACCCCCGAGCCGCTCTGCTGGAACGCCAACCCTGGTTGACGTTCCTGCTGCCGTTTCTGGTTTACATCGTTGCGGGTGCGCTGGAGCCGTCGCCCGGCGACTCGGTAGCCCATTTTGCCCGCTGGTATCCGGTGATGTACGCCGTCAAGATCACCCTGACGCTGGCGGCCGTCGCCTTCGTCTGGCCCGCCTATCGGCAATTTCCGCTGCGAGTAAGCCTGCTGGCGATCCTGGTCGGCGTCATCGGCGGCGTGCTGTGGATTGTCCTCTGCCTGCCGCGGCTGGAACAGACCTACGTGCTCCCCCTGCTAAAACACGTCGGCCTCGGGGGACTCATCGGCGACCGGCCCGGCTTCAATCCGTTCGATCCCAGCTACAATTTGCCCACCGTTTGGGCGTCCGTCTTCCTGGCGATCCGCTTCTTCGGCCTGGCAGCGGTGGTTCCGCTTATCGAAGAGTTCTTCCTCCGCGGATTCGTGATGCGTTTCGTAATGGAGCGCGACTGGTGGAAGGTGCCCTTCGGCACGGCCAGCCGCTTGGCCATCGTCGTGGGCACCGTCGTCCCCATGCTCTATCATCCCGAGCTACTGGCCGCCGCCGTCTGGTTCTCGCTGATAACCTGGCTCATGCTGCGAACGCGAAACATCTGGGATTGCGTCGTGGCTCACGCGATCACGAACTTGATCCTGGGGATTTACGTGGTTATGATGGGCGGTCAGGCGTGGCAGTTGTTGTAAATACCTGATTGTGAGAAGGAACCAATAGGCGAGCGGTTCCTGATTTTCTGTTGTGCGAAGGAAGGTCATGGCCCCTCAGGAAGATCAACAAGCCAGCCCATCATTCTCCTTGGCACGGCGCACAACAGTGATCGCGATTCTCTGCTTGGGCATCGCGGCGGCAGCAGTCCACGCTAATTTGTCACCTGTGCCGAGATGGACCTACTGGGAGGACGACGGCGTGGCCTGCGACTGGGGTTTCGGGTGGCCGTTTTGGTATGGCGCGGCGACAACCCGCCCGCAATTCGGGAGCCCTCCGCCGCCGCCGCAACTTCCCTCGGAGCTAACCGCCGCGGATGCATACTATTGTGCAGTCGACTTGTTCATTACCTGCATACTGGTCGCGTCGCTTCTGGTTGTCGGTCGGACCCGGGTGCCAGGTTGCCTCGGCCGCGGCCAGTTCACGCTCTCGGAGCTTTTCTCCACGACAACGGCGGTAGCTATGGTACTCGCGCTCTTCTCGGTGGAAAGGACACGCGGTTGGGCGAAACTTCTTAAGGCTGGCGCCGTCAACTCGCCGCTGTCGAGCCGCCCGTGGTTCGATCAGGTCCTCATCTCCCTAGGCATTGTCTGTGCCCTATACGTGGCGATTGCGGCCTTGTGCCAAGCGTTCAGGTCTGTCGTAGTGAGGTTGCGCAACCTGCGGCAAAACAAGCTGTAATTCCGGCTCGTGAAGGTGCTGCTTCATCGCCCGACGCGCGGCCCTGCGGCCGAAGGTCCAGAACAATGCGGGGCGAACGAAAAAGTCCAAGAGCGTCGAACTGACCAAGCCGCCGAGGATGACCGTGGCCACCGGATACAAGATTTCTTTGCCCGGCTGGCCGGCGGAGAGGGCCAGCGGAATCAGGGCGATGCCGGCGGTCAGGGCGGTCATCAACATCGGGGCGAGCCGCTCCTTGCCCGCCCGCTCGATCATCCGCGGCGTGAAACACTCGCCCTCGTAACGCACCAGGTGCAAGTAATGGGCAATCAAGAGGATGCCGTTGCGCGAGGCGATGCCCGCCAACGAAATGAAGCCGACCATGCTCGCCACCGTGAACGATTGATGGGTAATCACCAGCGCGGCCACGGCCCCGATCGCCGCCATCGGCAGCGCGGCCAGCACCTGGAAGCTCAAATTGAACGAGTGAAACAACGTGTAGAGCGTCAATAACATGCAGGCCAGCGACACCAGGCTCAACAGTCCGATGGTTCGCGTGGCCGCCTGCTGGCTCTCGAACTGCCCGCTGTATTGGATGAAATATCCGGTGGGCAGCGTGGCCTGGATGGGGGCGAGCTTCTGCTGGATTTCGGCCACGACGCCGCCGAGATCGCGGCCGGCCGTGTTGCACTGCACGATGATCCGCGTGCGGATCGATCGCGCCGCCTAGTTTGTTCTTGAAGGCTAACTGCATTTGGTGTGCGTTGTTGATTGCCACGGTGGCGCCCAGCCGCAACGCGCCGTCGTTGGCGATGACGACCGAATCTTGATCGCGATACTCTACGTGAACCGAGCGGCGGTCGAAATGCCCGCTGTTCGCCTCGAAGACGTACGACTCGGCCCCCTCCTGCGCGACGGCATCGAGCGGCAACACGATTCGGTCGGTCCAGCGTTCCACCGGGATGCGGACCTGTGTCCTCTGCCCCGGCTTGAACTGCCAGTAGACGAAGCGGTGTCGGTCGGGCATCTCGTCCTGCCGCACGAGGTGATTCGGCAAGGTAACGAAGAAGTGGAACGCCCGCGACTCCCGCTCGACCTTGTCGTCGAGATAAAGGACGCGGAGCCCTCGGACCGTCTCCTCGCCGCCGCTGGATTTCGATCCCAGTACGGCCGAGACGGTTCGACCGGCGGCGGCCACCCCGTTTACGGCGGCGATGTCCTGCTCGAAGGCCATCCCCTCGATGTAGAGCACGCCGTTGTCTATCAAGGTGCAAAGCGTGTCGCCGGCGACAACGTACTTTCCCTGGACTGCCTTCAGTTGCTGAACTTGCAGGAGCTGTTCGGAAGCGGCCGACTTATCGGCCGGCGGGGTTGGCTGCCGGCCGTCGCTGGGCGAACCGCCGGTGCGACATGTCGGAGCGTAAATCGTCAGACTTTGCAGCAGTCTGCGCGTGACCACGATCGCATCGACCTGCGCTTCCGACAGCCCGTGCAACAGCAACGCCTGCCGTTGCACCCTGAGGGCGGCTTCCTGCTTCTGCTGCTCGTATTTGCGTTCCAGCAGCGTCTTGCCGGCGATCAGGCCGTCGTTTGTCGCCTTTTCCAACCGCTCGACCTCGCGGCCGATAACGCTCAACTCCTCGACCGTTCGCAAGAACTCGGCCTGGGCTTGCAGCAAATCCTCGTGAGTCAGCCGCACTTCGAACAACGGTTGGCCGGGCCGCACCGCTTCGCCCTGGATGGGATAAACGTGCGTGACCACGCCCGTCATCGGGGCGGTCACTTCGACGATCGACCAGCCGGGCCGCTCGACCACCACTCCCGGCACGCTCATGGTTCGCTCGAAAGGCCCGAGCTTTACCGGCGCAGCAGCCGTTGACGCCGCCACGGCAGGCGAGCCGCCGTCTTTGCCCGGCGCCCAGCGCAAATATCGCGATCCCAACCGCAGCGTGTCCAGGCTGGGGTTTTCCTGGCCGAAAACCACGCCGACGCTCAGTGCCAGCAGCGCCACTCCGAAAATAATCGCGCGATGGCGTGTCGTGAGGACGACGGTCCCTCGTAAGAAGCAGGAGGACAGACGTTCCCGCCCATCTCGGATTGCCGCCTCTAAGGTCTGCCTCGCCAGACGGCCTCCCATCACCGTTTTTCGGCCAAAGTTGCCGGTGGAGTAGACTATTCTGGCGACTACAGAAGATATGGCATGGCATCGCGAGAGAATGGAGACGTTAGGGATTCTGTGCGGCCGCACTTCGCGGGAGGAGGGGACGGGCACCTTTTGCCGGAACGGCCCTGCGGGTGCTTCGCACAAGAGGTGCCTGTCCCCTTTTCCCGCTCCCCGATTTATTGCGTCCCGCCAGTTCTAGGTTATGCTTTAGCAGAGCGTCGGCCGTGGCCGCTCGGTTCTCTCTCGCGTAGAATGAGCTTGTTGCGTCCGGTTGGGCGCCATGATACGATCAGGCAGTCGGCGTCAAGTCCCACCTTTCGTCCCACCCCCCTGTTTTGAGGTAATTCTGATGTTAGTCCGTCGTTTTATTCTGGTGAGCGCCGCGGCGCTCGTTGTCGGCCTCTTTGCGTTGGCCGGCGTTGTCCGTGCCGAAGACGAGCTTTGGCAGACCGATTTTGCCGCGGCCAAGACCAAGGCCAAGGCGGAAAACAAACTCATGTTCGTCGATTTCACCGGCTCCGACTGGTGCGGCTGGTGCAAAAAGCTGGTCGCCGAGGTGTTCAGCAAGGATGCGTTTAAGACCGAAGCGCCGAAGAAGTTCGTTTTGGTCGAGTTGGATTATCCTCGCGACAAGAAGCAATCCGACGAGTTGAAGAAGCAGAACCGCGAACTGGCCGCCAAGTACAAGATTCAGGGCTATCCCACAATCCTGGTGATGGACGCGGAGGGCAAAGTGGTCGCCAAAACCGGCTACCGCCAAGGCGGCCCCGAGGAATACGTGAAGCATCTTGCGGCGTTCATCGATGCTTATGGCGACGTTGTGAAGATGATGAAGGAAGTTGAAAAACTACAGGGCGTCGACCGCGCCAAACTGCTCGACAAGATCGCCGAAGTGTACACGAACAAGCTCGACAACGGCGACAGCGACGAAGTCCTCACGATGAGCAAGGAGATTGTCGCGCTGGATCCCGACAACAAGAGCGGTCTGAAGCCAAAACACCAGTTCAACCTCGTCACGGCCGAGTTCGAGGGTCTGCGGGAGAAGATGAAGTTTGTCGAGGCCGTGGCACGCCTGAAGAAGGGCGTTGAGGAGATCAAGGAGGGTCCGCAGGTCAGCAAGCTCAAGCAATCCATCAAGGACCTGCAACCGATGGCCGACGCGCAAGAGACGATCGCCAAGCTGAAGCCTGAATTGGCGACCGCCAAGGGCGTCGATCGCGCCAAGATCCTCGACAAACTAGTGGACGCCTGCGACAAGCTCGGTTTCGCCGTCAGGGCTTCGCGAGTTATGCCGCAAGACGTCGACAAGTGGTCGAAAGAAATTGTCAAGCTGGACCCCGACAACGCGGCCGGCCTGAAGAAGAAGCATGAGTTCCGCGTACAAGTGTCGGAGGCCACCACACTGATGCAAAGCGGGAAGTTTGCCGATGCTCGCACCGCGCTCGGAAAGGCGCTCGCGCTGCACGATTTGAGCGGCGAACAGATTCAGACGGGCCATTTTCTCAAAGCGCTATCGTATCTCAACGAGCGCAATGCCAAGGACGGCGTGGAAGAGCTCCAGAAGGCCCTCGACGCTGCTCCCGACACCCCGCGCGGTCAGATGATTAAGCGCGCCCTTCCCCAGTTGAAGAAGCAAGTGGAGGCTGAAAAGCCGAAGAAATAACCGGCCGGCCGGTTGTGGTTTGTTCAGAAGGACGTTGGGGCGGCAGTTTAACTGCCGCCCCAACCATGTTCAACTGCCGCCCCAACGCTGTTTATGCCGCTTCGCTATTTCCCGATGTCGCGGATTTCTGCGAAGGTGTGACTTACCAGCGCGCCGTCTTCGAGATAGCTTTCGCTGGTCACGTTCCGCAGCACCTTCAGCACGTCGATGCCGACGTGGACTTGATCGACAATGTTCTTCCTGTCGTCGTCACTGTCGATGTTGGCCGTCAGCCGATCGACGCCGAAATCGATCCAAGGCCCGGCGGCATCCAGCAGTTCGGCCCAGTGCAGCCAGACGGCGGCGGCCAAAGGGCGATCGGGCTTGGCCAACAGACCCCCGATGGCCGACGGCGTGCTCTTCAGCAACCGCTCGGTATGCTTGCGGGTGAGCGACACAACCGCAACGTTGTCGGAAAGCCCGAAGTTCGGAACGATCTTCTTATCGACGCCCCATTCCTCCGGCAGCGCGAAGCTGTAGATCTTGCCGAGCGCGGTTTCGCTCAGCGTCGCCTCGGGAAGCGCGACGCACGGCGGAATGTTGGTTCCCTCGACCTGCCGCGCCGCGGCGATCAGGTCGTTCATGATCTCGCGGTACTGGCCCAGCGCTTTTAGCAGCAGCTTTGCATCGCTTACGCCCACCACCAGGGCGGGGTCGATCATCGGCATTGGCTTCTCCGTGGCCGGCAGCGACTCGACGAAGTGCTCGCTCGTCAGGCCGGCGTCGAAAACGAGCCCCAGTTGGCCGTCGGCCAACGCCGGAAAGAGCATCTCTCGATTCACCTTGTCCAATCGCTCGACCAACGGAACGGCCGCCGCAAGAAACTTCTCCGCTTTCTCCCGCTCTTTCTCGGGCAACATCGGCACGACAAGTTCCTTGAAGTAGCCGTAACCGATCTTGACCCATTTGACCAGCAGGTCGTAGTTCTTGATGTCCGGCTTCTGGCGGGCGACCACTCCGAACAACGAATTGCCGCCGACGTGTTCGAGCAGACCCAGCGGCTTCGAACTGTCCATTTCGTGGTGGCTGCCCCATGAATATTGATAGCCCTCCACCCCGTGTTCGGCGAGGAAACTCACTTCCGTCGTCGCTCCGGGCTTTGGCAGAATGCTCTTGACGTCCGCCACCAGCGCCGCGGCGTCCTTCCGCACGCGCTCGTTCTGCTTTTCGTTCAAGCCGAGCATCGGCATGCTCTCGTCGAGGAGACCGAGCAGGCTATTGAGTTGCTGCTGCTGGCTGGCGGACTGCTCGTTCAAGGCCGCGCTGGTGTAGCCCAGGGAGGTGAGCCGCTTGGCGACGAACTTGGCCAGCGGCTTCAGTTCCGGCCGGTCGATCAGTCGTTGCCCCTTGCCCAGTTTTTCCAGCCCTTCCAGCGACGAACCGACCGAAGCCAGTAGGTAATTGTCGCGCACGCACAGGGCGACGACCAGTTTTGATTTCTCCAAATGGTCGATGATCTTCTGCGCGTCCCCTTCCGCGGTCTCCATTTCCTTCAGGTGTTCCAGCACATCATCCCACGGGACCATCGAGCCGTCCAACGTCAGCACGAGGCATTCATGGTCGCCGACCTTGGTCTTCTTGAGCTTCCCCTTGGTGCTCTCGTTGGCGTCCAACTCCTTGATGGCGATTTCCTCGAACTTTGCCAGTTGCTCTTGGGCGAGCTTCGTGTCCTTCAGGTGAAAGCCGATCACCACGTTGGGAAGGCGGATCAGGTCCGTGTGCCCCGCCAGGATCGATAGCAGCGCTCCGAGCTGGACCTGCTGCGGCGTGCGGCCTTCGTTCTCGCCGCTGATTTGCCCCTTTATCGCGCCGAAGCTCCGGGCCGTGTTGGCCATCTGGAGCAGCCGCACGAAATCGACGATCGATTGGTCGCCGTAGACGAAAACTTCGTCGGAGACCATCTGCTTGAGCAGTTCGACCGTGTCGCGGTTTTCGGGATCGGTAAACGCCGCATTCACCTGCGCCGGTATGCTGCCCGGAGTCTGCGCGAACTTGTCGTACATCGCCAGCCCGTACTGAACGACGGGCATCGCCACGATTTTCGCCCAAGCGTTGCTGTGCTTGATCGCCTGGAACTGCTCGCGGTTGCGCAACATGCTCGAATAGAACGCCGCATCGGCCGGAATCAGCTTCAGCGACGTGTCGAGTTTGGCCAGATCGTCGGCCGCCGCCGGCCGCGCCGCTGCCGCGACCAATGTCGCCAATGCCACAAGAACCGAGAATCGAGCCGAACGACATATCCACCTTCGCGCGCTCATGATTAGCTCCTTGTATTCGTTGAGAAAACCCGCCTGCCGCAGCCGCCTGGCAGCCCGTTGAAAAAGTCAATGTTGGGGTGGCAGTTGTACTGCCACCCCCGAAATCGTCGCTAAAACAGGGGTGGCAGTACAACTGCCACCCCAACAATCTCGTATAGATGACTTTTTCAATGGGCTGCTAGGGCCGTGGCATCCGCTCAGCGCCGGCGGTATTCTATCAAGTGGCACCCAACGAGACAAGCCGGCAGCCGATTGTCCGCTCGTGCCGACAACAGCCTGCGGTTTCGCATACAACCGCTTGCGGCTTCGCGCCGTGGTCGAATGGCCGATCCGCAGACTACGCGAAATCCCCGGCCCGCTTGCGAAAAATCCCTACGACGGCCGGCGGGTAGCTGCGCACGTCCCAGTGCTGCCGATCGGGAAGCCGGCCAACGTCAAAGCGCCCGTCCGCCTCGACCACAAAGAGACTCTCTGCCGGCGCCGCTCGAATCAGTCCGCTGAGCAGGTCGAGCATCTCTTCGCTGCGTTCGACGTAGAAATCGTATGGCGGCGAACAGAAGACGGCCCAGGGAGCGTGGTCCAGACGAAATCCCGTGGCAGCAGCACTCTGCGGTTTGTTTCGCAGCTTCCACCAGATAAACGTGTTGCCCACGGCGACTTCGGCCCGTTGGCCGAGGCCGAGCTCGGCGATGTTCTTGCGAATCAACTCGGCCGTGGGGTTGTGTTGCTCGATCAGGGTGGCACACTTCGCGCCGCGGCTGATCGCTTCCAGCGCCAGCGCCCCCGTGCCGGCGAAGAGATCGATGGCGTGTTTGCCGCGGATGTCCGGCCCGATCAGATTGAAGATCGCCTCGCGGAGGCGGTCTTTCATCGGTCGGGTGCGCAGATCGCCGCTATAGTGCAGGTGTCGGCCGCGAAACTCGCCACCGACGATCCGCAGCGCCGCCGTGGGCCGAACGACGCCGCCCCTCGCGCCGCCTCGGCTGCGCGCACCTGATTTCTTCGGTCGCTTACCCATCTATGCCCCGCCGTTGTCGATTGTAGGAGGCGACTCCTGTCGCCGATTGTCTGAAAATGGCCACAAAATCGGCGACAGGAGTCGCCTCCTACAATTCCATTTTGAAAAGCCGATCGGCCCTGCACCTTCCCGCAACCCGAATTGCCGACGACGCTCGAATATGATAGCATAAACGGGTGGTGGCGGGAAAGTGCGTCGTTGATGGAATGCCGTAGACCGCCGCTGATACCTCAAGGAATGCGAACATGCGAAATCGAATCATCTTGACATTGACGTTGTTGACCCTGTTGGCGGCCGTGCCGGTCTCGGCGGCCGACAGTACTCCGGCCCCGGCCAAGCCGGGATCGCAGGCCGAGAAGTTCCGCACGCTTCACGCGCAAATGGACGACATCCTGGCCAAACTGGCCACGCTGCAAATCGAGTACCGCACCGCCAACGAAGACAAACGCGCCGACATCCAACAGAAATACAAGGACTTGGTCGACAAGGGGCTGAAGATCGAGCCCGATCTCATCGAAGCCGCCGAGAAAGCCTATCAAGAGGCCCCGAATGCCGACAAGGACATTGTCGATCTCTTGGTCCACTTGCTCAAGAAGCAGATCGACGCCGACGATTACGAGCCCGCCGCCAAGATCGGCAAGCTGCTGGTGGAGAACAAGTGCGACGACAAAGACGTCCTCAATCTGGCGGGCATTGCCGCCTTCGCCACCTCCGACTTCAAGACCGCCGAGAAGTATCTCAGTCTGGCCGACAGCCAGGGCTACTACAAAACGCCGCCGAAGCAAAAAGAGGATGACAGCGTGGAGCGCGGCGAGTTCTATCTGAGAGCCATTCCCTACTACAAGAAGGCCTGGGCCAGGGAGAATATCTTCCGCGCCCGCGATGCCAAGGCGAACGACCTGCCGCACGTGCTGCTGAAAACCACCAAGGGGAACATCGATCTGGAACTATTCGAGGATCAAGCCCCGAACACCGTGGCCAACTTCGTCAGCCTGGTGCAGAGCGGCTTCTACAAGGACGTTACGTTCCATCGCGTGCTCAAAGGGTTCATGGCGCAGGGGGGCGATCCCAAAGGCACGGGCACGGGCGGCCCCGGCTACACCATCCCCGACGAATGTCACCTGGCGAATCACCGCGAGCATTTCCGCGGTACGCTGAGCATGGCCAAGACCGGCCTTCCCGACAGCGGCGGCTCGCAGTTCTTCCTCTGTTTTGTGCCGACGCCGCAACTGGACGGCAAGCACACGGTGTTCGGCCGGGTCGTCAGCGGCATGGACGTGTTGGCGAAGTTGCAGCGCCGCAATCCCGACGATGCGGAGGCCCCCCGCCCCGACAAAATTCTCGAGGCCAAGGTGATCCACCCCCGCCCGCACCCCTACAAGCCGCAGAAGATGCCCGAGTGAACGCGCATCAGCCTTCAGACCGGATTTCGAGAATCTCGAACTTCAGCGTCCCCTGCGGCACCGCAATCTCTGTGCGGTCGCCGACTTTCTTGCCCACCAAACCTTGGGCCAAAGGGCTGGTGATGAGAATCTTGCCGCTGTCGTAGTCCTCCTCGCCCGCGCCGACCAAAGTGAACTCTTCCTCGTCGTCGAAGGCGAGGTCCTTCACGCGGACCGTCGAGCCGAAGGCGACTTCCCCCTTCGGCATTTGCGAGGCGTCCATCAGCACGGCCCGCGAGAGTTTGTCGCGCAAGACGTTGATCCGCGCCTCCATCAGCGCAGGCTCTCCTGGGCGCCGGTGTACTCGGCGTTCTCGGTCAGATCGCCTTCCGCCCGGGCGCTGGCCAGCCGCTCGAGGATTTTGGGCAACTCGACCGTATGGAGTTGGTCGAGGTCGGCCTTGATCTTGTCGTAGCCCGCGCGGGTCATCGGGACGCGATCGGACATAGCAGAATACCCAATACCAAAAGCAGACCCCCACATATAGCGGGGGTCTTGTCTTCTCTCGGCTTGTACCGAAAACAGTGGAGCGGAGGAGGGTCGAACTCCCGACCTCTGCATTGCGAACGCAGCGCTCTCCCAACTGAGCTACCGCCCCGGATCGTTCTAAGTCTTTATCTTGTAACGGCTTGTCAGCTACCTCTCTGTGTGCCCGGTGTACTGGGCGACCTCTTCGCGGCGAGCCGCGAGCGGACGTTCCCAATCTTACACTGGGAAGTGGGCCTCTGCAACCGGTGCATGATCGCCGCTGCGGCCGGATTTCCTGGGAACGACGCCGCCCGGCGGAAGCTGGAGCCGGCGAGCATCAACCACCACGCCCCATCCACTCGATCGCATTCAGCAGAAGCCGCGTGAAATCCCAGCGGCCGAACGCTCCCGCATCACCCAACAACGTGTAGAATGCCCGTCGGCCACCCTCTTGTACCCAAGCTATCGGAAGCACTGTACCGGCCCATTCTGTAACGAGCAACGGGACCACATCGGGGCGAAGACGGGACGAATCGGCGGGCTGCGCAGGCCAACAAACGGGCCGATCCCCTTGACCACCGGATGCCACCGGGCGGCAGCAGGCACCTCGATCTCTATCTGAAAGCCTTCGTCCTCTTCAACGCCATCTTCCCCGGCCAGTTCGGCGTCAATGTCCGACCAGCGGCCGATGATCTGCAAACCCCGGCCAAACACGACCGCGCAGTCCGCCTCGGCAAGACCCTCCTCTTCGAATCTCGCCAAATCCATGCGGTTGCATTGGATGCCGTCCCTTCCTCGTAGCGTTCCCTCGAACGCCGCCATCGCCGCAGCACTTAGCTTGTAGTCCCTGCGCGACACGAGCAAGACGCGAATCGGGGCGTCCATCGGCTTGCCGGCCGACGGGCATTCGGCGGGGCGGTAGCGGCGAAACGACGAAGCAACGCCCGAAACCCCCACGCTGCGATGGGCGGGGTGTATATGCAAGATTCGTCGAACTTGAGAAAAACTGGCCATCGCCTCCCATTATCTCGCTCGCACCTCACCGTGTCCATCTTCTAACGGCGTTCGCCGGCCATCTCGGGAAAAAGTCGGTCGTTCTGTGCCGGCTGCGAAGAGTTTGCCGATACACGTCGAAGCGGCGGCAATCCGCCCGAAAAAGCTCTTCAGGTTTCTGCCACTTTCATCCAACGTTGCTTCGCAAGCGATCTCACACCCTGCCGGGTGCAAAGCAGCTTCCGGCCTCGGCTCAGGCGGCCGAGGTGACGGTGGAGCGGCGGACATAGGCACACCCCGGCCGAGTGCGAAGGTAGCGCCCGAGACGGTCGTCGTCGCATAGAGTAGCGGCCCGGACTTGGAGTATCGCTTCCGCCCCCTCTGGGTCGTTCCAAAACATCTCCGTCCCCTTCACCCGGTAGTTCACCTCTTTGACCAGCGACTCCATCAAGGCCGACGTTACCGGCAACCCAAGGCGTCGATAATGCGGATAGTCCATGCGACCGCGGTTGTTCCGCAGATAACGTGCGGCATCGACGATCGGTTTACGCGGATCGTTCTCGTCCAGCTTGGCCGTGTCGTCAAGACCGTGCGGAGCCAACCAACGCTTCAGTTCGTCCATCGCCTCCATCGCCCGACCTTGCCAACATGCGCGGGCCATGCGCAGATAGCACGACCACGCAACGGAGAAATCCGGGTGCATCGCCAGTGCCGCAGCGTACAGATAACTCAGCGCGTGGATGAAATCAAGGATGGGCACAAAGTTTGGAAAGTAGTGCTTCCACACAGACCAATTCCAGGGAAGACCGTCTCCCACAAAGGCACGCGCAGTGCCTGCGGAAAACGACGACAGTCGGCCTCCCGCTTCATCTGTTGCCCGAAGACGCTGGCCTCTGCCATGCTCGAAAGACACGTGCGCACCAGACGCTGGGGACGCCAAGCCTTCTCGCCAGGCGGCGCGGCAGATACCGCCGAAATCGCTGGCGGAGCCTCTTTTTCCGCTAATTTCGCCACTCGCTTGGGATCGGTGAACGCACGCGGAAGTTCCGGTTCGGGGTCTTCCGCAAACGTCTGGTGCGTCATTCGCAGCAAATTGGCGTTCTTGGTCTCGCGCCAAGCCTCGCCATGAACGCCGCGACCTTGGCCCGGTTTCCGTGTGCGAATTCGTCCGCCGTCAGCTTCCACGACGGCCAACTCGGGTGGATTCTCGGGGGCTTGGACCAGTTCGGGCGCATCCCCTTCATCTCGCAACTCCGCCAGTTCCATCCCCACTTGGTGCGTTACACGCTGCACCGTGCTCGCTGAGACCTCGTTACCACCGACGTGCTTCAGCACCAGCGACGCGCGTTGGCTCGATCGCGTCTCGGCCGAGGCATACACGATCCTCTGCGTCATCGCCGGCGTTAGTTCCCGACTGTCCAATCCCATCGCTGCCCGCAGAGGGAAAAAAATCCCGCCGACAGCGGGTACAAGTCCCTTTCCATTCCAAGATGGGGACCGCACCGTCGGTCGAGAGAATCGTACGGGCCACCAACTCCAGCGAACAAACTTCGCCACAGGTCGGACAGGCGGCGCTGTCGGGACTTTCCGCCGTCATCTCCCGCGCGGCCCATTCCTGAAAGCAACAACTCCAACGGGTCGCCAACCGATGGGAAGCCGCCTCGATTTGACTGAAATGGAGCGGGGTCTTCCGGTCCCAGCCCGCCAAAATGGTCTCGATGATCGCATCCTTCGCCTCAAGCAAAACCCGCTCGAATTTCCGCTGTAAATGCTGCGAAATGCCGTCCATGACAGATCCTCCACGATCCAAAGTGACTTCCTATCCTGCGACAAATTGCCATCTTAACCGAAAAACGCCAGATTCTCCTATTGACGTTTGCTTGAGCCACGTTGGGACACCGGAAGCTGCTTTGCACCCCACCCTGCCTGCGCGGGGGGAAATGCCGTTTACACAAACGGCCGAATCCGCTATCGTTCCCCAATCTTCCATCACTCGACTTCAGGCGACACCCAGGCATGGATGCAACTGGCGCGATGACAACGCATGACGAGCCGACGCAGGAGGGACCAACGGGGCGATCGCTGACGGTGGCCCCGGCTGACCACGATCTGACGGTCATCATCCCCGCTTACAACGAGGGAAAACGCCTCCCTTGGACGCTGGGTGAATTGACCAAGTTCCTCGACGCTTGGGGCGTCGACTATCGCGTATTGGTCGCCGACAACGGCAGCACCGACTGCACGGCCGCGCTCACCCAGAAATTGGGGCCGCGATTTTCCACGCTGCGCATCGTTCCGCAGGGCGGGAAGGGACGCGCCATCCGCATCGCCATGCTTCGCGCCACCGGCCGCGTGCTGGCCTTCACCGACGCCGATCTCCCCTTCCAACTCTCGGCCATGCAACAGGGCTACGAGTGGATCCGCGGCGGCCAGACCGACGTGGTCTTCGGCGCCCGCGACATCGCAGGGGCGGAGAACCTCGCCCATCGCCGGTTGGCCCGCCGCTTGGCCACCTTCACCTTCCGCGCGATCGTCAGCCGCATGGTCTCGCGCGAAGTCACCGACACCCAGTGCGGGCTGAAACTGTTCCGCCGCCAGGCCGCGATCGAGATTTTCGCCCGCACGAGCATCGACGGATTCGCCTTTGACGCCGAAGTGGTGATGCTGACGCATCGGCTCGGCCTGCCCTTCCGCCGCGTGCCGGTCACCTTGGTCAACGAGTTCGCCTCGACCCTTTCGCTGCGCCGCAACGCGTTGCCGATGCTCTGGGACGTGATGCGTGTCTGGTTGCGCGAGCGAACCGGCAAGGGCGTTCCGGCCCCGCATTTCGCCTACGCCGCGGCAAGTGAAGAATCCGAACGACGGGCAGCGTAAGCCTCGATCACCCTCGTTCCCACGCTCCGCGTGGGAACGCCGCGTCCTGGGACGCTTCGCGATTCCGATACGCCAACGAACGTGCGGGTTCCCACGCGGAGCATGGGAACCAGAGGGCACCAAGTGATTCGCTATGTCTTTATGCCTTGCACTCCATGCCGACAACTTCGGAATGAACCAGGCCGTTAGCGACGGAATTCTACACGGGTTCCGCCAGGGACTATCGACCAGCACTTCGTTGCTTTCCAATGCCCCCGACGCCGCCCGCGCACTGTCGCACTGGAAAGAACTGCTCGTGGAACGGGCCGCCGGCCGGCTGCCGTCAAGCGACGTTCGCCGCCGGCTTGGCGATCCCGATGTCCCCTTCGATCTCGGCGTTCATCTGAATCTGACCCAAGGGCGGCCGCTGGACGATCGCTATCCCGCCGAGTTGCTCGACGCGGAGGGCCGTTTTCCCGGCGTTTTTTCGCTGTTTGCACGTCTTCGCCGCTCCGGCGGCAAGTGGCGCGAGGCGATTCGCGGCGAGTGGCGGCGGCAGATCGAGTTCCTCTGCGACCACGGCCTGCGGCCGACGCATCTGAACGGTCATCAGTATGTCGAGATGCTTCCCGCCACGGCCGAACTCGTTCCGGAACTGATGACGCATTTCGGCATCAAGTCGGTTCGCATCGCCTGGGAGCCGGCACTGCTGCGAAACATCGCGCTTCACGGATTCCGAATCGCCAAGTGGCCGCTGGCCCGCGTCAAGCACGTCTTTGCCACGAGATTCCGAACGCTGATCGATGCGCGGCGAATCGCCCATCCGGATGCGTTCTTCGGCACTGCCCATGCAGGCGGCGTCGATCTGAAATTGTTGCAGTTGTTCCTGGCGAGCGGCCGATGCTACAAGTCGATCGAAATCGGCCTTCATCCGGGCCATTCGGCCGAAGAGCCTTCGGCGGAAGACCAATCGAACGGTTGGCGCGACCCGCTGGCGCTCTCCCGCCCCAGGGAATTGCAGATGCTCGTCTCCGCCGATCTGCCGCGATGTCTCGAATCCCACTCGCGGCGTCTCTCGCGCTTTCAACTCCTGCAATAGCCGCTCGCGGCTTCGCAAGAAGATCGACTCGCGACATCCTCAAAACGCCCCGGCCATCGCCAAATAGATGAGCCCGAGAGCGGCCGCCGTCAGCAAGCCACAAACCACCCATGCTCTCCACAACCGGGCCGGGGCGACCTTGCTCGACCGTTCCGTCTCCGCCGGCCAAAGCGCGGCCGTCAGCAGATGACGAGCCCGCTCCACCACGGGCGAGCGCGTCGGCTTCTTCGGCGTTCGGACGGGGGCGATCATCGTTGTGGTGCAGGCGTCTCGCCTGCCCTCGAAAACGCAGGCGAGACGCCTGCACCACAATAGACTCTTTGTTGGGGCGATAGTTGCCCTGCCGCCCTAACGAGACGCTCTTAAAACCGTTTCTATGCGTGTGCGTACACGCGATTCAACGCCGCCATCCGGCTTCGCAACGCCGGTTGGTGGTCGAGAAGACTGGCGATCCGCTGCCAATCCAATAGTTCCGGCCCCAATGCCTCGTAAATCGCCAAAGCGTGCTCCCAGTCCTCCTCGATATCCACCGTCAATCGCACGTCCTCGCGGTCGATCTCCGTCGGCGCCGGCGTCAGCCGAATGTTGAACTGCTCGGGGTGCGAATAGAGATAACGCGTAACGTGCGCGCGATCGAGCTCGTCGCGGGCAAGGCGATTCGCCCGCCGCAGCGCGCTGGTGCGAAACCACTCGGCATACACGCTTGCCGGCGAAAGGATCGCCGGCCGGCCGTCGCGCGAGCAATATCCGACGTAGTCGCAGTTCGGATGCGACTCGGCCGTAGTGACCAGGCGATCGATCAACGCCGGGTCGACGAAGAAGTTGTCGCCCCGCACCCGCACCACACCCTCCGCCGGATACTCTTCGAGCGACTTGGTAAATCGATCGAGCGCGTCCCTCCCTTCGCCGTCGAACACCGGCACGTCGCTAGGAACCAGGCGGTGTACGCGCCCCGCTTCGTCCGGCTCGCAATCGGCGACAATCACGCCGTCGAGCCGCATGGCGTCGGTCACCCGGCGGACGACCCATTCCAAGAGCGATCGGCCGCCAATCCTCCGCATCGCATTCGCCCGGAATCGCGGCAGCCGCGAATAGACCTGGACGACCCCCAAGTTTCTGAGCATTTCCTTTCCCTCCCCGCATGTAGGAGGCGGCTCCGGTCGCCGATCGCGCGAGGTTACCGTAAAATCGGCGGTAGGAGTCGTCTCCTACAGTCCAGTGGGCCCTGCTTGCGGAAGCCGCGCCTACTGTCCAGCAACTCTACCAGGAATGAGGGAAATCGGTCAATAGGACGAAACCTTAGGCTATGCCTAATGTTAGGTATAGCCGCCGATCGGCCAGGCTCTCGACCAGCAACGAGGCCATGCTGAAATCGTGCTCCCGGCTATGCTGGCCGGGCACCGCCACAACGTAAGCCCCCGCCGCCGCCGCCGCCAGGCAGCCGTTTTCGCTGTCCTCCAACACCAGCATCTCGGCCGGTGGCACTCCGAACCGCCGGGCCGCCGTCAGATAAATCTCCGGATGCGGCTTGCCGTGAACGATATCTTCCGCCGCCAGAATGAACTCGAAGCGCCCCCGCAGGTCGAACGGCCGCAGGCAGGCGGCGACAATCTCGCGGCTGCTGCTGGTACAAACCGCCTTCGGAATGCCCGCCCGCTCCAGGGCATCGAGCAGATCCGCCAAGCCGGGCATCATCGCCAAACGACCGTCCAAGAGGCCGAAGAACAGGCGATTCGACTCTTCCGCAAGTTCCTGCCACGTCTCCGCCAGGCAGCAATCGGCGATCATCCGCTCGAAAGCCGACTGCGGCCGCAGCCCCATTATCTGCCGCTTCAACTCCACCGTGAACTCGTAGCCCCGCCGCCGCAGCAATTCCTCGCCGACAAGCGTGTACACGTCCTCCGTGTTGAACATCAGCCCGTCCATGTCGAAAACTACAGCACGCATTTGGGAATGATGAGTGATGAATGATGAATGATGAATGCCGCTTGCGGTTTCGCAATGAGCGCGGGCAAATTCTCCCCTACCTAATCCGATATATTATATAAGTCTCATTCTTATAGACCGCATCGAGTCCCAGCAGCGTTTCGCTCCATCCGGTGTTGTCGCGCAGCGGTGGCGGGATTCGTTCGCTCAATAGGTAATCGGCGTGATACTTCGCCCCCAATTCTCGAATCCGCTTGGTGCCGACGTCGGTCAAGGGCTCGTACCACCGCGGGCCTTCTGGGAAATCAGTCGCGCAAGTCGCGTAAATGTCTTGAATCCGCTGCCACCATTCCAGCAAGCTCTTGGCGTCCTGCGGCACGTCCTTCCATGTCGCCACGTCGCTGCGGCCCGTGTACCACTTGAACGTCTGCGCATCGCGGGGCAAAAGGAACTTCGCGTCGGCGGGAACTTCGCCCGAATCGGCCACCCAGTGGCAGGCCGCCCGCCAGTCGGCGAAACTGGGAATTCGATGCGATCGCGGCGCCCCAGGATGAAGCCGCTGCCACGCATGGTCCCCCACGCTCCACGCCGCCGGAAGAATCGCGAGGATCAGCCAGCAATAGCCGGGAGCTAACAGCCCCCGGAGCCTTTTCACCGGTTCTCCGGGAGCTATTATCTCCCGGCTACTCTTGAAATTGTCGCTACTTTGCTGTGAGGCAAAGCTGAGTCTTCCAACGATCAGCGCCGCCCCCTCCACCGCGACGCCGAGCGGGATCATCACGTCGGTCAGGCGATACCAGTAGTATCGCAGAAAGTCGGCTGCCAGCCCGGGGTTCACAAACATCAACAGATTGACGGCCGCTCCCGCCAGCGTGATCGCCACCGCTCCGCTGACAAACGCCCGAAGCAGCCCGAGCGGCTGCCTACAGTCATCGAGCAGCCCGGCGCGTCGGCTCCATCGCCCCAGCAGCAGCCAGAACATCCACAGCAGTGCCAGGCGAACGATGAGTTCCGGTTGAATGCCGCTCAGCGTCAAGTGATGCGGCAAACGCTCGAAGACGTAGATTTCATGGGCTTTCTGCGCTGTGCCCCGATCGATGCCCCAATCGAGCGCCACCGCCGGGATAATCCCCGGCAACGCAAGCAGCAATCCGCCCAGAATCCCCGACCAGAGCGACCAGAGTGATGGACTTGGAGATTTGGAGATTTGGAAATTTGGAGAAGCAGGGATTTGGGGATTGGCGAAAGGCGGAGGGCGGAGGGCGGAGAGCGGATTCTCCACTGCCGACTGCCGACTGCCGACTGCCGACTGCCGACTGCCCATTGGCCCCGGACCCCTGGTCCCTAACCAGAGCCACGACACGCCCGCCGCCACGGCGGCCCAACCCCCGACGAGCACGTGAAACGCCGCCGCGGCGCCAAACAGTGCCAGTGCCCGATTCCAGCGGTCGCGCAGCAGCGCCTCGACCCCCAAGAATACGAACACATAGGCGAACGGCTTCGCCTCGACGCCGCCGATGACCCATTCGCCGGCCATCTGGCAACGTTCCATCAAGCAGGCGAACAGCGCCGCCGTGAGCGCCGACCACCACGCCCTCGGCACAACCGCGAAGCTCAGCCGCCGCCACGCCCAGGCCAGCAAGGCCCAACTCAGTGCTCGTCCGCTCCACGCCAGCGCCGTCTTCGGCAGCCAAAGCGAAAGCCAGCCGAAGGTGAAATAGAAGACCTTGTGCGTATCGGGCGAATCCATGAAGAAATCGTGCGGCAGCCAATCCGGGTTCCAAAAGTGAATCGCTTTGCCCAGATAATACGGCTCATTCACGTCCGGCGCCGGCCACGCGCCCTGAATAGCGAAGACCGCGAAGATCAGGAGGATCTCGGCAAGAACTTGGCGACGGCAGTGCGACTGCGACACGGTGGAGTTAAAGGCGGAGTTGTCAGTCTTCACTTCTTCGCCTTCGATGGGGACTGTCAGACAGAAACCAACTTAGAACCGTAGCCAATTGCGAGACGCATGCTCCGATCAGAATCGCCCACGGCACGACAACGTCACCATAGTCTTGGGGAAACCAGGTAAAAGACAAAGTCGCCGCAATGAGGAACGAAGTTAACGCGGCAAAGCCAGCAGTAATCGGTCTCTTTACAGCCGCGAATGCAATGCATGCAAGTGCGTTGACGATTATCAGTGCGAACAATGCCGTATACCAACGAAGACTAGCAAACAACGAACACAGCACCGCCACCACGGCAACCAACTGAAACATGCGGCTGAGAGTGAACTGGACGGCCATATTTCCGTAAACCGACGTGCGGGCGACGCAAACCGCGGCCGGCGGCCCACGCCGCGTGGACGCGGCGGCTAAACCACGATCCCAAACTCTAATCCCCAATCCCCAATCCCTAATCCCTTCATCCCTCCAACCTCGCAATGCTCTTAAAATCCCCCTTCAGCGAACGGTAAAGCTGCTGATAGATCGGAAACGCCCGATCGTAGTAGCTCTTCGCCTTGCGATCGACCGGAGTTTCCTGGGCGACGCGAATTGCGGCGGCGCAGGCTTCCTCGATATTCTTGAACGCCCCGCCACCGACGGCCGCCAGCAACGCGACGCCGTAGGCCGCGCCCTCTTCGCTGCCGGTGGTCACGACTTTTCGGCCGAAGACGTCGGCTTGAATCTGCCGCCACAACGGGCTGCGCGAGCCGCCGCCGGACGCCCGAATCTGACGCACCGGCACGCCCAACTCCTCGATGATCGCCAGGCTGTCGCGCATCGAATACGTGACCCCCTCCATGATCGAACGGACCAGATGCCCGCGGGTATGAGCGACCGTCAGCCCGACGAAGCAGCCGCGGGCGTCGGGATCGGCGTGGGGCGTCCGCTCGCCGGAGAGATACGGCAGGAAAAAGAGCCCCTCGCTGCCGGTCGGCACTTCTCGGGCGTCGTCGGCGAGCAGATCGTAGATGTCGCGTTTCGCCCGGCGTGCCGCGGCCGTGTCGGTCTTGCACAATTCGTTGCGGAACCATTGCAGCGAGCCGCCGGCGCAGAGATTCACTCCCATGATGTGCCAGCGGCCGCGGACGGCGTGGCAGAAGGTATGCACGCGGCCCAACGGATCGATTTTCACCTCGTCGCAGTGGACGAACATCACACCGGAAGTGCCGATCGAGGTCGAGAGCACGCCGCTGGCGACGATCCCATTGCCGACCGCCCCCGCCGCACAATCCCCGGCCCCGCCGACCACGACGCAATCGGTCGTCAGCCCCAGCAGTTTCGCCGCCTCGGGCGTAAGTCGGCCGGTCACCTCTTCCGACTCGTAACAGTCGGCTAACAGATCGATGTCCAGTTCGAGGGCCGAGAGCAGCTTCTTCGACCATGTGCGATTGGCGACGTCCAACAGCAACATGCCGCTGGCGTCGCTCACCTCGGTGGCGAATTCGCCGGTCATGCGGCGGCGGATTTCGTCCTTCGGCAGCAGCACCTTTCGCGTTTTCTCGAAATGTTTCGGCTCGTGGTTCCGCAGCCAGAGGATCTTTGGGGCGGTGAAACCTGTTAGGGCAGGGTTAGCGACCAGTTTGATCAGGTTCGCCCGGCCGCCGACGCGGCTCTCCATCTCCGCGCATTCCGCCGCCGTCCGCTGGTCGTTCCAAAGGATCGCCCGGCGAACCACCTTATTGTTTTTGTCGAGAAAGACCGAGCCGTGCATTTGGCCGGAAAGCCCGATCGCCTTCACGTCGCCCGGCTTAAGCTTGGCCTTGGCCATCGTCTTGCGGACCGAGCGGATCGTCGCCTGCCACCAGTCGTCGGGGTCTTGTTCGCTCCAAAGCGGCTTGGGGAAGTAGCACGGATAGGTCTCCAGCGCCGAGCCGAGGATCGCGCCGCGCTCGTCGATGGCCAAGGTCTTCGTGCCCGAAGTGCCGATGTCGATGCCGAGAAAGATGCTCATGGCGGTGGCTTCCCAATTGTGGTTCTGAACTCGCAGTCCGCGCACCACCGATTGTAACCCCATCAGGGGTGGTCGGGCAACGGGTCCATTGACCGGTCGCATCGATTTGTTCTAAGCTGAACTCTCCAGGCAAACTGCAAGACGCCCTCCCGTACGGTCCGCCCGTGAAAGCATCGACACTTCGCGATCCTCGCTCCGCGCTTCTCTGTCTGCTTCTCCTTCTGGCCGGCTGCCCGAAGGCGGACTCCGACTCGAAGGACAAGCCCACCGAGCAGCCGCTAAAGGGCGTGACCATTCGGCTGGCGGTGGTCGATGATCCGGCGCTGGCGGCCGCGGTGGCGCGAGTCAAAGGGGAATGGAACGCCCGGACCGGCTCGGAGTTTAAAGTCATCGAGACGACCGAAAAGGACCTGCTGCGGGCCGAGCGATTGCCGGCCGACGGCGTTTTGTGCCCTTCGCACCTCTTGGGCGTGCTGGCCGAGCGCAAGCTGCTCGCTCCCGTTCCGCGAAAGGTCCTGCACAGTGCCGAATGGGTCAGCGTCTTCAGCCTGTTGAAACTCCGCGAGGCCGTCTGGGGCGATCAGCCGATGGCCGTGCCGTTCGGCTCGCCGGTCTTCTGCTGTTACTACCGCGCCGATCTTTTGGAGAAGCTCGGCCGTCGCCCGCCGAGAACCTGGGAAGAGTATCAGTCGTTGGCGAAACTGCTCGCGCAGAACTCCCCTCGCCCTTTGCAAGCCGGGCGAGGCAACAACGAGTCCCCTCTTTCTTTGGGAGAAGGGCAGGGCAATAAGCAGTCCCCTCGCCCTTTGGGAGAGGGGCAGGGCGATAAGCAGTCCCCTCGCCCTTTGGGAGAGGGGCAGGGGGTGAGGGCCTGGTGCGGCACAATCGAGCCGCTCGCTCCCGGCTGGGCAGGCCAAGTCCTTCTGGCGCGTGCCGCCGCCTACGCCAAACACCGTGACAACTTCTCGACGCTCTTCGACATCGAGACGATGGAGCCGCTGGTGTCCGGTCCACCGTTCGTGCAAGCGTTGGAGGACTTGGTTGCCGCTGCCAAGTTCGGCCCGGCCGATCCATTGCACTATGATCCCGCCGCGGTTCGCGCTGCGTTTTGGCGTGGCGAGTGCGGCATGGCCCTGACGTGGCCCACCGCTGCGGAGAGGAGGGGAGAGAGGAGAGGGGAGAGGGGAGAGAAAGGGCTGGCGGCCGAAGGGCTGGGCGCTTCAGCGGCCAGTAAAGCCGCGAACGACACGACGATCCCCGGCAAGCCCGATCCCTCCATCCGCGTCGCCTTCGTCGAACTCCCCGGCTCGCGCCGCGTCTTCAACCTCGGCAACCACCACTGGGAACAGCGGGCCGACGACGAAGATACTCGCGTTCCGCTGTTATCTATCTCCGGCCGGCTGGGCGTGGTCGATAAGAAATCGGATCGCGTCGACGCAACGTTCCAATTGTTGCTTTGGCTCTCCGGCAGCGATATGAGTTCGCAGGTCAGCGCGGCCAGCCCGGCTACGACGTTGTTTCGCCAACCGAATCTTGGCTTTCCCCGGCTCTGGGTCGAGAAGCCCGTCCCCGCGACCGCCGCCGTGCAGTACGCCGACGCCACCGCAGCCGCCCTTGGCCGCGAACAATGGCTCGGTGCCTTGCGGATGCCCGGCCGAGCCGAATACCTGGCGGCCCTCGACGATGCCGTTGCAAGGGCTGTCCGTGGCGAGAAGTCGCCGTTGGACGCCCTGTTGGAAGCCGACGCCAACTGGCAAAAAATCACCGCACGCCTCGGCCTGGAAGGACAGAAAGCCGCCTACCGGCATAGCCTGGGTTTGGAATAAGCGGTACGGATCTCATTAGGGCGCGGCAAGAATTCCTGGCAGTGGCTCTGTGGGCCGAAGGCCCAGCCGTTCGCCCAGCCCAGGGCAACGCCCCGGGGAGCGAAAGCCATCGCCTCCACGTGTCGGCCCAACGGGCCAACAGTTCGGGAAACTGTTGGCCCGTTGGGCCGACGAGCGTGTTCTTTGGCGACATTCTTCACTCGGCGTTGCCTGGGCTGGGAGACCCGGGCTCCTTCGGAGCACTTCCCGTGGACGTCTCTGGGATCGTGCGATAAAGTGATACAATTAGACCTTCCCGTTCAGCTCACCCGTAAAAGGAGTTGCCCAATGGGAGCCATTGCTGACGCGATCGTAGCCTATGCCCGGCCGTTGTTTGAAGAGACCGACGGGTCCATAGACGAAATGAACCATGCGATGACAATCGCTCAGTTGTGCTGGAACCTCGCGCTCTTGCCAGAAGACAAGCGGGAGACAGCCATTGACGAGATGAAGCCGGCATTGAAGATGACGGATGAGGTATTCGCCGACTTTCGGCAGAACCTCATCCTTCCAATGATCCATCGTCATTGCGAGATGTTCCCTGGATTGCGCGGGCGATCAAAGCAAGCGTCCAACACGTTGGGTGTCGTGTCTTCGTCAACGAAGAAGTACCCAGGAACGGGTCGCTATGCTCCTTGCCCGTGTGGAAGCGGACGCAAATACAAGTTCTGTTGCGGCGCGCGTAAATGATTTGAATGTGGCAGACGGGTCGGACCCGCTTATCGCTTTTCCGGTCTACGAGAAGCGAGTCCGATAATTCGACCTGATACTATAACCGCCGCCTGAAAAGGCCCCTTGCTGGTGGACTAAGGTTGTGATGTTGAATCCTTCCGAAGTCCACCAAACAAGGAGACCCATTCATGTGGCACGTTGGAATTGACTTGCATCGGGAGTTTATCGTCGTCGCGGCTGTTCGTGACAACGGTGAAGTTATGGAACCGGTGCGAATCGCTTGTAGCGAAACAGAGGACATTTTGGACACCGTTCGCACTCTCGGCCGATTTCGCGCAGTGATCGAAGCCAGCGGAACGTATCGCTGGCTTTACGATCTGCTGCGCCTGCACGGCACGGTGCTCTTGGCTCCTCCGCTTCGGCTGCGAGCCATGATACAGCGCCGCACGAAGACCGACAAGCTCGACGTCCAACTCCTGGCGAACCTGTTACGGATCAATCAGATTCCCTTGTCCTACATTCCGCCAGAGCCGTACCAGCGGTTGCGCGACTTGGTGCGATGCCGGGCGCGGATGGGCCGCGAATTGGCGCAGGCCAAAATCCACTTGCGGGCCTTGCTGGCGCGGCAAAATCGCCAGGCCCCCTTTCGCACGGCCAAGGAGGTCGGCGCGTATTGCGGGCTGACTTCTCGCGTACACCAGTCCGGCGGGCATTGCTACCAAGGTCCGATCACGCAACAGGGTTCCCCTTAGCTGCGTAGGATTTTGGTGCAGGCGGCGATGAAGGTGCCCCGCGATGATGCGGCACTGAAGAAGTTTTACACGCGGGTGCGTAAGCGGTCGGGGGCAAAAAAGGCCCGCGTGGCGGTGGCCAGAAAATTGGCAGAGATTTGTTGGAAGCGGTTGCGGCATTGGCACCGCACGCACGTCGAGCAAGCGGCGTAGAAAGGAAATGTTGCTTCGCGCACCAACACGGCCGGCGTTGGCCCGACAACGGGACTGGTGGGACAATGCTCCGCACCGCGCGCCGGATTGGGCACTCCGGTCGGTGAATAATATCCGCAACCGTCAATAAATCGCCAGCCGTATAGGGCATGGTGAGCTTTCTATGACTATCTCCTACCTTCACTTGTCGTAGGGGGGCGTCGGGGGGAGCGGCCTTCATTCTCGATTTCCAGGGCAGGGAGTTGCGACTGGAGTTCGCGAATGGCTTCCTTGGCGATTTTTGTCTGATCCAAACGGAGAGATCTCAGGTTCCGCAGAGTACGAAGGTGTCGCAGACCGGCGTCGGTAATGCGAGTGTCAAAGAGATCCAGTTGTGCCAGGCCAGGATGTCCGCTTAAGTTCGCCAAACCGGCGTCCGTGATTAGCGTACCGCCAAGGTTCAAATCCTCAAGCGTCGGAATGTCCTTCAGGTAGGCCAAGCCGGCATCAGTAACGCGGCTGCCCACAACGTTTAGGCGTTTGAGGTGCTTGAATTTCCTCAGGTCCGAGAGATCGTTGTCGCCGAGGGATCGAATTAGAGGATCAGAAGCCGTCCAAACATCCGTGACATTTTCGTGCTCGTCAAAATGGACGCTGGCCCCACGCTTGTACCATTCGTTTGCGATTTCCTTCTCGTGCGAAGTTGGCCAGCCGCCGGAAGGACGGGCGCATCGATAATGCCAGCCTTTCGTCGGAAATAGGATCGCAGCACCGCGTTCGGTCCTTCGCCAAACTGCACACTGCCCCAGCCGGCATGGATGACGTCGAATTTTGCGTTGTCAGAGGCCAAGGATTGCTTCCGTAACTCTTCGGGATCGGCTTGGAAATCGATGAATATCCGCTTTTGGAACTGTTCGAATGTGCCGCCAACATGTCCCAAATATCCCCTGCCCGACTCGAAGTTCTCGCGCAATGCTTCCCAGTTCGGTGGCCAGTGACCGTCGTGGGTCTCCATATACTCGATGACCATATCGGCCGCGCCCCATTGGGCGTAGCCATCGTTGAAGTCGAAAGAAAGAAAGCTGCTTCCGACCCAGATCACCGCGATCACAAGCAGAACCAGTGCGGTCACAAACAGAACTAGAAAGCCCCGCAAAATCTTCCGAGAAAGGTGCATTTGGGCGGCTCAGGCTGAAGATCAGTCAACGCCAGATTGTATCGTTTCTGCCCACATCCGTCAATTTACGAGGCAACGGCAACGCGGCGGGCGGCCCGTTTCTGGCGGCGACGGGCCTGGGCTTCACGAGATTCTTCTTCCCGCTGCTCAAGCCGCTGCTCGGGGTGGGCAGCAACCCAGCGATCCGGCAACAGGGCTTCCAGGGCAGCCGTGTCGCCGGGGGGAATGGCTGCAATGCGGCGCAGTACGTCTGTAAGATACGGCCACACGTCCACATGGTTTCTCCTGGCGCTCTGCACCAGCGTGTAAAGTGTCGCCGCAGTCTTCCCGCCCTTCTCGCTTCCAAAAAAGAGGTAATTTTTCCTGCCGATAGCGATGGGCCGCAGAAGCCGCTCGATCGTGTTGTTGTCTATCGGGATTCTCCCGTCGCTGGTATACCGGGTGAAGGCATTCCAGCGGTTCAACACGTAATCGATTGCCTCGGCCAGCTTGGCTGTGGGGCGCAACGTCGGCCGCACCTCATCGAATCGGGCTTTCATTCTCGCCAGGATCGGCAACGCTTCTACCTGTCGCAATTCCCGGCGGTCGTCCGCCGACATGTCGTGGGCACGGTCCTCGATGTCATAAAGCTGCTGCGTCCAGATCATGGCCTCGTGGACCAACGGGTGGCTGGTCGCCGGGATCGCTTCCTCGAAGCCCCGCCGACCGTGAGCCCAGCACGCGACATCCACCAAACGGCCTTCCGAATGGCGAACCAGCGAGGTGTAGACCACGTAGCCATCAGTCTGCAAGTAACCCCGGTAGTCTCCCAGCACCTCTTGTGGCCCGTCTCGGCTGCGGCTGGGGCGGAAATCATAGAACACGTAGCGATGATCGGCGTCACCAGCGAACCCATTGAGGTAGCCGGTAATCGCCTTGCCGTGCCCAGGTTTGAGCATCTTCACCTCCGTCTCATCGGCGTTGATGACGATGCTGGCAAGCACCTGCTGACGAATCAGCCGTTCCAGGGGCCGGAGGGCCTGGGCCGTCCGGCTCAGCAGCCCGCACAGCAGTGCCCGCGACAGCCACCGCTTCAGCGGACCAAGGAGCAGTTCCTGCTGCCGATAGACTGGCAAATGGTGCAAGAACTTCCACGTCACCAGCCACGCCAGGACGCTCGGCCCGAAGGGGCTCTTCTCCACGGCCTGTGGCGGCCTCTGTGTGGTGACCATCTGCGAGCCATCGTGGCAATGGGAGCAACCGTAGGTGTACCGCACCTCCTCGACCACATAGAGCTTGGCCTCTTCCATCTCCAAACGCTTCGTGATGTGGGTGCGGGTGATAACCCGTTGTTGACCACAGCAGCCGCAAGGCAATTCAGCGTCAGGAAGCGGATACTCAGTCCGCCGGTGTTCCCAGAATTGCGGGAACGTAATTCTCGGTCGTCGTGGCTTTCGCCGGGTTCGAAGCGGTGGCAAGTCCGCGTTGGCTTCCCCAGAGTTCTGCCGCTGAGCCTCCAGCCCCGCCACGGCTTCAGGAACGAAAAGCAACTTCTGATCGGGCGAAGGGGCGTACCGTTCGCGTCGTTGGCCGAACATCGCCCGCTTGAAGAACCGCAGTTGCTCGGCAGCCTTCGCCAGTTGCTCCTGATAGCTGGCAATCAGTTCTTGTTGTTGCGAGATGACGGCCTGCCGTTCGGCATCCCTCTGTTTCAGCTCACGGATCCGCTGCTGGCAGGCGGCCAGTTGATCGGCGAGAGATGGACCTTCGTACTCCATGCCTTGTTAAACGCTTGCCGCCGTGATTTGGTTCTGCTGTCACAGAGATTTCTTTCAGAACGGCAGGACTGACATCATGCTCGTCGCCATCGTGGACGACGGCGCACGCTGGCCAAGTCGATACCTTCCAAGATCAGTGTCAAATCACTCAGTCGAATCTCGATTCCAGCAGGCGACACTGAACCATCCTCCCGCACAGCCCGTGCCGCTTTCGGTATCTCGAAGGTTCCGCTTTCCAATCGCCTGTACCAAATCACGAGCCCGTCACCCGCGAACCAGAGTACCTTCACGCGATCGCCACGCCGATTGAAGAAGAGGAATAGATCGCCCGACTCCACCTGCTGGTGCAGTTCCCGCTCAACAATTCCGACGAGCCCTTCGAAGCTCCGTCTCATGTCCGTGGGGCCTGCCTTGGCGAAGACACGAAGCGACGTGGGGAGCATCAACATCGTCGCATCCTTCGCGTCGAAGGAGAAGCCGACAGGGCAGTAATCGCCGCGACGATCGTCTGCACGTCACACGCCTGGGACCGAAGAAGGACACCACCAGGCCATTGAACTTCCAGGATTCCTGCGAGACTGCCTGGGTCGGTCACGATCTGCACGGGAACCAGTGGCTCCTTTGCCTCTCCTCGCCGGATTTTTTGCGGGGTACGGCGAAGTCGCCTCTTCCAAGCGTGGAAGGATGCCAAGGACAGCCGTTCCTTGGCACAGAACCCCACAATGCTCTGCCCACTGGCTTCCTGACGTTCGATCGCCTCCTGCCAACTCCGCCGCCGATCCGCGTTGCTGGTCCCCGCCATTGCTCGGTCCTCCGAATGTCGCTGATCAAACTGAACCCACGCATTCAGCGTACCACGGGCCGCAAGGCTGGCGATTTATTGACGTTTACTAATATCCTGTGCGACGGGCGCAATCCCGGACGGCACGAATGGGTGTCTACCATGTGCGCGACAACAAGCAAACAAGGGAGATGCCAAACGGCACTCCCGGGCGAGAAAAACGCTTGGTGTGTTGAGGCGTCGGATTTTCGGAGGCATGTAGGGCAAATGAATGAAGGGACGGGAACAAAACAACCCTGGCGGTCTGGACCGCCAGGGCTTTACGGGTCATTCACCCGCCCTAGCCCGGCTATTCCTCGTCGGGTTGCGTCCCCGCAGAGCCTGACTCCGCTTCACCGGGCAAAACGATTATAGCACCAGCACGACGGTCGTGCTGGGAAGAACACGAAACTGGGCCTTGACTCAGCGGCGGTTATGGGTGTCCCGTTTACTCATCCCCTAAATACTACCGCGCCACAAATTGTAGACCAGAAACGCAGTGATCCAGGCTGCGTGCAGCAAGACAAAGGTGCAGAACACACACGGGTGGATATTGTTCTTCCGTCGCTGCCGGAGATTTATTTGGATATAGGAAAGGAAGGCCGCGCCCATGACGTACGGGACCAGCGAAGGCACGAGGTAGTCGCGCATCGGCAACGTAAGTTCCTTGAAGAACAGAAGAAGTGTGGCTAGGCAGAACGCCCCGGCGGCGGCCGGCAACATGGAGATGTTGTCAACTTTGAATGGCTGGGTGTCCATTTTGCGATCGTCCCTTTGACAGTTGAAAAGAGGAAGGCAATTCCTCGAAGGATTGTCACGCGATCTTCCGCTTGTCGTCACGTCCCGTTGCAAGAAAAGGACGGTCTATCGCTTTGAGCAACTCTGGCACATGCCGGTCGCCCTTGGCACGATGAAACTTGTTCTCGGCTCGCATCAGGCTGGCCATACACGAACGCTGCCACATATCGCCCTCTCGCCAACGCTCAGCCGCCTGGTCTACACGTCTCCCTTGCCGCACTGCCGCGTGTATCGCCCCTCGAAGACCTCGAAGACACTGCCTTCTGGGCTTCGAGAATCGCAGCAATCGCCGTCGCCACGTCAACGTTAAAGAACTCACGGTTTGACGCGACTCGATAGCCGTCTTTTTCTAGCCGCGAATGAACATACTCTTCGGCTTTGAAGCAGTTTTCCACGTACGCATCGAACGCCAAAACAAACGGCGTCGGGATTGCCGTCCCGGCTGAGAGTTCGCTCACTCGCTCGTGCGGGCTTCGGGTGGTTCTTCCGATCTTGATGAGGCTGCCTAACGACGGATTGGTGAGAATGTACAGGTAGCCGGGCTGCCCGGGCGTGCCTGGAGCGTCGCCGGGCGGCAATCCGTCTCCACCCCAGGCTGCCGCTTCTTCCAGCGCCCTGGTGACGCCAGAGAAGTCGGTTCCCCCTACATCAAGTTCCAGTTCCAGCTTAATTGGTCCGGATGACGACAGGGTACCCGACTCGATTTGTGCGGCTGCCGAGTCTACTAGCTCGATCGTCTTGGGTGCGAAGCTTTCTAGGGCGCGAATCGTCCCATCCGCTATAAGGGAGAGTTCGTATGTGACCCTCCGCCATCGAGGATCAACGTTTGCGTTGCGAACAGAATGCACCCACTCGATCACTTGCCGATACGACGCGCCCACGTGGCACGAAGCGGCGACGAGACGCGCAATGTAGCCGGTGACGACTGCTGCATCTGGATTTAGACCGCGCTCCGCGTCGCGCATGACAACACCGTTGGGCTGCACGACGAGGCCACCGATTCTCATTGGATGGGCGGTCCCGGCCGCTCTGCTACTTGTGTTGATAACCGACGCAACGTCAGAGAGTATTCGCATGAACGCCTCAAGGCGCTGTGTTAACCACCCTTGGAAATCCGCCGTCGAAATACTAGGGCGCGTTCCAACGGGAGGCGACCAGCGGAGTGAGCGACTGCGGTCGATTTCATCTTTGAGAATCTGGCCGAACAGATAATATCCCCAGCAAGGGCCCCGCGTTTCATTCGCAATACGAAGAGTCTCGGCGCTCAAATTCCAAGAGCTGCCGGCACGGTCGGGCGAGGTGGGCACGACTGATTCGAGGGTGCTGGAGGGAACGGATGGCTGGCCACAATTGGATTCGTCGAACGGATTGGACACGGGGCACCCCCTTTCCGCACCGATGTTATCACCGCAATGCTACGGCCGCAAGCCCCGCGCGGGTGCCATCGCTGGCTCGTCCAGCAGTGCCCGTTTCTGCGCGGCTGGTCGGTTGCGTCCAGCCATTCGGGCAAGGTCGGGGGGCACAAAACGCATCAGGAGTCTTTTCTATCGACAAGATGGCAAGAGCAGACGGTCTGAGACAAAACGGTCTGATCGAGGATACGATACCAGTCTTGGCAAGGCGTAACCGTTCACACGGCGCGAAGGGGACGGAGGTGGTTTTCGCCGGAGGATATCGCAATTGCGGAAATCGATCATGCGAAAACCACCTCCGTCCCCCTGGTTTCCCGGGCCGTGAACGCTCACTGGCAAGGCAGACAACCGATCCGCGAAGCGACGCGAGAACGGCATAACCCAATTTCCCAACGGGAGCAGTTCCACATCGCTCGCCGCCGGCGACTGGCCAATAAGCACCCTTGAAATCCGCCGCCCATTCCGCTATATATACGGTTGACCACCTGTGTGCCAACCAGCGATTGTCGCCTTTCGCTCCGCGAAAGTAGCGCTGCTTTCGCGGAGCGAAAGGCGACTGTACGCCAACAGCGGCCCGTGAAGGCTTACCGAGCAAACGACTTTTTCAACATGGGTGCAATGCAGCCGAAGTCGCATAAAACGCGCCGCCCGGCAATTCCGAACAGGGACTTTTTTCGCGACCCAAATTCGACCGCGTTTTCCACAAAAACAACTGACGCGTTCTATCTCCGCTCCAAAAAACGACTTGCCGCAAGCGACCACACGAAGAACCCGCCGATTCTTCCTCAGAAAAACTTTTGCGTCCTCAAAAAAATCGAAATAACTCGCCCCAAAATCCGGATTTTCCTTGACACTTCTCCGCGGGAAGGGGACGGAGGAGGTTTTCGCACCGGTGGTTTTCGTCACTGTGAGGTCTTCCGGCGAAGACCTCCCCCGTCCCCCTGATGTCCCGGGCCGTGAACGCTCACCCCACGTCGTGCCAACGGCCCGTAACCGATGGCTCACACGGCGCGGACCGTCGCATAGCAGCGCAATGATTAGACCTGTCCCGATTACCGCGGCTACTTGCTCGCTAACTCGATCACCCCGTCCCACTGCGGCGGCGGGCGGCGATTGTGCTGGGCGATGTAAACCAGGAGAAAGTCCTTCGCCTCGTCCTCGGCCGGAATGCGGTGCAACAGTTCCAACGCCGAGGGCCACTTGCGGGCGAGAAACGCATCGAGCGCCGCTTCGTAACACTTCAAGTGCTCGTCGCTCAACTCCGGATACTCCGAAACCGGCGGCAGCAATTCGCTTACTTCCAGCGGCGAGTCGAGCCCGTAGGGCCGCACGATCGCCAATCGCCGCACACGGGCCACCTCGTGCGGCACTTCGCGGCGAACGATCCGCGCCGTCGCTTCGTCGAGCAAGATCGGGGCCCGCAGTGTCTTCGTCATCCCTTCCAGCCGCGAGGCAAGATTGACCACCGGCCCGAACACGGTCACTTTCACCTGATCGACGGTGCCGATTTTTCCCGCGACCGCCGGCCCGGTGGCCACGCCGATGCCGGCCTGAAAACCGGTCGCCTGGAACTCGGCCCGCATGGCCAGCGCGGCGCGGCAGGTTCGCGGCACGGCGTCGTCTTGCGGCAGCGGCCAGCCCCAGAAGCCCATCGCGGCGTCGCCCTGGAAATCGCCGACCACGCCGCCCTGCTGGCGAATGTGCCGCGTCATTACTCCCAGGGCGTTGCTCACCCGTTGCAGCAGCCCGAGCAGGTCGCCCGACTGCCGCTCCGACTCGCGCGAGAAGCCGCGCAAATCGCAGAACAAGACCGACACTTCCGTCTCGCGCGGCGAGAGCACGATGTCCGGGTCTTCGTCGGCCAATGTTTCGAGCACCACCGGCGAGAAGAACTGGCTCAACATGGCGTGGCGATGTTCCAGCAGCCGCATCTGCCGCAGCGAGCTGAGCATGGCCGCCACCAATTCGGTGAATTTCACGTCCTCGCGGAGATCGGTCGGATCGGACGACGGCGTCAGCCCCGATCGCTCGACGTTGAATCGCCCGGCGACATAAAGCCCCCAGCCGCGACACGCCTTGCCGAGCACCGGCGTGCAGAATGCCCAATCGAAGGCGTCGCTCGCCGTATACTGTTCCGGCGCGGCCGAATCCATGCCATGCCAGACGTGCAACACGCTCTGCCGCTGCCGCAGCGCTTCGAGAATCAGACTCTGGCTCGGCCGAAAATCCCCCGCAATCGCCAGGCGTTGGTCCCAGTGGAGGATGAGAGGAGAGAGGAGAGAGGAGAGGGGAGAGGGGAGTGTTGATTGCTTATTGTTGATTGGTGATTGGTGAGAGCTATCCTCTTCACTGCCGACTGCCGACTGCCGACTGCCCACTCCGCTCGGCACTGAAGTGCCCAGCCCTGTCCCCTCTCCTCTCTCCCCTCTCCCCTCTCCCTCCACCGCCACGACCGCCGCCGCGTCCGCCCGGGGCACGCCGGCCAGCAACATGCTCACGAGGCGGACGAACAACTCCTGATCGCCCGCCGCACCGGAGATCACGTCGGGCAGTCGGCTGAGGACTTCGATGCGGTGATCGGGATTGCGGAAATGGACCTGCTTGAGGTATTGCGAACTGAACGACTGCTGCTGCACCGGCGCCGGGGCGTCGGCGGTCACGTTTACCTGCTGATCGGCCAGCGTGAAGTTGGTCTGCCCGATGACAAAGTGCTCGCCCGGCCGGATGGTGCAACGATCGACCTCGATGCCGCGGAGAAAGACCGCATTTCGAGCGTCGGGCAGCCGCACGACCTCCAACGCGCCGCCGTTCCACAGCAGGCTCGCGTGTCGGTGCGAGACCTGCCGATCCCACGGCACCGCCCAGGCCCCGCCCAACCGCCCCAGCACGATCGTCTCCCCCTCCGGCAGCGTTCGCCGCCAGCGCTGTTGGGCTTCAGTTCCTTGGGCAATCAGGTCGGGCATTGGGAGAGGGGCTAGGGGCTGGGGACTAGGGGCGAGGGGCTAGGGATTTGGACAGGGGCGGAAACTTGTAAGTATCGGTGTCGAACGAACAGCCACGGGAGCAGGAAGATGATGACGGGGATGAGCGTATTCGCCATCTTGTTGCACCGCTGGACGGGAGCGGGCGCTACGAAATCAGTCCAGTTCCCGTCTTCCAACTGGAAAGCGCCAAGGGGCAGAGGCAAGCCTACTACACGAAGCGTCGGCGAGACCGCGAATTCGTGGTCGCTTAAGTGACGGCCGATGTACGTTCCGGCAGTGATAATTGCGACAGAAGCGATCCACCACGACCAGCCCGCCCTCGCTCGCCAAAGCTGGTTAGCTTCTCTCAGCATCAGCCACAGGGCGAAGAAGACGATTGGAATCGAAACCAGGAAGCTTGCCATAACGTTGATCTCGCTGCACTGCACGCCGCGTGGACGCGTCGCCCGAACGCGTCCCTCATCCCTCATCTCTAGCCCCTAGTCCCTAGCCCCTACTCTCTTATCGACTCGCACTCAACCGCTTCGCCATCCCCCACAGCCCCGCCATCACCAGGGCAATCAAGCCCAGCGCAATCATACCGGACGTGACCAAACCGTGCTTCAACCCGGCGAGCGTGTCGCCGATGGCGGTGTCGTACGCTTCTTGAACAATCACGATCCAGCCGGTGTCGTGGCCGCGCACTACGACCGGCTCCATTTGGGCAAGCCAATGCCGATCGTACTTGCCCCCTTCGGGATCGAATCCCAGCGGGTCGCAGTAATTCTCGGCCCGCGCGGGTGTGTCAGGCAGCCGGTCGGCACGCACGCGGCAGTTCTTAAAGCGGTCGGGCAACCGCGGCTGTTCGGCCAGCAACTTGTCGAACAACGGATGCTGAATCACGACACCCTTGTGTTCCCCCGCGCAGTTGTCCACCAAGACGGCAAACTGATTTTCGTCGCCGAAAAACTGAATGAACCGCCCGACCTCGACCGTCATCGCCACCACGCCTAAAAACTTCCGCCGCGGCGAATCGTCGAACACTGGCGCGGTGACGGCCACGATCCATTCCTTGGTGGTAGACTGCGATTGAAAGACGTCGGAAAGTGTGGTCGCCGAAATATGATCGCCCGGCTTGGGTCGCCAGGTCTCATCCAGATCGTGTCCCCGGCCGTTGAAGAAGCTCCGCCAGGCGAAATTCCTGCCGAGCGTGCGGCCTTCCGGTGTGCGCACTATCGCTACGCCGTTGGCGTCACAGAAGAACCAACTGGCGACGTGCCCCCCTTCTCGCACCGGCCCCAACGGCGGAACCAATGCCTCGAACTCCTTCTGCAACGCCAGCCGGTCCGGCCGATCGTGCAGTTTACTCCGCTGCGACTCCAAGTCGGCGGGGTTGCACTTCGGATCGCTCAGTGTCACCAGCAAATCCTGAACGTCCGGCTTGGCCAGCATCGCGGCCAACCCCTGGCGAAATTGCTTCGACTTGGCCACCTCCTCGACCATCTCGTAGCGGCGCTGCAATTCGTCGCCGGCCGTCCGCGCCACGTACTGCGCGGCGAAATGATTGCTCGCCAGCGCCCGATCCGTGAGCGCCTCGTTCGATTGCCGCACGGCCGTGCTGAAGCCCTGCCAGGCGAACCAGGTCACCACCGCCAGCAGCAGCGCCGGCCCGATCGCCCCTAGAACCATCATCGGCCGCCGGGCCAAACGCGCGGCGCGAGCGTCCAACGCATCGAGCACCTCCTGAACGTTCGCGTATCTCCGCTCGGGATCGACGGCCAGGCAGCGATCGACGATGGCCGCCAGCATCTTGTCGACGCCGCGGACTTTGCGATGCGCCGAGGGCGGCGGCGATTGCTCGATCGTCTCGCGGTAATGCCGCAGCCGCTCGTTCAGGTCGGGCGTCCGCTCGAAGGCGTCCACCGTCTTGCCCGTTCGATACGGCGGTCCGCCGGTCAACATGCAGTAGAGCAGCGCCCCCAGCGCGTAGACGTCCCAGCGGGCGTCGGGCACCGCCTCGAGGTCGGCCTGCTCCGGCGCCATGTAGAACATCGTCCCCAACGCCGGTGCCTGCTCGGTCGATAGCCGCGACTGCCCGAAATCGGCCAAGCGCGGTTTGCCGTCCTGGTCCAACAGCACGTTGGCCGGCTTCAGATCGCAGTGCAGCACCCCCTTGCCGTGCGCGTGAACCAATCCAGTGGCCACGTCGCGGAGCAGCGACACGGCCTCATCGACCGGCACTTTTCCCTGGGCGATCCGATCTGCCAGCGAGCCCTTTTCCAGATACTCCATGATGTAGTAGGGCGGGTCGGCGTCCCAGCCGACGCCCAGCAGTTGCACGACGTAGCGATCGGCGAAGAGGAAGGCGAGTTTTTCGACCTCGCGCGAGAGCAGCGACCAGTCGAGCCCGCCGCGATGGGCGTAATATTTGATCGCCACCCGCCGCCCGGTATTCCGCTCGACGGCCACCCAGACTTCGCCATAGGCCCCGACGCCCAGGAAGCGTTCCGCTTCGTAGCCCGGCGCCTGCGTTGGCGGCCGCCCGCGTTGCAGGCTCATCTCCCGCGCCCGCCGCCGTTCGATGCCCCCCTGGATTTCCGTCGGGTCGATGCTCATGCCTCTAGTATAAAACGGAGACGGCCGGGGGGCGAGTGTCCCGCCAAAATTGCCGCCGCGATTCGGAAGCTATCCGCCACGAATGCGAATGCGCGCGTCTTCAACGACCCAAAGGCGATTCTGCAGCGGCTCGCTTTCCAGCAACGCGACAATCCGGCCGAGGATATCCAACAAACGGGGCTTAGACTGCCTTGTAACGGAGATTGCTATGATGCCCGGGTAGCGATCCGGCGGGTATACGCGGATATCCGAGAAATCGCGGTCGAGCGTGATGATCACACGCCCCTCCGATTGACAAAAATCGGCGATGATCTCGTCGATCTTGCCCCCCAAGCCCTCGTCGCGAACCGTGTCGGCCTCGTGGTTGGCTTGCCGAAGAACCGCGACATACTCTGCCGGCAGATTTTCGTCGATCTTGAACTTCACCCGCTGCACTTCCTACGGAATGGCGACGAACTGCTCGCGGGCGAGATCGGCTGCGTAGGCGATGGCCGCCCGAATGTCGTCACGCGTCAATGAGGGGTAGCTCGCCAGGATCTCCTCCGGCGTTACTTCATCCGCCAGATTGTCGAGAATCACCGAAACCATGACTCGCGTTCCCGCGATACACGCCTTTCCGTGGCACACCTGCGGATTCACGGTCACCCGTTCTCGCCAATCCATAAGGATCGTCCCTTTCTAACCTCGACTTCTGCACCAGAGACTTGGCGATGGTGCTCGCCAATCTCTTCGAGATTCTAGCGAAATCGCGGCCGATAGCCAACGACAATCGCCGCCCGGCCGCTCGAAGTGGGCCGCTTTTGACATTGACCCAACCCCCCATTCCACTACAATGCCGCAGGCCGTAATCTTCACGGATTTCCCCTTTCTCGCCGCATGGCCGAACGCATGAACGAGCCGATCCCGCAGCAAGCCACTCCCAGCGAAGCCAGTCTTGAGGCGGCGCGACGCGAGAAGCTGCGCAAGATACGTGAACTAGGCATAGACCCCTGGGGCTCCCGCTTCGATGGTCATCAACCCATCGGCGACATCCGCGGCCGGGACGGGGAAATCACAACTGCTAAAGGGGACAGTCGCATTTTCGCTGACGCGAAAACTGGGACAGTCCCCAAACCGGACCATCCGCCCGAGCAGCATGGGCCGAAGGTCCGGGCGGCCGGGCGAATTGTCCTGCGACGGCCCTCCGGCAAGGTCCATTGGCTGCAAATCCGCGATTGGACCGGCACCGTCCAGGTGATGCTCGGCAAGGCCCAGGTGGGCGACGAGAACTTCGCCCTGGCCCAATGCCTCGACTTGGGCGACATCGTCGGCATCGACGGCGAACTCAAGCGGACGATGAAGGGGGAACTGACCATCTTCGCCGAGAAGCTTCGGCTGTTGAGCAAGTCGATCGCCACTCCGCCCGAGAAGCACAAGGGGTTGGCCGATCCCGAACTTCGCCAGCGGCGACGCTACCTCGACCTGATCCACACCGACGGCGTGCTCGAAACCTTCTTGCGCCGCTCGAAGATCGTGCAGTCGATCCGCAACACGCTGGCCGGCCGAGGGTTCGTCGAGGTCGAAGGCCCGACGCTGCAGACGATCGCCGGCGGAGCAGCCGCCCGGCCGTTCATCACGCACCACAACGCACTCGACATCGACCTGTATCTGCGGATCGCGCTCGAATTGCACCTGAAGCGGCTGCTGGTCGGCGGCATCGAGCGGGTCTACGAGATGGGCCGCGTCTATCGCAACGAAGGGATCGACGCCAGGCACAATCCCGAGTTCACGATGATCGAGATTTACCAGGCCTACGGCAACTACGAGACGATGATGGAGTTGACCGAGGCGATGATCGTCGATGCGATTCGGGCGATGGCGGGGGCTTGCGGCCAGGGGCTAGGGGCTGGGGGCCAGGGGCTAGGGACTAGCGGGCAGTCGGCAGTGGGCAGTGGGCAGTCGGCAGTGGAGAATCCGCCCTCCGCCCTCCGCCCTCCGCCTTCCGCCAATCCCTTCATTTTGCCCTGGGGCGAAGGGACGATCGACTTCACTCCCCCGTTCGCTCGAAAAACCTACGACGAGATTTTCGCCGAGCACACCGGCCTGCGGCCCGACGATGCCTTGGGCATTGCCAGACTGGCCGAATTGCTCGGTTTCAACGTGGTCGGCAAGCATCCCGACGTGGTGAAGAGTTTCGTCTTTGAAGAGAAAGTCGAAGAGTCGCTGGTGCAGCCGACATTTGTGATCGACTACCCGGCGAGCCTTTGTCCGCTGACGAAGCGAAAGGCGAGCAACCCGGCGATCGCCGAGCGGTTCGAGTTGTTTGTACACGGCATGGAGTTGGCCAATGCGTACACGGAACTGAACGATCCCGACTTGCAGGAGGAGCTTTTCAGCAAGCAGCTCGATGGCCTGCCCGAGGAGGAGTCGATGGCGAAGATGGACCACGATTTCATTCGCGCGTTGCGGCACGGAATGCCCCCGGCCGGCGGTCTGGGCGTCGGCATCGACCGGCTCGTAATGTTGTTGACCAACTCGCCGTCGATCCGCGAGGTGATTCTGTTCCCGTTGTTGCGGCCGGAAAAGGAAGTTGCGAAGCCGCAAGCGGCTGACTCCAATCCCTAATCCCTCCATGTACAAATACCTCCTCTGTTGGCGTTACCTCCGCACGCGCTACATCGCGTTGGCGTCCGTCCTGAGTGTGATGTTGGGTGTGTGGGCGATGATTGTGGTGAACAGCGTGATGGAGGGCTTTGCCTGCGAGATGCAGAACCGCATCCACGGGATCATCTCCGACATCGTCTTCCAATCGAAGAGCATCGAAGGCATGCCCGACGCCGAAGGGCTGCAAGCCCGCATCCGCGCGGCAGCCGGCGACCAGATCGAAGCCACGTCACCAACCGTCGTCATCCCGGCCATGCTCAGTTTCCAGTGCAACGGCACGCAGATCGTCCAGCCGGTGCAACTAATCGGGATCGACGCAAAGACGCAGGGCTCGGTCGGCGATTTTTGCAAGTACTTGCAGCATCCGGCCAACCGCGAGGCGATGAGCTTCGATCTCCGCCCGGACGGCTACGACACGTTCGACCATCAAGCGGGCGGCGACGCCCTCGAACGCCAGGACATGGCCTATGCCGGCGGGAAACACCGCGGCGAGGTGATGCGGGCTCGCGCCGCTCACGACGCGTACCTCAAACGAATCGAAGCGGAGCGGACCACTGCCGCTCCCAAGAACGACTCCCCAAAAGCGTCCAGCGTGCCGACGGCAAATCCCTTCGACGGCCATTCAATCCCCGACGACAACAGCAAGGCCCACGCCGTTGACCCGGAAAAACAGTTCACCGGCGCTGTTCTGGGCATGGCGATCGTCACCCGGCGGACCAGCAAGGGCGAAGACCGTTTCATGGCCATTCCCGGGAACGACATCAAGCTCAGCACCGTCACCGCCGGCATGCCGCCGAAAGTGACCAGCGACAACTTCACCATCGTCGATCTCTACGAGAGCAAGATGAGCGAATACGACTCGAATTTCGTGTTTGTGCCGATCCGCGAGTTGCAGGAGCTGCGCGGCATGGTCGATTCGGAAAGGGGGCCACTGGTCAACTGCATCCAGATCAAACTGAAGCCCGGCGCCGACGGCAACGCGGTGCGCAACAAGCTCCGCGAGGCATTCGACCCTGATTTGTATGTCATCGAAACCTGGCGCGACCGGCAAGGACCGCTCTTGCAGGCCGTGCAGATGGAAACCACCATTCTGAACATCCTGTTGTTCTTCATCATCGCCGTGGCTGGCTTCGGCATCTTGGCCATTTTCTACATGATCGTTGTCGAGAAGACCCGCGATATCGGCATCCTCAAGTCGTTGGGGGCATCGGGCTCGGGCGTGATGGGCATCTTCCTGGCCTACGGGCTGTCGCTGGGGTTGGTCGGCTCCGGCGTCGGCATGGCCGCCGGGCTGCTGTTCGTCCGCTACATCAATCAAATCGCCAAGCTGGTCGGCTGGATCACCAACCGGCCCGTGTTCGATCCGAAGATCTACTATTTCAGCAAGATTCCCGCGATCGTGATGCCGGGAACGCTGGTCTGGATTGTGCTCGGCGCACTGCTGATCGCGGTGGCGGCCAGCATTTTGCCCGCCCGCCGCGCCGCCCGGCTCCATCCCGTGGAGGCCCTGCGATATGAGTAGGAAAATCAAGCACGTTTCGGCCGATAGTTTCGCCGTTGCCGACACGACATCCGTAAGTTTAGCAGCCGCCGGCACCGCGGCTCATGCCGCCCGGGCCGACGTGCCGTCGGCCGCTAAACCAGCGGTGGCGGACATCTCGTCCCCCGTAAAGCGTCCTCATTTCCTCGACGCCGCGGAGCGCAGCGATCAAGCAGGCCAGTTGCGAGCGATCAATCTGTACAAAAGCTACCGCAAGGCCGCGGTGAAAGTGCCGGTGCTCCGCGGCGTGAGTTTCAAGGTACGAGCCGGCGAGTTGCTGGCGATCGTCGGGCAAAGCGGCTCGGGCAAGAGCACGCTGTTGCACTTGCTCGGCACGCTCGACGCTCCCGACAAGGGCGAGGTCCATTACGCCGGCCAGCGGATCGACGATCTGCCCGCCCGCGGCCGAGACCACCTCCGCAACCGCCGCTTCGGCATGATCTTCCAGTTCTACCACCTGCTGCCCGAACTTACCACGCTGGAGAACGTCCTGTCGCCGCTGATGATCGCCCATGGGGCGTGGAGCTACTTTCGCCATCGTTCCGAGCATCGGGCTCGGGCCGAGCAACTGCTGGAAATGGTGGGATTGAGCCATCGCTTGAAGCACCGTCCCCGCGAGCTCTCCGGCGGTGAAATGCAGCGGGCGGCCATCGCCCGGGCGCTGATTGCCCAGCCCGATCTCTTGCTGGCCGACGAGCCCACCGGAAACCTGGATCAGGCCACCGGTCGGGACATCATCCAAATCCTGCGGACCTTGAACCGCCAACAAAACCTTACTATAGTGATGGTTACGCATGATCGGGCTATCGCCGATCAGGCCGACCGCATCGTGCGGCTGGCCGGTGGTAGAATTGATGAGTAGGGGCCAGGGATCAGGGGCTAGGGGTCAGGGCCAGAGGTGAGAGACACAGTCACCTTTATCTCTGTTCCCTAACTGCTGATCCCTGACCCCCGGCCCCTCACCCCTCCGCCCCCATGTCCCTAAAGATCTACATCGACGGTAAGCTCTACGACAAAGAAAACGCAAAGATCAGCGTCTATGATCACGGTCTGCTCTACGGCGACGGCGTGTTCGAGGGGATGCGGAGCTACGGCGGCCGCGTCTTCCGACTGGCCCAGCATATCGACCGGCTCTGGGATTCAGCCAAGGCCATCTGGCTCGAAATCCCCATGACGAAGGCGGAGATGACCAAGGCCGTCAACGATACGTTGGCCACCAACGACATCAAGGACGGCTACGTCCGCCTGGTGATTACTCGCGGCGTCGGCACGCTCGGACTCGACCCGAACAAGTGTGCCCGGCCCAGCGTTGTGATCATCGCCGACCACATCGCGCTCTATCCCGACGCGTTGTATCAGAAGGGGCTGGAAATCGTCACCTCCAGCGTGCCGCGCACCCAGCCCGCCGCGTTGAGCCCGCGGATCAAGTCGTTGAACTACCTGAACAACATCCTGGCGAAGATCGAGGGCATGCAGGCCGGCTGCATCGAGGCCCTGATGCTCAACCACAAGGGCGAAGTGGCCGAATGCACCGGCGACAATATTTTCCTGGTTCACGGCGGCCGCATTTCCACGCCGCCGGTCGACGCCGGCATTCTCGAAGGCGTCACCCGCAACGCCGTGATCGAAGTCGCCCGCCAGTCCGGCGTCGAGGTCCGCGAAGTCGCGCTGACGAAGTACGACTGCTACGTCGCCGACGAGATTTTCCTGACCGGCTCGGCGGCTGAAGTGATCGCCGTCGTCAAGCTCGACGGCCGCACAATCGGCGACGGCAAACCGGGACCGATAACCCGCGATTTGACGGTCCGGTTCAAGAAACTCGCGCGGAGCGAGTAGGCTCGGTGGTGCGATCATGACGGCCAAGCAGTTCTTCGACTGGCAGACCTCCGGCGGCACGGACGACGTGATGCGGCTGGTCGATTGTCTTGAGCGTGCAGACATCGCCTGGTGCGCCATCGGCGGCGTGGCAGTGAATCACTGGGCGGAGGAGCCGATGGTCACGCAAGACGTCGATTTCGTCGTCGCCACCGATGCCGTAGAACGAACTGTCTCGTTGCTTGAAATCGCCGGATTCCAGGCGGAGAGATTCGACTGGTCCGTCAACTTCAAGGGACGTTCCACGGTCAGCATTCGTTTAAGCACCGAAGAGTTCTACCGCGAGTTTCCCGCGCGGGCCGTCGCCGCCGACGTTCACGGCATTCTACTTCGCGTGGCCTCGTTGGAAGACACGTTGCACGGAAAAATGCAAGCCTACCGCGATCCGAAACGTCGGCAGAGCAAACGCATCAAGGACCTGGCCGATATCGCCCGGCTCGTGGAATCGCACCCGGCGCTCTGGAGCCTTTTGACCGACAACCTGCAACAGCAAGTTCGGCAGTCAGGGAAGCAATAGGCAGGGCCATTACGTCATGTTGCCCCGGCGGCTTCGCGGCCCAGTTCGACCCCCTTTTCGAGAATCCGTTCGTTGACTTCCAACAGCGCTGGGTTCTTCTTGCCGAGGATTTCGCCCAGCAATCCCTTCAGGCGCTCGTCGTCCTCCAGCCCCAGCAAGCCGGCGCACAGGCCGAACGCCAACATGTTGGCCGATCGCAGACTGCCCATGTCGGCGGCGATCTTGGTCAATTCGAGCGCGACGATCTTCACGCCGGCGTGTCGTCCGACCGATGGAACGAGCGAGGAATTGACGACCAGCGTCGAGCCTTTCCGCAGCAAGGGGCAGAACGCCTTGTACGACGGCTCGTTCATCGCCACCACGATCGTGGCATCCTCGACGATCGGCGAGCCGATCTGCCGATGGCCGATCTTGACGTGGCAATGGGCGGTGCCGCCGCGGACCTCGGCGCCGTAGGCGGGAATATACGTGGCGTTCCAGCCCTCGGCGACCGCCGCCTGCGCCAGCATCTTCCCCGCCAAAATCACCCCCTGCCCGCCGCTGCCGGCCAGCAGAATCTCCCTTGTGGCGCAGGCGTCCCGCCTGCCCCTCGTTGGCGCGGCAGTTGCACTGCCGCGCTTGGAGCGGGTCGGCAGTGCGATTGCCGCCCCGACTTTGGCCTTTGCCGTCCGTGGCTTGCCGCCCTTACGCTTTTGCTGTTTCGCCACTTGCCGCCTCCTTATCCTTGAACACGCCCAGCGGGAAGTCCTTCACTAACCAGTTGCCAATCGACGCCATCGCTTCGGCCGGCGGCATTCGCCAGTACGTCGGGCAGGGCGAAAGCACCTCGACCAGGCTGAAGCCCTTCCCCTGCAACTGCCTGCCGAAAGCGATGGTGATCGCCTGTTTCGCCTTTCGCACGGCCGCCGGCTTGTCGATCGTCACCCGGGCGATATAGCTCGGGCCATCCAGCGTGGCGAGCAATTCACATACTCGCAACGGGCCGCCCTCGTTCGCCGCCGAGCGTCCCGCGGGCGTTGTCACCGTGCGTTGGCCGAGCACCGTCGTCGGCGCCATTTGTCCGCCGGTCATGCCGTAGACTGCGTTGTTGATGAAGATCACCGTGATGTTTTCGCCGCGATTGGCCGCATGGATGATCTCGGCGGTTCCGATCGACGCCAGATCGCCGTCGCCCTGGTAGGTGAAGACCGCCAGTTCCGGCCGCGCCCGCTTGATGCCGGTCGCGACGGCGGGCGCCCGGCCGTGGGCCGCCTCGATCATGTCGATGTCGAGGTACTTGTGGGCCATGACTGCGCAGCCGACGGGCGAAACGCCGACCGTCCGCCCGCGGATGCCGTAGTGCTCGATGACTTCGGCCACCAGGCGATGTGCGATCCCGTGGCCGCAGCCGGGGCAATAATGCGTAATCTCCTGCGTCAGCACGGAACTGCGGGCGAAAACCTTCTTCTCGGTCTCGGTCATACGGTTCTTCCCCTCGTTTTACATCCACCGCCACATCGGCCGAAACCCGGCCGTTTCGCGGCCGACGGCACGTCGGCCCCCGCTCTGCCGCAAGCCGCCGTACCGGCGGCTGCTAAACGGTTATGCTCTGACTCTGTTGCCACGGCCCTTTCCCAAGAACTTTCGCCCCAGGGCGATAAGCTCCTTCACCGAAGGGGCCTCGCCGCCCAGTCGGCCGACAAATTCGATCGGCACGCGATCGGCCAGGGCCAGCCGCACGTCGTCGAGCATCTGCCCGGCGCTCATCTCGACGACGATGACCCGCTTGGCCTTCGCCGCCGCACGCTGAAGCTTCTTGCTCGGGAAGGGCCAGAGCGTGATCGGGCGAAAGAGCCCCGAGCGGAGCCCTTCGTCGCGCAGTGCGTCGCTTGCCTCGCGGCAGAGCCTCGCGCAGGTGCCGTAAGCAGCGAACAGCAACGCCGCGTCCGCCGTGTCGTGCAATTCGGCCCGCGGCTCGCGGCGTTCGATCTCGCGGTAAACTATCTGCAACCGCCGATTGTGCTCGGCCAAATCGGGTGGCGGCAAGCGGAACGAGCGGACGAAATTCGCCGGCCGGCCATCCGCCCCGGTGAGCGCCCAGGGCTTCGGCGGACGTTTCCGCGCCGGCGGATCGCGCAACTCGACCGGCTCCATCGTTTGCCCCAACCGCCCGTCGGAAAGCACGACAACCGGCAGCCGGTATTGGTCGGCCAGGTCGAACGCCTCGAAGGTGAAATCGAGCATCTCCTGCGCCGAGGCGGGGGCGAGCACGATATTGCGGTAGTCGCCGTTGCCGCCGCCGCGGGTGGCCTGGTAGTAATCGCCCTGGGCGCCGGCGATGTTGCCCAAGCCCGGCCCGCCGCGCTGCACGTTGACGATCACCCCCGGCACCTGGGCGCCGGTCATGTAGCTGATCCCTTCCTGCATCAGCGAAATACCGGGGCTGGAAGAGGTGGTCATCGCCCGTTTTCCCGCGGCGCCCGCCCCTTCGACCATGCTGATCGCCGCCAGTTCGCTCTCCGATTGGAGGAAGACGCGTCCCAGCGGCGGCAGCCGGGCCGCCATGCCGCCGATGATCTCGTTTTGCGGCGTGATCGGGTAGCCGAAGTAGCAATCGAGTCCCGCCCGAATCGCCCCCTCCACCACCGCGTCGTTGCCGCTCATCAGCACTCGGTTCATATCGTCGCCTCCTCCTTCCGCGTCTCCTCGACCACCGTTCGGAACACTTCGATGGCGGCGTCGGGGCACATGATGGCGCACTGCGAACAGCCGGTGCATGCGGCGTCCTTTCGCATCCGCACCGGGTAGACGCCGTAGCGGTTCAGCGTATTGGAGTGTTCCAGGCACTCCTTTGGGCAGACCGCCATGCACAACTCGCACGACTTGCACAGTTCCGCGGCAACCTCGATTCGAGACATTCAACGATACTCCTGAACTTTGATCGTTCCGGCCGCCGCGGCCTGCGCCGAAGCAGCCAACGCCCACATCTCCTCCATCTCGGGATACACCAGGAACGGGGCGACGAAGCCGGCGTACTTGCGGATCATGCGGACCAGCAGCCGCAACTTCGACATCCCGCCGGTAATCACCACGGCGCTGACTCGCCCCGATAGCACCGCCGACAACGCCCCCACCCACTTGGCGACCTTGTACGCCATTACCTCGTACAGTTCGCGGGCTTTGGCGTCGCCGCGGCGAATCCGCGCTTCGATCTCGCGGCAGTCGTTCGTGCCGAGATAGGCGTAAAGCCCGCCCTGGCCGACGAGCATCTTCTTCACTTCATCGTGGCAGAACTTTCCGGAGAAGCAGAGGTTTGCCAACATACCGGTGGGCAAGGAGCCGCTGCGTTCGGGCGACATGGGCCCCTCGCCGTCGAGCCCGTCGTTCACGTCGACCACCCGGCCGCGGCGATGCGCCCGACCGTGATCCCCCCGCCCATGTGAACCACGATCAGATTGACTTTCTCGTAGGGGATCTTCAATTCGCGGGCGGCACGGCGAGCGGCGGCTCGCTGCGACAGCGCGTGAAATCGGCTCTTCCGCACAAACGCCGGGTGGCCCGAATAGCGGGCCAGCGGCCACATCTCATCGACCACCGGCGGATCGACGATAAATGCCTCCGCACCCGTAGTCTGGGCGATTTCGTGCGCCAGCGGGGCGCCGAGATTGCAGGGATGTTCCCCCCACTTGGCCGCCCGCAACTCGCGGAGCATTCGCGGGTTGACACGATAGACGCCGCCGGGGATCGCCCGCAAAATGCCGCCGCGGCCGGCCACCAGCGTGCATCGCTGCCCGTCCACGCCGTGCTCGGCGAGGAATCGCATCACCACATCGCGGCGAAACTCGAATTGATCGGCCACGCAGGCGAACGGGGCCAGTTCTTCCTTCGTGTGGTCGATCGTCTCGCAGGCCAGACATTCCTCGCCGCGATAGACCGCCAACTTTGTCGAGGTCGATCCAGGATTCACAACGATCGTCAGTCCGCGCTCCGTCGCTTTCTTCATGTCGCCCCGTCTCCCGCCAGCAGGACCGAAAGTGCCATCGTGTAAAGCTTCGTCAGGGCGCTGTCGGAACGCGAGCTCATCACCAGCGGCGTTTTCACGCCGATCATCGCATTGGCAAGCTCCTGGCCGGCGAAATAGATCAGTGATTTGTAGAGGATGTTTGCCGAGTTGATGTCGGGACACAACAGGATGTCGGCGCAGCCGGCGACCGGACCGACAATGTGTTTGCACTCGGCCGCTTTGCGCGAGACGGCGATGTCGAGCGCGTACGGCCCGGCGATGTCGGCGTCGGCGAATTGGCCCGTTTCGCCCATCTTGGCCAGGATGGCGGCGTCTGCCGTAGCCGGCATCTCCTTGATGTTGATCTTCTCGATCGCCGCGAGCACCGCCACCTTCGGCCGCGAAAAACCGAGCCGCTGCGCGACCCAAATCGCGTTGCGGACCATATCGACCTTTCGCGCCACGTCCGGATTGATGTTCACGGCCGGATCCGAGAGGAACATCAGCCGTTTTTCGGCAGGAAACTCGAACGCCGTGATGTTGCTCAGCAACCCGCCGCGGGTCAGGCCCGAGTCGCGGTCGAGAATCGCCCGCAGGATCACGTCCGTGTTCACGGTCCCCTTCATCAGCACGTCGGCCTGTCCTTCGCGGCAAGCGGCCACGGCCCTGAGCGCCGCCTGCTTCGGATCGGGCTCGTCGATGATCGTCACGCCGCGGAGCGAAAACTTCAGCGATCGGCACAGCCGCACGATCCGCTGCTTGTCGCCGATCAGCAACGGCTGGATGAAACCGTGCCGGCGGCCCTCGTTGACGCTCTTGAGGCCCTCTTCCTGATCGGCGCCCGCCAGCACCAGCGTTCTCCGCCGGGTGAGCGTTTTAGCCAATGCGAGAATGTCGTTGAGAGTGCGAATCTTCCTTTGGCGGGGCATCTCAGACCTCGTCCCCCCGTTTCAACGCCACTCGCCCGCTGCGAGCCAACGCGCGAATGCCAAAAGAATTCAGAGCGTTGATGAAGCCGTCGATCCGCTCCTCGTCGCCGGCGATCTCGAAGGTGATCGTCTGCTTCCCCATCGCAATCACCTGAGCCCCAAAGACCTCGGCGATCTGCGTGAGTTGATTGAGCTCCTCGGGCTTAAAATGGACCTTCGCCAGCGCCAATTCCCGATCGAGAAAGCCCTGGCGCGAAAGGTCGTCGATCTCCAGCACGTCGCGGAGCTTCTTGACCTCGACGGTCACGTTCTTGACCTCCTTGTCGTGCCCTTCGACGACGATCGTCAGCCGCGAGGTCTCGAAAAGGTCGGTCTCACTGACGGCGACGCTCTTGATGTTCACGTCGAACTTCTTGAACACGCCCACGATCTGCGCGAGGATTCCCGCGCGATTCTTGACGAGCCCGGAAATCGTATGCTTCAAGGCAATTCCTCCTCAGTGAATACAACTTCCCTAGGTTTACGCCGGTTGGTAAGATGTTAGGGCGATTGGGGTAAGATGTCAAGAACGGGTTTCGCGGAAAAGACGACGTATTTGTGCCGCTGATAGTTTCGCCCGCCCACAATTTGTTCCGCTAATAGCCGCCGCTTTCACTCATTGAGCTCATACCCATGGATTGGATCAATTTCTTCTGGGACGTCTTTCTGCATTTGGACAAGCATCTCGGCGACGTGATCCGCGACTATGGAACGTGGACGTACCTGATTCTGTTCATCATCATTTTCTGCGAGACGGGCCTGGTCGTCACGCCGTTCTTGCCGGGCGATTCGCTGCTTTTTGCCGCCGGGGCGCTGGCCCATCGCGGCGAGTTGAATCCGCTCTGGCTGTTCCTCGTGTTGAGCGGGGCGGCCATCGCGGGCGACACCGTCAATTATTGGATGGGGGCGATTGTCGGGCCCAGGGCGTTTTCCGGAAAAGTGCGATTCCTGAAGAGAGAGCATCTTGAGCGCACCCACCGCTTCTATGAAAAATTCGGCGGCAAGACGATCATCATCGCCCGCTTCGTTCCGATTGTGCGGACCTTCGCCCCGTTCGTGGCCGGCATCGGGGCGATGAACTACGCCCGCTTCATCGTCTACAACGTCGTCGGCGGGCTGGCCTGGGTGGCGCTGTTCGTCTTTTTCGGCTATGCCCTGGCCGACACCGAACCGTTCAAGAGCCACTTCTCGCTGGTCGTGGTGGCGATCATTGTCATTTCGGTAATGCCGATGGTCATCGAGTTCATTCGCGCCCGCCGCCAGGCGACGTAGCATCTCGTTTAGCCCCGGCGTCCTCGCGGGGGGAGCGCCGCGTGGACGCGGCGGCTAAACAGTTGTTTCAGAGCGCCGCGTGGACGCGGCGGCTAAACGTTGGCGTCAGAACCGCACCGGCTCTTCGATGGCTGCCGCTAACCGCCGCAGATATTCCGACCGCGGAATCGCCACGGCCCCGAGCCTCTCCGTATGCGGCGTAAGCTGTTGAATGTCCAATAGCGTGAACCGCCTGGCGTGCAGATGCTCGACGAGATGTACCAGTGCCACCTTCGAGGCGTCGCGCACGCGGTAGAACTTCGACTCGGCCGCGAACAGCCCTCCGGTCGCTACGCCGTACACCCCGCCGGCCAACTCGCGCTCGAACCAGACCTCGACGCTATGGGCATGGCCGAGGGTGTGCAGGCGGATGTAGGCTTCGATCATTTCGGAGGTCAGCCAGGTCTGATTGACTCGCCCGGGGGCCATCGCGCAGCCGCGGATCACGCCGGCGAAATCCAGATCGCGGGTCACCTCGAACTTTGCCCCGCGGCAAGTCCGCCGCAGCCGCCGCGACACGTGGAAGCGGTCGAACTCGATCACCGCCCGCGGATCGGGCGACCACCACGCCACCGGGGCCTGGAAATCGCTGATCGGCCAGGGGAAGATGCCGTGGCGGTAAGCGTCCAACAGCCATTCCGGCGATAGTTTTCCGCCAAAGCCGATCAGCCCCTCGGCGTCGGCGTCCTCGGCAGGCGGGAAATAGTCGGACGGCGGAAGCAACGGCATGGCATCGAAGAAAAAGGAACGGTAAAAAACTTCGCTGGGCAGTATACCACCAAAGCCCCACGGACGCAGAGGGGTGATCTGTAGGAGGCGACTCCCGTCGCCGATTACACGCCCAGAACCGCCGAAGATCGGCGACGGGAGTCGCCTCCTACAGATTCACCCTATGCCGCCTTCCCCGGGGTTCTCGCCTCTCGCGTCGCCGGCCATGAGGCGGCCAGATCGGCGACCGCCGCCGGCAGAACCACTTGCGGAAGATCGATCGAGCGCAGGTGGACGTCGTGCGTCGGGTAGGGCATCTCGATGCCGGCCTCGCGGAACTCGCGGTCGATGGCCATGTGCAGTTCGTGGATCACCGTCCCGCGGTTGTCCATGTTCGGCAGGAAGCAACGCAGCACGAAATTGAGCGAACTGTCGCCGAACGATTCCAGCGACACCCGCGGCGGCGGATCGTCAAGGACGATCGGATGCCGTTGCGCGATTGTCGTCAGTATTTCGGCGGACTTCTGCGTATCCGAGCCGTACGCCACTGCGACGTTAATCACCACCCGGTTGATCTGGTCGGTGAGCGTCCAGTTCAGCACGCGGCCGGTGATGAACTCCTTGTTGGGAATGATCAGTTCCTTGCGGTCGCCGTCGGTGATCGTGGTGGCCCTCATGCGAATCCGCGAGACGACACCGGTGACGCCCTCGATCGTGACGATGTCGCCTACCCGCACCGGCCGCTCGAAAAGGATAATCAGACCCGAGATGAAATTGGCGAAAATTTCCTGCAAGCCGAAGCCCAATCCCAGGCCCATCGCGGCCACCAGATATTGCACCTTCGACCAGCCGAAGCCGATGATGGCGCAGGCGAACAACAGGCCGGCGACCATAATCAGGTAGCGGCAGACGGTGGCGATGGCGTAGCGGGCGCCGGCATCGACCGGCAGGTGTTGCAGCACGGCCATTTCCAACAGGCCGGGGATGTTTTTCGCCGCGATCACGGTCGTGGCGAAAATGATTACCGCCAAGAACAGGTCGGCCAGTTTCACGTTGCGGACGACGTCGTCCGATACCGCCTTCATCACATTGCCGTAGCCGGTCGGTATCTCCGTAGTCACCGTGACGGTCGTCGTCCAGATCGTCGCGTTGATATTGCTCAAAGCCGGCAGCACATCGACCCACGCGCACCAGATCAAGAGCACGCAGGCGACGCCCAGGGCATATTCGACCAGTCGCCGGGTCTGCGTGTTGATGGCCGCCAGGTCGCGGGCCGGGGCGGTGGAGGCGGGCAGATCGGCAGCCTCTTCGCCGGCATTGATCTCGTTTTGCGCCGCCGCCCGCCGCTGCTTCGCCTCTTCGATCGCCAGCCGCCGCTGATTCACCAACGTCCATCGCAGCAGCAGCGCGCGGCAGACGATTCCGCCCACCAGCACGTACACCGTGAGGATCAGCCGGATCGTCAGTTGCCGAGAGGTATAGTGATAGCCGGCCGCCGCCAAAATCGCCAACGCCAGCGGCGTCAACACGCAGAGCGGATACCAGAGGTAGCGAAATCGGTCGAGCCAGCCGCCGGGCCGCGGGGCGATCATCGCATGGAAGACGGCGCCCGCCGGCCGCAGCACGCGGTGCAGAGCCCAGGAGAAGCACAGCAATCCCGCCATGAAACACGCTCGACCCAGCGAGGCATCCCAGGCGTCATTCTCCTGCCACGCCATCGTCACGGCCATGCCCATCAGCAGCAGCCCCGGCGGACTGAACCAGCGAAGGTTGTGCCGCAAAACTCTCGTCGCCGAGGCCGACCAGCCGAAGTGCGCTTCGCCCAGCCCGCGCGGACAACAAACCAGCCGCAGAAGCTCCAGCGCGAGGAACACCCGCGCGGTTTCCGTAAGCCCCGGCCCGAGCGCCCGGCACAAGTCGGACGCTTCGGACGCCGTCGTCAGCCGCCAGCCGACGTACCACGCCAGCCCCGGCCAGACCAGGGCGGCCAGCACCGTCAACAATGCGGTTTCCAGCGTGGGCGGGAAGCGGTAGCAGTTGGCCTTCGCCGCCTTCTCGCCGATCTCCTGGATGCGACGGGGCAGCCGCAGCCGCCAGTAAAGAAGCACGAGAAAGACGCAAGCGGCCAGCGTCGAGAGGATCGGATTTCGCCCGGCGTCGCTCGCCAGCGTTCGCCCCAGGTCGAGCCACGACGCCGGCGCGGCCAGCCAGCAGAGGGCGCCCTTGGCCGCGCCAATGTCGCCCACGCCCAGCGGCGCGGCGCTGGCGATCCATAGCACGCGCTCGTCGATGTACTGGGCGCAGCGCCCCGTCTCGTCGGTCAGCGTCGTCTCGGCGGTGATCAGACGCCCAGCTTGGCCATGTAAGTTTCGTGGTCGCCGGTCAAGGCGATAAGGTATCCCTTTTGCGTGCTCAATGCTTCGCGGATTGAGGCTTCGAGCCCGACCGGATTCCCCTTGTCCTGAGCCAGACTTTTTTGCAGCCATTCCTGTGTCAATTGGTCACTGTTGGTGCTCAGCGAGTTCTGGTCGTTGATCAGCGTCAGCCGCGTCAGGTTTTCGTTGGTCAACGTCTTTCGCTGTAATTCGATGGCGCGGGCGTATTCGCGCAGACTGGGCAACGTCTCGCGTTGCTTCCGCAGGATTAGTCCGATCTCGTTAGTGACGTTGTTGCCCGCCGCCTTGACGCGATCGGTGATGTCCTCGTACTGTTTCTTGACTGCGGCCAGCTTCGCGTTGACTCGTTCCTGCTGGCGATCGACTTCGGCGATGGCTTGGGCCAAGGGTTGCCGGTTTGCCGCCAGCCCGGCGTTCGTCTCGGCCAGTTCGTGGAGGACCGAAGTCGATTCGGCCTGGCCCGCTTCCAGCGAGGCATGTAGCGCCTGTTGCGCGGCCTCCTGTTGCCGGCGGTGATTGGCGACCTCCTGCAACTGCTTGATTTCTTGCTCGGCGAGGGCGATTTGCCGCGCCTTCAGGTCGTGGTGCAGGGGCAGCAACTCGGTCCGCGCTTCGTAGGCCGCCGACTCCTTTTCGTGACAGACGACCTCCTGCTCGACCCTCCGCCGCTGCGCCAGCAGGATCATTCGCCGGGCAAAACTCACCGCCGGCTTCTCATCGCTCGGCGAAGGCGTCTGAAGCTGGTTGTTGATCTCCGCCAGCGGCTTCTTCGCCTCGTTGATTTGGTCGGGCATCTTGGCTTTGCGAGCCGCCCGCCCTTTCAACTCCTCTTCGTCGTCGGTCAGCTCCTTCCGCAGCTTCTCCAACTCGGCCTGGCGCTGCGAAATCGTCTGCTCGATCTGCAACAGCGTCTGATCGGGGCGGGGCGTGACCATCGGTTGCGGCGGCAGACTGGCCAAGTCGGCCTTCGTCGTGGCGATCTCCTTCGGCGCATCGCTGGCCAGCGCCTCTTGTTGCGCCGCCTTTGCCGCCCAGCGTTTCGCCGCGTCCATTTCCAGCAGGGCCTGCTTGTAGAGGTCCTTGACCGTGGCCTTGCCGGCGTCGTCCAAATCGGTCATGTCGCCGACTTGCTGCTGCCGGGCCCGCAACAACGCGATGAATTCGTCCTCCGACATCGGCTTCGGCGGCGCGGCCTGCCCGAAAGCCGCCGATGTAAATACCAGCCAAGCAAGAGCTTGTATCAGGAAAACAAGGTGGTTTGTGATGCGTCGCATGGCCAATTATCGGCTGGCTCGCCCAGCCAAGCAGAAATTCTGGAAAACAGCGGTACCGCTGGGAAAATAGAGGGCGTGACTTGTACCGGATATCCCCGTGCCGTGGCAAGATCAAATCGTCGCTTGTCCCCTCCCTGGGTGCAAAGCAGCTTCCGGTGTCCCAACGTGGCTCAAGCAAACGTCAATAGGAGAATCTGGCGTTTTTCGGTTAAGATGGCAATTTGTCGCAGGATAGGAAGTCACTTTGGATCGTGGAGGATCTGTCATGGACGGCATTTCGCAGCATTTACAGCGGAAATTCGAGCGGGTTTTGCTTGAGGCGAAGGATGCGATCATCGAGACCATTTTGGCGGGCTGGGACCGGAAGACCCCGCTCCATTTCAGTCAAATCGAGGCGGCTTCCCATCGGTTGGCGACCCGTTGGAGTTGTTGCTTTCAGGAATGGGCCGCGCGGGAGATGACGGCGGAAAGTCCCGACAGCGCCGCCTGTCCGACCTGTGGCGAAGTTTGTTCGCTGGAGTTGGTGGCCCGTACGATTCTCTCGACCGACGGTGCGGTCCCCATCTTGGAATGGAAAGGGACTTGTACCCGCTGTCGGCGGGATTTTTTTCCCTCTGCGGGCAGCGATGGGATTGGACAGTCGGGAACTAACGCCGGCGATGACGCAGAGGATCGTGTATGCCTCGGCCGAGACGCGATCGAGCCAACGCGCGTCGCTGGTGCTGAAGCACGTCGGTGGTAACGAGGTCTCAGCGAGCACGGTGCAGCGTGTAACGCACCAAGTGGGGATGGAACTGGCGGAGTTGCGAGATGAAGGGGATGCGCCCGAACTGGTCCAAGCCCCCGAGAATCCACCCGAGTTGGCCGTCGTGGAAGCTGACGGCGGACGAATTCGCACACGGAAACCGGGCCAAGGTTGCGGCGTTCATGGCGAGGCTTGGCGCGAGACCAAGAACGCCAATTTGCTGCGAATGACGCACCAGACGTTTGCGGAAGACCCCGAACCGGAACTTCCGCGTGCGTTCACCGATCCCAAGCGAGTGGCGAAATTAGCGGAAAAAGAGGCTCCGCCAGCGATTTCGGCGGTATCTGCCGCGCCGCCTGGCGAGAAGGCTTGGCGTCCCCAGCGTCTGGTGCGCATGTGTCTTTCGAGCATGGCAGAGGCCAGCGTCTTCGGGCAACAGATGAAGCGGGAGGCCGACTGTTGTCGTTTTCCGCAGGCGCCTGCGCGTGCCTTTGTGGGAGACGGTCTTCCCTGGAATTGGTTTGTGTGGAAGCACTACTTTCCAAACTTTGTGCCCATCCTTGATTTCATCCACGCGCTGAGTTATCTGTACGCTGCGGCACTGGCGATGCACCCGGATTTCTCCGTTGCGTGGTCGTGCTATCTGCGCATGGCCCGCGCATGTTGGCAAGGTCGGGCGATGGAGGCGATGGACGAACTGAAGCGTTGGTTGGCTCCGCACGGTCTTGACGACACGGCCAAGCTGGACGAGAACGATCCGCGTAAACCGATCGTCGATGCCGCACGTTATCTGCGGAACAACCGCGGTCGCATGGACTATCCGCATTATCGACGCCTTGGGTTGCCGGTAACGTCGGCCTTGATGGAGTCGCTGGTCAAAGAGGTGAACTACCGGGTGAAGGGGACGGAGATGTTTTGGAACGACCCAGAGGGGGCGGAAGCGATACTCCAAGTCCGGGCCGCTACTCTATGCGACGACGACCGTCTCGGGCGCTACCTTCGCACTCGGCCGGGGTGTGCCTATGTCCGCCGCTCCACCGTCACCTCGGCCGCCTGAGCCGAGGCCGGAAGCTGCTTTGCACCCTGGCGTTGGGCATCGCGAGGGAGGAATAGGACGACAGACGGCACTGAGCTGCCCCCCGCCGGCCGGGTGAAACACGGGGTGTCAGCCGCTTGCGGCTTCGCAATAAGCCCCCAACGTGGCCAGACGTTGGGTCTACAACTGACGGACCAGCGCGTTCATAGCCGGTTCCTGCGACTCGATCGATTCGACCAGCTTGAACTGGGTGCCGCAGCGGTCGAGATTGTGACCGGGGCGATGGACCTTGAAATAGACGTCGCCCATCAGAAAATCGGTGAGGAAACGAAGGCCGATTTCCAGGGTGATGAGCTTACCGGAAAACGCGAGGTGTTGCCGCTCGACCTGATTGAGGAAATGGCCGGCGGCGGCGAGATAGCCGCGGACCAGGGCCTCATACATCGGGAAGAGCATCCGCACCTTCGTTAGATCGCGCTCGTCCTCGAAGGCCGGATTCGTGGTGGTGCGGACCATGTCGCCGAAGTCGTAGAGGGCCAGGCCGGGCATGACGGTGTCGAGATCGATCACGCAGATGCCCTCGTGCGTCGCGTCGTCGAGCATCACGTTGTTCAGTTTTGTGTCGTTGTGCGTGGTGCGCTCGGGGATTTCGCCCTGGCGGTGCAGGTCGAGCAGCAGACCGGCGAGCGGCTTGCGGCGGAGCACGAAATCGATCTCGGGGGCCGCCAGGCGAACGCGGCCGGCGACGTCGGCGGCCACCGCCTGCTCGAAGGCGGCAAAACGCTTGGGCGTGTCGTGAAAGCCGGGCAATGTCACGTGCAGCGGCGGGGGCGGCAAGTCAGCCAGATTCTCTTGGAACTTGCCGAAGGCGTTGGCCGCCGCAAACGCCTGGGTTGTCGATTCGACCGCGTCGTAGGTGCGGGCGCGCTCGATGAACAGATACGTCCGCCAGTAGTTGCCGGCCTCGTCCTGGAAGAACGGCCGGCCGTCGCGGGCGGGGACAAGCGTCAACGCCCGGCGGAGGGCATCGGGGTGACCGGCCAGCTTACGGTGCAGGTGTTCGGTGACTCGGCGGATGTTTTCCACCAACGCCGGCGGATCCTTGAAGATCACGTGGTTCATGCGTTGTTGGATGTAACGAACTGGCTTACCGGCGCAATCGTAGGTCGCACAGTAGGTATCGTTGATGTGGCCGGTGCCGTAGGCGGCGGCGTCGAGAAAACGGCCGGCGATAGCGAAGTGATTCGAAATCGAGCGGAGATCGGGGGGCGGGTTCATGGTGTCGGAAAGAAACTCCTACTCTTCGAGCCATTCGATGATCTCGCGGGCGACCTCCTCGACCGACTTGCCGGTGGCGTCGATGCGATGCCAATGGTGTTTGCGGCAGAGATCCTCGACGTAGGCCAGTTCGCTGCGAATCTGCTCCATCGTTGCGTAGGGATGCACGGGGATGGCGTCCTGCTCGGCCCGTGCGCGGCGGAGGTGCTGAAGCCGCTCGGGCGACATGACCAGACAAAAGATGCGATCGCTCGGCACGGCCAGTAGCTCCGCGGGCGGCGAAATGCCGGGGACCAAGGGGACGTTGGCGGCAAACCAGCCGCGGTAGGCCATGTAAAGCATTGTGGGCGTCTTCATCGCCCGCGAAACACCGACCAGCACGACTTCGGCCCGGCTTAGGTCGCCGGTGTTTTGCCCATCGTCGTGGCGAAAGGCGAAGGAGACGGCCTCGACCTCGCGGGCCTTTGCCTCGGACAGGTCTCGGAACAGCCCGGGCTTCTCCTGCGGGGCGACGTTCAGATGGACCGTCAGCCGTTCGAGGATCGGGCCCATGATGTCCAGCGCGTCGACGCCGTGCGTGCGGCATTCGCCCCGCATCACGCGGCGAAGGTCGTCGGAGACCAGCGTGTGGATGATGAGTGACGGGCACTGGCGGGCGTCGTGGACGACCTGGTGAACTTGTCGCGGCTTCTGCACGTGGGCGCGGCGAACTAGGCGAACTGGGGCGTCTTGGAACTGCACCAACGCCGCCCGCATCATTCGCTGGGCGGTGTCGCCGGTGGCGTCAGAGACGACGAAAATCGTGAGCATGGGGGTGATTCTAGCCGGCAAACGGTATCTGATTCTATGAAAGAGCGGCCCTCCTGGTGCTATACACGGTGTAGTAGTCGTTTTTACTCACCCAAAGCACAGCCAGGAGGACCGAGAGATGTTATACCTCGCAATCGACCAACATCGCAAGCAGTTGACCGTGAATCTTCGCAATGAACAGGGCGACGTGCTCGTGAAACGTCAGGTCAGCACGGAATGGCCGCGAGTACGGAGTTTTCTGGATGAAGTGCGCGAAATGAGCGTGTCGGAAGGAGGATTTATAGCGATCCTGGAGGTCTGCGGCTTCAATGACTGGCTGCTGAAACTCCTGGCCGAGTACGGCTGCCGAGAGACGATTCTGATCCAGCCCGAGAAGCAATCGAAGAAGAAGACGGACCGTCGAGACGCCTATGCGTTGGGCGAACTCTTGTGGGTCAATCGTCAGCGGCTGTTGGCGGGCAAGAAGGTCCAGGGGATTCGCCGCATCCAGTTGCCGACCGACCGCGAGGCCGAAGACAGGCAACTGACGGCGGTGCGGCAACGAATGGGCCGCCAGCGGACGCGGACGATCAACAAGATCAAACATCTGCTGCGGAAACACAACCTCGAACAACAGCAGCCGGCCAAGGGGCTGGATACGCAACGGACGCGGAAATGGCTGGCGACGTTGCCGCTGGAACCAATCGACCGCCTGGAAAAGGACTTGCTGCTGGCGCAATGGAAGTTGTGGGACGATCAGCTTGCAAGGTTGGAGTTGGAGATCGAAAAGCGGCGAGCGAAGAATGCGATGGCGGCAGTGCTGGCGACGATTCCCGGCTGCGCGGCCTATGGCAGTTTGGCGTTGGCCTCGCGGATCGGTTCGATCGAGCGATTTCCGCGGCCGGCGAGTTTGGCGAACTACTGGGGCCTGACGCCCGGCTGCCGCAACTCGGGCGAAGCAACCGATCGACTCGGCTCGATCACCAAACAAGGCAGCGCGATGGCGCGATTCGTCCTTGGCCACATGGTCCTGCACGTGCTGCGGCGTGATGCGCGGATGAAGGCATGGCACGGTCGGATCAAGCGACGGCGCGGGTCGAAGATCGCGCGGGTGGCGGTGATGCGCCGACTGGCGACGATCATTTGGCACATGGTGAAACACCACGAGCCTTACGCGGTAGGCGGTCCGCCGCAGCGAAAGCCGTCGGCCCAGGCCGCGTGAGTTTGTACGAAGAGGAATACCGGAGGGTGTCTTGCGACATCGGATTTTCGGAGGCATGGTAGGGCAAATGAATGAGACCGGAAAACAAGAACAGCCCTGGCAGCGCACGCCACCAGGGCCTTACGGGTCATTCACCCGCCCTAGCCCGGCTATTCCTTGTCGGGTTGCGTCCCCGCAGAGCCCGACTCCGCTTCACCGGACAAAACCATTATAGAACAAGAGAGGAACGGACGGAGAGAGAACGACGGTTGCATCGGCCCTTCCTCCGGGAAGAGGCCCTCGCAAACGCTGATGCCAGTCTGAGTGTCCCCGTGGACTCGGCCTTGGTTGCCGAGCGTAATTCTGATTGAGACGGCTGGCGTTTGCGAGACGGTCGCAGAAGAATACTCGGTGTCAGGCCCTTACGGGCTTGACCGGCTGCCGGTTTCGGCAGACGGATTCACGAAGGGATGGATAGGGGTGCCGCCGCACGAGAAAAGAACGGCGCGAACAACCTCGCAACAAAATGACCGCGACAACCACGTTCCAAAACCGATTCCTCAACGAGTCCCAAACGAAAGTGATCGAAAAGAAGCCCTACCGGGCTTCGGCGCGAACCGTGCGCGAAAAAATCCGCCAGGCGGCCCTTGACACAAAAGGCTCTTTCAGGGAGGGGGGGTGCAAAGCAGCTTCCGGCCTCGGCTCAGGCGGCCGAGGTGACGGTGGAGCGGCGGACATAGGCACACCCCGGCCGAGTGCGAAGGTAGCGCCCGAGACGGTCGTCGTCGCATAGAGTAGCGGCCCGGACTTGGAGTATCGCTTCCGCCCCCTCTGGGTCGTTCCAAAACATCTCCGTCCCCTTCACCCGGTAGTTCACCTCTTTGACCAGCGACTCCATCAAGGCCGACGTTACCGGCAACCCAAGGCGTCGATAATGCGGATAGTCCATGCGACCGCGGTTGTTCCGCAGATAACGTGCGGCATCGACGATCGGTTTACGCGGATCGTTCTCGTCCAGCTTGGCCGTGTCGTCAAGACCGTGCGGAGCCAACCAACGCTTCAGTTCGTCCATCGCCTCCATCGCCCGACCTTGCCAACATGCGCGGGCCATGCGCAGATAGCACGACCACGCAACGGAGAAATCCGGGTGCATCGCCAGTGCCGCAGCGTACAGATAACTCAGCGCGTGGATGAAATCAAGGATGGGCACAAAGTTTGGAAAGTAGTGCTTCCACACAAACCAATGCCAGGGAAGACCGTCTCCCACAAAGGCACGCGCAGGCGCCTGCGGAAAACGACAACAGTCGGCCTCCCGCTTCATCTGTTGCCCGAAGACGCTGGCCTCTGCCATGCTCGAAAGACACATGCGCACCAGACGCTGGGGACGCCAAGCCTTCTCGCCAGGCGGCGCGGCAGATACCGCCGAAATCGCTGGCGGAGCCTCTTTTTCCGCTAATTTCGCCACTCGCTTGGGATCGGTGAACGCACGCGGAAGTTCCGGTTCGGGGTCTTCCGCAAACGTCTGGTGCGTCATTCGCAGCAAATTGGCGTTCTTGGTCTCGCGCCAAGCCTCGCCATGAACGCCGCGACCTTGGCCCGGTTTCCGTGTGCGAATTCGTCCGCCGTCAGCTTCCACGACGGCCAACTCGGGTGGATTCTCGGGGGCTTGGACCAGTTCGGCGCATCCCCTTCATCTCGCAACTCCGCCAGTTCCATCCCCACTTGGTGCGTTACACGCTGCACCGTGCTCGCTGAGACCTCGTTACCACCGACGTGCTTCAGCACCAGCGACGCGCGTTGGCTCGATCGCGTCTCGGCCGAGGCATACACGATCCTCTGCGTCATCGCCGGCGTTAGTTCCCGACTGTCCAATCCCATCGCTGCCCGCAGAGGGAAAAAAATCCCGCCGACAGCGGGTACAAGTCCCTTTCCATTCCAAGATGGGGACCGCACCGTCGGTCGAGAGAATCGTACGGGCCACCAACTCCAGCGAACAAACTTCGCCACAGGTCGGACAGGCGGCGCTGTCGGGACTTTCCGCCGTCATCTCCCGCGCGGCCCATTCCTGAAAGCAACAACTCCAACGGGTCGCCAACCGATGGGAAGCCGCCTCGATTTGACTGAAATGGAGCGGGGTCTTCCGGTCCCAGCCCGCCAAAATGGTCTCGATGATCGCATCCTTCGCCTCAAGCAAAACCCGCTCGAATTTCCGCTGTAAATGCTGCGAAATGCCGTCCATGACAGATCCTCCACGATCCAAAGTGACTTCCTATCCTGCGACAAATTGCCATCTTAACCGAAAAACGCCAGATTCTCCTATTGACGTTTGCTTGAGCCACGTTGGGACACCGGAAGCTGCTTTGCACCCCCAACGCCAAAGTTTTCCAAATTTCTATTGCAATCTTGGCAGTAATGAAGGATAGTAACGATTGGGTCGCAAAGATGGGCCCTTAAACGGACGCGACGTTAGACCAACGAGAGTTGGTGTCCCGCGCGAGAAAGCGGCGAAATCGTAGAGATCTCCGCGGGATTCGAGGCCGTCGGCGTCCGCCGGCAGAAAACGGTTGCTTCAGCGCCACAACGGAACAGGGTTCTTAACCCGCGCTGAAGCCGATCCGCGTAGGGCGGAGTGTTTCCACGTCCAGACCGAGCGGTTCGCTCGGACGCTTGTCGTCCGATCGGTCGTTTTTACTGGACGGAATGCCCCCGACGCGGTGTTACGGTCATTGGAACAGTATTCACCGGGCACAACCGCCCAGGAGGCACCAGTGTCGTCTTACAAGTCCGTTGATCGCGATCTACTCCGCGCATCGTGCTCGCTTGCCGGCCGGGGCATTGCAACAGGTTTTCTCGTCGCACTGCTGGTGATTTTCGCCTCGGCCGAAATTGCCTCCGCCGAGATCATCGCCGATTTGCAGCCGGTTTCCGGCGCCCCCGGAAACTACGCCGACACCGTCTCTTATTCTATCGCCGACATCGATACCGCCGGCGGCATCCTCATCGGCGACAAACTCTTTGATTCCTTCACCGTTGCTTCGGCCTCCTCCCCCGACGCCCTTGCCCCATTGGCGTCGGGCATTGAAATCACGGCCGTCGAGGTCAACGGCAGCTACGGGTTCAAGGTCAACTCGCTCTGGATCGCCGCTGGTGGAGAATGGGTCGACTCGACCATCCAATATCACGTCGGCGTCACGCCGCAAGCCGCCGCGCAGGGATTGGCTATTGACGGCAACGCCCTCTACACCACCGGGGTCGGCAGCGCCGGCGGAATCGTCTCGATTGCCGAAAGCCTCTATGCCCAATACCCAGGCTCCGGTGCGTCCTCCGTCGCCGACGAATTCAACTACTACGTCAGCACCACCAACAAGCAGACGCAAGATTCGGCCAATTTCGCCCCGCTCACCAGTCTGTGGGTTGTCAAAGACATCGGCGTCAGCGGCGGCTCGGGCTCCGGCGTGGCGCATCTGAGCGAGTTCTATCAGACGTTCCAGCAAACGCCCGAACCCTCCACGCTGGTCCTCTGCGGCGTTGGTCTCTTCGGCCTCGCCGCATTCGCCTGGCGCAAACGGCGTGCCGCCTAGTTGGCGCCGACAGCATCGCTCTGCGTGGGCATCCGCACGGACCGCGAGGCCACACATGCCCAGCCGGGGCATTACGAGTTCCTCTTGATCCAGGAATCGATGTTAGCGATCGTCCACGGCTCGCGCTGTTTGCGGCTGAGCATCGCGTCGGCCTCCGTGTCGCCGACGAATCGTTCGGCCGTCGGATTCCATCGCAGTTTCCGGCCAAGCAGCATGGCGATGTTGCCGATGTGCGGAATGGTAATCGTGCGATGGCCGGTTTCGGCGGGGGCGTAGCAGGGCTTTCGCGACTTGACGCAGTCGATGAAATTGCGGTGCTCGCCCCCCTTGTCGTCGGTGCGGGCGACGATTTCGCTCGGGCGGTACACGCTCGCCTTCGCCGGATCGATCACCGCGTCGAGCATCTTGCGGCGGTTGGCCTTCAGCGAGCCGCGCCAACCGTGCGATTCGATCCAACCCTCGTCCCCCTCGAAACGGATGCCGGGGTTCGGCGTTCGCCCGACCACGGGCCCGGCGTGCCGCTGCGTTGGGTCGAGATCGCCCCGGCCGGCCGAGACGGTCAGCGTCACGCCGTCGGCATAGCGGTAATGAAGCTCGAAGGTCGCCGCTGTGTTGTAGACCGCATCCCGCGGCGGGAAATCCCCCTTCCCCTCGACCGCCACCGGGCCCGTCTGCTCGCTGTCGTGTCCCCACTGGGCCAGATCGACGAGGTGAGCGCCCCAGTCGGTGAGCACGCCGCCGGAAAAGGCCAGATTCCAGCGGAAGTTGCCGTGCGTTCGCGCCGGAATGTAGGGCATCAGCGGCGCCTGGCCGAGCCACATCTCGTAGTTGAGCGATTTCGGCGGCGCCTCGGCCTCGCGCAGATCGAACAGGTCCTTACCGTCGCGGCCGACGCGCATGCTCGTGTTCCCGATCGGCAACCGCACCTCGATGTGTGTCAGTTTGCCGACAACGCCGCCGCGGACCAATTCGACGAGGCGAATGTAAGTGTCGATCGAACGGTTCTCCGAGGCGGTCTGAAAGATCCGGCCCGCTCGCTTGACGGCGTCGCTCAGCAGCCGCCCCTCGGCCACCGTAAGTGTCAGCGGCTTCTCGCAAATCACGTCCTTGCCGGCGCGGGCCGCCATGATGGCGGGGATCGTGTGCCAGTGGTCGGGCGTGGCGATGCCCACCACGTCGATGTCTTTACGATTGATCAATTCGCGAAAATCGCCGTGCGCCGCGCAGCCTTTGTAGTCCTTGCCGAACTGCTGGCCGTAATGGGCTTCGACCTTCGCCTTGGCGTCTTTCAGATGGTTTTCATCGACATCGCAAACGGCAACGATTTGGGCGTCGCGGTAGCGAAAGACCTGATCGAAGTTCCAGCCGGCCCCGTGGTTGCCGCATCCGACGTACCCGTAGATGACGCGGTTGCTCGGCGCCACGGCGTCGTCGAGGCCCAAAGCGGACGCCGGCAGAACGTAAGGCGCCGCCGCCACTGCCCCAGTTGCTGCACGCGCCCTTCAGGAACGCCCGCCGAGAGAACGATCGTTGTTGCGACATAGGAATAGCTCCGTTTGCCATTCCTTGATACCGCGGGGAGCGAGCAATTTCAAGCCCGGCCGCTACGCTTTCACGAAATACGGCGACCGCTGCTCGCGTTTCAGGCAGGAGTTGGCCTCGTCGTCGCCGACGATCTCCTCTTTGGCCGGGTCCCAAACCAACTTGCGTTTTAACCGCATGGAGATGTTGGCCAGGTGACATGCCGTCGAGGTGCGGTGCTCGATCGCGACCGGGGCGACAGGCTCCTTTCGGCTGCGGACGCAGGCGAAAAAGTTCTCCATGTGGGCGTGCGTCGAGTCGTCCGACGGCCCGCTGGGGCGGACGCGCCAGGCGCCCTCGGGCAAGGGATTGTGGGCCAACTCCTCGGCCGACTTGCCGTGCATCCCGCCGCGATTGACGTGCAAGCGGCCCTCCGTGCCAATGAACATGATGCCGTCCCGGCCCTTCTCTTGGCACTGGAAAAGGAGCGGTACGCCGCGGGCGTACTCCATCTTCACGCTGAACCAGTCCGGCGTGTTGTAGAACCGATCGGGATGCTTGGCATAGTCCGGCTCTTTCTCGTTCGGAAACACGCCCGCGCCCTCGACCGCCGTCGGTCCGCTCAACTCCTGATCCATCCCCCAATGGGCGATGTCTATATGATGGTTGCCCCAGTCGGTGACCATGCCGCCCGCGTATTCAAACCACCAGCGGAAGTTGCGGTGCGTGCGCTGCGGGCAATAATCGTGCAGCGGCGCCTGGCCCTGATACATTTCCCAATCGAGCTCGGGCGGCGCCGGCTGCGGGGCGAAGGGGCCACCCTTGGTGTCGAAGAACGGCACCGTCACCACCACCCGCTTCAGCTTACCGATCCGCCCGTTGCGGACCAGCTCGACCGCGGTTTGGAAGCACTTCTGGCTCCGCTGCATCGTTCCCACCTGCACCACGCGTTTGGTTTCCTTCACGATGCGGCAGAGCATTTTGCCCTCGTCGATCGTCAGCGTCAGCGGCTTTTCGGTGTAGAGGTCCTTGCCCGACTTGCAGACGGCGATGTTGATGGCCGTGTGCCAGTGGTCGGGCACGGCACAGATTACCGCGTCCAGGTCGTGATGGCGGTCGAGCATCTTGCGATAGTCCTGGTAGACCTCGGCCTTTCCGCCGAAACGCGCTTTGGCCGCCGCGCCGCGGTTGCGATCGAGTTCGACGATCGCCACATAATCGCCGAACGACGCCGCGTGCGCGCCAATGTCCGTTCCCCGTTCGCCGAAGCCGATCAGGGCCAGGCGGAAACGGTCGTTCTTCGCGGTCGGCTCCGCGGCGGAGGCGGCCGATTGCTCGAACCAATAGGGGACGATCAGACTGCCGGCGGAAACGCCCAGCGTGGAACGCAGAAACTCGCGGCGTGGAAATCGAGATGACATGGCGGGCTCCTTGTCGCTGTGAAGAACTCCATTTTACGCGAAAACCATCGCCGCCACATCCAGAAAAGCGCAGACGAGTTCTGAAATCGCGCAAGGCCGCATGACGGCGGGACGAAATCCGTTGCCGCGTCCGATGTGATCCGGTGGTTGGCGGGAAGCCGGCAATCGATTATAATCGCCGAGAGTTGCAACTGTCCGCAGCCCCCGCGATCACTCCCCCGTCCTAACTTCTTAAGGAAATCGAGCATGTGCCGTTCCAAACTACTGTCAACCGCCGTTCTTCTCGCCGTTTCTCTGCTGCCGGCCTGCGCTTTGTGGGCAGGTGAGGCCCCGAAGCCGGATTCCGCGAAGAAATTGAAGGTGCTCGTCCTTGTCGGCGGCCACGGGTTCGAGGTGAAGCCCTTTCACGAGATCTTCCACAGTTTTTCCGACATGAAATGCACCATCGTCGAAGAGAAGGTCGGCGGCGAAGCCTTCGACAACATCGATCATTGGCCTTACGACGCCATGGTCTTCTACAACTTCGAGAAGAAGCCGTCGGACAAGCAGAAACAGAACTTCTTAAAACTCCTTGATCGCGGCGTGGGCCTGGTCATCCTGCACCACGGTCTGCACGCCTATAAGAGCTGGCCGGAATACAAGAAGATCGCCGGCATTACCGATTTCGTTACCGACGCGAAAGATGGCGTCGATTATCGCATTCACATCGAGGATCCGCAGCATCCGATCGTCAAGGGGATGAGCGACTACGCGGTCAAGGACGAAACGTACCACGGCAACAAGGTGGATCCCAGCGTCCACGTGATTCTCACAACCGACGAGCCCACCAACACGAAAGCGATCGCCTGGGTTCACACCTATCGCAAGTCGCGGGTTTGTTACCTGCAATCGGGCCACGGCGGCAGCATCTACGGCCAGAAGGAGTTTCGCGCCGTGCTCGGCAATGCCATCCGCTGGTCCGCCGGCCGGCTTGGGCCGTCGGGGAAATAAGGAAGGTCTTTAGGAGGCGACTCCTGTCGCCGATTGCCCAGGGCGCGCGAAAATCGGCGACCAAAATCGGCGACTGGAGTCGCCTCCTACAAATTCCGTCACTTCCGTCGGAACAAGATGCGCCAGCGAGCGGGGTCTTTTTCGTCCGGCGTCAGCCACTTGCTATTGATCGGCTCCAGCGGTTTCGTCGTCTTCCCGGTCGGATCAACCACTTGCGGCCGTCCCGCAGCGTCGAGGGCCGGTTTGCCAGCGGCGTCGAGTTTCACCGCCCAGGGCAGATCGATGTCGGCTTCGCTGCTCGAAAGCCCCAAGCAAAGCGGGCCGTCGACTACCGTCACGTCTTTCGTATTCCTCCAAAACCTGGGAACGACGCAGACCTTTGCCGGAAACTTGATGTCGACATCCGTCGTTCCTTTCCACTCCCGTGACAGACGCAACCGGGGATTCCTGGCGGAAGACGCCGTATCTAGATCGTCCAGCACCACCTTGTCCGCAAAGACATCGAGAGATGATGCCCACTCCGGAGTTCGCAGCGCCAAAGTGAACTTCTGCGGCTTCTCGCATTCCACGCGAATCCGCACCTTCGTCATACGCGGAAAATCGCTGCTGATTTGCAGGCGAACGCCGTGATCAGGCAGCGTGATTTCGGCCGAGGGATAGAGATTCACCGAAACCGTGCCGGCCGACTGCGTCACGATGAACCGGGCGACTTGCCCCAGCGCCCATTGTCCCCAGAGCGAGCAACAGCCGGGGTTTTCGCTGCCGAATTTGCCGCCCCAGCCCTGCCAGTGCTTGCCGCCTACAATCTCCTGCGAAAACGTGCGATGCCCAAAACCGCCGGTGCGGAATTGGTTCATGAAGAAGTGATTCACCAGCATATGCTCGGCATCGCCGACGTAGCGGTCATCGCCGGTGAGTTGGAACATCATCAGGTTGACGACGACCCAATCCGCCAGCCCGCAGCCTTCGTCCTGTTCCGATTTCGGCATCTCTTCAGGCAATCCGCCCGAGACGGTCTGGTTGTCGCGACACCAGGCCAGATAGTTTTCGGCCTTCTTGAGATATTCCTTATCTCCGGTGACGCGAGCCAGGTCGATCAGTCCGCGGCACAGCGACAGGCTGTGATGCGTATGCTGCGTGCGGCCGGCGTTCTTGGCCAGACGTTTGGCCAGATCGAGCGCCCACTGGTCGCCGCCTTGCTCGTAGAGCGCCACCAGACCGTCGAGACAATGCCCATAGAACTCGTGTAACTTGCCCTCGGCGGTCTTCTCCCATTTCGGCGCAATCGCCTCGAAATAACGCCCCAGCCGCCGGGCCGATTCGAGAAAACGGGCGTCGTGCGTGTCGGCATACGCGTCCATCAAGCCGCGAAGCGCGAAGGCGTTGCCCGATGGAATCCTCACGTCGTCCAACTTCAACGAGCCAGGCTTACCGAAGTTGCCGTCGATGGTCTGAAGCGGCAGGATAACGTCGGCGACGGCCTTGCGATTTGCCACGGCGGGCGTCCAGCCCAGGCCTTCCGCCACGTGCAGCACCGAGAGCCAGCGTCCGATTTGATCACCCGGCCAATCCCACCACAGCGCCCCCGGCCGCGCCGCCGCGCTGGCCGCAAAACTATCCAGCGAATACCGATCGGTTCGCGTGAGCAGATTGCAGGTGGCCGCCATGTAGCGAGCCCCCAACTCACCCCGAAGTTGCACTTGCGAAAGCGGAATCGGCCGCTGCTGTCTCTCCTTCGGCAGCAATTCCACTTGCCGCTCTTCCGCAAATGCCGCACCGCAAACCGCGGCCAGCAAAAGACAGCACAACAAGCAAACGACAAAACGCGTTCTCATGGCAATACCCTCTGTGGCGTGCGTTTCTGTGGACGGCGTTTCACTTCCTGGCCTGCTCCCCGCCAGCAGCACCCATCTTACTGCCCGGGCGTCCAATGTCAATTTCGCCTCCGAACCGTTTAGCCGCCGCGTCCACGCGGCGCTGCAACTGCGGGCGATTCTGCGCCGCGTGGACGCGGCGGCTAAGCGATTTTCCCATCTTGGCCGCAAACAATTTCTGTGCCCCCGCCGCCGCGGCTTGTCGTCAGAATTCGTTCCGACATAATGGGTTGCAGTGCCGACGCCGCCCGCGGGTTTGTGCGAAGGCCGCGGGAATGTCACATTCCAGGCGGTCGCGGCGTCTTGTTCTTGGGAGAAGCAGATGGACGCAAGCAGGCCCCGGCCCGAAACGGCGGCGGAGGATCGCAGTTTGGCGACGCCTGACGCTCTGTTCCGTGCCCACAGCCAAGCCGTGTTTGCCGTCTGCCTGGCGAACACCCGCAACCATCACGACGCCGAAGACATCATGCAAGCGGTCTTCCTGAAATCGATCGACAAGGTGTCGGGCCTGCGGGAGGCCACGAAAGTTCGAGCGTGGCTGGTGCAGGTGGCGCGGCGCCTGTGCATTGACTTCCACCGCAGACGGAAGCCGGTAGAGTCCCTTTCCGCCGAGCCGCCCTCGCCATCCTCGCAAGACGAGGGGCGCAGCCAACGGTTGCACGAGGCCATCCAAAAACTCCCCCAGAATTACCGCGAAACCATCGTCCTCTACTATCTCGACGGGCGAAAGTGTTCGAGCGTGGCCGCTTCCTTGGGAATCGCCGAACCGGCGGTCCGGCAGCGGCTCGTCCGCGCCCGGGCGATGCTCCACGATCTTCTGCAGGAGGACCGAACATGAAACCTGCAAGACTGTGCAAAGACCGCTGGGAAGACATCGTGGCTTTGGTCATGGGCGAACTGGACGCTCCCGCCGCTCGGGAGTTGGAAGAGCATCTTGCGGTTTGCGAAGCGTGCAGGATGAGCCGCGATGCCTTGATCGACGAGGAGAAGGTGATTCGATCGGGCTTCGAGGAGTTGGCGCGGCGGCTGGAGCTGATCGAGCGATCGGTCTCCGCGCAAGAAGGCTGCCAATCGAGCGTGCGTTTCGGCGTATCGAACAACCATTTCAGCGAAAGGGTCAAGAGCATGATTCGCGCCCATAAACGATTGATCGCCGCCGCGGCGACGCTGGCGGCGTTGGCCGCCGGCCTGATTGTCTACGTGGTCGTGGTTTCGTCCACTCGTCCCGCGTATGCGATGGAGCAGACGGCCGCGGCCAACAGTCAGATCAAAACGTGCCACGTCCGCTGCTCCGGCGGAGGCGTCGGCGAAGCCTGGATCGAACTGAACGCGGACGGCACGCCTTATCGTGCACGACTGGATTTTCCCAAGACGGAAGACGGCGCCAAGGTGGTCATTCTCACGGCCGACAAAGCGGAGGTGTGGTTCAAGGACAAGAAGGGCCACGCCTTCGTTACCGAGAAGAACGCCCTCGCGCGTATCGCGGAAATGCAGAAGCAGTTCGATCCGAAAGCGGCGTTCGAGGAACTTCAAGCCATGAAAGCCGGCGGCAAGGCGGAGGTGGCGACACAGGAACCCGCCAAGACGGGCGATCCTATCACGCTGACAGTCACACGGAAGGACAGGCCGAATCAGCGCGCCGTATACACGGTTGATGCAAACACGAAACTCGTGCAGCGGATGACGATCCACACGAAGCACGACAGCGGATGGGAGCAGGTCGGGTTGATCGACTACCTCGACTACAACAAAGAGATCGATCCGTCGGTCTTCCGCTTGGATATACCCGCAAACGTGGTCACCGTCGATCAGATCAACCAGAAGATCGGCCTCGAACAGGGCGATCTGACGAAGGAAGAGATTGCAACGAAAGTCGCCCGAGAGTTCTTTGCAGCCCTGATCGCCGAAGACTATGCCAAGGCCGGCCTTCTCTTGGAAGGCATGCCCGCGGAGAAGATGAAGGAGATGTTTGGTGGTGCCAAGTTCCTGCGGATCGTCGAGGTGGGAAAACCCCTTGCAGGAAAGCACCCCGACCCGACGGCGCTCCAGGTGCCGATCAAGGTCGAATGGCAGGACGCTGGCAGCAAGACCGCAACCAAGTCGGTCAAGCAATTCGCCCCCTATGTCCGACCGGTGTACGGACATCCGGATCGCTGGGGGATTTGCGGCGGGATTTGACGCGGCGGCATTCGGCACACCTCCGCCCCGGTAAGCACGGTTGCCGGGGCTGCTCGTTTCTTGAAGGGTGGTTGCGGGGACTGGCATGAGGGCACAGTTCGGGGTAGACTGTGCTTTTTGATTTCTTGACGTCATCACAATAGCCGGGGGCCGACGGCCCGCGGAATGGGATCGACACCGCTCCGCGGGCCGTTGGCCCCCGGCTATTGGAGATTGTCAACCTGTCAGTCAATAGACGGATATTTGATCCCCGACCTCTCCCATGCCCCACCCTAACGTCCTTATTCTCCGCGCCCCGGGCACGAATTGCGATGCCGAAACCGCTTTCGCCTTCGAGCGGGCCGGGGCGAAAGCCGAAACCCTGCACATCAACCGGCTGCTGGAAAACCCCGCGTTGTTCCGACATTTCCAAGTCCTCTGCGTTCCCGGCGGGTTCAGCTACGGCGACAACCTGGGGGCGGGCCGAATCTTCGGCAATCAAATCCAACATCATCTCGCCGACGAACTGGCTCGATTCAAGGCCGACAACAAACTGATGCTCGGCATCTGCAACGGATTCCAGGTGTTGATGAAATCGCCCGTCTTATTGGACGGCGATCCGCTGAAGGGCCCCGCCGCCACGCTGACGCTGAACGATTGCGGCCGATACCAAGATCGCTGGGTGCGAACCGAGGTACACGGCAGCAAGAGCGTTTTTTTGAGCGGCATCGAGCGGATGTACCTGCCGATGGCCCATGCCGAGGGGAAATTCGTCGCCCGCGACGGCGAAACGCTGCAACGATTGGACGCCGCGGGCCAACTCGTGCTGCGATACGTGCCGGAGGATAACCCGAACGGGGCGCAAATGCACGTGGCGGGCGTCTGCGACGCCACCGGCCGAGTCTTGGGCCTAATGCCGCATCCCGAGCGTCACATCGACCCCACCCAGCACCCCCGCTGGACCCGCGGCGACGCCGGCCCCGTCGGCGACGGACTGAAGTTGTTTACGAATGCAGTCGGTTACTTTGCGTAGGCGAGATTACAGGGCTCTGTGGCTTTTGTGAACCGAAGGAGAAGAGTCATGCGAGCGATAGGCCTGTGGGCTGTCCCGGTTCTTGTCTTGAATGTCGGCCTCGTCTACGCCGGAGACGCAAACCCGCCAATACTCCAAGCCAAACTCTTTCGGATTGTCGCAACAGCTCCCCTGCCGCCGGAAGCTGAAAGACTTGCCACCGTTTACGGGCAAGAGATGGAGGAGGGATTCGAAGCGTTCTATTTCGTGCAGGGTTCACACTTGGTCGACATTGACGAGAACTCCCTTTCCATCGAGTCAATTAGAACATCCGCAGGCGCAAATATTGCGGAGAAGAGGAATGATAGTGATGTTCCCCAGATACGCCTCCACTGGGCGGCCACCGACGGCAAGTGCTGCATTTTTTCGGTGAAGGTGGGAGGCCACAGTCAGTCCAAAGGCGTCGACGAGCTCTCCATCAAGGGTTCTGTCACCACCTTGCTTGCCTCAAAACGCGAGACACAGAAGATTGAGTTGAAGGTAAACGCCAGGAACGAAGTGAAAGTGGGGCCATTTACCGTTGAGGTGCGCCGGACAAAAAACGGAACTTACCACGACCCGTTCTCGAATGACCCGTTCCCAGGGGGAGTTGAAGTCACTGTTATCGGTCAGACGGCGGGCATCATTGACATCGAATTCAAGGACGGAGACCGCAAGTTACCCACGAATGTTCGCGCAGAAGTCCATCCTTTGCATTCGAGTCTCAATGGAAATAGCCATGATCGAGACCTCAAGCGCTGGGAATATCGTTTTAAGAGGCCCAATCGAGACAAGGTCACCATGATCATGCGTTACTGGTCTGACCTAAAAGAGGCCAAGGTTGGCCTTGGGCCATAGACTCAAGGTGGCAGTCAGCGCGATCCTCCCCCCTTCTTGTTCATTTCCTCCTGCCGACGATCCGCGTAGAATGGCTAGGGCGAGAGGAGGAATGCTATGTACAACGACCCGAAACTCTCGGACGAGGAATGGGATTTGATCGTGGAGCTTCTGGAGTGCGAGCGAAACGAGCTGCCGGTCGAAATCCACCATTGCCGAAATGCGACCGTGCGAGAGGACTTGCAGCAACGAGCGGACGTGGTGCGGAGATTGCTCGATCGGTTGCGGCAGATCGAGACAGTTGCAGTGTAGCGACAAGTGGGGCGGACATTCCTGTCTGCCAGATGCATCGCGTCCTTTCTCGGCAGACAGGAATGTCTGCCCCACTGGGTCATTCCCGACGTCTGTCCCAGCGGGTCACTCAAATATGCCCGCTCCGAAGCCGCTGGTCGCATGGCCGTCGTGCGCGTGGCCGTTGTGGGCGTGCCCGTCGCGCGCGTGCGTCGGAGGCTTGTTGCGGCTGCGGCTTGTGCGGTGGAATCTTGTGCGGGCCGTGGGGCTTCTCCGCCCCTTGAATCTGCGTTGTCACGGCCGGGGCTCGCTGCGCCCCGGCGGACGCTGCGGTCATCTCGCCGTCGAAGTCCTCGTAACTCGGCACGTAACCTGGCAGCTTCGATCGGGCTTTCTCCTCCTCGAACGCGCGGATCACCCGCTGTTGGATCATCTCGCGGCACGTCGAGTTTATCGGATGGGCGATGTCGGCATAGAGCTTCGCCCGGCCGTCGTCGTCCTTGGTGCTGGGCGACTCCTTCATCCGCGTTCCGCACTGGTTGCAGTAGATGGCGCCAAGTGGTTCTTGCAGCCGCATTGGTAACAATGAGCCGTCAGCTTGCGGCTGGGCATGGCCACGAACGGGCCAGTGGCGCCTTCGATGATCTTCAGGTCGCGCACCACAAAAGCGTCGTCGAACGTAATCGAGCAGAACGCCTGAAGCCGTTCTCCCGGCTCCTCCATAAGCTTGACACGAACCTCGGTGATTTCCACGGCGGGTCTCCTTGCGTCTGCGAGCAGGGAAAACGGGGACAGTCCCCATTTGCCGGAACGGCCCCACGGGTGCTGCGCACAAATGGGGGCTGTCCCCGTTTTCCTCCCTTGTCCCTAGCGGCAGCTTCGCACGGCAAACACGGCCCCTAACCCCTTCGCGTGTAAACGTTGTGCGCTCCGCCGCGCGTGGCGAGCATGACGGTAAACTCCAAAGTACGACGAGCCACTCCCGCTCATTCCGTGTCCCAGGCAATCTTGGTCGTGGAAATCATGTTGCAAACGCTTCACCCAGGGCGACAAACTTTCGGCGGCGGGCTGAAGCCGATTGCACATCCGCCGGGCCGCCGCTGCCAGGTCTCCCCGCCGCAGTGCATCGACTAGCGGCTGAACCTGCTTCGCCTGCGAGGCCGGGCGACAGAGGCCGTAGACGGCCGCCGTCGACAAGCCCTCAGGCGGATAGACCACCACAAACGAGAGCCCACCCAATCCCGCGACGGGCTCCACCCGCTCTCCGCGACCCCGGCAAATCGCCGGCCCATCGGCGAGGAAGAACGGCACATCGCTGCCCAATTCGGCTGCCCATTGGGCCAACTCCTCGCGCGATCGGCCAAGCCGCCAGCCATCGTTGGCAGCCACCAGCGCGGCCGCCGCATCGCTCGATCCGCCACCCAATCCTGCGGCCGCTGGAATTCGCTTCACCAGCAGCAACCGTGCACCACGACGAACGCCGGCGCGGCGCCGCACCATCTCAACCGCCCGAACGACGAGATTCTCGGCCCCTCTTGGGATATTGAGAAATCCGCGCGCATCCGGGCTGCCGGCCGCCAACGCATACCTACACGCGAACTCGATTTCGTCTCCAGAGATCTCCTCAAAGCACAGCGTATCGTACAAGTCGATCGGACACATCAGCGTCTCGATCTCATGGTAGCCATCGTTGCGCTTGGCAAGCACCTCGAAAAACAGGTTGAGTTTTGCGGGAGCCTGAATCACCAACTCCACCGCGGATCGGTGGACGTGCATCCGTTCCAATCCCTCCTCTAAACCGGCCGCCGCCGACAGTCCACGCAGCCGCTCGACTGCTCTCGGAAAAGAAAACGCCACTATTCCAATCGCGGATTCTACCCATGCTTCCCTTCTCCGTCAATAGGGGAGCAAGCGGGTCTACCATGAAAAGGGCTAAGGAGCATTTCTCACCATACGGGGAGAACGGGCGATGCTGTGTCCGGTGGGGTAGACATTCCTGTCTGCCAGATGCGCCACCCTTTCTTGTGGCAGACAGGAATGTCTGCCCCACCTTGGTGGGAAATGCGGGCTACGGAGAGCAAGGCCGGCCGCGCTCATCCCCTTGCCAGCCCGGCTGCAATGGGCTACTAATATAATCCGGCCGCAGGTTGCCAAGCGTCGGCTCGATCTCCGCTGGGATGCTGCGTGCCCACCAATATTGCTAAAACTTCCGTTGCACACGAAGACTGTCCACCCATAAGTGGTGCGTTACGGTCATTTCCGAAGGTGGTTAGTCATGGGTGACGAGAAAAACACGATGGAAACTCCCCCTGAGCCTCGCAAGCGAATCCTCTTGGTCGACGATGATCGCGAGATCATCGAGTCGGTGCGGATCGCGTTGGAGGGGGTCGGCTACGAAGTCCTCATTGCTCGCGATGGAAACCAGGGGCTGGCGATGGCCGAACGCGAAGACCCCGACCTGGTCATCCTCGACATGATGATGCCCAAGCGAAGCGGTTTCCTTGTGCTCGAAAAGCTCCGCCGCACCAGGCCGGTGCCCATGCGGATTATTATGGTCACGGCCAACGAAGGCAGCCGGCACAAGGCATACGCCGAAACGCTGGGCGTCGACAACTACATCCGCAAGCCCTTCGCGATGGACCGCCTGCTGGACAGCGTACACCGGTTGCTGGGACAATGAGCATAGCCACCGATTCTCTGCAAGAAGACGCGATTGATGCGCAGTCCCTCTTCGACGACCCAGGCGATCCTGCAATGGCTGCACGAATCGGCGGGCGGCGAGCGCGGGGCCGATTATGCCATGTCCGCGCTGGACTGGTCCCACCGTCTGCCGGAGCTTGCCGACATGCTGCCCGCCACGGTCTGGCAGCGCTTGCTGAATCATCTTCTGCTCAGCGCAGTTGAGGCCGAGAGACCGGACGATGGTCCGGCCTGCTCGAAAGATGACTCGCTGGTTCATCAACTGCTGGCCGGCGAGTTGGCGATGACCTTGGCCACGCTCTTTCCCAGGATCAAAGCCTGCCGCCGCCTGCTGCCGCGAGCGCGTCGGGCACTATCGGCCGGGCTGATGGACCTGCTCGATGGCGATGGACTGTTGCACGCCGGGCATCTCGACCACCTTGGGCCGCTGCTGGCATGTTGGACGCGCTGCCGCTCGTTGGGCAAGCATTGGAAACGTGGGAGTTGGTCCGATGAGGCCGACGTGCAATATCGCCGGCTCGTCCACAACGCCTTGCGGCTCGCCCGCCGAGACGGCTCGTTCGTCTTCTCTCCCGAACCGGCCGATCGAAAGGACGCCGCTGCCCTGTCTGCTGCCATTGAGACGGCCGGCGACAAGACCGACCGCGCCATCGCTGCGATCGTATTGTCGGACAGGAAAAACCGGAACAAGCGCTCGCAGCACGCGGCAGTTGAATTGCCGAGGGCGGCGGTCCATTCGGAATGGGCCGCGGTGGGCGTGTTGCGTCCCGATTGGTCGCGGTCGGCCCCACGCCTGACGCTCCTCTATCCCGAAGCGTCGTGCCGTGTCGAACTGGCTTGCGGCAAGGACGTACTCTGGTCGGGCGATTGGAGCTACCAACTGCGGGTCGATGGCATGTCGGCCGCACCCGTTTCCGATTGGTCCGCCGCGTGCTGGATTTCCGACGAAGACGTCGATTACCTGGAATTGGAGATCGAACTAATCGAGGGTTTCCGCATCCAGCGGCATATCGTCATGGCGCGAAACGACCGTTTCCTGTTGCTGGCCGACGCCGTGTTGGGCCCGCGGCGGGCCGCTCTCGATTATCGCACCACTCTGCCGCTCGGTGAGCAAATCACGTTCCAGCCGGCCAGCGAAACCAGCGAAGGCGCGCTGATCGGCAGAAAGACCCGCGCCGTCGCCATTCCGCTGGCGTTGCCCGAGTGGCGGAATAGTCTCCCCTCTCCTCTTGGGAGAGGGGCAGGGGGCGAGGGTAATGAGAACGCGACAAGGTCGGCCAATTCGACGCCTCACCTCACGGCCCTCACGCCAGCCCCCTCCCAGAGGGTGATGGGACAGGATCAGTTGGAACTGCGGCAATCGGCCTTTGGACGTGCCCTTTTCGCCCCGCTGTTCTTCGATCTCGACCGATGGCGATTCGGCAAGCCGCTCACTTGGCGGCAACTCACCGTGGCCGAATCGCTGGCCGTTCAACCGGCCGACGCGGCGGTCGGCTATCGCATTTCCACGGGCGGCAAGCACTGGCTCGTCTATCGATCGCTTACCCCGCCGCGGAATCGCACGCTCTTGGGCCACAACCTCTCCAGCGAGACGTTGATTGCCCGATTCACCCGCAAAGGCGAGGTCAAGTCGTTGATCGAGATTGAACCATGAGCGATCCGACCGTTCTCTTCCAGGGGCGCCGCTTTCGCGTCGAGCGGGCCGTCCAGGTCACTCCCGACGGCGTCGAACACGTCCGCGAGGTCGTGCGGCATCCCGGCGCGGTGGTGATTTTGCCACTGTTGCAGGATGGCCGCATCTGCTTTGTGCGAAATTACCGCGTGGCGGTCGATCAGACGTTGATCGAACTGCCCGCGGGCACGCTGGAACCTGGCGAGGACCCCGCCGAAGCCGCCGTGCGCGAATTGGCCGAGGAGACCGGCTATCGGGCCGGGTCGATTGAACACCGATTGACCTTCTGCATGTCCCCCGGCATTCTCGACGAGAAAATGCACCTCTACGTGGCCCGGGAATTGCAGCCGGGACCGATGGCGCTCGATGCGGGAGAAGAGATCGAGCCGATGCTCTGCACCTGGCAGGAATCGCTGGACATGGTGCGGCGCGGCGAAATCCACGATGCGAAGACGTTGGTCGGGCTGCTCTACTACCGCGCGGTGGCGGCTACAACCCGACAACCCCGCCGCGAATAGTGTCCCACAGTCCGCTTGTTCTGGCGCCGAAGGCACTAATCGCTGCAAAGGCCGTCAACAAAATCATCGCCAACATCACGGAGTATTCGACCGCGGTTGCCGCTTCTTCGTTTTTGAGGAATCTGGCAATGGAACTCATGGTTGCACTGTCGCGTCAAGATGCCACATCCCATAACTGGACCCTCACTCCGGGAGTCCTCTATAAAAAGCCTATGCCACTTGTACAAATTGTCAAACCCGCGCTAACGGCCCGGCCACGGCAGCGGGGCAGGGTCGATTCCGGGTGGATTGGCCGATTGTAGCGGCGCCTGCCAGCGGACAATCCGGCTGGCGGCCGGATCCCCCGATCGCCCGCCGGCAAACTCCACTTCGCTCCGCACCAGTCCGGCGATCGAGAGGCGAGATTCATCGACAGTTTGCTCGCCGTCCGCGCCCAGCCAATTGAGTATGGGCGTTTGCGGCGTCACCAAGGAGCCTTGACCCGTCCAACGCAGCCCCGCGAGCAGGCGTTGGGGCGATATGCCGCCGCAGCACACCAGCGGCTCGCCGGATTGGGGCGCGAACACGCAGGCCACCGCCCGCACCGTAATCTCCAGCGGCTGCTCCGCAACGCGCGGCGTAAGACACTGCAACAACGGTCCGCCGCCGCGCAGCGTGACTTGCGACAGGTTGAGCGACAACGGCTCGTCGGATCGGGGAGAGTGATCGAGCCGCACCAGCGCCCCGCTGCCCAGACAGAGCGAGTTCGTCAGTTCAATGCCCAACGCCCCCGCGGTGCGGCAATCGAGCCCGGCGGCCACGCGATCAAACACGCAGTCGGCCAGCCGGATTCGTCCGCTCGGCAACGAAGTCTCCGATGGATCGACCTGCGTCGGATAAACCCAGCGGATGGCCGGAACGGCAGAGTGAGCGTCAAAGGGGACAGTCCCATTTTCGTTGACACGAAAATCGGGACAGTCCCCTCCGCACCGGAACGAGCAGCCGCGGAACTCCGCTCGTCCGGCCAGCAGCCGCACGATTGCCGGTCCTTCTCTCCGGGTGCGTTCCTGCGCGGATTCAGGTTCCCACACGAAGTCGATGTTCTCGAAGCGGACGTCTTCTTTATCGACGATCAATCCGGCCCCGCGTGCCACCAGAGTTGCCCGATGGCCCGGCGCCGCGCGAACCCGCTGGCCCGCACGCAAGTCGGCCAGCGCGTTGGTTAGAGGTTTGTCGGCAGCGAGCACCAGGTCGGGCGGCGGCCCGAGCGGCTGCTGGAACGTTGCCGGCACAACGCGCCCCTCATCAATGCGCGATGGTGTGTGATCCGTGCGATCTAGTGAGCGCCGAGAGCCGCTTGCGGTTTCGCACTGGCCGCCCGCCGCTAGACTTCCCCCTCCCCGCTCATGCGAACCGGCCCAGAAAACAGCGACCGCGGCCGCCAGGCAACAGACCGCCCCGGCCAGCCAGAGCGGAGTGCGGCTGGATCGCCGGATCGAACGCGCCGTGGTCGTCCAATGAACGGTAGGGCGGCCGGCCCGGCTCAAGCAATCGGCCAGCGCCCCTTTTCCGGCTCGTGTCGGCGAACCGAGCATGACCGCCAGCCGGGCCATCGACTCCGGGCGGCGGCTCGGCTCGACTTCGACACACGCCGCGATCGCGGCCGTCAGCGGCGGCGGAGCGTCGGGCGCGTATCGCCGCACGTCGCAAATCCCCCCCGCCTGCGCCGCGCGAAGCTTCGTCAGGCTGTTTCCGCCCGTCAACGGGGGCCGACCGCAGAGCAGATGCCACCACACGCAGCCGCAGGCATAGACGTCGCTTGCCGCGTCCGGCGGCCTGCCCGACGCGACCCGTTCCGGCGCCAGGCAATCGAACGCCTCGGGCAGCAGATCGGCATGGGCGTAGCCCTCTTCCGGCCGCAAAATCCCCCGCAGGCCGGGCAAAGCCGACACAACGTCGCCCGCGTCACTCAATATCAAACTCGACGCGCTCACGTCGCCGTGGCAAATGCCAATTCGCTCAAGAGCGACCAGTTCAGTCAGCATCCTGCGGGCGATTTCCAGCACGACCTCCGCTGGAAACCGTCCATGATGAACGATCCACTCCGCCGCGGTTCGTCCGTCGATCCACGGCGAGGCGGCGAAGAGCCGCTCGTTGTCGTGGCCACAGTGGGTGATAAGAGAAGGAGACGGGGAGAGGGGGAGAGGGGGAGAGGGGGAAACGACCGGAGATCGCAAACCCGCGAGTGCGTCAGAATGCCCCGTGACCGCCAGCGGAGAAAATCGTTTAGCCGCCGCGTCCACGCGGCGATGGGTCGCGTGTGACGCCAGCGTTTTCTCCGTTGGTCCGGCAGTTGAACCGCAAACTGTTGGGGTGGTAGTTAAACTGCCACCCCAACGTGAGCCAATCGTTGCCGCGGCAGTCGCACTGCCGCCCCAACTCATTCCGCTCTCGACAAGCGCCTGCAACTGCCCGAGAATCGCCTTGGCTCGTGTCCCGACGTTCTCAACGACGGCCAACCGCACGATGTTTCCCGAATCGACGTTTTTCGCCCGATACGACGCGACGTAGCACGGCTGCGCGAGCCGCTCGCAGAGCAGAAACGGCCCGACGCGCAGCCGGCCGCCGCGCCCGGCGTTCAGTTCGGCCGCTTGAAAGGGGGTGAGCACGCGAGTCTGGGCCAGGGCGTCGATCCATACCGAATCGAATCGCGGCAGGTCCTTCGCCAGCCGCGCGACCCGCCGCCCCATCCGCGCCACTTCGTCTGCCTTGGCCAGTCCGAGGCGTTCTAACGTGGCAACCAATTCTGGCGACGGAGATTCGGGCATGCGGCTCCATCCGTGCTAAAATGATCGTAGATCGCGCAACTCATCGCCCGCCTTTCCTCCTGCCACAGGAGGGGGTATGATGAGGACTTGGCGACGGGCCGTATTCTCGTCACGAGCGGCATCGAGTGCAATAGAAAAACTGGCGTTCTTGGCGGCCGACAAGATGGGAGGTGAGTGAATCGTGAAACGGAATTCTCGCCTAGTTGACGATAAAGCCACGAAGAAACGGCATACCATCCTAATCCTCGTCGGCTTTATCCCGCTTGCGGTGGTGATCCTGCTTTTCGTCTTGGCGCTGGCGCTGTTCGTATACGACTTCGCTTGGGGATGGCTTGTCAGACTTGGGCATTAACGCAAACTGCTATGGCCAATATCCCAACATGAGCAAACGCAAGACGAGTGATTTCCCAGACGAATCGCAGCAGGGCTGGTGGACAAGGTTCCCGTCGCCATCTAAGTGGACGTGGTGGGGCATCTGCACGCTGGTTGTGTTGACGGCCGCGGTTTATCTCCCCGCAATGCGCGGCGGCGAACTGTTGGACGACGAGTTGCTGCTGACGCGAAACCCCATCGTCCAATCGCCCAGCGGCCTGTATCAGTTCTGGTTCACCGCCAAGCCCTCCGATTATTGGCCGGTGACGAATTCCACGTTTTGGATCGAGTGGCGGCTCTGGGGCGAACACCTGACGGGCTATCACCTCACAAATCTGGCGCTGCACATCGTCGAATCGCTGCTGATTTGGCTCCTATTAAAAAAACTCGGAATCCCGGGGGCTTTCTGGGGGGCGTTGCTCTTCGCCGTGCATCCGGTGAACGTCGAATCGGTGGCGTGGATCGCGTCGCGGAAGAATCTGGTGGCGATGCTGTTTCTGCTCGTCTCGTTCTGGTGTTACCTCAACGCGGAAAGCCGCTCCCCGGCCGAAGGCAGCGGCGAGGCGAAGGGGAACGGCGTGGAACCAGCGGGAATCTGGGCCCGGGCAACCGCTTTTTCGGCGGACGAGTTCGCCGGCCGCTGGTACTGGCTGAGTTTCGCGGCCTTCGTGCTGGCGGCGCTAGGAAAGGGCTCGGCGGTGGTGATGCCGGCATTGCTGCTTTGCATTCTCTGGTGGAAACGGCCGCTCCAGTGGCGAGATCTGCGGCGGATACTCCCCTTTTTCGCCGCCGGCCTGCTGCTGGCCGTGGTCAACGTGGTGTTCCAAACGCACGATACGGAGAAGATCGTTCGCAACGTCGATTTTGTCGACCGCCTGCTCGGCGCCGGCGGCGTCGTCTGGTTCTATCTGTACAAGGCGATTTGGCCGTTCAACCTGGCGTTTATCTACCCGAATTGGAACATCGACGCCGGCAAGCTGGCTTGGTGGATTCCTCTGCCCGGGGCGGTCTTCGCGACGGCCGCGCTCTTCGCCGCGGCGAAGCCCTGGAAGCAAGTGCGAACCTCGGCCGCCCCTTTTTGGTTTGCCTGGGTCTTCTTTGGCGTTGCACTGCTGCCGGTGATGGGCTTTTGCGACGTCGGCTTCATGAAGTTCACCTGGGTGGCCGATCGCTACCTGCACGTCGCGTTGCTGGCGATCGTCGCCCTGGCGGCGGCCGCGATCGGCACTGCGTCGGCACGATTGCCCAAAAACCTGCACTGGCTGCCGATCGCCCCGGCAGTCGTCGTTGTCGCCGTTTTCGCGTTCTCTTCGTGGCGGCAGAGCGGGCTGTACGTCGATCGCTTCACCCTTTTTCAAGCCGCCAAGGAGAAGAACCCCGATTGCTGGATGATCCATCACACCCTCGGAAACTGGGAACTCGCACAGAAGAGGCCGAAAGAATCGCTCCCGTACCTTCTCAAGGCGCTCGAACTCCACCCGCAGCAGGATTTGGATTGCGGCCTTATCCACGAGACGTACGCGCAGGCCCTGTTCGAGCTTGGCCGGACAGGGGAAGCGGCCAAAGAGCTGGAAGCGGCGTTTGCGGCGGGAAGGCGAACCCCCGCGAACATCGTAAATCTCAGGGCTTTCTATCGGGCGACGAGGCAAATTGACAAACTCTTGACGCTTGACGCGCAAGTGGCGAAGCTCTTCCCCGGCAATCCGACGTGTCACAGCGTCTATGGACTGACGTTGTTGCACGCCGGGCAGGTGCCTGCGGCGATCGAGCAGTTTCAACAGGCGATCAAGCTCAACCCGCTCGACGCCGAGACGTTCAACAATCTAGGAACAGCCTACCATCGTCTCGGCGACGTTCGGCAGGCGGGGGGTTGCTATCAGCAGGCGCTAAAATGCAGGCCCGACTACCCCGAGGCCCATTACAATCTCGGCGGCTTGCTGTATCGCCTCGATGCGGTTCCGGAGGCAACCAGCGAACTGGAAGCCGCGGTCAGCCTGAGGCCGGATTACGTCAAGGCCCGTTTCCTGCTGGCGAAATGTTATCGAGTTGCCCATCATAACGACAGGGCACTTGCCGCCGGCAAGATGGCATTGGACATGGCCCGTTCGCAAGAACAAGATGCCTTGGCGGCCGAAATCGAGAAATGGCTCGAGAGTTCGGGGGAAGGGCGATAACGGGTCGCAGCGGCAGAAATGACGACGCATCACCCCGTTTAGCCGCGCCCCGCAGGGAAGCGGCCGTCAGGATCACCGCCCCTGCCCAGCGAGGATCCCGGGCGCAAGGGCCATTACTACGTTCCGCGCCCTCTTGCGATCCGCGGCAAAAAAGCCCTTGACACAATTTTCCCCTTTTCCTACCATAATGACAGACATGCTGTCTGTCATTGAACGGAGGCCACCTGGCGATGAAACTCGATCGAATTACCGACGGCGAACTCTCTATCCTGCAAGTCCTCTGGGACCGCGGCGAGGCCACCAGCCGCGAGATCACCACCGCGCTGCACGAGGAGGTCACCGACCCGAAAATGGCGTCCGTGCAAAAGCTCATCGAGCGGCTGGAAGCGAAGGGCTGCGTCGAGCGCGACCGTAGCGAACGCGCCCATCGCTTTCGCCCGCTAGTGAGCCACGAGCGCTTCCTGCGAAGTCGGCTGCAATCGTTGGCCGACCGATTGTGCGACGGCGCCGTCGTTCCCTTGGTGACGACGCTCTTGCGATCTGGACGGCTTCCCAAGAAGGAGCGGGAAGAACTACGCAAACTAGTTGATGACCTTTGGCCGTCGAAGGACGGCGGCCACCGCACCTCAAACTGAGCGAGAACGAAGCGTTGGGGCGGCAGTTCAACTGCCGCCGAAACACCGTCCAATTGCCACCCCAACAGCAACCGCACTACAGACGAAGCGAGGCTCACCATGCAAGACTTTTTGCAGATCGTGGCCAGCAATGCCATTGTGGTCGTTGTGCTGGCGGCGGGCGTCACGCTGCTCGGGCGTGTCTGGAGAAACCCCGCGTGCCTCCATCTTCTCTGGATGTGCGTGCTGCTGAAACTCGTTACGCCGCCGCTGCTGACGGTTCCCGTTGCGTTGCCCCAAGGACAAGCCTCGCCTGCGATTGCAGAACGTGCAGTGAGCCCGCCTTCGCTGGCTGTGCCGCGCGTCGAAGTTTCGCGCCGCGACGTCGCAGCCGCGCCGGCCGACAAAAGCGGGGTAAGTGGCGACCATTCTGGGACGAACCGCCTTCTCGCCGAAGGCCAGGCTCCCGCGGCAATCGGCGATGTTGCTCCCGCGGTCGTTCTTCAAGACGACGGGATACCGTGGCTAGCGATTCTCGGCTGGGCATGGGCCCTCGGCGTCGTCGTCTCTGCATCGGACCGCACCTGCCGCATCCTGAGCTTCCGCCGACTGCTGCATTCCAGCAAGCCCCCTTCCTGCGACGTGATCAGCGCGGCCGAGAGGATCGGCAAACGCCTCGGTCTTCGACGTGTTCCCGACATTCGCATGATGCCCGTCTGCGTCTCTCCGCTGGTCTGGTCGCTTGGCGGCCGAGCCAGGGTGTTGCTGCCCGCGGCCCTGTTCGCGCGGCTCGACGCCGCGGCGCGGGAGGCGATCCTCGCCCATGAACTGGCGCACGTCCGCCGCAAGGATCATTGGGTCCGGCTGCTCGAAGTGCTCATCACCACGCTGTTTTGGTGGCATCCGGTCGTGTGGTGGGCCGCTCGGCAATTGCAGGAGCTCGAAGACCAGTGTTGCGATACGATGGTGCTCGGCGCCGCGCCGCAGGCGGCCAAGAGTTACGCCACTGCCCTGTTGGATACGCTGGATTTCCTTTCCGACCGCTCGGTCGCCGCTCCGCTGGGGGCGACGGCCGCCAAATCTTCCGCTTCTCTGGCAAGGAGAATTACCATGTTGAAGAATTCCACTCCCGCGATGCGTTTGACCATCGGCCGCATACTGGTGCTGGCCGCCGTCGTTGCCGTTCCTATGACTTTGGCCTTTGGGGCCAAGCCGCCGCGAAAAGGCGACCCACCGCTCACAAACGATCAGAAACCAGACGAGAAGCCTGCCGTCGAGCGGCGAGTCGTCAACAAATCGGTGAAAGACTTCCCCGAAAAGACCGACCTTTCCACGCCCGAATCGGCCGCCGCGGCGTTTCATCGGGCCATCATGAGCCCGAATCCGCGACGGTGGCTGGAACTGTCGGCCTGGAAATTCGGAGCGGAGGACATCTCTCAAGTCAAGGCGGAGATGGAACGCAAAATGGGGAACAAAGATGAAGTTGCCCTGATGGACCGTGCTTATCGTGAGGCCGAGATCATCGAAGTGCTCACCTACCGCGACGGGCTGGCGGAAGTAATCTCGAAGCTGAAATTCCCCAAAGGCGTCGGCCGCGATCCCTACAGCGTTCGCAGCTTCGTTCGCATCGACGGCGAGTGGAAGAACATGGGCGAGGACCGCATGCCGAGCGTCGATGCGGCCGGAAAGCGTTTCGAGCTGATCAAAGACAACGCCTGGGACGGGTACCTCGCAATCCTGGAGGGAATCAAGAGCGGAAAGCCCGTGACTCTGCCGGGCGGTCGGCCGAAACGTTCCGCCCCCATCGCCCCTGGCGAACCGCTGGGAATCAGCGTCGAAAAGGCCGACTTGATGGGCCGGATCGAGTGGGCCTTCATGCACGGCGCCCGCGACATCACCGCACGAAAGTCGCTCGAATGGGGCGACATCGAGAAAGACCAAGACGGCAACCGCACCATTCGCTACAAGTACGAAGCCACGATCTGGGGCAAGAAAGTGGTGATCGACAACAAGATCTTCACCTTCGACGCCAAGGGCAACATCCTCGACATGAAAGACGTCGAAGGTTACCCGAAAAAGAAGATCGTGAAGCCACCCGACGTGAACACCCAAGCGGGAATGAAGGAGCTTGTCGAGGGCTTTTTCCAAAGCAACTTCCACGACATTACGTCGCGCCAAACGATCGAATGGGGCCAAGTCGAAAAGGCCCCCAACGGCAATTCCTCGATCCGCTACAAGTACCGCGCCACGATCTGGGACAAGGACGTGCTCATCATGAATCAGGTCTTCACCTTCGATGCGAAAGGGGAGTACGTCTCGTACAAGAACGTCGAAGGATTCCCGCAGAAGCAGTAGAAGTCTTCACGGCCCGCGTGCCGCCGTTTGGAGCAAGCAGTGCTGGGACAGCGAGTTGCACCTCGCACTGTTTGTCCCAAGCAGTGGCACACTGTCGATCCATTCCCGTTTGGGATGAGAGATGCGGGTCAGCGGCAGCCGATCCATGCGATGTCCGCGCCGATGGCCGACCGAAGCCAGCCGGAAAGCAGAGCCGTGGTGTTCGCAGGAACGAAACGCCTGGAGGTCGGGCCCTCATTGCCATTTGATGTCTCCCCTCCATGGTAACTCGGCGCCCGAAGAGACAACAATACACCGAAATGCCCGTCCACCAGTTTTCACCGTGGCATCGCTTGCAATAAGGCACTTGTGCGGTTGAAGACTTCGTCCGGATCGAGCCGATCCACCTCCACAGGCTTGGCCCAGTATCGCCCATGCCCGATCCAGTGTCGCGCCCGCAGACACTCGCGATACTGCCCAATGATGTGGTTATCCATCACGTGAGCTTTCCTTAATACGTCGAGGATTCCATCGGCATCGAAATTTGGGCGACGCTGCTCTTGCGGCGAGAGCGTCTCGTACCAATCCCGATAGGCGCGAGCCAGGGGGTCTTTCAATTTTCCTTCGACACGACGAAAGTAATCCACCTTGATTGTCGCCTCGGCGCTCGCCACGAGATTGAGCATGGTAAGACGGTCCAACTCCCGGCGCTGAGCATCGTAGTAAACATCCACGTCCGCCTCCGTCATGCCCACAAACCTTGCTGCGAACGTTGCACTCGCCCGGATAGCATCCTGCACTGACCTGCGTTGATCCAGAAGCGCGTCGACAACGCCACGATGCCAGTCGAGAACTTCGTCGAGCATCTGTGGCTCCGCAGCCACGTGATTGATGGGTGGGAGTGGCATTGCCGTCAATCCCGCATTACGAGTCTTAGCACGTCCGCAAGCGCTGACTCGTCGAAGGGCGCGACCTCCAGTCTCGGCTGCCGGGTTTGCACAAACCCCCACCCGGCTGGTTGCAACACCAGCGTCGCCTCGTTGCGCTCGCCGAGCACGTCAACGCGGCCAGCCGCGCCCACAATGTTCCGCCCGCGGGGTGAGAAGCGAACCTGCTCGTCGCCAATGGCCAGGATGAGGTCTTCCGCTGAATATGTTCCGATATAATTTTCGGTCAATTGCTTCGCACGCCGCTGCGTTACAACCGTCTTCTGCCTGATCGGTTCGGCAAGCATCCCTTCAATTTGCTCATACAGACTCCGCACCGCCGAAAGGTATTCGTCGCGCCGGGAGTCCCAATCGATGCCGGCATCGGTTCCCGATCGTTTTTGCTTCTCCTGAAACAATTCCGTGAGTTTTTGGTCCATGGTTTAGCTCCGAACGCGGCAATGTGCTTCACTCCATTATTCTAGCAGAATTGGGGAGAGTAGATAAGGGGGGAGCCGGACGCGCAAACGTGATTCTTCGTTGAAACACGCGATAGGGCAAAGAGGAACCTGCCGGTTGCCGAAGGGCCGAGTTTGGTCATTTGCTCATCGCAGATCACGCTCTCGATACGATCTTCATCGAGTTCTTCGAAGGCTCTTGCCAACCGGGCTATGTTGTCAGGCGAGCGGGCATAGACAACATCGACGTCGTATGTGGCCCGCGCAAACCCGTGTACCGCCGCGGCGCCCCCCCTACGATGATAAACTCGACTTCCGCCCCAGCTAGAGCCAGAATGATCTCCGCAAAGTCGGTCATCGGCCCAGTCCTGCCTTCTCACCGGCAGCACGCACTTCTGAGAGAAATCGCACAAAATCCTGAAGTTTCAGCAATCGCTGTTCGGGCGAGAGTTTGAGGTTCTCCCGCAGCAGCGTCCGATCCACATCGCGTTTGTAGACCTCGACAACCGGATCGATCCAGGGGACGGCAATCGGATCGGCCATACGGCAGGCTCCTCAGTCGGGGCGAGAGGATTTGAACCTCCGACTTTCTGGTCCCAAACCAGACGCGCTAGCCAGGCTGCGCCACGCCCCGTATCTTCTCTATGCTACTCGCTTTGCGATGCGACGCCAAGAGCCCCCAGGGCCGGAGATGCGGCCTTCCGGCTCGATCGCCGCGCGCTGGGCACTGAAGTGCCCAGCCCTCTACAGAAACCGTACTCGCCTTGCCTCTTTGTCCGGCCCCTGACTCGCCTTCTGTGACCTCTGATCCCTGGCCCCTATCCCCCGCAAATATGCTTCTTCAATTGCTCGAACTCCTCGTGGTTGCGGAACTGCACGACCAGCTTGCCGCGGCCGCGGGCGTTGTGGGTGATCTTGACCTTCATACCCAACGCGGTGCGGAATTGCTGCTCCAAAGCCGCGAGATTCTCATTCTTCGCACGCGATGAACGGCTCGGCTTGGCCGGCGCTTCGGCTGCCGCCAACGGGTCGCCATCGGCCGAATCGATCGTCTCCTGAACGATTGTCTCCGTCTGCCGGACATTCAAGCCCTCGCGCTGAATCCGCCCGCAAAACTCGATCTGCTCGCGTTCGTCGCCCAGCGGCAGCAGCGCCCGGGCGTGCCCCGGCGTGATCTTGCCGCGGCGGATGGCCTCTTGCACCGGCTCGGGCAGTTCCAGGAGCCGGATCAAGTTGGCGATCGTCGAGCGGTCGAGTTTCAACCGGCCGGCCAACTCCTCTTGCGTGCAGCCGTATTGGTCGAGGTAGTTCTGGAACGAAGCGGCCTTCTCCAGCGCGTTGAGGTCTTTGCGCTGAAGGTTCTCGACGATGGCCAATTCGGCCATTTGGCGGTCGTCGGCCTCGATGACATTGACGGGCACATCGACCCATCCGGCCTGAATCGCCGCCCGCAGTCGGCGCTCGCCTGCGATCAGTTGGTAACGTTCATGGACGCGCCGCACCACCACCGGCTGCAACAGCCCGTGCGCGGCGATGCTCTCGGCCAGCGATTCCATCTCGGCCGGATCGAACTCCTGACGCGGTTGCGCCGAATTGCTGTCGATCTGCCGAATGGCCACTCGCGTGAGATCGCGTCCATCGTGCTCGGCGGCCGGGGGGCGAGCATCTTGCACGCCAATTGGGGCGTGTGCCTCTTGCCCGCTCGATGTCGCCGAAGCAGCGGCGACGGCCGCGCTCCCGCCTTCGATCGCAGCCATCGCACCGGCCGACGCCGGTGCCATAGAATGATGCGGCTGGGCGAAGAACTGGTCGGTCGCCCCGTGCGGTATGTCCAGGCGAAACAACGATTCCGCCGAGGGCGCCGCCGGCGCAGGCGCCGATGAGCCTACGTCATTGTCGGCCATGTCGGACGCCTCCGCTGGCCGCAGTTGTTGAGCCGGCTGGGGCGAATCGTTGCGAACCGGAAGCTGCCCCAACAGCGCCTCCAAGCCGCGCCCAAGTCGTCGTTCGTTGCTCACGTTTCCAGTACCTCCATGCAAAGCTCCACATAGGCTCTTGCACTCGGGAGCGGGGTGCGTAATCGATCACCGGCTTGCCGTGGCTGGGCGCCTCCGAGACCGCCACGTCGCGGGGAATGACCGAGCGAAACACGATCTCGCCGAAGAACTCGCGAACCTCGTCGTCGACCTCGTGCGTCAATTCGAGTGTGTGGTCGTACATCGTCAGGACGATCCCGCCGAACTGGAGTTGGCCGCTGCCGCACTGCATCACATCGCGAATGACTTCGATCATCTGCGTCAGCCCTTCCATCGCGAAATACTCGCATTGGATGGGCATGAACACTTCCGTCGAACTGCTCAGGGCCGTCTTGGTCAGCGGTCCCAGCGAGGGCGGACAGTCGATCAGCACGAAGTCATAGGCGTTGAAGCCGGTCATCAAGTGTTCGCGCAGCCGGGCCGACTGTTGCTGGTCGTCGTGGGTCAGTAGCTCCACGTCGCGGAAGCTGCGGCTGCCGGGCAGCAGGTCGAGTTTCGGAACATCGGTTGCGACAACCCCCTGACGGATGGGGGCGCAGCGGACCAACGGATGGCTATCGGTCGGCTGTCGGCCCAGGCCGGTCGTGGCGTTGCACTGGGGATCCAGGTCGACCAGAAGCGTCTGCGCCGGATCGGGCGAGCGCGGCAGCCAGGTTGACGGCGGTCGTCGTCTTCCCTACCCCCCCCTTCTGGTTGGCCACGCAAAACGTCCGGACCACGTAGCGCCTCCTCACGATCGCAGGGGGCTGTCCCGATTTTCGTCTCAGCGAAAATGGGACTGTCCCCCTTGCCAGTGCGCTGCGGATTCTAGCAAGGAACCGGCGTGGGGGGGAATGCCAGTTTGGAGCGGAGAATTGATGATTGCGGATTGATGAGTGGTGATTAGCGAATCGTCGGTCATGGAGTGGCGATGCCAGCGTGTTTAGTCTCGGCTCCTACGTTTCATGTGAAACTTCCAGCCGACCCAATCCATGTGCGCTGCGCAAATCACGCAGCTTTGGCTAACGTCGCGTTCAAAGTGACGTCCGGAAGAACGTGTAATAAGCCTGCCAGGCCAGTGACATGGCATAGCCCGCTACGAGAACAGTGATGCCAAGCCAGTGAAGCCAATCACGGGAAGCTCGAATGGGCACGTCCATAATAGTGACCACTAGGAGCATGACAAGAATCGCCGCGGCCCCGATGGACCAGTAGCCTTGTGACAAGAAGAACAAGTTGGAGTATCGGCCGTGAAACAGCATGGAGAGCGCGAGAGATGCGAGGCCCAAGATCACCGTCGCCACCTCACCGAGGACCTTCACGGCGAAGAAGAACTTCCATCGTCTGGCGTCGCGCAACTGCACGGTTGCGACCGCATAGGCGGCCGCAGTCAGGCTGCCGGCAATCGTCGTGCCGAGAATGTAGCCCCAAACCGACGTCGAACTCGCGCAAGAAGTGCCGGTAGATTGGCCACGCAATCAGGTTGAGCAGCGCGCGAAAGGTGACCACCAGAACAAGCCAGTGGCCCGGCTGAAGCCTTCTGAGCATCTTGTAGCAACGGGCTCGAATCAGGATTCCCGATCCGATTACGATGCTGCCCACGAGGATCGCGGAGAGGGACTGCGAGATCCGTATCAGCCAAAGCTGGACGGGTGACTCTTGGAACGACGATTCGTCCGCGATCGCCAGATAATACTTCAACAGCACCGCGGTAACGGTACTCCAGATCAGCAGATGGATAATGCCGAACTGCGGAACGCGAAACTGTTCGGCGAATGGCGATGACACGCGAAGCTGCTCGGCGAACGGGGATGGGCCGGGCGTCTCGACATCGGCTTGCGGATCGGCTTCTGACATGGCGTCGATTGTGGCCGATTCCCTGCAATCCGACAAGTATGGAAAATCACGAGCAAATTGCCCGTTTCACGTGAAACCCGCAGTTTCAATCCGTGACGATGAACATCGTCCGCAGTGAGAACTGAAACGGGCGCGGGCGGGGCTCGGCGTCGATGCGGACAGCGCCAAGGCTCATGGAAAATCTCCTCCTCTGGCCGCTGATTTCGACGGGCCATGTCGCCTTAACGCCGCAGCGCGATTGCGGGCGTCGCGAGCCTCGTCCTTTCGCCCGGCCTGCTCATAGGCAGCGCCTAGGCTGAGCCACCAAGGGTAAACGTTAGGGTTGGCCCTGACGGCGTCCTGATAGCGTCGGATAGCCTCTTCGGTGTTGCCATGTTCCCAGGCGATCCGGCCGTCTTCGGCGCTATTCGATCCGACCCAGTCTTCCACAAGATTGACCTTCTGCCGGGCGACAGTTGCGCCTGCCAGGCAGAGAAGAAACGTGGCCACCAGAATGGTGCTACGCCCTAGCCGGTAACTCAGCTTGTCGGCGCTAATCGTCCAACCGAGCAGCGCCCGAGGATGCAGCCGGCGGCATGGGACACCAGAGCGATGTTCCACACGTCCGCCACCTTCAGCACGACGCAGAGAATGAACCAGCCGATCATCAGTTCGACAACTTTTTCATCGACGGCATCCTCCAATCGCGGGTCGGTTCGACTTAGCACCCAGAGCAGACCGAACAGGCCATAAACGACGCCCGAGAGCCCCAGACCGCAGCGGAACAGAGCTAGCTCGGCCGCCACCGAGCCAACGGCCAGAAGGAGGCAAATGCCAAGCGCGGCGACGTGGCCGAATCGCTTCTCGACCAGCGTGCCAAAGGCCCAGAGCCAGCAGACATTGAAAATCAGGTGCAGCGGTCCGCCGTGGAACAAAGCCGGGGTCAACAGTCGCCAAGGTTCGCGCAGACAATTGCCGGTGTCGCTCAGAAAGACGGGGTCGATGTAGACAATCCACGATTGCACAGTGGCCGCCACCGCCAGCACGGCGATGCTGGTGGTGACAGGGTATCGAAGACACTTAGTGGGCGATGGCGGCGGGCGCATGGATTTTGCTCTTCACGGTTGCTTCTTACCGCCGGTTTCACGTGGAACTCCGGCGACTGGGTCGCAGTTGGCGGGCTCACGTTTGGGGCGGCAGTTGAACTACCGCCCCAACGCAGTTCCAACACCACACCAACGGTGACGCTTCGTTCAACCGGGAGCCGGCGGCGACGGTGTGGCTGTTCGTGCTTTGATAGCCGGCATCTCACTCACCTAGTCCCGCAACCGCCGTCGCCGTTGGCTCCGGGTTAAACGAAGAACTGCCCCTAGCGCGCTGACTCGGCTGTCGGCGGCTCATTCCAACGGGTTGATGACCAGCCCGCTCAGTAATTTCGGATAGAAATACGTGCTCTTGGCAGGCATCCGCTCGCCGCCCATGCTGATCGTGCGGACGTGTTCGACGCTGGCCGGCATGACCACGGCCGCCAGCGGATACTCGCCCGTCTTCAGCCCCTCGGTCACCTCTTCGATCAAATGAACGTAGCTCGGCTTGGGCAACTCCTTGCAGCCCAACAGGTCGCCAATCACGAGCCGATGGAGCAGACTGACGCCCAGCGACTGCCATGCCTCGCTGTGCTCCTTGGCCACTTCGGCCATGCGAGCCTTGCCGGCTTCGGTGAGCGTGGCGATCAGCCAACGGCCGTCCTTCTGCGTGTAGAGTCCGATGGCGCCCTGCTGGCCGCCGGTTTCGATGTCTTCCCAAACCGATGCCGCCGTCTCGGGCCCTTTGCCGGCGGGCCGAGCGGTGAAACAGGGGCTCAGCTTGGCCGCCAACTCGTCGCTGGTCAGTGCCAATAGTTGGGGGGGCAGCTTGACTGGCGTCCCATCGGCCGCCGGCCCAGCCGTTCGGAACAGCCGGTGCGTCGGCATGACGATCAAGCCCGGATCGTCCATCGCCACGCACATCATCAGCACGTAGTTAGCCGCATGTTCGGGCGACAGGAACCCGCTGTCGTAAATCTGATCGCGGTAGTTGCACGCGGTTTCATAGCGGTGATGACCGTCGGCGATGAAGATCGGCTTTGGGCCCATGATGCCCGAGAGCTTCGAGATCACCGCCACGTCGGTGACCGGCCAGAGGCGATGGATCACGCCGAGATGGTCGGCGGCCACCAGCGGCGTCTTGCCGGCGATGGCCTGGTCCAACAGGGTGTCGGCCTCGCAGTTCGGATCCGGATAGAGGCCGAACACCGGGCTCAAATTGGCCTTCGTCGTGACCATCAGCATCAGCCGATCGACCTTCGCGGCCGGCAGGGTTTCCTCGTGCGGGAAGACCTGGCCCTCGCCGAACCGCGTGAGCCGCTGCCGGCCCAAAAAGCCCTTGCGGACGAACGTCGTGCCATCGGCCGTGAACTCCTGGTGGTAGACGTAGATGGCCGGGTCGGCCTCGGCCAGAAACACGCCTTCGTCGCGCCACTGCTTGTAGACCTTGGCCGCCCGTGTGTAGCGGTTGTTCTTCTCGTCGTCATCGGCCGGCTCGATCTTGTTCAGGTCGATGCGGATGAAGCTATTCGGATGCAGCTTGTAGAAATGCTCCTGCAACTCGGGTCCGATCACGTCGTACGGCGGCGTAACAACGTCGCTCAGCGTGCCGACGCGTCCAAGGTTATAACGAACTCCACGGAAGGCTTGAATCTCGGGCATGACTGATGGTTTAGGGGTCAGGGTTCAGATGATAGGGTTAAATGTAGTGTCTAGGTGGTGGGGGAGGCGGTGAGTTGCCCCCGCTACTACTGAGGAGCAGGACCAGGAAGAAGATCAACAAAATGGCGCCAAAACATGCAGCAACTTTCCCGGGTTGTGTCTTCCAAGTCAAGAGCCCCAACACAAAACCCACGAAACCGATTGCGAACGCTCCCCAAGCGGCCATTTCACCGCTTCTGTCTCTAAGCCATGCAACATTTTCATGAAACGCCAACGTGAGGATGATTCCCAAGAAGCTCGCAAGCACAAGGAAAAAGCCCGTGTACGCGATTGGCTTGTTGTTCATGTAATCGCTCCCGCGTTAAGGTGCTGACTGCCATTGCCGTTCACGGTTTCGCAGTGTTAATGTTGTCTTCTAGGGGGTGAGAACTGTGTCTCGCTTCGCGGTGGCCAAGCACGTAGCCTAGCACTCCAAATGCACAAAACAATCCGGCGGTCAAGTGGAAGGTGATGGGATCGGGCGGCGTAACGATCAACGCTACGCCGTACGACACGACGAAGATCACCAAGAGTGATACAGCTCGTCTCATGGCATGCCTCTGGCTCGCCAAGCGTTAGTAGCGATAGTAATCCGGCTTAAACGGTCCGGTGACGGGGATCCCAAGATACTCGGCCTGCTTCTGCGTCAGCTTCGTCAACTTCACGCCAAGCTGCTCGAGATGCAGCCGGGCCACCTCCTCATCGAGATGCTTGGGCAACGTATAAACTCCGATCGGATACTTGTCCGATTCCGTCCAAAGCGCAACCTGGGCGATCACTTGGTTCGTGAACGAATTCGACATCACAAACGACGGATGGCCGGTCGCGCAACCGAGGTTCACCAGCCGCCCTTCGGCCAGCAGAATGATCGAACGGCCGCTGGGCATGGTGTACCGATCGACCAACGGCTTGATGTTCACCTTCTTCACGCCGGGCAAACTCTCCAGGCCGGCCACATCGATCTCGAGGTCGAAGTGTCCGATGTTGCAGACGATCGCGTCCTCGGGCATCTGCTGGAGGTGCTTGACCATTATAATGTCGCGGCAGCCGGTGCAGGTCACGAAGATGTTGCCCCGCGAAGCGGCGTCGTCCATCGTCGTCACCTCAAATCCCTCCATCGCCGCCTGCAACGCGCAGATCGGGTCGATCTCGGTAATCAGCACACGGGCGCCATAAGACCGCATCGAATGGGCGCAGCCCTTGCCGACGTCGCCGTAGCCGCAAATCACCACCACCTTGCCGGCGATCATGATGTCGGTCGCCCGCTTGATGCCGTCGGCCAGCGACTCGCGGCAGCCGTACAGGTTGTCGAACTTGCTTTTCGTGACCGAGTCGTTGACGTTCATGGCCGGAATGCCAAGCTCGCCGCGTTCGTGCATCTGGTACAGCCGATGAACGCCTGTGGTCGTTTCTTCCGACAGGCCGCGGATGCCCGAGAGAAGATGGCGATACTTCGCCGCGTGAACGATGGCCGTCAGGTCGCCTCCGTCGTCGACGATCATGTTCAACGGCTGGCCGTCGGGGAAGTAGAGCGTCTGCTCGATGCACCAGTCGTACTCGGCGTCGGTCTCCCCCTTCCAGGCGTAGACAGGGAACCCGGCGGTGGCGATCGCGGCGGCGGCATGGTCCTGCGTCGAGAACTTGTTGCAACTGCTCCATTGCACCTCGGCCCCCAACTGTTTGAGCGTTTCGATCAGCACGGCGGTCTGAATGGTCATGTGCAGGCAGCCTGCCACACGGGCGCCGGTAAGCGGCTTCGACTTGCCGTACTTCCGCCGCAGGGCCATCAGCCCGGGCATTTCTCGCTCGGCAAGCTGAATCTCCTTCCGCCCCCACTCGGCGAGAGAAAGGTCAGCGACTTTGTAAGGCATCTTCACTTTTGCTTCAACTTGCGGCACGGTACGCTCCCTCTTCGTTAGAGGCCAAGTGGGCCAAGTCAAATGTACCACATAATGATAGAAATTCGCCCGCAATGCCGCAAGCGGCAAAACCAACCCCGTCTTGCCCGATCGCAATTTCCTCTTACCACATTTCGCCTCACGTGGTACGATTGAGGGGTAGGAAGCAAAGAGTCCTAGTCATGCGAGTCATTCGCGTTCACCGCTGCGTCGAATCCGACACCCTCCAGTTGCCCGAGCTTAGGGAATTTATTGGGAAAGAGGTGGAAATTCGCGTCACGGAAGAGCCGCGTCGCTCATCGCAAGAACCGGCGGCGGAGCGGGATTACTCTGCCCTTGCCCGGATTGCGGGCCAAGATATGATAGACCCCGAGGCATACCAGGAGTTCCGCGCGGCAAGCATGATATGATTTTGGTCGATACCAGCGTGCTCGTCGATTACTTTCGCTCGCCAAGTGAGCAGGTGCTGCGTTTGGATTCACCCAATTGCAGTTGGCCGAGTTGGCCGGCCTTCGGCAGGAGACGCTCTCGCGGCTCGAATCGGGAAAGCACTCGCCGACCGTGCGGACCGTGGAGAAGATCGACCAGGCTTTGAAGCGGTACGCCAAGTCGAGGAGGGGTAAGTAGGGGGCAGCCGCCACATTCTCACGAAATCAGTAGGTTCCGCGGCAAGTCTACACGCTGCCTGATCTGACCCCGGACAACGCCGCCGTTGCCGCTCGAAGGAATGCCTCGACCGCCGCCGGATCCTTCCGACCGGGGCTTGATTCCACCCCGCTCGCCACATCAACTGCTGTCGGCCGAACCGCCACAATCGCGTCGGCGACATTCTCCGGCGTTAGCCCTCCTGCCAGAACCAGCGGCGGTAGCCCGGACTGGGCGGCGTACTGCCGCGCCGTGCTCCAATCGACTGGCTGTCCGGTCCCGCCGAATTCGCCCGGAACGAGCGAATCGAGCAACGCCAATCTCGGTTCCACCTTCAGTCCGCGGCAGCGGGCAAGATACTCGACAACCGGGTGGAAGTTGCCCGGCCTGACGCGGAACGCCCGCATCACCGGCCGGTTGCCCAATTGTGTCAGATACTCGGGCGGCTCGTCACCGTGCAGTTGGATCAGATCGAGAGGCAGATCGCTATACGCCCGGCAGACGTCCGCGGGGGGAACGTTGACGAACAGGCCGACCTTCACGATCCCCTTGGGCAACGCGGCGACAATCTCCCGCGCCAGATCGAACGAAATGTACCGTGGGCTGCGGGGATAGAAGTTCAGCCCGATGGCATTCGCCCCCGCCCGAGCCACCATCAGGCCGTCGTCCACGCTCGTAATGCCGCAAATCTTGATGCGAAACATACTTGCTCCCATCTTCCCCCATTGCCGTCGAGTTGGCAAGAGAGAAGATGTTGTCTCAAGCTTCAGCCCCCGTTGCGACGATGTCGAATCAAGGGGGTGGTCTGCGCAAACTGGGGGGCCGTTTATGTCCACTATCAGCGCATGGATGCGTCTGCTGAAACGACAAACCGTCCGGCCACGGGCGTCGGTCAGAATTCCCCTGCTCGCGTGCGCACTGATCTTTGCCGTTACGGCGATAGTGGTCGGTCGTTGGGGCCGCGAGCATTGGATTCCCGTCAATCGGCAGACCAGCTACACCGCGACGGCGCGGGCCATTGAGACGGCAACCGGCGCGACAACCCCCTTTACGAGCACCGACGTCGATCCGCAGCGGGCCAAAGCCTCGGCCGGCGCTCTGGCTGAGCGCTATGCCGCCGGGCGTATTGCCGAGTGGCGGCGCGGCAAAACAGACGAGTGTCAGAAGACCCACGACGTTGCGGAAAAGGCCCGGCAGGAGTGCCGCAACGGCGCCGCCCTGCTCTCGGCCTTCCAGCGCCAGCGGCCGGAAAGGCGGTCCCTGCCCACCGCAAGCACGAAACCGCCCCCGCAGCCGGCGATGATCGACAATCCGGCCTGGCTCGATCTCCAAACGCAGGTTGCCGACCTTGAAGGGCGCCGCGACCAACTGCTGATCGATCGCACGCCGCTGCATCCCGCCGTGCAGGAAATCGATAGACGGCTCGCCGAAGCCAAGGAACAGTTGGCGGCGACTGCGCACCAAATCCCCGACGCTCGCGTTAGCACTAGCGGCGAAGTGGTCAATGAGACGGCGCTCGTGCCGCCGGCGGGCGACGATCCGGCCGTGAAGCAATACGAGCAAAAGCTCGCCGAACTGACCGCCACGCTCGACAAGTCGCGACTCGCCTGCCAAGACGCTGAACGGGCGGAAAAGCAAGCCGATCAGCAACTGGCAGCAGCCCCGCAATTCACCTTTGAGCACCCCGAGGCCGTGCCAAACCCACTGCAAGTCGACTACGGCTGGCGGCGTTTGCTCTGGACGACCTTCGCTTCAAGCCTGCTGATGGTCTTCGGCATCGTCTGGGTCGCGCTGGGAGCGGGCATCGATCCTGCCGTGGCCAGCATCGACGAAGTAGAAGACGACCTGGACGAGCCGGTCCTTGGCGTCCTTCCTTCCGATGGGCCGCCGCCAAACTTGGCTGCGATTCATCGCCAAGCGCAACTCCGCCGCGCGCTGATCGCCTTCGGGACGATTCTGATTCTCGCCTGCCCCCTTGTAGCAGCCTGGGGCGTACTGGGACTCTAATCGTTGGCTCGTCGTTAAGCCGGCGACCTTGTTCGTCGTGCGCCCTTCGACAACCGAGATCGGCTCCCAGACCCACTCCGTGGACTCTACAAGTGTTCCAACCGACCAAGTTTTCCCGGTGCGATCATTACCCGCATCTGCCGCAGCCACCGCCGATTCACAAACCGTTGTGGGCGTTGCCTTTACTTTCTGGGGATCGTTTATGATTCATGCGGGACATGCCGAATGGATGGAATGAGAAAATGTATCCCCGCACGGCTTGGTGACGAGCACCGTGTTAGGGAAGAGGAATTTGTGATTCTGGGAAGAATAGACGATGTACGACGGTTGTTTCGGTCTCACTCGACGGCCCTTCGCATCCGTGCCGCAGGTGGACCAGTACTTTCCCGCCAACGCGATCGAAACAGCGAGAACCACGCTGGCCCGTTGCATCCAGCGCGGCGAGGGGGCTGGATTGGTCGTCGCCCCGTCGGGCACCGGCAAGACGCTGCTCTGCCTGCTGCTGGCCGAGCAGTTTCGGCGATCCTTCCAAATAGCCATGTTGACCAGCGGACGATTGAGCACCCGCCGTGCCCTGTTCCAGGCGATCTTGTATGCCCTTGGACGCCCTTACCGCTACATGGATGAAGGGGAACTCCGTCTGGCCGTGGTCGAGCACTTGACGGCGATCGACGGCAGTCAGCGGGGCATGTTGCTGCTGGTGGATGAAGCGCACACTCTCCCGTTGCGCCTGCTCGAAGAAATCCGGCTCTTGAGCAACTTGGCTCGCAACGGGCAGCCCTTGGTGCGGCTCGTGCTGGCCGGTGCGGCAGTCCTCGAAGAGCGTTTTGCCAGCCCCAAACTCGACTCGTTCAGTCAGCGCCTCAGCGCCCGATGCTATCTCGATGCCTTTAGCGGCAGCGAGACCAAAGACTACATCCAATGGCAAGTCAATTCGGTGGGCGGGTTGGGCGACGAGGTCTTTCCCGAGTCGACCTGCCAGACCGTGTTTCAGGCGACCGGCGGCGTGCCGCGGCTGGTCAATCAAGTCTGCGATCACGCCCTCTTGCTGGCCTACGTTGCCGGCCGGAAGACCATCGAGCCGGCGAACGCCGAGGAGGCCTGGGCCGATCTCCAGCAACTGCCCACACCCTGGAGCGGCGGTGCGAAAAGCGACGCGGCCAACAGCGGCGTGATCGAATTCGGCTCGCTGGATGACTCGCCGGAAACGAGCGGTGCGGCTGGCGGCGCGCCGGCAACCTCAGCCCGCGTGTTTCGGGTCGCTTCGGTCGAGGAAGAGGAGGCCGAAAGCGGCGGCTGCGAACCGTCCGAGCAAATCCACCGCATCGAAGAGCTGCTGGCCAAGGCCGACGACGACTTCCGGCCAGCCGGCTCGATCGGGCCCGAGATCGAGTTGCACTTTCAACCGACGCCTCATCCGTTCCAAGAGGAGTTTGAGCACGAAGAGGTCGTGTCGGATCGGTATGCCCCCAAGGCAGCGGCGCAGGCCGCGGCAGAAACACGCGTTGCATCCCCAGTTTCCCAGCAATTATCGAGCATCCCGCCGTTGATGAAAGAACCTTTGGACGACACCAGTTCGGTTCCAGATGAGCCTGTACTACAAGAGGCGCCGCCAACCGCGCCGCCGATCATGCCGACCGAGCGGCGCGAGTACCGACATCTGTTTGCCCAACTTCTCCGAGGGTAGTCTCATGAACATGACGCCAGGCTGGCCGCGGCACGTTGACGGAAACGTGTCGCCGGTGATTCTGCCGATTGGATCGCCGCGAGATTCCGGTTGGGAAACGCCGCACGCGCTCTCCACAGCCGGTGAGTGGCAGACCGTGCAGGTCCGGAAGTTCACTTTCCCCGCGATCGGGGCGCAGCAGGCGGATGGCGCGCTTGACGAGTTGCCGTACGCGATTTGGCCGAAGTGCGACTGCACCGAGGCCGTGCAGGCTGGCGCCAAGTTGGCCAAGTCGGTTCGCGGCCGGTTGCCGTCCGATCGCCCCTCGGTTGTAGCGTTCACCAGTCCTGGCGACGGTGACGGCAAGACCACGCTCGTCCAGGTCTTGGCCCCGGAACTGGCAAAGCGAACCCTCGGCGGCGCGTTGGCGGTTGACGCCGACTTTCGCAAGTCCGATCTTACGTCGAGGCTGGGGATCGCCGCAAGAAATCCCGCCGGCTCATCGCTGATTTATCCGACCGATCTCCCCGGTCTGAACGTCCTGCCGATGTCGCGGCAACGACAGAGCCGCGGCGCCGATGCCGGCTGGATCAACGCGATGCGGGAACGTTGGCCGTTGGCGATTCTCGATATGGCGTCGCTGGAACACGCCGAAACCGCGCCGCTCCTGCGGCACTGCGACGGCGTATGCCTGGTCGTCCGGCTAGGGCATACGTCCCGGCGAGCAGTGAAGGAAGCCGCCCGGCTGATTTCTATATGCAGCGGCCAGTTCCTCGGCTGCGTGGTTGTCGGCGACGCCGCCTGACGCCCATTTTTCGTCATTCCGCCTTTACACGCAGCCGACGCTTGCGGTATCCTGCTGGGCTGACCGTGACCTTGCCCAGTCCCCGTAATCGTTGAGGTTTCAGCATGTTCCGATTTTCCACCCGCGTTGTTCTGCTGTTGGCCGTATCGTTGAGTGGCGTAGCGGCCGGCGGCGGCCTGGCGTTTGGCGAGAATCCCCACATCGACAACTCGCTGGAGGCCATCGGCGAGGACTTCCGCGTCGACAACGCCGTCTTTGCCGGCGACAAGAAGGAGCCGATAAGCCAAAGCGTGACGATTTTCCATGAAGGCATTGTCTACGACTGCATGACAAAGCCGGCCGAGACCGTGGTCTTCGACGGGACGATGAAAAGATTCGTCCTGTTGAACATGGAAGACGGCACCCGCGCCGAACTGAGCACGCGCGAAGTAACAAGCTCCCTCAGTCGGTATGAGCGCCTGTTGAAGGAGATGATCGCCAAGAAGCCGGACGCGCTGAGCCAGTTCATGGCCGATCCGAAGTTTCAGGAACAGTTCGACGAGTCGGCCGGCAAGGTGACACTTAGCAGTCCGCTGGTCAACTATACGCTGGTGCTTTCGCCCGGCCGAGACGATGCGGCGGCCGGGCAGTATCGCGACTTTTCCGATTGGTACGCCCGACTGAACGTGCTATTGACGCCGCGCGCTTTGCCGCCGTTCGGGCGTCTGGCGGTCAACGCGGCGGTTGCCAAACGGAAGGCGATTCCCTCGCAGGTCACGCTGACGATCACGTCGGCCAAGTCGGGCAAGCGGCAGACGATTCGCAGCACGCACCGCGTCGTCCGCCCGCTTACCGCCGCCGACATCCAACAGGTCGACCGCATCAGAAAGGCAATGACCGACTTCAAGCCCGTCGATTTCGAGAAGTATCGAAAAGGGGAAATGAAATAACCTTCCGGCAAGAACCTTCGAAAAGCGGAGTAGCAGACCACCGGCTTCTGTGACGGTTGTCTTGAAGTCGGTGATTCCGTCATCAATCAAGCGTTGGCGGCGTGCCGAATGACTTCTACCAACGACTCCCACTCGCGCTGAACATCTCCGCCCATAGTTGGCAATTGTTCCAAGAAGCACTCCACCAACTTCGGCTGAATGTCCTGAATTATCTGCCTCTCGACCTCCATATCCTTCGTAAAGCCATCCGGGGTTTTCGTGCAGGCGAGTTTGTCCCACTCAACCAGGTGTCGCTGATTACCGTTAGGGTCGAAGAGTCCAAACTCTCCTGCCAACCATCTGCACAGGAAGATTAGGATATCCTTGCCGGCCCAATCGACAAGCCAAATGCTCGAAGAAAGCGCATCGTCGTTCCAGTCCCTGCACTTTACCTCAAATTGCCGTATAGGTTGTTCAGCATTGATGCCCTGGCCGTCGTTCACATAGTCTTCGGCACTTTTTTTCAGCAGTTCCCACAGCGCATTCTTGACTGCCGCCGGCTCAGGCGCGACCAAAGCACGTTGCTGGGGATTCCAAGACGGCCGGGCTTTCTTCTTCGGCAACCCCGTCATGTAGCGATTCTTCGACGGGAGGCCGTGCCGGAACTGGTAGAGCGCATATTGTGCTGCTTGATCGACGCTCAAACACGTCACAACGGATTCCAGTCTGGCGCGGACCAATTCTTGGTCGTCAATTCGGAAGTAGTGCGCCACGACAGGGACGACCACCGCGGGTTCAATCAAATAATTCTCAATCTCGTTTCGCTCCCAACTCCGCCAATCCTGAACTTTAGCGGCGCGCTTCAGGCGATCCTTTTGTTTCGCCTTGCAGTCCACCGATGCCTGTTCCCGTGTTCGATAGTCGCGATCTTCAACGACAACCAGCGGACGTGCACGGCCGATAGCGTCGGCCACGCCGTAAATCGAGTCCTGCGTTCCACAAGCCCATACGTCAGCCAGAACCAGCGGGGCCTTTTCTGCAACCCATTTCTCGATGAGATCAACATCAAAGCCCGCAACATCGCCTTCGCAAAGAACAGCGACGTCACCGGCGCGGGGATAACGATCGCGAGCCAACATCGCATTCATTCTTCGACCCCCAATGATCCCAATTCAATAATGGCATTGTCCGCCGACGCCCTCCTGCGCAGTTCGTCGGAATGGGTCGTCAAGATGAACTGGTTCTGATGGCCGATGTGCGGAAGGGCCAAATAGAGTTGGCGAATCCACTTGGGATGCAGGTGTATCTCCGGCTCATCGATCAGGATAATGCTCCTGACTATCCGACCTCGATATATTAGTCTGGTTATGTACTCCAGGATAACTTGTTCTCCCGATGCAGCGTTTCCGAGCGGATAAATGTGCGACCCATCCTGAAGCACAGGGTAGGGAATTCGGTCTCGATACTTGATCCCAAGGTACTTTTTGGGGGAGCAGACACGATCAAAAATCTCTTGGATTCGCTTCTCTCGGTTCCACTCATCTGGCAATGTGTTGCCTCGGTTGGCTGCGTACTCGGCAAGCGACTCTAGAATATCGGAAACCGGCCGATCGTGGCGTCCGCGGCGACCGGTCATTTCGTCTGGATGTTCCTCATCCTGCCCCGAACTGCTCTCGTCCCACCCCGTACCACTCTCCTCCCAATCATCTTCTCCAACCACCCGTAGCAGCAGATTTCGATCTTGAGGAAAGAACTCGAAACCGCCCACCTTGGCGACTATGTCCTGTCCTAATTCCCTCGCCGCTCCGATAGCCCACGCCTTTGCCGTCAGCCAGGAGCGTACGTTGTCCAGATGCGGACTAACATTCGCGTACCACCAGTCACGTTTGACCCCGTCAGCATCAAAACCCGGCGGATACTTCCATTGAACAACGATGCGACCGTCTGGAAGCGCCGGTGGCGGCTCCTTGTGCAGACGCTTCATTACGTCGGGGATAATCTCCTGCTCGTCAGCCGAGAATTGCAACTCGACTTCCACCGTACTCTCTGGGGGTCTGTCAGCCCAGCCCGTTCTGCGCTTGCGGGAAGTCGAATGTCATCTCGGGTGGGCTCAGGCACATCTGTAGTCCGGTAGCCCATGACGCCTCGTAGGGCCTGCATGATCCCGAACAAGACACTGGTTTTGCCACAACCGTTCGGGCCGACGATGACTGAAACCGGTCGCGGCAACCCCGACGAATCCGTGAACGATATTTGGAGATTTGAGATCGCTCGATAATTCTCAATGTGAACAGATGTTATGTGCATTTTGCGCCTCGCTCGATAACGGCATACAAGAGCATGGCTGTTGCCTGTCGCAACAAGTCCCACTTACTCCTCCATGACCTCTTGCTCCCGCGCCTTCGCCAATTCGGTGGCCTGGGATTCGTAGGTCTTGGTGAGTTCCTGGATTTCGTCCTTCGCCTGATCGCGGTCGTCCTCGGAAAACTCCTTGTCCTTCTCGCCGGCGTCGGCGGCTTTGTTGCCGTCGCGGCGGATGTTGCGGATCGCCACCTTCGACTCCTCGGCCAAATCCTTGATGCGGCCGACCATCTTGCGGCGGACTTCTGTCGACAATGGCGGCACGTTCAGCCGGATCAGCCGGCCGTCGCTCTGCGGATTGAAGCCCAAATCGCTCGTCTGAATCGCCTTCTCGATGTCCTTGATCGTGCCGGGGTCGTAGGGGCGAATCACGATCTGATTCGGCTCGGGCGCCCCGACCGAGGCCACCTGCTTGATCGGCACGGCCGAGCCGTAGACCTCGACCCGCAGCGAATCGACCAGCCCGGGGCTCGCCCGGCCGGTGCGGATTCCGGCCAGGTCCCCCTTGAGCTTGCGAATCGCCTTCTCCATGCGCTCTTCAACGTCCAGAAGGATTTCGTCGGTGGTCATGGGAGCAGGGGCTAGTGGTTGAGGAAATGGGAACGCTGCTTGGCGTCAACTGGGATCACCGTGTGGATTTGCTGCCTTCGCTCTAATCCCTAGTCCCTAGCCCCTAGCCCCTTCTACTATTCGTGAATCAGCGTTCCGACCCGCTGGCCGAACACGGCGCTCTCGATGTTCCCCTCCTTGCGGAAGTTGAACACGAGAATCGGCATGTTGTACTCGGCGCACTTGGTGATCGCCTCGCGGTCCATCACTTTCAGGTTCTGCCGGCGGACGTCGTCGTAAGTCAGCTCGCTGTAGAGCACGGCGTGCGGGTTTTTCTCGGGATCGTCGCTAAAGACGCCGTCGACGCGCGTGCCCTTCAGCAGGATTTCGGCCTCAAGTTCCAAGGCCCGCTGAGCCGCGGCGGTGTCGGTGGTCACGAAGGGGCTGCCGGTGCCGCCGGCGAGGATGACGATGCGGCCCTTTTCCAGGTGCCGCCGCGCCCGGCGGCGGATGTACGGCTCGGCCACGCCGTCGGTCCGCACCGCCGTCATCAGCCGCGTATCGCAACCGAGCGACTCCAGGGCATCTTGCAGGGCCAGCCCGTTGATCATCGTGGCCAACATGCCCATGTAATGGGCGGTCGCCTCGTGGATGCACGCATTGCCGGAAGTGAATTGTGCCCCGCGAAGGATGTTCCCGCCCCCCATCACGACCGCAATCTGCACGCCGTGCTGCGCGGCGCTGTACGTCTGCCGGGCGATGTGCAACACGGCGTCCATGGCGATGCCGCGCTCGCCAGGATGCACGAAACCCTCGCCGGAAATCTTCAACACCACGCGGCGATACTTCGGCGCCGCCGATTTGTCTGCCTCGGCCATCGAAATCCCCTCTTGTTCGCAACCCAAAGGGGACAGTCCCATTTTCGCGCAGGCGAAAATTGGGCCAGTCCCCTACTCCTTCGGCAACTCCCAACGAACGAAACTGACCAACTTCATTCCCGCCTCCTTCGCCACCTGGGCGACCGTTTTCTTGTCGTCTTTCACAAACGGCTGCTCGGCCAGGCAGCACTCGGCGTAGAAATTTCGCAGTCGCCCCTCGACCATCTTGGCGATGATGTTCTCCGGCTTGCCCTCTTTGCGGGCGGCCTCCGAAAGGATTTCCCGCTCTTTCGCCACCACAGCCGGATCGAGCTCATCCTTAAAGAGCACGGCCGGCCGCATGGCGGTGACGTGCATGCAGATGTCGCGGGCCAACTCCTCGTTGCCGCCGTCGAACCGCAGCAGCACGCCGACCGCGCCGTTGTGATGGGCGTAGCCGCCGCAACGGCCGTCGATCCGCACGATCCGCTCCAACTTGAACACCTCGCGAATCTTGTTGTTCAACTCGTCGAACTGCTGCTTCAGCGTCGGCGCTGCCTTGCTCGGCGACGGCTGGGCCAAGAGCGCCTCGGGCGAGGCCGCGCCGGGGCCCGCGGCGAGTTGCTGGGCCAAATCGTTGGCCAACTGCACGAACTGCTCGTTGTTCGCCACCGGCGCGCTCTCGCAACGCAGGTCGATCATCGTGCCGACGTTGGCCCCCGCCGCCACGCAGACGGCGATGCGGCCTGAGATGGTCGCCCGGCCGGCCCGCTTCTCCATCAACTTGGCCCCCGCCTTGCGAAGCAGTTCGACGGCCTTGTCGACGTCGCCGCTCGCCTCGGTCAGGGCTTTTTTGCAGTCCATCATCGGTAGGTTGGTGCGTTCACGAAGCGACTTGACGGCGGCGGCGGATATTTCTGCCATTTGCGATTTCCTCCGGTTATGCGATCGTATTTCGGCTCGGTTTATCGATGTTAAGAAAACAGTGACACACTTGCCGTTTAGCCGGCGAACTTGTTCGCCGCGGTTTGAGCCGAAAATCGTCACATTCCGCGGCGTGCGAGCACGCCGGCTAAACGACGATCCGCGCCTCTATACCGAAGCGACGGCCGTTCCTTCGGCCTGCTCCTGCTTCAACGCCCCCGCCGATGCCTTGCCCGCCAACACCGCGTCGGCCAACAACGCCATGATCAACTCGATCGAGCGGATGCTGTCGTCGTTGCCGGGAATCGGCAAATCGACCTGGTCCGGATCGCAGTCGGTATCGATTAGCGCCACCGTGGTGATGCCCAGTTTGCGGGCCTCGCCGATCGCGTTCTTCTCCTTCCGCGGATCGACGATCACCAGGCACTCGGGCAGGCGGTTCATCGCGCGGATGCCGTTGAGGTTGCGGAACATTTTGCGATACTCGCGATTCAACGACAACTGCATCTTCTTCGAGTATCCCGCGAGTTTGTCGGAACTCCGCAAGGCTTCGAGCTCCTCGAGCCGCGTCAACCGGCTGCGGATCGTGCGAAAGTTCGTCAACGTCCCGCCCAGCCAGCGATCGCTCACGAACGGCATCCCGCTGCGGACGCCCTGCTGCTCGATCGTGTCGCAGGCCTGCCGCTTGGTGCCGACGAGCAGCACTAGGCTCCCCTGGGCCGCCACCTTCTGCAAGTAACGCCGCGCCCGCAACAAGCCGCGGATCGTCTCGCGCACGTCGATAATGTGGATGAGGTTGCGGCGGGCGTAAATGTACGGCCGCATCTTCGGGTTCCAACGGCTGGCGCGGTGGCCAAAATGGACCCCCGCTTCGATCAAGTCCTTCACAAGAACAGTAGCCAAAGCAAACTCCTTAACAAGGCACACCGGCGAAGTCCTCGTCCGTATGCGACACACGCCGTGTGTCGCTGCCGCACACGGCGTGTGCGGAATACGGTTGAGGCGTCCGGCGTTAGGTCGATATTTCGGTCAGGGAATACGTTGTCACCGTCCTGGACCGTTCAAGACGGTAAACCCCATAATTTAACAGACCCACGGCGGAGGGTCAATGGGAGGCCGCCCCTATTTTCGCCGGCCCCGCCGCCCCCAGCCTTGTTTCCAGGAGAACTACAAAGTCGAGGACTCGGTCGTAGCACGGGCATCCTGCCCGTGTGCCACGGCCAAGATGGCCGTGCTACAAAGGACTTTGCAGTACTCCGGCCTTTTCTCCGCCCTCCTTGACACCATCCGGGCGTGGCAGTAATTTAGCTGTTTCGCGGCTGTGGGCGTGGACCGAAGTGTCGCGCCGGCGGCCCGCGGGGGATTAGCTCAGTTGGGAGAGCGCGACAATGGCATTGTCGAGGTCAGGGGTTCGAGCCCCCTATCCTCCACTTCTCCAAGAGTCCCCTCGCCCCTTGGGAGAGGGTTAGGGTGAGGGCGGTGCGGTTGCGATTTGTCGCGATCCCGCGTCTTGGCCGCTTATGTCATACCCGCCTCTTCGCCGACGGCCTCTCGGCCATGCTTCTCAGTTGCCTCTAAGCACTCGATCTCGATTTGCCGATTCTGCTATTGCAATACATCGAACCTTGAGGTATAAGCCCGCCATGACCACGAAACGAACGAACCCCGACTTTGTTAACGGCGTGCCGGAACTGCTGATTCTCGGCTTGCTTGGCCGGCGGCCGATGTATGGCTACGAGCTGGTCCAGACGATACGCCAGTCAACTCAGGGAACGCTCGAGTTTGGCGAAGGATGCGTTTATCCGATCCTTCATCGTTTGGAATCCGAGGGGCTTCTGAACAGCAAGCGGGAGACGGTCGGCGGTCGAACCCGCGTAGTCTATCGGGTTACGGCCAAGGGAACGAGACATTTCGCCGGCGCCGCAGCCACGTGGCGGCAGATCGTCGCCGCGATCGATCGTGCCCTGCAAGGAGGCGAGCATGGCAAACCTGCCCTGGCTTGATGAGGTGCTTGCGCGGCTGGCGAGGCGTGGCCTGCCGCCCAATTACGTTCGGCGATTTGCCGAGGAATTATCGGATCACCTCGATGATCTTAAGGAGGAGAACATGAGCAAGGCAGTTGACGTCGTTTCGCGATTGGGCAAGCCGGAACAAGTAGCCGAGGCGGCGGTTACGGCCTATCGGCGGCGGAGTTTTCTCGGCCGGCATCCCACGGCGGCATTCCTGGTCTTCGCCGTGTCGCCACTCGTGTCGCAAATTGGCTTCTTTGTCATCACGGCGGTGGGCGTGCGCATCCTTGCGCTGCTCGCCGATCGGCTGGGGATTCTCAGCGACAACGGCAAATACGCGCCGCCCGGTCCCGTCGCATTAGAGGCAATGCAGTACGTGTTCAGTTTCCTGTTTACCGTGATCCCGTCCATTCTCGCCGCCATCCTATACTGCAAACTCGGCCGGCGGTTCGGCGTGGCGAGGCAATGGGTTCTGGTCTCGTGCCTCGTGCTGGCCCTGATGGCGATGCAGCCTTGGTGGTGCGTCCGAATCGGCGCGGACGCGGCGGGGCATATACGTGTCGTGAGCGCTCTGATGATTCCCTTTCTCAGCCGCGGCTGGTCAATTTGTTGTCAACTCCACGTCTCGCAGTTAATCCAACTGGCGGTTCCTTTGGCGATTGGCTGGTGGTTCTTGCGGCGCGTTCGCAGTCGGGGCCGGCCTCAATTGGCGTCGTGAGGAGGGCTTTGGCAGTCCGGCGAGGGCAGTCGCTCGGGACGCCGTACGCAATTGCGGCCATTCCATTCACCCGGTGAGCAAGTTAAGATGAGGACTGAGGGGGCCTTTTCCCCGGAAGGGAGCAACGCATGACCGTTCTTACGACGAATGAGGCATCCAGGCGTCTCGACGAAGTTCTCGATGGTCTGGCCGAGTCGCACGAGGTCGTTCAGATAGCCGGCCAGAGGCATTCCGGGATATTGGTTTCCGAAGATGACTGGCGGGCCATCCAGGAGACGCTCTATCTCACGTCCGTGCCGGGGGTGAAGGAATCGATTGTCGAGGGGCTGCGGACGCCCGTTCGAGCAGTGTGCGAAGGAGCTTGACTGGTGAACTGGACGTTGGTGTTCACCGCACAAGCGAAGAAGGACGCCAAGCGGCTTGCGTCGGCCGGGCTGAAGGACCAGGCCCAGCGGCTTCTTGACGTCCTGGCACAAATCCCTACCAGACGCCGCCGCGTTATGAGAAGCTGGTTGGCGATCTGGCCGGGACGTATTCCCGACGAATCAATATCCAACATCGTCTCGTGTATCAGGTGTTGGAGGATGCCAGGGTAGTGAAGGTCATCCGTATGTGGACGCATTACGAATAATGGCTGACCCGCATGAGCTTGACCCACCCCGTCTGAAACCGCCGTTGTGCTTCTCCCCCTGGCGGCAAAAATCCTCGAAGCGTGCCGAGCGACAACGGGGTGGCAGTTCAACTTCCACCCCACCAGGGGGCAGTTCCTGGGACTCCATACGCCATTCCGCCTACCGCGCGGGTGGGAACGGTTTACGGGGGCCGGCCTTCGACTTGGCCACCAAGCTCTGAAATTCGGGACTGGACTTCAGGAGATCATCGACGAGTGAATCGTACTCGATCTGGACTCGCTCGACGACGCATCCCGTTTTCTGAACGTCGGACACAGCGCTGCGGATGGCGGATTCCAGCCCGTCGGCCTCGCGGTGGAAAGTGATAACCGGCACGCCCCAGCGGACGCCCGGAGTGCCATCGTCGCAACCGGCGTCGAAGAGCGCGTCGGCCAACTCCTCGGTCATATCGGTTCCCGCAGCCAGAATTACCTCAAAGTTGTAGGTCTTCATGTGAGCCTTCATTTTCGTTCCTAATTCTACCGCGGCTGCTTTGGGCGAGAAGGCCGGCGGCCGGCGCATTCGCCGGCGGACGTGGTTACGGGTTGGGTGCGGCAAGAATTCTCGGCAGGGAGTTTTGGGGCCGAAGGCCCTGCGGTTCGCCCAGCCCAGGGCACCACCCTGGGGAACGGGAGCCGGCAGGTCCGAGTATCGGCCCAACGGGCCAAGGATCCGATGAACGGTTGGCCCGTTGGGCCGACAACGTCGTTCTCTCGCACCACTGCCACCCAGGGCGATGCCCTGGGCTGGGCGAATCGTGCTCCTTCGGAGCAAGTGCGACCTCGCCAACAAATCTTGCCGCGCCCTACGGGTTTCCACATGCCCGATCTAGGGCCACCCCTGAATCCGCCGTTGTGCTTCTCCCCCCCGGCGGCTAAAATTATCGAAACAGCGACGATGGGGTGGCAGTTGAACTGCCACCCCAACAGCGACAACGCGGCGGCGGTTCAACTGCGACCCCAACAGACGTTTGGACTGCCGCTCCGACAGACGTTTTTCTGCGAGAGACGCTCCATCCACACCGCCCCCTTAACCCCGGAAGGTACCCATGAGCCACGACTATCTGCGCGTCAGTGCCCTGATGTTCCTGGAGTTCGCCGTTTGGGGAGCCTGGATGCCGGTGCTGGCGATGCGGCTGCTGGGGCCGATGAAGCTCAACGGCAAGCAGACGGGTTGGGTGTATGCCACGTTCCCGCTGGCAAGCATTTTTTCGCCCTTTGCGTCCGGGTATTTGGCCGACAAGTGCGTCAACGCCGAGTGGATCATCATGGCCGCACACATTGTTGGGGCCATTCTGCTATTTATCGCGGCGAAGCAGACGAAGTTCTGGGGCATGTTCTGGACGATGCTCATCTACTCGGTGTTTTATACCGCCACGATCCCGCTGGTCACTAAGGTGCTGTATGCTCACGATTCGGTTGCCAAGCTCGACACGTGGGTCTGGCTTTGGGCGCCCGTCTCATGGGCGCTGATCGGTTACTTCCTGACGGGCATGCGTCAAGTGCGGAAGATCGGCGGCGATGGGCCCGACAGCCTGTATCTGGCCGAGTTTCTTTCTGTCGTCATGGCGCTGGTTTGTCTAATTCAGCCGCCGACGCCGCCCCAGGTTGCCGCGGCGACGAAGGGGGTGGAAGCCGCCAATCCCCTGATGAAGGCGATTGGCATGTTGGATAACCCCAGCTATCTGATCTTCATGCTGGTGCAGCTAGTCGTTTCCGGCATGATGCAGTTCTATTTCCTGGGTACCGGCCAGTTCATGCAGGACCGGGGGATCCGCGGCAAGAATGTCTCGGCCGCGATGGGCATGGCACAGGCCGTTCAGGCTGCCGCCACCATCCTCTTGCTCGGTTGGCTGATTGACAAGGGCGGATACGCATGGACCTTCGCCATCGGCGCTCTGTGTTGGGCGGTTTTGTTTGCGACCTACGTCGTCAGCAAGGGAAGCCTTGGGGTCATGTTGATCCAAGGATTTCACGGCTTGGCCTACGTCTTCTTCATCGTCGGTGGCCAGAAGTTCGTTGGATTCGTAGCGCCCAGCGACATCAGTGGCTCCGCCCTTTCACTGTTGGCCATCGCCACCAACGGCATCGGTTTGTTCCTGGGAACGCAGCTTGCCGGATTCGTGATGGAAAAGAACTCGGTCGGCGGCAAGTTCCAATGGCCGAAGATTTGGGCGGTGCCGCTGGCGATCACGCTGGCCGGGGCGATCGTCTTCGCTGCCGCGTTCAAAGTGCCAAGTTCGCAGGACTTCCAGAAAGAGAAGCCCCGCAACGAAAAGGCCGTAGCAGTCGCCTTGCCGTAGCCGCGTGGGGCAGACATGCCTGTCCGGTGGGGCAGACATTCCTGTCTGCCGCAAATAGCCGAAGAAACGGCGACACATCTGGCAGACAGGAATGTCTGCCCCACCGGACACGACTGCCCTCCATTTTTACTGCTTCGCGGAGAACCCAGGCTGGTCGTTCAAGTCCCACCCTGGGGCCGTCAAATGCCTCTGGCATTGCGGGGAGTCACCTTTTTTGCAGGAGAACTGCAAAGTCGAGAATTCGGTCGTAGCACGGGCATCCTGCCCGTGTGTCACGGCCAAGATGGCCGTGCTACGAAGGACTTTGCAGTTCTCCTGACCTTTTTTGCCCCGTAATTGACAACCGGCGCTCGCCGGGTACAATGCGGAATTCTTTCAGCGGAATCGGTCCGCGTCGAGTCAGACAGTCGAACCACACCATTCACCCTATTCGTTCGGAGGAAGCTACTGATGGCAGAGGCAAAATCTGGGCAGATCGTCAACGTAATGAAGGAAGAGCGCCTGTTCCCACCCCCCAAGGAGTTCGCCGCCAAGGCCCACGTCAAATCCCTGGAACAATACGAAAAACTCTGGAACGAGGCGGCGGGCGATATCGAAGCCTTCTGGGGCAAAATGGGCCACGAGCTGCACTGGTTCAAGCCCTACACGAAGGTCCTCGAATGGAAAGAGCCCTTTGCCAAGTGGTTCGTCGGCGGTCAGACCAACGTCTCGTACAACTGCCTCGACGCCCATCTCAACACGGCCCGCCGCAACAAGGCCGCTATCATTTTCGAGGGGGAGCCGGGCGACGTTTGCGTCTATACCTACGAAATGCTGCACCGCGAGGTCTGCAAGTTCGCCAACGTGCTGAAGAAACTCGGCATCGGCCGCGGCGACGTCGTGACGATGTACATGCCGATGGTTCCCGAACTGGCGATCGCCATGTTGGCCTGCGCCCGGATCGGGGCCGTGCATTGCGTGGTCTTCGGCGGTTTTGCGGCCGAGGCCATCGCCGACCGCTGCAACGACGCCAAGGCTAAGCTGATGATTACCGCCGACGCCAGTTGGCGACGCGGCAAGCAAATCCCGCTGAAGGGCAACGTCGATGCCGCGTTGGCCAAGTCGCCGACGGTGGAGAACTGTGTCGTGCTGAAGCGAACCGGCTGCGAAGTGACGATGCAGGATGGTCGCGACCTGTGGTGGCACGAGGTGATGGCCGAGGCCTCGGCCGATTGCCCCGCCGAGCCGTTGGACAGCGAAAACCCGCTGTTCATCCTCTACACCAGCGGCTCGACCGGCAAGCCGAAGGGGATTAAGCACACAACGGCCGGCTACAACCTCTTCGCCAAGAAAACGATGCAGTGGGTGTTCGACATCCGCAACGAGGACGTTTTCTGGTGCACGGCCGACATCGGCTGGATCACCGGCCACACCTACGTCGTCTACGGCCCGCTGACGGCCGGGGCGACGGTCTTCATCTACGAGGGCGCCCCGGACACGCCCCACCAGGGCCGCTGGTGGGAAATGATCGAGAAGTACAAGATCAACATCCTCTACACCGCCCCGACCGCCATCCGCACCTTTATCAAGTGGGGCGACGAATGGGTCGACAAGTACGACATCTCCAGCCTCCGCCTGCTGGGCACGGTGGGCGAGGGGATCAACCCCGAGGCGTGGATGTGGTATCACCGCAAGATCGGCGGCGAGCGCTGCCCGATCGTCGATACCTGGTGGCAGACCGAGACGGGCGGCATCATGATGACCCCGCTGCCCGGGGCGATCGCCACCAAACCCGGCAGTTGCACGAAACCGCTGCCGGGCATTGTGCCGGAAATCGTCAGTGAAGACCGCAAGCCCGTGCCGGTCGGCGCCGGCGGCTGGCTGACGATCACCAAGCCCTGGCCGGGGATGCTCCGCGGCATCTGGGGCGACAACGAGCGCTACAAGATTCAGTATTGGACCGACGTGCCCGGCAAGTATCTCTGCGGCGACAACGCCCGCTGCGACGAGGACGGCTACTACTGGATCATGGGCCGAATCGACGACGTGCTGAACGTCTCGGGCCACCGCTTGAGCACGATCGAGATCGAGAGCGCCCTGGTCAGCCACGAGGCGGTGGCCGAGGCGGCGGCGGTCGGCCGTCCGCACGACATCAAGGGCGAAGCGGTCACGGTCTTCGTCACGCTGTCCGGCGGGTTCGATCCTTCCGAGGAATTGCGGAAGGCGTTGAAGAACCACGTCCGCAAAGAGATCGGCGCGTTGGCCGTGCCCGACGACATCCACTTTACCGCCTCATTGCCCAAGACCCGCAGCGGCAAGATCATGCGCCGCCTCCTCCGCAACATCGCCGCCGGCCGGCAGACCGTCGGCGACACCTCGACGCTGGAAGATTACAGCGTTTTGGCCCGGTTGCGGACGGATGACGAGTAAGCGGCTCGCTGTCTCCCCTCTCCCGTTGCGGGAGAGGGGCCGGGAGTGAGGGCGGGTGCGGCTAGCGAAAACACTGCGGATTATCGTATAATTCGCCTTATGAGGTGTTGTTGTGCCTAACTACGAATCCTTGCTCGCCGACGCAAGCCACTTGCCGATTGCCGATCGAATCCAGTTGGTCGAGGCCTTGTGGGATAGCCTGCCGGTACAGACTGTCGCACCGGTTTCTCCTGAGCAGTGTGCGGAGTTGAATCGACGGTTGGACGCTTACGAGGCGAACCCCGACAACGTGCTCACGTGGGACCAGGTGCTTGACCAACTGCGCGGGCGGATGTGAAATATGGGCTCCGTTTTTCTGCCGCCGCTGACGGACGAATAGCTCGAAGAAATCAAGCGACGATCGACGGAATACGAGTCCGGTTCGGTCCGAACTATGCTTTGGGAACAAATCCGAGTGGATGCCTTGCGACGAGTCGCCGTTGTCATTGAACCACATGCGCAGTGATATATGCGATTCCCAGGAGCAAGGAGCCAATCACTACTGCAACCGCCACATTTTTCTCGCTCAGTTCTTTCTGGACGTTGAGGCGTGGGGTGATGACGTCAAACAACCAGTAGCCGAGGAGCAGTAGAAAAATGCCGACGATTCCGAAAACTGCTGATCCCACAACGCCCGCCCAAAAGTTCTCCGGAAAGAAGTGCGACACGTCGTCAGCGGCAAGGAGCGACCACATAGTCTTAACCTTTCGCAGAAGAGGAATTGTTGCCACAAAGGTGGCCATTATCCCAACAGCGAACGCGATTTGCAAGCGTGATCAGGGGCGGAAACTCGACGTATTCCGCAGTTGATTGGGCTATTGTTGAGTGGCATTGCCAATTGAGGCTGTCAAATGAGGATTTGGGAGTTCATCCTTGTTTTAGGCATAGCTTCCTCCACCGCGCCGTGCTTTGCGAAAGGTGGAAGCCCGCACCATTCCGGAACTCATGGCTTGGAGCACGGTCGCTCGGAAAGCCACTCAACTGACTTTCAGTCCAGCAACCATCATGGTCGGTCATACTCGTATGGCAGCACACCGCACGGCTACTACGCCTCCGGCAGCCATCACGACGCGACAACGAGCAGCCGCGCGGCCGTAGGCGTTCAACGGGACACTCACGGTCGGATCAAGCGATCTGAGACGGCGAAGAAGGAGTTTATGCGGATGACGGGCCATCCCAACGGCTGGCCCGGCCACGTCGTAGATCATATTATCGCCTTGAAGCACGGCGGACCAGATTCCCCTAGCAACATGCAGTGGCAGACAATTGAGGAGGCGAAGGCGAAGGACAAGTGGGAATAGGCGTTTTGCGGTGTTTCGCGTGGGACCCAAACTCGGTGACGTTGACTTATTGGAGGCTTTGCAATGTCTGCGATTTCAACTCTTCTTCTCGTTGCGGCGTTGGCACCGGCAGCGGGGGATTCACTGCAGTTCCAGAACGGCAATTCACTGAACTGCACGGTACTTCAGGAGAGTTCGGAGAGAGTCACGGTTCTTTATCGGTCAAGTGTGCTCCAAGTTTCGCGGTCTGATATCAAGTCTGTTACTCGCGGTGGCCCGAAAACCAACGATGCGTCGCCCGGAGAAGGGCCAGCCGGCCGGATGCCCGATTATAGGAGGATCATCTTAACCACCGCGGCAAGTCCGTGGGCATCTGGTCTAAGGCAGATTCCCGCAACCGTGATCGATAGGGGTATCATGCGCAACGTTCCGTATAAGTCGCACCGCGCGGGACGTGACTATGAGATGAATGTCTATGGCGACCCGGAAGCCCCCGCCGGCTTCGAGATCGTTGTTCACGGAGGGCTCCTGCAGGACGGAGATGCCAAGAGAAACTGCATCAATTGGACGCTGAAGTTGCTTGACAATGACGAGTACCGGAACGTTGTTCGCGGCTTATCCCTGGAGAAGGACATGCGGGTCTATGACGGATTGACCTTTGAGGTAACTCCCTCAAGCGCGCCGGACGCCTACGGTGGATGGTGGGTGTCCGTTTATAGTGAGAAGGCGATGGAGGCCGCGCGCGCAAGCAAGAGCGAGATGAAATCGATAACTGTTCCGAGGACGCCCGCCGCCGCCGGAAGGAAAGGAAGTGTCAACGGCTCTGCAAATTTGGGAAACGACGGTGACAGCGAGAGGCTGGACGGCTGGTCCGACCAAGATTTGCGCGACTCGCGAACACCGAGCACCTTATCGCGACGCCACAGTCCCGGCGACAGCGTCTATGTCCGTGGCTATACTCGCAAGGACGGTACTTACGTGCAACCACATTCCCGCGGCGCACCCCACAGCAAAAGGTGAGAAAACGGGGCGTCACGATTTCGGTAACGAACCGCGTAGGTCTTAGAAGAGGTCGAGGAGTTGAATGGTGGAAAAGCTGACTCTCCAATACGACCGCGAGGCGGATATCCTCTACATAGGCAAATGCGAGCCCTATGCGGAACAGGAATCCGAAGAGCTTGGCGACGAGGTCATTGCTCGGCTGAATCCGCAGACTGGCGAAATCGAGAACCTGGAGGTGCTATTCTTCTCCACACGCCTGCTGCGAAACGACATTCTTGAACTGCCGATCTCCGCCGAGTTGCACATGACGGCCCAAGTTTAGCGGCCCGAAGAAAAGGCGGCCGCCTCTCAAAGCGGCAGGTACCAGACTTGGCTGTTCAACTCCATCTCCGAGGCGCATTCGACCGCCAGAAGAAGATCTTCAGTGGCGCGGCCGAGCGCAAGAGTCTGCGGAACCGAGATGACTCCAGCCATTGGTACGCCCCCTCGTATCCGCTCATACGCCAAGCCAACAAGAGTGTTAACGTCATGAGTGACGACCACGCGGTTCGACGAAGCTCCATGACTGAGCACTTCGTTATCGTGTGCCTCTGCGAGTCCGATGTCTCGCACGCGGACAACATCGGCCTCCGGATTACGTAGAAGAACGCCTCTGAGAATTCGTTCGTCAAAGTCGTTATCTGCCAGCAATCGGATCATCGCCGTTCATTTTCCAGCGCGTCGTGCCAGCAGTTGGTCGCGGGTGGGTCTTGTGGGGCAGTTGGCCTCGATTTCGCGGCGAATCGCCTCCGCAGCTTGCCGTCGCTCATCGAGATACGCTTCAACCTCCCGCGGATGCCGGAGAACGTACCCGACCACGGCGTAAGCGTCGGGCAGGGAAAGGTCTGGAAACCGCTTAACGATTTCCTCGGGCGGGGCGCCGTCGCGGTAGGCCGCCACGATCGTGTCCAGGGTCAGACGTGTGCCGACCACGCGAATTGTGCCGTCCGGGTCGGCCCGAAGCGGAACTGGATTGGCCTCGATGAGCAGCGTCATAGCTTGCACCTCTCTGATACCATTATAGCGTTGACCCGGCTTGCCATACCAGAACGGGAACGTGCCGATCGGAGAAGTCAGATGCAAGCCCGCAGAGACACTAACCCGCCCCTCGCACGATGAATTTGCCACAATCCGCTCTCATTCGGCGTGGGGTATCTTGCGTTCTCTCCACCCGCGTGGCAGAATACATAGAATGCGGCGGCATTACGGCCGCATCTTCCTTGGACCTACCCGCCTTTCACACCTACCTTTGAGGGGGAAACACCATGCGTTGTCTCTGTCGGTATGGGGCTCTCTGTCTGTTCGCGTTCGCGTTGCTAGCCGTTCCTGCGTTGGCCGATCCGCCGGCAAGCAAGAAACCGGCCGCGGCGAAGAAAGCCGACAAGCCGGCGAAGAATAAGGCGGCCAAGAAAGCGGATAAGGCGGCCAAGAAGGCTGACGAACCGGCGAAGAAGGCTGACGAAGCGAAGAAGCCGGCCGCTCCGGCAACGCAAAAGGTCAAGAAGGGCCTGATCAAGATCACGGTCGAATTGGATGGCGTGCTCGAGGCGGAGAACGCCCGGGAGATCGCCGTTCGGCCGGACGAGTGGTCCTCGCTTACAGTGCTCCATGCCGCACCGCACGGCGCCTACGTCCGTAAGGGGGACGTCGTTCTCGAACTGGACCCGGAGAAACTCGACCGCGCCATCACCGATCTCCGCAAGGACATGGAGATCAACGCCATCTCCCTCAGACAAGCCGAGGAGCAACTGAAGGGGCTGGAGAAGACAACGCCCATCGACTTCGAGGCCGGCGAGCGTGCCGCGCGGCTGGTCCAGGAGGATCACGACTATTACTTCGACGTCGATCGCCCCTTCACGGTGAAATCGACGGATTTCAACCTCAAGTCGATGAAGGAATACTTGGAATACGAAGAGGAAGAACTGCGGCAATTGGAAAAGATGTACAAGGCCGACAACATCACCGAAGAGACCGAGGCGATCGTGCTGAAGCGCGGCCGCGATTCCGTCGATCGCGCCAAGTTCTCGTTGGAGTCGGCCCAACTCACCCACGATCACTCGATCAAGTATGGCATCCCCCGCAGGGACGCCGAGGTGCGGGAATCGACAAAGCGACGGCTGCTCGACTGGGAGCGGAGCAAGGTGCAGATCCCGATGGAGTTGAACCGGGCGCGATTGGAGCTCGATAAGCAGCGGTTGCAGCGGTCGCAGGTCGAGGAGCGGATGAAGCACCTGCTGGCCGACCGCGAACAGATGACGATCAAGGCGCCGATCGAGGGCATCGTCTACTACGGCAAGATCACGCGCGGCAAGACAACCGATGCCAGCTCGATGGCCGAATCGTTGCGACCCCGCGGTGGGATTTCGGCGAACCAGGTGGTGATGACGGTGGTGCAGCCGCGGCCGATGTGCATCCGCACCACGATCAACGAAGGCGACCTGCATGATATGCGTCCAAATCTGAAGGGAATCGCCACGCCGCCGGCCTATCCCGATCTGCGCCTGCCCGTGACGCTCGACACGACCGCCGACATTCCGACCTCGCCCGGCTCGTACGAAGCCAAGCTCAACGTCGAGCTCAAGGGCGGAACGAAACTGCTGATGCCCGGCATGACCTGCAAAGTGAAGTTCACGCCCTACTTGAAGAAGGACGCCCTGACGGTGCCGCCCAGTGCGGTCGTGACCGACGAGTTGGACGACCAAAAACAGACGGTCGAAGTGCTGGAGAAAGACGGCACGACGAAAACCCGTCCCGTCACCGTCGGCCGCAAGACCGACAAGCAGGTGGAGATCCTCAGTGGATTGAGTGAGGGGGACGAGGTCGTCACCGAGCCGAAGAAGTGAGGGGCTAGGGATCAGGGGCTAGGGGCTAGGGGCTAGGGATTAGGGGCGAGGGATGGGCGGTTCAGCGCCCAATTGCGTCGCTTCTGGTTCGGGTGTTTATTCTCCCGTTGTTCGGTGTTGGAGTATTCTGGATTGGAGGCTGCAAATGCGATGGGCGTGGCTGACCGTGCTGTTCTTCTTCTGCCTGCCGGTTCTGGCCGCGGACGGTCCGCCGCCCGTGCCTCCGGCGGCGGCCCTAGAGGGGCCGAAGCCCAACGCGATCGAGCCCCCGGCGGCCCGCGACATCGACAATGCGATTAACCGCGGGATCGCCTTCCTGCTGAAGCGGCAGAACAAGGACGGCTCGTGGGGATCGGCGAACATCACCCGGCCGGGTGAAATCGATTCGCCGGTGCCGGGAGCGCATCACGCCTTCAAGGCGGCGGTCACGTCGATGTGCATCTCGGCGTTGATCGAGATCGGCGGCGACCGTTCGGAAGTCACCCGTGCGCTCGATCGCGGCGAAGCCTGGCTCTTCGAGCATCTCCCCCACGTCCGCCGCGCCACGCCCGACACGTTCTACAACGTCTGGGCGCACGCCTATTCGATCCAGGCGTTGACGCACATGCTCGGCCGCAAGCCCGGCGACGCGGAACGCCAGCAGCGGATTCGCGCGTTGATCGACAACCAAATTGACCGACTGAACCGTTACGAAGTGGTCGATGGCGGTTGGGCGTACTACGATTTCGACTATCACACGCAGAAGCCGGGCGGTTCGTCGATCGGTTTCGTCACGGCCGCCGTGCTCGTGGCGCTGCACGACGCCAAGCTGGCCGGCGTCGACGTGCCCAAGCGGCTGGTCGATCGCGGAACCGCGTCGATCCTGCGGCAGCGGAAGCCCGATTTCTCGATGGACTACGGCGAGTATCTGAAGTATATGCCGCAGCGGCTGATCAACCGTCCGTCGGGCAGCCTCGGGCGTTCGCAGGCGTGCAACATCGCCATGCGGCTCTGGGGCGATCGCCTGGTGACCGACGAGGTGCTGAAGACGTGGCTCGACCGCCTCTTCGCCCGAAACCTCTGGCTCGATATGGGCCGCAAACGCCCGATCCCGCACGAATCCTGGTGCCAGGTGGCGGCCTATTTCTTCTATTTCGGCCACTACTATGCCGCGTTGTGCATCGAGCAGCTTCCCGAAAAGGAGCGCCCCCACTTCCAAGATCACTTGGCCCACATTCTGCTTCGCTTGCAGGGGAAGGACGGCTCGTGGTGGGATTTCCCCATGTTCGATTATCATCAGCAGTACGGAACGGCGTTTGCGCTGATGTCGCTCGGCCGCACGCGAAAGCCCGCGGAGACGACGGCGAGCCGATGAGGGGCGCGGTTCTCTTGACGCAGGCTTTTTGCTAGGGGCTGGCGGCTTCTGCGACCAGTGGGTATAGTCACTGAACATGCGCTGGTCACGGCGTCGCCCGAGGATGGCGCTCGATAGGTTGCCCGGTCTTTCATGCGAAGCCGCAAGCGGCTTTGTGGCCTATGTTGCCCCACATTATCGGCGAACATCCGATGGCCAGAAGCGCCGACGGGAAGCTGAAGTCCCGCATCGCCACCGTATTCCCCTTCGGCAACACGATCGTGACGCTGCCCGGCATCCACGCCACGCAACGCATGGCCTATGTCGACGCGCTGACCCGCCAGCGATCAGAGCAGGGCCTTGGACCGTTGAGCCGCGAAGAGGAAGCCCGCGAGTGGCAGAATTCGGTCGATTTGATCATCGAGGACGATATCATCCTGATCCGTCCCGATCCGCAAGAGATGTCGCTGAGTTTCCGCGCCGACGATCTGTTGCAGGAGTTGGTTCCCAAGCATCGCGTCAGGTTTCTGCTGGTGCGGAACCAACAGGTTCGCACCGCGATCAAGGAGCGGGGCGAGCTGTGGCGGGTAAGCCCCCTGCCGAAAACCGCCGACGAAATGAACCGGATGATCGGCGTCTCCCGCATCGGCATCCGCGGCAATGAGCTCTACTATTACAGCAAGGCGACCGGCACGCGGTTGCTCACCTACGAGGCGTTCTCCGAGTTGAAGGGGCTGGGCGATTCGTCGCTGCGGCAGCACCTCGCCGAAATCCGCGAGTTCTCCGCGGGCGTCAACCGCTACGGCAACCCGGAAATCGGCTTCTTCATGGCGGGCGAGGGCGTCTCGAAGGCCGATTTCGCCCCCTACGACTTCGCCGCCATCGACGCCGAGACGCTGCGAAGTGTTTTCGAAGCCCTGCTGCGGAAGTTCGCCGACGCGGTGCCGCCGAAGTTCCATCACGACAGCGTCGCCAACCTGGAATGGCGCAACGCGATGTATGCCGCCCTGATCGGCGAAGACGAAAAAACCGCCTCCGAGGAATCGCTGCTCGGGCTCAGCTCCGAGTTCTTCATGCAGATCGAGTGGCTGCCCGGCGGCAGGATCGAAGAGGGGGAGCTGATCTTCGATTCGGTGCTCGATCTGGCCGAAGAGACCAACGATCCCGAATTGCGGCGACTGTGCGACGACAAGTGCCGCGGGTTCATCTTCAATTTCGTGCGCGAGTACGGCGACCTGGAATACGTCAACATCGGCCGCGTGGTCGGGTCGCTCTCCTATCGCACGACGTTCTCCGGCCGCCGCGACGTCTACATCGCCCAGGTCAAGCAGCGGGGCATCCCGGAGGAGATCGTCAAGATCGTCCGCATGCAAAAGTGGGGCATCCGCGAGCATCTCAACGACGGGAAGAAGCTGCTCGACGCGATTATGCAGGCGGAAGAGTACACCGAGTACATTCTCGACCGCCGCCTCGGTTGCCGCCAGTTGGGCATGAACCTGCCGGCACGCACGGCCGCCAGGCGGATCAGCGAGCGTTATGCCGGGCCGCGCCGCGACCTCTGCAACGCCGTCATCTGGTCCCCCTATTTCGAACGCGACTTCATCCGCGGCGTGGCATCCGACAAGATTCCGCCGCAGAGGCTGGCCGATGCGGCGTTCGCCGCGCGGCTCGCCCGGCTGCTCGGGCAGGCGGCCGCCCCCAATATGATCGTCGGGCGCTGCGACTCGCAGGGCCGCGTCGTCTTCGATGACGGCGACGAGGTCATCGTGGAGAACGACGGTGGTTTGCCCGTCGAGGTCATCGTCGCCGACCAGATGGGCACCTTCGCCGACTATCACACCGAATTGGAGCACTTCGCCGCGGAATACGCGGGCCCGGTCAACCGCCGCCTTCCGCTGCTCTCCGATCCCGCCGACTTCGCCTCACTCTACGTCAATGCCTTCGTCGGCCGCTTCTCGCGAATCCAACTCGAATACCGAAAGCGCAAACGAGCGTTCGATACGCTCTTCAAGCATCGCCCCCGCGACGAGGCGGGCAGCTTCGCCTATCGCTGGGAATGCGTGCTCGACCGCCTGCGCCGCGCCTCGCCGCAAGACCTCGGCAACGTCATCCGCAGGCACATCGCCGGGCCGGCACAGTGATTGCCACCTTCATTTTATGCCGCTCTTGTCCCCAGGCGTTCGATGCGGTAGCATTACCGTCATGGAGACGCCCAACAGCCGCCGGGTGATCGAGGTGCGCGAGCGCGTCGTCGGCCCGACCGAACCGCGGCTGAAAACAGTCCGGCCGCGCAAACTCAACGATTATCCGCACCTTCCGAGCGTCTATCACGACGTGGCCCGGCGGCTTTCCAGCCCCGTCAGAATGGGGCCGCCGGTGTGCGACGAATTGATGGCGCTGGTGCAGCATCTGTTTAGCGAGGAAGAGGCCGCCGTGGTGCGGCATCTCGGCCTGTTGCGCGGCCGTCGCGCCGAGGACGTCGCCCGCGCCGAGCATCGGCCGCTCGATCAGATCGAGCCGATTCTCGATCGGCTCACCGACGAAAAGCGGGTCGTTGTTCGCAGCGGCGACGGCAAGCAGGGAACCGCCCCTGCCTATCGTCTCCTCCCCATCGTCCCCGGCATCTTCGAGATGATGCTGATCAGCCACACGCCCGAGTCGCTCACCGAGTGGCACCGCCGTTTCATCGAGTTGTTCGAGTCGCTCTACGAAACCGGCTATTCGCTCGACTATCAGCAGAAGCATCCGACCCCCGCGGTGCGCTACCTGCCGGTCGGCAAGGCGATCGACGCCCATCCGATGGCCCTGCCCACCGACAAGCTCGAAGTGGTGCTCGACCAGTTCCAGGCGTTCGCCATCGGAAATTGCCAGTGCCGCCTGGCGATGCAGACTCTCGGCCGCGGCTGCGGCAAGCCGCTGGGCAACTGCATGGCGATGGGCACCTGGGCGGAGCGCGCCGTCGAGACGGGCCAGATGAAGGCCGTCTCCCGCGCCGCTACCTTGGAGATCAAGCGCGAGGCCGAATCGCACGGCATGGTCAACTGGATGATGAACGTGCAATCGAAGGGCGGACAATGTTCCTGCTCCTGTTGCGGCTGTTGCTGCCACGCCATGCGGATGATCAACGAGTTCAACGCACCGGGATTGATTGCGCCTCCCCATTTCCTGCCCCATTTCGATAGCCGCCGGTGCACGCATTGCGGCAAGTGCGCCCAGAACTGTCCGATGGGCGCGATCATCGTCGATACGCAACAGAAGAAATACACGCATCTTCGCGAGCGGTGCATCGGTTGCGGGCTGTGCGCGTTGGCGTGCGATCGGCAATACGCCCTGGCCATGCAGCCCGTCCCCGACTATCGCCTCCCCTACCGCAGTTGGTTCTCGCTGATCGCCCACGCCCTGCCCGGCACGCTCATGACCAATTGGAAGGTCCAAAGGCAGCGGCGCTGGTAGACGCCCCGGTAGGTCCCGCTTGCCGAGCGGGACGTGTCGTTAATTCCGCTGGCCGAGTGGGACTTCGGCTTGCTGCACAAGAGTCCCGCTCGGCAAGCGGGACCTACTTGCGTGTTGCACTTCGTCGGTGAAGTGCTATACTGAATATCCTTCCCGCCCATCCATCGCTCCCACCTCAAACCTGCCCGATTCCGCCGGAGAACCCTTCATGCAGACGAACATCGTAGCTAGAACGTTCCGTATCGTGGGTATCCTGTCGGCCGGCGTCGTATTGTGCCTGGTCGGCGGGCCGGCGGCGACCTTTGCCGCTCCGCGCGAGGCCGCCGTGATCCTCACGCCCAAGCCCGCCGCCGCGCCGCGGATCAACGGCGCCCGCGTGTTCGGCGTACGGCCGGGGAGCCCCTTCCTCTTCACCATTCCCGCCAGCGGCCAGCGGCCGATGGAATATGCCGTTGGCGGCCTGCCCGAAGGACTGAAGGTCGGTGCAAAGACCGGCCAGATCACCGGCTCGCTGGAGAAACGCGGCGAATACCTCGTCGCCTTCCGCGTGAAGAATGCACTGGGCGAGGCCCGGCGGCCGTTCAAAATAGTTTGCGGCGACACGCTCTCGCTTACGCCCTCGATGGGCTGGAACGACTGGTACGCCTACTACGACCACGTCACCGACAAGCTGCTGCGCGAGGCCGCCGACGCGATGGTCCGCAAGGGCATGGCCGACGTCGGCTATCAGTACGTCGATATCGACAACTGCTGGGCGAACACGCGGAACAATCCCGATCCGCAGCGCGTCGGCCCGTTCCGCAACAGCCAGGGCAATATCCTGCCCAACAAATACTTTCCCGACATGAAGGCCCTGACCGATTACATCCACGCGCGCGGTCTGAAGGCCGGCATCTACACCTCCCCCGGTCCGACAACCTGCGCGGGCTATGCCGGAGCCTGGCAGCATGAGGCCCAGGACATCAAACAGTTCGCCGATTGGGGCTTCGACCTGCTGAAATACGATTGGTGTTCCTATGCCAGCGTCTGCGGCGATAGGAAAGACCTCGACACGTTGAAACGCCCTTATATTTTGATGGGCAAGCTGCTGAAAGAGCAGAAACGCGACATCCTCTTCAACCTTTGCCAGTACGGCATGGGCGGCGTGTGGCAATGGGGCGCCGAGGTCGGCGGACAGAGCTGGCGCACGGGCGACGATTTTGGAGGTATGAAAGACAAGCTCTATGAAGTCGCCTTCGCCAACGCCAAGCACAAGGCGTACTCCAAGCCCGGCGCTTGGAACGATCCCGACTACGTGATTATCGGCAACATCGGCATCGGCAATGGCAAAGTCGCGCCGAGCCCCTGGTCGCCCAACGAACAGTACACCTACATGTCGCTGTGGTGCATGATGGCCGCCCCGTTGTTCTTCAGCGGTGACATGAACACCTTGGACGACTTCACATTGAACGTCCTCTGCAACGCCGAAGTCATCGAAGTCGATCAGGATCCGCTCGGCCAGTCTGCCGACGTGGTGAAGCTGTCGCCGAAGACGTTCCTGATGGTCAAGAAGCTCGAAGATGGCAGCCGGGCCGTGGGACTCTTTAACCGCGACAGCGAAGACGCCAAAATCACGGCGAAATGGGCAGATATAGGAGTCAGCGGCAAACAGGCTGTTCGCGATCTCTGGCGGCAGAAGGACTTGGGCCAGTTCGACGGCCGGTTCACCGCCACCGTGGGCCGCCGCGGCGTCGTGATGATTCGCGTTGGCCAGCCAGTTGAGGTGACCGAAGTCGACGAAGACGACTCCAATTGGATGGCTGACGAGACCAAAGACAAAGACGGCTTCACGCCGATGTTCAACGGCAAAGACTTGACCGGCTGGGACGGCGAGCGGGAATACTGGTCGGTCGAGGACGGGACAATCACCGGTCATACTACCGCCGAAAAGCCGCTCAACCGCCAGTCCTACTTGTTCTGGAAAGGCGGCCAACCGGCCGATTTCGAACTCCGCGCCTCGTTCCGCTTCACGGGTTCGTGGGGCAACTCGGGCATCAACTTCCGCAGCACGCGGCTGCCCAACTGGGACGTCAAGGGCTATCAGGCCGACATGGAAACCGGGCCCAGTTTCACCGGCATCCTCTACGAGTGCAACCAGCGCGAGATCATGGCCCTCCGCGGCCAGAAGGTAGTGATCGCCGAGGACGGCCGCCGGGAGGTCACCACGTTTGCCGATGCCACCGAGTTGCAGAAACACATCAAGCCCAACGACTGGAACGAGTACAAGATCGTCGCTCGCGGCCCGGAGATGGTTTTTACCATCAACGGCGTCGAGACGTGTCACGTGATCGACAAGCAACAGGGCAAGTCCGCCGCCCGCGGCTGCATCACCCTGCAAATCCATCCCGGCCCGCCCATGAAAGTGCAGTTCAAGAACATCAGGATCAAACAATTATGAAACGCCCCAACCTCAATCGCCGTGGTTTCCTCCGTACTTCCGCCGCCGCCGTTGCCGCGGGAGTCTCGCTCCCCTACCTGATTCCTTCCGGCGTTCTCGCCGGGCCCGATCGGCCGGGGGCGAACGACCGAGTGCAGATCGGCGTGATCGGCTGCGGCGGCCGCTCGCGGGTTATCAAAGAGGCCGCCGATGTGAAGACGTTTCAGGTCGTCGCCGCTTGCGATTGCATGTTTCCGCGGGCCGAGGCATACGTCAACGAGCTTTCGGGCGGGGCCAAGTGGGGCGCGTATCAGGATTTCCGCAAAATGTTCGAGAAGGAGAAACTCGACGGCGTGATGGTCGAAACCACCACCCACGCCCGCGCCTGGATCGTCATCCAGGCCGTGCAAGCTGGTCTGGACGTCTACATCGAGAAGCCGATGTGCCTGACGATCGCCGAGGGCCGGACGATGGTCGACGCCGCACGGAAATACAAGCGCGTCACCCAGGTCGGCACGCAACAGCGCTCGATGCCGATCAACAACTGGGCCAGCGACCTGGTCAAGAACGGGGCGCTGGGCAAGATTCTCACCGTCGTCGCCCCCAATTTCGTCGGCCCCGAACGCTGGACGCCCCGGCCCGCCGAGCCGATGCCCGACGGCGGCAGCGGCAACTGGTGGGACGTCTGGACCAACCAGGCCGAGTTCCGCCCCTATCACACGTCGATTCATCGCGGCTGGGATCAATGGTGGGACTATGACGGCGGCGGCCGCTGCTTCGGCGTCACCGGCTGGGGCACGCACTCCTACGACCAGGTCGACCGCGGGCTGGGCACGGACGACACCGGGCCCGTCGAAATTGTGCTGGAAGAGCCCGTCAAAATGAAAGACACCGGCAAGTTTGCCCGCAAGTTGCGGCCGGGCGGACTCATCGCCGCCGAAGACACGGGCACCGACTACCACGGCATGGCGCGGCTCAGCGGTCCCCGCGCCAGGGTCACGATGACGTTTGCCAACGGCACGAAGTTGGATCTCCGTCTCGACGGCGACCGCGGCCCGGGCTTGGGGGCGATCTTCATCGGCGAAAAGGGCAAAATCGAGATCAATCGCAACAAGATCGCCAGCAATCCGAAGGAGATCGTGCTGGCCAGCGACAACCCCGGCCCGAATAAGCGTCTCGGCGAGACGTCCTACCACATCGAAAACTGGGTCGAGTGCATCAAGAGCCGCCGCCGCTGCAACGCCGACGTCGAAATCGGCCAGCGGGCCACCACGCTCTGTTACCTGGTGAATATCGTCCGCGACATCGGCCGCGTCGGCGAGCCGCTCAAGTGGGATCCGACAACCGAACGCTTCAGCAACTGCGACGAAGCCAACAAGCTCCTCTCGCGTCCGCGGCGAAAGGGCTACGAACTGCCGAATATCGCGTGACACTAAAATATTTCTTGCGCCTATTCGCGCCGTTCGACTCCCGCCGCGGCCTTCGCCCGATTACTCCGGTGTACTTCGAAGTTGAGATCGGTTTGATCGAAGGAGATCTTCTTTCCTTCGAGGGACTCCAATTTGCGGACTTGCTCGGCGTCGAAGGTCTTGAGGAGTCTGGTGCAGCCCTCTTCAAGGAGCGCGACGGTGCCTTTCTGGACGTCCCGCGAAGTCTTCCGCTTTTGAGCAAACTGTGCGCGGAGTTTCTTCGCATCGTCGGCGGTCCGGCGACGAATGGCGGCCACCTCCTTGGTCTGCTCGTCGCTCAGTTCCAGGAACTTCGCGACCTCGGGGTAGTAGAAGGCCTCCACCTTGCGCAGTTGGAAGATGATCTGTCCGAGCCTGATCTTCTGCCGATCCGTGAGCAGCGCTACGGCCTTGTTGCTTAGGAGGGCGATGCGGCTTGCGGACGCGTCCTTCTCGCCCGCCGAGGTGCCTCGGTCTTTGCGTCTGGGCTTCTCGCGGTCCTTCGCCGCCTGGGTGTCCGTCCGGCGGGCAAGGTGATCGAGGAAATCACCCTTTAGGACCTCGAAGTTGTCCAACTGCGCTCCGGTGAGGGCAACCTCCTTTTGGACGTTGCGGTCCAGGAGGATGAGAAAGTAGTAATAGCCCCATTTGGTTCCTGGGGGGGCTTGTGCGGACGCCCGCGCCGCGCCGGCCTCGCAACGGACGAGGTCGCCCGCACCGGGCAATTGCTCGTCGCGGGCCTGCAAGACCACGGCGAGAAAGAGACAGGAAAGCCGAAGCATAGTGCTCTCGCTCCTTCGTGTTTGTGGGGCATGTGGGCACCCCGACGCCCAGACGCGGGCGTATGGCAACGGTACGATACCGTCAGAAAAGTAATGCGGGCCGTTGACAAATGCAATAAGGGGGATAGAATAACCGCGCTTCGTTTCTCCTCTCTGAGGTCCCCGCTCTGTGTCGAGGTTTGGGAGGCTAGCCGCTCCTGGCAGGGGGTGCAAAGCAGCTTCCGGCCTCGGCTCAGGCGGCCGAGGTGACGGTGGAGCGGCGGACATAGGCACACCCCGGCCGAGTGCGAAGGTAGCGCCCGAGACGGTCGTCGTCGCATAGAGTAGCGGCCCGGACTTGGAGTATCGCTTCCGCCCCCTCTGGGTCGTTCCAAAACATCTCCGTCCCCTTCACCCGGTAGTTCACCTCTTTGACCAGCGACTCCATCAAGGCCGACGTTACCGGCAACCCAAGGCGTCGATAATGCGGATAGTCCATGCGACCGCGGTTGTTCCGCAGATAACGTGCGGCATCGACGATCGGTTTACGCGGATCGTTCTCGTCCAGCTTGGCCGTGTCGTCAAGACCGTGCGGAGCCAACCAACGCTTCAGTTCGTCCATCGCCTCCATCGCCCGACCTTGCCAACATGCGCGGGCCATGCGCAGATAGCACGACCACGCAACGGAGAAATCCGGGTGCATCGCCAGTGCCGCAGCGTACAGATAACTCAGCGCGTGGATGAAATCAAGGATGGGCACAAAGTTTGGAAAGTAGTGCTTCCACACAAACCAATTCCAGGGAAGACCGTCTCCCACAAAGGCACGCGCAGGCGCCTGCGGAAAACGACGACAGTCGGCCTCCCGCTTCATCTGTTGCCCGAAGACGCTGGCCTCTGCCATGCTCGAAAGACACGTGCGCACCAGACGCTGGGGACGCCAAGCCTTCTCGCCAGGCGGCGCGGCAGATACCGCCGAAATCGCTGGCGGAGCCTCTTTTTCCGCTAATTTCGCCACTCGCTTGGGATCGGTGAACGCACGCGGAAGTTCCGGTTCGGGGTCTTCCGCAAACGTCTGGTGCGTCATTCGCAGCAAATTGGCGTTCTTGGTCTCGCGCCAAGCCTCGCCATGAACGCCGCGACCTTGGCCCGGTTTCCGTGTGCGAATTCGTCCGCCGTCAGCTTCCACGACGGCCAACTCGGGTGGATTCTCGGGGGCTTGGACCAGTTCGGGCGCATCCCCTTCATCTCGCAACTCCGCCAGTTCCATCCCCACTTGGTGCGTTACACGCTGCACCGTGCTCGCTGAGACCTCGTTACCACCGACGTGCTTCAGCACCAGCGACGCGCGTTGGCTCGATCGCGTCTCGGCCGAGGCATACACGATCCTCTGCGTCATCGCCGGCGTTAGTTCCCGACTGTCCAATCCCATCGCTGCCCGCAGAGGGAAAAAAATCCCGCCGACAGCGGGTACAAGTCCCTTTCCATTCCAAGATGGGGACCGCACCGTCGGTCGAGAGAATCGTACGGGCCACCAACTCCAGCGAACAAACTTCGCCACAGGTCGGACAGGCGGCGCTGTCGGGACTTTCCGCCGTCATCTCCCGCGCGGCCCATTCCTGAAAGCAACAACTCCAACGGGTCGCCAACCGATGGGAAGCCGCCTCGATTTGACTGAAATGGAGCGGGGTCTTCCGGTCCCAGCCCGCCAAAATGGTCTCGATGATCGCATCCTTCGCCTCAAGCAAAACCCGCTCGAATTTCCGCTGTAAATGCTGCGAAATGCCGTCCATGACAGATCCTCCACGATCCAAAGTGACTTCCTATCCTGCGACAAATTGCCATCTTAACCGAAAAACGCCAGATTCTCCTATTGACGTTTGCTTGAGCCACGTTGGGACACCGGAAGCTGCTTTGCACCCCCTGGCAGGCCGCGGCTTTCGCCTGTCGTTGCGGCACGACCGCCAGTTGCCGCGGTCGCGTTTTGCCGGCTGATTTCTGGGGCATGTGGGTTATTGGTCTCAGTCCGTTTCTCTCACGATTGGAGGGTGCCATGAGGTTATTCAAGATCGGTGTCATGGTTGCGGTCGCACTTACGCTGCTCGTGGTCCTGCCGCTGCGCGTCCGGGCAAAGACGCCGCCGGGCGGGCCCTCGAACACGGGGGTATGGGTACAGACCCGGCCACCGCAGTACTGGACTTCAGCGAGCTGCGAGTGTGACGCCTACGGCAATTTTGAATACGACGGCGAGGGGTGGCCGCCGGTGCAGGGGCCGACGTTCGGTGCCGCGAAGGTGGCTAGCGCGAGCGTGAGTGGGGCCAACGCCCAGGCGGATTCGACCGCCTTGCTCGCGGTCAACCCCGCGGGGCAAACGGTCATGCAGTCCATGTTCACACTAACCGACAGCGTAATTGGAAATGTGACGGAGGACGAGTATGGGTATTATGTAACGGCGGCGACCGCTGGGACGCTAAGCGTGCAAGGAACACTTTCGACATCGGCGCCAGACGTGCTTGCGCAGGCTCGGGTTGACATAGTGTGGGGCGGAGGCTTCGGAGGCGACGACTCGGCCGATCGGCACGTTGACATCGCGATCTCGTTCGGCGGGAGCACTCTTACCGTGGCGGACGGGGGCACCGGCGGGCTCGTATTTGCGAGCGGCACCGACGGCAACGGCAACTCGTTCGCAAGGGCCTCCTCTACCCCCATCGACGGTGCCAACGGCAAACTCGCGGTCAACCTCGGGGAATTCGTTGGGTACGTGCCGAATGGCACCCCCGGATCGATAACGGTGACAACGGTGTCCGATGCTCTGGCGGCGTTAGGGCCACCCTCCCTGACGGCGGGGTCGGAATTCTACGGGACGCTGGAGCTTTGGGCTGGGTCGCCACCCTCGCCGCCCCCGCCGGCCCAGCCGCTCCCGCCGCCCTCGCCGCCGCCGGCCCCGGCTCCGGCTCCGTGAGACAGGAATGGTGGCCTAGCTCGGGGCGAGACGCGTCCGACGTGGCGCAAAGCGCCGGGCACCGCCGCGAGAACACGCCCACGACGAGCGCGGGCGTGGCGCTCAAGGTACGTACTGCCCGATGTCGCGCAGCAGATCGTGCTATAACACAAAGCGCGGCGGCAAGGGAACCCTACAAGTTTTTGGCGTCGATCGGCTGGTTGTCCGAGCGATTGCCGAGATACCAGTGGGTTCCCAGGTTGAGGCTGTAGCTCATGAACTGGACGGAGCCGTCACAGAATCCCATGTTAAAACCGTTCGCGTGCGCGCTGCCGAACGACATCCCGGCGGCTTGGTCGCCGGGCGTGTCCTGAGTCGGGACAAACCACGCCTCCTCTGTGGCAAAACCGGAACTGCCAGGTGGGCTCGAAGTGGATCCGGTCCACCGGATGGTGTCCCAGTCCTCGCCGATGTCCCAGCTCTGGTCGTCCCACGGCACGTTGCTGTCGGCATAATGGTCGGGGTCGAGGTACTTTTCGCCGACGAGGTAAGTGTTGCTGGCGCCGTCGGTGATATCGGCCATTCTGATCGCGCTGTGCGTGCAGACTACGCCAGTGTCGACGGTATGAGTGGCATTTGCCGCCCACTGCGAGGCTGGTATCGCGTTGCCAGCGGCGTAATTCGTCGGTCCGTTGAATTGGTCACTGCTGCCGCTGTTGTCAGGAGTGGTGCCGCCGTTGGCGGCGTAGTCGGTCTTTCCGGCAAGAGCTGGCCAAGTTACGTCGCCGAGCCGATGGTGATATTGCTGATAGCCGGGGGGTTGGTGCGGATACAGTATCGGGCTGCGCCGGGCCGGGCACATCAGGGCGGATATAGGCGTTCCCACGGCCTGCAAGACGCAACTGTCCAGGGTAGGCTTGTCTGGGGCACCAAGACCGAGATCGTGCAGCGGCTGCTGCTCCATATAGGGAAGGAGGCTGTAGATCCAGCCGCCGGGCTGAGGCCGGCCGAAGCCGCTCTCCGGGACGCCTGCCCAGCACGGCCCCCAGCCGCCGCTGGGGAAGAAGCCATTGGCTTGCTCGTGGCCCAGAGCCGCTAAGGCCAACTGTTTCAGATTGTTGCTGCATTGTGCTCGCCGCGCCGCCTCGCGGGCCGCCTGCACCGCCGGCAACAACAGCGCGATCAATATGCCAATGATCGTGATCACCACCAACAGTTCAACCAACGTAAAACCGTGTTCTCTTTTCGCGCGTGTCATGCCCTTGTTCCGAGTCGTGAAAGGATAACGAAGAAAACCGACAGGATCCTCGAATTTGCTCTACAGTTTCTTTGCGTCGATCGTCTGCCCGTCGGCGCGGTTGCCGAGGCACCAGTGGGCCGCCGGATCGATGGAGTAGTTCATGAACTGGACCGATCCGTCGCAGAAAGCCATGTAGAAGCCGTTAGCGTGGGCGCTGCCGAAAGCGAGCCCTTGGCCAAGTCCGGGGGTGTCTTGCGAAGGGAAAAAGTCCTGGTTGTTTAGGAGGAAGTTCGGATCGCCGGGCGGGGTGGTGCTTCCGGTAAACCGCATCGTATCCCAGTCGGCGGCGGTGTCCCAGACCTGGTCGTCCCAATTCGACTGTCCGTCATAATAGTGGTACGGGTCGCAGTACTTCTCGCCGAGCAGGTACGTGTTGCTGGCGCCGTCGGTGATGTCGGCCAGTCGCGTAGCGCTGTGGGGGTACGTGACGCCCGTGTCGTTTGCGTGGTACTGTTGCGCCCAGCTATTGCTGCCGGTGGCGGGCATCGCATCGCCTGCCGCCAAGGAGCCCGGGCCACCGGGCATAGCGGTGCCATCGCCGGTCGTTCCCGCGTTGCAGGCGTAGTCGGTTTTTCCGACGAGGACGGGAAGGCTCTGCAAGGAGGTTTGCCCACCGGCCGAATAATAGAAGGCCATGTTGTGGGTCGATGGGTAAAGGAGGAGGTCCCGACGGCTCGGACAATTGAGGACCGCCAGCGGCGTGGTCAACCGTTGAACGATCACGGCGGCCCGTGCCGCGAGATCAGTCTGTCCCGCGCCCGCATCGTGCAGAGCCGTCAACTCAATGTACGGCAGCACGTTGAAGACCCATCCACCTGGTTGGCGGCGACCGAAGCCCCGGTCGGGATCGCCGACCCAATCGACGCCCCAGCCCTCACTCGGCAGATAGCCGTTGGCCGATTCGTGATTTAACGCGCCTAGGGCGAGTTGTTTGATGTGGTTGCTGCACTGTACGCGCCGCGCGGCCTCGCGCACCGCCTGCACCGCCGGCAACAACAGCGCGATCAATATGCCGATGATCGTAATCACCACCAGCAATTCAACCAACGTGAAACCGGACTCCCTCGATGCACGTTTCATGCCTTCTCCGCACTCCAACGTAAGACGGGTTCGCAAATCCCTTCTACGACAATTGGTCAGTTTACTCGATCACAACGCCAAAAGCTCATGAATTGTTCTTCGCTTTCGCTTCGCTGGACTTCGCTGCTGGCCGCGGCGGCTTGCCGAAGGGCTCGCCGCCGCCCGATCCGGGATCGCGGCAGACCTCGCCTTCCAATTCCACGCGGCAACTCATTCGGCTCTTCATGTGTCGCCGCTGGCTCGGCGGCGTGAACGGGCCGGCGTTCAGCACGTCCACTTCGAGCACGTTGATCCCTTTCACAAACCCGCTCTTGGCGTGGAACTCGGTCCAGTAAATGAAGGGCTCGCCGTCCGGTTGTAGCGGCACCGTCAGCCGCCGGCCGTTGAGACGAATCGCCGTAACGCGGTCGTCGGCTATGCACTTCCCTCGCAACACCGCCGTCGAGGGCAACATGCCGCTCAGATCGAAGGTGGTGCGGAAAACGTAAGTCACGTCCTCGGGCAAGCCGACATCGCCGCCGACCAACGATATCCATTGCGACCGGGCCGGATCGTTCTCCAAAGCGGCGTTGCCCGCCACTCGCACCCGGGCGGGACGCGGCTTGAACGTGGCGTCGTCGCTGCGGGAAATGAGTTGCCAATGCGGATCGGCATCTCCCTCCTTCAGCCCGACGCCCGTGTTGAACAACGCGATTGGAACCGACTTGGGCATCTCGCGCAGCAGCGTGCTACTGCGGCCCTGCTGCCGGACCAACGTCACCGAGCCGTCGCGGCCGAAACCGGCCCGCGCCGACTCGTTCGCCCGCAACGAAATCGCCTTCGCCCCGCCGCCGATCGCCCGCATTTCGACCGTCCCCTCGAAGACGTGCGCCCGGCTGATGCCCGACTTCTCCACTTCGACGCCGAATTCCGTGCCAAGATCGGTGATCTTCGCCGTCGGCGTACGGATGGTGAAAAGGGGAGAGGGGAGAGGGAGATTGCTGATAGCTGATTGCTGACTGCCGATTCCTGATCGCTGATTCACAACGACTTTCTCGCCCTTCCCCTCTCTCCCCTCTCCCCTTTTCTCGATCCGTGCCGTCAGCCGGCCGAGCGAGAGTAGCCCGCCCGACCGCGATTCGACTTCATACGTACACGGCCCCTGCAGAATGACTCGTGCACCGGTATTGTAGGTGATCTTCAGCAGGCCCGAGGCCAAGTCGTACTTGCTGTCCAAGCAGACGAGCGAGGAGGGCGCGGTTACGTATTTTGCATCGGCCCATTGACAATCGATCATGCCGGTCACGCGGCCGACAATGACCATTTCAGGCGGCGATGAAAGCTCTTTGGGCGCAGCCGGCGGGCCGATCTTGGCCGTCTCGCCGTGATCGACGCGAGGATTGGGCACGTGATACACCCAGCCGATCATCAGCCCCAGCCCCACGATCAGCGCCGCTACCAGGTAGGAGAACGCGAAGCTCCCCATGGGAGAGTAAATCGCGGAGACCGGAGCGTGCAACGGCGGGCCTTGCATCACGATCGGGCCGGGCGCGATCGCATCCGCCGCCTCGACGCCTAACGAATGCTCGCCCGCGCAGGTCTGCTGCCATTGGCGCAGGTGCAGCCGCAGGTCGAGATAGTCGAAGTAGAACTGCCGCGCCGCCGCGTCGCCGCCGAGCCGCTCTTGCAGCCGCCCGTGCTCGGCCGGCGTGATCACGCCGTCGCACAGCGCCTCCAACAATCCGAACAGTTCTTCTTGGTCTGTCGTCATGTCTGCTGCTTCATCTCTTGCCGCTGCATGGCGGCTTCCACGCACTCGAACAGCGTGCGGCGAATGCGGTTCAAGCGGTTATAGAGGGTCTGTGGGGCGCGGTCGAACTCGTCGGCCAACTGCCGAATCGTCTTTTCATCGTCGTAGGTGCGAAGGAGCAACACCCGCTGATCGTCGGTCAGCTTGGCGATGCAATCCAACAGAAACTCCCGCTTCAGGTTTGCGTCTTCCGGGCTGACCACTCGCTGTTGGGCCAGTTCCGCGAGCACGGCATCGCTGAACCGCAAGCGATCGCGTCCCGCCACCCGCTGGAAATTGCGGACCTCGAAAAACGCCACGCGGCACGCCCAGCCAAGGAAGTTGGTCTCCGGCTGAAACTCGCCGAACTTCCGCCACAGCACCAGGCTGGTCTGCTGAAACACGTCTTCGGCGTCCGACCAATGCGGCAGCAGCGTGAAAATGTAGGCAAATAGGTTTTCCCGCACCCGCGCATACAACTGCACGAACCGCTCGTACTGAAGCGGATCCTTCGTCGAATCGCGATCTTGGCCCCGCTCTGTCAGCACTGATAACCCGCCTCAAGACTGGGCCTCGCCTTTGTTCCACGCACGCCGGGCATCGCGCCCCGATATCTCAACTATAAACGTACACGGGACGCGGAGTTTACCAAATTTCTCCGCAAGGTGGCCCATTGGACGGGAGTATCTGGCTCTGCGTGGGGGCGTCCTTGAGAAAGAACGATACCGAAGCGATCAGCTTAGCCGGCATTTCTACCCACACGGGAAAACGGGCGACACTGTGTCCGGTGGGGCAGACATTCCTGTCTGCCAGATGTGCCGCCCTGTCTTGCGGCAGACAGGAATGTCTGCCCCACCTTGGTGAAAAATGCGGTACGGCGGTGCTCTCCCGCCCACTCACCACTCGACCGAGATCGCCGCGGTGGTCATGCCGGCCCCGACCGAGCAGAGCACGAGTTTATCGCGGGGCTGGAGACTCTTTTCGATCTCGACGAGGGCCAAGGGGATGCTGGCGCTGGAGGTATTTCCCACGTGCTCGACGTTCAAGAAAAACCGCTCGAAACCGACGCCGCTGCGTTTGGCGGCGGCCTTGAGGATGCGGCCGTTGGCCTGGTGCGGCACGATCCAGCGAGTCTCTTCCGCCGTCCAGCCGCTCTTGGCCAATGCCTGGCGGATGACGGTGGTGAAACTCTCGGTGGCGAAACGGAACAGGGCGTGCCCGTCGATGCGAATCCAGGGGTCGATGTTGCACTGCCCGTTGCGGACGACGTAGCCCGGCTCCTCGCGGCGGGCCATGTGCAGCCCGCGTGTGTCCGAGCCGAGCACCACCTGGTGGATGCGATGCCCCGCCCCCGACGAGACGATGGCTGCCCCGGCTCCGTCGCCGAACAGAAAGTAAGCGCTGCGGTCCGATTTGTCCAACAGTTGCGACTGCATGTCGACGCCGACCGTCAGCACGTTGTGCGCCGTGCCCGAAAGGATCATCCCCTGCGCCATCGACACCGCGTAGAGCCAACCGGAGCAGGCCGCATTCAGATCGAACGCGGGAATCGTCTGCAAGTTCAAGCGGTCCTGCAAAATCGCCGCGGTCGAGGGCATGGCCACGTCGGGCGTGGTCGTGGCGACGATCACCGCGTCGATCTCCTTCGCGGCAATGCCCGACTTGCGAATTGCCTCCAGCGCCGCCTGATAGGCCATGCCCGAGGGCTTCTCGTCCGCCGCGGCCCAGCGGCGCTGGCGAATGCCGGTAACTTGATAGATGTACTCGGAAGTGATTTCGGGAAAGCTCTCGACCAGTTCTTCGTTGGTCACCACGCGCTCGGGCAGGTAGGCACCGAAACTGAGGAAGACGATCGGCTGGCCCCAGCGGTTCATCGTCGGACCACCCGTCTCGGGCTCGACCGTCGCCGCGGGACGCTCGGCGGCCGCCGCCGGCGGAATCCAGTCGCGCATCGCCGGGTCGTCGGTCTCGATCTCCATGATCGGTTCGGTCATCGGCAGCGTCTCGCCCTCGAGGTGAAAGCGGCGGATCACCAGCCCGTCGCAGGGGGCCTCGAAATCGAACACCGATTTCGCGCTATCGATCTGCACGAGCGATTGGCCCTTCGAGAAGTGGTCGCCCTCGGCAACCCGCCACTCGATGATCGTGGCCTCGACCTCCGTGGCGCCCTGGGCCGGCAAGTACAACGGCATTTTGAACAACGCGGTGTCCATCAAGCCTCCCGAATCATCTGATCGGCCGCCGCCTCGATCCGCTGGCTGCTCGGCCGGAGATACGACTCCAATTCCGGGGCGAAAGGAACGGGCAAATCGGGCGCCGCCACCAATTTCGGCGGGCATTTCAACGCGGCGAGTGCCTCGCGGCACACCCGCGAAATCACCCGGTCGCCCAGGCCCTGCACCGAGCCGCATTCCTGCACCACCAACAGTCGCCCCGTCTTGCAGACTGACTCCAAGATCGGGCCGAGATCCATCGGCTGCAAAACAAACGGGTTCCACACCTCGATCGAGCGCGGGCTGCGCGCCGCCGCCGCCAACGCCTCGTGGACCATCGCTCCAAACGCAACCAGCGTAAGGTCCGTCCCTTCGGTGTAACGTCTCGGCCGCCAGATCGCCTCCACGTTGCCGTCGAAATCGATCTCGCCGGCCTTGCTCCAGTAGAGCAACTTATGTTCGAATACCAGGCAGGGGTTGGGATCGTAAAACCCGGCGACCAGCGCCTCGAACGTCTCCTGGGCCGTGGCGGGATACAGCAACTTCAGGCCGGGGAACCGCAACCAGAGCCCTTCGAATTCGCCCGAGTGAAATGCCCCCATCGTCAATCCGCCGCCGCAGGGGAGCCGCACCAGCATCGCCGCCGGCTGTCCCGCGCGAAAATACCACGTGCTCGCGTTTAGCCCCAACTGCGAGACGGCTTCCGTCGAGAAATCGGCGAACTGGAACTCGATGATCGGCTGTCCCCCGGTTTGCGATGCCCCCAACGCAAAACCGGTGATCGCCGATTCGCACAGCGGCATGTCGAGCACCCGCCCAGGGCCGTGGCGCTCGATCAATCCCTTGCAAGTCTTGAACGCCGAGCCGTACGTCCCCACGTCGAGCCCGAGCACGAACGCCGCCGGGTTGTTTTCCAGCAGGTAGTCCAACGCCCGGCCGACCGCCTCGCCGTTCTTCACGCTCGGCGTGCGGTACGGCTTAACGACCGGCGCCGCCGCCTCGGCAAAAACGGCCATGCGGTTGCTCAGCGGGTCGGAACGCCCGACCGCCATCGCCTGTGCCAATGCCGAACGCACCTCGTCGTCGACCGCCTGCTCGATCGCCGCGACCGCCGCCTCCGACAGGCCGCAGGTCTCCATCATCTTTTGCCGCGTGGCCGGCACCGGGTCGAGTGCCCGCCACTGCCGCATCGTCTCGGCCGGCACGTAGTCCCCCTTGTCGTAAGCGGCGTGGCCGTGCAGCCGCAACGTCATGCACTCGATCAACGCCGGCAGCGACGTCGCCTGCATCATCTCCAGGGCGTCGCAAACCGACGAATAGACTTCCCACGGATCGAGACCGTTGATCGTCAGACCCTTGATGCCGTAGCCATGCGCCCGATCTGCCAGATGCCGGCAGTGATACTGGAAACTCGTGGGCGTGGAGAACGAATAGTGATTGTTCTCGACGAGGAACAGGACCGGAACCTTGCGGACCGAGGCGAGGTTCAACGACTCGTGGAACTCGCCGGTGCTGCTGCCGCCGTCGCCGACCACGGCCAGGCCGAAGACGTCCTCGCCTTGCCGCCGCGCCGCCCAGGTGCCGCCGACTACCGGGCTCAACATCTTGCCCAGGTGGCTGATCATGGGGAAACGTCGCCGGGCGGCGTCGCCGTGGTGGCAGTTCCCCTCGCGGCCGTGCGTGGGACTCTCGGCGTTGCCCAAGTACTGGCAAAATAACTGAAAGGGGGTGGCGCCCAGCAGCAGGTGAGCGGTGAAATCGCGGTGCAGAAGCGAGACGACATCGCGTCCGGGCCGCAGCGGCACGGCAAAACCCGCCGCCGTCGCCTCGTTGCCGTCGCCCATCGTCACCGTCCCCTTCACGTAGCCCTTTTGGAACAACTCCAGCAGCCGCTCTTCGGTGCGGCGTGCCAAGAGCATTAGCGGGTAGGCCGCGGCCAAGAATTCGGCCTGCGACAGCCGCTGCGGAAACCGCGCGATCTCGGGAATCGCCCGCCGGCCGGGATCGATCCGCGACAGGGCATCAATGCCCGCCGCAGGGGCCGCTCCCCCTTTGCCAACAGGCGCACCTCGCCCGTGCCGGCCCGCCGCCGGCTCTTTCGGCCGCTGAATCTCGATGGGCAAAGCCAAAGCCGTGGCCTGTTCTTGCTCAGTTGAAATTGCGGAAACGCCGCCACCCATTCCCCAATGGGCTCCAACTCGGCGGCATTGTAACGCCGCCGGCAAGCACTGTCACCTCCAATTACCAAGGTTTTACCAGGACCGCCTGAAAACCGACAAAGCACGAAATCGGCGTCTTTTCACTATTTTGCCCTGTTTCCGCGACGTTTAACCGGCGAACTTATTCGCCGTGGTTTACCGGCACGTCGCCGCCCGATAAAATGCGCCACAAGGATTCGAACCATGAAGAATTCGGCCAAAGTCGCGGTCACCGGGGGAGTCCTTTTTGTCGGCGGCGTCGTAGCCGGGGTTGGCGGTACAGTTCTCGGCATGGTTTGGTCTTTCAACACCATTGCAAATTCTCCTGACAGCGTAAATGCGAGCCAGGTAGCCGCCGGGATTTCATATTCGCTCATGGCGACATCGATCGGCATTTGCGTTTCCGCGCTCGGTTTTTGCCTCCTAATCGGCGGCGTGACAGCTTATCTGATGGGGAGAAGACGATGCAGGATGCCGCAAGAACGCGACCCTCGCGGACCGCAGTCCGCGGGCGTTACTCATCCCTGATCCTTCATCCCTCATCACTCATCCTCTACACGTTCTCCCCCGCCAGCCACCCGGTGCTGAAGGCGGCTTGGATGTTGTAGCCCCCCTCGGGGCCATTCAAGTCGAGCAACTCGCCGGCAAAGTAGAGGTTCCGCACGATCTTGCTCTGCATCGTTCGCGAATCGACCTCATCCAGCGAGACCCCGCCCGCCGTGACTTCGGCCTTGTGAAAACCCATCGTGCCGGCCACCGGAATGTCGAGCCGCTTGACGGTCTGCACAACTCGCCGCCGCTGGGCCTTCGACAACTCTCCCAACGGCCGGTCCGGCGGCGTTCCGCTTAGCATTACCACGGTTTCGCCGACGCGATGCGGCAGCCAAGGGTCGAGCAACGAAGCGGCGTGTCGTTTGCCCGCCGCGGCCTGTTCACCGGCGAGGAGATCGTCCAATTCCCGTTCCGTCAACGTCGGAAGCAGATCGCACCGCAGCCGCAGCGACGCCGGCCGAGGGTAGCCGCTCACCGCGTGACTGATATTCAACACCACCGGCCCCGACACGCCGAAGTGCGCAAACAGCAGCGGCCCACGCCAGATTGCCAACGGTTTTCCGGTGGGGCAGACATTCTTGTCTGCCTCCTCAGTTACCTCTATTACCTCCACCGCAACATCTGCCAGCGTAATCCCCTGCAAATCCAACACCCAGCCGGCATGACTCGTAATCGGTGCCAGTCCCGCGTGCGGTGGAACGATGTGATGCCCGAGTGCGGCCGCCCAGCGGTACCCGTCGCCGGTCGTCCCGCAGTCCGGATACGATTTTCCTCCGCTGGCCAGCACGACCTTCTCCGCCTCGATCGACCGCTTGGTCGTTTGCAGTTGAAAGCCGATAGAATGAAGTTGGCGGTGGGGCAGACATTCCTGTCTGCCGTGCTGGCTGCTGGCTTGATGGCAGACAGGAATGTCTGCCCTATCGATCGAAATCAGTTCCACCAGCGGCTCCTCCATCGCCAACGTACAGCCGGCCCGTTCGGCGCGGCGGAGCAACGCATCGCGAACGTCCGCCGCCCGATCGCTTGCCGGAAACATCTTTCCGTCCGGCTCGATTTTGATCGGCACGCCCTCCGCCTCGAAGAGATCGACAACTTGTTGCGGTCCAAGGGCGGCCAGGGCGGAATGCAGGAACCGGCCGTTGCGGCCAAACGCCGCGACGATTCCCCGTGCATCGGTTGCGTGCGTCAGATTGCAGCGTCCGCCGCCGGAGATGAGGATTTTCACGCCCGGCTCGCGATTCTTGTCCAGCAGAATCGTCTTTCGCCCGCGTTCTGCCGCCCGCGCCGCCGCCATCAACCCCGCCGGTCCCGCCCCGATAATCGCCACGTCCCAATGCGACATATTCTGCGTTTTCGGATTGCCGCCCCTCTGCAACGCAGAAGCTACGCAGGTACTGGCCCAGCGCAGTCTAAGACAGCGTACTGATTTGTCATTTGAATCGGTCGTCTGGCCCGTCCAACAACTCCAGTTCGAAAAGCAGGCAGACCCCGTCGGCCCCATTCAAGAGACGATAGCCGATTGTCTTTTTGCCTCCCACATCCTCCGCTTGCACGACAATCACTGGCGTCTTCTTGCCAGTCTGCTGGTCAGTGTAGATGGCGCATCTCGGTAGTTTGAGGTCAATCGGCCGACTGCCACTACCAGGCGCGGCAAACACGGCGGTCCCTGCTTTCATGTCGTCCAATGTTGCAGCTCTTCCGGTCAAGCACACCGTCTCTCGCCAATGCGCAAGGTCGATGGGCTTGAGGACCGCCGGGTGAGACGCCTCAGATGGCTGAACCGGGGGCGCACGCTGTGAACTCTGTTTGAAGCAGCCGAAGAAGCTGAAAATGCCCATAAACAGGAATGCGATGATGTGCCGTGCGCCCAGTTTCATGTGCGTCGCCGCCCGACCTACCTCTTGACCCGTTCTCACGATCAGCATGATGTCCGCGGGTCGGCGTGTTGTCAACAGGGGGAAGGCAGACAGGTGGCAGATTCCGACCCTTCGTCCCGAATTAAGCCGGCCCTCTCTTTTCCGCTTTCCGCCTAGACGGGACTAAGAACTGAGCCGCAGCCCTTTCGGCAGTGATTCGCCGAAGACGAGCCCCTGCTCGTCGCTATCGAGCGCGCCGCCGGTGCGGACCAACTCGACGAAATGGGCGGGAGCGTTCGCCAACGACAACCAATCGACAGCCTCGCGGCGGAGCTTCTCCGCCAGGTCGCGATATCGGTCGTCCGTTCGCCGCGTAAGCTGCATCACCGCCAGTTGGCATTCCGCCGACTCGTTGCCTCGATCACGAATCAACTTTGTCAGCCAGTCTCCCGCCGCGGCCGCCGGCACAACCGTATTCAATGGGCCATACAGCGGCGATCGCGCCCCTAATCGTCCGACGGCCCAAACCATCGCCGGGCGGACCGGCTGCATCTTTCGCTTCGGCAGCACGTCGAGCAATATGCCGCCCAGTTCCGTTTTCGCCGCCGCCGAGAGCAATTCCAGCGAACCGAGCAGCCGCCACATCTCAGCCGTCTCATGCACGGCGAAGCCGAATTCGCCGCGGCCCTTGCCGGTGGTCAATTGGCGGTGCAGCCCGCGCACCAACCCCAACAGTGGCTCGGCGAGTGCCTGTTGCTGGCCGGCGGCCAGCCCGCCGGCGATGCGGCGCCAGAGGATCCAGCCCTCGACGCGGACGTTCGCGGCGGCGTGGGCGAACTTGCCTTGCAGCGTCGTCCACGTCTGCGCCACCCGCCAATCATCGACGGCCAGCCCGTAGCCCGGCCGCAAGGCGAAGCCCAGCAAGTTCAGCCACCGCGTCTCATGGACCGCACTGCGACGCCGGCCCGCCTCGAATTCCATCAACGCCTCCCACATCCGCCGGCAGAGCGACGTCGGCCACTGGTTGCGGCTCATGCCCGTAGCGGCGACCAGCCGTTTGACCAAGCCTTCGGGCTTGTCGTCCGTCTCCCCCGTTTTCTCCCCAAACGTGCGCTCGATCAACGCATGACACTCGCGCCAGATGTTCTCATCGACCATCCCTTCGCTTTCGGCTTGCGACTCGTGGGCGGCAACGTCGGTCTGCGTGGCCGAGCGAACGTCGAATTGCAGCCGCCAACTCCGCCGCCCGCCGATCTCGCTGCACCACAGATCGAGCGTGCCGATCTCCGTCAGCCGCGCGTGCAGCGTCACCCCGACGGTTTCCGACGAAGAAAAAGGGGACAGGTCCAATTTGCCGGAACGGCCCTCCGGGTGCTGCGCACAAATTGGACCTGTCCCCTTTTTCTTCTCCTTGCGGGTTCGCAGCACGGTTCGCATCGGCGGCAGCGGCGTCATTCGCTCGCGGTCGATCGGCACTAGTTCGCCGGGCTTGTCGGTCAGTCGCGTGCTGGAAACAAACAGCGGAAACTCCGCCGGCTCGGAGACCAGCAGGTCGAATCGCCGCTCGGCCAACTCCACGTCGTGGCCCGGTTCGATTCCTGCCGGCAGGAGACAGACGGCGGAGAGGACGGGAGAGGGGAGAGGGGAGAGAGGAGAGGGCGGTTCAGCGGCGGCTGGCCCCGATTCGACCCCCATGTAATAGGTGCGGGCCAATCCGGCGGCGATGCGCACCCCTTGCCCACGCCGCACCATGCCGTAGTACGCCGCACCGCGAGCGACGGCGAGATCGAGCCGGTCGTTGTCCAAGACGATCGGCCGCCAATGCCCGGCCCGTTTAGCGGCCGACGGCAGGTCGGCCAACGCGGCTTCAGGGGCCGACGTGCCGTCGGCCGCTAAACGGTCGTCGTTTGCCGTCTGTTGCGACCCGTCGAACCAACTTGCAAGCACTTGCAACAATCGCTTGCGAAGCAGCGGCGACTCGAACACGCCGCCGTTGAACAACACGACATCGGGCCGGGCGGGATCGTGATCGGCCGGCCGCTCGCTCTCCTCCATCGCCACGTGCCGATGCGCCGTGAGGAACGCCGCCAAGTATCGCGTGATCGCCGCGTCGGGAGCAAACGGCAGGCCAAACTCCTGGAACCCGGACCGCCGAGTGACGGGCTTTTCGTCCAACGCCACCGGCGGCAGAAAGCCCTCGACCAGCACCTCGCGGACCTCTTGGCCGGTCAATTCCACTTGCAAACCCGCCCCGAGCAGTTTCGAGCCCGAGCCGGGCAAAGTGAGCGTCAAGCGTTCCGGGGCCTCGGGCCCCAACAGCGTCTCCTTCACCGCGCGGCAAATCCGCACCAACACCGCCCACTGGCGCGGCTCCAACTTGCCGAGCTTCTGCTCGATGTGCTTGGCCAACGCCAGGTCGAAGTTGTCGCCGCCGAGAATCAGGTGGTCGCCGACGGCGACGCGGTGGAATTGCACCTTGCCCCCTTCGCCGCGTCGGACGCGAATCAGCGTGAAATCGGACGTGCCGCCACCGATGTCGCAAACCAAGATCTTTTGGCCCGGCTCGACCAATCGGTCCCAATCGTCCGTGTGGGCGTAGATCCAGGCGTAGAAGGCGGCCTGCGGCTCCTCGATCAGCACCACCCGCGGCAATCCCGCCAGGGCCGCCGCACGCACCGTCAGCTCGCGGGCCACTTCATCGAACGAGGCTGGCAACGTCAGCACGAAATCCTGCTCGGCCAGCGGATGCCGCGGAAAGCGGGCGTTCCAAGCGTCCCGCACATGGACCAGATACCGCGAACTGACCTCGACCGGCGAAAGCCGATCGACATCCGCCGCTCCCTGCCAGGGCAGCAGCGGCGCCGTCCGGTCCACGCCCGTGTGACACAGCCACGACTTCGCCGAGTTGATCAGCCGCCCCGGCGCCAGCGCCCCCTGGTCGCGGGCGAAAAAACCGACGGCGTAGTTCGGCTCGGCCTTCTGCCACGGGCACCGCAGCGCCCCGGCCGCCAACTCGCTCGCCGCCGCTTGATAATGGAACGAAGGGAGCGTTTCCCGCGCCTCGATCTGTCCCGGTGCGACCACCTGCGGAACGGCAAACGTCTTGATCCGCCAAGGCTCTTCCGCCGAATCGACGTAAGCAACCGCCGAGTTGGTCGTGCCGAGGTCAAAACCCACTACATAGCGGGCCACGGCCGCGGATGAGGAATCGCCGTGTTTCAAGAGCACTCCTCTCGGATTCCGGTGCAGGCCCTACTTCAAATTCTACAGAACCACTCAAGGTAACATGGTGGATGGAACGTTCAAGGGGGCGGCGGTTGACATGGCACCGGCAGCTTGCCCCTCGCTAAGAGCGCGTTTTTGAGTCTAGATTCTTGTTAAAAAGTGGTCAGCAATCGGCTTTCAGCTATCAGCTATCAGCCGCCAGCGGTCAGCTTTCAGCAGTCAGCCGGACGATCACTGGCATCGCTCCCGTGTCTCGTCGCAACCCGATAGACAGACGGCGGTTATGCTCGCGATACGCTGGCTGAAAGCTGATCGCTGACCGCTGACAGCCACCGCAGGCTCCCAAACATCATTGGAAACAGAGCCCAGCCCCCCGTGGCAATCTCACCCCCCGAAACGATGTTTGCACGCCGGCGGCATGTCGGTTACGCTCATGCAACGCCACTGAAATGCACGGCTTAGTAATCTACGCAGGAGGCCACGATTATGAACTTCTTTACTTGGGTTCGCGACGGCGTGCGGCACGCGGTGCTGCTGGGGCTTTCCGACGCGGTCGGCGACATCGGCACGCCCGTCGAGGGGGACGATATGGGCCAACGCCTGCTCCAGGCGCTGCGGAACGGCCAACCTGCACTCGCGGACGCCGGATCACAAGATCGCCCCGCGCGGAAGAAGCTCGGCCGGTCGCTAGAGCAAATTCAGACCGCCAAGGCGTCGTAGAGTCACTTCTTTTCGATCGCCGTGCGGAGCCGTTCCCGTTTGGCTTCCTGAGTGCTCGGCTCGGCGGCCGGGTCAATGTCGATCGGCTTGTCGAGCAATGCCGCAAGCTGGCGGGCGGCGGTCTCGCGCGTGGCCTTTTCCGGCCGACCCAGCAGCGCCAGCCAGACCTCGGCATTGCGCAGCAGCGATGTCGCCGCCGCGTCGGCCGAATCGTCTTCGCTGCGACCGGCCAACTTGCGAATGATCCGGGTGACGCGGAACTGCTGTTCGGCGTCCAATCGGTTGAAATCGAGCTGGCGGAGGTAGTTCAGGGCGGAGGCCGCGCCTGCCCGTAGAGCCCGATCCGCCGCCTCGCGCTTGCTGAATTGTTCGTCTCCCAGTTGCGCGACCAGCGTGGCCCAATGCGCCCGATCGGCCGTCGCGTCCTCGCGGGCATCGGCCAAAAGACTCGTTTCCGCGCGGCCGACCATCGTTGCTATCTTCCAGTCGGGCCGCAGCAGATCGAGCAGGGGAAACAAGTTCTCCCGGCATTCCTTCGGCTGCACAATCGCCAACTGCCAGAGATTCGCCGCCTGAAACACCCGCCGATGTTCGCCGGCGCCCAGCGTCAAAGTCGCCTTCTCGTCGGGCGATTGTTGAAACTCGACGGCCGCGAACGCCGATTTGCCGCGCGGCAGGCGGCTGATGCTCATCTTGCCGCTCGCACCGGTCACGTTGATCGTGAGTTGCTCGGTTGGCGTCGTTCGTTCGTATCGCAGCGTGGGATGGCCGTTTTCGCTTCCCAGGCTTATTGTTTCCCTTCGCCCCAGGCCGTAAGAGTGCGGCGTCTGGAAAGGGGAAAAGTTGCGGGCGGCGAGCGTGAGCCGCCCTTCAACGATTCTAAATCGCAGCAGAGGGGGATTGGACTGCGTGTACTGCCGCAAGAGCGGAACCTCGTCCGGCGGCTGGGCTGCCGCGACCGATGCCAGCCCGATTAGAGACGCTACCAGCAGGCTGCTGCGGATTGGAGCCATGATTTACACCGCCCTCTTTTCACTCTCACCCGAATGCAACTCCTCTCCCTTCCGTTGGCAAGCATCCGATTTTTTTCCATCCCCATTGTCCGAAGGCGGCTGCTTTCCATCCTCTTTCCCCTTGCTGGCAAGCGGTTCCTTCGCTTCCCTCTCACTGGTGGGCGGCTCCTTTTTAGCGGGAGGAAGCAGGACGTCTTCCAGACGTTTCTTGGGCGGTGAGGTCAGGCCCTTCCGACGATACCGCCGCCAGAGAAAGAAAGCGACGCAGGCCACAGCGATCACCACGCTGACCGTTAGCCCCCACTCGCCTCGCCGGATCCATTTGGAGATATTCTCGCCGAAGTAATAGGCCAAGCCGAAAAACGAGCCGACCACAGTCGTCGCGCAGATCAGGTCGATCAGCACGAACTTCTTGAACGAAAGCCGCAATATGCCGGCGGTGAGATAGACGGGCGTGCGCAACCCGACCAGGAATCTCGCGACAAAGAAGACCTTCAGCCCGTGCAGATGGAACATCTCCTCGATATGTTCCTCACGTTCCGGCGTAACCCACCGCGAGAACCAGCGGCGTTCGCGCAGCACCCCGCGGCCAAAGTGGTAGCCGATCCAATACATGACGCAATCGCCGACCAGGGCGCCAAACAGGCAACAGCCGAACGCCACAAACGGGTCGAGCGTGGCATTGGGGGGGGCCGAGAGCACACCCGCGGCGACGATGAAAACCTCTTCGGGCAGCGGCAAACCCGCTCCCGTCAGGATCAACAGCACAGTGATGGCTATGTAGGTGTGCGCCAGGAAGAAGTCGTTCATTTTGCGGTTCTTGCCACGAAATGGGGGGCGCGCTGCAACAGGATCATTCTACCGTTTTGCGGCCGCCGTCAAAAGCCCATCACTACGGCGGGGAGACCTATCGATTATAACGCCAACTGCTCACAATCGAGCCCCATGCTGTGAATTTCGGCCGTTCTCCCGTGGCCGCCGGCACACAACATCATCATCCCGATCTCCGGCCGGGCTCGGCAGTAGTCGAACGACGCCTGTGGGCCGAGGACGTAGAAGGCGGTCGACAAAGCATCGGCCAAAGCCGCCGTGGGGGCTACAACCGTCACCGACAACACGCCTTCGGCCGGCCAGCCCGATCGCGGATCGAGAATATGGCCGTAACGGCGTCCCCGGTGGCGAAACGACTGGAATTGCCCCCCCGATGTTCCCAGGGACCGGTCGCAAAGCCGAACCACAGCAAGCCGAGAACCCGGCTGGCGCGGATCGGCCAGCCCCACTTCCCACCGCTGCGGAGCGCGAGCATCGTCGCCTGCCACCGCTGGCGGCCCAATTGTAGGAGGCGACTCCTGTCGCCGATCATCCGTCCTCTTTAGATTGTCGCCCTGCAATCGGCGACAGGAGTCGCCTCCCACAACGGGGCTTTCACAGCCCGCCAATGTCGGCGAGCCCCGGGCCAGCACGCTGCTCTGGCCGCCGTGCAACAGGAAATCGGTCATGCCCGCTGCAAGCAGATGCTCGGCACAAACGTCCAACGCGTACCCCTTGCCGATGCTGCCGACGTTGATCTTCACGCCGGCTTGGCGGAAACGGATCGTCCGCTGGGCGGGATTCAGTTCCAACAACCGGCTGCCGACGCACGACTGCGCCTCGGCCAGTTGCGACTTCGAGGGGATTTCTGCGGCCCGGCGGGCAAACCCCCACGCCTCCCACAGCGCCGCCGAGGTGATATCGTAAGCCCCGCCGGTCTCCTCGGACAACTGCACGGCAAGCCGCAAGAGATCGAACAAGGCTGGCTCAACCTCGATCGGCGTTTCGCCCGCCAGCCGATTGATGCGGCTGATTTCGCTATCCGGGCGAAAGTACGACAGCCGCCCTTCAATCGCTTCGACCAGATCGAGGGCTTCGAGCGCAAGTTCAGTGTCGTTTTCACACTTTGCAGCGGGAAAACAGACCTCGAACTCGCAAGCCATCGCCCGACGCGATACGCGAATCAATGAATTGCCCATGATTGTTAATTGCAGATTGTCGATTGCTGATCTCGTGTACTCATCAATCAACAATCGACAATCTGCAATCAACAATCCGCATTGCCGGCCGCAACGAGACTAATCGAGGCTGATCGCTTCGACCGGGCAGGCATCGATGCACGCCCCGCAATCGCCGCACGTCTCGGCATCGACCACGGCCAGTCCGTCCTTCATGGCAATTGCTTCCAGCGGACACGACCCCACACACGTTTCACATCCGGTGCATTTTTCTGCGTCTACTACGGCTGCCATTGACCATCTCCAATGAACGCGTTGAAACCAACAAACTCCAAAATTCTCTTTTACCCGCAAACCGCAGGAAAAAACCATACCTCCGCAACACCCTGACAAACCACCCGACCAACCGAAGGACGGACTTCCGTGGCCTGCCACCATAGCGAATCGCCAAGGCCAGTCAAGGGGTGGCTTCCGAAAGCCCGCCGCGGTGCACTCCACTGTAGGGGGGCTCGCTTCTCCTTTAGACCGGCCTACAATCCTATTCCTGTTGTAGGCTTGACTATGCCTCGCGTGTCGGAAATCAACCACATCGACCAACTCGCTCAATTCCGGCCGGAGTGGCAAGAACTGCTCCGACAGACGCCCGCGGCGTCGTTTTTCCAGTCGCTCGAATGGCTTGAAGTCTATTGGCGGCATTTCGGCCAGCGGCAGAAGCTTCGCGTGCTGGTCCACTTCGCCGACAACCGCCCGCGGGGCATCCTGCCGCTTGTGGTCGAGCGCGGAAGATCGAAAGTCGGCCCCGTCCGCACGCTCACCTTTCCTCTGCACGAATGGGGCTCGTTCTACGGACCCATCGGGCCCGAGCCGGAACAGACCCTGACCGCCGGCCTAGAACACATCCGCCGGACGCCGCGCGATTGGGACATCCTCGAATTGCGATGGCAGGGCGCCGCCGGCACCGATCCCGATCAAAATCGCCGCGCCATGCTCGCCGCCGGGTTCCAAAGCTACCCGACCCTCTCGAATCGCGCGGCGATCGTCGATCTTGATGGAAGCTGGGACACCTACTGGTCGGCGCAAAGGGGCATGGCTACGGCGATTCCATCACGCCGAGCGAAAGCTCGCCCAACAGGGGACTGTCTCCTACGTGCGCTATCGTCCGAGCGGCCAAGCCGGCGACAATTCACCCTGCTGGGATCTCTACGACGCCTGCGAAGAGTTGGCCCGGCGAAGCTGGCAGGCGACCGCCAGCGATGGGACCACGTTGTCGCACGAGTCCGTACGCGGTTTTCTCCGCGACATGCACGAAACCGCGGCCGCCGCCGGCACGGTCGATCTGAATCTCCTCTTGCTCGACAACGTCCCCGTTGCTTTTATTTATGGCTATCACTATCGCGGCTACGTCTACGGTTTGCGCCGCGGCTACGACGGCGATCGATCGCGGGCCGGCGCGGGAAACGTGCTCCTGGCCCACGCGCTCCGCGACAGCTTTGCCCGCGGCGACCGCGTCTACGACATGGGCGTCGGCTCCTACGAGAGCAAGCGGCATTTCCAGACGCGGCTGATTCCCATCTTCCGCTACAGCCACTATTCGCCCGAGGCGCCGCGCACGCAACTTTTGCGTCTGAAGCGCTGGTGGCAAAGCCGCCGCTTGCCCGCGATTCTCGCGAAACCAAGCGAGTAGAGAGAGTGAGCTTGCCTCGTAAGGATCCTTACCAGGATGTACTCTTCACGCTCCGCCCATTGTATTCTTCACGCTCCGCGTGAAGCGATCAGCGGCTCGACTTCCCTCTCGCGGAGCGAGAGGAGTACAGGTCTTTTCCCTCGCGCGGAGCGAAAGGAGTACAGATCCTGTTGCGAATCCTGGCGTCCATCGCGGTCGGCCGCGTGGCCGGTCTTGCGGCCGACGCGCGATGAACTGGTATGGCGGGTCGCAGGAGACGACTCCGGTCGCCGAGAGGTGCGGGCCAATCCTTGGCCGCACGCAGTCCATCGGCGACACGAGTCGCCTCCTGCCGCACAGGCGGCGGTGCGACGCATTGAGCGATTACTTCACCATCACCGGGCCGGGCGTCACATTCGGGGCGCCGCCGCAACCGCAACCGCAGCCGCAGCCGGCAGGCTCGCTAACCACCGCCCCCTCGCATGGATCGACGACGACGCACGGCTGCGTGCGCGGCGCGACCCGCTCCGGGTGAAATCGCGAATTCCAGGCGTACTCCCAGCATTCGCCAACGTGGCAGCCTGACATGCCCGCCAGCAGCGCCCCAAAAACTACGAGAGTCATCAATTTCTTCATGGTTGGCCTCTTCCCAATCAACGTTGGCCTGGCACGTACGTCGGACCAGGCGTTGTCACAACAGGTGCGCCGCATGGATCGCAAGGATTAGTCGGCTGGCAAGGGCTCGGGCAGACAACCGCCGGCTGACAGGCCGGCTGGCAGGTCGGCTGGGTTGGCGGTCCGCCACGCCACAGGCACTCCATGAATCGACACCCAGCCATTCCGCTGAGCATCAATCCTATCACCGTTAAAATCAGTAGCTTCTTCATTCCTTGAATCTCCCAACGAAACGGACTTTTTCCATAACGAAGCTATCGCCACGGAAACTCTACAACGAAATTGACGATGTGCAAATGCAACGATTGCGGTTTTCAGGGAACCTGCCTGTTGCATTTTTGCCGCCAGCGCGTCGATTTCGGGCTACACTCTGTATATAGCTGTTCCGGTCGTACTGGTTAGGGAAGAAGAACCATGAAGGTCGTTCTCAAGTGTCTTGCTTCGATCCTGGCAATCCTGTTGGCTGCCGCTGCCCCTGCCGCCGCCGATACGTCGCCCCAAATTTGGTATCTCAGCACGCGGGCCGCCGCCCACTGCGGCCAGTTGGATGATCCTGCCGAGGCGGTCCGCTACTGGCGGCTGGGCGCCGATTGCGATTGGTCGCCGGCCGAAGCCAAGGATTTTCACGCCGGCGACGCGACCGCCATGCCGACCGTCGTCTTTATTCCCGGCAATCGCACCGACGCCAACGAGGCGGTGGAGAAAGGATGGTACGTCTACCAAACGATCTGCGCGGAGGCCGACGGCAAGCCGTTCCGCTTTGTGATCTGGTCGTGGCCCGCCGATCGCGTCTGCCGGCACAATCGCCCCGACGTTCAACTGAAGGCCGCGTACTGCGACGCGGAAAGCTACTATCTGGCCGCGTGGCTCCGCGGCGTGCAGCGCGGCGGAAGAGTGAGCCTTGTGGGCCACAGTTTTGGGCCGCGGATCATTACCGGCGCCCTGCACATGCTGGCCGGCGGCGAATTGGCCTGCCGAACCCTCCCGCCCGCCGCCGACAACAACCCGGCGAAACGGCTACAGATTCGGGCGGTGCTGCTGGCCGATGCCGCCGACGCCGATGCCCTCGCCCCCTGCGGAAGCAATGGTTTGGCCCTCTCCTTGCTCGACGAGGCGCTCATCACCTGCAACTGTTGTGACCGGGTGTTGAAGTGGTATCCGCGGATGTACGGACGCGGCGGCCCCGAGGCCATCGGCTTTGTCGGGCCTTGCTGCATCGACGATCCCAAGAAGGTAGCCCTCCTCGATGTCACCGCCGCCGTCGGCAAAACCCACGACTACCGCTGTTACTGCTCCGCCCTGAGCCAATGCGGCTATTGGCCATACTACACATTCTTGGACGACACGCCGGCACAGAAGTAGCGCCCCTCTCTGCCGATGGAAGTTCACCACGGAGGCATGGAGAACACGGAGAGCGGCAGACATATGGCAGAATGCGGCGCGGCCCCGCAATTGCAGCAGCAGATCATCCGCAGCACTTTTTCATCACGTAGCAGCGATGGAAATGGCACAGGCATAAACCATTGATATTTTTGCTCCGTGAACTCTGTGTCTCCGTGTTTTTTGCTTCGCGCTGCAGTGTCACCTTGCTGCTGTTCCTGTGCAGCACTGATCAGCCCTTGCTCGTATACTCTTCCAGCAACCGCAGATAAACGCGGTACTGCTCGAGCGACACGCCTGGCGGCGTCTGGTGATCGACGCTGGGAATGAATCCGCCGGAGCGCATCAGCGGCAGCAGCCGCTCGAACTCGGCGCGGATCGCCGCCTCGCCGCGGTTCATCACCATCTTGTCGAAATGCCCGACCATGCCGACGTTCTTATAGAGGTGTCGCAGCGCCATGCCGTCGACGCCCGCCTGGCGTTCCAGCGGCAGAACGCCGTGAATCCCCTCCCGCAGCAGCCACGGCACGAGCTTCGTCACGTCGCCATCGGTGTCGACGATAATCGACGCCCCCAACTCCTGGAGCCGAGGCACCATCTGTCGGTAATACGGGGCGATGTACTCGTCGAAGTGCCGCTCGGAGATCATCGGCCCATTGTTGTACGACATGTCCTCGGCGATGGTGGCGAAGGTGGGCCGGCAGACCTTCGCCATGCGGTCGAGAATGCTCAGGTTAAAATCGGTCAGGTCTTGATTGATGCGATGGATCAACTCGGGCTGGTCGTAAAACGCCAGGCTGACCTTGGTGAAGCCCATCAACGTGCGGGGAAACCAGAAGCAGCCCTCCAGCGTGATCCAGACGACGGCCTCACCGCGGTCTTGCCGCGCCGCCCAGGGGCGCATCGACTCGATCGCCGGCCCGTGGTCGGGAAAGAACTTCGGCCGCAGCCGCAGGTAGTCGTCCATGTTCGCGACGATCCCCTCGACGTGGTGCTGCACCGCCTCGATCGTCGGGTCGGTGGTCGAGAACCAGAACTGCTGGTACGGATCGAGCCCGAAGTAGTCGGCGATGTCGAAAACCGTCTCCAGCCGGCCGGGCAGCCCCTCCCGCTTCCATCGTTCGATGGTCTTGTCCCACCACATGGCCCATTCCCAGCGCGGCAGCCGATCGACGGGCTGGAAGTTCATCACCGCCCGGAATCGCTCGACGTGATTCATACTGTTCTCCAGATAAACCGCGCTGGTCGCTTACCAGGGATTCGACAACGCGCAGTTGTCGCCGTTATGGCGGTAGATTTTCCAGCCGAAATACTTCGTCATCGCCTCGTGCAGCACCGCCGTCCGCGGCGTGTTGTTCATGGCGACGTGGTGCTCGAAGCCGTTGGCGGTGAGGAAATACATCAGCTTCGGCAGGTTCGGAATCTTGATCACGCCGGTGACGCCGAAAGTGTCGAGCGGGTCGTCGGTCACCTCCCCTTCGCCGATGTAACCGACGATACGGCCGTGAACGTCGTCGGTCGAGATGCGGGCGAAGCCGATCGGGCCGGGCTTCATCGGGCCGTGCAACGTGCAGAAGCACGAAGTGTACGGATTTCCCTTGACCGCCATCGCGTTCGGCCCGGTGCGGACCGATTTCATGAACGAGGTCGCCGTGTTACTGCAATGGAAAACCACGAGCTTGTCGGGATCGTCGCCATAGTTGTTGTTCCAATCGAACAATGCTGACGGGCCCCCGCCGGCAAGCTGCATGGCGTACATCGCCGTTGCCCCCATCACGTCCACCTCGCACGCCGCGGGCATGAACTCGTTGCTCATCATGCTCATGATCGAGCAGGGGAAAATCTTCAGCGCGTTCTGCATCGCCGACCAGCACTGGATCGCGTAGGCGTTGATCTGCTCCTCCTCAACCCATTTGTCGAGCACCACTCCGAGCTTTGCGGTGGTCAGCATCGCCTGCGGCGGAACGTCCTTGTTGGCGGGCAGGTATTTGCCGAGTTTGTCGAGTTTGGCTTTGACCTTTTCGTCGGAATCGCCCAGGGCGTTGACCTCGACGACCGTATCGACCATGCTCTTCACTTCGACGCTGATTCCGCTCTGTTCCAGCAGTTTCTCGCTGAAGCGGACGGTCTTGAAGGGCACGGTCCGCTCGCCGAGGCAGCCGATCCGCGCCCCCGCAAGCCGCGCACCACCCGGCACACGCCGGCGAACCAAGCAAGCTCGTCCTTGAATCGCGGCGAATCGGGCGAGAGCACGTGGTCCTTGCCGATCGAGTAGGGAATCGCGTATTGCGTGAGATTGTTGCACACCGACAGCTTGCCGCAGAAACTGTCCCTGCGGTGCTGGATCGAGAACTCGTTGACTTTGTCGGCGTACGCATGAACGTAGACCGGCACGGAGAGGCCGGAGAGTTTGATCGCGTCGGCCACCGCCCGCTCGTCGCCGAAGTTGGGCAGCGTCACCAAAATGCCGTCGATCTTCGCGCTGTGCTCGCGAAAAACCTTGGCACACGCCTCGGCGTCGTGCCAGCCGGCGACCACGCCGTCCCGGGTCTCATTTTCCGACACGACCACGACGTCGATGTTCGCCTCCTTCAGCTTGGAGAGGATTGCCTCTCGACCACGCTTGGCCAATTCGGCCGGAAAAACGTCGCGGTGTGCCACGATCAGGCCCAAAGTCGTCTTTGACATGTCAACTCCAAGAAAAAAGCGGAAAAAGGGGCGGGAATCCTGTCAATCGGCGACTATCGTACCACATCCACAACGCCGCTACAATCCGCCGCGGCAATTCCAGCAAACAGCTATGCAACGCTTGTGCAACTCTCCGCTATAATGTCCGCCATGAACCAACCTATTGCATTTCTTAACGGGCAGTGGATTCGCGCGGGGTCGGCGGCAATATCGGTCAACGATGCCGGCTTTGTCCACGGAACCGCCGTCGCCGAGCAGTTGCGAACCTTCGGCGGCAAGCTCTTCCGACTCCGCGAACACCTAACGCGGCTGGTCCGCTCGCTGCAAATCGTCGGCGTCGAGCCGGGAATGACGCTCGATGTGTTCGCCGGGATCGCCGAGGAGTTGGCCGAACGCAATCATGCCTTGCTGCCCCCCGGCGACAACCTCGGGCTGTCGATCGTGGTCACGCCGGGCGTCTATCCGACCTTCGCGTCGCCGGCTCAAGGGGACCGTCCCATTTCCGTTGACACGGAAATCGGGACAGTCCCCCAGTCGCGGCCGACCGTCTGCATGCACACCTACCGTCTGCCGTTCCATCTTTGGGCCAAGAAATATCGCGAGGGGCAACGGCTGGTGACCACCGGCGTCGAGCAGGTCTCCGACCGCTGCTGGGCCCCCGCGTTGAAGTGCCGCAGCCGCATGCACTACTACCTCGCCGATCGCCAGGCGGCGGCCATTGACCCCCAAGCCCGGGCGCTGCTCCGCGACGCCCAAGGCTTCGTCGCCGAGGCGTCGACCGCCAACGTGTTGGTTTATCGCAGCAGCGAGGGCCTGGTCTCGCCGCCGCTGTCGAAGATCCTACACGGCATCAGCCTGTCGGTCGTGGCGGAGTTGACCGGTCAACTCGGTATTCCGTTCACAGAGCGCGACCTGACGATCGACGACGTGGCCGCTGCCGATGAAGTCCTCTTGACCAGCACCTCGGTCTGCATCCTACCGGTGACACAACTCAACGGCCGCCCGATCGGGTCCGGCCGACCTAGCTCGGTCTTTTCAGAACTGATGAGGGCATGGAGCGGACTGGTCGGACTTGACATCATCGCCCAGGCCGAGCGGCACGGTTGCGACCGTGGCAGGAATACCGCCATCGATTGATTCTTGACGTATTGCGTGGCGAGTGTTACAATATAATACAACAGTCTTGGGGATGGCTCGTGCCTTTCTACCTGTTTGTTTGGACCGACGAGATTGAGGAGCACATCGCCCTGCATTGTGTCACGCGAGACGAATTCGAGGAAGTCGTATGCGATCCAGACGAGGTAGGGCAGAGCCGATCGTCGAATCGCGCGATCGCTTTTGGGGAGACTTCAACCGGCAAGTACCTTGCTTGCGCCTACGAAGCCGTGGACGACGCGACTGTGCTTCCCATCACTGCGTATGAAGTGGAGGACTGAGAATGGCAAAGAGGCGGGCAAGACGCGTCCATCGCGAGCTGACGCCCGAGGAAAGGCAGCGATGGCGGGAGGGCATCAAAGAGATCGAATCGCAAAAAGAGGAGATTCTCGCCAGGGGGCGTCGCATCAAAGCGGCGCGGGAGCGAGCGAACCACGCTGTACGTGAGGCCATGCTGGCGCTAAGGCGTGAGCGACAAGCGCAGGGATTGAGCCTGTCCGACGTTGAGAAGAGGACAGGGATCGGTCGAGCGGCCCTCTCACGGTTGGAGAACGAGACCGAGTCGAACCCCACGGTTGTGACGCTGACCCGTTACGCCGAGGCCCTTGGGAAGCAAGTCGTGGTGGACTTCAAGTGAGGGACGGGTTCTCGGACTTCTGTAGAGTCTTCATCTCGCACAAGAAGCTACCCGGCAAGGACTCGAACCTTGAATGAGGGAACCAAAATCCCTTGTGTTACCATTACACCACCGGGTAGTGGGGCATGCTGGGCGGCTCCGCCGCGGTCAGGTGCGCCCGTTTGATTTCGACGCCCCCATAGTATTTTCTTTGCTCCGTTCCGGCAAGAGGGCTGCAAGCGAAGCCCTTCCCATTTCCCCGACCCCGACGCTCCTTCCCAACGTCGTCTTCGGATCACTGATTGCAAGCCCCGCCTATCCCCCATACGGCATAATAATACCAAAATTCCTACACAACGCATATCAAGCAAAGCCCGTATTTAGACGATAGCAACGATTGTGCTGTCATCAATCTAGGGCTCTACATCGTCTACGTTGGCCGTGGCGAATGGTTTGAAACTGCATTATGGGCAATGCGGCTAATGTAGGTGGTGTGGGCAGTCCGAATAAAAAGAAGGCGGATTCTAAAGGCGGAGTCCGTCCATTAGACCAAGCCTACCCGGTTTCGTGATGCTTGAAGGAGGCATGCGATGAGAAGGTTACTACTGGGATTGCCGCTAATCGCGATGGTGCTGCTGGCCATTGCGACAAGCACGGCGGATGCGTGCTACTGCGGCGCGGCACGGTTTCGCTGCTGCACTCGCGAGTGCTGCGCGCCTTGCTGCTGCGAACAGCAGTGCTGCACGGTCATGAGGACCTGCAGAGAAGTGGTGTACGAGCAGCGACAGTACACCTGCTACAAAACTTGCTTGCAGCCGGTCTGCGAGCAGCGGACCGTCAACTGCGTCAAGTACGTCCCCGAGACTTGCTATCGAAAATGCACTTACACGGTGTGCAAGCCCGTCTGGGAAACCCGGACGAAAGAGTACTGCTACACGGTGTGCAGGCCGGTCTACGAGACTCGCACGAAAGAGTACTGCTACACGGTGTGCAAGCCGGTTTGGGAAACCAAGGCCAAGGAAGTCTGCTACACGGTGTGCAAGCCCGTTTGGGAAACTCGCACGAAAGAGTATTGCTACACGGTCTGCAAGCCGGTCTGGGAGACCCGGACGAAAGAGTACTGCTACACGGTGTGCAAGCCGGTCTACGAGACCCGCACGCAGCAGTACTGCTACACGGTGTGCAAACCGGTTTGGGAAACCAAGGCCAAGGAAGTCTGCTACACGGTGTGCAAGCCCGTTTGGGAAACTCGCACGAAAGAGTATTGCTACACGGTGTGCAAGCCGGTGTACGAAACTTGCACAAAAGAGTACTGCTACACGGTGTGCAAGCCCGTCTACGAGACTCGCACACAGCAGCACTGCTACACGGTGTGCAAGCCGGTGTGGGTAACCAAGTCCAAGGAAGTCTGCTACACGGTGTGCAAGCCCGTCTGGGAAACCCGCACGAAAGAGTACTGCTATACGGTGTGCCATCCGGTGTATGAGCACTGCGTGAAGGTCTGCCAGTATACGGTGTGCAAGCCGGTTTGGGAGACCTGCTGCAAGCAGATTCATTACACCGTGTGCGTGCCCGTGCAGGAGTGCTGCGAGCGTGAGGTGTGCTACCAGGTGTGCAAGCCCGTCCATTGCACGACAACGGTGAACGTCTGCTGCGGACATTGGGAAACCCGCGTCGCCTGCTGCGAGCCGGCTTGCAATTGCTGCGATCCGTGCGCTGCGGCCTGCCATTGCCGCGTGTGGGTGCCCGAAGTCCAACAGCGACAGGTGGATTGCGTGAAGCACGTGACCGAAACCTGCGTGAAGAAGGTGCCCTACACCGTCTGCCGCATGGTTCCGCAAGAGCGGGTGAAGAACTGCACGTACCAGGTTTGCCACATGGTGAGGGAGCTTTGCGAGAAGCAGATTCCCTACACGGTGTGCCGCATGGTTCCCGAGACCCGCGTGCAGACCTGCACGTATCAGGTATGCCACATGGTTCCGGAGACTCGCGTGAAGACCGTCTGCTGGAACGAGTGCCACATGACGTATGAGAACCGCGTGCAGTGCTGCAACTACACGGTTTGCCGCATGGTTCCCGAGACGCGCGTGAAGACCTGCACCTACACGGTATGCCACATGGTCCCCGAAAATCGCGTGAAGACCTGCACGTATCAGGTATGCCACATGGTTCCGGAGACGCGCGTGAAGACCGTCTGCTGGAAGGAGTGCCACATGGTTCGCGAGAACCGCGTGCAGACCTGCAACTACACGGTCTGCCGCATGGTTCCCGAGACGCGCGTGAAGACCTGCACGTATCAGGTATGCCACATGGTCCCCGAGAATCGCGTGCAGACCTGCACGTATCAGGTTTGCCACATGGTTCCGGAGACGCGCGTGAAGACCGTCTGCTGGAAAGAGTGCCACATGACGTATGAGAACCGCGTGCAGACCTGCAACTACACGGTCTGCCGCATGGTTCCCGAAACCCGCGTGAAGACCTGCACCTACCAGGTTTGCCACATGGTTCCGCAAACGTGCGTCAAGCAGGTGCCGTACACGGTGTGCCGACCGGTGTGCTACACCAAGACGATCAACTGCACGCGGATGGTGCCGGTGCAAGTTCCTTACACAGTCACGAAGTGCGTGCCGGTCGTGGTGTGCAAGCAGGTTCCGGTGAAGGTATGCTGCCCGGCTCCGTGCTGCTGCACTCCGGCGGCATGTGCTCCGGCCTGCTGCAACTAGCGGCTGGCGATCGTTAACGTCTTCCGGCACAGGGCCGGGGACTTGGTCTAACTACCAACGGCGGCCGAGCCTCATGAAGAGGTTCGGCCGCCTGCGTTTTCTTGCACACTATTTGTTAGTAGCCAAACGGGCAAGTCTTGGCGTCTCGCTCCACGTTTCGCCGCTGCCCGCAGGGCGGCGAGCGCAATGGCCAACGTTCCCTCGGCTCCCAAGGCGCTTGCGATCCGAAATCCGTTGCTGCGTCTGTTTTTTCGCTACGCTTGCACAATCCATAACCGTATGCGAGAATCGACCTTCGCGAAGAAATCTCTCGATGAAAAGGCCCTAAACATGATCTGTTCACGGAGGCACTCCGGTTTCACCTTAGTGGAGTTGCTGGTCGTGATCACGATCATCGGCATCTTGATCGCGTTGCTGTTGCCGGCGGTGCAGCAGGCCCGCGAGGCGGCCAGAAGAGCGCAGTGCGCCAAGAACGTCAAGGAAATCGCCTTGGCGGCGCTCAACCACGAGCAGGCAAACGGCTTCCTCCCCGCCGGCGGCTGGGGATACGGTTGGGTCGGCGATCCTCGCTACGGCTTCGGCACGCTGCAGCCGGGCGGCTTCTTCTACAATATTCTCCCCTAATGGGTTTTGACAGCCAAAATCGGTAGTGAATTCAAGGTATTGTGCTAGCACACCACTGCTAGCAGGCGCATTTTGTGGTTGCCTTTGGCGGCGTTGCTTGAGAGTAATTGAAAGGAGGGTCCATGAAGTAACTTCGCAAAGGAGGATGAATCGTCATGTACCAGCGAACTTTGAAACTTTCACAGGCTCAGCGCAGGACGTTGGTCGAGTATCGGAACCATGATCGGCGTCCGGACGTGCGGGAACGGTGTGCGGCGATCTTGAAGGTCGCCGACGGCCAATCGCCTCATGCGGTAGCGACTCAGGGACTACTGAGACCGCGAGATCCTGACACCGTGTACCATTGGTTGGATTGCTATGAACAACACGGGATCGAAGGACTGTTGCGGCGGCGGCAGGGAGGCAGCCGTCGCCGTCCCTTTCGAGCAGCGGGAACAGGTGTTGGAGCGGCTGCGGCAAGGCCCCGGCGAGGAAGCTCGCCGCGAGGCGATGCCGACAGCCGCTGGTCCGCCGCCCAGCCGCTGGACGTTGCGGACCATTCGCGCCAGCATTAAGACGATCCAGAATTACACGCTCAGTGGCGTGTGGCGGTGGCTCCGTCGCAAACTGGGAGTGAAATTGCGTTCGGGTCGGGTCCAGCATTTTAGCCCGGATCCGCAGTATCGAAGCAAGGTAGCCAAACTGAAACGATGCCTGCGAGCAGCGGCGCAACCCCCAGGAAACGACATTGCTGTTCATCGACGAAATGGGGTACGCCGTCTGGCCCGAGCCGGCGCCGAGTTGGGCTGCCGCCCCGCCCGCGGCTCCACCGCAAGCGGATCGGCAACAGTCCAACAATGGGCTGTGGCGTGTGATCGGCGGCCTGAACGCCTGCAGCGGAAAAGTGACCTACGTGGACAACTACATTATCGGTCGAGCCAAGGTCATCGAGATGTATGAACGGATCGCGAAAACTTACGCTCGCGCCAAGACGATCTACGTCGTTCAAGACAATTGGTCGATCCATACTCATCCCGACGTACTCACGGCCGTGGGGGCATATCCTCAAATCAAGCCAATCTGGTTGCCGACTTACGCCCCCTGGCTGAACCCGATCGAAAAATTATGGCGATGGCTGAAGGAGACAATCCTCAAAATGCACCGTTTGGCCAACGACTGGCCCGCCTTGCACCAGCGCGTCACCGACTTCCTGGAGCAATTCGCCCGCGGCTCGAAACAGCTTCTGCGGTACGTAGGGTTGCTCGGCAACGGTCAACTGGCCCAATCGCTGCATTTTACGTGATTACTACCGAATCTGTTTGTCAAAACCCATCATGGAACAACAGAACTTGCACGATCTGTCTTTGGCTGCACCCGATGAGACGACTCGCTGCAACCTCGCGTTGACCATGATTCAGACACCGCTGTCGGTGTGGAATTGCCCCTCACGTCGCCAGGCGGCCGCCTTCCCCGTCCGCAGCAACCGCAATTGGCTGGCGAACACGAGCAGACCTGCGGATCTCAACATCGGCTGGTTTCGCGCTGACTACAAGTGTAACGGTGGCTCGAATTCCATCGGCTGGGGATATGGGCCAGGGGATTGGGCCACCGCCGCCGATTCGACCCCGGGCAGAAACGGCTGGCTCTCGCTGGACGACGTAAAGAGGTGCAACGGCATTAACTACCAGCGCAGCAAGATACGCCTTGCCGAAATCACCGACGGAGTGAGCAATACCTACATGGTCGGCGAGAAATACCTGCTTCCCGAAGGCTACTACACCGGCACATACTACGCCGACAACGAACCCGTGCTGGGCGCCGACGACTTGGATTTGCACGGTTGGACGAACAGTCTCCCATACCAAGACACTCCTGGATACGACAACGTGCTCGCATTCGGCAGCGCCCATGCCAACGGCTTCAACATGGCTTTTTGCGATGGCTCGGTTCAGACGATTAACTACTCGATCGACCCCACCGTGCACCTGTATCTTGGCTGCCGCAATGACGACCAGTCAATCGACGCAAAAAAGGTGCTGTAACGCTGCTTCGGCCGCGCCCTGATGTGTTCGCAATTCCTTCATGACGATCTACGAACACGCGATGGTGGGAATCAACGGCGCGCTGGCGCTCGGGCTGGCGCGGCGGCTCGGATGGCAAATCGCCGCCTGGGCCGGCCTCGCCGCCGTGCTCCCCGATCTCGACGGCCTCACCATCCTTCTCGGGCTGCAGTGCTACGCCGAAGGACATCGGCTTTGGGGGCACAACCTGCTCGTCGCGGGACTTGTTGCCGCCGCGCTGTCGGCAGCCGCTTACTACACCGACGCCTTCACGCGACTGCAACGGTGGTTCGCAAAGTATCGTTGGGCCGGCGCAGCGAAACGTGGGGAGGACGCGCCACAAGGTTGGGGTGGCAGTTGCACTGCCACCCCGGCATCTGCGGCAAACTCAGGGCCGTCAGCGCAACTGCCGGCCCAACATCCAGCCGCGGGACTGGCGCTGTGGATCGTCGTCGGCGTCGCCGCGGCGTACAGCCATCTGCTGATGGACGTCGCCTTCTCCGCCGGCCGAGACCTGCCGATCTGGGGCGTTCCACTTTTCTGACCCTTCTCCAAGGTGGTGTACGCCTATCCGCTGGTGCGCTGGGGCGACGTCGGCGCCACGCTGATCTTCGCCGCCTCGATGTTCGCCATGCTCCGCTGGCCCGCCCGGCTGCGGACGATCGCCGCCGCCAGCCTGCTGGCCGTGGCCGCCTACATGGCGTTTCGCGGGCTTTCGGGTTAGGGGGCTCGGATTCTCGTCGGCGTTTCTTCCGGCCCACGGCCCTGCGCCGAAGTGCCGACCAGCGGGAATGGCGACATTCCGGCGATCTTCGACAATACCAACGGTTGTACACCTGCCACCACACGGACTGGTTTGTTGGCGGAGAGTGAGCGAAGCAGAAATAGAGACTCGCCGGCTCCGAAGTCCGACTGCCCACGGAATTCCCCCCAGGAAAACTGCAAAGTCGAGAACTCGGTCGTAGCACGGGCATCCTGCCCGTGTGTCACGGCCAAGATGGCCGTGCTACGAAGGACTTTGCAGTTCTCCTGGGAATTCTCCCCATTACGTTGACTATCCTATGTGCGGATGTTAGGGCGGATGTTAGGTTGGCTGATGCGCTGGGCATCACGTTAATCTTACATCTTGAGGGAGGGAATTATGAAACGAGTCTTCTTTGCTCTAGGTCTCCTCATGTTATTTGCGGCGACCGCGCAGGCCGGAATGCAGATCACCGAGTGGATGTACGATGGGAAAAACGGTGAATTCATCGAGTTCACCAACATGGGCACGTCGCCTGTCGACATGACAGGCTGGAGTTTCGACGACCACCACGAGACCCCAGGCGTCGTAAGCCTCAGCGCCTTCGGCACGGTCGCCCCCGGCGAGGCCGTGATCCTGACCGAAACCGCCGCCGCCACCTTTCGAACTGACTGGAACCTTCCCGGCACGGTGGAAGTCATCGGAGGCAACAAGACCAACATCGGCCGAGACGATGAACTCAACCTCTACGATGCGTCGAACAACCTGGTCGATCGTTTATCGTACGGAGACGATATTAATTTCCCGGGAACCATACGGACCAAGGGCATAAGCGGAAATCCTACTTCCACGAGCGTGCTCGGCACGAATAACGTCGCCGGTTGGGTGCTCTCATCCGCGAACGATGCGTACGGCTCTTGGACATCGTCCGGCGGCGACATCGGCAGCCCGGGCGTTTGCAACTTCGCCGTGCCCGAGCCGGCCTCAATCGCCCTGGCGCTGATCGGCCTGGCAAGCCTCATCGGCCTTCGCCGCCGCTGGTTGTAGCACAACCGCTTCACCAAATGAAGCAGGACGGATTTCCAAATCCGTCCTGCATCCGCGTCTGCAAATCAATCTGCCGCGCGTTCCGCAGAGCCACCCGCTTGCCGGAGCGGGCGTGAACGGCTGCGCCTCGCGGCCGCCGTCGCTCCGCCGGCGCTTACTGTTGCGGCGAAGCCGTCGTGTTGACCTTCTCGCCGCCGCCGCTGTTGCCCAACAGCATCTCCTGCAACAGTTGCGACTCATCGCGGTCCATCTGCCGCTGGTCCGAGGCTAACTGCTGGCGCTCGCCCTGCGCCTTGGCGCGATCCTGGCGGAGAGCCTGTTGATGCTGTCGGAACAGCCGCGTGTCGTTCTGCAACTGAGCGACGTTGCCCGACTCGATGTCGGCCTCGATCCGTCGCCAATCGGCCTGGAGCAACCGGCGGGCCAATTGCTCCTGGCCGCGGTCATTCTGCAAGTCTTGACGATCCTGCGCAACGTCGCTCGCGTCCTGCTGGACCTGCCCGGGACCTTGTCGAGTCGAGGAGCTTGGCGACCCGGACGACGGTGACATCGACGCCTGCTGCGACGCCGAAGGGCTGCCGCTGTTCGCCTGCTGCGCTGCCTTTTGACGGTTGTTGCCGTTGTGCAGGTCTTTGCTCAGTTGCCATTCGTCGCGGTGCAACTGGCGATCGGCCGACGACAACTGCTGGTGGGCCGCCTCGGTTTGTCCCTGATCCTGGCGCAGTGCGCTCCGGTCTAGCCGAAATTGCTGCATGTCCTTCTGCAATTGCGCCGTATTGCCCGAAGCCATGTCGGCCTTGATCTGTTTCCAATCGGCATCGAGCTTCTGCAGGGCCTGATGTTGTTGAGCGTAGTCGTTGTGCAGCGTCTGGCGATCCTTGGCTATTGTGCCGCGATCCTGCTGAACTTGCTGTGAGCGAGAACCCGGCGATTTTGCCGCCGCCGTGGACGCCTGCTGAGTCGAGGTCGATGTCTTGCGGCCGGCCTGCGGCTGCCCCTTCTGCTGGTTGTTGGCGTAATGGACGTCTTTGCTCAACTGCCGCTGGTCGCGGTGCAGCCGCTGCTGGTCCGACGACAACTGTTGATGCGCCGCCTCGGTGCCAGCGCGGTCCCTCTGCAACTCTCGCCGGTCGTGCTGGAATTCCGCCATGTCCTTCCGCAATTTGGCCTTGTCGCCGGAAGCCAGATCGGCCTTGATTCGATTCCAAGCGGCCTCCATTTTGTGATGGGCATGGTGCTGCTTGGCGTAGTCCTGGTGCAGTGCTTGATGATCCCTATTAACCTTGTGATGGGCTTTGTCCAATTTGTGGAGGTCGTGGTTGAGCGAATGGGCCGAGTGGTTGTGGCCGTTATGCTGTCCGCTGTGGGCATCCTTGTGTCCGCTGGGCGCATTACTGTTCCCGCCACTTGCCGGCGCCTGCCCGGCATGAGCCGCCCCCGTGTACCAAATCAACCCCGACGCCAACATTGCGACGACAAAATGCGTTCTCATAACTTGTTCCTTGAAAAATGGTCAGCAAATGGAAACCCTGTGAGCGAAGGCCAAGAGCCCGAAAGACAAGGTGCCGCGGCAATCGACCTATTGCCCAATCAACGAAAGACGGAGGATGCCCCCCGTTACGAAAACATAGCCTTTTTTCGGAGATTGCGACGGTCACCGCTGCCATGTCACCTTGAGAGGGGGCGGCGAACGCGACAGGTATCGTAACAGTCGACAGAATCGCTACAATCGCGCCGCCCTGCGCGGTTCAATGGCCCGCGGCTTCAGAAGATTCGACCGTCAGCGTCAATCCCATCGCTTTCGTTACGGCGAATAGAGTAGACAGCCGTGGATTGCCGCGTGGCGACAGGGCGCGGTAAAGGCTCTCGCGTTCAATTCCCGCCGCCTTGGCCACCTTGGCCACGCCCCCACGCGCTTCGGCGACGTGCCGCAGGGCCACCAACAGCACTTGCGGCTCATCAGTATCTTCCATCGCCGCCTTGAGCTACTCGGCCGCGAAGGCCCGATTCGTGCGGAGCTTTTTGACCATCACGTCGTCGTGGGAAACGCTGGCCTTGTCTTTCATGGTCGGTGGCTTCTTCGTTGATAGTCGTTCCAATGCTCGACCGCACGGTCGATGTCTGCCGATTGCCTTCGTTTATCGCCGCCGCAGAGCAAGAGGACGCACGTGCGACCGCTCATGGGATAATACACTCGGTAGCCCGGCCCCCAGTCGATTCGCAGTCCCCAAACGCCCTCCACCAACGGTTTGCAGTCGCCGAAGTTACCGACTCCCAGCCGGGCGCTTCTTGCGGCGATCCGCGCTTCGGCCTTAGCGTTTCTGAGCGAGTCCGGCCACTCCTCAAATCGGTTTTTGCCCGATGCGGTGAGGTAATGACGAATGTCGTGGGCCATCTATATTGTAACCTATAAGTCACAGGCCGGAAAGATAAGACGTTCGTCGGTTCGAAATATGGACTTATCCGCGTTTCGTTCCTCAACGCGGGACTGGCACGGCGGGGGGCTTGATTTCCTGGTCGCGGCGCGGGATGGTGGAAGTGAAAGGAGCCAAAAAATGTCAACGAGAATCGAAGCCTGCCGTGCGGTCACCTTGCTGGCCGTTGTATTCGCCGGTGTAATACCCACCGTCGCAGCCGATGCACGTGACGATAAAGCCCTCGCCGTCTACAAAGAGGCGGTGAAGAACGCAAATATCGACCGCGACGAAGCAGTCCGCCTTCTCACATCGCAGCTAGAAAACAAAATCAAGGACGAAAAGGCCAAGCGTAATAAGTCCATCGCGCAGAAGCACAAACAGCACTCGGCCAACGCCAGGGCACCCGCAGACAAGCCGAAAGGGAAAGCCGCTGCAATGTCATCGAAAAGTCACTACCCTGTGGGGCTTCCGCTGCCTTGCGTATATGAACGCACTACCGTGAAGTTCAATTGGGAGGGCAATCGGTGGACGAACGAGGAAATCAAGGCCGAAATCACAAGGTTGAAGAACGGTGGCGACGTGCATTTCTTGATCGACCAGTTTCACATGCAAGTTGGAGACGCAGGATTCTTTGTTTCCCCGGTAAAGATTCGACAAGTCATTTCACGCGGGACAATTTTGGCAGGTTATCCAGACTACGATCCCTACATCCTTCACGGAATTGATACTTCCAACATGACAGATAACGATGTCGTATGGGTCAGGCAGGGCGTCGCTGTCACTGGCACGGCGCAGTATACAACCCTGCTCGGGGCAGCGAAGACCGTCCTGCGGGTAGATGTCGTGCCACAGGTGCGCGACTTGGATCAATGTGCCAGCGATAGCCTGTCGGGAAAGGAGCCGCCACCAAAGCAGAAAGTTCCTCAAAAGCCCGAACGATCATTCCGAACCTGGACCGACGCGACGGGCAGCCACGTAGTGGAGGCGGAATTCCGTGGCGTCATTAACCGCGTTGTCACCTTGGAAAAGAAGGACGGGGAGGTAGTCAAGGTGCCTGTGGAAAAGCTGAGCAAGAAAGATCAAGAATGGCTCAGGCAGCGCGGCACGCAGCGATAGGAGGGGGCGTCAAGGGTCATACAAGGCGTCCGCCGAACGCGACTGAACGGTGTTAGGTGCGTCAACGGTGCCACGAACCGTTCCTTTGAGATTCTTCGCTCAGGCGGCCTAAGGGTCGGGGGAGTGTGGTCGTCTCCCTGACTTTTTCGCCACTGCCCCAACATTGTCGACCGCCGTCCCTAAATGATTCAGCACCACCGCGCGGGAAGTGTCGTCGCTGTGCTGAGCCACACGGCGGCTCGCGGTGTTTGCGGTTAGGCCGAAAAAGGAATCGTTGTTTTGCGTTATTCGCGGCTCGACCAGGAAGATGATAGACTCAGCGGTTCCCGGCACCTTTTTTGCTGCCCTGCCCGCGGACGCCTGGATTCCGTCTCGGGCCGATTGCCTACAATATCGGAATCATTTCTTTTGGGCCCGTGATCCCGAGGAACGTCACTTTCTTGTAGAAGATCAACAACCACACGCTAGCGCTGGCGTCACCCTCAAGGCGATGATGCCAAAATGAGAACACGTCATCCCCGATAGTTGTGCGCGTCGTCCTCATTAGGCTATTGCACGTTTCCCTAATCCATTGCCCCATTTCGGAGTCCTTTGCGAGAAGTTCATTCACCAGACAGGTTGCGTGAGCAGCGCACGTGTCGGGAAGACGCATTCCCCATTCGTGATAGAACAGCCCTTTGACGATCTTGGAGGCAGTTCTTCCAAGGCGCAGAAGGTCCACCTTTATGCCTGTTTTCTTTCCCAGATAGACCCCGCCCGGACTTACCCTGTCGATTTGCCTCATACTGGCGAATATCGAGCGGCTATACGCCCTTTGTGCGGGCCTACCAAATGATCTCAGAACCGCAGGTACGACCTTTTGAGCCTGTGGGTGATCGTACGTTATGTCCCATAGAAGCAAGCAATCACGAAAGTAGGTGTCATCTTTGGACGAGCCGCGATTGCAGTCAAGGCAACTTGGAACGGTGATTAGATTTGAAGGTCTTGGCGTTGGGAAGAGGTTGTCGGGAGGAATATGATCGCTCGTAAGTCCCTCCGTCTTTCCACAGAACACGCATTCATGATCTGTCGTTCGGTCTTGTTCCATAACTGCGCAGTTAGTTGGCACGCTACCTTTTTGCCGCCGCGACGACGTTGTCAACCGTGAAGCCGAACTGCTTCAACAGCACGCCGATCGGTGCTGAAGCGCCAAAGCCGCATAGGCCGATGAACTGGCCTTCCGGACCGATGAATCGTTCCCAACCCTGTTTGATGCCGAGCTCGACTGCCACGCGGCGCGTGACCAACGGCGGCAGCACGGCGTCGCGATAAGATTGCGGCTGGGCGTCGAACAATTCCCACGACGGCATACTCACCACGCGGGCTCTTACCCCCTCGGCCTTCAGCTTCTCGTAAGCCTCGACGCAGAGCGAAACCTCGCTGCCGGTGCCGATCAGAATCACATCGGGGAGGGCGGCGCTGAGGGGGACAGTCCCATTTTCGCTGAGACGAAAATTGGGACAGTCCCCGAGTTGGGCGTCGGCCAACACGTACGCCCCGCGCGCCAAGCCCGCGGCCGAGGCGTATTTCGTGCGGTCGAGCGTCGGCAGGTTTTGCCGCGTCAGGATTAACGCCGCCGGACGATCTTTCAGCGGCAGAATCACTTTATAGGCTTCGACCACCTCGTTGGCATCGGCCGGGCGAATCACCAGCAGATTGGGAATCGCCCGCATCGCCGCCAGATGCTCGATCGGCTGATGCGTCGGCCCGTCTTCGCCGACGCCGATCGAATCGTGCGTGAAGAGGTAGAAGACGGGCAGACCCATGATCGCCGCCAGGCGAATCGAGGGACGCATATAGTCGGTGAAGACGAAGAACGTGCCCCCATACGCCCGCAGGCCGCAAAGCGTCAGGCCGTTGCATATCGCCCCCATCACATGTTCGCGGATGCCGAAGTGCAGGTTTCGCCCGGCGTATGAGAAGGGGACAGTCCCATTTTCGTCGGACGAAAATTGGGACAGTCCCCCGAAATCACCGACCTCGGCGAAGTTCAGCCGGGAATTGTTCGAGGGGGCCAAGTCGGCCGAGCCCCCCAGCAGCCACGGGACGTGCCTGGCGACCTGATTGAGCACCTTGCCCGACGAAGCCCGGCTGGCGATCCCCTTCGCGTCCGCCGGGAACTCCTGAATATCCGCCTGCCAGCCCTCGGGCAGTTCCCGGCGGTCGATCAACTCGACCTGCGCCGCCAACTCAGCGTGCTGTGCCTTGTAGCGGGCAAACATCGCTTCCCATTTCGCGTAGTGGTTCTCGCCCCGCGCGCCGATGCCCTGGCGGAAGTGGGACATGACCTCGCCGGGGACCAAGAACTTCTCGTTCTCCGGCCAGCCGTAAGCGATCTTCGTCAGCCGCACCTCCTCCTCGCCCAGCGGCGCTCCGTGAGCCTCGTGGCTATTGGCCTTGTGTGGGGCCCCAAAACCGATCACGCTGCGAACGATAATCAACGTCGGCCGCCTGCGGTCAAAGGGGACAGTCCCATTTTCGCTAGCGCGAAAATCGGGACAGTCCCCGGTGCGGAACGCCTCCCACGCCTCGCGGAGTGCCGCCAAATCGTTCACGTCCTCCACCCGCAGCACATTCCAACCGTATCCGGCGAACCGCGTGGCCACGTCCTCGCTGAACGCCAGCGGTGTGCCCCCCTCGATCGTGATGTGGTTGTCGTCGTACATCCAGCAGAGATTCGAGAGCTTCAGATGTCCGGCCAGCGAAGCCGCCTCACCGCCGATCCCCTCCATCAGGTCGCCGTCGCTACAAAACGCATAGACGTTGAAGTTGAACAGGTCGAAGCCGGGCCGATTGTACTGGGCGGCCAGCCAGCGGGAGGCCATCGCCATGCCGACGCTGTTGCCGATCCCCTGACCCAACGGACCGGTGGTCGTCTCGATGCCGCCGGCCGTGTGCCCGTGCTCGGGATGGCCGGGACACCGGCTGTCCAACTGGCGAAAGCGGCGGATGTCCTCCAGCCGGATCGCCGGCTCGGTAGTCGGCTGGCCGTCGCAATCCAACTGCTTGACGCCCGCCAAGTGCAGCACGGAATAGAGCAGCATCGAGGCGTGTCCGCAGGAGAGGACGAACCGATCGCGGTTGGGCCACGCCGGCTGGCCCGGGTCGTAGCGGAGCACCTCATTCCAGAGCACATAAGCCGCGGGGGCCAAAGCCATCGGCGTGCCGGGATGTCCGCTATTGGCCGCCTGCACGGCGTCCATCGAGAGAGTGCGGATCGTGTTGATCGCCAATTGTTCGATTGATTTTTCAGCCATGATTTTGCTAGGCGGCGGGATAGAAACCTCGTTTAGCCGCCGCGTCCACGCGGCGTTGGTATTCTGTCGCCGTTCGGGAAGCTCCACGAGGGGGGATCGCAAACGGCTTGATCGTCAAGTTTATGAGGATTCTGGGCAGGAGTCAACGCTATCGGTCGGTGCGGGCGAGAAGAACGTTCTTTCGACGCACGGGTTGACGCCATCGGCCTCCCCGCGCTATTGTGAAAGAGCCGTTAGGAGGCAAGCTATGACATCCCAAAAAAGGAGTGACCACCATGTTCATAGTCCTTGGCGGGTTCCTGGCAGCGGTCGTTGCCGCGGCCCCGGAGAAACCGTTTGCGATCGAAGTCGTTGACCGCCAGACCGGCCGCGGCGTGCCGCTGGTCGAACTGACGACCGTCAACCACCTCCGCTACCTGACCGACAGCAACGGCATCGTCGCCTTCGCCGAGCCGGGCTTGATGCACACGAAGGTCTTCTTCTACGTCCAAAGCCACGGCTACGAGTTTCCTAAAGACGGCCTCGGGTTCCGCGGCAAGGCATTGGAGATCGTGCCCGGCGGAACGGCGCGGCTGGAAATCGACCGGATCAATCTGGCCGAGCGGCTCTACCGTGTCACCGGTGGGGGCATCTACGCCGATAGCGTCCTGGCGGGCCGGCCGGTCCCCCTGCGGCAGCCGACGCTCAACGGCCAAGTCTTCGGCTGCGACAGCGTGCAAAACGCCCTCTACTACGGCAAACTCTACTGGTTCTGGGGCGATACTTGTCGGCCGGCGTATCCGCTGGGCAATTTCAAGATGACCGGCGCGACCTCCCAGTTGCCCGGCCAAGGCGGATTGGAGCCCGAGGTGGGCGTCAATCTGAATTGCTTCGTCGATGCGTCCGGCTTCGTCAGATCAATGGCGCCGCTGGAAAGTCCCGGGCCGGTTTGGACCGGCGGCATCGTGGTGCTGCGCGACAAATCGAACCGCGAGCGGATGTTCGCCTATTATGACATAATCCGCGGCACTGCCGACAGTTTTAGCAGCGCCGAGCGCGGACTTGTCGAATTTGACGACAAAACCGAGACCTTTCGCCATACGGTCACTTTCCCAATGCATGGGCCGTTTCCAACCGGCGGACATCCGCTGTTGCACAAAGACGGCGGAACCGAGTATTTCGTCTTTTGCGATCCGTTTCCGCGAATCCGCGTTCGCACGGAAGTCGACGCCCTGAAAAAGCCGGAATCCTATGAAGCGTACACCTGCTTGAAGCCGGGGAGCCGCCTCGCTGCCGATGCGGCGACGGCGAAACTCGACCGGGCGGCCGACGGCACGCTCCGCTGGGACTGGAAAGCCAATACCGACGCCATCGGCCCAGTGGAACTTCAGAAGCTGATTCAAGCCAAGACGATCCGCGAGCGCGAGTCGCCGTTTCAACTCCACGACGTGCAAACCGGCAAGCCGGTGCTGGCCCATCGCGGCTCGCTGGCCTGGAACGACTATCGCCGCCGCTGGATCATGATCTTCTGCCAGATCGGCGGCACGTCGATGCTCGGCGAAATCTGGTACGCCGAGTCGAAATCGCTGATGGGCCCGTGGAGCGCCGCCCGCAAGATCGTCACCCACGATCGCTACAGCTTTTACAACCCCCGGCATCATCCTTATTTCGATCGCGACGGCGGCCGCGTCATTTACTTCGAGGGCACCTACACGGCCGCGTTCTCCGGCAACACGGATCTAACCCCGCGCTACGACTACAACCAGATCATGTACAAGTTGGACTTGGCGAAGATTCCGCCGTCGCGGGACTGAATTTTCACTAACGAGTCGCGTCAAAATAAGTTGACGACTTTTCCTGATGGGTTTTGACAAACAGATTCGGTAGTAATCACGTAAAATGCAGCGATTGGGCCAGTTGACCGTTGCCGAGCAACCCTACGTACCGCAGAAGCTGTTTCGAGCCGCGGGCGAATTGCTCCAGGAAGTCGGTGACGCGCTGGTGCAAGGCGGGCCAGTCGTTGGCCAAACGGTGCATTTTGAGGATTGTCTCCTTCAGCCATCGCCATAATTTTTCGATCGGGTTCAGCCAGGGGGCGTAAGTCGGCAACCAGATTGGCTTGATTTGAGGATATGCCCCCACGGCCGTGAGTACGTCGGGATGAGTATGGATCGACCAATTGTCTTGAACGACGTAGATCGTCTTGGCGCGAGCGTAAGTTTTCGCGATCCGTTCATACATCTCGATGACCTTGGCTCGACCGATAATGTAGTTGTCCACGTAGGTCACTTTTCCGCTGCAGGCGTTCAGGCCGCCGATCACACGCCACAGCCCATTGTTGGACTGTTGCCGATCCGCTTGCGGTGGAGCCGCGGGCGGGGCGGCAGCCCAACTCGGCGCCGGCTCGGGCCAGACGGCGTATCCCATTTCGTCGATGAACAGCAATGTCGTTTCCTGGGGGTTGCGCCGCTGCTCGCAGGCATCGTTTCAGTTTGGCTACCTTGCTTCGATACTGCGGATCCGGGCTAAAATGCTGGACCCGACCCGAACGCAATTTCACTCCCAGTTTGCGACGGAGCCACCGCCACACGCCACTGAGCGTGTAATTCTGGATCGTCTTAATGCTGGCGCGAATGGTCCGCAACGTCCAGCGGCTGGGCGGCGGACCAGCGGCTGTCGGCATCGCCTCGCGGCGAGCTTCCTCGCCGGGGCCTTGCCGCAGCCGCTCCAACACCTGTTCCCGCTGCTCGAAAGGGACGGCGACGGCTGCCTCCCTGCCGCCGCCGCAACAGTCCTTCGATCCCGTGTTGTTCATAGCAATCCAACCAATGGTACACGGTGTCAGGATCTCGCGGTCTCAGTAGTCCCTGAGTCGCTACCGCATGAGGCGATTGGCCGTCGGCGACCTTCAAGATCGCCGCACACCGTTCCCGCACGTCCGGACGCCGATCATGGTTCCGATACTCGACCAACGTCCTGCGCTGAGCCTGTGAAAGTTTCAAAGTTCGCTGGTACATGACGATTCATCCTCCCTTGCGAAGTTACTTCATGGACCCTCCTTTCAATTACTCTCAAGCAACGCCGCCAAAGGCAACCACAAAATGCGCCTGCTAGCAGTGGTGTGCTAGCACAATACCTTGAATTCACTACCGATTTTGGCTGTCAAAACCCATTAGGGAACGCCCTCTGCGGCGTTCCGGGAGCCGCGAAGAACGTCGTCTTCCTCACTGGCACGGAACGCCGCGGAGGGCGTTCCCTACAGCGCCATTTTGCGGCAAATCAGTCAGGTTATTCTGGCGCGGCGCCTACGCTGCGTTACCAATCCGCTTTATTGTGCCGGATGATGCGGCCTTCGCACATGTAGACCACGTCCTCGGCGATGTTCGTGGCGCAGTCGGCGATCCGCTCCAAATTGCGGGAAACCGCCAGCAGCCGCAGCAAGGGGCGAACGTTCTGCGGCTCGCGGCGAATCTGCTCCTCGGCCCCCAAACGAATCTCCCGCTTGATCTGGTCCACCTCGTCGTCGCGGCGGCACACGTCCGCCGCCAGCGGGCCGTCCATGTTCACCAGCGCGTCGAGACTGTCGCGCAGCATCGCCTGCGTCTTCTCCGACATCCCCGCAATGTCGAAGGCAATCGGCATTGACGGCTCGGCGGCAAACGACGTCGCCTTGCGGGCGATGTTCACCGCCAGGTCGCCGATCCGTTCCAGGTCGTTGTTGATCTTCATTGCCGCCACGATAAACCGCAGGTCGACGGCCACCGGCTGGTGCAGAGCGAGGATTTTCAGACACTCCTCTTCGATCTCGACCTCGCGGCGGTCGACCTTTTCGTCGCGTCGTTCGACGCTCTCGGCCGACTTCACGTCGCGGCCCAACAGAGCACTGACCGACAACTGCACCTGGTCTTCGACGATCGCGCACAGCGCCAGCAGGCTCTTCTTGACCCGCTCGATCTCCCGCTGCATGTGTACCGACATGTTCTGCTCCCTAGTCGCCCCACCAATATCGCAAAATGCTGACGAACACGCGGCAGGCGTCGGGCAGGCCGATCTTCTTCCCCTCCTGATACGTTCGGCCGAAGTAGCTGATGCCCACTTCGTAGATGCGGTACTTTCGCCGGGCGATCTTGGCCGTCAACTCCGGGTCGATGCCGAAGCGGTCCTCCTTCAACGTCGGCAAAATGGCCTGAATCACCTCGCGGCGAAATACTTTGTAACACGTCTCCATGTCGGTGAGGTTCAGGTCGGTGAAGATGTTCGACAGCATCGTCAGCGCCCGGTTCCCCACGTAATGCCAGAAATAGAGGACGCGGTGCGGCCCGACGGGCAGAAACCGCGAGCCGTAGACCACGTCGGCCACACCCTCGACAATCGGCTGGATCAACCGATGGTACTGGTCGGGATCGTATTCGAGATCGGCGTCCTGGATCAGCACGATGTCGCCGGTCGCCTGGCCGAAACCGGTCCGCACGGCGGCCCCTTTGCCGCGGTTCCGCTCGTGCAAGATAACGCGGACGTCGTCGCCGCAGTCCATCGTTGCCAGCAGGTCCCGCGTGCCGTCGCTGCTGCCGTCATCGACCAGGATAATCTCCTTGGCGATCGGCACCGCCCGAATGCGGCGGACAATCTCCAGCAGCGTGGCCTTCTCGTTGTAGACGGGCACGACTACCGAAATCCGCAAGTCGGCGGTGACACTATACACCCCCAATTCGCGGCATAAACTCGCGCCAAACAGGCTTTGCAACTGGCGGGCAGACTCAGCAGCGTCTTCTGGAGATGACATGGACTCGCCAGCGATGGATCCAGGAGGACATTCCTGCCGGGGTTTTACTAGCTTGTCAATTATACACTTTGTTCCGGCGCAGACAGGTCGGTTTTTCGCTCCGGGCGGAATGCAGATTCTCTCCTCAACGGAAATGAAACGTGTGTTGGATTTCGCGGAGTTTCACCACGTCGCCGCCTTGACCCAAATCGGGCTCCGGCGATATACTCCATTTGGATGGACCCAGCAAGGCTACAGTCTGCCCAGTCGAGAGACTAACAGAAAGGCCACATCTCCCCTTTGTCGGGAAATTGCCAGACCTTCGTTAGTGGCTTGTATCCAGCGGCCTACCAAGACTTGCAGCGCGCCACGACGCACGAGCTTCCCATTGCCGTTTGGCGCCAAACCGATGGGGGCTGCCAGATGGGAGAGGTCTCTTTTCTTGGGAGCCCACAATGCCATGCGGCGAGAAGAAGCGAAGTTGCCGCAGCCGTGTGGACGACAAGGAGCACCGCTAATGACATCCAATGACAAACCGACGAAGCTTACGTATTGGCTTGCGCTGGTATTAGTGGCTGTGGCCGTTCGGATTGTGGTGGCGTTTGGTTTGTTTGGCGATCTCTCCCAGATCTCGGATGCCTTGTGTTATGCCGACCAGGCTCGGCACATGGTGGCCGGCACGTGGAATTACCCCAATTTTTGGCCTGCGGGAAGATCAATAGCTTTGGTTCCGTTTTTTTGGGCGTTTGGAACGTCGGAAGCGGTGGTTAAAGCGAACGCGATCACATTCGACATAGGTTGCGTTCTCATGGCGGCAGTGCTTGGGCATATCGTTCTTCGCAAGCGTTCCGCGGCGCGACTGACCGGCTGGATTGCGGTCGTGTACCCGCCCATGGTTATGCTCTCCGGTTGCAGCTATACGAACAACGTCACCATGTTATCCATGCTCCTGTTTTCGAGTTTGGCGATCGTGGCGTGCCGAACCTGCCTTAAGAATAAGTTTGCGTCGCTGGCAGCGTGGTTTGTGTCGGGGTGTGCTTTGGGATGTGCCATACTCAATCGCCCGTCTGCTCAGACCGTTCTCTTTTTTGCAGGCGTCTGCTGGATAGGTCTGATGATCGTCCGCTGGGCAAAGCCCCGGCTCGTCCGCTTTGCCGAACATGTATCGTGGAAGATGCTGTGGGGATCGGGAATAGTATTCCTATTGGGCCTCCTTGGCTGCGTCTTTCCCGTCCTTAAGCACAACGCTTCCTTGAATGCCGGATGGGTTCTCTCCGTCAACAACGAAATGAACTGCCTGCTGGGCAATAACCCGTACACACCACATTACAAGACTTGGCAGTTTGGCCAAGGGCATGCCTTCGTGAGACCGGAATTTCAAACCTATATGTCGTCGTTTCGTGGCAAGAATGTTCCGCGATCAGCGATGATTCGTGAAGCGATACGATACATCTGCGAACGCCCGGACATCTTCCTTCTGAGGACGGTGAACCGCATTCGAGCCTTTTGGGGTTTTGAATACGAGGCCTCCGGCAATGTTCATGAACAATGGGCCGCGAGCAGCGGCGGAGAAATGACGAGGTGGAAGAAGGCTGAAGCATCGGCCCTTTTCTGCGCCGAGGCCGGCGGCTATTGTCTGGTCATGTGTCTCGCTATCGCCGGGTTGTTCCTGTTTCGCAAAGGCATGGACGGCCGATTCGTCGCGTTTTTCATCGCGATCATCTTCGCTTACCAACTTCCCTACGCCATTACGCACTGCAACGGCAGGTTTCACACGCCGCTGATGGGCTTCATATTCTGCTTTGCCGCTCTGGCCCTCGACGAAGCACGGCTAGGAAGGGCGGCTGGGTGGCCGGCGCTCATCAAAAAGACATGGTACTGGGTCGCCATCATCGTGTTCTTTCTCGTTCAGATCGAGTATGCCTACTGGGTGCTCGCATACCACGGTGTTTCATAACGAAGAAGCGGACCAGCTTCTTCCTCTGCGCATCGAGACATTTGGTCGGGTGACAGTGGTTGGCTTCCGCCCGGCTGACGCAACTCTCACAGATAACGTAGGGAGTCTTGCGCACAAACGAAAAAAGCGTTGCCAGCAAATCCCGCGTGCCGTCGCTGCTGCCGTCATCGACCAGAATAATCTCCTTGGCGATCGGCACCGCCCGAATGCGGCGGACAATCTCCTGCAGCGTGGCCCTTTCATTGTAGACGGGCACGACGACGGAAATACGCCAATCGGGTGGTATTGGATATACCCCAAGCTCGCGGCACAGGCTCTCGCCCAGCAGCTCTTGCAGCGGGCGGGCAGAGGGAGGAGTTTCTTCTGGAGATGACATCAGTGCGACAGCGAGCGAGACGAACAATCCTTCTTTCCGGAGTTTTCCAGCTTACCAATTATACACTCCGTTCCAGCACGGCAGGACGATTCTCCGGCCGGCAGCCCGTTCGAGCAGGCGGCGGAATCCGTCCTACAATAGGAATGATGCGTGCCGCATCTCGGGTTTCGGGCCGGTCCATCGGCCTTGACCCGATTCGGCCCACAAACCTATACTCCCGCCCGCCGGCTGCCCCGGAAGAGTGTTTCCAGCTATTCCGCCGAGACTATTCTCATGGCAAGAACTGGAGAGTTCCCGCTCTCGCGATCCTGCGGCTTGTTCAGAATGCCATCGGCGGCAAGACTTTGCCGCTGGGGATTGCCGTGCCTCTTGGCGCTGGCGGTCGGATGTTATTGGCAGATTCTCTCCACTTTCTTCGTGCAGGACGATTTCAGCCTGCTGGCGACGGCCCGCAGGCCGATGCCGAACATCGAAATGTTGCGCGGCGGGTGTTTCTTCAGGCCGTTGCCAAGCTACTGGATACCGATGCTGAACGTCTCTCTCTGGGGGCTAGACCCGTTCTGGCATCATCTCACGTTTTTCGTGCTGTTTCTGGCGACACTCGCCGCTTTGTATTTTTGGCTGCAAGAGGCGACCGGTTCGTCCCCCGCGGCGTTGTTGGGCGCGGGCCTCTATGCCTTCTCCAAAACCCATCTTTACACGCTGGCCTGGATTGCCGGCGGTATCGATGTCTCGGCAGGTCTCTTTCTCGTCCTCACGTTCTCGGCCGTCACCCGCTACTTCCGCCGAGCCGACCTTAACGGCGGTCGGGCCGATCGCCGGCGACTTGCGCTCGTCGGTGGACTGTTCTGCTGCGCGTTGTTGTGCAAAGAGTCCTCCGTCATCATCGCCCCTGCGTGCCTGGCGTGGACTGCCGTTCGCAGCATGACGGGACGCCGGCGATGGTATCCGGCCGAATGGAAGCTCGTGGCCCTGATGATCGCCATGCTCTTGGCGTACCTCTGCGTTTGGAAGAGCATCGTAGTTGTGGGCGAAGCGGCCGCGCTCCAATTTGATCCCCTCCGCGGGGTGGCCATTCTGCGAAACAGCGTGGTCGCGGTTGCTCCCGCTGCCGAAATGGGGCTCCCCACAAGGAGCGACAACTGGCTGCTGCTGCCGCTGCTCCTGGCGGCAGCCGTGGCGGCAGATTGCGCCGCCCGCCGCCGTGGCGCCGATCTTCTTGTCCTTAGCCTCTCGTTGTGGGCGTTGCCGGCGTCAATCTTCGTGCTGACAAAGTATCCCTGGTGCTTGCAGTTGTATTATTCACAGAACAGCGTTATCGGTTTGTCATTGTTGGCGGCTTTGGCGGTCCGCACGCTTCAAGAACGAAGTGTTGCGAGCCAAGATCGCCCCCCGGCGACGAAGTGGCTTCCAACCTGGCGGGGCGTTTCGATCCCGGTTGCCACGGCACTTTTTGCAGCCTGGATCGTCTTGGCGTCGCATACGATTTGCACCGGCATACGCGATCGAGCGTCTCCGGCGCTCTACGAGGCCGACCTGGCAAAAGCCGCCTACGGGGAATTGCACGCCAACCTGCAAGCGAAGAAGTATCACAAAGTGGTGTTCTTGAAAGAGTCGGACTGTTTGTGGGATTCGATGAACGGCACCGGCATGATGGTCGTGTTCTTTCCAGGCGTTTCCGCCGCAGGCCGCGACCGCAACGACGCTGCGGCGCGACGAGGTGTGCGGACTTCCTCGACAACGTTTGTCGTGCGCGTGGGCATGAACGGGAGACTGAGCGTCGTGCGCTGATGTGCTCTGCGCGATTTTCTCAGCAGTTTAGGAACGGTTCCGATGCCATCCCCACCCTATCATTCCAGACTCGCCGGCTGGGGACGTTTTCCCATCGTCGATGCGCTGGTGCTGAAGTCGGAGAACTTGGTGGCGATCAGCGAAACCGCGTCGCTGTCACGCGGACTGGGCCGCTCCTACGGCGATTCGTCGCTCCCCGCCGGACCCGATTTGCCGGTGGCCGACACCACGTTGGCCGATCGCCTGCTGGCCTTCGACGCCGTGTCCGGTTTACTTCGGGCCGAGGCCGGCATCTCGCTGCTGGAATTGAATCGTGTCTTCTTGCGGCGGGGATGGTTCGTGCCCGTCTCGCCCGGCACCCAGTTCGTCACCCTCGGCGGCATGGTCGCCTCCGACGTACACGGGAAGAATCACCACGTCGATGGTTGCTTCGGCCAACACGTGCGGAATATCAAACTTCGCGTGGCCGACGGGCGAATCATCGAATGCTCGGATGCCTTGGAACCCGAACTGTTTCGAGCGACCATCGGCGGCATGGGATTGACCGGCCATATTCTGGAGGTTGAGTTTCAGATGCGGCCGATCCCTTCGCCCTGGATCTGGGGCGAAAACCAACGGATCGACCATCTCGACGCGATGGTAGCGGGCCTGAAAACCGCCGCCGCGGATTGGCCCATGACCGTCGGCTGGATCGATTGCCTCGCTCGCGGCGCGAAGTTGGGCCGCGGGATTTTGATGAAAGGCCGCTGGGCCCAGCCCAACGAAGCCCCCGATCAACCGCCCCCGCACAAGCGGCGTTTCCGCGTCCCCTTCCAGTTCCCCGGCCTCGCGTTGTGCAAGCCGAGCATGAAGGCGTTCAATCTGGCCTACTACTGGTCGCACATCCAGCCGGTCAGCCGCGGCATCGTTCATCCCGATTCGTTCTTCTATCCACTCGACGCGCTCGACGATTGGAACCTGATCTACGGCCGCCGCGGATTCACCCAGTACCAGTGCGTCTTGCCGCACGCCGACAACTACGGCCCCGCCCGCCGATTCTTGGAATCGTTCGTCTCCGGCGGCGGCAGCGGTTTTCTCTGCGTCATCAAGGACTGTGGCGCGGAAGGGAAGGGCATGATCTCGTTTCCGAAACCGGGCATCTCGATCGCCCTCGATTTTTCCATCCACCCCGCGAAGACCCCCGCATTGGTCGATCGGCTCAACGAATTGGTGATCGCCGAGGGGGGGCGGATTTACCTGACGAAGGACGCGTTCACCCGGCCGGAGCATTTTGCGCGATGGAGCCGCAACTGGAGGCGTTCAATGCCGTGCGGCGAAAGTGGGATCCAAACTCGCGCATCCGCAGCGCCCAATCGGTTCGACTTCTGGGAGACCCCGCATGAAAGCCGTGCTGCTGGGAGCGAGCAAAGGGATCGGCCGGGCGTTGGCGCGAGAATTGGCCGCCCGCGGCGAACGGCTATTCCTGCTGGGCGATCACGTCGAGGAGTTGGCGATTTCGGCGCGGGACTTGGAGATTCGCGGCGCGGCCGCCCCCGTCAAGACGGCCCACTGCGATCTGCTGCGACCCGACACCTTCGCCCCCGCACTCGATCAGGCCCGCCAGGAACTGGATGGTTTCGATACGGTCGTAGTCACGGCCGGCATCTTCGCTGCGCAGGAACGTTTGGAAGACGATCCAGCGTTGACCGCGCGGCTGCTGACTGCCGATTTCACCAACACGGTCCTGTTTTGCGAGGAAGCCCGCATACGCCTGCTGGCCTGCACTTCCGGTCACACAACAGACGCAGGCAAGAACGCATCCGGTGGGGCAGACATTCCTGTCTGCCGGGCTAACGGTGGCAGACAGGAATGTCTGCCCCAGCACGGCACGCTCTGCGTCTTCAGTTCGGTGGCGGGTGAGCGAGGGCGGAAGCCCGTCGTCCTTTATGGCGCCGCGAAGGCGGGCCTCTCGCGCTACTTGGAAGGGCTCGATCATAAGTTTCGCGCCCGGGGACTCAGAACAATCTGCGTTAAGCCCGGTTTTGTGAAGACCGGCATGACCGCCGGCCTGAAGCCGCCCCCCTTCGCCGGCACGCCCGACGAAGTTGCCCGCCGCGTGGTTAAGGCGATCGATCGCGGCTGGCCCGAGGTCTACATCCCCGCGCCCTGGCGTTGGGTAATGTGCGTCATTCGCCGCTTGCCGCGGTTTGTGATGCGGAGAATCAAGTTTTGAACGAGTGTTTGTGGAGGTCGGCGTCTTTTGCGAAGCCGCAAGCGGCTTTCAATCCCTAATCCCTAATCCCTGACCCCTAGTCCCTCCCCATGATTACCGGCCTGATCCGACTTGCTCGACCGCGAGACTGGATCAAGAACGTCTTCGTGCTGTTGCCCGTCCCCTTCGCCCTCAAGGCGATGAGCGCCGCGGAGAGACAGAACTTTGCGCCCGTCTCGTTCTGCCTCGGCTTCTTCGGTTTCTGCCTGGTCACCTCGGCGGTGTACACGTGGAACGACTTGTGGGATGCCAAGACCGATCGTCTGCACCCGAAGAAGTGCCGCCGGCCGATCGCGGCCGGTGAAGTCTCGCCGCTGGCCGCGGCCGTGCAACTCGCCGTATTGCTGGTGGCCGGCCTGGGACTTTGCACGGTTTCAGACTCGTATCCGAGCGTCATCGTCGTGCTGGCCTACGTGGCCGCCAATTTGGCGTACAACCTCGGTGCGCGGAACGTGGCGCTGTTGGACGTTTTCCTGCTCGCCTCCGGCTTTGTGCTCCGCGTGCTCCTGGGTTGTGCGTTGGTCAAGATGCCGCCGTCGCCGTGGCTGCTGCTCTGCACTTCAACGCTGGCCCTGTTCCTCGGTTTTACCAAGCGTCGGGCCGATCTGACCGAAGACCTCGACTCACAACACCGGCCCAGCTTGCGGGGCTACAACGAGGATTTCCTGGATCAAGCAATGAGCATCTGCGCCGGCGTGGCAATCTTGGCCTACGCCCTGTATTGCATCGAGGCCAAGGAACCCGCAAAACGCATATTCCTGCCGGGCCGTGAATTGGCGTCGTTACCCTTTGTCGCCTACGGAATTCTCGACTATCTTCGCAAGGTTCACGTCGCGGGCATCGGCGGTTCGCCCGTCGACGTCGCCTATCGCTCGCCAAGCCTGCAAGCCTGCGCTATCGGCTGGATCGTGGCAGTGACATGGAGCCTGGGAATGTGGTAAAGTAACGTCGCGAGGGCTGGGCGGTTCACCGCCCAGCAGAACCGCTCGCGGCTTCGCGTTTCCCGTCGCCCCAGACCCCTAAGAACCGGACCGTTGAAAAAAGTACTGATCACCCTCCTGAAACTCGGCATTTCGGCGGCCATTATCGGCTGGCTGGTCTATGACGCCACCAAAACCGATGTATTCACTAAACTCGTCAAGCAGCCGAAACGTTGGGACCTTTTGGTAGCGGCCTGGGCGTGTTGCCTCGGGGCCGTGCTGTTTACCTTCGTCCGCTGGTGGTATCTGGTTCGCGCCTTGGACATCCCGTTTCGCTTCCGTGATTCGATCGGCATCAGTTACTGGGGCTATCTGTTCAATTTGGCGCCGTTTGGGATCGTCGGCGGTGACCTGATCAAGACGGTGATGCTCGATCGCCAGCACCCGCACAACCGCGCCAAGGCCCTGGCTTCGGTCTTGGCCGATCGCGTCATCGGCCTCTACATTTTGTTCGTCATGGCCTCCGTAGCGATCTTGGCGACGCGATTCTGGCAGGGCAAGGTCCCGCAAGTTCGCACGATCTGCACGGTGACGATCGCCATAACCGTGGCAAGCACGGTGGGGCTGGGCTTCGTTTTGGGGCCGGAGTCGCTGGTCGGCGGCATGATTCAAGCCATCGCGCGAATCCCCGCGCCGGCCCGCCGCTGGCAAGCCTGATCCATGCCGTGCGCATGTACAACCGCAAACCGCGCGTGCTGACCATTTCCAGTCTCCTGACCGTGCCGGTGCATGGCCTGAATGCGATCGGATTCTACCTGATCGGTTGCGGACTGTTCGATTTTCGTCTCGCCAATCTCTCCTTGGTTGCTCATTTCGTCGTGGTGCCGTTGAGTACGGCGATGCAAGTCATACCGATTCCCATGGGCCCGACGGAGTTCGCCATGAACTACCTCTACCCGACCGTCGCCGTCGGCGCAGCCGTGGTCACCAAGGGACAGGGCTTGCTCGTCACACTTGCCTACCGGCTGATCTGCTTGTTGATCACCGCCACCGGCATCTTCTACTACGTCGGACACCGCCGCGAAATGGCTGAAGTAATCCATGAGGCCGAAACGGAAGAGGTTGTCTGCTGAGTCAATTCTCGTTTCTGGTGGGGCAGACATTCCTGTCTGCCGCGGAGGACACCGCGCATTGGCAGACAGGAATGTCTGCCCCACTTTGGTGAGAATGGCGGGCCGGCCGCGACGGAGCGACTGCTTTACGGCCGCCGGTTGTGATACAAGAACCAGTGCAGGCCCGACAGCGGCGCCGACGGATAACTCTTCGCCAATTCATATTCGTTCCGCCGCTCATCCACGATCATCGGCGGCGCCGTCGGATCCTCGAACGATTCCTTCTGGCAGATGACCCACTCCGGCCCGCGCCGCGGCCAGGCGTTCCGCGGACAATATCGGGCGTTCTCGTCGTCCAGTCCATAGAAGGCCAGCACCGTCGCCACGCGAAAATCCTGATCGCCCCCAATCGTCACCGGCGACCGCTGCGAATGTTCCACAATGTAGCGAATCGCCTCGGTGTATCGCCCGCGGCCGTGCTCGCACAGACTCACCGTGTGCAAGGAGTTGATCGTTACGAACAGGGCCAGCAGCGTCGCACACGCGGCTTTTCCGAGCGGGCCTCGCTCGTAAAGCCGGGCCAGAACGAAACTGAAAAGCAGCAACAGGAAGGCGATCGCAATGATAAAGTACCGAATGTAAATCACGTCGGAGCCGCGCGCCGCGACCAGTAGCACCGGAAACACGACAACCGCGGCGAGAAAGAACAAGCACAAATCCGGCCGCTCGCGTCGCAGCAGCCATATCCCGGCGATGAGAATTGCGACTGCAACTCCGCAACCAGCGAGTTGTGCCGCGGGATGTGAAGGCGCGCCGATCGCCCACGCCGGCACGGCCACGCAAGCCCGCAACAGCGCGGAGGGCGTTCCGCCGATGCCGGTGACGTGGCAAATATCGACCGCGTAGAATGCCGCCAGAAACAGCAGTGGTGCGGCGTGGCAGCAGAGCATCGTGCGGACGAACGTTCGCCACGTCTCCCCTTTGCAACGATACAACGACCACGCCAACGTCGCCAGATAGAAACTCACGAACGTCAGTTGCGATAAGAAACCGAGAATGACGCAGACCGAGAACCCCGCGGCCGCCGGCCAGCGCCTCGTCTCGTGATAGCGATCGAGCAAATAGAACGCCGCCAGCGCGGAGAATGCCGCCAAGGCGTAACCCCGCGCCTCGGATGAATAGAGGATCATCACGTAGGAAGAGCCGAACAACACCATCGCAAGAAAGCCGCAGGCGCGGCTTCGCCTCCGGCCGAGCGCCCCGCCATGAGCACCGCCCCCACGCCGGCCGCCAGCGACGGTATCCGGCAATCGAACCAGTTATTCTCCGGCCGCAACACGAACAAATAGAGCGTGTAGAGGTGATGATTGAGTTCGCTGTGAAAATTGGTAACAATGCCGGCTGCGGAAGAGAGGTGGCAGGCCGCGCCGAGGGCCAAGATCTCGTCCAGCCACAGGTCGTTCATCGCCCCGGCGATGCGGGCCGCGGCGGCGACGACGATCACCGCGATACCTGCGATCGCCCAAAGCCGGGACGTCCAGCCGCGTTCCATATTCGCCTAGTCCCTCGCATCGGGCAGATACAGCAGCCGCCCGCACGTCTTGCAGGCGACCGGCTTGCCGAGCAACACCATGTTGCAGTAGTTCAGCGGAACTTGTTGGTTGCAGCCGCCGCAACACTGGTTCTCGATCACCGCCAAGGCGTCTTCCCCCTTTTGCCGCACCACGCGGTTGTAGAGATCGCGGATGTCGTCCGGCAGCGTGGCTTCCGCTTGCCGCAACTCCACTTCCAGCCGGGCGACGTCGTCCCGCAACGACGGCTCGACTTTGGCCACTTCCGCGCGGACCTCCTCCGCCTTCCGCCTGGCGGCCGCCAAGGCCGCTTCCGTATCGGCCACGTTCTTCTGGAATTCGTCGGTCTTCTCCAACAATTCGAGGATTTCGTCGGCCAGCACGCTATTGGCCATCTCGTCGGCGGCGATCTGTTCGAGCAAGAGTTGATACTCGCGGTTGCTGGTGGCGGCGTTCAGCTTCCGCCGCAAGTCCTTTACCTTGTCTTCGCTCGTCTTCAGTTGAAGCTGCTTCTGATCGCCGGCCATACGGATCGCCTTGGCTTCCGCCTTGACGCCCGTCAGTTGGCTCTCGCAATGCTCGACGTGCGTCTCGGCGGCCCGGACCTGCCGCGGCCCGCGGTCGAGGCGTTCACGCACGTCGGTAAGCTGGCGATGAACGCGGTGCAGAGTGCGAAGAAGGGTCGTGCCCACGTTGGAAGTACCGGTAGTCGAGGATGTCATGGAAAGCTATCTCTGGGTGAAGATGGATGATGGATGATTGCCAAGAAACGAAAAAGCCCACGGGGAGGAAACCCGTGGGCTGGTGGCCGGAGGGCCAGCGTCAGCCGGCCGCACGCTCGTATTCGGCGTCCTCGCCGAATTCGACGTCACGCCGCAGACCGATTCCCTTTTCAACAAAGCCTTGGAGTTGCTGGCTGCGAACGGGGTGTTGCAGCTTCTTGACCGCCTTGGCTTCGATCTGCCGCACCCGCTCGCGGGTGACCTTGAAGATTCGCCCCACCTCTTCCAGGGTGTACGTATACCCGTCGCCCAGTCCGTACCGCAGGCGAATAATCTCGCGCTCGCGGTAGGTGAGCGTCTTGAGCAGGGCTTCGATCTTTTCGCGGAGCAGTTCATTGCCGGCGGCTTTGTCGGGACGGGGTAACCCGCCGTCCTCGATGAATTCCCCAAAACAACTATCTTCGCTCTCTCCGACCGGCCGGTCAAGGCTTACCGGCTGCCGGCCCATCGCCAAAACCCGCCGCGTCTCGTCCATCGAGAGCCCCGCCGCGGCGGCGGTCTCCTCGGTTGTAGGCTCGCGGCCCAAATCCTGCAAGAGCCGTTTCGACGTATTCCGCAACTTGCTGAGCACGTCGATCATGTGTACCGGAATGCGAATCGTGCGGGCCTGATCGGCGATCGAGCGGGTAATCGCCTGGCGAATCCACCAGGTGGCGTAAGTCGAGAATTTGAACCCGCGGCGGTATTCGTACTTGTCGACCGCCCGCATCAAGCCGGTGTTCCCTTCCTGGATCAGGTCCAGGAAGCTCAGCCCCCGGTTGCGGTATTTCTTGGCGATCGAAACCACCAGCCGCAAGTTGCCGCCGGACAGTTCCCGCTTGACCTGCTCGTAGTCCTGGTACTGCCGCCGCATCGTCTCGCAGCGCTTCCGCAGGCTCTTGGGCGATTCCTGGGCCATGACCATCAGGTCGCGCAGCTCGCGGCGGAGATTCGCCCGCTTGTCGCGCGTCGCCGGCGTGTCCAGCAGCAGCCGGAGTTGGCGGCGGATCTGGTCCATTCGATCGACCGTATCTTCCATCTGCCGCATCATCGCCTGCACCCGCCGCGTCCGCAGGCTCAATTCCTCGATCAGCGTCAGCATCTTCCGCCGCCGACGGATGAATCGCTTCCGCGCCTCCAGCCGCGCCTCGGCCGACGTTCGCCGGCTCATCAGCACGTTGAAGTCCTTCTGGTTCTCCTCGATCAAGTGGGAGAGCGTCTCCAGGTTGTGCGGCATCCGGGCGATAATCTGCTCCTTGGTGAGCCGCTCGGTCAGCGAGACCTTGATCGTGCGGTCGAAGGGGAGCGCGCCGCTGTGGACTTTCACCAGCGCCCCGATCGTCGCCCGCATCGCCATCGCGCAGCCGATGACCGTGCGGCGGAAGCGTTTCCGCGTCACCTCGATCTTCTTGGCCAGCGAGATCTCCTCCGACCGCGCCAGCAGCGGAATTGCCGCCATCTGGCTCAAATACATGCGGATCGGATCGCTGCTGAACTTTGTCAAGTCGCTCGGCAGCGGCGGGGGATCGACGGGGCTGCTCGGTACTTCCCCCTTCGCCAACTGCTCCGCGCTCGCCTCTTCGGCGTCCATCGGCTCGAGCGCGTCGTAAAACTCGGGCATCGGCGGCTCGTTCACCAGGTCGATCCCCTCTTCCTCCAGGGCGATCAACAGGTTGTCGAGCTTGTCGGGATTGACCTCCTCATCGGGAAGATAGCTGTTCACCTCGTCATAGGTAAGATAGCCTTGCGATTTTCCACGGGCGATAAGCCCCTGCAAATCCTTGTCGAAAAGGTCCACCGTACTACTCCTTTCGCGCCATCCGTCGGCGCGCTGGGTGTAAAGGAATATCCGTTTCAAGGCACCCGCCCCCTTCCGTGGGTTTGGAAATGCCTTGCGGATTAGTCACTTTGGGAGATTTCGCTTCTGCCGCAGGATGTCGTCCAACAGTGCCGCCTGCGCGGCTTCATCCAAACCTCCCTCGCGCAGCGTGCCGATCTGCACCGGACGCCGCTTCTCGATCTCCTTTCGCTGATAGGTTTCCACTAGTCCGTTCAACAACACGTCGGGATCGGCGGCCGGCTGGCCGGTGGCCTGGGCCGTCTCGTCGATCCCCACCAAAAGACTCTGAATCGCCGGCTCGTCAAAATCGAGCATCAGCCGCTCGAACGAGGGCTCGATCCCCTCGTCGCTCAGCCGGCAGCACGTTTCGTATACGCGCCGGCACGACGGGTTCATAATGGATTCCACGGCGAAGCTCGCACGAATCGCCGCAAAATGCTGGGGATGGGCGATGATCAACTGCAACAGCGCCAACTCCCAAGGATCAGCCGCCGCTTGCGGTTTCGCAACCGCCCCCTCCGCTCCCGCATCGGCCGATCCGTTTCGCGTTGAAACGCCCGCCGCGGTGGCCGCCGCACTGCCGCGGCGCGTGGCCGCCTGCCGACGCAACGCCGCCAACCGTCGGCGCAAGTCCTGCTCGTCCACCCGGAACTTCGCCGCCAAACGCTGCACGATCTTCTGCTCCTGAATCCGGGCGTCCCCGCGGGTCTCGCCACTCAGCCGCGGGGCCTTCGCCACGATCCCCAGCAGCCGCTCGATCGCCTGCCCCGTGCCGTGAATATCGCGTTCCACGTCGATGCCGCGAGTCGTGACCTCGAAGGCATGGTCCAGGGCGTCGACCGATTTTGTCTCCAGCAGTTCCCGGAAAGCCTCAGCCCCGTATTTGTGCAGATAGTCGCACGGATCGAGCTCTTCCGGAAGAACGAGGATTCGCAGATCGGCCTGCTGGGCGATGAACAGTTCGAGCACCTCATTGGCCCGTCGCGTGCCCGCCTCGTCGCCGTCGAGCACCAGCACAATCCGATCGGCGTGGGCCTTCAGCAGCCGAATATGCGACTCGCCTACGGCCGTGCCCATCGCCGCCACCGCGCTGGCAAACCCGTACTGGTGGGCGACAATCACGTCGGTGTAGCCCTCCATCACCAGTGCCGTCTTGTTCCTCTTCAGCGATTCGCGGGCGAGGTCGAGCCCATAGAGTATTTTGTTTTTCGTGAACAGCGGCGTTTCCGGCGAATTAACGTATTTTGCCGGGCTGTTCGTGCCCAACTCGGGCAGCACGCGGCCGCCGATTCCCACCGGCCGGCCTTGCCCATCGCGGATCGAGAACAACAACCGGCCGCGGAAGCGATCGAACGGGCTTCCCCCCTCCACCGGAAGGATGAGAATACCGATGGTTTCTAGAATCTTCGCCCGACGTTGCGACGCTTCCCCTTTCCCCTTTTCCTTCACGCTCCGCAGAATCCAGTCGCGTTCCAGCGGCGAGAAACCGAGCTGGAATTGCTCGATGCTCTCCGCTGTAATCCCCCGCTCCTGCAAGTAACGGCGTGCGGCGTCGGCCTCGGGGGCATTGAGCAGGCACTGGTGGTACTGGCCGACGGCCCAGGCCATCGCCTGCAGCAGCGTCCGCTTATTTTCGGCGTTGGTCGGAGGGACGAAAGTGGCTTCGGGCTGGCCCTCGGCATACTCCCCATATTCCCCTTCCGAGCCGCTTGCGGCTTCGCGAGGAACCGCGAAATGACCCCGCCGCGGTCGTTCGATAACGATTCCCGCCCGATCGGCGAGCATCTCCAGCGCCTCGCGGAACTCGACCCCCTCCATTTTCATCACAAAGCTAAAAACATCGCCGCCGATGTCGCACACCCAGCACTTGAACGACTGCCGCTCGGGATTGACCTGAAGGCTGGGGCGGGAGTCGTCGTGCCAGGGGCACAATCCGACGTAGTTGCGGCCCTGGCGACGCAGCTGGATATGGCTGCCGACCAGATCGACGATGTCGATCGCCTGCTTGACCCGCTCTTTGGAGTCGAACGAGCCAGTAGCCACCGTTAGCTCCCGCATGGGCATAAGGGCGAATTCCATTTCGCGTGTCACCTGCCGCCGCATCGACAAATCCATTTGTCGTCCCGCCCCCCGCAGCCGGCGGTCCCAGGCAGCGAAGCTGATTATATCCCGACCATGAAAATGGGTCAAGAACGCGAAAAACTCAAGCACCGCCGCCGATGGTTTCGCAGGAATCCCCCAGAAAACCGCCTGTGGTTTCGCAAAAACTGGCCCAAACTCCGCCCCGCTAGCACCGCTGGCATCGTCACGATCCGTAGGTCCCGCTTGCCGAGCGGGACCGCGTGCGACGTCTGTGAGCCCGGCTCGGCGGGATCGCGTACAACATCTACAAGTCCCGCTCGGCAAGCGGGACGTACGGAGTTGGACCCCGCCGCGCGGGGTTATGGCAATTCTCATGTCGTTATCCGATAATAGTCTCAATCCGGCCGCCTTCCCAAAAAACTGCGCGACAACAAGGAACGGGCGACTCATGTCCATGTTCTCCCCCCGAATCGGCACGAACCAACTCGTCGGCCTCTGCCGCCGCCTGAGCACCGCTCTGGAGGCGGGCATCGACGCCCGAACCATCTGGGCTCGCGAGGCCCAACGCGCCACCGGCTTCCTCAAGAGCCGCCTCTTGGACATCAGCGACGCGGCGAACCAGGGCCAATCGCTGAGCTACTCCCTGGCCCTCACCGGTGACTACTTCCCCTCGATCTTCCGCGAAATGGCCGCCATCGGCGAACAGACCGGCCACCTCGACGCCGTCTTCGCCCAACTGGCCGACCACTACCAGACCCAAGTGACCATGCGGCGAAGTTTCCTCGGCGTTATCGCATGGCCGGTCATAGAACTAATCCTGTCGCTCGGGGTCATCGGCTTGGCTATTTGGCTGCCGAGCATGATGGGCTTAAATGTCGATCTTCTCGGTTTCGGACTGACCGGCAACCGCGGGCTCGTCGTCTACGCGGTGCTCTTGGCAATGGTTGCAGGTTCCATTTGGCTTCTTTTGCGTGCCGCCCGCCGCGGAGTCGTTTGGACGCGGCCCCTCCAGCGGCTCGTGCTGAAGATTCCGGGCATCGGAGGGCCGCTGAAAACCCTCGCCCTTTCGCGGCTCGCCTGGACGCTGCACCTGACGATGAACACCTCCATGGACGTTCGCCGTTCGCTGGCGCTGAGCCTGCGCAGCACGCAAAACGCTCGATACGTCGATCAGATTCCCACGATCGACGCCGAGATCGTCGGCGGCAATTCCATTTCCGAGTCGTTTCGCGTTGCCGGCGGATACCCCGCCGACTTTCTCGACACGCTGGCCGTCGGCGAGCAGAGCGGCAAGATGGTCGAGTCGATGGGCACCCTGGCCAGGCAATACCAGGACCGGGCGCGAATGGCAATGACGGCGTTGGCCGTCGTGGCCGGCGTCGCGGTCATGCTCTTGATCGCCGGGCTTATCATCGCCATGATCTTCCGGATATTCATCACGTCTTATTTGGGCCCGATCAACGAAGCGCTCAAAATGAAACCGTAAAGCCGCGCGTTCAACAGGCTTCAATGCGCAAGACTCTCTGGCCTGGGCACGCACCGCAGGCTATACTTGCGTAAACTCGCAAGTCTGACTCGGGAAGATCTCATGCGCACATTCTTAGTTACCGGCGGGGCCGGCTTCATCGGCTCGCACATCGCGGCAACGCTGGTCGAACGCGGCGATCGCGTTCGAGTGCTCGATAACCTATCGACCGGCTTCGAGGCCAACATGGCCGGATTCCGCGATCGCATCGAGTTCATCAAGGGGGACGTGACCGACGCGAAAACCGTCGCCCGCGCGGTCGAAGGGGTCGACTGCATCTTCCACGAGGCGGCGCTGGCGTCGGTGCCCGCCAGCGTCGAACGGCCGTTGGACAGCCACGCCGCCTGCGCGACCGGCGTGGTGACGGTGCTCGACGCCGCCCGGCGTGCGGGCGTCCGCCGCGTCATCTACGCCGCCAGCAGCGCCGCCTACGGCGATCAGCCCACCAGCACGAAGCGCGAAACCGACCTGCCCGCCCCGCTCTCCCCTTACGCGGCCGCCAAGGCGGCCGGCGAGCTCTATTGCCAGGCGTTTTGGTCGACCTTCGGCCTGGAAACGGTCGCCATCCGCTATTTCAACGTCTTCGGCCCCCGCCAAGACCCGAACAGCCAGTACTCGGCGGTAATTCCGTTGTTCATCACCGCCATGTTGGCCGGCCGCCAGCCGGTGATTTACGGCGATGGGCGACAATCGCGCGATTTCTCCTTCGTCGCCAACGTCGTCCATGCCAACTTGTTGGCCGCCGACGCCCCGAACGTGGCCGGACGGACGATCAACGCCGCCGACGGCCGCTCGATCGACCTGCTGAAACTGTTGGAATTGCTCAACCGCCTCTTAGGCATGAACGTCAAGCCGCGGTTCGACGCCCCCCGCGTCGGCGACGTTCGCGAGAGTCAGGCCGACATAACGTTGGCCCGCCGCCTCTTGGGCTACGAGCCGCAAGTCGATTTCGAGGAGGGCCTGCGGCGGTCGATCGATTATTACCGGCAGATCGCGGGAAAGAAGTAGCGCGGCGGGTGAGACGGTTTCACGACGCGAGCCAATCTACGATAGGGGGGCACCACCGAGACGCGGAGTTCACGGAGAACAAACAGATAAGAAGACGACCGCAGAGGACGCGGAGAGCGCGGAGAAGTGGTTTTGTAAAGGAGTTTTCCTTCGAAAAGCCGGACCTCCGTAGTACGATCAACTCAATTCCTTTCTCTGCGCTCTCTGCGTCCTCTGCGGTCGTCTTTCTATCCTCTTATTCTCCGTGTTCTCCGTGGCTCCGTGGTGAACTCAGCGATGTCCGGTCAGCTTGCCTTGGCCGCCTCCCGCTCCAACCATCGGGCCAGCACCGCGACAACATATTCGATCTCTACGTCGCTGAGTTCCCGTCCGCGTGGAATGCGATGCCACTTCTCCAGACATCCGCGGCAACAGGTGGCCGTAGCATGTTGGGCGATGAAGATCGGATGTCCGCGCATGGGCGTCTGTCGCCCATCATTTTTCGGCTCCGCCGCCGCCAGTCGTTCCCGAATGAATTGCCGACCGTGTTCCAGAATCACCGGCAGCGTTTTTTCAGCCAGATACGCCCGTTCTTTCGGGCCCAGGTCGAATCGGCTGCGAAAGCGGCTCTTTGCCAGAGCGGAAAAGAGGTTGTTATGATCGTGCATCGTCTCGTCGTGCCGCAGGGCGATCTTTACCATTGACGGCCTTCCGCGTTGCTTTGAAATCGTCCCAGAGACCACGAAGCCCGTCGGCGACCCAATCTCGCTCTTCCGCGAAACGAAAACCCTCGATGAACAGATGGCCGCCTTTCCTACGATGGAGGAGGAGCACCGCGCCGAATTTGTCGGACCGGCACTCGATCGATGTGACTTCCTTGAATTGAACGCGATCAAGTGGGAAAACCAGGCCAAAGACTCCTAAAGACCTGGTGACACTCTCTCGCGTCAGAGTGAGGCGGTGACGGCCAAGCAACAACATGAAGGCAAGGAGCATTAGGGCGCTAGCCACGGCTACCAATTTGCCGACACCCCGCACACGCCATCCGAGGGGGTCCGTGCCAACAATAAGGGCGAGCATCAGACCTATCGCCCCGGCAACCCCGACAACGCACAAGACGTGTACATACCTGGTTGGAGGAAACACGAGAACCATTGTTTCCGTGTCGGGAAACACAACCGTCATGAGGCTGTTCTTGGGTTGCCGTTCGAGGGCAAATGGCGTCATGATCGTCCAATAAGGCTGTCACTGACTTCGCACAACAAAGCCTCGGCGGGTATCCCTAATCCCGAGTGAAGCCGACGGATCATCGTCAGCGTCAAAGGACGTTTTCCGTTCAGCACCTCTGATACCCGGCTGCGACTGCCGAGAAATGGAATCAGGTCTTGCGGTTTCAGGTTCTGCTGTTCCATCCGAAAACGGACGGCCTCGATGGGATTCGGCGGCGGAATGGGGAAGTGCTCCTCTTCATAGATTTCGATGAGTGCCGCCAGAAGTTCCAGTTCATCCCCTTCGGCCGTACCCGGCCGGGCGTCCATCAGTTCCTCAGCCCGCCGCAGGGCAGTCCGGTATTCCCGTTGGGTCTTGATTAGTTTGGTCTTCATTACAGGTCTCCGCGTCGATCTGGTCGTACTGGCGATGTGCTCCCAGAAATTGAATATAGATGACCTGAAAAGCGTAATGTACTTTTACAACAAGCCGGTACTTGTTCCCTGCAATGTTGAATGCAATTCGACTATCTCGCAAAACGCTAGCCGAGCGGTATTTGCCCTTTACGTCGGCAGGCGTCCTCCATGCGGCAGCCTTGGCCTCAGAGTGCCACGCCTTCAGCGGTTGCTCCGCATCCGGGTGTTCTTCCCAAAACCCGCGCAACGCGGCCTTAGCGATCACTCGCATGGCAATTCCGTCTGGCTCCGTACAGATTATACCACCGAATTCCCAAATTGGGAACAACAAATCTTACATAAACCCTTCCAGCACCTGTTCCGGCGCCGGCCCGTAGCTGTGCGGCTCCATGGTGCAGGTGGCGCGGCCCTGGCTCAATCCGCGCATGGCGCTGGAATAGCCGAACAGGTTGGCCAACGGGGCATGGGCCTCGATCACCGTGTTGCGGCCGCGGGTGTGGGTGCGGGTGATGATCGCACGCCGCTGCTGCAAATCGCCGACAATGTCGCCGACGTGCTCGTCGGGCACCGTCACTTCGAGCCGCATGATCGGTTCCAGCAACACGATGCCCGCCTCGCGCAGCCCCTTCTCGAAGGCGTCGCCGGCGGCGTAGCGGAACGCCAGCTCGGTCGAAGCGCTCTCGTGAACCTCGCCGCCGAGCACCGTGATCTTCACGTGCATCAGCGGGAAACCGAGCGAGCCGCCCCCTTCGCCCTGCTCGGTGAGCACCTCGATCACCGGCACCAGAAACTCCTGCGGCAAGGCGACGTTCGGCGCGGTCGTTACGATCACCGGCTTCGCGGCCCTCACCCCCTGCCCCTCTCCCAACGCGGGAGGAACGGACATTGCACCGCTCCCGGCCCTCACCGCCAGCCCCTCTCCCAAAGGGAGAGGGGAGGATTGCTTGCTGAACGGCTCCATGCGAATGCGGACTTTGGCCGAGAGCATCTGCCCGGCGATATTGCGATGACACTCGCCTGTAACTTCGACGGCCCGCTCGATCGTCTCGCGATAACTGACCCGCGGCTTGTGAACGCGGACATCGAGCTTGAAATCACGCAGCAAGCGGTGTTTGATGACCTCCAAGTGCAATTCGCCCATGCCGCTGATAAGCGTCTGGCCGGTCTCCTCGTTTTCGCGGGCGCGGAACGTCGGGTCTTGCCGCTTCATCATGTCGAGCACGTCGGCCAGCTTCTTCCGCTCGCTCGAAGTCTCCGGCTCGATCGCCATCGAAATGACCGTCTCGGGAAAGGCGATCGACTCCAGCAGGATCGGCTCCTGCGGGCTGCAAAGCGTGTCGCCGGTCACCGAGTGCCGCAGCCCGACGATGCCGATGATGTCGCCGGCCGACACCGCATCGACCTGGCCGCGGTGGTCGGCCTGGATTCGCCAAAGCTGCGGCACGTTCTCCTTCTTATCCTTGCCGGGGTTCAACACGCGGCTGTTCGCCTTCAACGTGCCGGAATAGACACGGACGTAGTGCAGATCGCCGTGCCGGTCGGCCTGAATCTTAAAAACCAGTCCGCAAAACGGCTCGTCGGCGTCGGGCTTGCGAACTAGTTTCTTCTCGGTCTGCTTCGGGTCCGTCCCTTCGACCGGCGGCACGTCGGCGGGACTCGGCAGGTACAGCGCCACCGCGTCCAACACCGGCTGCACGCCGATCCCGTCCAACGCCGACCCGCAGAGCACCGGCACCGCCAGATTGTGGACCGTCGCCTCGCGCATCACCCGCCGGATCATCTCCGCCGGCACCGGTTCGTCGGCCAGCATGATTTCGGCCATCGCGTCGCTATACATCGAGAGCTGATCGAGCATCTGCCCGCGCCAAAGCTCGGCCTCGTCGCGCAACTCCGCCGGAATCTCCGCCTCGACAACCTCGCCGGTCTTCGCGTCGTTGACAAACGTGAGCATCCGCATCGAAATCAGGTCGATCAGCCCGCGAAAGGCCTCCTTCAGGTGTGGCGGCCCGGCGCCGACCGGCAAATTGACGGGAATCGGTTTGCAAACGAGCCGCTCGCGGATTTCATCGAGCGTGCCGAAGAAATCGGCCCCCTCGCGGTCCATCTTGTTAATCATCGCGATCCGCGGCACGCGATACTTGTCGGCCTGATGCCAAACCGTTTCGCTCTGCGCCTCGACCCCCTCCCGCGCGCTGAACACCACCACGCCGCCGTCGAGCACCCGCAGGCTCCGCTCCACTTCCGCGGTGAAATCGACGTGCCCCGGCGTGTCGATCAGATTGATCTCCATCTCCGCGCCAATGGACGCCACGTTCCACGGAAACGAGACCGACGCCGCATTGATCGTGATCCCCCGTTCCTGCTCCTCGGGGTCGTAGTCGGTCACCGTGGTCCCCTTATCGACCGCCCCGACGCGGTGGCTGAACCCGCTATAGAACAGCATCCGTTCCGTAACGGTGGTCTTGCCCGCGTCGATATGGGCGATCACGCCGATGTTGCGAAGATGATGGATGTCAGGCATGGTGGTTAGTCTCAGGCAATTACACGTCAGTATCGTGGGGTCCTTCCAAGAGCCGATCCAGCTTCTCCTCCAAAATCTTGATCCGGCGAGTATGCTCTTCAAACGTGTAGACGATCAGATTCGTGAGAAGGGTCGCCAGGATGAAGACTGTAAGCCCCAACCCAAGGAAGGGAACCACTACCAGAGCGAGCGCAAACGCGATGACGACAGGAAGAAGCAAAAATCGCCATAAGAACACGAGAAACGGCGGCCAGGATTCCATGTTTGTCCCTCCAATCAACGTCGGCGACCGCCCACTATCAGCGCATAAGAACGCCGCGCCGGCAAGGGGGGAGCCGACGCGGCGTTGAAGGGAACTTCTTGAAAGACCGCTACCAGGCGAAGTGAGCGAACGCCTTATTGGCGTCGGCCATGCGGTGGACGTTCTCGCGCTTGGTCATTGCCGCCCCTTCGCGGTTGTACGCGGCCAATAGCTCGGCGGCCAATTTCTCGCGCGTCGGCCGCCCCTTCTTCTCGCGGACCGCGCCGAGAATCCAGCGGATCGCCAGCGACTGTTGCCGATTGCGGCTCACCTGCATCGGCACCTGATACGATGCCCCGCCGACGCGCTTCGAGCGGACCTCGATGTTCGGCTTCACGTTCTCCAACGCCTGCGTGAAGACCTCGATCGGCTCGACGTCCTTGATCTTCTCGTGGATGATGTCGAGCGCGCCGTAAAACACGCCCTCGGCGACGCTCTTCTTGCCGTCCCACATCAGACAGTTCGTGAACTTGCTCGCCAAAACCGATCCGTACTTCGGATCGGGGCGAAGCGTTTTCTTGCTGGCGGTGAGATTGCCCATAGGATCAGGGGCTAGGGGTTAGGGACTGGGGGCTGGGGGCTGGGGGCTAGAGATCGAATATCCGTCTCTGGCCGCTAGCCCCTAGTCCCTAGCCCCTCTCTGTTTAACTTGGTTTCTTCGCTCCGTAGCGGCTGCGCGATTGCTTGCGGTCCTGGACGCCGAGGGTATCGAGCGCGCCGCGAACCACCTGGTAACGCACGCCGGGCAGGTCGCGGACGCGGCCGCCGCGCACCAGCACGATCGAGTGCTCTTGCAGACTGTGTCCTTCGCCGGGGATGTACACGGTGACCTCTTTGCCGTTGCTCAGCCGCACGCGGGCGATCTTCCGCAGCGCCGAGTTCGGCTTCTTCGGCGTCATCGTCTTCACCTGCAAGCAGACGCCGCGCTTCTGCGCACACTTGTCCAAAACGGGCGCCTTGCTGAACTTGCGCGGCATCCGCCGCTCTTTGCGAACCAATTGGTTGATCGTAGGCATTGGTACTCTCGAAATCCTCGGAGACGGCCAGTCTGCGGCCGCGAATCCATCATTGTGTCAGGTCAGCCAAAGGATGTCAATGGGGCCATTCAACGTGAAATCGTTCTCGCGACTGTTTCACTAACTCCTTGCCCCAGTTTGACATAGGAACAACCCTCATCTGGATCGCCGTCGCTTGCGCGACGCAAGCCATTTCTCGAAAGAGGCCTGGCTTTCACCCGAGGGCTTGCCCGACAATAGTCCTTCGACACTGATATCCTCGTCGATGTCCTCCCAGTGGACGCCCTGGCCGCTGCCGATCAGTCGCCATTTCTTGCGCTCTGCGGGAGTGGAATGCAACAGCCGCGGATACCACGCCAGTGGCGCGGAGATTGTCCGACCATCGTTCAGGTCCACCGTGAGAGTATCTTGGGTCACTGTCACGTGCAAGGCCAACGGAACGCCCGTCTCAACCATTGACCTATTCCTCGTCCCCTGACGCCCCCCCCTCGTCGTCGCCGTCGTCGATAAACAAATTGTCGAGCGAGCCGAGGACGGTTGACGTGGACGACTTGCTCTCTTCCTTCACCGGCGGCGGCAGGTCGAGGTCCTCCTCGGCAACCACCGCGGGCGCCTTCTTCGGCGTGTCCAACAGCGGGAAGTGCCGGGCCAAAACGTCCTCCTTCTCCGCCGCCAATTCCTCCAGCGCCAACGGCCGAATCCGCACTTCCGACTGCTGGTACGTGTGGAAACCGGTGCCGGCCGGCACGAGATGGCCGAGAATCACGTTCTCTTTCAACCCGAGCAACTGATCGACCTTGCCCGCCAAAGCCGCCTCGGTCAGCACCTTGGTCGTCTCCTGGAAGCTCGCGGCCGACAAGAAGCTGTAGCTCTGCACCGCCGCCTTGGTCACTCCGAGCAACTGCGTGCTGGCGGTGGCCATCTTCGGCTTGACCCCCTTGGCCGGCGTGCCGCCGAGGGCCGCAATCTGCGCGTTCGCCTGCTCCAACACATGGACGGGAACGATCACGCCCTGCTCGAAATCGCTGTCCCCCTTCTCGCTGATCTTCAGGCACTTGGACAGATCTTCGTTGGCCCCGCGAAATTCGAACTTGTCCATCACGCTGCCGGGCAGCAGGTTCGTGTCGCCGATTGACTCGACGCGGACCTTCCGCAGCATCTGCGCGACGATGATCTCGATATGCTTGTCGTTGATTTCGACGCGCTGGCTGCGGTAGACGTTCTGGATTTCGCGGACGAGGTACTGCTGCACCGCCTCTTCGCCGGAGATGCGGAGGATGTCGTGCGGCACCAACGGCCCATCGACCAGCGACTCGCCGGCGCGGACGAACGTGCCCGAGTGGACCCGCAAGTGCTTGCCGTGCGAGACGAGGTGCTCGCGCTCGATGCCGCTTTCGCTCTTGACGACGATCGTGCGCTTGCCGCGGCGTTTCTCGCCGAGGATTTCCACCGTGCCGTCGATCTCGGCGATGACGGCGGGATCCTTGGGCTTGCGGGCCTCGAAAATCTCCGTCACCCGCGGCAGACCGCCGGTGATGTCCTGCGTTCCCGAAACCTCGCGCGGCGTCTTCGCCAGCAGCGTTCCGGCCGAGACCGTCTTGCCCTCGAGCACTTCGATGTTCGCCTTTTCCGGCAGGTAGTAGAAGTCGAGAATCTTGCCGCTCGGGTCTTCCAGAACGACCTGCGGGTGCAGATCGCCCTTGTATTCGGTGACGATCATGCGGACGTGGCCGCCAGGGTCTTTCTCCATGCGGATCGTCTCGCCGTCGATTACGTCCTCGAAACGCACGTTGCCGCCCACTTCCGCTAGGATCGGGATGCTGTGCGGGTCCCATTGGCAAAGGACAACCCCGGCCTGGACTTGCTGGTTCTCCTCGACCAGCAGGTTGGCGCCGGCGGGGACTTCGTATTTTTCCAGTTCGCGCCCCTTGGGGTCCAACAGCAGAATCTCGCCGTTGCGGGTCAGCACGACCTGCTGCCCCTCGTCGTTGCGGACGACCTTCATGCGGGTGAACTGCACCACGCCGCTCTTCTTCGCGCGGATCTCGCTCTCCTCGACGGCGCGGGCGGCGGTGCCGCCGATGTGGAACGTCCGCATCGTCAACTGCGTGCCCGGCTCGCCGATACTCTGCGCCGATGATGCCCACCGCCATTCCCTGCTCGACCAGCGAACCGGTCGACAGATCCATGCCGTAGCAGAGCGCGCAGACGCCCAGCGGCGCGTCGCAGGTCATCGTGCTGCGGACCTGGATCTTCTCCAGGCCCATCGCTTCGATCTTGCGGGCAACGTCCATCGTGATCAGCTCGTTTTCGCGGACCACGACATCGTCGGTAATCGGGTTGACGATGTTCGCGCGGCTGACGCGGCCCTTAATCGAGTCGGCCAGGCTGACTTCGACCTTCTCGCCACGGTAAATCACCCCCTTGGTGATGCCCTGCGTGGTGCCGCAGTCGTGCAAGGTGACGACGACGTTTTGGGCCACGTCGGCCAGTTTGCGGGTCAAATAGCCCGAGTCGGCCGTCTTCAACGCCGTGTCGGCCAGGCCCTTGCGGGCGCCGTGCGTGGAACTGAAGTATTCCAGCACGGTCAGGCCCTCGCGGAAGTTCGCCTTGATCGGCGTTTCGATGATCTTGCCCGAGGGCTTCGCCATCAGACCGCGCATGCCGGCCAACTGGCGAATCTGCTCGACGCCGCCGCGGGCGCCGGAGTGGGCCATCAGGAAGATCGGATTCACGTACCCGCCCGGCCGCTTGCGAGCCTCGCTGCCCACGTCGTTCTCCAACTCCTGCATCATTTCCGTGGTAATCTGTTCGCGGGCGTGCGTCCAGGCGTCGAGCACCTGGTTGTAGCGCTCCCCCTCGGTGATGATGCCGCGCTGGTAGCGCTTCATGAATTGCATCACCACCTTTTCGGCGTTGGCGATGATCTTCGACTTGTTCGGCGGCGTGATCAGGTCGTCGGTGGCGAAGCTCAAGCCGGAGAGCGTGCTCTGGCGGAAGCCCACGCGGTTGAGCGTGTCCAACAGATCAATCGTCTCTCGCCGGCCCAAGAGCTCGTAGCAGTCGGAAATCACGCCGGCCAGGTCGCTCGAACGCAACGGCGTGTTGTAGTAGGGCATTCCGGTGGGCAGGGCCGCGTTGAACAGCGCGCGGCCGACGGTGGTCTGCACCTGTCCGCCGGGCTTCACGCCGCGGTCCCCCTTCACCCGCCGCCCCTTCGGCAGCCGCATCGTGATCGCTGCGTGCGTGTCCACCTTGCCCAGCGCGTGGGCAAGTTGTACCTCGTCGATCGAGGCGAAGTTCATCCCGTCCCCCTTGCTCGTTTGCAGCGAGGCGGTCATGTAGTAGCAGCCCATCACTACGTCCTGCGACGGGCTGATGATCGGCGAGCCGTTGGCCGGGCTGAAAATGTTGTTCGTCGACATCAACAGCGTGTGCGCCTCGACCTGCGCCTCGATCGACAGCGGCAGATGGACGGCCATCTGGTCGCCGTCGAAGTCGGCGTTGAAGCCCTTGCACACCAGCGGGTGCAGCTTGATCGCGTTTCCCTCGACCAGCACCGGCTCGAACGCCTGGATGCCCATGCGGTGCAACGTCGGGGCGCGATTGAGCATCACCGGATGGTTCTGGATCACCTCTTCGAGAATGTCCCAAACCTCCTCGTCCTTCCGTTCCAGCATCTTCTTCGCCGACTTGATCGTGTCGGCGTGGCCGAGCTCCTTCAAGCGGCGGATGATGAACGGCTGGTAGAGTTCCAGGGCGATTTTCTTGGGCAGGCCGCACTGGTGCAGCCGCAGCGCCGGGCCGACGACGATCACGCTGCGGGCGGAATAGTCCACGCGCTTGCCCAGCAGGTTCTCGCGGAATCGCCCCTGTTTCCCCTTGATCATGTCGGTCAGCGATTTCAGCGGGCGGTTGCTGCTGCCCAGCACCGGACGCTTGCAGCGGTTGTTGTCGAACAAGGCGTCGACCGACTGCTGCAACATCCGCTTCTCGTTGCGGATAATCACTTCCGGCGCGTTCAGATCGACCAGCTTCTTCAGCCGGTTGTTGCGGTTGATGATGCGGCGGTACAGGTCGTTCAAGTCGCTGGTGGCAAAATTGCCCGAGTCCAACAGGACCAGCGGGCGCAGGTCGGGTGGAATCACAGGGATCACGTCCAACACCATCCACTCCGGCCGGTTGTCGCTGTCGCGGATCGACTCGACGATCTTCAGCCGGTTGATCAAGTCCTTCTTCTTTTGCTTCGAGTTGGTCTCGATCAACTCGACGCGCAAGTCGGTCGAGAGCTTGACTAGATCGAGAGTCACCAAAAGCTTGCGGACCGCCTCGGCTCCCATGTCCGCTTCCCACGTGGCCTGCGGATACTGGGCCCGGGCGGCGCGGTACTCCTCCTCGGTCAGCAATTGCTGCATCTTCAGCGGCGTGTCGCCGGGATTGGTCACCACGTAGTCCTGGAAATAGACGACTTTCTCCAGGCTCGTCGTCTTCATCGCCAGCAGCGCGCCCAGCCGACTGGGCATCGCCTTGAAGAACCAAATGTGTACGACCGGCGCCGCCAGTTCGATGTGGCCCATCCGCTTCCGCCGCACGCGGCTGTGCGTAATCTTCACTCCGCAACGATCACAGATCATCCCCTTGTACTTCATGCCGCGATACTTGCCGCACGAGCATTCCCAGTCCTTCTCAGGTCCGAAAATCCGCTCGCAGAACAGGCCGTCCTTCTCCGGGCGGTACGTGCGGTAGTTGATCGTCTCCGGCTTCTTCACCTCGCCGAACGACCAGCTACGAATATCGTGCGGCCGGGCAAGGCTGATTTTCACCGAAGTGTAGTCGTTTATGCGATCGTATGTGCTTTCGCCGATGCTCACTGTCGTACTCCTTGGATTGGGAGTCAGAGCGGAGGGATTAGGGATTGGGGGTTAGGGATTAGATTGCCCACGAGGACCGCCTCCGCTGTTGGCCACTAATCCCTAGTCCCTAATCCCCAACCCCTTTCTCCTAAATGTGCGCCTTCTCCAGACTCATATTCAACGCCAAGCCGCGGATCTCGTTGGTCAATACGTCGAAGCTGGCGGGGGTGCCGGCCTCCAACGTGTTTTCGCCCTTGACCATCGCTTCGTAAATCTTCGTCCGCCCTTCCACGTCGTCGCTCTTGACCGTCAACAACTCCTGAAGAATGTAGGCGGCGCCGTAGGCCTCCAACGCCCAAACTTCCATTTCGCCGAACCGCTGACCGCCGAAGCGGGCCTTGCCGCCCAGCGGCTGCTGCGTAATCAGCGAGTACGGGCCGGTCGAGCGGGCGTGGACCTTGTCGTCGACCAGGTGGTGCAGCTTCAACATGTAAATGTAACCGACGGTGGAAAGCTGCTCGAACGGCTCGCCCGTCCGCCCGTCGTAAAGCTGCGCCTTGCCCTGGGACGGCAGCCCGGCCTCTTCGAGGGCTTTGTGAATGTCCTGCTCAGAGGCGCCGTCGAAAATGGGGGTGATCGCCTGGAATCCCAGTTTGGCCGAGGCCCAGCCGAGGTGCGTCTCCAAGATTTGTCCCACGTTCATACGGCTGGGAACGCCCAGCGGATTCAGCAGGATTTGCACCGGCGTGCCGTCGGCCAGGAAGGGCATGTCCTCCTGCGGCAGAACCTTCGAGATCACACCCTTGTTGCCGTGGCGGCCGGCCATCTTGTCGCCGACGGAGATTACCCGCTTCGCCGCCACGTAGACTTTGACCATCTGCAAGACGCCGCTGCGGAGTTCGTCGCCGCGCTTCATCGAGTTGAGCGTTCGCTCTTTGGCGTCGATTGCCGCCTCGACCGCCGGCCACAGATTCTTGTGGATCTTCTCCACCTCGCTCTTCCGCTGCGGGCTGCGGATGTCGAGCTTCTCGATGTTGAACAGCGTCGCCTGCTCGGCCACGTAGCGGTGTTCCTGCCCCTCGACCAACGGGTTGTTGTCCTCGTCGGTGAGCTTCTTTTTGAGAACGTCCTCGATCTCCTTGACCAGTTCGCCGAAGGCCACGGCGATCCGCTCGTTCCCCTTGGCCTCGGCCTCCTTCAACGCGGCCTCGAACGCCTTGCGCTCGTCCTCGCTGAGGCTCATGCGGCGGGAGAACTTCTGCGTGCCGATGACGATGCCTTCCACGCCGGAGGGGACTTCCAGCGAATCGTTCTTCACGTCCTCGCCCGCGCGGCCGAAAATCGCGTGCAACAGCTTCTCTTCCGGCGTCAGTTCGGTCTTCGACTTGGGCGAGACCTTGCCCACCAACACGTCGCCGGGCCGCACGTAGGTGCCGACGCGCACGATGCCGGTCTCGTCGAGGTTGCGAAGCTGCCGCTCGCTGACGTTGGGAATATCGCGGGTGAACTCTTCGCGGCCGAGCTTCGTCTCGCGGATTTCGATGTCGAACTCCTCGATGTGGATCGAGGTGTAGGTGTCGGCCTCCACCAACTCTTCGCTGATAATGATGGCGTCCTCGAAGTTAAAGCCGTCCCAGGCCATGAAGGCCGCCAGCACGTTTCTGCCCAGCGACAGCTCGCCGTGGCAGATGGCGGCGCCGTCGGCGATCACCTGCCCCTTCTCGACCTTCTCGCCCACCTGCACGATTGGCCTCTGGTTCTGGCACGTCCGCTCATTCAGTCCCACGAACTTGCGGAGCTTGTAGACGTCGCTGCCGATTTCGATGTGCTCGGCTTCGACCTTCGTCACCACGCCCTTGCGCTGGGAGCGGACCAACATGCTCGAATTCAACGCGGCCTCCTGCTCCAGGCCGGTGGCCACCAGCGGCGGCTCGGTAATCAATAGCGGCACCGCTTGCCGCTGCATGTTCGAGCCCATCAACGCGCGGTTGGCGTCGTCGTGTTCGAGGAAGGGGATCAAGCCGGCCGAGACGCCCACCATCTGCGCCGGCGCCACGTCGATGTACTGCACCTGATTGCAGGGAACCAACTGGAAATCGCCCTTGTAGCGGGCGATGATCGTTTCGCCGACCAGCTTGCCGTTGTGAATTACCGCATCGGCCGGGGCGACGATCGCTTCCTGTTCCTGGTCGGCCCGCAGCCACTCGATCGCCTCGGTCAGTTGCCCGTTCTTCAGTTTCTGGTACGGCGTGACGAGGAACCCGTATTCGTCGACGCCGGCATAAATCGCCAGACTGGAGATCAAGCCGATGTTCGTGCCTTCGGGGGTTTCGATCGGGCAAATTCGGCCGTAGTGCGAATTGTGGACGTCGCGCACCTCGAAGCCTGCCCGCTTGCGGTTCAAGCCGCCGGGGCCCAAGGCCGAAAGCCGCCGCTCGTGCGTGAGCATCGACAGCGGATTCGTCTGATCGACCACCTGCGACAGCTCGCCGCGGCCGAAGAAATACTCGATCGCCGCCGAAATGCTCTTCGGATTCACCAGGCTCCGCGGCGTCATGTCCTCCAGGTCTTTTAGACTCATCCGCTCTTGCACCGTCCGCCGCAGCTTCAAGAAGCCCTTGCGCAGCTCGTCGGCGCCAAGCTCGTCGATCGTCCGCAGCCGCCGGTTGCCCAAGTGGTCGATGTCGTCGATGTCCGCCCCCGGCTCGCCGTTGCGCAGTTTCACCAGATAGCGGATCGCGGCGATCAGATCGTCGGGCCGCAGCGTCATCTCGGTTTCGGGAATGTCCAGCCCGAGCTTGCGGTTGATGCGGAACCGGCCGACGCGGCCCAGACGGTAGCGATTCGTGTCGTAAAACTTCTCGTGGAACAGGGCCCTCGCCTTCTCCAACTGCGGCGGGTTGCCCGGCCGCAGCCGCTGATAAATCCGCAGCAGCGCCTCTTCGTGACTGCCCGTGTTGTCGTCGCCCAGCGCGTTCAGCAGCAGCGGGCTCTTCGGGTCGGGCATCACTTCGACCTGCTTCAGGCCCGACGTGCAGATCGTCTCGGCGATGTTCTTCGTGATCTTCTGTGCGCACTCGACCAGCACTTCGCCGGCGCGAGGGCTGTCGACCGGATAGATGATGTCGCCCACCGCCAGCTTCCCCTCGATCTTCGGCGCACTGCGGCTGTCGGAAATCTTCACCACCTCCGTGGCGAAGAAGACCCGCAGCAGATTGGCGTTGTCGCTGTACTGCGGGTCCATCGCCCGCAGCAGCGTCATGATCGAGAACTTGCCGCTCTGATCGATGCGGACCGACAGGCTCTCCTTGCGGTTGACGTTCAGTTCGATCCAGCTTCCGCGCTCGGGAATGATGCGGCAGCTTTGCAGCTTCCGCTCGCCGGTCCCCTCCATCTCGCTGACGAAATCGACGCCGGGGCTGCGGTGAAGCTGGCTGACCACCACGCGCTCGGCCCCGTTGATGATGAACTCGCCGCCGCCGAGCATGATCGGGATGTCGCCCAGGTAGACCTCCTCCTCGATCGGCTGCTCCTTGGTCAACCGCAGCCACACCTTGAACGGCCGGCCGTAGGTCAGACGCAGTTGCCGGCACTCGTCCGGCTCGTAGCGCGGCTTGCCCAATTCGTAGCGGATGTACTCCAGCCGCAACGTCTTGTCGTAGCTTTCGACGGGAAAGATCTCGCGGAGCACCCCCTCGATCCCGTGATCCAGCCGCTTCTGCCACGGCGTTTCATATTGCAGAAATACATCGTAGCTGCGAGTCTGGATCTCCGTCAGATCGGGGATAAGATACGGGGGTCGGAGGCTGCCAAAGCGACGTTTTTCCTTGGGTTGAAGCCGTCGTTGAGCCGTGGTGGCCATAGGGGATCACCCTCCTCGGGGGAAATGCAAGACGAACAAATCCCCAGGATTCCCGCCGCGCGCGAACAGATCGGAATGAAGGCGTAAACCCCCACTCCGAAGTTCGCTTCGGTTGGGACGGCGAGGCGCTCGCCCTCCCAAATCAGGCAAACGGACCTGACGCCGCGACGACTTATCCTTGGGGAACGGGACGCACTGTTCCTCGGAAACGCGACTGGACCAATAGGATGCTACTTGATGGAAACCGTACCGCCGGCTTCCTCCAACTCTTTCTTGAGCTTCTCGGCGTCTTCCTTTGACAGCCCCTCCTTGATCTTGGCGGGCACGCCCTCGACCAAATCCTTGGCCTCCTTGAGCCCCAAACTCGTGACCGCGCGCACCACCTTGATCACGTTCAACTTCTTGTCGCCGAACCCTTCCAGTACGACGTCGAACTCGGTCTTCTCCGCCTTGGCCGCAGCCGCGCCGCCGCCGTCGCCCATGGGGGCCGCCATCATCACCGCGCCGCCGGTGGCGGGCTTGATGCCATGCACCTCCTCCAGGTACTCGCTGAGTTCCTTCGCCTCTTTCAAGGTCAAGCTGACAATCTTCTCGCCAAGCTCTTGCGTCACTGTGGAAAATTGGCGGGTTGCTTCTGCCGTGGACATGACGATCTCGATCCTTTCTCACGCTTAAGTTCGGTGGTTGGAAATGGTCTCTTGTGGGAATGCAAAATGAAAAATGTAAATTGCAAAATGCAAAATGGCGTCCCTCAATCATTTTGCATTTTTCATTTTGCACTTTGCATTTTGCATTCCCGTGTCTTAGGAGCCGCTTTCAGCGGCTTGTGGAGTCTCTTCGCCTTTTCCTTCGCCGCGTTGTTCGATCTGGCTGGCCAACGCCCCGCCGACCGAGTTCAACTGGCTGGCCAACATCGCCCCCGGGCTGAGGATTTGACCCAGCAGGATGCTCAATTGTTCGGTTCGGCTCGGCCACTTGCTGACCTGCTCGACCTGCGCGGCGTCGAGCCGCTCGCCGTCCATCACGCCCGCCCGCGCCGCGAAGGGGGCGTTCTTGTCGTCCCTGACCAGCTTGGTGATCTCTTTGGCCAGACTGACGATGTCCTCCGCGCCCCAGCAGATCGCCGCCGTGCCGCCAAGCCCCGCGAACAGCGGCGCCAGCGGCGTCCCTTCCGTCGCCCGGGCGCCCAGACTGTTCTTAATCACGATTACGTGGATATTCTTGCTCCGCAACTCCTTCCGCAATCGCGTGTTGGCGTTGGCGTTCAATCCGACCATGTTCACCAACAGCGCGTCGTGTACGTTTTGCAGCCGCTGGCGGAGATCGTCGGCAATCAGGTTCTTTACGTATTTACTCATGGCGATGTTGTCTTGTTCGTCGTCGTGTCGGAATAACGCTCGCGGCCGACCGTGGCGCCGCGGATAGGGCTATGCCACGGTCGCAATCGCCTACACGGCGATTCGCACGCCCGGACTCATCGTGGCGCTGATAACGATCCCCTTGATATACTGCCCTCGCACCGCGGCGGGCTTTAGGCTGATGACGTAATTGATGAACGCGCTGACGTTCTCGGCCAGTTTGGCGGCGTCGAAGCTGAGTTTTCCCACCACGGCGTGGATGTTCCCCCCTTCGTCCTTGGTGCGGAACTCGACCTTGCCCGCCTTGTACTCGCGAATCGCCTTGCTCACGTCGGGCGTAACCGTGCCGGCGCGGGGCGAAGGCATCAGGCCGCGCGGGCCGAGCACCTTGCCCAGCGGGCCGACCACGCCCATCATGTCCGGCGTGGCGATGCAAACCTCGAACTCCGTCCAGCCGTTCTTGATTTTCTCGGCCAACTCCGGCCCGCCCACCTCGTCGGCGCCGGCTGCCTTGGCCTCGTCCAGCTTGTCCCCCTTGGCGAAGACCACGACCCGCTGCGACTTGCCGATGCCGTGCGGCAGCACAATCGAACCGCGCACAAGCTGGTCGGCCTGCTTCGGGTCGATCCCCAAGTGCATGGCGATCTCGACCGTCTGGTCGAACTTCGTCGTATTGAATTTTTTCAGGGCCGCAACGGCCTCGCTCACCGGCAGCGGCTTATCCGCCGCCGGTGCGTTCTTCACCATCGCGGTCATACGTTTTGCAAGTTTTGGCATAACGATCAACTTTCCACAGTACCGATCCGCATATTCGATCGATTAGGAGTCGGTGCGAAACCGCCAGCGGTCTTGCTCGGCGGCACCTCGCTGGGCGGTAAACCCCCCAGCCCTCGACCCCAAATCTCAAATCCCAAATAACCTGATCCCTGGCCCCTGATCCCTACTCCTTCAACACCTCGATCCCCATACTCCGGGCCGTCCCTTCGACCATCCGGCGAGCGTGTTCCACGTCGCTGGCGTTTAGGTCCGCCCATTTCATCTTCACGATGTCATCGATTTGGGCAACCGTAACTTTGCCGACCTTCTCCTTGTTGGGGACGCCCGATCCCTTGGCCACGGCGGCCGCCTGCTTCAACAGGGCGGCGGCGGGCGGACTCTTGGTGATGAACTCGAAACTCCGGTCGTTGTAGACCTTCACCACCACCGGAATGGGCATCCCACCCGCCTCTTTCGTGCGTTCGTTGAATTGCTGCACGAACTGGCCCAGGTTGATGCCGAATTTGCCCAACGACGTCCCCACTGGCGGCGCCGGTGTCGCCTGCCCGCCGGGAACCTGAAACTTCGCTTCGCCAACTAGTTGTTTTGCCATGTCAGGGGTCAGGGGTCAGGGGTTAGGGGCCAGGGGTCAGAGATCAGGCGTTATCCCTGACCCCTGGCCCCTGACCTCTGCCCCCCCCTCTCTTACAGTGTCTCGATTTGCCAGTATTCCAACTCGACCGGCGTCGACCGGCCGAAGATATTGATCATTACTGTGACTCGCCCGTTCGTCTCGTCGATGCTGTCCACGTCCCCTTCGAAGTTCTCGAAGGTGCCCTCCTTGATTTTTACCCGCTCCCCTTCGCGGAAGGCGATTTTCAACTTGGGGGCCTTCTCGCTCTTCTCCTCTTGCTTGGCGACGATCCGCGCAACTTCGTGGGGGAGCATCGGGCTCGGCCGCCCCGCCGCCCCGGTGAAATCGCCGATTCCCGGCGTCTCACGCACCAGGAACCACGTGTCGTCGTTGATCTCCATGTGTACCACGAGATAACCCGGATACAGCTTCCGCTTGATGACCTTCTTCTTTCCCCCCTTGAACTCGGTGACCTTCTCGGTAGGCACGATCACCTGGTCGAAGAAAAACCCCAAGCCGGCGATGGCCACGCGGCGCAACAAACCTTCGCGAATCGACTCCTCGCGGTTGCTCTGCACCTTGAGGATGTACCAATCCATCTTGTCCGATTTTTCTTCCGGCTTCTCTTCCGCTTTTTCTTGCGGCTTTTCTTTCGGCGGCGCCTCCGCCTTTTTCTCGACCTTTTCTTCCGCCTTCGCTTCCGTCGCCTCTTTCACTTCCTCAGGCGGCAACTCCGCGGCGGCAGTTTCGGCCGCAGGAGCCGGCGCGAGGGGCTCCGCCGGTTGGGTCTGCCCTTCCGGCTGTGCGGCTACCGGTTCGTGGACAGACGACGGCGTCTGCTCTTCCGGAACAGCCGCCTCGGGCGGTTGCGCCTGCGGAGCTTCGACGCGGCCGGCCATCGCTTCCGGCGGCACTGCCGCGGCCGGTTCATCGCTTGCCATGTTCAACTCGTCCATCGCCCCAAAGTCCCTATAGGATGCGCAACCACGTGAACAGCGTATGCCAGAAGAAGTCGAAGACGAACAGGAGGAAAGCCAACGAAAAAATCACGATCAACACCACTGCCAACGCGCGGCCCAACTCGGACCGCGTGGGCCAAGACACCTTGTTCATCTCCGCTTCCACCGCAATCAGGAAGTCGGCAAAAGCCGGAACGTTGACCACTCGGTACGACGCCCACAGACCGAGCAGCAGCAGCACGCCCGGCAAGGCGAACTGCCACTGCAGCCCATGGCCCGCCTCCAACTTGCTCAGCCGCATCAATCCCAGCGCGATCACCGCCGCTATCGCGGCGAACGTGATCTGCCGTGTCACGCGGCCTTGCGTCCGTTTGTAAATGCCGATCCGCAGCAATTCTCGGAAGAACGCTCCCACCGGAGGCTACCTCCTCATCAGTTATTCATGTTGCGGCAGCAATCCAACTGCCGCCCGCCGCCAAGGTGGCAGTTCAACTGCCACCCGAACCCTATAATGGCAGGGGCGGGGGGATTTGAACTCCCAACCGCTGGTTTTGGAGACCAGTGCTCTACCAATTGAGCTACACCCCTAGGAAAGCTGTCAGTTATCAGCGATCAGCTTTCGGTTATTAGTTTACTGCAAGAGCCAACCACTAGGAGCCCGAAGGCCGATAGCTGGTAGCTGACCGCTGAAAGCTCCTTATTTGAGCACCTTCGTCACCACGCCCGAACCGACCGTCCGGCCTCCCTCGCGGATGGCGAAACGCACGTTGGCGTCCATCGCGATCGGCGAGATCAACTCCACCTCCAGCTTGACGTTGTCGCCCGGCATGCACATCTCGGCGTCGCCCAACAACTTGGCGCTGCCGGTCACGTCGGTCGTGCGGAAGTAGAACTGCGGTCGGTAGCCGCTGAAGAACGGCGTGTGCCGCCCCCCTTCCTCCTTCGACAAGACGTACACTTCGGCCTCGAAATTCGTGTGCGGCGTGATCGAGCCGGGCTTGGCAATCACCTGCCCGCGCTCGATGTCTTCGCGTTTGACGCCGCGGAGCAGCAGGCCGACGTTGTCGCCCGCCTGCCCCTGGTCCAGCGTCTTGTTGAACATTTCCACGCCGGTGCAAATCGTCTTCCGCGGCTCGGGGCTGAAGCCGATGATCGCCACTTCTTCGCCCACCTTGACCACGCCGCGCTCGATACGGCCCGTCGCCACGGTGCCGCGGCCTTCGATCGAGAACACGTCCTCGACCGCCATCAGGAAGGGCTTGTCGGTTTCGCGGGTCGGCTCGGGAATGTAGGCGTCGATGGCGTCCATCAGGTTGCCGATGCACTTGGCCGCCTCGGGATCCTTCGGGTTGTTGTACGCCCGCAGCGAGTCGCCGCGAACGATGGGAATCTCCTCGCCCGGGAAGCCGAAGTGCGTCAACAACTCGCGCAACTCCAACTCGACCAACTCCAACAACTCGGGATCGTCGACCAGGTCGACCTTGTTCAAGAACACGACCAACGCCGGAACGTTCACCTGCCGGGCCAAGAGCACGTGCTCGCGGGTTTGCGGCATCGGGCCGTCGGCCGCGGACACCACCAGGATCGCGCCGTCCATCTGAGCGGCGCCGGTGATCATGTTCTTGATGAAGTCGGCGTGGCCCGGACAGTCGATGTGAGCGTAGTGCCGCTTGTCGGTCTCGTACTCGACGTGCGAAACCGCGATCGTCACGGTCTTGGTGGCGTCGCGGACCGTGCCGCCCTTGGCGATGTCGGCGTAGGACTTGACTTTCGCCATGCCCTTGAGATTCTGCACCGCCAGAATGGCGCCGGTCAGGGTGGTCTTGCCGTGGTCAATGTGGCCGATGGTGCCCACATTCACGTGAGGTTTGGTCCGGGTAAATACTTCCTTGGCCATTGTGGTGTTGTTCTCCCTGCGTTGGGTCAAACGTTTCTGTTAGCGGAATACAATATGAGCTGCTGAGGGGATTCGGACCCTTGACCTCGTCCTTACCAAGGACGCGCTCTACCGACTGAGCTACAGCAGCCTGTGTCATGTCCCAAGCCCCACACGCATCGGGCGGATGCCGTTGGCTTCGCACTCTGGCGGTTTTCTTGCTCCCTTGCCGTTGTCGTCAATCGATCGTTCACGAATACTCGCGGTGGAAGCGGGTGAAGGGAGTCGAACCCTCGTGAGTAGCTTGGAAGGCTACGGCTCTACCGTTGAGCTACACCCGCGAGGGCAAATGTCGAATGACGAAAATCAAATGACGAATGCCCTCGCCGAGCCCCTCTTCGTCGTTTCGTCCTTCGCCACTTGGGTTTTGTCATTCCTTCGTCATTCGGGTTTCGTCATTCGTCATTCGGGCTTCGTCATTCTCTCTGTGGGGAGTGAAGGATTCGAACCTTCGAAGGCATTGCCATCAGATTTACAGTCTGACCCCTTTGACCACTCGGGAAACCCCCCTCGTCAGCTTTGCTGTCCGATCTTCGCCACTTCGCCGCTCGCCCGCCGATACGATTGGAACAATATGCCGCCAAAAAACAAGGGGGGGGTTATCGTGCAAGCTAGCGGAGGGACTTGAACCCACAACCTGTTGATTACAAATCAACTGCTCTGCCGATTGAGCTACGCTAGCCGGTCGAGCCCGTCCACGCGAATCTCTTAATATAACCGAGGTCAATCCTGACGCAAGGCTAGCCAAGGGCAAAAAACGGGCCCATCCACCAGCAAAACAGAAAAATCTCACCCCTTTCCACCACTAAGAGGGGGCTGTTTCCGATGGATTTCCATTTCCGGTGCGCCGACCCCTCGACAAAACCCCTCTGTGGCATGGGTTGTGATTCTCACCTCACGACTTCCGGCACACCGGCTTATCGCGGGCTCGTTTGCTTCGCCTCAATCGTAGCGATACAGCGTTCTGCCGCCCGACGAACGATCTCTTGCGGATGTTTCTTGGCAATATCGTGTAGGCCCTCAAGGTCTTTGAGATCCGACAACGCGATCGTGGCGCCAAGCTGAATTTGCAGATCGTCAACCGACCAGGCGACCTTTCGGACGTCCGCCTTCAAGTTCGAGAATTTCCCAAGTCCGACAACGAAAAGCGCGCGGTCGACGGTTCTCTTGTTGCCCGAGGCCAGAGCGTCCCTCAAATAAGGCCCCGCGTCCTTTCGGTAGCGTTTGAGAAGCACGTCTGCCGCATAATTACTCACAACGTCGTCTGGGCTTGCGAGAAAGCCGATAACGGCTGGCACTGCTTTCTCGGTGGGCTCTTTTGTCAACAAGTAAATCCGTTGACATTCGGGGCTCGACCGGAGCTTAGCTCCAAAATCCGCCGGAAGCCCCGCCGCCTCCCCCAGGCGCGCGAAATCGTACTTCTCCATCAAAATAGGAAGGCTCCCGACACTGTTAAGAAAGATATGGGCGAGTATTATTGGGACAATGCTCCTGAACCTGATCCTCCACGCACCGAGAACCATGCCGTATAGGAAGACCGCGATTGATCGCTGATGGCCTTCCATGCTAGGAATAATGAGAGGAAGATGGGCCGCGGAAAAAAGGAGTGACTGGATCAGGAGTGCAACGCTCGAATAGGTGACCTTTCGCAACTGTTCCAGCAGATAGCCACGCCAGAAAATCTCCTCTGCGATAGGGCAGAGAAGAACGGCGATAACTCCAGTCAGAACAACGTCGCCAACGGTGCAATTCGGCGTGAAGCTCGGTCTCAACAACGGCGGTGTGTACCGCAGCGGCACTATATCCGCCAGCGGTTTGGACACCACTGCGCATACAAACAGGAGGACCACCATGCCGACAAACCACAACCACTGTCGCCAGGCGCGGGGGAACCAATTTGAGTTGAAACTGGCAACGCTGGGAGCCATCCTGGCCAACAAGAAGGGCACAGTGGCCATCAGGCCCAGAGCGATGAACATGCCAGGATAGAGCCAGTCTCCCAATTGGGGCCATACCGGAAGATACAACGGGAGATTCACGAGCACCGTCGCGGCAACTAAGACACCCAAGATGGCGCCTTTGCCTTGTGCATGCCGTGCCATCCCGTGCCCCGTCTCTTCCAGCGAACCCGTCGGATCGCTCATGTCATCGCCGTGCCAGCGTAGAGCCCGTGCGTTTGGATATACATCTCCACCGCCCGCGGCGTGCGGTAACGAATGCTCCGGCCCAATTCCACTCGACGGCGAATCTCGCTGCTGCTGATGCCGATTTCCGGCATCTCGACGCGATGGCGGCGCATTAGTTCAATCCGTTCCGCAGCGGCGATCCCACGCAGGGGCTCGAAATCGATCGGCCCCCAGCCCGGCCGACAGACGGCAACCGGCAACGCCAACTCGACCACCCGCGCGGCGCAGCGCCAATTAGGCAAATCGACGAACATATCGGCCCCGAGCAACAGGAACAGCTCGCGGCTCGCGTCTTCGTCGTGAAAATGAGCCAACGTATCGACCGTATAGTTTATTCCACCGCGCTCGGCCTCATAGCAGCACAGCGAGAAGGCCGGATTTCCGGCGATGGCCAACTCCAGCATCTCGATCCGCGCCGCGGCCGGCGTCAGTTCGCGTTGCTGCTTGTGCGGCGGCACCGCCGTCGGCAGAAACCACACGGCGTCCAACCGACATTGCTCCCGGCAGCACTCCGCCAGCAGCAGATGCCCATAGTGAACCGGGTCGAACGTTCCGCCGAAAATGCCGAGACGCATGGGGTGCTTCGTCAGTCAGGGGTCGTGCGAATCTCTCCGCTTGCTCACCTTCCCAGTGACGACTATACTTTTGTAGGGTAAGGTGCAGCAGAAATCGCGGTGTCACGATGCTAGATGGTGGTAGTCAGGATGTCAAGTCGGCCGTGCGGCAATTGGCCGAAACCTTGCCCGACGACGCTACGTGGGATGACGTCATGTACCGCGTCTACGTTCGCCAAGCGATTGACGCGGGCCTGCGAGACGCGGCTGAGGGGCGTTTGGTGGATGTTGCCGAAGTCCGCCGTCAGTTCGGGCTGGAAAGTATGTTGGAAACAGTTGCGTCGGAGTGTTATCGTTGTAGCCGGGAGGAGGTTCTGAGATGAGTAGCGTTTCTGACATCCAACAGGCCGTGCAAGCGCTTCCCGAAGAAGAGTTCGCCGTTTTTTCCTCATGGTTCGAGCAATACGAGGAAGAGCGATGGGACCGCCAGATGGAGCGAGATCAGAGCTCGGGGCCGCTGCGGTCGCTCATGGAGAAGGCTCGCGCCGACTTTGAGGCGGGAAAATGCAGTCCCCTCTGCAAAGCACACTGAGGCTTCTACAGCCCCAGCACGTCGTTCATGCCAAAAAGCCCCGGCGGCTTGCCGGCCAGGAATTTCGCGGCGGCCAACGCGCCGGCGGCGTAACAGTCGCGGTTGCCGGCGCGGACGGTCAACTCGATCGTCTCGCCCAACATGCCGAAGACCACCGTGTGCTCGCCCGGATTGTCGCCGACGCGAATTGCGTGGTAGCCGATCTCGCCGTGCGGACGCCTGCCCGGCCGGCCGTGGCGGCCGTGGCGTTCGTCGGCTTGGCCCATTGCGCCGGCGATGATGCGGCCGAACTTCAAGGCGGTGCCGCTGGGGGCGTCCTCTTTGTAGCGGTGATGGCGTTCGAGGATTTCCACGTCGGCGTCGCGATCCTTCAAGGCCGCGGCCGCCACCTCGGCCAGCCGCATCGTCAGGTTGACCGCCAGGCTCATGCTCGGCGACCAGAGCAGCGGTATTTCTTGCGAAGCGGCCCGCAGTTTGCCCATCTGTGCTTCGTCGAGCCCGGTGGTGGCCACCACCAGCGGAATCCGCTTCTGCCGGCAAACTTCGATGATCGCCTCGGCGGCGGCGGGCACGGAGAAGTCGATCGCCACGTCGGCGGCCACGCCAAGCTCGGCCGTGATCGGAATCCCCAATGCTTTCACGCCGGCGACCAAGCCCGCGTCTTCCCCAAGTCTCGGATGTCCCCGCGACTCGACGGCGGCAACGACCGCAAGGCCCCGATCGGCCGAAGCCAGCGCGACAAGCCGCTGCCCCATCCGCCCGGCCGCCCCATGAATGGCAATACGAAGTGGCATGACTAGTGGTTAGTGGCTAGTGGTCAGTGGCTAGTGGAGATCATGCAGCCGCTTGCGACTTCGCGCTGAATAAGCCGCTTGCGGCTTTGCACTCAACAATGCCATGCTCTAACTGTGCGTCTCAATCGCTTTGACGATCTCGTCGAGATTGTTCGGCACGACGACGGCGTGGTTGGCGAAAGTGGCTTGCCGCACGCCCCGGCTGCCGAGCACTTCGTCGAACTTCTGCCGATCGGCGGAATGATAGGCGACCGTGGCCGTCGGGTCTTTCAGTTGATGGCCCGTCAAAACGCAAACCACACGCTCGTCGGGTCCAATCATACCTTCGCCCACCAGCCGCTTCAAGCCGGCCACGCTCGCCGCGCTGGCCGGCTCGCAGCCGAGCCCGCCGGCGCCGACTTGGGCCTTGGCGTCGAGAATCTCCTGGTCCGAAACCTTCCGCACCACGCCGTTGCACCACTGCAACGCCCGCAGGCACTTCGTCAGATTCACCGGCCGATTGATCTCGATCGCGCTGGCGATGGTCGAAGCCCGGCGATGCTCGGCGGTCATTTCCTCGTAATAACGCGAGGCGATCTCCATGTTCGGCCGGCCGTCGTTCCAGCGCAGACCGCGCTGCTCGACGAGTTGGTAGAGCGTATCGGCCCCGTCGGCGTTGATCACCGCGAGCCGCGGAATCCGCTCGATCAGCCCAAGCTCGTGCAGCTCATGAAATGCCTTGCCGAAAGCACTCGAATTGCCGAGGTTTCCGCCGGGGCAGACGATCCAATCCGGCACTTCCCAGGCCAGCGATTCCAACACGCGAAACATGATCGTCTTTTGCCCTTCCAGCCGGAAAGGATTGACGCTGTTGACCAGATAGATGCCCAGCCGCCGGCTGACCTCTTGCACGCGGGCCATGGCGTCGTCGAAATCGCCGCTGATCTGCACCGTCAACGCCCCGTAGTCGAGCGCCTGCGAAAGCTTGCCGTAAGAAATCTTGCCCGAGCCGACGAAGATGACCGCCCGCAGCAGCCGCGTGAGCGACGCGTAGAGGGCCAGCGAGGCGCTGGTGTTGCCGGTCGAGGCGCAGGCGGCCTTCGTGGCCCCGACCGACCGCGCGTGGCTGAACGCCGCCGCCATCCCGTTGTCCTTAAAACTGCCCGAGGGATTCATCCCCTCGTATTGCAGGAACAGACGGCCGGGCAACGCGCCCACGTACCGCGCCACACCGTCGGAGGCGTGCAGCAAAGTCTGCCCTTCGCCGATGGTCACGCATTGCCGCAGCGGCGCGAACGGCAACAGGTCGTGGAATCGCCACACGCCGCTAAAACAGTGGGGGTCGTTGCGGTGCGACCATTTCTGCTCCAGCCCTGCTAGCGAACCCGGCACCCGCAAACGATCCCAGTCGTACGATACGTCCAACAGGCTGCCGCACCGATCGCAGGCGACGCGAATCTCGTCGATGGCGTAGGTCGCACGACATGCGGGCGAAATACACCGCTGATAGGCGGGCGTGGTCGCAGGAATCGTCCTTCACTCCGAGAACAAAGAAAGAACGGTGAATCCAATCGTTTACAACTTTAGGCCACTGCGACAATCGGATCAAGGGCAACATTAGTCCTGTGGAGGGGTTCATCCACACGCAATCATGGGCGACCTTCGGGCGCGAGCTGCCCATACAGAGTCGCTCCTTACGCACAGTTAGCCGTTCGTTTAGCCGCAATCCCCGTTCGATTGAGCATCGCTACCATCGTACTCGGCCCGATGGATTGTGGCGGGCCAAACGACGCCCCACTGGATATTGTGGCGACAGCAACGCTGTCAGTGCTTAATTGAACGGTATTGCGTTTAGCCGCCGCCCGCAGGGCGGCGAGGGCAAGGGCCAATGCCCCTAAGTCCCCGCGCCGGCCGAATCGTAGATGCGTTATCATCCCCCCCGAGCACGCCGACAGTTTGACAACCGCTGGCCAGATGTTTAGAATAATGATTCTATGGAGTCTGAAAAAGTAGGGAAGCGGGTGCGGCAAGGCAATCTCACACAGGAAAACACGCCATGAAGAATGCCGAGATGCAAGTCTACAAGGATCAACTCTTGATTCTGCGAGCCCGACTCCGCGGCGACGTCAATCACATGGCCGACGCCGCCCTGAGGAAGAGCCGCAGCGAGGCCAACGGCGACCTCTCCAGCATGCCCATCCACATGGCCGACATCGGCAGCGACAACTTCGAGCAGGAATTCACGCTCAGTCTGATGGAAAACGACGGCGGCACCCTCACGCAGATCGAGGCGTCGCTCGAGCGAATCGAAGACGGCAGCTACGGCCAGTGCGAAGACTGCGGTATGAAGATCCCCAAGAGCCGCTTGAACGCCATCCCCTACGCCACCTTGTGCGTGCGTTGCGCCCAACAGCAGGAACAACGGTCTTGAAACAAGCGGTCCCGTTCAACCGCTACCCAACATTTTTCGCCTTGGCCATCGGCATCTGTCTGGCCGACTTGGCGGCGAAGACGTGGATGTTTCGCTTGGTCAGACTCAACGGCCCGCCGCGCTGGCTTTGGGACGGCGTCCTCGGCCTGCAAACCACCTTGAACGAAGGCGCGCTGTTCGGCATGGGCCAGGGCCTCTGGCCGCTGTTCGCCGCACTGTCGCTGGGCGCCATGATCGGGATCGTCATCTGGCTGTTTCCCGCCGGCGCCGCCCACGACCGCCTGCTTACCGCCGCGCTGGCCTTGGTCACGGGGGGCATTCTCGGCAATCTCTACGATCGCCTCGGCCTGCCCGGTCTCTCCTGGCCGCCGGGCTTCGGTCATCCCGTCGGCACCCCCGTCCACGCCGTCCGCGATTACATCCTCGTGATGATCGGACCTTGGCATTGGCCGAACTTTAATCTCGCCGATAGCTCGTTGGTCTGTGGCGCCGCACTGTTGGTCTTTCACGCATTCTTTTCCAAGCCAGAACGTGAGACAGGCGAAGTGGACGCAGAAACGGAGTTGACGAAGCCCGAGTGAGCGGGTCGCAACAGGGCCGCAGTGGTGTCGTGCTCGTCGTTTGGCCGGCGGACTTGTTCGTCATGATTGACTACCGTTGGGACGGCAGTTGTACTGCCGACCCTTGCCGAAGAAGCGGGGGCGACGATAGAACTGCCATCCCAACGCTGCGCGGACGCGGCCAAACGGTGTTGAGGCCCGCGATCGACAATCCAGGATCATCATTCATCATTCACCATCCATCGATCATCAAATAATCTCCGCTCCCCCTTGACCCACCTGGCATAGCCGGTATACTTTCACCCAAGATGAGGGATTCATCAGCGCAGTTGACACTTTTTCGTGCGAACGGAGGCAATCGTGAAACTGTCGCGTACCGCGTCCTATGCCCTGCAAGCGGTCTTGCAGTTGGCTCAATCCGACGCATCGGGTTCTCCGGTCCCTTGCAGCCGCTTGGCGGCCCAGGGCAAAATGCCCGAGCGGTTCCTCTTGCAGATTCTTCGCAACCTGGTCACGCACGGCATTTTGGGATCGACCCGCGGCGTCGAGGGGGGCTACGTGCTCGAACGAAGCCCCGAAGAGGTCTCGTTGCTCGAGGTGATCGAGGCCGTCGATGGCCCCGTCGCCCCCACGTTGCCCGGCGAGGGACTTTCCGAACCGGCCAACAGCAAGCTAAGATGCACCTTGGCGGGCGTCACCGAATTCGCCCGGCGAGAGTTGGCCGCCGTCAAGCTGGCCCATCTCTTGCCCCCCAGCAACCGTCACGGATTGGCCGGCTGAATCAACACGCATTATGCCTTTCCACCCCAGTGATCTTCAGCCCCGCCTTGCCCTGGCGGTCGAGGCGGCCAAGGAGGCTGGCCGCATCACGCTCGATTACTTCCGCCGCGACGATCTCGACGTCAAACTAAAGTGCGACAACACGCCGGTCACCGCCGCCGATCGCCGCGCCGAAGAATTCCTGCGGCAACGCATCGCCGCCGCCTTTCCGGCCGACGGCATCCTCGGCGAAGAGCTCGCCGAGCAGCCCGGCACAAGCGGCTTTCGCTGGATCCTCGATCCGATCGACGGCACAAAGTCGTTCATCCACGGCGTGCCCCTCTATTGCACCCTGATTGCCGTCGAGTGCGAAGCAGAGAGCGTGCTCGGCGTGATCCGCGTTCCCGCGATGGACGAGTGCGTCTATGCCGCCCGCGGACTGGGTGCCTGGCACGTTCGCGCCGACCAGCCGCCCCGGCCCGCGCGGGTCTCGTCACAGCGATCGCTCGCCAACTCGCTCTTCTTGACGAGCGAAGTTCTCACGTTCGACAAGCTCGGCCGCCGCGCCGCCTTCAATCGGCTCCAGGCCGCCGCCAGACTCACGCGCACCTGGGGCGACGGCTACGGATACCTGATGGTCGCCACCGGCCGGGCCGAGTTGATGGTCGATCCGGCTATGGCCATCTGGGACGCCGCCGCGTTGCCGCCGATCCTTGAAGAGGCCGGCGGCACCTTCACCGACTGGCACGGCACGCCCACCTATCAGGCCGGCGAAGGCGTCGCCACCAACGGCCTGCTGCTGCGAGAAGTCCTCCCGCTCCTGCAACTCTCGTAGCACGGCCATCCTGGCCGTGACTGGCGGGCGGGACGCCCGTACCACAATCGAGCCCTACTGGTTCCTGATCCTCTTCGACGGTATCTTGGAATCATGGCCGGCTCCGAATTGGCACACCTCGAAGTCCTCGCCGAAATCGACGCCCTGGTCGATCGGCTCAAGCGTTGGTCCGACAACGCACCGACCTGGCAACCAGCCGAGAAATGCCGGGCCTTGGTCCGTCGGCTTGCCGCCCGGGCCGACTCGCTCCGCGTCCGGCTCGAAGCCCCGCTGGTCGTCGCCACGCTCGGCGGCACCGGCACCGGCAAGAGCGCATTGGTGAACGCCCTGCTCGGGGCCGAAGTGGTGCAAACCGGCCGATCTCGCCCCACCACCACCCGCCCCACCCTCATCTGCCGCCCCGGTCTGACGCCGGAATTGCTCGGCATCGACAGGGCCTCGGTCGAATGGATCGAACGCGACCTGCCGGCCCTCCGCGATTTGGTCTTCGTCGATTGCCCCGATCCCGATACGACGGAAGCGGGGAGAGAGGAGAGGGGAGAGGGGAGAGGGCACGAACCAACGCACCCGGAAGCTTCTTTCCCTCTCCCCTCTCCCCTCTCCTCTCTCCCCTTACCGAGCGACAATCTCGCCCGCCTGCGGGCGATCCTGCCGAAGTGCGACGTGCTCCTGGTCACCGCCACGCAACAGAAATACCGCAGCGCCCGCGTCGCCGATGAACTGGCCGCCGCAGCGCCCGGGGCACACCTGGTCTTCGTGCAGACTCATGCCGACGTCGATGCCGACATCCGCGACGATTGGCGGCGCATGCTTGAAGGGGAAAGGAAGAAACGTCCCTCTACGCCAGAGCAGCCCGCCCATCCCGGTCGGGGTGGCAGTTGCACTGCCACCCCAACGGCAAAAATGGGGACTGTCCCCTTTTCCCCCCGACCACGTCCACGTCTTCCGCATCGACTCGCTGCGGGCCCTGGCGGATGCCCAGGCCAACTTGCAGCCGCGGGGCGAGTTCGCCGATTTGGTCGATCTGCTCACCCGGCAGATGGCCAGCGCCGCCGCCAATCGCATTCGCCGCGCAAACTTCCTCGATCTGGTCGCCGATACGCTCGACACCTGCGCCGCTCGCATCGACGAGGGCCTGCCGAGCGTCCGCGAGGCACACGACGCCGTCGACCAAGAGCGCGCCCTGCTCGCCAAACAGCTTGCCGCGAAAATGCAGGCCGAACTGCTGGCCAGTCGCCGCCAATGGGAAAATCGCCTCTTGGGCCAGGCCGCCTCGCGCTGGGGATTCAGCCCCTTCGCCCTCGTGCTGCGAGCCTATCAGGGCATCGGCAGCATTTTCACCGGCGCCCTGCTTTACCGCCTTCGCACGCCGGCGCAAATGGCGCTGTGGGGCGCGTTCGAGGGCGTCCGCACCTGGCGGCGGCATCAGCAAAATCGCCGCGCCGAACGGGGCATCGACCGCGCCGCCGGCTGGGAGCCCGCCGAACTGCGAAAAGCACACTTGATTGTCGAGGGCTACGTCATCGAAGCCGGCTTGGATCGCCGCACGGTGCAAGCCGATGCCGTGGTGGCCGAAGCGGAGACGGCCGCCGCATCTTTCGTCGCCCATGCGTCGGCCGACCTCGAATCGCTCATCGCCCGCTTGGCCAAGCGGCACACCGGTTGGTTTACCCGCTGGCTGTACGAGATTCTCCTGTTGCTGGTGCTCGGAGTAGTGCTCTACCGCGGCGGCAAGAACTTCTTCTACGATTCCTGGCTGGCGCCCCACCCCACGCCCGTGTACGGACTCGAATTCTACGCCTCGGCCGGGCTCTGGCTGCTGTTGTGGTGCTTGGTGTTATTATGGGCGTTTTGCAATCGCCTGCGTCGCGGGCTTCGCGGCGAAATCACCAAACTCGCCGCCGGCTGGAACGACACCGCCGCTGCCGCCGCGCTGTTCGCTTCGGTCGAAACCGACTGCCGCCGTGCCGAGCGCTTCCGCCAGGACCTCGACACGATCCGCCAGCAGATCGACCGCCTCCGCCGCCAAGTAGCGACCGCCTAGCCGCAAATGGTCCTGATGGGTTTTGACAAACAGATTCGGTAGTAATCACGTAAAATGCAGCGATTGGGCCAGTTGACCGTTGCCGAGCAACCCTACGTACCGCAGAAGCTGTTTCGAGCCGCGGGCGAATTGCTCCAGGAAGTCGGTGACGCGCTGGTGCAAGGCGGGCCAGTCGTTGGCCAAACGGTGCATTTTGAGGATTGTCTCCTTCAGCCATCGCCATAATTTTTCGATCGGGTTCAGCCAGGGGGCGTAAGTCGGCAACCAGATTGGCTTGATTTGAGGATATGCCCCCACGGCCGTGAGTACGTCGGGATGAGTATGGATCGACCAATTGTCTTGAACGACGTAGATCGTCTTGGCGCGAGAGTAAGTTTTCGCGATCCGTTCATACATCTCGATGACCTTGGCTCGACCGATAATGTAGTTGTCCACGTAGGTCACTTTTCCGCTGCAGGCGTTCAGGCCGCCGATCACACGCCACAGCCCATTGTTGGACTGTTGCCGATCCGCTTGCGGTGGAGCCGCGGGCGGGGCGGCAGCCCAACTCGGCGCCGGCTCGGGCCAGACGGCGTACCCCATTTCGTCGATGAACAGCAATGTCGTTTCCTGGGGGTTGCGCGCCGCTGCTCGCAGGCATCGTTTCAGTTTGGCTACCTTGCTTCGATACTGCGGATCCGGGCTAAAATGCTGGACCCGACCCGAACGCAATTTCACTCCCAGTTTGCGACGGAGCCACCGCCACACGCCACTGAGCGTGTAATTCTGGATCGTCTTAATGCTGGCGCGAATGGTCCGCAACGTCCAGCGGCTGGGCGGCGGACCAGCGGCTGTCGGCATCGCCTCGCGGCGAGCTTCCTCGCCGGGGCCTTGCCGCAGCCGCTCCAACACCTGTTCCCGCTGCTCGAAAGGGACGGCGACGGCTGCCTCCCTGCCGCCGCCGCAACAGTCCTTCGATCCCGTGTTGTTCATAGCAATCCAACCAATGGTACACGGTGTCAGGATCTCGCGGTCTCAGTAGTCCCTGAGTCGCTACCGCATGAGGCGATTGGCCGTCGGCGACCTTCAAGATCGCCGCACACCGTTCCCGCACGTCCGGACGCCGATCATGGTTCCGATACTCAACCAACGTCCTGCGCTGAGCCTGTGAAAGTTTCAAAGTTCGCTGGTACATGACGATTCATCCTCCCTTGCGAAGTTACTTCATGGACCCTCCTTTCAATTACTCTCAAGCAACGCCGCCAAAGGCAACCACAAAATGCGCCTGCTAGCAGTGGTGTGCTAGCACAATACCTTGAATTCACTACCGATTTTGGCTGTCAAAACCCATCAGGAAAATCCGTCAACTTATTTTGACGGGACTCCTAAACGCTCTCCTTTCCCTCCCGCAGCCGCTTGCGAATCGCCGCCAGGCGCTCCCCCAACTCCCGCTCGAAGCCGCGGTCGGTCGGCCGATAATATTCCCGCTCGACGCCGAGATAATCCTGCGCGGCCACGCCCTCGGGCGCATCGTGGGCGTACTGGTATCCTTCGCCATGACCGAGCCGCTTCGCGCTGGGGTAGTGCGAATCGCGCAAATGCACCGGCACCGGCAGCAGCCGCCCCTCGCGCACGTCCGCTCGCGCCTCGCCGATGCCGACCGTGGCCGCATTCGATTTCGGCGCACAGGCCAAGTACGTGACCGCCTGGGCAAGCGTCAACTGGCACTCCGGCAGCCCTACCAGTTCGCAGGCGTGCGCGGCCGCAACCGCCAGCGGCAGGCCCGCCGGATCGGCATTGCCCACGTCCTCGCTGGCCAGAATCACCAGCCGCCGGGCGAGAAACCGCACGTCCTCGCCCCCTTCCAACATCCGCGCCAACCAGTAGAGCGCCGCGTCCGGATCGCTGCCGCGGATACTCTTAATCAGCGCGCTGATCGCGTCGTAATGGATGTCCCCCTGCCGGTCGTATTGAATCGCCTTTCGTTGCACCGACTCTTCGGCCAACTGCCGCGTGAACTCGACCGGCGACTCGGGGACTGTCCCGATTTTCGCATTAGCGAAAATGGGACTGTCCCCCTTTCCGCTCGACAGCACGCCCACCTCCAGCGCCGACAGCGCCCGCCGGGCGTCGCCGTCGCTCACTTCGGCCAGAAACTCCAGGGCGTCGTCGTGCAAGTGGATATTGTATTGCCCCAGCCCGCGCTCTTTGTCGGCCGCCGCGCGGAGGATGAGCGTTTTGACCTCCTCGCTCGAAAGCGGCTCGAACTGGAACACCCGGCTGCGGCTCACCAGGGCGCTGTTGATCGTGAAGAAGGGATTCTCGGTCGTGGCCCCGACCAGAATCGCCACGCCGTCCTCCACGTCGGGCAACAACACGTCCTGCTGCGCCTTGTTAAAGCGGTGGATTTCATCGACAAACAGCAGCGTCCGCTCGCCCGCCGCCGAGAGCCGGTCGCGGGCGGCGGTGAGAATCTCCCGCAACTCCTTCACGCCGCTGGCCACCGCACTGACCTGGCAGAAGTGGCTTCGCGTCGCCCCGGCCAGCAAGCGGGCGAGCGTCGTCTTGCCCGTCCCCGGCGGCCCATAGAAGATCACCGACCCCAGCCGATCAGCCGCCAGCAGCCGCCGGAGCAGCTTCCCTTCGCCCAAGAAATGCCGCTGCCCGACAAACTCCTCCAGCGTCCGCGGCCTCATTCTCGCCGCCAACGGCTGGGCTTTCAAACGGTTTTCAGCTTCGGAAGCATCAAAGAGGGGCATCTTTTCGCGTCTTCTCCTAATCTCCTTGTTCAGTGGCGTAGTTGATTACGTTTCTCGTTCTTGATTTTCGATCTTTCCATAAACCGTTGGCAGATGTCCTTCATCTCGGATATAAACTGCTCTCGTTTCTCGGGAAATCGGTTGGCATGAGAATAGTGCAAGACCTGGTGGATATCGATCGATGATCCCACAAGGAACTGAACAACATCGAAGGCTCTCCGGCCAAACGCAACGACCATACACGGGCGCAGAATCTCGATCTCACGTTGAAACCACCGGCAGTGCGGATCCTCGTTGTCGGGATATGCATCGCGGACCCTTCCGCGAGTCTTAACCAGATCAGTTAAATGGGCATCCGCAACGCCGAACTCCTCAAGGAGCCCGTAGAGAAGACGGTCCGCCGGAGTTGGGAACGTCCCGGTGGAAGGGCGTTCTCCCACGAACGTTATCTCAGCCGTTCCCATAAAGCCCTCCACGTTGCCGTGGTTGGGAAAGACGCAGTTATCTGAGTTTCTTAAGATTTCTTTGCGAAGAGATTCCAGCATCCGTCTCTTTGATAGTGTGCTCTCCGTTGACATAGTAACATAGCCTCCTAACAATCGTTTTCGGGTCGCGATCCCTGTCAGCCTGTTGAAAAAGTCGATTTTGCTAGCACTGCTAGCTGCGTTTTTCCCGAGGAATTCGATGCTAGCATGTGCCACCTGTGGGCCTTTTTCAACGGGCTGCTATGGGTGGACGACATTGCGATCAATCCGGCTCAAGTGGTCCTCCTGCCGGCAGTTCTTCCTGCAACGGACATTCGCCGCACTTCGGATTCGTCTTCTTGCAATAATCCTTCCCCAGCCGCACCAGCAACGCGTGAAACTCGTTGTAAAGCGGCGCCTCCTGCGGCAATTCGCCCTGAACGTAATCCTGAATCTGGTGGTAATCGGCATCGAAGCCGATCCATCCGTGCCGGGCGAAAATGCGGTGCGTGTACGCATCGACCACGAAACTCGGCAATCCGCCGGCGTAGAGCAAAATCGAATCGGCCGTCTCCGGCCCGACGCCGTGTACTTCCAGCAACTGCCGCCGCAACTCGGGCAGGCTCGTGCTGAACATCGCATCGAGCGAGCCGTCGTATCGCTCCACAATGAACTTCAGCACGCTCCGCAGCCGAGCCGCCTTCACTCGAAAATAACCCGCCGGACGAATCAACTCCTCCAACTCCTCGACCGGCACCGCGTACAGGGCGTGCGGATCGAGTAGATCGGCCTCGCGGAGGTTGCGGATCGCCCGCTCGACGTTCTGCCAACTGGTGTTTTGCGTCAGCACGGCGCCGACGATCACCTCGAAGGGCGTTTCCCCCGGCCACCATTGCTGCGGGCCAAAAGCTTCGAGTAGACGGCTGTAGACTTCTATGAGCATAGGTTGCATTATATTGCCCCGCGCGCTCCGGCTCAAGCCCCGCGCGGCCTCGCGCCGAAAATGGAGAAGATGGGAACCCCCGCGGAACACCTTCCGCTCGTCGAGCGAGCCGAGCGGTATTGGGTCGAATCGCGACGGCCGCTGGCCAGCCTGGTCTTCATCGCTCCGCTGCTGGCGATCTATGAGGTGGGCGTCCTCTGGTTGGGCGTCCGCCCGAACGGCGCCCACGACCTCATGCAGCGTTTCCTCGACCTGTTCGGTTTTGGGCAGGACGTGCTCCGCCTGCTGCTGCCCGGCCTGATCGTCGCTATTCTGCTCGGCTGGCACCATCTCGCGCGGCAACCGTGGCGGCTTTCGGCCGGAATCCTGCCGGCCATCGCCGCCGAGGCGATCTTGCTCGGGCTGTGCGTGCGCGTGCTGGCCTTCACCCAGAATTTGATGGTCGCGCTCACCATCCGCGAGAAAATCCAGAGCGACATCGGCTACCTCGGCGCCGGTATCTACGAGGAACTGCTTTTCCGGCTGATTTTGCTCTCGCTGCTGATCTGGGTATTTCGCCGCGGCGGCGCCTCGCCGCGCGTCAGCATGATCCTGGCGATAGCAGTCAGCAGCCTGTTGTTCTCGGCCGCGCATCACGTGGGTCCCTACCGCGAGTGGCCCATTTGCTGGCCGAACTTCGTATTCCGCACGGTGGCCGGCGTGTTTTTCTCGTTGGTGTACGTCTATCGCGGCTTCGGCATCGCCGCCGGAAGCCACGCCGCGTATGACATTCTGACAGGAGTGTTGTAGAGGGAAGCTCGACGGTAACTTGACAGACATGGCGCACCGCTGAACAATGAGACTGCCATGAACGATCAAGAGCGAGAACAACTCCGGCGTTGGGTCGCCGCTTGGAAGCGGGCGGGCGAGCGGATGGACGAGTTGCGACGCGAGGAATTGCCCCACACCGATACGCAACAGTCGCTGCTGAGCTTGGCCAGCGCGTTTGAATCCTGTCGGCTCCACTATACGCCGTTGCCCACGTCAGGTTTGGTCGAGCAGCAATACTGGTTCAGGAGACTCGCCAAGTGATCGACGTGTTCCGGGTGGGCGAGATGGTCCAGACGTTCTGCCATCGGCAGGGATGGCGTTTCTGTTTCATCGGCGGAGTGGCGTTGCAGCGTTGGGGCGAGCCGCGCGTGACGAAAGATGTGGACTTGACTCTGGTCGCCGGCTTCGGCGATGAGGAACGTTACGTCGAGAAGCTCCTGCAACAGTTTTCGCCGCGAATCGCCGACGCCAAGGACTTTGCAGCGGCCAACCGCGTCCTGTTGCTGCAATCGCCGGACGGAATTGGCATTGATATCGCTCTTGGCGGTCTTCCTTACGAGGAACTGGTGGTAACCCGGGCGACCGCTTTTGAGTTTCTGCCGGGCCTCTCACTCGTGGCCTGCTCGGCTGAAGACCTCGTTGTGCTGAAGGCGTTTGCCGACCGCGACCGCGATTGGACTGATGTCGAAGGCGTCCTCCTTCGCCAGACGACTCTGGACTGGGATTACATCGAGGCTCAGCTTCGGCCGCTGGTCGAAGCCAAAGAATCCCCCGCCATTCTCCAGCACTTGTCGCGGTTGCGGCATTCAAGACCACGCCGTTAGAACCGATAGGCCACCTGCGCCCGAACCGTGAACGGCGCCCCGGGCATAACCTGATATTCGCTGATCGAACTGGTGTAATACTGGGCGTCGAAGAGATTCTCCAGGTATAAAGCCGTGTCGAGCCGGCCGCGGCGGTAATACACTCCGGCGTCCCAGCGGGTATAGCCCGGCAAAAAGAACTGCGGCGTCCCCGGCGGCAGGTAATCGCCCAGCCGCTCCCCCACGTAAATCACCCCCAGCCCGAATCCCAGCGTCCGATCCTTCTCCTGAATCACGTTGTAGCGGTTCCAGACGTTGATAGTGTTGTGCGGCACGCCGCGGGCCGGCTCGCCGTCGAAGAGCGGATTCGTCGGGTCCATCAGCAGCGTATCGACGTAGCACCAATTCGTCTGAATGCTCCATCGCTCGGTAAGCTGTCCGATCGCGTCGAGTTCGACCCCCTGGTTCCGCTGCCGCCCGATCTGTTCCGTCTCGAAGAAGGGGGCGTTGAACAGGTCGGTGGTGATGTTCTGCTTGGTGATGTAGAAGGCCGCCGCCGAGAGCGTCAATTTGTCGAGCGGCTTCGCCTTGATGCCGGCCTCCCACGTCTGCCCCAGTTCGGGCTTTAACGGCTCGATCGTCAGCCGCGGCCCGCCGCCGGGCGGATCGAACGAATCGCTGTACATCACGTAATACGACAACTTCTCCGGTATCGGCTGATACACCAGTCCCACCCGCGGCGAGCCGTGATCAAACGCCTGATCGGTCTTCACCCTATCGTCGAACAGCCCCTGGATGGCGATCTCGCGGTCGAACATCGTATCGACGTGATCGTAGCGCACGCCGGTGAGCACCTTCCAGTGCTCGCCCAAGTCGATCATGTCTTGCACGTAAATGCCGTGCCGGTTCTCCGTATAGGTCGAATCAAACAGAAACGGCGTGGCGGGATTGGGCAGGCCGAAGTTCGGATTGTCGTAGATCGGATGTACGGCGTCGATCGCCAGCCACGTCGTCGGATCCGTCGCGCTGGGAATCGACTGCTCCGCGCGGAAGCCGTTTTCCGAGAGCCAGCCCTGCTCGGTGCCCAGCACCACGTTGTGCGTGACCGTCCCATTCGAGAACTTGCCCGAAACATTGGCGATCACCGATTGGTAGTTCTCCTGCCAGGGGTCGATGTTCTCCCGCGCGGAAAAAGACGTCGTTGCCCAATGGCGGGATCATTCCGTCAACGTAAGCCACCGGATACGTCACCGACGAAGGGCCGCCGTAGAACACCGAGTACCCGCCGAGATTCCACGACCAATCCTCGTTGATCCGATGGGTACACATCAGTGTTTGCCGGTAGTCGGTGTAGTGCTGGAAATCGGTCGGCTCGCCCAGGAAGCGGCTGCTCGGCAGGGTTCCGAGTTGGCCGTTGATGGCGGCTAGGCCCGTGTCGAGCCGGCGGCGGTCGTTCGAGTATTCCCCCTCCCAGTTCAGCGTGGTGTCATGGTCGAGCACCCACGTGACCGACGGCGAGACGAACGACCGCTCGACGAAGCCGAAATCGCGGAAACTATCGTCGTCCTCGTACGCGGCGTTGATGCGATACAGCAGCGACTTTCCCGTGTCGATCGGGCCGGTGGCGTCGATCGTATACCGCTCGAGGTTGTAGCTGCCGAACTGCACGCCTCCCTGGTACATCGCCGTGTCGAGCGGTTTCTTCGTAATCAGGTCGATCATGCCGGACGGTTGCCCGCCGCCGTAGAGCATCGAGGCGGGCCCCTTGAGCACTTCAATCCGCTCCACGTTGCAGAAATCGCGCGGCGTCGGGCTGGGGTCGAGGAAGCCGTTCTTGCGATAGTCCTGAGAAGTAATCTCGAAACCGCGGAGGAAGAAGGCGTCGGGATATTGCTGGTTGCCCGATTTGACCGCGCCGCCGATGTCGCGGAGCAGGTCGTCGATTTGCAACGCCTGCTGATCTTGCCGCAAATCCTCCGGAATCACGTCGACCGAGCTCGGCAGGTCGAGATTCGGCACGTCGACCAGCGAGCCGGCCGTCGATGACTGGGCATTATAGCCTTCGGCCTTCGGGCTGCTGAAGACGCCCCCTTGCAGTATCGAGCCGCCTTGGCCCGGGGCATTTCCGCTGGTGCCGTTGCCGTTGCCATTGCCATTGCCGCCGGTGCCGTTGCCTTCGCCTCCGCCGTTCCCCTCCGACGCGACCCCCGGCGGCCGCCCCACAACCTCCGTCTCCGGCAGCCGCGGCAACTCCTTGCCCTGCACGCTTGGCGCCTCTTTGGCAGGCGTCGTATCCGGCGACTGCGCGCGGCTCTGAGCGCCGACCAGCACGATTTCCAAAACGAGCAGCGTAGCAACCAGACGGCAAATCATCGCACCCCCCGGAGCAAGTTCTGTGCACCAATACGGCAGCCCGTATATTCGGAACTATCGTCATAATCGGATTCGACTTTGATCGAAGATGCGGCAGGACGCGGAACAACATAGCTCGCCCGGCACAACTTAACACCAACGCATTGCGGCACTCGTTCTTCGCGAGTTGGGGTATATTGACCCGTCCGGTGGAACAGGTAAAATAGGCAGAAGATTCCGGGGCTCTTCGATTTCTGCATCGTTGTCGCGAAACAACCACCGCTTTTCTGATGGGAGGGAACGATGAGTTGCTTTTCTTCGGTCAAGACTGCCTGGGCGATTCGTTCGATGTCATTTCGGTATGCGCTGCTGGCCACGCTTTTTCTCGTCGGCCCGCTCCCAGCCGCCCAAGCGGCAATCACGCCAACCGGCGACGTCATTCCCGACCCGTCCACCTGGGACTTTTCAACAACGGGCTACGTCGGTCAGACCGGCGACGGAACGCTGACGGTCGATGGCGCCAGCTGCCTTTTATCCGAAAACGGCTATATCGGCTATGGCAGCGCCGCCACGGGCCTCGTCTCGGTCAGTGGCCCCTGTTCGACCTGGGGTAACTACAGCCTCTTTGTCGGTAACTCCGGCAGCGGGACGCTCTCGATAACCAACGGCGGCTACGTCGTCAGTCCTTACGTCTGCATAGCCTGCAATCCTGGTTCCACTGGTCTCCTGAAGGTGGACAGCGCCGGCTTGGCTCTGTACAACAATTATCTCTATGTCGGTAACTCCGGCAGCGGAATGCTCTCGATCACCAACGGCGGCCTCGTCATCAGTTCCGACGCCTGCATCGGCTGTTATAGCGGTTCGTCAGGCACGGTCACGGTGGACGGATCTGGCTCGAGGTGGACCACCGGTCCCCTTTACGTGGGCGGCGGCGATTCCTCCTACTATTACGGCGGCGGCAGCGGAACGCTCTCGGTCACCAACGGCGGCAACGTCAGCAGTTGGAATGCCTGTATCGGATACGCGGATGGTTCAACCGGTGCTGCCACCGTGGATGGCGCCGGCTCGAACTTGACTAACAGCGGCAGCCTCTATGTCGGATATTCCGGCGGCGGAACGCTTTCGGTCAGCAACGGTGGCAACGTCAGCACCTACAACGGCTACATCGGCAACAGCCTTGGTTCGACGGGCGCGGTCACGGTTGACGGTCCTGGCTCGACTTGGACCAACAACGGCAGCCTGCTCGTCGGCTGCTACGGCAACGGCTCGCTCTCGATCACCGCCCGTGGCGTCGTCAATAGCTACGGCGGCGGTAACATCGGCTGTTATAGCGGTTCGTCAGGCTCCGTCGCCGTCGACGGCCTCGGCTCGACCTGGACCAACTACTACGGCGTTACCGTAGGCTATAACGGCAGCGGATCGCTCTCGATCACCAACGGCGCCACCGTCAGCAATACCTGGGGCAACTGCTACATCGGCTACACGACCGGTTCGTGGGGCGCGGTCACGGTCGACGGCCCCGGCTCGAATTGGACCAACAACGGCGGCAGCGCACTCTGTGTCGGCTACTCGGGCAACGGCATGCTCTCGATCAGCAACGGCGGCGCCGTTAGCAACTCGGGCGGCTACATCGGCGCTTATAACGGTTCGTCAGGCACGGTCACTGTGGACGGAACCGGATCAAGCTGGACCAACGCCGGTCCTCTTTACGTGGGCGGCGGCGATTACTCCTGCTATTACGGCAGCGGCAACGGAACGCTCTCGATCACCAACGGCGGCGCCGTCAGCAGTGTGGGCGGCTACATCGGCTATGGGACCGCTTCGTCCGGCGCGGTCACCGTGGATGGCCCCGGCTCGATTTGGACCAACAGTGGGAGCCTCTACCTCGGCGGCGATAACAACTACGGCGGCGCAGGAACGCTCTCGATCACCAACGGCGGCACGGTCTCCGTCACCGCCCAGACCTATGTCGGATGGCTCGATGGCTCCACCGGAGCGATCCAGTTCGGCGCCAGCGGCGGAACGCTCACGACCCAAGGCGTTTTCGTGTCGCCGTCACAACTGAGCGGCGCCGGCACGATCAACGCCCGCGGACTGGTCAGCGACATCAACCTCGCCTTCGATTCAAGTCATCCCCTCAACCAATCGATCGCCGTCATCGACTCGTCCGGCGATACGGTCACGGTCAACCTCGACATGAGCGGCGCATCAGGCCCCGTCGGAGATCTCGGCGCCGGCTATCTCGGCGGCGGTTCGCTCACGATTCGAGACGGAATCGTGGTCAACTCCAACAACGGCTACGTCGGTTTCCATGCTGGCTCCACGGGAACCGCCGTCGTCGACGGCGCCGGCTCGGCTTGGAACAACAACAACAATCTCTGCGTCGGTTATTCCGGCAGCGGCTCGCTGGCAATCACCAACCGCGGCTACGTCTACTCCAACTACGGCTATGTCGGCTTCAACAACGGTTCAACGGGCATGGTCACGGTGGATGGCATCGGCTCGAACTGGAACAACAGTACCTACCAAACCTACCAAGTCTGCGTCGGTTACTCCGGCAGCGGAACGATGAGCATCACCAACGGCGGCAACGCGACCGGTTACTACGGTTACGTCGGCTATAATGACGGCTCAAGAGGTCTGGTCACCGTCGATGGCGCCGGCTCGACCTGGAGTGCGAGTTATGGCTTCTATGTCGGCGGCTGTTATTCGGGCGCTGCGGGAACGCTCTCGATCACCAACGGCGGCACCGTCTTCAGTAACGGCTATTACTGGTGTTCAAACTATATCGGCAACAATACGGGCACGACCGGCCTTGTCACGGTCGACGGCGCCGGCTCGGCCTGGAACTGCGGCTACTACCTCTATGTCGGCTACTATGGCGACGGCACTCTCGCGATCACCAACGGCGGCAGCGTGAGCAGTGGCACCAGCTACATCGGCTATGTTAGCGGTGCGGCTGGTTCGGTCTCCGTCGACGGCGCCAACTCGACCTGGACAAACGCTGGCGACCTCTATGTCGGCGGCTACTCTGGCGGCATCGGAACGCTCTCGATCACCAATGGCGGCAGCGTCTCCGTCGCCGGCACAACTTACGTCGGTTGGAACGGTTGCAGCGGGGCGATATGTTTCGGCACAAACGGCGGAACGCTTGCCACCAAATCCCTCTGGGTCTCTCCCGACCAACTGGCCGGCACGGGGACGATCAACACCTGCGGGCTGGTAAGCGACATCGCTCTGGTCTTCGATGCAACTCATCCCCCGAAACAGACTATCCCCTTCGACTACTTCCCCGGCCAAAGCATCACGCTCAATCTCGACATGAGCGGCGGCCCGGGCGTCAATGGCGTTGTCGGCGCGGGCTATCGCGGCAACGGCTCGCTTGCCATTCGGGACGGCGTGACGCTCAACTCCGCCGCCGGCTACCTCGGCTATTGCCCCAGCGCGACGGGCGCCGCCACCGTGGACGGCGCCGGCACGACCTGGGCCAACGATAACGAACTCGACGTCGGCTATTCCGGCATCGGGACGCTCGCCATCAGCAACTGCGCCACAGTCAGCAACACCACCGGCTACGTCGGCTACAACAGCGGTTCGACCGGCAGAGTGACGGTCGATGGCCTCGGATCGAGCTGGAATAGCAACTACCTTTACATCGGCTATTCCGGCAACGGAACCCTAAACATCACCAACGGCGGCAATGTGACCAACGCCTACGGCTATATCGGCTCTTACGGCGGCGCGACGGGGTTGGTCACGGTCGACGGCCCCAACTCGACTTGGACCAACACCGGCGATCTCTATGTCGGCCTCTATTCCGGGGGCAGCGCAACGCTCTCGATCACCAATGGCGGCGGCGTCAGCAACATCACCGGCTATATCGGCTATGCAGGGTCGGGCGCGGTCACGGTCGACGGCGCCGGCTCGACCTGGGCGAATAGTGGCGCTGTCTACGTCGGCGGCGGCTATTACTGGTCGGGTGGCAGCGGAATCCTCTCGATCACCAATGGCGGCGGCGTCACCAGCACCGGCGGCTATGTTGGCGACGGCTACTACCAAATAGGCTCGGTGACCGTCGATGGCGCCGGTTCCAAATGGACCAACCGCGGCTCCCTCTACGTCGGCGGCGACAGTTACTACTACGTTTCCGGAACCGGGACGCTGAATATCACCAATGGCGGCACCGTCATCAACACCATTGCCTACATCGGATACGCAAGCAACGCTTTAGCCTACGTCAACATCTCCGGCGCCGGCTCCACCTGGCTCAATCGAGGCAACCTCTATGTCGGCTACGGTGGAACGGGCACCGTCACCCAAATCGGCGGAACCAACACCGTCGCCGGCATCCTCTGCTTCGGACAGGATACCGCCAGCAGCGGCACGTACAATCTCAACGGCGGCGTCTTGGGACTGCACGGCCTCGCCGCGGGTTCTGGCACGGCCGCCTTCAATTTCGGCGGCGGAGCCCTCCGCGCCGACGCCAGCTTCGCTTCTGCGTTGCCAATCACCCTGACGGGAATCGGTGGAAACGCCACCGTCAATACCAGCGGCCACGCCGTTTCACTCTCCGGTACGCTCTCCGGCGCCGGCGGTTTGACCAAGACCGGCTCGGGAACGCTCACCCTCTCCGCCACCAATAACTACAACGGCTTGACCACCGTCGCCGGCGGAGTCCTCGACTTGGTCGGAAATAGCATCGGCACGCCAGGCGCCTGGAATCCCGTGCTGAATCTCGCCGGGGTGGATATCCAGGCCGGAAAAATCGTGTTCGACTATGCCGGAGGAACCGATCCCGCCGCAACGATCGAGTCCCTGCTCACTACCAGCTACGACGGCGGACGCTGGGATCGCGGCGAGTTCCGATGTTCCACCGCCGCGGCGAACGGCTTGACCTTGGGATGGATCGACAACACGGTGAGCCAGCAGGTTATCGTTATGGCCACCATCCCCGGCGACTTCAACCTCGATGGCATCGTCGACAGCCGAGATCGCAGCATTTGGGCCTCCCATGTGTTTACCGGCACAACCTGGGCGGAGGGCGACGCTAATTACGACGGGGCCGTCAACGGCCTCGACCGCGACATCTTGGTGGCGAATAACCTTCGCAGCGTCGGCAACAGTCCTTTCGCCGTCCCGGCACCCGAGCCAGCAACCATTTCCCTCTTGGCCGCCGCCCTGCTTGGCCTGCTGGCCTATGCTCGGAAAAGGCGAGCTTGACGGATCGGTGCCGCGAGCTTGCGCGAATTGTCACACCTGACGGAAATCACCTCAATGTTATGCCGAACCATCCTTGCCCTTGTCGGGATGTCGCTCGTATTTCACCTTGATGCGATTTCCGCCGAAATCACCGCCCAGCGCTCCGAAAGAGGGGCCGTGGTGAAAATCGACGGCCGGCTCTTTGCCGAGTATCTCGTTCGCTCGGGCACAAAACCGATCCTCTGGCCGATCATCGGGCCGACCGCCAAGCCGATGACCCGCGATTTTCCCATGCACGATCGCCCCGGCGAGGCGAAAGACCATCCCCATCAGCGATCGCTCTGGTTCAGTCACGGCAGCGTGAATGGCATCGATTTTTGGGCGGAACAGGGGAAAGTCGGCACGATCAAGCACCTCGAATTCGCGAAAATCGCCAGTGGAAAACCCGCTGTCGTCGCCACCCGCAACGCCTGGCTCGCCGCCGACGGCCGGCGAGTCTGCGAAGACCAACGGACGCTTCGCTTCGATACCGACGGCGACGCCCGCTGGATCGACTTCGATATTACCCTGAAAGCCACCGATGGCGACGTCGTCTTTGGCGACACCAAGGAGGGCACCTTCGGCGTGCGCATGGCGCAAACGCTCAGCGTCGATGCCCGCCGCGGAGGAAAGATCGTCAACAGCCGCGGACAGACGAACGCCGCCGCCTGGGGCCGGCCCGACGCCTGGGTCGATTACCACGGACCGATCGACGGCGAGACCGTCGGCATCGCCATCCTCAATCACCCCGACAGCTTTCGTTATCCTACACATTGGCACGTGCGAACCTACGGCCTGTTTGCCGCCAACCCGTTCGGCTTGCACGACTTTCCCGGCGGCAAGAAGGCCGACGGCACTTTCACCCTACGCCGTGGCGACAGCGTGACTTTTCGCTATCGGGTGCTGCTCCACCGCGGTGACGAACGCGAGGGAAAGGTGGCCGAGAGGTTTTCGGCCTATTCCAAGGGGCCGGCGCATTCCAAAGAGAGCAACGACGGAAAATAGGTAAATCGTGCTGGGTCGAAGGGATTTTCCAGCAGGCGGCGACTTTACACAAAAAGCGAAACTGCCTGTCGGCCAACTCCGGCCCTCGCCGCATCTTCTTCGCCCGACGAAGGTAACAGAACGTTATCGCCCGCTACAATCCTCTCGAATCACCAATAGCACCCCGAATACTCAGCCGAATTTCTTTTCGCACTTTGCCGATAGTTTCCTGTATCGGCATTCATTCCAAATTATCCACCTTGTGCAAGGCAGCGGCTTCATTCGGCTTCGCACGCATTACGGAGAGACTACGCCATAATGTTGACCTGTTTTCAGCCCCGTGAGAGCGTCCAAGATCTTCGCGAATACGTCAACACCACGATTTGTGCCCATTGCCATCTCCAAGAGGGAGCGTTTTCAATAACCGAGCGCGTGTTGCTCCGGGGCGGCAAACCCTGCGGCATGTATTTCTGCCTGCACGGCCCGCGGGCGACGAAGTTCACCGCAATTTGGGACGCCGATCGCAACCAGGTCCTCTTCTACGGCTCGCGGGGCGAGCGCTTCCTCAAGACCCAGTTGCTCGAATTGCCGCAACGCGAATTGGCCGCCGCCTAGCCGCGCGCGAAGAAGGGGACTGTCCCAATTTTCGTGTCAGCGAATATGGGACTGTCCCCTGGAGTAATAAGCGGCAAACCGCGGCAGAACCGCTTGACATCGCCACGACAGTTATGTATACATAGGTACATTTACCCGACGGTACGGAGGTCGGCTCATGTTGGTTCTCTCCCGACGCGAAAGCGAGCGAATTCGACTCGGCGATTCGATCGTCGTCACGGTGGTGAAATTGGCGGGCGACCGCGTCCGGCTGGGCATCGAGGCCCCGCCGGACATGCGAATTCTGCGCGCAGAGCTAGCACAGCGTCAGCCCGAGCACCCGCTGCCGCTGCACGCGTCAGCGTAAGCCGGCCGGAGAAGACCTCTCGGCGAGCATTGAAGGGGGGGCGCCCCCGTTTCGCTGCTGCGAAAAACGCGGCCGCCCCCGCTAAGCATTGCTTTCACGCGCGAGGTCGCACGGCGCCGGTCAGGCCACTGTAGTCCGACCGATCGCTGGGATGCCACAACGGCTGCCCTTCCAATACCCGATGGGCAAGAATGTCGATCTTGGCACGCGAGCCCGCCGGAGCGTCGGTGGCCCCGAAGTCCTCCGTCTCGGCGGGAGAGAAATCCTCGTCGTGCCCACATTCCAGGATCGCCTCAAACACATTCTTCATTACGAACAGCTCCGTCGTAGAAACCAAGTGTCCCCCTCCACTTCACTGGAAGGGCTGCCCCAAGAACATCTAAAACACTCCATTATCCCCATCAACTCCGCCTAGTCAAGCATTTTCGCAAAGAATTCTCTTGCCGAGGCCCGATGGCCTCCCCAAAAGACGGCGATTGTTACGCCTGGGTACTCTGCGCTGTCCAAATCGGCGCAATTTCGCGGCCGACGTCTCCCGTCGCCAACGTCGGCTCAACTTGCGAGTCATGGCTTTGCACTCCTCTGTTCCTCGTGTAAAGTGGACACTTCCCCAGTACGAGAGATACCGTGGCCTGGTTCCACCGCGAAATCCTGCTGCCGAAGTTCTATCGCGGCCCCCATGCGATCACCAGCATCGTCATGGAGGCCATGCCGGAAATCGCCCAAATTCGCGTCGGCTTGCTCCATCTCTTCCTCAAGCACACCTCTGCGTCGCTGGCGATCACCGAAAACGCCGACCGCAACGTGCTGGCCGACCTAGAAGCGGCGCTCGACAAGCTGGCCCCCGAGGATTTCCCCTACCGCCACAGCGAGGAAGGCCCCGACAACATGCCCAGCCACGTGAAGTCCTCCTTGCTGGGTTGTTCGCTCGTCGTCCCCATCCATAACGGCCGCCTCTGTCTCGGCACCTGGCAAGGAATTTGTCTCTGCGAGCACCGCCGCGACACCGGCCGCCGCCACGTCGTCTTGACCGTGCAGGGCGAGACCGGTTAAGCGTCTTGCTTCCCAAGCCGCTTGCGGCTTCGCAAGAAGCTCGTACAAACGACGTTTTCCGACCGAACCGAATCTTCCCGGCGCAGTTTCGTTCATAAACCCCTTCCATGACCACTTTTCCTGGAATCTTCCGCCTCCGCCAAACCTTCGATGTCGCCCACATCGAAGACGTCCCCGCCGAGGTCCACTCCCAACTCGCCCGTCTCGACTTAGGCAAGAAAATCCGCGCCGGCCAAACCGTCGCCATCACCGCCGGCAGCCGCGGCATCGCCAACGTCGCCGCCATCACCCGCGCCATCGTCGAGAATCTAGAGAGCCTCGGCGCCAGACCATTCATTGTCCCAGCGATGGGCAGCCACGGTGGCGGTACCGCCGACGGCCAGCGGCAACTCCTCGAATCGCTCGGCATCACCGAGCAATCCGTCGGCTGCCCCATCCGCTCCAGCACCGAAACCGTCGTCGTCGGCTCGCTCTCGTGTGGTGCGGCCGTCTCGGCTGCCCCCGCAGGCGGGACGCCTGCACCACAATTCGCTCTCGGGGACTGTCCCGATTTTCGCGCCGGCGAAAATGGGCTTGTCCCCTTTGCCCCCGGCCAAGGCTTTCCCCTCCATTTCGACCGCCTCGCCTTCGAGGCCGATCACGTCCTCATCTGCAACCGCGTCAAGCCCCACACCAGTTTCGCCGGCCCGATCGAAAGCGGACTCCTGAAGATGCTCACCATCGGTCTGGGCAATCCCGAGGGGGCGACAACCTACCACCGGGCGATGCTCGATTTCGGCTTCGACCGCATCGTTCGCCGCGCCGCCGCCGAAGTGCTCGCCCGCGGCCGCATTCTTGCCGGCGTCGCCGTGGTCGAAAACGCCTACGACCAGACCGCCCGCATCGAGGCCGTGCCGCCCGAGCAGTTCGAGGTCCGCGAGAGCGAACTGCTCGCCCTGGGCAGACGCCTGCTCCCGCGTCTGCCGTTCTCCGACGGCGCCGTCCTCTTGATCGACCGCATCGGCAAGGAGATCAGCGGCACCGGCATGGACCCGAACGTCGTCGGCTGCAAGTTCAACGACCACCGCGCGGTCGAGGACGAGTTCCCCAAGGTCAAGCGGATTGCCGTCCGCAGTCTGACGCCGCAGAGTCACGACAACGCCACCGGCATCGGCATGGCCAAGTTCTGCCGCACGCAATTGCTCGCCCAGATCGACGTCGCCGCCACCCGTCTGAACGCCCTGACCTCCGGCCATGTCTCCGCCGCCATGCTCCCGTTGGACTACCCCACCGATCGCCAGATGCTCACCGCCGCCTTCACCGCCATCGGCCTCACCGCCCCGCCGCAAGCCCGATTCCTCTGGATCCCCGACACGCTCCACCTCGCCGAGCTCGAATGTTCCGTCGCCTATTTCGCCGAAGCCCGCCAGCGCCGCGACCTGGAGATTCTCACCGAGCCGCACGATCTGCCGTTCGATTCGACCGGCAACTTACCGCCGTGATCGGTTACCATTCTCTTGTGGGGTTACTCACGGCCGCCGAGCATACTCTGAGAAAAAGACCGAGCGGAGCCCGCCATGATCGGGCCCGGCTCGTCTGCTTCACCTCTGGCTCCTCCTCGGTTCCGGCTCGGGGAGAGAGTTCTCTTCCATTTAATTCGTCTGCGGGCGAGCAACAGAGCGACGCAGCCTGCCGCAAGCAGGGCGACGGCTGTTGGCTCGGGAACCGCCGACTGAGCAATCGCAAACGGCGAGAACGACGTCACGCCGCTCGCCAGCAGCGTATACGGATTCGTCCCGGCAACCGTGGGCACCAGATCCCACGCGCTTCCGTCCCAGTGATAGAGGTTCAGCGTCGGCAACGGTGCAGCCGCCACGTTGTCGTAGCGGAAGGTAAGGTCCGCCGCGCCGATCGACAGGCCGCCAGTCTGGCTGAAGTCCCAGATGCCGATTGGATTGATCAATCCCGCCGGCACATCGGCGCGTTCGGGCGCGAGCAGGGCGATCAAGAGATTGCCCGGGCTGTTCAGGCCGCCGTTGTCGACGTTCACTGCGACGCTGTTGACGAGATTCATGGCGCTTGGGCCACCCCAGTCGTATTCAGTGCCGGTGGCGGTAATCGGCAGGCTGGGCAAGACCAACTTGCCGTGGTTTGCAGCATACCAGCCGTTGCTGCCGGGATTGAGAAGCGTGGCCAACACGGGCCCACTCATGTTGAGCACGTTGGCGTCGCTTCCATTGCCGTTGGCAAATACTTTCCCGTTGTTGGTGAACGGCGCGGTGACATTGCCATAACCGCTCAGCGTGTTGGTGCTGACAAATCCGCCGCCGCCGCCGGAAGCGATGGAGCCGCCGGTGATGGTGACGCTGCCGGCGCCGCTCATGGTCGAGGCGGTGGCGGCGATGTTGTTCAGCGTTCCGGCGCCGACGGCCACGGTGGCGCTGTTGAGTATCGTGCCGGACACGTTAAGCGTTTTGCTCGGATTGACCCCCAGGTTGGCACTCGAGTTGAAAGAGCCGATCAGAGTGCTGTCATTTACTACCGTGATCGTTCCGGCATTCAGGTTGATTGTGTAAGTGGTGGGTGAGGGGAGTGCGGTGGGGTCGTAGGTGTTCAGCGTTGCGCCGTCGAGTTGCACGGTGCCGCCGGCCGGGAAGACCGCTGAGGGAGCGAGATAGTTGTAGGTGCCCTGCACGTCCAAGGTGTTGTAGGTCGCCGAGTTCAAGTTGCCGCTTGAACCGCCGTGCGCCCGAGGGTAGCGCCGCCGGCGCCGGCCGCGAGGGTCAGCGTTTGCGAGGTAAGCGACAACCCGCCATTCGCCAACACGCTGCCGCCGCCGATGATGCTCGTGACGCCGGAAATCGAGCCATAGCCAATGAACGCATAGCCGATAAAGGCGCCGCCGCTCTGAGTGAGTGAACCGCCGTAGATCGGGATCGGCGCACTGGTTGGGAAGGAGACGCTGCCCGTAATGTTCAGGTTGCCGCCCGTGCCCAAGAAAACAATCGGCGGTGCCGAGGTGTTGCCGCCGGAGTAGGTAGTGCTCCAGGATTTGTCAGACTCAGCGTGCTCCCGGTGATATTGAGCACCTTGTAGGAGTTGCCGGAGCCCGTAATGGCGATCGTGCCGTTTATCGTGGAGTTGCTAGTAACATTGAGCAGGCCATAGTTCGTATTGCCCCAAAGGTTGTTGTTGAAAACGGGGAGAAAGTTTGTAGATTGGGTTCTCCCCAACGCGCCGCCCAAGGTAAGACCCGTCACATTCAAGTTGCTCAAGTTAAAGTAACCGGTGGAGCTGCCCGCGGTGCTGGTGAAACTCAGCGTGACGGTGCTAAGCGCGAGCGGATTGGGGCCGGTGCCACTGACACTGATAGGTAGATTGTTGGAGTTTGCAGTCACGGCGACCGTACCGGTGGTCGTAAACGGTGCAGTGATCACGCCGTTGCCAGTGACGGTCTGGCCGAAGGACCAAATGCCGCCGTTTAGCGAACTGATTGTCCCTCCGTTCAGCACGATGCTTCCGCCAGTGCCAGTGCCAGCGACCGTGTAAGTCGTGGCAGAGCTTGGGGCGTCATTCCGTAGAACCCCTTCAAGATTAATGGGCCTGCGGCTGGAGATGTTCGCTTGCATCCCCAAAAGCCCCCCGCTGGGAATGTCGAAGGTAAGGGTGCTGATGCTCCCCAGGTTCAGGCCGGTGGTGGCGGTGCCGCCGCCCAGAAATATGTAAGCGTCCCGCCGAGCACATAGGGAGAAATCGCCGCCTGGGCGTAGGCTTGGCGAACGGGGAGATCAAGCCGGATGCCAGCGGTGGGGGAGGAGGGCGAGAAGTTCTTCCTCGCTGGCGCCGGGAAGAATCGCTGGCAGTCGGGTCAGCACGTCGCGGTAGTAGACCCAAGGATCGTGGCCGTGACGCTTGCATGACGCCAACAGGCTGAAATGGATCGCCGCCGCGCGGCCGCCCCGGTCGTTCCCCACAAAAAGCCAATTGCGGCGTCCGATACAGAGGCCCCGCAACGAGTTCTCGCCTTCGTTGTTGTCGATGTCCAGCCAGCCGTCGTTAGGGTATACGGACAGGGCCGTCCAGTTGCCGAGCGTATAGTTAATCGCTCCACGAACCGCGCTCTTGGGCAAGACCTTGGGCGCCTCGGCTTCCAGCCATGTATGGAAGCTGTCCAAGAGCGGCCGCGACCGCTCCTGCCGCTCGGCGGCGATTTGCGTGGCACGCTCCTCCAGCGTGAGTGGCTGCCACTGGCCCTGACAGCGCTGCCGGAGATCTTTCTCCACGGCGTAGAGCTTGCCGATCCAAGCCAACGCCGTCTCCATGCGGGCCGCATCCAGCCGTCGGCTCTCGTGGAATTTCCTCCGCGCGTGCGCCCAACAAGCCACCTCGATGATTCGACCGTCGGATTCCAGGTAGATTCCGTCGTAACCGTTGAAGGCGTCGGCCTGCACATAGCCGCGATAATCCTTGAGAAACGCGGCCGGTCCGTCCCGTTTGTGATTCGTCGTGTAATCGAACACGGTCAGCGAGTGCAGTGGATCGCCCACGTAGGGCCAGAAGTGGCCCGTGTACTTCAGCCTCCGCCAGGCATCGCGGACCTTCACCGAGGTGTCATCCGTGTGGATTACGTGAGAAGCCAACACCACGCGGATAGCCAGGGCGTACAAAGGTTGTAAGAACTCGGCCGTTTGAAGCCACCAGCCGTCCATCGTCTGCCGGGAGATGCGGACGCCCTGTCGCTGGAAGATTCCTTCCAGCCGGTGCAAGGGCAGATGATCGGCCCCCTTGCTGACGATCACCTGGGCCATCAGCCCCGGACCGGCCAAACCGCCGGGAATCGCCTCGGGCGGCTTGCGGGCCAGCACCACGTTCTGCTCGACGAGCGTCAGGCCGCTCTCGGGCAGTTGCTCTTTGCGGGCGTATTTCTTGCGGACATGCACCATCACGAACAGCGTCGAGGGCCGCCAATCGAGTTGCTCGCTGGTCTCCGGCGGCAACTCGACCAGATTCTCCAGGCCGCCCAATGCCGCCTTCTCGGCTTCGGAAAGATCGTGAACGACTTCCTCACGCTTGGTCTCGTCGGGAATCCGCCCTCGGCCGTGCTTGTCGCGGTTCTTGGAAGCTGCCCGTGCGACCGGCGGCGGCGAGTTGGCAGCCGCCTCTTCCGCATCTGCCTGGTTCTCGAACAACATGCCTTGCTGCGGATCGAACTTCTCGCTGCTGCTCCCGTAAATCCTTTTCAGCAGCAAGTGAATGTGATGTTCTTGCCGCTGGAGCCGCTCGTCGCGCAGACGCAACTGCTCCAACAATTGCACGATCAACTGCTTGAGCACCGCGACATCGTCGGGCAGCAGGGCGGGATCGGGAAGAGGCATGGCGTCCGTGTCCATGCCCTTATAGATACCGTGAACGCGAAATTATTCCCACCGCAAGAAAGGTTTTTCTCCCCGCATCAAGCCGTGCGTTGGTAGCGTTGCTGCCGTTTCACGCTGGACGGGTCGATGCCCCACAGCACCAGCGACAACTCCTGCGCCGAGACCTCGACGCTCCGCGCTTGTGGGTCGTTGCTCGTCGGAAAGCGAAAGGTTCCTTCTTCCAGCCGCCGATAGTACAACGTCAGCCCGTCGCGATCCCACCACAAAAGTTTCACGCGATCGCCACGGCGACTGCGGAACACGAACAAGTGGCCGGACAAGGGATCGTATCCCAGCCAGTCCCGCACCAGGGCGGCCAGTGTGTCGAAACTTTTTCGCATATCTGTCGGCGCCAAGCACACGTAGATCCGCACCAGTTCCGACAGGTTCAACACGGCTGCACCTCCAGCACGGCCAGCACAGCGGCGAGCGTTTGCCGGTCGAAGCCCGCCTGCACCCGTACCGTGCGGCCTTGCCCCAGGATAATCTCCACGCCGCCGTCCGCCTCAGCCGCGCCGAAGCACCTGCTTGCCGGTCCCACCACATGCACGGGCAGAAACGAAGGCGTAGCACCATGCCGTGGCGATACCCGCTTGGATGAACGCGACGTTGGCGTCGCCGGGCGTGACTGGAACTGCGCGCCGTCCACGGCACCGGATACCCGCTTGCCGGTGCGGTGACCACCTCGCGCCAGTTTATGCCGCCAGAAATAGAAGGCCGACTCCCGCAATTCCTCGGCGCGGCAAAACGCCCGCACCGATTGGCCGCCTTCCCTCCACCGCCGCACCACCTCTTCCCAATAGCTCCGTCGCCGCGGATCGCCGTGTCGAATTCGTTTCTTCATGTTCGGGCTCCTGAGGTTCATCGAGCCGAGACCATCCCGGCCGATGCCCCCAGCCTACCCGACTGCACAAGACGTGTTCCGCCAGTCACTTACAGAAATATCGTGTTCGCACCGAGTGTGACCGCGTTGTGAGTCGTCGATACGGGGAAGGTGGCTTGATCGCCATAACCGTTGGGGAAAGTGTTGGTGCCGCCCGACCAGTTTGCATCGGTCCAGTTACCTGAAGCCGTGCCCGTCCACGTGTAAAGACCTGCCTCCGCGCTTACGGGAACTAGCAACGAGGCGAAAAGAACTGCCGCTATCATCACAGACGTATTTCGGCTAATCATCACTCGTCTCCATTTCAAAAGTAGTAAGTAGTCGTTTCCAGTTGCCGCCACAAATCACGTTGCGAAGTCTCAAAACGAACAGAGGTCTACGTGCCCCCGGCTTCCGCGCCTAACCACACTTTCCCGATTCGCGTTCTAACAGACCGCATTGCCAACCTCCTATTCGAGAAAGACGCCAGTGACTCCACCGCATGGCCCGTCCAGCGGACGCAAGTCACAGCTTCTTGCATTGTAAAGGGCCGAATCGGATGTCAAGGAATCCGGTTGCGACTTTGCATCCTTTTCAGGAAAGCCCTGAGTGATGTCTAGTATTTCCAACCAGGGCAGTCAAAACGATGTCAGTCAAAAAAGGTGTCAAAAAGGTGAGTCAAATAGGAACCGTTTCCAACGGGACGCACAAAGAGAATGAGTCCAATTTCTTCTAAAAATGAACGACCCCATCCCGGCCCCGATCCCGCTCTCTTCCGTGGCCCTCTGGCCCAAGAGCTCTTCTTGAAATCGCGCGGCCGTTGTGCTATAAGTGGCCGCATGTACAGCAATAAGAGGCGATGGCTGAAGAAGAGCAAAACGAGAACCCGATCAAGAAAGGGAAGGAGGGCGGGCGGCCGCCGGTGCTGGATGAGAAGAAGCAGCGGCAGCTCGTCGCGCTTCTGGCGCACGGCATCAGCCGCCGCGGGGCCGCCCGCGTCGTTGGATTGGCCGACGGCCATCCCCGCGGACTGGTTGCGCCGCCTCAACCGCCCCCAGAGTGATCGCGAATTGGAGTCGCTACGGCGGTGTGCAAATCGTAATCAGCCTTTCGGCAGCGACGAATGGGTCGATCACGTGCGAAAGCGGTTTGGATCGGACTCGCTCTTCCGCCCTCAAGGCCGTCCACGCAACGAATCCCAAAACAACGGTTCCTGACACGAATGGCACGTGAACTTTTGTAACTGTTTCGAGAGTAAGGATTAAGCACCGCTATCACAGCAATGCTAGCGGGAACACGGGGTTTCCCGAGGATAACGCGAATCTCACGATTAGCGGCACATCACGAAGCGATCCGTTCGTAAGGTTGAGAACCATGTTGTGATAGCAATGCTATGACAGCGTACCTAACTGCTGAAATCAAAGGAAGTTACAAAAGTTCACGTGCCATTCGTTCCTGACACCTGTTCCACTCTCAATGGAAGGGACAAATGCGGCATAGCTCATTGGTCCCTGATACACTGGCTCTACGAAACTTCCGATAGGACTCGCCAAGCCAAATCGTCCCAAAATCCTGTTTGAGGATGTTGCCCACGACTATCCCCTTGTCGGAACCGAACAAGGCGGCACATGGAGCAACGTCGCCATTAACCCGGATGAACATGTAGTCCCACGGTTGCAGGCAATGGGGAGGGGTCTTGGGTGGCACTATGTCTTGCCGAAAGAAACAAGTTGCCTTCAACCCCAAATCCGCCGCTAGCTCGACCAACTCCTGGTGTGCAGCGGAAAGTTCCGTGGCGGAAGGGCACAGGTCTATCGCAATCTTGTCCACGGGGATCATTTCCAGAAAATAAACACTTCCGATCCCCAACTCTCTGGCCAAGCGGAGGATGTCTCCCATTTCGTGGAGGTTCTGTTTGCTGACCACCACGTTCATTCCAATGTTCAATGTCCTGCCACGCTGCTGCTGGGCTTGAAGCAGAAACTCTTGAACCGACTGTTTCCACTTGTCAAAGTCCGCCCCAAGCCGAAGACTCTCAAATGTCTTCTTGTCTGAACCGTCGCAGGAGATACTGACAATGTCGATGTTGCATCGTGAAAGGATCGCTTGTTGCGTCCGTGGCGTCAGTAACGTCCCGTTGGTGTAGAACTGGCATTTAATCCTTCGTTCCGCCAGGATATCGACCAGCGAGAAGAACTGCGGGTTCATCAATGGCTCGCCAATTCCGCAAAGAACCACTCTTGACGGTGACCAAGGGAGGCGATCCAGGATTCTGCGAAACACCTCCTCGGTGAGATGCTGACCGTTGCCCTGCTCCTTTGCATGTGAACAACTGGGACAACGAAGGTTGCACCGGCTGGTGGCCTCAACTTGCAGTTTTGCGGGAAAACGCAGAGGGCGTTCGGGGTCGATGTATCCCACCCTCCGCCGCAAGAGAGCACCCCTCCAAGACTCCCGGCGGCTCATCTTTCTCAACAGCGTCTTGACCCTGGCGACTTTCATAGCTTGACCCCCGCAACGCAACTCCGCAGAGTCGCATGGCAGCAATCTATCTGCGACTAGGAATTGGAACAGGAGAATAGGTCTTCCGTACAGGAACTATGGTTGAGGTGGCCCCACTTGTCTAGACGACAGGTCACGACTTCTTGGATTTAGCCAGAGGCGTGGATGGAATAGAAGGATTAGGCGGTTTTTTCGCCCAAATCTCCCACGAGAGGAAAAAAGTGTCAGGAACCGTTATTGACGTGGGGAGGGGCGTTTTGCTAGAATGCCGGTCATGGGACGACCGTCAAGGACGGCAGTTGGCGGGTTGGCGTATCACGTGCTCAATCGAGCCAACGCGCGGATGTGGATCTTTGACAAGACCGAAGACTACGAGGCGTTTGAACGCATCCTCGCGGAAGCGGTGCGGCGCGTGAAGATGCGTTTGCTGGCGTACTGTACGATGCCGAACCATTGGCATCTAGTGCTCTGGCCGCGGCAGGACGGCGACCTTTCAACGTTTGTCGGCTGGCTCACGTTGACGCATACGCAACGCTGGCACGCCCATCGGCATTCGGTGGGATCGGGGCACGTGTATCAAGGACGATTCAAGTCGTTCCTGGTCGAATCGGATGAGCATCTGTGGACGGTGTGTCGCTATGTTGAGCGAAATGCCTTGCGTGCCGGGCTGTGCGCTCGCACGGAACAGTGGCAATGGTCGAGCGCCTGGCGTCGCGAGCATGGAGACGCGGAAAGTCGCGCGGTACTGTCGGATTGGCCGACGGCCATCCCCGCGGACTGGTTGCGCCGCCTCAACCGCCCCCAGAGCGATCGCGAATTGGAGTCGCTACGGCGGTGTGCAAATCGCAATCAGCCTTTCGGCAGCCACGAATGGGTCGATCGCGTGCGAAAACGGTTTGGATTGGACTCGCTCTTCCGGCCTCAAGGCCGTCCCCGCAACGAATCCCAAAACAACGGTTCCTGACACCTTTTCCACTGCGAACATGGCTGGCTCGAAGTCGCCGACGCCCCGACGTCGCTGGTATCGGGTTGACTGGAGGATATTGGTTCTTGCGGGAATCCTGTTTGCCGCAACCATATGGCCGGCCGCGAAGATTCTCCGCACCAAGGCGGCATTGGCTCGCGTCGCGGCTCTCGGCGGCAAGGCGACCGTTCTTCGCAGTCCTTCCTACAGTGGCTCCGAAGTCCTGCGTTGTTATTCGCTCTTGGTCGGCGACAACAAAACACGAGTTGTCCTGACCGGCGGGCGCATCACCGACGCGGCTCTAAGCGTCCTCGATGGCCTGGGCAACGTCTGCGATTTGCGGCTCGACAACTCCTCCGTGACCGACGCCGGGCTGCGTCGCGTTGGCGAGCACAAGGAATTGGAGTGCCTGTCGCTGAAAAACACCGCTATCGGCAATGACGGGCTCGCAAAACTGGACGAGTTGACCAACCTCCGAGAACTGGACCTGTCGCACACCAGACTGACCGACGCGGGCCTTCGCTCGATAGCGGGCTTCACCAAGTTGCGGTCGTTTCATGCGGCCGACACGGTGTTGACCGACGCCGCGGCTCTCACTCTCCGCCGCTTCCACCAGCTCGAAGACCTCGATCTGTCGAATACCCGCGTGACCGATGCCGGGCTGGGAAATCTCGCGGGACTGACCGGCCTCAGGCAGTTGTGCCTGCGCGGCGACCAAGTCTCCGGCGTCGGGCTGACGCGCCTCGCGAGTTTGCCCGTGCTGAACCACTTGGATGTAGGCAATGCCCGCTTGGCCGACGCCGACCTGGCGCTGCTGCCGCCGTGGCCCAACCTGTGCCGCTTGAACCTGGCGCACACGCATGTGACCAACGTTGGTCTTACTCGCTTGGCAGGCCGTGCGTCGTTGACACTCCTCAACTTGGCTGGCGATGCAATTGACGACGACGGTCTGGTGCATTTGCTTCGCCTCGAACACTTGTGCCAGTTGGATTTGTCCGGCACGCAAGTGACCGACGCCGGGCTGAAATACTTCGACGGCTTGCCGAACCTTCGGATCGTCAACGTGCATGGCACTCGCGTTACTGCATCCGGTCTGGAACATCTCCGTCAACTGTCCTCTGCAAACACGCCTGACGACTGAGAATATGGTGTCAGGAACCGTTTCCGCAGAACAACGCGCGGACGAGGAAAGGCATAATGGTTCCTGAAACCGTTTTCCCCGTCCCTACAAATAGGTGAAATTCGTGCCTGGCCACAGGAGCAGGCTTATGCAGATGAAACTGGAAGAGTACATCAAGAGGTTCCCTGACCGAGGTCAGCCAGTGCCAAGCCACTGCGCGGGAAAGTGGATCGCTTGGAACGAGGATCGCAGCGAAATCCTGTCTCACGGGCAGGACCTCGATTCCGTGCGTCAAGAAGCGCTCGCACGCGGCTGGGCCCGCCCCATTCTCCAAAAAGTTCCGCACGGACCGTTCGTGGGCGGCGCATCAGGAGAGGACCGGGGATCGTCCAGTTTCTAAAGACGAATGGCCACGTCCCGCCCGCTGTCTTATTTCGTGCTCTTCGTGTTCTTCGTGGATTATCGCCCCCCCGCGGCCCTCTGCCCCAAGAACTCTTCTTGAAATCGCGCGGCCGTTGTGCTGTAAGTGGTCGCATGTACAGAACGGAGAGGCGATGGCTGAAGAAGAGCGAAACGAGAACCCGATCAAGGAAGGGAAGGAGGGCGGACAGCCGCCGATGCTGGATGAGAAGAGGCAGCGGCAGCTTTTTGCGCTTCTGGCGCACGGCATCAGCCGCGGCGGGGCCGCCCGCATCGTCGGCTGCGCCGCCAGCATGATCGCCCGCCCCGCCCTGCGCGACCCCGACTTCGCCGCCCGCTTGCAGGCCGCCGAACACGAACTCGAAGTCGGGACAGAAAAAGGTGACAGCCACAAAAATTGACAAGACTGAGGTGTTTGGGTAAGAACCTGTGGATGCCACGGATACGCCATAACAGCCGCCCATTGACCATCTGTACCGCGGGGGAAAAACTGGTGCAAAACTGGGCAAAGACACTGGCAGTCTCACCAGCATGTGACTACAATACGAGTGCAGAGCTTGCTTGCACGTCGTAAGCCACTGTTATCTCAAGAGTTGCAGCATTATCCCAACGCCACGATGGCAGCTTTTGAAGCCCCTTGCACGACAAGGGGTTTTCTCTTCGGCGACGTAGATACAAATCAAACTGCAATCAACACAACGGACGAGAGCCAGCCGTGACAAATCCAAAAAGCAACTCCTCGGACGCATCTCATCGCGGCATGAAACGGCGGGAGTTTGTAAAGACCCTGGGAGCGTGTTCCATGGCCGTGGGGGGAGTCGTGCTCGGCGTCCCGACGTGCGCAGACGGAAAAGAACCTCCGCCTCGCGTCCAGACGAACCTCGCCGACTTCATGAAGGTCCCCAAGACGAAGCACTCTCTGCCCGGTCCATTTCCCGGCAGGGTGGTGAAAGTAATCGACAAACGCTGTCTGCGGGAAGACGCCGTCGACACCAAGGCGGTCAAGGAAATGCTCGCGACCGGCGTGACCCGACTGACCGGAAAAAGCATGGCAGATAGTTTCGCCATGTTCTTCGAGAAGAGCGACGTGATTGGTATCAAGGTCAATCCCGTCGGTCCGCCGCTGATCAACACGCGTCCGCAACTCGTCTCGGCCGTCATCCAATGGCTGGCCGACAACGGCGTTCCCAAACGGAACATCATCATTTGGGATCGTTTCAGCTACATGCTCGCCGACGCCGGATTCACCGCCGAGCGCTTTCCCGGAGTCGGCATCGAGGGCTTGCAGACGATGGACGAGACCGGGAACAAGTGGCGCGGCGCGAAAGGAAACCACCTCAGTGCCGACAATTTCGACAAGCAAGTATACTATTTCGTCAAAGGGTTCGTGGGCAAGAACGTCCCCGGCTACCCCAACGATGAGTTCTATCTGAACCAGCACGTCTTCAACGGCGAGTACTCCTACTTCGGCAAGCTGATCACGCGGAAACTGACCAAGATCATCAACCTCCCCGCGTACAAGAACGCCGGCCACGGCATTTCGATGGCGTGCAAGAGTCTCGGCTACGGCTCGATCTGCAACTGCGGCCGCTTGCACGCCCCGTTGGGTCTGAAGGTCGGCACGGAAGTGTTGGCGGCCCCGGCCATCCGCGACAAATTGGTGCTGAACATCACCGACGGCATTCGCGGTCAGTACGACGGCGGCCCGGGATTGAACGCCCAATTCGTCTATCCGAATTACTCGCTGTATTTTGCCACCGATCCGTTCGCGCTCGACATGACTTGCCATCGCGAGTTGGTCGCCAAACGCAAGGAGATGGGGATTCAAGTCAACGAGCATCCTTCCTTCACCGACTACCTCCGCGATGCCGAGAAGCTGGGCCTTGGCGTGGCCAACGTCGGCAAGATCAAAGTGATACGAGCATGACGCGGCTGCTGTCGTTTTGGGTCTTGTGGGCCGCGATTTCCGCCGCGCAAGCGGCCGACGCGCCCGACGTGGCCCTGCTGCCGTCGAACGGCTTTCTCCAGACCTGGAATCGATCGGGCAATCACCGCGTTTTTACCGCCAGCGATCTGTATGGACACATCGACGGCGGCGCCGAGATCTTTCTGGAGTTCGGCTTCCAGCAACTTACCCTACAACGCTACGCGGCACGGACGACCGCCGCCGGCCAGCCCGCCGGTGAGTTGCAAGTCGAAATCTACCGCATGACCGATCCGATCGCGGCGGCCGGCATTTACCTGATGAACTGCGGGCAAGAATCACGCGATCCCGCTTTTTCCGAACGCCACTGCCTAAACAGGTACCAGCTTATCTTCAAACGAGATCGCTATTACGTGATCGTCGACAACACCACCGGCGACAAAGCACGGCGAACGACCATGCTCGATTTCGCCCGGCACATCGCCGCCCGGTTGCCCGCCGAACAGCCGTTGAAGATCGACCTGCTATTGCCGAAAGATGGATTGATCAAATCCTCGCTGCGGCTCCTCCGCGGGCCATACGGGTTGCAGTCGATTTTCACGCTAGGCGAAGGCGATGTAATGCAACTCGGCCGGAAAATCACGGCCGTCTCCGGCAGGTATCGCGCTGCAAACGGCGAGTATTCGCTCATCTTGGCCGATTATCCGACCGCAGCAGCGGCGAAGAAGGCATTCGACCACTTGCGCAAACACCTCGACAGCCACCTCACGGTGCAAGAGAATTCCGATCGCCGGCTCGTCTTCAAGGACTATGAGGATAAGTTCGGGCTGGTTTCCGTAAGCGGCAAACGTATTTCGATAATGCTGTATCTTTCGTCGCCCCCACGGACGCACAACAACCCTGTTTCTGAGCAACAAGCCGCGAAGAGTTAAACCGGTGTCCCGTGGCCCCGACTTGAATGGGTAAGAAAAGCCGTTCGGCCGGAAGGTCGAACGGCTTTTTTGCTGCGCGATGGCGGCGAGGGTGCAAAGCAGCTTCCGGCCTCGGCTCAGGCGGCCGAGGTGACGGTGGAGCGGCGGACATAGGCACACCCCGGCCGAGTGCGAAGGTAGCGCCCGAGACGGTCGTCGTCGCATAGAGTAGCGGCCCGGACTTGGAGTATCGCTTCCGCCCCCTCTGGGTCGTTCCAAAACATCTCCGTCCCCTTCACCCGGTAGTTCACCTCTTTGACCAGCGACTCCATCAAGGCCGACGTTACCGGCAACCCAAGGCGTCGATAATGCGGATAGTCCATGCGACCGCGGTTGTTCCGCAGATAACGTGCGGCATCGACGATCGGTTTACGCAGATCGTTCTCGTCCAGCTTGGCCGTGTCGTCAAGACCGTGCGGAGCCAACCAACGCTTCAGTTCGTCCATCGCCTCCATCGCCCGACCTTGCCAACATGCGCGGGCCATGCGCAGATAGCACGACCACGCAACGGAGAAATCCGGGTGCATCGCCAGTGCCGCAGCGTACAGATAACTCAGCGCGTGGATGAAATCAAGGATGGGCACAAAGTTTGGAAAGTAGTGCTTCCACACAGACCAATTCCAGGGAAGACCGTCTCCCACAAAGGCACGCGCAGGCGCCTGCGGAAAACGACGACAGTTGGCCTCCCGCTTCATCTGTTGCCCGAAGACGCTGGCCTCTGCCATGCTCGAAAGACACGTGCGCACCAGACGCTGGGGACGCCAAGCCTTCTCGCCAGGCGGCGCGGCAGATACCGCCGAAATCGCTGGCGGAGCCTCTTTTTCCGCTAATTTCGCCACTCGCTTGGGATCGGTGAACGCACGCGGAAGTTCCGGTTCGGGGTCTTCCGCAAACGTCTGGTGCGTCATTCGCAGCAAATTGGCGTTCTTGGTCTTGCGCCAAGCCTCGCCATGAACGCCGCGACCTTGGCCCGGTTTCCGTGTGCGAATTCGTCCGCCGTCAGCTTCCACGACGGCCAACTCGGGTGGATTCTCGGGGGCTTGGACCAGTTCGGGCGCATCCCCTTCATCTCGCAACTCCGCCAGTTCCATCCCCACTTGGTGCGTTACACGCTGCACCGTGCTCGCTGAGACCTCGTTACCACCGACGTGCTTCAGCACCAGCGACGCGCGTTGGCTCGATCGCGTCTCGGCCGAGGCATACACGATCCTCTGCGTCATCGCCGGCGTTAGTTCCCGACTGTCCAATCCCATCGCTGCCCGCAGAGGGAAAAAAATCCCGCCGACAGCGGGTACAAGTCCCTTTCCATTCCAAGATGGGGACCGCACCGTCGGTCGAGAGAATCGTACGGGCCACCAACTCCAGCGAACAAACTTCGCCACAGGTCGGACAGGCGGCGCTGTCGGGACTTTCCGCCGTCATCTCCCGCGCGGCCCATTCCTGAAAGCAACAACTCCAACGGGTCGCCAACCGATGGGAAGCCGCCTCGATTTGACTGAAATGGAGCGGGGTCTTCCGGTCCCAGCCCGCCAAAATGGTCTCGATGATCGCATCCTTCGCCTCAAGCAAAACCCGCTCGAATTTCCGCTGTAAATGCTGCGAAATGCCGTCCATGACAGATCCTCCACGATCCAAAGTGACTTCCTATCCTGCGACAAATTGCCATCTTAACCGAAAAACGCCAGATTCTCCTATTGACGTTTGCTTGAGCCACGTTGGGACACCGGAAGCTGCTTTGCACCCTGGCGGCGAAGCAGCGAAAAATTGGCCTTCTCCGCGGGACCGGTTTTTGGTATGAACCGTCCCGCTTGTCTCGCCGCAAGGCTACTTTTCACTCGCATCTACCCCCTCGGAACGGGGAATCGCCATGAAAGTTCTGCTTGTCAGGCTTGGTGTATTGGGAACCGTGGTTGCGTTGGGGTGGATCACGATCGCGAACGCCCAGCGCGGCAATGACGGCGGAAATCCGCTTCGCGGCTCGGCCACCGCGGACGACTCGACCGCGACGAACGACGAGTCGGCCCCCAGCCGACCGCCGGCCAACGATCCGTTCGGACTGCAAGATCGACGTGCGCCGCTGGCGGCGACTTCCGGCACTGCCGACGCGGGAGGCACCATCCCTAGCGCTGGCGCCGCCGGACTGCCGCCCGCTCGCGACGAAACTGCGAGGGCGCAATCGCGATATGGGTCGCGTGCAACTGTTTCAGGCTCGGCGGAAGCGCCGGCGAATGGTCCGGCGCTGAACTCCGCCGATTCCGCTCGGCCGCCCGATGATCGATTCGCCCGATCCGTGTCTCGCGATGCGGGGACGAACGGCGTCGGCAGCCGATATGCCGCCCCGCCAGCCAGCACCCTGCCGGCCGTCTCACCGCCCGACACGCAGGAGCCGCCGCGGCTTCGGGCCGATCCGTCGGCGATGCCGGCCAGCCCCATGTTGGGAACGACGCCGAAACGGGAGAACTTCGCAGCGCCGGCCAACAATCGCGAGACCCTCGCGGCACCAGTCAACAATCGCAACAGCTTCGTAGCGCCCAGCAACGATCGTGCCAACGAAGTCCCCGCGGAGGGAGAGGGCGTCGGCCAGCCGGGCGATGCGCAGCTCGAAGGCGTGCAAAGTCCGCAATTGGCGATCCAAAAGTTCGCCCCGCGGGAAGTGCAAATGGGCAAGCCGGCTACGTTCCGGGTCACGGTGCGCAACACCGGCTCGATTCCCGCCTGCGAGGTCGAAGTATACGACCAGGTGCCACGCGGCGCCCGCCTCGTGGCCACCATGCCGCAGGCCAAGCGCGGCCTGCGCGGCGAGTTGGTCTGGACGCTGGGAACAATCAAACCCGGCGAGGAGACGAAAGTCGAGATGCAGGTCGTGCCGACAGCCGAAGGGGAGATCGGCAGTGTCGCCACGGTGCATTTCGGCGCCGACGCCTCGGCCCGCAGCATTGTTACCCGGCCGCAATTGGTCGTTGAGACCAAGGCGCCAAATCAGGTGATGATCGGCGAGCGGGTGACGATGTCGATTACGGTCTCGAATCCTGGCACGGGCATCGCCACGGGTGTGGTGCTGTCGGAACAGATTCCGCCCGGATTGCAGCATCCCGCCGGCGCCGAGTTGGAGTATCAGGTGGGCGATCTGAAGCCCGGCGAGAGCCGCAAACTCGATTTGCCGCTAGTGGCAGCTCGGCCGGGCGTGGCGACCAATCTGCTCACGGCCCGTGGCGACGGGTCGCTCCGTGCCGAGAACCAGTGCAAGTTGGAAGTGCTGGCCCCGCAGTTGAACGTCGCGGTGGAAGGGCCGAAACGTCGCTACTTGGAGCGCCAGGCGACGTACCAGGTCTCGGTCAGCAATCCCGGCACGGCGTCGGCCAAGGGGGTCGATCTGGTGGCACAACTGCCGCCGGGCTTGAAGTTCATGAAGGCCAACAACGCCGGCTACTACGAGGAAGCAACGCGGACCGTGCATTGGCGGCTGGAAGAACTGCCCGCCAACGAGACGGGCAGCGTCGAGTTGGTGACGATGCCGATCGAAGCGGGCCAACAGGCGCTGAAGCTGCGCGGCACCGCCGAGAAGGGTCTGCTCGCCGAAAAGGAGCAGCCCGTGGTGGTCGAGGGCATCGCCGCGATCCTCTTCCAGGTGTCCGACACGGCCGATCCCGTCGAAGTCGGCGGTGAAACGACGTTCGAAGTTCACGTGGTCAATCAGGGATCGAAAGCGTCGGCCAACGTGCGGTTGGCGATCGACCTGCCGCCGGAGCTCAAGCCGGTGGCGGCCGAGGGGCCGACGCGGCACCTGCTCGAAGGCACTCGCATCACCTTCGACGGCCTGTCGCAACTGCCGCCGAAAGCCGACACCACCTACCGCGTTCGCGTGAAAGCCCTAAGGTCGGGCGATCTCCGCACCCGCTTCCAACTCATGACAGACGACATGCGAACGCCGGTAACGAAGGAAGAGAGCACGCGGGTGTACGCGGACGAGTAGCGGCAACGGCCATAATGGGGCAGACCATTCCGGTCCGCCCTGCCGTTTCGTTGGGGCGACAGTTGGACTGTCGCCCCGGGTGGCAGTGCAACTGCCACCCCAACCACGGTTCGCCCTATCAGACACACTGGAGCCGCATCTCGCCACCCGCGCTCACGCGATCTTGCGCACCTTGAGCAATTCTCCCAGCTCACGCGACATGGGGATGCCCGCCGCTGCCGGTTCGCCCCGCAATACCGCGGCTATCTGCTCAAGCTGCTCCTCGGGGGTGAGGTCGAGGTCGAGGAAGAGGAGTTTTCGGCCCTTCAGTATGCAGCCGCCCCCGCCGCATCCGGCGAAGAAGTCCTGCCGAATGGCATAGCCCAATCGCTTCGCCAGATCGAGCGCCTGGTCGAGCAATTCGATCGTGTGCATCCCAGCTTCTCCAATCCGCCGGTCTCCATCGGCGTCTTGTCGTTACAGCAGGCGACTCCTGCGGCTGTAGGAGGCGACTCCTGTCGCCGATTGCACTGCGAACCGAGGAAGAACATCGGCGACGGGAGTCGCCTCCTACAACTGGGCCTCGATTTCCCGCTCGCGGCCGGATTATAGCGGCTTCTTCTACAGTTGACGAGGCGAGTTCGACGATACGGGCAAGCGGGTAAGTACTTGATTCGTCAAGAGTTAAAGCACGCCGTTTTGGAAAGAGAGCAAGAACGGAGGTCCTGGGACGGTGCGGTTGATGCGGTGTTCTGCATCGAATCGTGCGACCTTGGAACCTTAGTAAGAGCGGAGAGTGAGTCGTGACGACGGTTGGCAGCAACGAAAACGTGAATCTTCAGCAGCAAGTCGAAGTGCTCAAGCAGCAGCTTGGCCAGGCCCAACGGCTGACCGCCCTGGGCGAACTGGTCAGCACGACGACGCACGAGTTCAACAACGTGCTGATGACGATCCTCAATTACGCGAAGATGGGCGTCCGCCACAAAGACGCGGCGACGCGCGACAAGTGCTTCGAGAAGATCCTGGCCTCGGCCAACCGTGCCGCGACGATCACCAACACCGTGCTGGGCATGGCCCGAAACCGCGCCGCCGGCCAGGAGCCGACCGACCTGGTGAAGCTGGTCGACGACACGCTGCTGCTGCTGGAACGCGAGATGAACAAGTATCGCGTGACGGTCGAGAGGAGCTACCAGGCGATTCCGCCGGCGTTGGTCAACGGCAACCAGATTCAGCAGGTCTTGCTGAACCTATTGATTAACGCCCGGCAAGCGATGCCCAACGGCGGCCGGCTCTGGATCAAGCTCTTGAATGACCCCGAGAACAACATGGTCGATCTGGTGGTGCGCGACAGCGGCTGCGGCATTCCGGCCGACAAGCTGCCGCGGATTTTCGAGTCGTTCTATACCACGAAGAACGGTCCCGACGCCAGCGGCAAGGGCGGCACCGGCCTGGGGCTCTCGATGTGCCGCGACATCATCGAATCGCACCACGGGCGGATTCGCGTCGATAGCACGGTCGGCAGGGGGACGGCCTTCACGTTGAAACTGCCGGTCGCCGCCAAGCCCGCCCCGCCGCAACGCCCCGCGCCGATGCCGGCGATCACGATGCCCGTGAATGCGGTTGGGCCATCAACCGTGGGCAGGGCGTAACGCCAACCTATCGCGATCTTCCTAAGTTCAACTTTTGGACGTGGGGTGTCACGGCCTCATCGTGCGTCTTGGGCGTCCACTTCGCCTCGGATGATCAGCGCCGCCCTTCCAAGACGCGACCGTTCGACCCATGTGTGAACGGCAGCAGCAAGGACGGTCGTCGGAACCCACCAATACGGAGCCCATGATGGATGAGCAAACAGGTCCAAGCGATGGCCGATTGCGGTTGTGAGCAGCATTCCAACAAACAGGGCTTCTATTGCCGCGATCATAAAGACTCTGCAAACGAATGCATAATACGTGAAGAAGATGCCAAGAGCGACGAGCCACCGCATGATTACGGTTCGATCCAGACGCCATCCGAAGAAATGCTCTCCAAGATAGCTCTCCTTGAGGTGCGCAATATTGATGAATGCCAGCGCGAAATAGAAGCTTACAATCGCCACGACAACCATCAGCGCACAGGCACCAACGGCAGACCACCAGCCGCACTGAAAGATCTCGCCTAGATCGCCGAACGGGATCACGAGAAGAAACAGAATAAGGACGGGCAGGATGTGCCGATTGGAAAACTTCAAATTTAACTGCACCATCGCTGAATCTCTCCGTTGTCGCTGCGCCGGTTACCCTGCCCCCACACCGCGGTCGAAGGCGTCCTGATCGCGCTGGTAAAGCGCCAAGACCGACTCGAACGTTGCGCTGGAAACCTTCCACACCGGCTGCTCGTCGGTGTAGGCGTTGCAGTGAGCGGTGAAAAGCCGGTACATGAACTTGAACAGATGCCGCGGCACCCGCAGCAGGGCGAAGGAGTCGATCAACCGATGCGCGTCGACGCCGTCGAACAGATCGGTCAACTTCGGCGCGCGTCCCTCCGCGGCGCAGGCGGCGATGCGGGCGTTGGCCATGTCGTAGAGTGATTGGCCCGTCCAGCCGAGCGAGCGGATGAGATTCTGCTTATCCAATCGGGCCCGCTGATGGAAATCGCGGCTCTCGCGGTCCAACAGCCGCTCCAGTTCGATCGGCAGCAGCATTTTGAGCCCAAGACCGGGATGCTTCAAGAACTTGTTGTCCAGCATCGGCCAAACCAGCGCCCGCATCAACTCGGTCGAGCCGTTGATCAGATACGGCTCATCGACGCGATCGACCAGCACCAAAATTCCGTCGAAGTGCATCGAGCGGAGCACGCCCTGGAGCTTCGAGAGCAACTCGTAGCGGTCGTCGGTGCGCGCGAACGCGGGCAAGGGCTGGCCAACGATCTTCGCGCCGGGAAAGTTCAACAGCGTGCGGCAGAGCAGCTTCGTGCTGCGGTTTAGCACGCGGGTGTTCCGCGCGATCTGCCACGCCTTCCAGCACCAGTGCAGCAGCCGCCAGCAGCGCGGGGCCCAGCCGGCCGCCACCGCCAAGTAGGGCCACGGATGGCCGAATGCGGAAATTCCCCAGAACCATGCGGAAAGGGCGATCGCCGCCACGGTCACCAGAATGCCGACGCCAAGATCCCACTTCGATCGCCACGTCGAAAATCGCAGCTTCTTTCGCAGCCGGCTCCAGCGATGGAACGAGTTCTCGGCGGTCGATTGGTCGTAGCAGGCCGCCAGCAGCATTACGTCGCGCACCTGCGCGGGGTCGAGCGATTCGACCGCCAGCGCGTCATCGCGGGCCGCCGCGTGTCGGGCCTGCTTGTTTTCGAGGATGCGATCGACCAACTGCGTGACGGCCAGCGACAGGATCGCGTCGATGTGGTCCCACAGCCGCCACTGTTCGAGCAGCCGGTCGGGCCGGCGGCGACGGCCGGAAAAATGGTCGCGGAAACGATCCAGGAAGGCGTTGAAATCGTCATACTCGACGACGAACACCTGGTGTTCGGGCTGCTCGGCGTTGTGATCGGCCAGGTGCCGGGCCAATTGCAGCCGGATGGCCGTCTTGCCCGAGCCCTTTTCGCCGAACACGACCGCCGTGGCCGGCTCGGACGGATCGCCGTAAATCTTGTCCCATGTGGGATGGTAGGTATTGCGGATGCAGGCGCCCTTGAAAACCAGGTCGGTCTGGGCGTCTTCGTCGGCAAAGGGGTTGCTCGCGATGCCGTGATGGTCGAGAAATGGTTGGATTCTCATTGTTTGAAGATCGCATAAAAGATGAAGAACAGAACAATCACGGCCAGCGTCAGCGAGCCGACGAAGACGATCTGCACGGTATTCGCCCGCTTGCGACGATAATTGGGAGCGCCGCTGGAGCGAACGGACGTAACCACGAGTTTGGGCACCCCGGGCTCCTGGACGGAATCGGCAGCGGGCGGCGAGAGTTGCGGAAAGACTTTGCCGGCCATCTGCCAATTTCGCCAGCCCTCGTGCCAGACGAGGGAATCGACGCTGATACGTCCTTCGGCGATCCAGGCCCGCATCACGTCGGCCGCGGCGGGGCCAAACTGCCCACCGGACGGCGGATGGACGTACCAAACGGCGTCTCCTGCTTCGGCCAGCGGATCGCGGGAGTTCACCCGCTTCGCCGCGACTGTCCCAGTCTTCGCGTCGGCAAAAACCGGAGTGTCCCCCAGGACGTCGCAACTAACCGGCGCGGTCTCGGCAGGCTGCGGAGCCATCGTTTCGGAAGCCAGCGCGGCCATCGTATCACCCCCCCGTTGGAGAGAACGCTCCTGCTTCGAGCTTCGCCGGGTGCTTTCCAACGGGATGGGCATTTTCACCCCGCAACACGGGCAAATTCCGGTACGTCCGGCCTGGAAGTCCTTGACGTTCAATTTGTGCCCGTTGGGGCAGAAGAAGCGGATACCCATACTTCACCCGCAATCGGCATGGCCCACTCGATTATACCCCGCACCGCCAACCTTCACCACGGGAGGAAACATTCGACCGGTTGAATCGCCATGGGGCACGGACTATCATGAAGTGTTTGTCAGTCCTTGGGAGCCAATAATGCGAATTGCGGTGGGCAGCGATCATCGGGGGGTGGAATTGCGGGCGAAGTTGATCGATTATCTTCGGCAGCTCGGGCAAGAGATCGTCGACGTCGGCACGCACGACAAGCAGGAGGTCGATTATCCCGACATCGCCGCCCTGGTCGCCCGCAAAGTGGCCAGGCGGGAAGTGGATCGCGGCATTTTGGTATGCGGAACGGGGCTGGGCATGTGCATCGTGGCCAACAAGTTCCCCGGCGTGCGGGCCGCCCCCTGCCACGACCACATCACCGCCGAAATGAGCCGCCGGCACAACGATCTCAATGTACTGTGCCTCTCCGGCGATCTGATCGGCGAGAAATTGGCCGACCATCTGGTCGAAATCTGGCTGAAGACGCCGTTCGAGGGCGGTCGCCACATCCGCCGCAACGTGAAGATCGAAGCCCTCGAAAGTCTCGACGGCAGGGGGTAGTTGCTTCACGATTTGTGGAATGCGACGAGGGAGGTTGTCGGAAAGACGCTTCCTCGTCTTTCCGAGATTTCCTCCAAAAACCTCCTCCGTTCCCTTGGCTGTCCTGCCCCACACGCCGGTGGCGGCATTGGAGCCACCGCAACGCGCCAGTTCGGCACGCGCTGCTACGGCGCGTGCCTCGTGGAATTCCGACCCGCTGTTTGCAAAGTCTTGTCCTGGATCAAGGCGGCGCAGTTTGAAACAGCATAGAATTGTACTGGATGGTTTAGACGGTCTCTCGCGAGAAAGCTCATGGTTCAGGCCCGTCCCCAGCCGCCGGCGCGAATTGTTCGAGAAAAGCGAACCGTCGCCGCTATGGTCGAAATCTACTGTCGCGGCCATCACGGCACGACGGAGACGATGTGCGGCGAATGCTCCGTGCTGCTGGACTACGCCCTCTGCCGACTAGACCGTTGTCCGCACGGTGCGGCCAAGACGCCCTGCGCCATGTGTCCAACGCACTGCTTTCAGACGCTCATGCGCGCTCGGATCAAGGCAGCGATGCGTTATTCCGGTCCGCGAATGCTCTTCCGACACCCCATCTTGGCTTTGTTGCACCAATGGGACAGTCTCAGCAAGAAACAAAAGGAGTCGAACTATGGGCCGTAGGCAAATTGTGGAGATCGACGAAGCGAAGTGCGACGGTTGCGGCCGGTGTGTGCCGGCATGTGCCGAGGGGGCAATCCGAATTGTCGACGGCAAGGCGAAGTTGGTTGCCGACGTTTATTGCGACGGCCTCGGCGCCTGCCTGGGGGAATGCCCGCAGGGGGCAATCACCATCGTCGAGCGAGAGGCCCAACCGTTCGCTGAAACGCTAGTCGGCGCATCTCACCACGCGGAACAAATGGGCAACCGTGTGCCAGTGCATCGTAGAAGCAGTGCCGAATGCGGCCCGCTGCCGGGTACTTCGGGCTGTCCCGGCACGGCGATGCGAGATATGCGGCTCAACGTTCTTCCGGCCGCGAAACGTCCCTTACTGCCGCCGGCCGACCAATCCGATTCGCCCGCACTTGCCCATTGGCCGATCCAACTGCGGCTGGTTCCGACCGACGCACCGTTCCTGTACCAGGCCGATCTGTTTCTGGTGGCTGATTGCGTGCCGTTTGCATGTGCCGGATTCCACGGACAGGTCTTGCGCGGGCGGCCGATCGTGATCGGCTGTCCGAAGCTAGACGACGCCCAAGGCTACGTCGCTAAACTGGCGGAAATGTTGGTTCAATCCGACATTCGCAGCCTGACTGTCGTCCACATGGAAGTGCCCTGCTGCACGAATTTGGTGCGAATCACCGGTGAGGCGATGCGGCTGGCTGGCTCGGAAATTCCCTTGGACGAGATCGTGATCTCGACTAGCGGCGGAATTCGGCCGAGTGTCTCCCCAACGCCGACGGCGACGAGCTCGTAATGCCCTCTTTAGCCGGAAAACCGCCGAAAGCCGGGACTGCGAGCTAGATCTGCTCGACGTGCAACCCGCGGCGGCGGCGCTCGGCGAGCCGGGCATCATCGAAGAGGCTCGCCACGTGCTTGATGTTCTCAATGCCGGGCAGCACAAGCTCGGGATTGGTTCGATCGTGCGAGGCGATTCGGAGTGTGCCGAAACCTACCAGCCGCTCCCAAAGCGACTGCTCGAAGGTGATGTCGTCCACGTCGAGCAACTCGATGCGGTCGCTCACCCGCCGCAAAAAGCCGCGTTCATGGAGAAACCGCTGCGTGCTCAGCACGTAGCGAACGCTCATCCGACGGTAGGCCAAGACGGCCAAAAAATAGAGCCACGGCAACACCATCGCCAGCACCAGGAGCAGCCAAAGAGTGAAATCGCGCACCCAGAAGATGCCGATCAACAGGAGGAGAATCGACACGCATCCGCTCATGGCCCAACTGCCGATCATTGCTTTCGAGGAATAGCTACCCTGCCAGAGCTCTTCCTCGGGCTTGTCTTTATCTTCCCAGTGTGCGGCGGCGCCCTGTTGAAACGCTCCGGCCGCGCTGGAGGCGACGTCGGCGGACGACGGAGCCCCCGACGTTCCATCGCCGTCGGAGCTGAGCCGGTGGCCGCATTTGTGACAGTACACCGCCGCCGCAACCACTTCCTCACCACAAGCCGGGCATCGCATCGCTCCACCCCTCCTATTACCAAGCGTAGCCAAAAAAGCCGCTGATAGTATAAAAGGGGAAGCCGGGCGGGGGAAGAGGAGAAAGGAATGACGAATGACGAAATCCAAATGACGAAAGAATGTCGAATGACGAATACCGAATGACAAAAGCGGCCATAACGGGGCCTTTTTCGTCATTTGAGTTTCGTCATTCCTTCGTCATTTGGGCTTCGTCATTCGTCATTCGCCTCTTCCCCCCAACCTCTCCCCGCTGTACAGTAATGGCTCTGACGGCCAACGGGACCGACCATGAAATGCCCCTTTTGTCTTGCGGATGACGATCGAGTGCTGGATTCGCGGGCGAGCCAGGATGGCTGCGCCATCCGGCGGCGGCGCGAGTGTCTGGGCTGCCGCCGCCGCTACACCACCTACGAACGGATCGAGGCCACGACCGTCAAGATCGTCAAGAAGGACGAGTCCCGCGAGCCGTTCGACCATGCCAAGATCAAACGCGGCTTGGAAAAGGCGTGTTGGAAGCGGCCGATCAGCGACCAGCAACTCGAAGCCGTGATCGCCGCGGTGGAAAGCGAGATCGAGGCGAACTTCGAGTCGGAGGTGGAAAGCCGTCACGTCGGCGAATTGGTGATGCAACACCTCCGCTCGCTCGACGAGGTCGCCTACGTCCGTTTCGCCAGCGTCTATCGCCAGTTCAAGGACGTTCAGGATTTTGTCAAGGAACTGCGGCCGATGCTGGAGGAGTCGGAGCAGTCGGAGTAGAAAGACAAGGAGAAATGGAGACGGGGAGAGGGGGAGCCACGGAGACATGGATGTGCAATTCTTCGGGGGATAACTCTGCCACTACGAACCCTGTCCACGACCCAAACGCCATCTTCTCCTTGTCTCCCCGTCTCCTTGTCTCCCCGTCTTACTGCCTCCGATCGACCACGAATTCCGTCAGACCTGCCAGTGATCGGCAGGCGTCCGTCCCGGGCAGCATCGTCAACTCGGCGGAAGCTCGGCGGGTGAACTCGCGGCGCGCGCGCCGGGCGTAAGAAATCGCGTCGTGCCGCTCGAACCAGGGCCGCAGGATGTCGCGATGATGATTGCCCGACCGAGAGAGCAACGAAGTAAGCTCCGTGCGTTCCGAGGGATTGACGGTTCCCAGCAACCGGATCAACGGCAAGGTTGCCTTCTGCTTCAGCAAGTCGGTGCCCAGCGACTTGCCCACCGCCGCCTCGTCGCCGGTCACGTCGAGCACGTCGTCGGCGATCTGGAAGGCGACGCCGAGATCGTGGCCGTAGCGGCTTAGCGCTTGGCAAACCGATAGTTCGGCGCCGGCGTAATGGGAACCGAGGCCGCAACAGCAGGCCGTCAGCGCCGCCGTCTTTCCGGCGATGATTTCGAGATAATCCGCCTCGCTAATATCATAGTCTCCGCGGCTTTCGATCTGCCGCAGCTCCCCCTCGCACATGTGGCGGGCCGACTCGCTGACCGCGCGACAAGCGAAGTTGTCGTCCAACGAACTGGCCAGGCATATCGCCCGGGCCAAGAGGTAATCGCCCAGAAGGATGCTGACTTCGTTGCTCCAGCGGGCGTTGATCGTGTCGAGATGCCGGCGGATCGTGGCCTCGTCCAAGACGTCGTCGTGGATCAACGTGGCGGTGTGAATCACCTCGATCATCGCCGCCAGCGTGAGATGCTCCGGGCGGACGCCGCCGCAGGCTTTGGCGGAAAGCAGCACCAACGCCGGCCGCAACCGCTTTCCCCCCAAGCGTGAGCCATGTCTAGCCAGCCGATCGACGAAGGGCTTGTCGCTCGAAAGCTCCCGCTGCAGGAGGCCCTCGACCGCTTCAAGTTCGTCGGCTACCGGTGCATACAGGCCACGAAGAACCTCCGAAGCCGTCGCGCGTTGCTGGCCTGTTGAATCCATGGAGGCGCTCTCAAGGAAAACAATGTATTCTAGCCGCCCGGGCCAGCGCGTCGAGGGGGGCACTGAATCGTCTTAGGCCCGCAACGTCACAGATGCTCAAGATCGTCGAAATCCTTCGCCCTGCCCGCCATGCGTTTGTTGGTCCGCAGGTGATCCGAGCTAGAGATACTCAATTCTCTCCGAGTTGAGCAACTGAAAGAACTCTTTGAAGTCGGGCGGAAGTTGGATCGTAGCCATAGTTGACCGCCCACATCAACTCCATTGCCGCCAATCGTTCCTGCGGCGTCTTGGAAAGCCAGAACTCGCGATCGCCGGAGTCGTCGGTCAGCGACGCTACGCTGAGGACGGTTCTATCGATCCGCGCCGATTGCACAAGGTCGCTCATCACCGTCAATTTTATCCCGCCGTTCGCGGCACGTCAACGTTGTCTCCTCTTGCGCCGCTCTCAAAGCACGGCCATCTTGGCCGTTACACACGGGCAAGATGCCCGTGCTACGTGCGGTCCCAAGAAAAAGTTATCCGTCGCGGGGGTCATTCCGCGACGGGTTAGGTTGAATCGGCGATATATCTTGCTACTGCCGGTCGAGGTCGAAACTTCGGACTGGCATCAAACAAGCTCTTTCTTGGCCCCAATCAGCGTCCGCAGCCGCTCGGCAAGCAGGGCCGAGTCGAACGGCTTCTTAAACGTCTCGTTGATCGCCGATCGGTCGAAGCTCAGCGAACTGCCGTCGTCGGGCAACAGGGCGATGAGAATAATCTCGGAAAACTCGCTGTTGCGGCGAAGATTCTGGCAAATCTGCAGCGCTTCGGTGCGCCCGATCGAGAAGTCAACGATAATGCAATCCGGGTGGAAACTCTCGGCTTGGATGCCGGCGTCGAAACCGCTGGCGGCCACGGCCGCTTTGAACGAGCGCCTCCAGCGGCAGCTCGCGCTTGAGGTTCTCGATCAAGACCTGATCTTGGGCGACTATCAGAACCTTGGCCATTGCCTCATCTTCCAAATCGCCCAACGGCATCCCGTGTTCCTTGAGGAACCGAATCAAGTACTCACGAGGAATGCGTCGGTCTTGCGATCCGGGTATGCGATACCCTTTTAGCCGGCCCGAGTCAAACCACTTGCTGACGGTGCGCGGGGCCACCTTACATATCTTGGCGACCTGACCAGTTGTGAAGACCTTCATCGCAGACTCTCCGATATTCTATTCACGTTGGTTTGGGTTGTATCTCGGCGGGACGGACATCCCGCCGATCGCTCTCGGCCCCTGAAACCCGCGGATCTGCTCGCTTTCACGCTCCGTCGTCCCCGTCGTCTCCGCCGACAGGCACTCCGCAGGCATCTGGGTCGGGGCCTTCCGTAATTCGCTACGCTCCTTTGGCTGTGGTTCAGCTCCTTCTGACCCGCGCCGTACTTACTACATCGGCAACCAGGGCAACCGGAAGCCAGAGAAAATCCGTAAAATAGAGAAGGTGTCTTTCAACCAATCTATTTTGATTTCCTCCCAACTCCCGAGCGCAACACTACCGGCGAATCACCTAGTCGGCAGGAGGGGACGAGCGAACCGCGCCGCTACGGAGAGACATCGGCGGCGACGGCCAAGGCAAGGCCTTTTGTGGCAGGTTCCCCCCTGCGGCCCCGTCCCGATCGGCTGTTCTGTACAACAACTTCGCTGCGGAACGAGGCTTCCGTTGAGTTACTTCGATCCCCGTCCCACTGCGACTTTAGAGAGTTTCTCCGATTGTAGCGAACAGACCGATCCTGATGATCGTAGCGGCCGTGCCGCCGGCCAGAACCAGATAGACATTCATATCGGAGGCCCTCGATCAGCAAGAGAGCGGCTGGAAGACCTCGAAATCGTTATAAGGCGGTCAGCTAACAGCTTTCAGCGATCAGCCGGACGAACACTGACATCGCCACGGTGTCCCATTGTGAGCAGGTGGGCGCAGGGCAATTACGCCCTCGACAAGCTGATCGTTGACAGCCGACACACCTGACCAAACACGCTCCACAGGTGCCCGGTGGCGACGAATTGACTTCTGTTCGCCACATTGGGGGGAAATCGGGCGGTGGTCGCATTTCGTCGAGGTGATGGCAGCAAGCAGCGCCATCCGCGATCCGGTGTTAGAATAGTCCTTGCAGGATTTCCGCGGTTTGATATACTCAAGGAGAAGAAGCGGAGCGGTTTGGTTTTTGCGGCAACCATTTATGGTATGATATTATCAATCGAACGGCATCAAGGGGAAGATCGCGATGAGCCGTATCGGTAAGAACTGCCGAATCGATTGGGGGGCCGCCGGCTTTACGCTTGTCGAGAACTCGCCTCTTCGCCGTGCGATGTGGCGGGAAGGTCATCGTTCGATAGACTGTTGTGCGCAAATCGAGAGGACTGTCGCTTCCAGCCGTGATAACATGGGTTTTGGCAACCGGATCGTGCCCTCTCGGAAGGCATCGCTCGCATCTTTTCGGCTGGAAGGACGCCCTGCTGCAAAGATGACGTTGGAAGGCACCCACAGACGGCTTTTCCTGCATTTTTCCTCGAATGTCGAGAGGCAGCCATGAACCGGTCGGACTACGAACCGCAAGTCGCTGGTCGGAAACACTCCGCCTTTACGCTTGTAGAGCTTTTGGTCGTCATCACGATCATCGGCATCCTGATTGCGCTGCTGTTGCCAGCGGTGCAGGCGGCCCGTGAAGCCGCAAGAAAAGTGCAGTGTAACAACAACCTGAGACAACTCTCCCTGGCTTGTCTGGCGCACGAGCAAGCCAACGGCTTCCTCCCTTCCGGCGGCTGGGGATATTGCTGGGTGGGCGATCCGGATCGTGGTTTCGCCAAGGACCAGCCGGGCGGCTGGGTTTACAATATTTTGCCCTATCTCGAGCAACAACCGCTGCATGATTTGGGAATTGGCCACCCTACTGAGTCGGCGAGCGACGTTGCGGCTCGCGTGGCAGCAAACCAGACACGCCTCGTATCCCCGCTGACGCAATTCGCATGTCCCACACGAAGGGAAGCGGTCGTGCTACCCTTCATTTCTGGTCTTGCACCCAGTTACTGCGGTGGTACCTTGACTGGCCATACGAGTTCCTGTTATGCCGCGAATTTGGGGGACAGCGGTGATCTAGTGTGGTGGTGGGTGCCGGCCAATTACACCGCGGCTGCGACCTACGCGTGGCCGAGTACCGGGTCTGGCCCTGGGGGCCATAACATCCTCGGCGTCTGCTATTGTCGCAGCCAAGTCACGATGGCCATGATTACCGACGGGGCCTCCAACACTTACCTGTTGGGTGAAAAACCCGTCGACCCGGATTGCTACACCGAGGGCCATGATGGCGGGGATGACTGGACCATGTTCACCGGTCACCAAGATGATATCGTACGATCGGTGGGCTGGGCAGACACCAGTTATCCGTCTGGATACTTTCCCCTCCCGCCGATGCAAGATACGCCGGGCATCAACGACTATTCTGGTTTTGGCAGCGCACACGCCGGTGGCCTCAATATGTCCCTGTGCGATGGTTCCGTTCGGTGGGTCAACTACACGATCGACCCGGAGGTTCACCGGCGCCTGGGCAACCGCGAGGACGGACTACCGGTCGACGCGAAGGCACTCTGAGCCGTTCTTTCCCTGGGCGTACCGGATCGTGTGCCATGGGGTGCTCAACCACTGCGAGCGGGAGCGGACCCGGCAGAAGCACTTTCGCCCCGCCGTGATCGAGATGCTGGCCGAAGCACGGCTGAAGCACGACAACCTGTTGGACGCCCAATCGCGCTGGCTGCGCGAGTGCTTGACGATGTGCCTAAAAGAAAGGGACAATAGGAACGTTCGCCTGGTTCCCGGACCATTGCTATCCCGACATGCCGGTGAGACATGAAACGCCCATCAGAAAAGCACGGTTTTACGCTGGTTGAGCTGCTTGTGGTCATAACCATCATTGGGATTCTCATCGCCCTGTTGCTCCCGGCGGTCCAGGCCGCCCGCGAGGCGGCGCGGCGAGTGCAGTGCTCGAACAATATCAAGCAGATGGCCCTGGCTTGCCTGCAACACGAGGAGAGCAACAAGTTCCTGCCGACGAGCGGCTGGGGCTGGACGTGGTCGGGAGATCCGGACCGCGGCTTCAACAAGAGACAGCCCGGCGGCTGGCACTTCAACATCCTGCCCTACATGGGGCTGTCGAATTTGCACGACATGGGCCTTGGCCAAAATTACGCGGCCGCCGTCATCATGGTCGAACAACCGGTCAACACGTTCATCTGTCCCACCCGCCGAACGGCCATCGCCTATCCGTTCATCAACGGCACGCCCTACAACGTCCTCGCCTCGCGGCCGAGGTTCTGCGGGCGAAGCGACTACGCCGCCAACAGCGGAGATGCCCCGATCGACGCGGTGAACCCCCAGATAGCGAGCGGCGGCAGCGGCAACCCCTACGCGACCGGCGACGGAATGACCGACGTCCAATGGCTCACAACCTGGTATGGCGCGTCCGGCTTTCATCCGAACGGCGTGATCTTCCGCCGCAGCCAATGCTCGATGGCCGACATCACCGACGGCGCCAGCAATACCTATCTTATCGGCGAGCGGTATTGTTGGCCCGATCATTACGACGATGGGGTCGACTACGCCGACAACCAGGGCTGGTCGATCGGCTACGATTACGACACCAACCGCTGGGTGCAGCTTGGAACTCCTTCGACAACGGGCTATCTCCCGCCCATGCAGGACACGCCCGGCTACGATGACGGCACGCGATTTGGCAGCGCCCACGCCGGCGGATGCTGCATGGCCTTCTGCGACGGAGCGGTGCAGTTCATCAACTACACGATCGAGGGGGAGACTCACCGGCGGCTCGGCAACCGCGAGGACGGGCTGCCGGTAGACCCGACGAAGCTCTAGTGTAGTGATTCACAATTGAGTGACTTTACGGAAGGGCAACAGGTGGGGCAGACATTCCTGTCTGCCAGATGTGCCGCCCCTTCTAGCGGCAGGCTGGAATGTCCGCCCCACCGGACATTTTGCCGCCCGCTTTCCCCGTGCCGTGAGTAACGTGGGGCAGCACTTGGCTCTTGCTGTGCCAACCGATTTTCTCTATTGACCCAATTCCGAATTCTTGCGACACTCCGCGCCTGGGAAGCCCTGGACAACGATTGCCTTGCGGCTGCGAAGGGCCTTTCCTTCGCCCTCTGGTTCGTGACAAGGAGGTCAATCATGTGCAAGACGCTGGCGATGACTCTGTCGTTGGCTACTGTTTTGCTTGCGGCGGGTTGCAACAAGCATCCCGGGACCGAACGGCCGTCAACGACGCAGCGGCGGTCTGAAACGACCGCAAACGAGCAGACCGACGCCGCCAAAGCCGCTGGACCCGCGGAGGCCGTCGCCGAGTTCCTGGAAGCCGTGCGGACTGGAAACGACGAAGCTGCCGCGCGGATGCTCAGTGCGGTGACGCGGCAAAAGACCGCCGCCCTTAACTACGCCGTTAAACCGCCAGCCAGCGACACCGCCAAGTTCACCATCGGCAAAGTTGACTACGTCAGTCACGATGGGGCGCGAGTCGCATGCACCTGGACCGATCTCGACCCAGACGGGCAGCCAAAGACCGACGAGGCGGTTTGGGTGCTGCGCCGCGAGCCGAATGGCTGGCGGATTGCCGGCGTTGCTGCACAAGTGTTCCCGGGCGAGCCTCCTCTGTTGCTGAACTTCGAAGACCCGGAAGACATGATCCAGAAGCAGAAGTGGGTTCGAGAAGAAATTCGACGTCGAATGGAGAAGGAAGAGGCCGGAGTTCAGGCTCAGGGCGCGGAAAAACCGGAAAAACCAATTCGCCGCTGATTTTGCGAATTGCCATTCTTTTCCACTTTTTTCCGGCTACCACCGCTCATGGGTAGTAGCGCGCTGCCCGGTGGAATCGACCTCCGGCAGCAGCAGCGGCCTGCGAGAAACAGCGCAAGTTGTTTCCGATAAAAGTCTTACGTCGCGCTGCCCCAAAGGATTCCAGGTGGGAATCCTTTTTTTCTTATTAGGGGGCTCTTGCGGGCGGTATTCGTAAGCTAAGTTTCTTTGACGAAGCAACACATTTTTCCTACACTGCCGAAGGGTCCCAGTACGAACATTTTCACGACCCCGGGTTGACAGCACCGCCTGCTATGCTACTTTATCGTCCTAAGCTGCGTATTTGATACCATCGATTAACGCCCGACGAAGCTCGAACGAGGAAATGGCCCCTTTGGCGAGAGTGGCGTCTGGGCCGGGAAAACAGAAGCGTCAGAACGTCTCCGGTTGTTGGCCGTCGCGGCCGGAGCGTATGGAATGCGTGACGGCACGAGTGTGAGTTTTTACGCTACGGTACCTTTTTTGTTGGAGGTTACTCAGATGAATCGCACGTATCTATTCGGCATCGCGTTGGGTATCGCGGTGCTCGGCATTGCCCTGCTGGGCAGTGATTCCCGCGCGGTCGCGGGCGACTGCTGCGGTCCGGCGGTTTGCGCGCGGCTTGTGGGACTTGCGCGCCGGCCACTTGTTGCCACGCGCGGCACCACCACCACAGAGGTCGGACTTGCTGTGCCTGCACTTGCGAGCCGAAGACCTGCTGCGCTCCGGCTGCTTGCTGCGCCGGCCCCGTGCTGCGCTCCGAAGGCTTGCGCTCCGGCTTGCTGCGCTCCGGCCCCCTGCTGCGCTCCGGCCACTTGCTGCGCGCCGACTTGCGAGCCGAACACCTGCTGCCATCACCGCTGCAGGCGCTGTCGGACTTGCCGTCCGAGCACTTGCGCGCCGGCGTGCTGCGCTCCGACGTGCTGCGCTCCGACGGCCTGTGCACCGACTTGCTGCGCTCCGACTTGCTGCGCTCCGACTTGCTGCGCTCCGACGTGCTGCGAGTCCTGCTGCTGCGAGCAGCGCTGCCGTCACCATCACGGCCACAGAGGTCGTCGCGGCTGCTGCTGCGAAAGCAGTTGCGACTCGAGTTGCTGTGGAGCAGCAGCCCCTTGCGGCTGCGGCGGTGGCAGCCCGACCCCGGGTCACGCCCCGGTGAGTGCGCCGCCGGCCCCGACCCCCGAGAAGAAGACCTGAGCGTCTCGGTTCCCACCGATTTGCCTCAGGGATCTCTTAATAAGGTCCTGAAGAACCAAGCCGGGCCTGCCTCGTGCAGGCCCGGCTTTCTTCTTGGACACCCCATCTTGACCATTTTCGCGTGCTGCACGCCGCTATTTGCCCAATTTCCGAAAATAATACGGATTAGGGAAACTTTTCGGCCGAAAGACTAACGTTGTGGCTCGTCTTCTCTCATCGAAGTCTCTTCTCTCATCGAAGTCTCTTTGTCGTCGTTGTTCGTGGGAGGTATCGCCCATGTTCCGCATGGCTTTTGGCGTCGGCTCTGTTGCGATTCTGCTGTTGAGTGCCGCAGGCTGCCAAATGTGCTGCCACCCTTACGACAAGTCTGGACCGGTATTCTGCGGTGACGGATGCTCGTCGTCGACCTGTTCGAGGGCCGGCTCGATTTTCGCCGGCTGTGCAGAGCCGTCGGTCTTGCCGGCGAAGAATCCGGCGAACCAAGAACCGGCGTCGCCGACGCCTGCCCAGGCGAAGAAGCAACATCCGTCCGTCTCTTACGGCATGACTGGCAGGCGGGTGCCTTCGACCTCACCCACCCCTGTCCAGGCGAAGAAGCAACATCGGCCGATCTCCTACGTTATGACTGCCAAGCGCGCTGACTCGCCGTCGCCCACGTTTACCGAGGCCACGACGCCGCAGAAGCCGCCCTCCTACGCGATGACGCTCAACCGGGTGGAAGGGCCGCAGCTTGGGCCGGCGCAACCGGGCGATGTGCCCGGCTCAGAACGGATCGTGTCGGTGACCGAGCGGGTAGTCGGCTCTTCGGCCGATTCATCGCAGGCTGCCACGGAAACGTCGGTGGCCTCCCAGCCGTTGCCGCAGACCGGCTGGACTGCCCGCCGCCCGACAACTGAGCTAATGCGATAGCGGCAACGCTTCTCGCGATCTGCCGCAGCTTGGGGCACGACCTTGCCAACCCCGATAACAGATGCTACACTCAAAGAGGGGGTTGGTGAAAGGGCCGAGGAAGATCTCGCATGGCTGTCGTCGCGCTCAAGGATTTCTCCTGGGAAAGGATGAACGCTGCCGTGGAAGCTGTCCGAGAGCGGGCTCGTCGTGCCACCTCCGCCCTGCGACGAGCGGGCATCTCTTACGTGGTTGTCGGCGGCAATGCCGTCGCCGCGTGGGTAGCGCGAGTCGATCAGGAGGCTGTGCGGAACACGAAAGACGTCGACGTGTTGGTCCGACGACAGGACTTCGCCCGCGTTCTCGCCGCATTGCAGTCTGCCGGCTTTGTGCATCACAACGTTGCCGGGGTGGACATGTTTCTCGACGGACCGGGGGGTTCGGTTCGCAGCGCCATTCATATAGTGTTCAGCGGTGAGAAAGTGCGCCGGGAGATACTCTCCCTGTTCCCGACGTGACGGAATGCGTGGAAGGGCCTGACTTTCCCGTGCCGACTCTCGATGCCTTGGTGCGGATGAAGCTCACGTCTTTTCGCCTGAAGGACAAAATTCATCTCTTGGACATGCTGGATGTCGGCCTAATCGACGAGAAATGGTGCGATCGGCTTCCCGCGGAACTTGCGGCGAGGCTCAAGGAATTGGCGGCTTCCCCCGATCGTGGAACGTGAAGACCGACGCGACACGATCGCTCGCCGCGCACCGGAGCGTCCCGCCCCTTGAAAACGTGACGGTTTCCCGCTAATCTCTACCGACATGCACCACCCCATTTACGGCGTCACGCCCTCGGAGCTTGCTGAAGTCACTTGCAAAGTCGTCTGGCCGACTATCGGCGCGACATGGGCAGGCCGACTTGTCGGCCGAGCGGCCTCCGTGCGACTTGGCTGGGGGGACTTCTTTACGCTGGGAAAGCTACTTGCGGTAGCGATGATCCCCCTTAGTTTGGCGGTTTTCGCCTGGCAGTTGATGCCGCGCGTCTGCCGCCGCTATGCGTTGAGCAATCGGCGAATCATCATTCGCAAGGGGCTGATGCCGGCCGATGAGCACTGGATTGGGCTCGATGAGTTCGACACGGTGGAAGTGAAGGTCTTGCCCGGACAAGAGTGGTTGCACGCCGGAGACTTGATCTTCAAACATGCCGGCAACGAGGTTCTTCGCCTCGCGGGGGTCTCACGCCCCGAGGTGTTCCAGCACGTGTGTCAAACCGCGCAGAGCGCTTTGCTGAGCGTACGCGACGTGGTCGAGCAGCAGGTGGCCGCCGCTCATTGAATCCCAGTGCTGGGATAGATCGGGAGAGCACAGAAGGGCCGGACGGGTACGTGCCGACCAATGTCGGCATGTTCGGATCGACCGGCGGCAGGCGGCGGACCCCGTTGACTCCGTCTGACGTTTCGGGTGGCAAAGCTGCGGCAGCCATGCTTGGAACCGGCACCAACGGCTTTTCCAGGTCATCTGCCGCCGACGGGCGTCGTCCGGCCGTCGTCATAGTGTCAGCCCTGTTGGCCGTGCCTGGGATCGGTCTTGGCGCAGCGGTGGCGGCCAACATCAGCGGCGGAGTCGTAGGTTCCGGCTTGGGCGGAAGCAACTTGATGGGTTGCACCGCCGAGGTCGCCGCGGAGGAGCCCGCCGGCTCGACCGCCGCCGGCGCTGGCCGGGGTGCCACTGGCGGCGCTGCCGTCGTCTTCGCTAGCGGCGCTCCCATCGGACCGGTCATCCGCCAGACAATCGGGTAGCGCCAGATGTTGAACCCGATCGAGGCTGCGACCAACGCAAGTCCGAAGAGAGTGCCCGCTGATTTTGGCATGTCTTTCCTTCCCGCTCCGCTCCGACGCGCACCCGCGAGAAAACCATACACCGGCTGCGTGGCAATGCAAGAAAAACAGCCGGCCGGCGCCGCGGCAAGACGCTGGCGATGGATGAGGGAAACGATTAGGCAAGGTTGCACGAAATCACACGTCGCTGTATGCTCGACATCCGGCATCCGCCTCCCAACCTTCAACCTCTCCCCGTTCCGTTCTTTTCGCGCCATGAAGACGATTATCGAGCCGTTCAAGATCAAGTCGGTCGAGCCGATCCGGTTCACTACGGTCCGCGAGCGGGAGGAGGTCTTGCGACGAAGCTGCTACAATCTTTTCCTGGTGCCCGCCGACGAGGTGCTGATCGACCTGTTGACCGACAGCGGCACGGCAGCCATGAGCGCCGATCAATGGGCCGGTATCATGCGGGGGGACGAATCGTACGCCGGCGCACGGAGTTTCTATCGCTTCGACGCGAAGGTCCGCGAGTTGACCGGGTTGAAACACATCATTCCCACGCACCAGGGACGCGCGGCCGAGCGAATCCTGTTCGCCATTCTCGGCGGCCGCGGCAAAGTCGTGCCGAACAACTCGCACTTCGACACGACGCGGGCGAACGCCGAGTTCTCCGGGGCCGAGGCGGTCGATCTCCCCACGGCCGAAGGGACTGATCCCGACTGCATCGCCCCCTTCAAGGGCAATCTCGACACGGCGGCCCTCGAACAGCTCATCGAGAAGGTTCGCCCCGAGAACATCCCGCTCTGCATGATTACGGTAACGAACAATTCCGAGGGGGGCCAGCCGGTTTCGATGGCGAACGTTCGCGAGACGAAGCGAATTTGCCGAAACTACGGCATTCCGCTCTTTCTCGACGCCTGCCGATTCGCCGAGAACGCTTATTTCATCAAGCTGCGTGAGCCCGGCTATGCCGACCGGCCGGTCAAGACCATCGTGCAGGAGATGTTCTCGTACGCCGACGGCACCACGATGAGCGCGAAGAAGGACGCGATCGTCAACATCGGCGGATTTATCGCCATGAACGACAACGGGCTGGCCGCCAAGGCCAGAAACCTGCTGATCGTGACCGAGGGCTTTCCGACCTACGGCGGCTTGGCCGGCCGCGACCTCGAAGCGATCGCCATCGGGCTGGAAGAGGTGCTCGACGAGCATTATCTGCAATACCGTATCCGCTCGATCGCGTATCCGGGCGAGCGGCTAGTGCAGGCGGGCGTCCCCACCTTCAGCCCCCCGGCGGGCACGCCATTTATCTGAACGCCCGCAAGTTCCTGCCGCACATTCCCGTGGAGCAGTATCCGGGCCAGTCGCTGGCGGTCGAGTTGTACCGTTGGGGAGGGATTCGCTCGGTCGAGATCGGCAGCGTGATGTTCGGCCGGTACGATGCGTCTGGCAAGCTCCTTCCCGCCCGAATGGAATTGGTGCGCTTGGCGATCCCCCGCCGCGTTTACACGCAAAGCCACATCGACCACGTGATCGAGGCGATCATCGAGGTCTTCAGCAATCGCGCCGCTCTTCCCGGCTATCGCATCATCGAAGAACCGCCGGTTCTGCGCCACTTCACGGCAAAGTTCGAACCGATTGGGTAACCACGGCGTCTCGTCGCGCAATCTACACAGTCACATCCGTCAACGGACCGAATGCCTCATAGTTCTCATAGGCCAAGACGCTGTCCCGGCAAGGCGGCCTTGGAAAACGGCCGTTTGCTGAGACTACCCGAAATGGTCGGAACCGATACCTTGAACTTGCACCGCAAAGCACTCCCTAACCATTGCAGGACTCAATCTTGACGTTGGTCAATACCAAGCATACGCGCCGGTCAGGTGTAGCGACTAGTTCGACAAGCCACTTCTCTGCTTTACGGTCTTGGAAGGCCCTCCCCCGACGGATGTGACAGAACGAGTTACTTCTTGCTCGCTGCCAAACTGCCAGGGAAGAATTCTCGGAGGTCAAATTCTGGCGGAGAGTCCTGTGGGCGCTTTCGAGGCTCAATCCCCGACACCTGGAGCGTTGCATTCACTGCTTTACGGACTTCACTCTCAACTCGAGTAGTACTTACCTCACCATTCAAATTGCGCAGATGGCACATCACATCGTCGAACGAATATGATCCTTCAATCCCAATTGACAGCAAGTCTATATATCGGCGGTAACAAGACCCTGCTTCTCGCTTCTTGTGCAAGTGTTGGAAGCAAAGCCCTAATCGATACATGCAGTCGGTCTTCAGCGTCTCCGCCCATTCTTCGGTCTCCCAACAAGGGTCGTCAGCAGGTGACTTCTTGTTCCGAAGCAGCCAGAGGTAGGTCCGCACAGCATCCGCATACTTCCCAAGTGAGTCGAGAACGCCAGCGACATTCCACAGCGTAAGTGGACAGTCAGGGACGATCTTTTGCGACGCTAGAAACAACTGGAGAGCTTCCTTGTATTGCCGCTGCTCGTAGAAGGTAACGCCCAGTTGCGTAAGTACCCAGTGGTTATTTGGATCCTTATCGCGTTCCTGTTCGAGGACGCTGCGAGCCTCGTCCCATTTCTCCTGCTGGAAAAGCCTATCGATGTTGCCACTAAGTTTCTTTTCAGCCATAAGACTCACTCTCCCTGTTAGGGCCGCCGTCTCTTGCGATGCTGACCCTTACGTCGCTTTTCTGCCACTCTTCGAGCGTCTCTTTCCTTGCGTGCCTGCCCCTTGTCGTGCTGCTCGCGACTGGAGCGGCGGGCATTCTAATGATGTTCCTCGCTCATTGCAAATCCGTCGGTTGTGCAGTCAGTGTCTATCGACGAAGAAACAAAGATGGCGGCGGAGATCCTCAGAACGGCAAAATGTCTAATTGAAGTCTACCCTAACGGTTAGAACACGGAAAGGGCATGATTCTGCCTTCTCGCAGCCAGTGTCCCCTGGAAGGCCCGAAGTGAACTTTCCCCTCAATCTGACGGGTCTGCCTGTGTTCCAAGGTTGTTCCATTGTCGCATACCCTACCGCTAATGGAAGACAACACATATCCGCCGTGTTCTGGCTTTTGAGAACCCGTCTCACAAGTCAGCGATGCAAGGACTCAATACAGCCATCAGTTCTCGCGATGCTAAACGCGAGCTAGCCCAACTCCCTTGGCCCAACGCCATCGGTCGTTTACAATGCCACCTATGTTCCTCTCCATTGACGGCGGTGACGGCTCGGGAAAATCGACGCAGGTCGACTTGCTCTGCGGATGGCTGCGGCAACGGGGGCATGACGTGCTCGCGTGCCGCGATCCGGGCAGCACGCCGCTGGGGGAGGCGGTGCGGAGTATCCTTCTCGATCGGCACGATTTGCACATCGACCGCCGCAGCGAAATGCTCCTCTACATGGCCGCCAGGTCGCAGATGGTCGAGGAGGTGATCCGACCGGCGTTGGAACGAGGCAAGACCGTGGTGAGCGACCGCTACCTGTTGGCCAATGTGGTTTACCAAGGTCACGGCGGGGGGCTCGACGTGGCGACGCTCTGGGAGGTCGGGCGAATCGCGACCGCCGGGCTAATGCCCGATTTGACCGTTGTGCTCGACGTTCCCGCCGACGTGGCCGCGGCGCGGATGGCCCGGCCGCTCGATCGGATGGAGAAACAGGGCGACGCATTTCATGCCCGCGTGCGTCAGGGCTTTCTCGCCGAAGCCGCCAAGGCACCGGAAAAGATCGTGGTTGTCAGCGCCGCGGGATCGACTGACGAAGTGCAAGCGGAGGTGCGGAAAACAGTGCTCGCGAGGTGCGTTGCGAAGCCGCAAGCGGCTCATTGAGTTTGAATCCTGATCCCAGGCCCCTAATCCCTGCCCCCTGACCCCTTTCCAATGTCTTGGCACGGCATCGAAGGACACGACGACGTGGTTGAAGAGTTTCGCTGGGCGATTGCGCGCGGGCGGCTTGCCAGCAGTTTCTTGTTTGCGGGTCCGGCGGGAATAGGGAAACGGACGTTCGCCCTGAAGTTGGCCCAGGCCCTACTCTGCCAGACGCGGCCGGAGGCGGCGCTGGATCCGTGCGGCGCGTGTCCCTCGTGCGCCCAGGTGGCCGCCGGCACGCATCCTGATGTGCTAATGGTTGCCAAGCCCGAAGAAAGGGCGTTCATTCCGCAAGCATTGTTCATCGGCGACGACGAGCACCGGCGGCGCGAGGGGCTTTGCCACGACCTCGCCATGAAACCGAGCCTCGGCGGGCGAAAAATCGCCGTGATCGACAACGCCGACTATCTGAACGCCGAAGGGGCCAATGCCCTGCTGAAGACGCTAGAAGAGCCGCCGCCCCGCTCGCTGCTGATCCTGATCGGCACGACGCCGGCGAAGCAACTCCCCACGATCCGCTCGCGCTGCCAACTGATTCGCTTTCGGCCGCTGCCGATCGAGACGGTGGCCGCCCTGCTGATGTCGAAGGGGTTTGTGGCCGACGCGAGCGAGGCCCGGCGTCTCGCCCGGTATAGCGAAGGGAGCCTTCAACGCGCGTTGGAATTGGCCGATCCCGGTCTCTGGTCGTTTCGGGACTCGCTCTACCAGAAACTCGCCGAAGCGATGCTCGACAGCGCCGGTCTCGCCCGCATGGTGGCGGCGTTTGTCGAGGAGGCCGGCAAGGAGCCGTCGGCCCGCCGCGCGCGGTTTCGGCAGATTGTCGCTTTTGCCGCCGAGTTCTACCGGCAACTCCTGCACGCCCAGTGCGGCGTGTCGGTGTCGGAGGACGTCGAGTTGCGGAAGCGCGTTGGGGCGGCCATCGAGCGCGGCCTCGGCGAGCGGCAGCGTTCGGCCGCGCGGTTGGACCGCTGTCTCGACGCCGCGGCCCAGATCGACCGCAATGCCAACCAATCGACGTTGATCGAGTGTTGGCTCGACGATCTGGCGGCGGCTCGCTGACCGGTCGCATCGATGGCCCAACTGGGCAGCAAGGCCGATCAATTCTCCCTCCTGGATAGTTGGTCGGCCCCAACGGGGGCATAGGCTGCGTCGCATGAGCAAGGTAGAGTAGAGTGGTGTTTTCTGTTGCCGGGGCGGCCGCTTTGCCGCCCGTGCAGTCGGAGCGGGGAACTCCTCCGGAGGTGGGGCCGAGTACGATGAACCGTGACAATCCGATCGTTCGCCGTTTCACCTGGAAACGGTTTGGCGTCGCTCTACTTCTGTTGTTCGCCGTTTCGGCTGCCAGGGCCGACGACACCCGCTCGTTCGTCGAAGGGCGCTCTGGCGGCGGCCAGTTGAAGTACATCAACGACCTGCCGGTGCTGATCGTCGCCGGCACGCCGCAAGAGATGGGCCGCCAAACCGCGATCCTCACCGGCGACGCGATCAAGAAACTCGCCGACTATCCGCGCAAGCTGGTGCAGCGTTCCGGCGGAAAAGCGGGCAAAGAGCGGCTGGAGAAGTGCCTGGCGATGGGCAAGGCGTTGCTGCCGCAATTGTCGGCCGACCATCGCGCCGAGCTTCGGGCGGCCGTCGATCAACTGGGCAGCGATAGGGATCTCGGCATCTTGGGCAACGTGTTGCCCGACGTTTACCGCGGCGGTTTCGCCTGCTCGTCGATCGTCGTCGAGGCCGACCACAGTGCAACCGGGGGCCCTCTGTTCGGCCGCAATCTTGATTTCTTCACCCTCGGCATGCTCACCAAGTACAGTCTGGTCACTGTCCATCGGCCTCGCGGCAAGCACGCCTTCGTGTCGATCGGCTTTCCCGGCATGTTCGGGGTGTTGTCGGGCATGAACGACGCCGGTTTGGCCCTGGCGGTGCATGAGGTGCTCTTATCGCGCGACGGCGGACCGCTCTTCAACCCCAAGGGTGAGCCATACACGTTCTGCTTCCGCCGGGCTCTCGAAGAATGTTCGACCGTCGCCGACGCCGAGAAATTACTCCGCGCCGCGAAGCGAACGACGCTGTTGAACTTGTCGGTATGCGACCCAAAGGACGACGCCGTTTTTGAAATCACGCCGAAGAGCGTGGCGGTCCGTCATTCCAGCCACGGCATCCTCGCCTGCACCAATCATTTCCGCACCCCGGGCTTGGCGGTGCCGATTTTGACGCTATGTGGGCGTTATCAAAAGCTGAGCCAGGCGCGCGAGTCAGGCCAACTCGGCATTTCCGACGTGGCGAAGAAACTGAACGAGGTGAACATGCGCGGCCTGACGGTTCAGACAATGATTTTCGAGCCCGCCACGCTGAAGTTGCACCTCGCGATCGGCTCCTGCCCTTCCTCGGCGCTGCCGCTAAAGGAACTGGAGTTGAAGCCGCTGTTTCGGCCGTAGAGCGCGGCGGAATGGTCGCCCGTTTCCGGTGCCTGGTCCGCGCATCACGCACATCGGACGGATTTGGAAATCCGTCCTACCCCTCGTTGGCCTTTTGCTTTACTTCCGCCGTCGTCCATGCTACCCTGGGTAGTTTGATAATGCCGTATTGTGCCCCCAGCTATCATACGTGGATAGGATGGCTTCAGAAGACTTGCTTCCTGCCGACAACTGCATCCGTATCCGCGGGGCGCGGATGCACAACCTTCAGAACATCGATCTCGATCTGCCGCGCGACCGCTTCGTGGTGATCACCGGGCCGAGCGGCTCGGGCAAAAGCTCGTTGGCCTTCGACACGCTCTACGCCGAGGGGCAACGGCAGTACATCGAAAGCCTCTCGACTTACGCCCGGCAGTTCTTGCATCAACTCGAACGGCCCGACGTCGATTTGATCGAGGGGCTGCAACCGACGATCTCGATCGACCAGCGGGCGGGCAGCCACAATCCGCGCAGCACCGTGGCCACAGTCACGGAGATCTACGACTATCTGCGGCTGCTGTTCGCGCGTCTCGGCGAGCCACGCTGCTACCAGTGCGGCGAAGCGATCCGCCAACAGACGCCTGAACAGATCCTCGACGCCCTGATGGAGCTCAGCGCCGGCACGCGGGTGATGATCCTCGCCCCGTTGGTTCGCGGCCGAAAGGGAGAACACCGAGACGCGATCGAGGCGATCCGAAAAGCCGGTTTCCTTCGCGCCCGCGTCGACGGCCAGGTGATCGACGTCGGCGATCCGCCCGAATTGACGGCCCAGAAGAAACACGACATCGAAGCGGTGATCGATCGCGTCGTGGTTCGCGAGGGGGTGCGCGACCGGCTTGCCGAATCGATCAATCTGGCGGTTCGGCACGGCGACGGCCTGGTGCTGGCCGCTCATGAGGAGAAGACCAACGACGGACCGATGTGGCGCGACCGGCTGTTCAGCACGCAATACGCCTGCCCCAACTGCAAGATCAGCTATGAGGAGTTGGAGCCGCGGACTTTCAGTTTCAACAGTCCCTACGGGGCGTGCCCGGCATGCGAAGGGCTGGGATCGCGGATGGCGTTTGATCCCGAGTTGGTTTTGCCCGACGCCACGCTTTCGCTGGCGGCTGGGGCGGTCGTGCCGTGGAAAGGCGAGACGCCGGCCGCTCTGCAAAAACGGCAGAACCAGCTTCGCCCCTTCCTGGCCAAAGCGGGTATCCGCTGGAACTCGCCGCTGGAGGCACTTTCGCCGAAGCTCCGCGAGCAACTTCTGCACGGCACGGACAAACGGTTTCCCGGCGTGCTGGGGATGCTGGAAAAGGAATATGCGACCACCGCCAGCGAGCCGAAGCGGCAGAAGCTCGAGGCATTTCGAAGCGAGTTGGTCTGCAAGGAGTGCAGCGGCTCGCGCCTGCGGCCGGAGGCCCGATCGGTGCGCATCGCCGGCCGGGCGATTCACGAAGTCACCGCGTTGACGGTCACCGCCGCCAGGCCGTTCTTCCAAGGGCTCGGCGAAGGGCTCGGCACTTCAGTGCCCAGTTCGGCAGGCGAAGACGGGCAGACGGGGAGAGGGGGAGACAAGGAGACGGGGAGACAAGGAGACGGGGAGAAGAACGGGAGTTTCTCTTCTCCCCGTCTCCCCCTCTCCCCGTCTCCCCCTCTCTCCTTCCCCGCTCACCAACAGCCGATCGCGCAGCCGATCCTGGCGGAGATCGACTCGCGGCTCGATTTCCTGGATCGCGTCGGGCTCGGTTATCTGACGCTCGATCGGCCGGCCGGTACGCTCAGCGGCGGCGAGTTGCAGCGGGTGCGGCTGGCCGCCGGGCTCGGCTCGGGACTGGTCGGCGTGTGCTACGTGCTCGACGAACCTTCGATCGGCCTGCACCCGCGCGACAACCAGCGGCTGATCGACACGCTCGGCGAGTTGCAGTCGCGCGGCAACACCGTAGTCGTGGTGGAACATGACGAGACGATCATGCGGCGGGCCGATTGCATCGTCGATCTTGGCCCCGGGGCCGGCCGTCACGGCGGCAACGTCGTCGCCCAAGGCACGCCCGAGGAGGTTGCCGCCAACTCAGAATCGCTCACCGGCCGCTATCTGGCGGGCGTCGAGCGGATCGCCGTTCCGCAACGCCGCCGCCGCGTGGCCAAGACTCGCGCCATCACGATCGAAGGCGTGACGACGAACAATCTCAAGGGCATTACCGTTCAATTCCCCTTGTCGGCGATGGTGTGCGTCACCGGCGTGAGCGGATCGGGCAAGAGTTCGCTGTTGGACGAGACGCTCGCCCGGGCGTTGGTCCGCCGCTTGGGCGGCATCGCTGCGAAGCCCGGCCCGTATACTAGCCTCCGCGGGGCCAGCCAAATCGACAAGGTCGTGCAGATCGACCAGTCGCCCATCGGGCGCACGCCGCGCAGCAATCCGGCCACGTTCACCGGGGCGTTCGACGAGATTCGCAAAGTGTTCGCCAACACCCGCGACGCCAAACAACGCGGTTACAAGGCCGGCCGCTTCAGTTTCAATGTCAAGGGCGGCCGCTGCGAAGAGTGCCAGGGGCAGGGGCAGCGGCGGATCGAAATGAACTTCCTACCCGATCTGTACGTCGCTTGCCCGGTGTGCGAAGGAAAGCGGTTCAACCGCCAGACGCTGGAAATCCGCTACCGCAACCATTCGATCGCCGACGTGCTCGACATGCAGGTCGAGGAGGCGGCCGATTTCTTCCAGAATTTCCCGCAGATTGCCCGGCTGGTCGGCAGCTTGCAGGAAGTCGGCCTGGGTTACATGACGCTCGGGCAATCGTCGACAACGCTCTCCGGCGGCGAGGCCCAGCGAATCAAACTCGCCGCCGAACTAAGCCGCGTCGATACCGGCAAGACCGTCTACATCCTCGACGAGCCCACGACCGGCCTGCACTTCGACGACGTGCGTAAGCTGCTGGCGGTGCTCGGCCGCCTGGTCGATCTCGGCAACACGGTGCTGGTGATCGAGCATAATCTCGACGTGTTGAAGACCGCCGATTGGATCATCGATCTCGGCCCCGAAGGCGGCGAAGGCGGCGGGCAAGTCGTCGCCGTCGGCACGCCGGAGGAAATTGCGGCAATCGAGACGAACGATACAGGGCGATATCTTACGGCCGTGATATAGCAGGCAGCGACTTCGCCGCGACGCTCTCCGCGCGCTGTGGCGATGGTTTGCTCGCGCCGGGAAATCGAAAGCCGTTCGCCCCGAAGACGAACGCCGCCGCCCAACCAAGCGAAACGAGAATCTCAAACGCCGTCGATCCCGCGGCAGCGATATCGCCAACGATGATTTCAAGCACCGCAGTTGCCTGGATGAGCGGATGCGCCAGCCTGAGCCGTCGGAGCCCCCAGCCGACCGCAAACGAAACTGCGAATCCGAAGAAATACGGCAAGAGAGTCGCACGTGGGATAGCAAACGACTTGACGTCGCTCGTGTTGATCCAATCGCTGTAGGCGTGCTCGTGCGGCACGCACTCGAATAGCATCATGCTTTCGATGCGGTCGTCGTGCCAGACTTGCAGATGCCACTGACCATGCAGGCGAAAAAAGGTCGGGGTCACCAGGCGACCATCTTTCGGATACTGGAAGGCGGTCAACGAGAATCCCGTCTCCGGATATCCGTAGAACTTGAAGGCTTTCAGGGCCGATGCGTCGTCACCGACAGAAATCACGCGATTGACCGGAACGACAAGGCAAAGAACCACCGTTGCTGCGACCGTGACGAGAGCGGCGACTATCGATATGGCTCTCATGGCAAAGCAACACCGTCGAAGGTCTTTCAGTTCCGAGGCAGATCCTCATCGGACTTCGGAACCTTGTCTACCAGATTCTCAGGGTTCTCGGCTTGCATTCGCTTGTATCGTTCAACGAGTTTGTCGAAATCGTAGCCGCATTCCTCGGCGATCTTTCGGCGGGCCGCGCGGATTTCCGCGATAATCTCATCCTCGTTTTCGTCCTGATCTTCATCCGGCATATCTTGTCCTCCAAATGCAGCAGAGCCACCCTGCTATGATACCGCCCCTCCCGCATTACGGCAATTCCCGTCGCCGGTTGAAAATCACGCAAAAATTTCCTTCCCTTGCGGACGTTTATGACGTAGAATGCTAATAGCCTAGAGAGGGCTGGAAAGGTGTGAGGGCAGCGGGGGAAGTGGGGCCGTGGCTCTGGGGAAATCCGCCCGGTTCTGCTGCAAATTCAAGAGGAAATGTGCCGATAGTTTGGGTACACAAATCAAGCGTGTATCGAACTTCCTGCCTGGTATTCCGACGGAGGTGCCAACCCATACAGCGTGAGCCGAGGTCTACTTCACGGCTAGTGCAGAAGCACGCCTGACCTTCGCTCGTCTCGCAGCGACGCATCCAGTCGCAATCGGCGGGAAGTTTGAATCACGGCCGCCGCGCCCTTCCACGTAAGAGCACGGCGGCCTTTTTTATGCGCTCACTTCGCCACCGTCTCGTGGATCTCCTGCACTTGTGGCTGGCCGCCGTTGCGAGTGGGAGTGCCGACAACGCGCACGGCCATGTAACGCTGGCGTTCCTTCGTCCCTTTAAGTGGTCGGAAATTGTCCCCCTTTTGCAGAATCGGCCGCATCTCGCTGATGCCGCCGAACTCGCGCTTGCCGGCCGATTGGCAGGGGAACCAACGCCCCTTGCCCTCGTTGTCCACCAGGTAGAACTCGGAATAGCAATGGCCCGGCACCCAGACCGTGCGGGCGGGGATCTTCGCCGCGCGGCAGATGGCGATGAACAGCGAACTGAGCTCTTCGCAGTCGCCGGTGCCGTCCTTCAACCCCGCCAGAGCGCCTTTCAGCGGGCCGTTCTGGTATTTGATCTTCTTCCGTACCCAATCGTAGATCGCCTCGACGTGCTCCCACGCCTTTTCCTGATCCGCGCCGATCTCCTTGGCCAGTTGCCGGATCTTCGGGTCGCCGCTCTCGATCTTTGGGCTCGGCGTCAGGTAGAGCCGGATATTGTACGGCAGTTTCGCCGGGTCGGGAATCGAGTAGATGTCGGTCTTTTCCGGCGGCAAGATCGTGCTGCGGCGAATTTCGACGGTCACGATCGCTTGCGCCTCGTCGCCGCCGTCAAGGTGTCCCACATGCACGTTCATGATCTTCGCGCCGCCGTCGACCATCTCGTAGCTGATGCGGGCCCCGCCGGTCTTCTCTTCCTTGAGGATGCTGACCTCCTGCTCCGGCCAATCGGCGGGAACGGGGGCATAGCCGGTGATTCCCTTGCAGGCCCCGCCCGAGGCCCTGATGATCATACCCGCCCGCCACCGCGTCACCTGCGTTTGTCCGGTCTTCATATCGTTTGGCTCGCTGCCCCCCTCCTTGAACTGGGCTCGCAGCGAGCCCGCCAAACCAAGCCAAAACAGTGCGGCGGCAAGAAAAAGGCGTATTCGCATCGTCATACCTCACGACAATCGAAAGCGATTCCGTACAGTCTATTGTAAGTTAGTCCTCGCGCGATTGACACAAGAAAGATGCCCCCTCGCAGTGGTGGGTCCTAGTCTCTTTCGGCCGGTTGCTGTATGCTGGTCTGAGCGGCCGACGTCCAGAATCGCTCGTGGATACGGCCTAGGGATTCTCCGAAATCGCGAAACCAATCACCAGGAGAGTGGAACATGGGCAGCCTTGGCCTGATCCACTGGCTGATCCTCGGCGTGTTGTGTCTCGTACCCGTCGCGGTGGTGGCGGCAGTGGCGCTCATCGTCATCCTGTCAACGAAATCGTCGAAACACCAAAACAGGTCGAATCTCGACCCGTGCCCCGACTGCGGCCGGATGGTCTCACGGTCGGCAGTGACATGCCCCCATTGCGGCCGACCGCTTCAATCGTAAGCAGCCGTAAAACACAGATAGGTCAATTCGCCATGTCGGAATCACGTCCTAATCGTCAGCAAATCCTGGAAATGATGAACGGCTTTCGGCCCGCCTGCGTGATCGGGGCCGCCGCCGAACTCGATCTGTGGACCGCCCTGGGCGGCCAATCGCTCTCGGCCGAACAGGTGGCCGCGAAACTCCACACCGATCTGCGGGCGACGACCATCCTGCTCGACGCCGTCGCCGCGCTGGGGCTCTTGGAAAAACGCGACCTCCGCTACTCCGTGCCGTCCGACTTGCGCGGTTGGCTGGTCGAAGATAGCCCCGAGACGATTCTGCCGATGCTGCGGCACGCGATGACCATCCTCCGCAGTTGGTCGCAGTTGGCCTGGGTCGCCAAGTCCGGCATCCCGGCGCCGCGGATTCCCAGCATTCGCGGACCCGAGGCCGACCGCGCGAGTTTCATCGCCGCCATGCACGTCGTCTCCGGTCCGATGGGCGACGAGCTCGTGCAGAAACTCGGCCCGCCGAAATTCCGCCGGCTGCTCGACGTGGGCGGGGCTTCCGGCACGTGGACGCTGGCGTTTCTCCGCGCAGTGCCCGGCGCGACGGCCACGATTTTCGACTTGCTCGACGCCATTGAACAAGCCCGGCAGCGGTTGGCCGGCAACGAGTTCGCCCACCGCGTGACGCTGGTCGCCGGCAATTTCTACGTGGATGACCTGCCCGCGGGGGCCGATTTCGCCTGGGTCAGTGCGATCTGCCATCAGCACTCGCGTCGGCACAACCGGGAACTGTTCGCCAAGGTGTTTCGCGCATTAGTCCCCGGCGGGCGGATTGCCCTGCGCGACGTGGTCATGGTCCCCGATCGCACCGCCCCGCGCAATGGCGCATTGTTCGCCGTCAACATGTTGGTCAACACCGATAGCGGCGGCACATTCACCTTCGACGAGTTCGCCGAAGACCTTCGCTCCGCCGGCTTCACAAATCCGCAGTTGCCGGTGAAGCACGAGGCGATGAACTCGGTGGTCGTGGCGGAAAAGCCGTAGGAGCCGCAAGCAATGCGCCGCCGACCCAGCCGTCAATGATACCACGGCAGCGGGAACGTGAGCGGACGGAGCAAGGCGAGGATCAGATAGCCGAGTATCAGTCCGAGCACGGCGGCCAGCACGTGGCCGATCAGATTGAATAGCCAACGCGGAAGGGGCAACTCCGACGACGGATCACGCCGCGACCGCTCTTCCGTGGAGATTTCGTCGGCCACGTCGGGCAACTCCGGCAGCGACACCGGCGTCTCCGGCTCCTGTTCGCGCAAGTCGTCCGGAACTTCTTTGGTCGGCATGACAGATCGCCGCGTGTCAGGCAAACTGACAAATCCTCCGCGCCAGGCCACCTGCTTGGCCGGCAGCATTCTCCTGCTTCTAGTCTAACCCTATTGGACAAAACCCTCAAGTCATATCCGCAGGACAGGTGCAAAGTCCTTCGTAGCACGGCCATCTTGGCCGTGACACACGGGCAGGATGCCCGTGCTACGACCGAATTCTCGACTTTGCAATCCTCCTGGTCATATTCGTTCGGTCCCGCCGCCTGGATTCGCCTGCCGCCATGCGGTATATTACCATTGCATGGTCACCGCACAGCCCATTACGACTGCCGAACAGCTCTTCCAAGCCTCCGACCTTGGCCGGTGTGAATTGTTGCGCGGAGAACTCATCATGATGTCGCCCGCCGGATCGGAACATGGCATGATTGTCGCGGAAATCGCTGGAATCTTGAGAGATTTCGTGAAGCCGCGAGCCCTGGGCGTGGTCTTGGGCGCCGAGACCGGATTTCGCGTCTCCAGCAACCCCGACACCGTGCTGGCGCCGGACGTTGCGTTCGTCCGAGTGGACCGCGTCGGCGACGGACTGCCTAAAGGGTTTTTCCCAGGCGCGCCCGACCTGGCGGTCGAGGTGCTCTCGCCCAACGATCGGGCGGGCGAAATGTTCGCCAAGGTGCAAGCCTGGCTCAACGCCGGATGCGCGTCCGTTTGGGTGGTCGATCCAAAGACGCAAACCGTGACGGTCTACGGAGCCGATCGCAAAGCGATCATGTTCACCTCGGCCGATGTATTGACCGGCGGCGAGTTGTTGCCCGGCTTCAGTTCGCCTGTGGCCGGAATCTTCACCATGTAGCAGGCGCGCCCCGCGTGGACTGCACGATGATCGCCATCCTCGAACAGACTCCCGCTGCATTCCGCGATTGGTTCATCGAACGGGGGCTGCCGGCGTATCGGGCAGGGCAAGTGCGAAAGTGGTTATTTGCGAAACGGGCAACCGGCTTCGATCAGATGACCGACCTGCCCCTCGCATTGCGAAATCAACTCGCCGCCGAGTTCCAGATTTGGACCACCCGCGTCGTCAAACACCGCCAATCGGCCGACGGCTCCGAAAAGCTCCTGCTCGAACTCGGCGACGCTCAGCAGATCGAGTGCGTCTTGCTCCGCGACGATAAGGAACATTGCACCGCCTGCATCAGCACGCAAGTCGGCTGTGCGATGGGGTGCGGCTTCTGCGCCACGGGCATCGACGGCTTCGTTCGCAACCTGACCGTCGGCAAAATCATCGAGCAGATGCTCCAGCTTCAGCGGCTCCTGGCACCTGCCGAACGCCTCAGTCACGTCGTGGTGATGGGCATGGGCGAGCCGCTATTGAATCTCGATGCCCTGTTGCCCGCTCTAGCCGCCGCCGCCGACCGCAATGGGCTCGGCATCGGCGTCAGACGGATTACCATCTCGACGGTCGGCGTGCCTGAAGGCATTCGCCGCCTTGCCCGCGAGAACTGCCAATACCATTTGGCCGTGTCGTTGCACGCGGCCGACGATTCGTTACGCAACAAGATCGTGCCGGCCAATCGCGGTTTCGGGATCGCCGCCATTCTCGCGGCCGCCGACGATTACTTCGCCCAGACCGGCCGCCGCGTCACCTTCGAGTACGTCTTGCTCGCGGGCGTGAACGACCAGCCAGAACAGGCCGCCGAACTCGCGGAGTTGCTCCGCGGCCGGCCGGCGTTGATAAACCTGATTCCGTACAACCCGGTGCCGGGCTTGCCGTATCGCACACCTTCCTCGTCGGCTACCGCACGGTTCGCCGAGATTCTCACGCAAGCGGGCCTGAACGTCAACATTCGCCACCGCAAGGGGGACAAAATCGCCGCCGCTTGCGGGCAATTGCGAAGAGCAGCCACCAGTCAATGAGCCACTCTCGCGGGCCTGCCCAACATTAGAGACCACTGCTATAATCTGCGAGTGTCGTCCCCGTAGCTTAATTGGGATGAGCAACTAGGTTGCCAAAACCCCGTGTTTTGCGGCATTTTTCGGGGTTTTTCCCGTCTTGGCGACCTGCAATCTCATGCACGATTCTGCACTCTTCTGCCGTCTTTTTCTGCCAAGTTTTCTGCCAAGCCCCAATCGACATAACTTCGCGAGAACCCCATTCCTGCACGGCTTCTCAGCGTTTTTGAATTCGGAGATGGCAATAAGCTCCCCAAGTTCCACTGTAATCGTTGCTGCCAGTATGGGTGGTGTTGATGCGCAACGCAATCGTCAGGTCAAACGACGTGGCGTCCCTGGGCAGATTGGCCGGGACATGTTCCTGCGAATTCAGTTGAGTTAATCGCAGTTGAAATAGTTTCACTTACAATCTGTTGAAAGAACACACGCGATGTGGTAAACTAACAGTGCTTCGTCGCTGCTGCATGCGCATTTCCTTCACGCTCTCGTTATGCCTGGAAACGCCTGATGAACGGACGCCGTCAGAATATCGGAAATCGGCAATCCTCGGGCTTCACGCTCGTGGAACTCTTGGTCGTTATCACAATCATCGGGATTTTAATCGCGCTGCTGTTGCCGGCGGTGCAGGCAGCCCGCGAGGCGGCCAGAAGGGCGCAATGTTCCAACAATCTGAAGCAGATTGGTTTGGCAATGTTGCAGCACGAGGAAAGGAACAAGTTCTTTCCGAGCAGCGGCTGGGGCTACGGTTGGGTAGGTGACCCAGATCGCGGAATCGGCAACCAGCAGCCCGGTGGTTGGGTTTACCAGAGTCTTCCATAATGGGTTTTGACAAACAGATTCGGTAGTAATCACGTAAAATGCAGCGATTGGGCCAGTTGACCGTTGCCGAGCAACCCTACGTACCGCAGAAGCTGTTTCGAGCCGCGGGCGAATTGCTCCAGGAAGTCGGTGACGCGCTGGTGCAAGGCGGGCCAGTCGTTGGCCAAACGGTGCATTTTGAGGATTGTCTCCTTCAGCCATCGCCATAATTTTTCGATCGGGTTCAGCCAGGGGGCGTAAGTCGGCAACCAGATTGGCTTGATTTGAGGATATGCCCTCACGGCCGTGAGTACGTCGGGATGAGTATGGATCGACCAATTGTCTTGAACGACGTAGATCGTCTTGGCGCGAGCGTAAGTTTTCGCGATCCGTTCATACATCTCGATGACCTTGGCTCGACCGATAATGTAGTTGTCCACGTAGGTCACTTTTCCGCTGCAGGCGTTCAGGCCGCCGATCACACGCCACAGCCCATTGTTGGACTGTTGCCGATCCGCTTGCGGTGGAGCCGCGGGCGGGGCGGCAGCCCAACTCGGCGCCGGCTCGGGCCAGACGGCGTATCCCATTTCGTCGATGAACAGCAATGTCGTTTCCTGGGGGTTGCGCCGCTGCTCGCAGGCATCGTTTCAGTTTGGCTACCTTGCTTCGATACTGCGGATCCGGGCTAAAATGCTGGACCCGACCCGAACGCAATTTCACTCCCAGTTTGCGACGGAGCCACCGCCACACGCCACTGAGCGTGTAATTCTGGATCGTCTTAATGCTGGCGCGAATGGTCCGCAACGTCCAGCGGCTGGGCGGCGGACCAGCGGCTGTCGGCATCGCCTCGCGGCGAGCTTCCTCGCCGGGGCCTTGCCGCAGCCGCTCCAACACCTGTTCCCGCTGCTCGAAAGGGACGGCGACGGCTGCCTCCCTGCCGCCGCCACAACAGTCCTTCGATCCCGTGTTGTTCATAGCAATCCAACCAATGGTACACGGTGTCAGGATCTCGCGGTCTCAGTAGTCCCTGAGTCGCTACCGCATGAGGCGATTGGCCGTCGGCGACCTTCAAGATCGCCGCACACCGTTCCCGCACGTCCGGACGCCGATCATGGTTCCGATACTCAACCAACGTCCTGCGCTGAGCCTGTGAAAGTTTCAAAGTTCGCTGGTACATGACGATTCATCCTCCTTTGCGAAGTTACTTCATGGACCCTCCTTTCAATTACTCTCAAGCAACGCCGCCAAAGGCAACCACAAAATGCGCCTGCTAGCAGTGGTGTGCTAGCACAATACCTTGAATTCACTACCGATTTTGGCTGTCAAAACCCATTATGGAACAGCAGGCTGTGTTTGACCTGGGCGCGGACGGCCAACCAGACGTCGTAACGGCCCAGCAGACAGCAGGCACCGCGCGGTGCCTGCAAACGGTTTTGTCGGTGATGAATTGTCCCACACGGCGGCCGGCGATGCTCTTTCCACTTGATCCTAACAGCAGCGGCGTGCCCTTTGACTGCGATCCCATAACGGTAATGGCCCGAACCGACTACAACGCGTGTGGCGGCGATCAGTTCTGGGGATGGACCGATGCGTCGGTGGAGCCGACCAGTCTTGCTCAGGGAATCGCGATGACCGCGAGTTATTGGGGATCTCATACGAAGACGTACACGGGCATCTCTTATCTGCACAGCGAAGTGGCCACGGCCTGGGTCACCGATGGGCTGAGCAACACGTATATGGTCGGTGAGAAGTATCTCGACCCTGATTACTACTACAACGGCACGGACTGGGCCGACAATGAGTCGATGTACGCGGGGGAGGACAACGACACGAACCGCACGACCTATTACGACGGCGTGCATCTCGACCACACGCCGATGCAGGACACCCCCGGCATATCGGATCTCGTTCGTTTCGGGAGCGCCCACGCCAATAGCTTCAACATGTGCTTCTGTGACGGCTCGGTTCGGTCGATCGGTTACACGATCGACGCCGAGACGCATCACCGGCTGGGCAATCGCCAGGACGGCCTGCCGATCGACCCAAACAAGATCCCATTTTAGTTGGACGAATTCACTCGCTTCGGGGAACTGCTTTCCTTTCGTGCATGAACCCCATCCGCGTCGCTTAGAATGGTATAGAGTCTGCCATGATGGTACGGCACGTGAAGCAGTTCGCCGCTGAATCCACGTGGGGTCTTGGACGCAAGCAGAGGGAGGTCGTTGCCGGGGCGATCGGGCCGATAGCCGAAGAACGAAGCAATGATCGTCTCCACGAAAGCCGCCCCGCACACTTCGTTGGAATCGCCGCCTGGATACGCGATGCGAACCAGTGGACCTTTGCTGCGATTGTTGGGACCGACGAATTCGTGCGCCTGGGCGAAGGGACCTTCGTGCGTGACCGCCTCCGTGCTTCGCAAAAACTCGACTGCCCTCTCAAAATTGCCGAACCGGCACATCACGTCCATCGTCATCGGCGGCCAGGCGTCGTAGCTGCCCATGGGACCGTGGTCGGCACGATCGGAGATTGCGGCAGCGGGATCTTTTAGACTCATAGCGCGCATCCACGTGCGGGTGAGAAGTTCATTCTCCACGAAGGCGTTCATCTCCTGCTTCATCTTTGCCGAAAGATCGTTCTCCAGTGACTGACCGATGAAAATGTAATCGAGACAATGGCGCAGCGGAACCCGCTTGCCATCGAGATGGATCGCGTTCCACGTCCCTTCGCCGGGTGAGTAGAGCCCAAGCACCGCGTCGCAAACTGTTTGCGCCCGCGTGCGCAACTCAGCCGCGCGAGCCTTTTGATCGGACGCATCGAGATAATCCGCGGCCCGATGAAGCAGATAGACGTTCGCCGCATTGAGCGAAGGAATGCGGTGGATGTAGGCCGGCGCACATTCGAGCAGATTATCGTTTTCGCCGTAATTCGCCAGTCCGTCCTTCGGCGACAATTGTTCAAACGCGGTCGCCAGACGAACCAAATGCTCAAGCACTGTCTTGCCGGAAACCGTTTGCTGAAGAAACTCCTTGTCGCCGGTCACATCGAGATAAGCCTCAACAGAACGGAACACCGACCAATCATTCGCGGCGTACCAGGGACCAGCGCCTTTGCCAGACATGTAGTCCAACGCATAACACTGGTGAATATCCATCGCCAGCCATTTGGCGAGCTGTTCCTTCATGGTAACCGGCTCCAACATGGCCCACGTATGAGCCCACAGTTCCGCGTCCCAGAAGTACGTCAGGGTCGGCACCACTCCGGGCCAACGGAGATGAAAACACGTTTGCTGACTGGTAAGTTGGTGCGACACATCAATTGCGACGCCAGCGCGCCCTCGTAATAGACGCGGCGGATCTTCGTATCACCCGTAAGCAGCGCGGGCAGGTGCCCGGAAAAATGCTCGTTGCCGGGGGTAAAGACGGCCTGCCAACGTTCTTCCCAACACCGTTTGGCCTCGACAAAACCCAGCTCGAACGCCTTCCCCCAGTGCCTTGCAGAATCCGTAGCGGTTGGTGCATCCTTATCGACGGCGGCGGTATATTCGATCGTGAGCGTGGCACCGGATGCGAGATTGAGGTTCCACTCGGCCACTGCTCGCTCTCCCGCAGCACGAAGCTGGTCCGGCGTCTGGACGAAGGCAAAGGCGATGGCCGCGGGGCTCGACTTGTCGGCCACAATGAGCGACTGACGGTCGGCTGCTGCCGAAGCCACAAAACGATCGTCGAGCGGACGCGGACAGTTCCAAGTATTCCACGAGGCTTCTGCGAAACGGCGTACCTTGCCGTGGAACGTGAGCCCAAGCGTCAGTTTCTTAGGTTCAGCAGTGGCGTTGCGGATTACGAGGCGGGTGAGAACCCCTTGTTGTTCAAAGGCCAGGCGAATGCTCGATTCCAACGTTACGCCGTTCCGGACCGCTCGGCGCTCGACTTGGTAGGGATACCATCTCGATTGCTCGGCGGCGACCGGTTTGCCGTCCACCGTAGCCTCGCCGAACCAGCCGCCCTGAGAATAGGGCGGAAAGGCCAAGCAGTCAAAAGCCGCGAGGTTGCCGGTGGTCTTGATTCCGCCCCAAAAATTGTAAACCGCGGGCCGGCTGCGGAGCGTCTTGGTGTCCATCCAATCGGCAGCCAGTTCGTCGAGCGATGGAACTGCGGCAGGCGATGCCTCTCGCACGGAAGGCGGAATCAGTGCAGTATCCTGCGCGGAAAGTTGAACGTTCAAGAGGAAAACGACACAGACAGACGGGACGAGGAGCCTTTTCACAACGATCTCTGCTTTGGGTAATGGCGGGGAAGGCAAAGGCAGGCATCTGAATCTACTCCTGATTGTAGTCCAGGAGAGTGCTAACAAACAGTGGTCGTGATAATGGGGTCCACTTCTATGCCGTTGCGCTTTTTCCGTCCAAACAGCGCTTTCAGCCTTGTTTTCTCGGGGAAATTGTGTGATTTGCGAAGTTACATGAACGTGCGGCTGATAGCACTGCTATCAGCCCCTGTTTTCCGGTGATTTTTGGAGCAAACGGTCTGCGGAGACAAGAAAACGCAACGGCAAAGGGTCCACTTCTGGTTTCCAAAGATCTGGACCACTTCCTTAGGTCTGATCCCTGATACGATAGATCGCGGTTTCAGAGGAAGAGGCGGCGGCGAAACGACGACACATCGAGCCGGGTGTAAGGCGAAGCGGACTTGCCCAGACGGACCGTCCCGACCACCGAGCACATCAATGGCGGCCTTGGCATGCCGCTAACTCAGTCGTTTTGTGGCTATCCCGTTAAATCCTCCGAATTCTCGAAGCGACCAAACGAACGACCCTCCAGCCGAGACGGAACTTGACGCCCTTGTCGGACCGAGGCACTCTTTGCGTGAGATACAGGGACTACTTCGCGCCGCCCGAAAGACCCGCTATAATTCTGCTGTCTTGAGCACGTGTTGCTGGCAGGACAGGGCAAAATGGCAGCGAATTGTCTGCCATGCTTTTCTGCCAGTGACGTTTTGTGTAGGCTCTAAAGTCTTATTGTGAAAGTAGTTGCAATCAGGTCCCCGTAGCTCAATTGGATAGAGTGTCGGCCTCCGGAGCCGAAGGTTCCGCGTTCGAATCGCGGCGGGGATACTTTTACGGCGTAAGGACTTACGTCGTTTGACAGATTCCGCTCCGTAGTTTATCCTGTAGTTTATTCGAGGCTCCACGCCCGGTAACAGCGGACGTGGAGCCGAGCCGACCTTTCGATCAGCCCTGGGTTTTCCCCAAAGGTTCTTTGATCGGAGGGTTGGAAAATGGGTCGTCGTGCCAAACCGTGGTTCCGGCCGGACATTGGCTGGTGGGTGACAAACGTTGGCGGCAAGCAGCACCGCCTGGCCAAGGCAAAAAACAAGAACGCGGCAAAGCCCAAGGCGGAAGCACAGCGGGCTTTTCACGAGTTGATGGCCCTCACTCCACGACGGCCGGAAGCCCACAATTCCCGCGTCTGCGACTTGGCGGAAGCCTTTCTGGATTTCGCCCGCAAGCAGAAGTATTCCGATGACACGATTCGGAACTACAACTTCTACTTGATGAGCTTCTGCCTGTACGCCGGAGATCGTCAAGCCCGCGAGATCATTCCCAACGATGTGACCAACTGGCTCAATTCCCCGAAGGAAGATGATACTCCAAGGGTGTGGAATGATACCACCGAGTACAACGCCAAGCGATATGCCTTTCGCCTTTTCTCCTGGGCGACTGAGGAGGGGCTCCTTGCAAAAAATCCCCTCAAGGGGTTGAAGCGAGAGAAACCGGTGACCAAGCGGCGTTGCCTGACGGAAGGGGAATACTGTTCGCTGCTGCGTGGTGCTCGGCGGCCGCTTCGGCTGTTCCTCTGGGCCTTGATGGAAACGGGTGCTCGTCCCAGCGAACTCCGTCGGCTCAAGTGGAACGAGGTCAAAGCAGACACGTTCGAAATCGAGAAACACAAGACAGCCAAAAAGACGGGTAAGCCCCGCATAATCTATGTGACCGCACGATTGCAGCGGCATATCGCCCAACTCAAGAAACGGTTTGCGTCGCCCTACGTGTTCGTCAACAGCCTCGGCGAGCCTTGGACCGGAAACGCCGTCGTACAGCAAGTCAACCGAATCAAGCAACGATGCCACTTGGCTGACGACGTGTGCGTCTACATGATTCGGCACACCTTCGCCACCTGGGCGTTGATGCGGGGCGTTGATCCGGTGACTTTGGCGGAGATTCTTGGTCATAAGGACATGGAAATGATCATTAATGTTTATCAGCATCTTGCCGAGCAGAAGGGTCACATGCTGAATGCCGCGGAGTTGGCCGCTCGCCGTCCCGCCCGGCCCAAGCCCGCCGCAAACGGGAGGCGTTTAAGTGCGTGAACGCACTGGATGCGGAAAGGCGGGGCTTGCTGGGACGCTTGCCCCGCCTCCGCACAGTGTTGTCGCGGACGTATCGCTGAACCTCTTCAGGTTCGATCCGAATGGTTCCCCGGCGGGATCCAATGCGGATGCCGTGCAAACGGTGCTCGTTGAGAAGCCAATAAATGCAGCTTCTTCCCACGCGGAGCAACTGGGCGACTTGTTTGACGGTCAGTAACATCCGTCATGCCTTTCGTTCGCTTAAATACCTGTCGATTTCCGATTCCCGGAACCGGATTTTGCCCGTGCCCTCGTGGATACCGACGCGGACGTGTTCCAACTCGCGTTGGGCGGCCATTCGGTACACCAACGCCTCGGAGACGCTAAGGCGTGCAGCGACTTCCTTGACCGTCAACAGCCTGATCGCATCTGTTGAAGGGGTTTCCATAATGGGATCGTTCGTTTCCGGCCTTGGTCGTCCGCCTCGGCGCGGACGAATAGCCAAACGGTGTTGAGAACGTCTTCTCAACGGTTGGTTGGGGGATTGGACACGACTTGCGATCGCATAAAAGCACGCGATTGGGAAGTCGTGGCCTGAGTGGGGTTAAGATCTAATATTCCGAAAAACCCCAGAGAAGAAATATTATGCAACTCGATTTCAAGATTTTTGTCAAGGAAAAATCTTTTCCCAAATTCAAGAGAATGTCGATTTTTCTCAAAAAACTCCGCATTTTCACGCTTTTTTCAACGAAAAAGTTTTCGCCCTTTTTTTCTTGTGGTTTTCACAGTTCGGGAAAGGGCGAGTTGGCTAATATCATCAATGAATGCGTCTAACTCGTTAATTGGCAACGGCTTGGCGTAGTTTTCTGTTCTTTTGAGATTGTTCATACATCAAACCTGTCGTTCAGCTTCGTTTCGTTTATTGAACCGAGTTCCGTTTGTGACGTTTTGCATTACATTCATCGATTCGGGTCGTTGACTGATGCCTCGCTGTAGACGATTGGCTGGGAAACCGGCCGCCGCTAAACGCTTGTGACCGGGGGGGCTCGTGCGGAGGCGACTGAAATCGGCTGATAGGAGTCGCATCGCTCGGCAAGCGTGGTGCCCGGAAAGGCTTGCTGATACATCTTACTTTTTTCGGCCAGAGGTGCGATCATGGCCGATGATAGCACGGCCGGAAACGCTACACAAAGATTCTGTGACGGTGTTTTACGACGAACTGAAACGGCCGGCTGCCCAGCCGGCCGGGGTATTTCGGCCGCGGCTTCGTTGCTACGCTGATTCGGTGCCATTGACCGTTACTGCTTTGGCCTTCTGCTGGTAGATCCAAGTATGAACGTCCGCAGCCGCTTTGGCCAGGTTGGGCAGGTCGCGGTCTTCAAAAGAGCCTGATTCGCCCCAAACATCGCCGTCTTTGTAGACACGGCAATAGGTTGAATCGTAGAAATAGCCGGCCGACGCAGTATTTCGCAACCAGACGGCCGCTGAGACGTTGCCGTAGCGGAGCTTGTAGACGGGTTTCGTAGTGTTTTCGGACATAGCTTCCTCCATTGATTGACGTTTAATATCTCCGTTATGATGGCCCCGGCTGCTGCGGTTGCTTATCGCGTGGAAGGGCTTGGATTTCGCTGCCGCTGGTAGTAATCCGTCAGGGCCTTCTCGACCAAGTGGCTGAATTGGCTGCGGACTTCCCATGACCAATCGCGGTAGGATGCGGCCAACGGGCTATGGAGCCAAAGTGTGACTTTCTCCTTGGGCACGCCGGGCGATGCGGCCTTGCCCAGCGGCCGGCCGCAACGCGATCCCGCCGGGTGGGGCAGGTCGCGATTGTCGGCTGCCTGACCGATGGCCGCTGGAAGTTGAGCGATGGCGGTTGCCGCTGCCGGAAGAAGGCTCGGCTGCTGCTTCTCCTGCGACAAGATTCCGTCAAGCACACCCCGTATTCCGCCCGCCTGTTTGCTCATGGCAGCACTCCGCCCAACCGGGAAAGTACGTCGGCGTAATCGTTCATTGCCTTGGATGAAGTCAGCCGCTGGATCAAGCCGGCGGTGGTCGCGTACAGAAGCCGGGCGTCGCTACGAACCGTGCCCAAGAGCGGATAAAGGCGGCTTGCCTCCAATCGGACCTGCTCAGTGATTTTTCGCCGCCGATGGGCGTTGGTCACCACTACGCCCAAGATGTGCAGGTCGGGGTTGACCCGCTCCTGGATTGCCTGAACCGTAATGTGCAGGTGAACCAGGGCGTGCAATTCAAAGCCGCCGGGCTGAACAACGGCAATCATACCGCCGGCAGTGGCTAGGCAGTTCACGGCCAAGATTCCCAGCGATGGCGGGCAATCGAGAAAGACCACCGCGTTCTCAGGCAACGGCGTCCTTTGCAGACAGGTTTTCAGGAAAAACTCCCGCCCTGGCTCGGCGAGAAGCTCGGTCTCGGCACGGCCAAGCTCGATCGTAGCGGGCGTCAGGCTAAGGTTCCGCGATACCGTCTGAAGTGGCAAACCCGCCCGACTGGCCAAGGCATTGTAAAGGCCATCGGCATCATCGCGCGCACCGAAAGCCCGTGTGAGGCTTGCCTGTGGATCCATGTCGATCATGTGAACGGGCGTGCCGCCGCAACTCAGCACAACGGCCAGTGCTGCCGTCGTGGTAGTTTTGGCGGTTCCGCCCTTCTGGTTGGCTACGGCGACGATTTTCATTTTTCCTCCTTTACGTTGCGTAACACGGGTACGCCGTTCTGCCAAGCACCATTTTTCGGGCATTATGGCATCGCCGAAATGCCGGCATTTCTGGCAATCCAGCGTTGCGGGCGTTTTCGGCAATCGAAACCGCCGTTTGCGGAAAATGCAGCATGTTCGATACCGGGAATCGAAGCAGGGAATCACCGGGAATTGGGACAGGCTCTACCGGGAACCGGGGCAGGATTCGGGGTTCTGTACCGGGACTTGGGACAGGATCGTCCGGGGTAAGGGACGCGAAATTACTCGATTGTCGGCGGCTGAACTTCTTGCTATTAAACTGATTACAAACTGCAACAACGGAGCGGCGTGGTGTTGTTGCCTTTGCAGACAGAGGGGAAATGGAGGAAGAAAACACCGGCTCGAATGAAACTTCCGGCCCGGAAGCTCATCTGATTGGGATGGGCAAAGACGAAATGAATCTGGCGGAGTTCCCGTTGACCACCTTGGCCGACCGCGTACCACAAGGCTGCAAGACGCTTGTTTTTGAGGATTGCATCTTTGACAAAGGCCAGCGGCAGCATGTAACCCGGCGGCTGACGATTTCCGCTGCCGACAAGTACGGACTGCCGACCGCGTTGGACGATGAAGTGATCTTGGGTCTGGTGCAACTGAGCAAGGCCGACGATTTCACCAACCGGCAAGTGCAATTCAGCCGCTACCAGTTGGTTCATCTGCTGGGCTGGCGGGAAGAGGGCAAGAGCTATGCACGGCTGGAAGAATCGCTGAAACGCTGGCTCGGGGTGACGCTCTACTACGAAAACGCCTGGTGGGACAAGTGCCGCAAGAAATGGGTGGACGCCCATTTCCATCTGCTCGACAACTTGCTGCTGTACCACCGCGGCAAACGCGGCGGACGCTCGGCGAAGGACGACGAGGGCAAGCCGCTGTTGTCGTTTGTCTGGAATGAGGTCATTTATCGTAGTTTTCAGGCGGGGTATCTCAAGAAACTCGATTTGGAGTTCCATCACACCCTCAAGTCGGCTGTCTCCAAGCGGATCTATCGCTTTTTGGACAAGCGGTTTTATCGCCGCCATAAGTGGCGATTTCGCCTTGTCCAATTTGCTCGTGAGCATATCGGCCTGAGTCGGCGGTACGATACGGCCCAATTGAAGCGACGCTTGAATCCGGCGATTGTGGAATTGGAGCAGGCCGGCTTCCTCACACGGCTTCCGCTAAAGGAGCGGTTTCGCCAGTTGCGACGCGGCGAGTGGGAAGTTGTATTGTCCGTGCTCCGAAGGCACAAGAGCCAAGGCGGCCGATGGCTCCGTGGTCTGACCTGGAGAATCGGCTGATCAATCGGGGCGTGACGGCAACGTCCGCCGTTCGTTTGGTCCGTGAGCATCCCGCCGATGTTATCAATGCGAAACTGGCTGTGTTCGATGCGTTGCGGCGGGCCGGCAATCGCCGCGTATCTCGAAATCCACCGGGCTACTTGGTCAAGTCAATTCGCGAGGACTACGTTCCGCCTGTTGGCCTTCTTGTAAAGGCGTGCCAGTCATCATCCGAGTCGGCGGTCGTCGTCAAAGATATCGCCCGAGATAGAGCACAACGACGGGCCAAGGAATTACGCGTAAGCAAGTCCGACCGCCGAATTGACCAGTATCTCGCGTCTCTCTCCGCAGAGGAGCGAAGCGAGTTCGAAAGTGTCGCCGTTGCGAAGGCTCGGGGGTTTCCGGCAAACGGGCTTCGCCGGTCTATCGCATTGCGAAAAGAGTCGATTGCCGCCCATTACCGACAGGTGATCGTTCGGCAGCATGTTGAACGGCTGCTGGACCAGCGGGCGGCTTAGCCGGATTGCCTAAGCCAGTATTTTCGACTTGCAAGCGTTTTCAACGGCCGCTTACGCGGCGATGGCGATCGTGGCTGTCGTTTTCTTCGGCTGCCGCTTCTTTCCTGACTTTGCCGGGGCCTTGCTCTCTGCGGAGGGCCTTACCGTGAATCCGGTTGTGTCGTTCTTCGCCTGGCCTTTTGCCTTCAGTCCGACGATGGTGCCGGCCTGGTCAAGGAATCTGGCGTCGTGTTTGTCGCCATCAATGACGGGCTTTCCCCAGTGCGATTGTGGAACTTTGGGCCAGAACACTACAGCTACCGTGCCCCCTTGGTCTAGGAAATTGCGTGCTGCGTCGTGATTATGGGGCTGAGCCGAGAAGGTTAGATAGTAGTTCCTTGGCCACGTCGGGTCTTTGAGGAATCGTTCCATCCGAGCGGGAACCTTCGTGTAGTCGAAGAATTGGATGTTCGGGAACTCTTTGAACAGGTCCGGGTGAAGCCGTTCCCACGGGATGTCGCTGGAGCCGTTGAGCCTTACGGCGGGGACAAGCCCAAGTCGTCGGGCCTCTTCTTCCAAGCGGCTCAATTCGACGGTCAGTATTTGTAGGAAGAGTTGCCGTTTCTCCACGTAGAGGGCGGTTCGGCGGTCACGAGCTAGTGCGTGGGTGGGCATCTGCATCCGGCCGCTGGAGTGGCCCAGGCACGCTTCCAAGCAACCCTGCGTAGCGTGAGAACAGAAGACCCCTGGAGTGAGAAAGAGAACCTTGGCCAGTACGCCGATGCCTAGACTCTTCTCCGTCTTTAATGAGGAGCCGAGTAAGAACTTCGGAAGGCCGTGCTTCTCGATGATCTCTGTTGGCGACATCTGCCCGAAAGCGGTCTTCGGATCAGCGGAGCGGAGTATTTTGAGTTTTGGTTCTGAGTGTCTTGTTTGTCTCTTTTCCATGAGTTCCTCCTTTCGGTTTTTGCCCAACTTGTTGGAAGCGAAAGGAGGAACGCTACGAGCCCTTGGGTTCGTCGCGAACAGGAACATTGGCGGCTGAAGGCAAGGCAAGTGACAGCTTCGCTGGCACGCTCTTGCCGGCCGCTTCCGCCCGCGGCGAACCGGGCTCGCGTCGCTTGGAAAAGAGACAATCAAGACACTTGGGACAGCAAACCTGGAAACTCGCTCTGATCTCTTGCCGACCGTCAGGCGGGATGTAACTGGCAGAGATCATCGAGAAGCATGGCTGTCCATGTCTTGCTCTCGCTCAGAAAAGTGCGGGTGAAGCGTGCTTAAGGCGGCTGGCTCGGGTATTCTCTTCAGTGCAGGACTATGTTCTGCGGTCGTCAGTGGTGCAAACGTGCCGTTGCGGCCTTCCGATCGGGCAGCACACCCGGCAAACTCGGCCACCAACCGAGCTAAGGGGATGGAGTAACCAACCATCAAGTGCTGTGCCGGTAGAGCCGGATGCACGGAGACGTGCTTGTCCGTGCTCGACGGAGGCTCGTCGGCGTAATCCTGACCGTGGTTCTGGCTTTGTATCCCAGGACCGTCGTTCAGAGTAATCCCGACGTTCTATCCGATAGCGTTGCTCCGGGAATGGGGGCGATGCGGAAAGACCTCGATCGTGTGGTCGAGGATGTCATGTGCCGAAGTCGGTGCGTAGCCTTAAGAGGCTGCAAATCCGCCCACGGGGCTCGGGCCTGCCTGTGATGGCAGGTTCGTGCAACGTGTGCCGGCGTGGGGAGCCTTCAGGCTGGTGACAGCCGGAGCCGGACCTTGACCAGGTTCGGGGACCGCTGGAAAATCCAGTGGCCGCGAAAAGCTCAACCATGAAAGGCCCGTAAGGGCTTGCCGGTGAGTATCTTGAGAGACGATGCCGAAAACGCTGTTTGGGAGCCCGATTTGGACCGAACAGCGGCGAAAAGCGTTGGTCGAAGGGTAACGGGTAGCTTCTGTGTTCTGACCCGTGAAATGGCGAATACGGCCTTCTGCCGGTTTGCTGAAACTATGGCAGGCGGGAGCCTGCACATACGGCCAATAGCCCGAGGGATAACACCCTCTAGCCACGTGACTCAAGATGCGAAGTGCATGACTAACGCAGGAAGGACTTCAGCCGCCGGCTTGGTCGCCGGTGCGTGCCCTTGGTCGGGTACGTGTCAAACGCTGAAGTCTGGGAGTGGGGCCTGAGTAGAAGCCGGGTTAAAGCGTGATGTAAATCACGTGCTAGCCTGGGCGGTGTCGCGGCAAGGAAGTCGCGACCCGTTGGCGTGCTTACGGATGGTGCCGGGCACAAATGCCAGGACGAAAGGGCTGACTGGCCATTTTCTGTGGCCGATCGGAAGGTGGGCGGCTGGGCGTTGCCCCAGTCGCCAAAAATCCTTGGCAGGATGCGGTTGCGGCGGCAAGCGGCATCTCGGGAGAGGTGTCTTTTGCAGCAGCGGCTGACGAGTTAAGTGGTGCGTGCGTGCTGCACGTTCCGGTTTTTTCGGAGGTAGAACGAGCGGAACAGACTATCAATTTGCGGGGTCGCACTGTGGAATACAGTTGCGACCCCGCCACAAGTCGTTCGGAGAGGTTCTCTGTGCCGGCTGCCGTTTCTTGCGGCTGATGCCCGATTTGTAGGCGGGCTTCGTTGCAAGGTCGGCTGGCGGCACTCGGAAGGTTCTCTCATTCAACGGCTTGGGGGTTGGCCGCGAATAACCCCCTCTTTTGTTCGATCCGCAGGGGGGCGGTGTCGTGAAAAGCGTTTCGATCAGGGGGGTGAAAGGAAATTGAAGCAACTTGAAACGCTGCTCCGACTCGTGGGCATGGACTATCGTTGTGAAGCCAGTTCGGTGACGGGATTTGTGCAGCAACTTGTGAGTTGT